>CASDOZ010000028.1 GCA_949282265.1 uncultured Bacteroidales bacterium | reverse complement strand
GCAGCTGCCCGACACCATCACCGCTGACATACCCGTGACCGTGCCCAAAATCACAACCGTGGCCGAACCACCGCCCGAAAAACCAATCAACGCATTTTTTCGCGTGCTGGGAATCATTACGGCCGTGGCAGGGGGACTATTGGCAGTATGGAAATTCATAAAAATAAAACCATGAAAACGAACATACGACACATACCCACAGGCACAGACAAGGAAAGCACCTATATGCGCAGGGCCATCATAGTGGAACAATTATGGAAACTCATCGGGAGAAGCGTATGCTGCAAGGCATTCCACCCCCGCAAGGTGGAATTTGTACCAATGTCTGTCGATGAAACGGCAACGCACGCCTCCAAAAATTACGAATCCACACTGGCTGCACTGCATGTGGTAGAGGCACTGGAAGCAGCTGTCATAGTAAAAAGGACACCGGCAGCATCACAAAGGCAGAAAAAGATGAACCTGAAAACCATTTATGAACTGTCGGCCAGGCTACCGCATATCGGTGAAGTGAAAATAATCGTAGGCGAGCGTGCCAGCAAGCGCATTCTGCATTATTGCATAACGAAAAAGCGGCCGTAGATACCTACAACCGCTTAAATTTGCCCCAGAAGTGCATGCTGCGCTTCTACCCTGCAATTGCAAGGTGAGTCCTCGCGGGCGGGGACTTTTGCACTAATCGAATTAACCCGCGTCGAAGCATGTCTTATCATTGCCGGCGCATCGCTCTCGCGAAGTTGGCCTTGCCCACTTATGGACTGGCTTCCAGCCGCAAAGATACAGCAAATATTGATAACCACAAAATAACCACACATCATGATCATTCTATCGGACCGCATTTATAAGGGCCTGCACAACGGCATGGACCGCGTGGCCTACAACCTGCTGCTTGCCAAGTTCCAAGGGAGCGCGGCAGCGCAGCGCATCATCAACCGTTACGCCATCGAAGACCTCAAAGGCAAGATGAAAGACATCGACCTGGTGCTTGCCATCGCCCCGCGCGACAGCCGTTCCGACATCGTGCCCAAGCTGGCAAAGGCCATTGCCGGAAATGCCCGGGTACCCCTTATGCTGTTCGGAAAAGGGCAGACGCTTACGACCGCGCAAAAAAAACGCTGCACCGGAAAAAACATCCTCATCGTGGACGATGTACTCTATACCGGTGCAACGTTCCGGAAAGCAACCAAGGCCATCGCCCCGGCAAAGCCCCGAAAACTGCAATACTACACCCTGGCCAAAAGCAAAAGTTACAAATAGAGGCAATTACTGCCGGACTTGCGCCGTTGGAACGGATTTTGTAACTTTGCCAAAAGAAAAAAACATAAGAAGAATAATCATGAATGCGCAAACCAGAAAACAACCGACTGCAAAAACAAGCACTGAAAACAAAAAGCTTTCAAAAACAGGTTTATTTTTAAGAAGCAGGCCTGATGGTATTATTTTAGACATGAAAGCCGTATTGAAATGAATCGGTATTACATTGACACAAACATATTGATATTCATTGCCATGGATAGAGATTCTATCCATAGAGATGTTATGAAAATCATTGACAAATATGATACGCAGTTATATACGAGTACTGTTTGTGTACAAGAATTAATACATTTATATCAGATAGGAAAATTGTCATATAAGAAATTCAAAACAGCAAAGGACATATTTTCCCACATAGCAGAAGCCGGAATAAAGATAATTCCTATCACGGAAAGACATTTAATGGCATACGCAGGGCTACCATTACATGATAACCATAACGATCCCAATGACCGACTTATAATCGCACAAGCCATTTCAGACAAAATAACGCTCATCAGTTCCGACACAAAATTCAAACTATACCAGGAGCAAGGTCTAAAATTTGTCTTCAACCGGCGTTGACAGCCCCTCACCCACCCGTGACCCTTTCCTTTTTCCGCAAAAAACATGTTCTGCAACACATTTCCACCCCTCACCCTTGCACGTTCCAAAAACTTTCCCCACCTTTGCAGCGTCTAAGTTTAATAGCGGTATATTTCCGCCGACCTATACGTTGGCGTTTTTTATACCAACACATAATTTTTAGGATTTAACCGCACCGTGTCGGGGTTTCGGAAACGCCCCCGGAGTTTGCTATTAAACTTAGACAACACGTAGTGCGGTTTTTATTTTTGTCTAAACATAATAGTTATGGAAACCACAAGAATCCAGACGCGCTCCGGGCGCATCAGCCCCGAGCAGCTCGCTTGCAGCTCCACGCTGGTCGGCACAGTAGAAACAACACCTTACGGCAGCATGGTGTCATGCTCCAACGGGAGCACCGCCCTCACGCTGTCGGTGCAGAAAGGAGGCACGCTATGAAGAACGTGAAGATTGGCCAGCTGCCCGCACTGCTCGACCTGCTGCGCTTCGGCAGCAGCGAACACGACACCGGGCTGGAAAATGAAATCGACGAACTGTCAAAAGCGTTGGTGAACATGGTGCGCGTGCGCACAAGAATGACATCCGGGGATGACGGACTGATGGACGAGGCCATGAACCGCGTGTCAAGCTGCCTGAACATCCTGATCGGGATACGCGACGAACTGCTGCCGTTCTATCCGGGACAGAAAGGAGGTGAGCTATGAAAAAATACTATATTGACAGGGTTACAACCTACTCCACGACCATCAACAAGAAAAGTGATGAATTGGCCTACTATGTTTACAACATGTATTCCTTTTCGCTCGTCGATGAACAGTCAATGAAACATATAATCGATAAT
>CASDOZ010000027.1 GCA_949282265.1 uncultured Bacteroidales bacterium | reverse complement strand
ATGGTACTGCGCGAGCGGGAGAGTAGGTAGCCGCCGTTTTTTTTGCTGGGCGTCCTTCCGGTCTATACACAAGACTGGAAGGACGCCTTTCTTGTTAAAGAGTTGCACTTTTAGTATAAAAAAGCATGCATCCATTTGGATGAGTGCCAGATTCATGTTATTTTTGCACTTGTTTTTATAATTGTTGCGGCAGTAGCTCAGTTGGTAGAGCTCTAGCTTCCCAAGCTGGAGGTCGCGGGTTCGAGTCCCGTCTGCCGCTCAAGTGCAAATTGTTAGTTTGCACTTTTTTTACTCTTTCTTATTTTGTTGTACAATTTGTGCAAATGTCAATCTCAAGACGCTTTCGAAGTATTTTGATACGGAAATTGTTGGCTGCATAACTGTGCCAACATGAATAGAACAGTTTGTTTGAGATATTGCCAAACTTGTATTGTGCATATTTGTCAAAGCAACACGGGAGGACATTCGCATGGGCATCTATCACGGCCCCACTCCATAATCGCATGCAATGGTTATGTAATTTGTATCTTAATTTATATTTTCCATCTTTTTGCTTTATATATCTGCAGTGTTTGTTTTGTAGCATTAGCGGATTGCCGTTTTCATAATTATAAAATTGGGCACTTTTAAAAACTAACTGATCTCCTCCCCATTGTTTATACAAATGTTTTAGTTTTTCCCAATCTTGTTCATTGCTTTTTAATCTTAAGCATTGTATTTCAATAAGAGGTGTTTTTGATTGTAGTCGTTTTTTCCATAAGGAAATTAAGCGGACGCTGTTGATAGCTGTTTGTAGAAGTCCATTTTTACGATATTGTTCATAAGTTTCTTGCGTCGCTCCATCGATTGATACGATGATTTTCTCTAAACCGGATAGGACAATATTTTTTGCCAATGCGGAGGTTACCAATTGGCCGTTTGTAGAGGTTTGTGTATATAGTTTATGTTGTTTGGCATAGCTGACCATTTTGCAGAAATTTTCAGAGAATAAAGGTTCACCCTGAAAATATAAATTGACCATATGTAAACTAGGTGCGAGTTCATCTATTAGCTTGTAGTAAATATTCATGTCGAATTGTGCCGCTTTTTGGGGGATTGCTCCTGTTCCGACAGGACATTCTGGACAGTGTAGATTACAGTAATTGGCTGGTTCAACAGAAATGAAGACAGGATTATGCCACATGTATGGTTTACCTTTTATGTGGCTTATTGTGAAACTTGCCAGTAGTTTTCCGTAGTTTACAACACGTTTGCAATTTAAATATTTCAGGTATTGAAGCATCTTATATTTATTGTTTTGAGGTCGTAATGTTCTATAATCCTGCTAAATTATAGTTGTTATATGTGTTCAAATCAAAAAAAGCAGAAAAAACTTTTGCAAAGAAACAGAAAATAGTTGGATTTATTGTACATTTATCGTACATTTGCGCGTTGGAAAATAATCCTAATCTTATATAATTCGTATAACTACAAAATTTATTTTTATGAAACAAAAAATGCTTCTGATGGCTACGTTGGTTTTGGCGGTAGTCATGAATTCATGTAACAAACCGATGGTTGCTCCTCAGGATTTGAAATGTGACCCGAGTCCGTTGACAGTGGTTGGTGATAAAGTAAACGCTTCTATTACAGGAACGTTTCCCGCTAAAACATTTAATAAGAAAGGAACTTTGGTCGTAACTCCGGTTTTGAAGTTCAACGGTCAGGAAGTGAAAGGCGAACCTACAACCTTTATTGGTGAAAAAGTAAAAGCGAATGACAACAAGATTTCTTATGCCAATGGTGGCAAGTATGATGTAAAGGTTTCTTTTGATTATGTGCCGGAAATGGCTCAGGCTGAATTGTATTTGCAGTTTGAAGCAACAGCGGGCAAAAAGACTTTTGAAGTGCCGGAAGTAAAAGTTGCTGATGGTGTTGTTTCCACAGTAAAGTTAGCTTCAGCTGATGCAAAAGAAATGCAACCTAGCATTACCCCTGATAAATTTCAACGTATTATTCAAGAGATTCAGGAAGCAGATATTAAGTTTTTGATTCAACAGGCCAATTTGCGCTCTTCGGAAACAAATTCCGCTAATGTGAAAGACTTGACAGCTGCAATTGTAGCAGCAGATACTGCACAAAGAAAAGCTATAAACAATTTGGAAGTTGCCGGTTATGCTTCTCCTGATGGCGCTTTAGAACTGAACGAAGGTTTGGCACAAAGACGCCAGAAAGTTTCTGCAGATTATCTTGCAAGACAATTGAAGAGAAAGAAAGTTGATGTGGAAATTGATACCAAATTTATGGCTGAAGACTGGGAAGGATTCCAGAAGTTGATGGAAGCATCCAGTATCCAAGACAAAGATTTGATTTTGCGTGTTTTGTCCATGTATAGCGACCCAGAACAACGTGAACGTGAAATCAAGAATCTGTCCGCTGCCTATAAGAGCATTGCTGATGAAATTTTGCCGCCGTTGCGTCGTGCCCGTCTGAAATTGACAACAGATTTGATCGGTAAGTCCGATGAAGAAATTTCTAAATTGATGAAAGAAGATCCCAAACAGCTTTCTGTTGAAGAAATGTTGTATGCGGCTACTTTGACTCAAAATTTGGATGAAAAGGTTGCGATTTATCAGAAAGTTATAGATAACTATCCTAATGAGTATCGTGGATATAACAATATGGGTATTACGAAATATGCCCAAGGTAAAGTTGATGAAGCTGTACGTTGCTATGCGAAAGCTCTTGAATTGCAACCGAACGATCCAGACGTAAATTATAATGCAGGTGTTGCTGCAATGGAACAAGGCGATTTGGAAAAAGCTGAAGTTTATTTTGGCAAAGCTGCTGGTACAAAATCTGATCTGGGCGCAGCATTGGGAACTTTGTATATGATGAAAGGCGATTATAGCAAAGCAAAAACTTCATTTGGCAAGGCTAATACAAACAATGCTGCTTTGCAGCAGATTTTGAACGAGGATTACAGCGCAGCTCGTAACACGTTGGCCGCTGTTGCAGAACCTAATGCAACGACTGCTTATTTGGCTGCTGTAATTGGTGCTCGGACCAATGACCGTGAGGCAGTTTACAGCAATATGAAAACTGCTGTTGCAAGAGATGCTGCTATGAAAGAAAAAGCTGCAAAAGATATTGAATTTGCTAAATTTGCCGATGACGAAGCATTTAAAGCAATCATAAAATAATTATTGTTGTTTAGTAGTTTGGAGCGGAATTGTGAAAACAGTTCCGCTCTTTTGTTTTTGAGTTATAGTAGAGAAATGTATTAATGGACAAATTGGTTGTCTTGATAAATTTTAGTAACCTTTGTCGAATATCTGAATCTTGGGATTTATACTTTCTATTTCTATGTTTTTATTCTGTTGTCTGTTTCTCCTTATTTTTTTGAGGATTGTACATCTGCAGTTGAGTTTTTATAGCGTAAAAATGGAAAATTTGGATCTAAGGGAGCTTGTTGGAAATTGATTTGCGAGAAAGAGAAGCCAGATTTTTATGTATAAAATAAGAATCTGGCTTCTTTAATCGTTTTATTTTGCTGGTAATTTACCTTACTATAAATTTATAATTGCCTTTTGTTTGTATTTCGGTATCTTTTAATGTTATCCGAAAAATTTTTTCACCCCATACATTAGACAGGCGCGGATCGGGTAGTGTAATTGTTTCTAATGCAACCTCGAAGTTTTGGGGATATTCCAGTGTTACCTTTTGTTCCATAACTTCGATTGTTAGTCTGCCCGATGTGGTTATATCAACCTTTCCCCATGTCAGGAAGTTGATTTGGTTAGGGGATTCTGCGGTGTTTAATATAAATTTATCGTTGATAATCAGTTGTTTTTCTCCTAATTCGTAGTTACGTATCCAGCTGTTTACATGGGCCTCTTGTGGATATGCACCGGCAATATCGGCACTAAAAGTACGTCGTTTTTCATTGCATGTTACATTCTTGGCCTTGTATTCTTGTCCGAACTGTTGTGCGACGCCGTTGATTATAGGTAAGTTGTGATAATTGCTTTGCATGGTCCATATTGTATATCGCTCATCACTGAATGTCTGGCGCGTGTATGTACCAACACCCGCATCGATTAGAACAGGAATTGTATTCACGTATAACGAGAATGTTCCGACATCGTTATGGTTGTGGCTTTCGTTGTTGAATCCGCCTTTTGCAGCCATGAACCAGTCGTTTTTGTTACTTAAATAACAGAATTCCGTATCAGGATACCATGTGCAGGCAGGAATGTCATGTGCGGGCTCTGTTTTTTGCAGTTGCTGATTGTACAATATACATTGCAATGAGCGGAATGTGTCATTCCCGAGTGGTATTGTCGGTCGTTTACCATTGAGTAGGTATGCTGCAAATTGCATCATTTCCGTGCTGCCGACGGCTCGTCCGTAACGATAAATAAGAGGTGCATCGCCTCCCCCTTTGGCTGATGCATCCGCAAAATTAACGACCCAACCGTTGCCCACATAGGAGCGGCTGATGTATTCGCCCATACGGCGAATCATGGGTTCTTGGAATAGCGAAACTTTCCCATTTGTGCCATCTGATAATATTTGCAGATAGTCGTACATTTTTCCGGCAGCATGTCCCCAATAGGATGTCCCCTCTTCACAGGCACCGTCTGCTTTGACGAAGTTAATGAATTTATCCACAGATAACATGGTACGCCAGACGGCTTCTGTGAGTCTGTCTTGGTCATTTTCCAACAGTAGGAAACACTGCAATACATTGGAGTTGCACCACGGATTCCAGTTGTTGATGATTTCTCCAGGTTTCCAATAGAAAGCCATCCACCATTCACGATCGTTGCTCATGTATGGGTCAAGAATCCGTTCTTGTAAGGCAGATCGTAAATAAGCCGATATGGAAGGATTGATTTGGTCGAAAGTTTCGTGGAAAAAATAGTATGTCCACGCCAGCATGGAGCCGTATGCGCCCGAACCTAAATCAATGATTTGTTCTCGGAAATCCGGCAATGAACGATGTGTGCTTTGGCGTGGCAAATGTGCAGACAGTACCCATGAAGTCATTTCGCAACTGTAAAAAACGCCATTTACAAGTTGGTCGATAAAGCGTCCTTTACCTTCGGCAAGTTCTGCCAGCATCAGCGTATTGATTGCTTGGCGGTTTGCTTCATACGGTTCTTGCATGAGGTTGCGTTCACCACTACGTTCATATTCGATATAGTCTGTGGCATGGATAACTTGCCATTTATAATTTAGCAATCGTTCACCGGTGCGGATCAGCATCTCCTTGTCCTGTTTGGTGAGCAGGGAGTCCCAGCCGGCACGGTCGGTGTAGTCGGGATATGGCACCCAGGCTTGGTTCATGACTAATGTAGACTTTAAATCTTCTTTGCTGATGGTATTTTGCAAGAAATTCCGTTCTGTGTAAGCTTGTGCCGGAATTGATAAAAGCAAAGCGACTAATGTCAAGCTCAAAGTGTGTAAAAAAACATGTCTATCCATCTTACTTGCATTTAAAAGTTCTTTTTGCAGCAAGCAAAGATAGGCAAGTTGCAGTAACAAAAGGTTTCAGATGATACATAATTTGTCTAAAAATCATTCGTACCAATTGTTTGCAAAAGGAAAAGGGGGCTATGGCTTTATTCGTGGTTCAAAAGCCTTTGTTCAGCGAGTTTTTCGTATTTGCTGCCGGGTCGTCCGTAATTTGCATACGGATAGATGGATATTCCGCCCCGGGGCGTGAAGAAACCGGTTACCTCAATGTATTTCGGTTGCATTAACTTTATAAGGTCTTTCATGATGATGTTTACGCAATCTTCATGGAATGCACCGTGGTTTCGGAAACTGAACAAGTATAGTTTCAGGCTTTTGCTTTCCACCATTTTCTGGTCTGGTATGTAACTGATACGGATTTCGGCAAAATCCGGTTGGCCGGTGATGGGGCATACGCTTGTAAATTCCGGACAATTGAAGCGTACCCAATAATCGTTTTCAGGATGTTTGTTGTCAAAAGTTTCGAGCACATCAGGGGCGTATTCTTGTCTATATGTCGTTTTTCGTCCCAATAAGGACAATTGTTCTTTTAGTTCTGCCATATTTGTTTTATCAGACTTCTTGTTTACAGATTATTTATTATAACTTGTCAGCTTGTCTTGCCATGAGGTATTTTTCCAAACCCTCGCGGCGTAATTTGCAGGCCGGACAATGGCCGCAACCATCACCGGAGATGCCATTGTAGCATGTCATTGTTTCATTGCGTATCAGTTCGAAGACACCTAATTTATCGGCTAATGCCCATGTTTGGGATTTGTCAATCCACATCAGCGGGGTGTGTATCACGAATTGCGTGTCCATGGCAAGGTTCAGCGTAACGTTGAGCGATTTGATAAACGTGTCCCGGCAGTCGGGATAACCGCTAAAGTCGGTCTGGGAAACGCCTGTTACCAAATGGTTTATGTTTCGTTCGCGTGCATAAACGGCTGCAATGCTCAGAAAGAATAAGTTGCGTCCAGGTACGAATGTGTTTGGTACTCCTTCTTCCGGTTTTTCACTGTCCATAATTATGGTCTGGTCTGTCAGTGAGTTGTGTCCAAGCGTTCCGATGAATGAAACATCCATGACGTCAAACTCAACGTCGGCTCTTTGTGCAATGGAACGGGCTATTTCTACTTCTTGTGCGTGTTTTTGTCCATACAGGAAACTTAATGCATATACTTTCTGGAATTCACGTTTTGCCCAAAACAGGCAAGTCGTTGAATCTTGGCCGCCACTGAATACGACCAATGCAGTGTTGCTGTTCATATTTGGTGTTTGTTTTTTAACAAGTGGTTTTTAAAGTTCTCCGATTTTCCAGATTTTGTACGAAATCCCGTTGTCATATACATCGCTACCGTCAATACGTTTAACTGCTTTGACGACGCGAACCGTAACCGGGAGGATAATGATTTCGTAGGCGGATTTCAGAATGATTTGCAGGCACAACATTTTAAGTAGTATGGGCCATGCGATAATACCGCCGAATGCAATGGGGAAAAAAATCAGCGAGTCGGCAGTTTCACCGGCTACGGTGGACCAAATGGCACGTGCGGAAAAATGGCGTCCTTGGCTGGCTATTTTCATGCGGCTCATGACGTATGCGTTCAGGAACGAGCCTATGAGGAACGCAAGCAGGCTTGCTATGACTATGCGCGGTGCCATGCCGAAAACAAAATTGAAATGGCTCTCGCCTTCCCAGAACGGGGCGGCAGGCAGGGCAACAGCAACAAGCCCCAAGGCCACGACAAAGAAATTCATTGCAAAACCACTCCAAATAATCAGGCGCGCTTTGCGGAAACCCCATACTTCAGCAATGCAATCATTGATGATATAAGAAATAGGAAAAACCAATAATCCCGCAGTAATGGTAAAATTGCCTAATTGTATGACTTTGGTTTCAAGGAGATTTGCGGTGATCAGGCATACATTAAAAAGGATGCCTAATAGCATGAAAGATACGGAAACTTTTTTGTTCATAATTCCTGTTTTTTACGTGGTTGTCCTAGAATACACGGCCGCGCACAGCGGCATTTAATATTGGATGCCTTTTCCAAATTTCGGGCGCAAAGGTACGCTTTTATTTGGAAGTAGGCAATACGGCGAAAGTAATAACTTGATACGAATATGGAACCATAAGTTAGACAATATGGGATTTCTTTCACGTTCGCGAAAACCGGGTATGTGAATAATCCTTTTATTGCATGGTGATATATATGGTTTGGTTGTGTGTTATGTTGATTTTTGCTTTCTCGAAATCAGGCCTTTGGGCCGAATTGGAGAAACCGTAATCTTCAGTTGGTATGCCTAAAAAATTGGTGTCAAGTTGATTGTTGCTGTTCTTGTCATGAATGACTCCAATAGCGTATTGTCCGGCAGGCAATTGAAATATGAATTGCATTTTTCCTGCTTTGGCAGGGACAATTTTGCCAGCTATTTGACTGGATGTGTTGAATGCTCCCTCAGCTTTGTTATAGATGCCTACCAATAGTTGGCCTTTGCTGTCGGCAATGTTGGAAACAACGATTTTTAATTCAATGTTTGGCGTTTCTGCTGTGGCGGAAGAACATAGTGCAAATAGGGATAGGCAGAGTGCCAAGAAAAAAGTTTTAACCATAGTTGATTGTAGTTAGATTATCCCATTGGCAGAATTAACATGTACTTGGTTGATTCTGCCAATGGGTCTTATTTGTAAAATATCAATATTAATTTTTGCCTTACAGTTTGTTTTAACTTATTGTTTTATGAAGCGTATGGTTTGATCACCAATTCGGAGCAGATAAAGCCCTGTTGCCAAGTGGCCGACAGGCAGATTGTTGGCCTGCATGTTGACAATCCTGCTTTCTACCAATTTGCCGGTAACATCGAGAATGTGAGCGCTGAAATTCATGTTTCCTGATTCCGGCAGGCGTAGTTCAAGTTGGTCGGTAACAATATTCCGGACAAGGGATATCTTGCTCTGGTTGTCTTGTTCAATCGTATTGACACTTGTTCCGTTGGTATTGATGACAATGTCATCGATCATGAAAGCAAATGCATCTGCGGAAACGCATTGTATGGCCACATAGATTTGCTGGTTGTCGTATGCTGACAAATCGAAAGTATATTGCGTCCATGCAGTTGGCGCTTCTGTGTATGGGTTGGTGGAAATCTGTTGGAAATCCTCCGGATTATTGCCCGTATTGGAAACGAGTACGTTGAAACGTTCCAAGCCATATTCATCTGTAGCTGATTTTGCGTAGAAAGTCAGTTGCGAATGGTTTTGCAAGTTTACTTTTGGTGTAATAAACCAGTCATCGTTCGAAAAATTGGTTTCGTAATCGTCTTGGGGCGCTGCTGCGAAACAAACTCCGCATTTTTCTCCTTGATATGCATACCATGCTTTGTCAAGGGCTGGTTGGGTCTTTTGTGCATTGAATGCTATGAATGAACCTATGTATCCGGAGTTGTCAAATTCTATACCTTCAATTCCATACGTATCTCTTCTATCGCGGTCTATGGTTGTGCATGGAGCGAATTTGTCCACGTCAAAATCGTTGCAATCCTCAAAATTGTAGCTGAATCCGTATGTTATACTCGCGGTTCCGAGTTGTGTGATGGCTATGGTTTTCGCTTCGTTTCCGTGTGTTACGGTGATGGTAGCATTCCGGTTTGTCGTTTGGGTGTTTTCATCAACGGACACAATCATTGTGGTCGTCTGGTTGTTGCCGGCTCCGCTATTGGGGCTTATGTGCAACCATTCGGCATTGGTTGTCGCCGTCCATTGAACAGCTTCTATGCCAGCTTTGATGACAATGCTTGTTTCGCTGCTTGCTGTTTGGAAAGTGTATTCCGTCGGACTTACGTAAAATTCTTGTTTGGAATCGTAGTAATTGCAAGTTGTGGCTGTTCCTGTCGGATCTAACCAAGGTTGCAAGCGTGTACTGTCGGTTGTTCCTGCTTTTTGCCAATGGTATGACATTTTGCCGTACAAATCGGGGCTTGTAGGAGTTGAACAATAGGATGAGCCGCCAGAAAGCGTCCCGATGACCCGCCCGTTGTTGTCGAATAGTGGTGAACCCGATGACCCACCTTCGGTAACTCCGTGGCCATTTTCTGTCTTAGCCCATTTAACTTGCCAATGTGCACTGGTCATTCCTTTGCCGCTGTCATCGTAGTAGGTCGAGGTGGTCAAGGCTTGTGTATAGGTCGAGATTTTCTTAATATCTCCGCTTGGATGATGGATGCCTACGCCGTTCGGACTTGCAATCGTGCTGATACTCCATCCGTTGTAAACCCCGTTGAACTCAATGATTTTTTCAGAGGTTGTATTGAGTTTCACCAACAAAAAGTCAGAACCTCCGACCAATGGCGAACGGGCTACACGTGTGCAACCGCTAATGCTCTTTGTGTTGGTTGGTTGTGCGTTTGTGCAGCCGGGACTTTCGTAATTGAAGTAAAATATCCATTGCCGGAAATCGCTTGCTACTGTGCCACCTCCACAGTGGTCGGCTGTCAGGAAATAGGGTGTCCCATCATTATTTGTGTTATTAATGAGCGTACCTGAACAATAGCCGGCTTCATTGCCTTCCACAACATAGATTTTTGCTACGCCGCGTTGTTGTACACGCCAATTGTCCCCTTCAGAACAGTTTATATTGACTTGGCATTTATCGGAAGTCCCATAACCGGTAGCGCGCAAATCCATAACATCGCGGTAAATATATGCATATTTCCCGATTTCTATGTCCGGCTGCGTTTGTGTGTTCCTGCTGTTTACGGACTTTGCCATCGGCGCGACATATTCCACGATGGCTTCTTCGCCGTAAATCATGCCAATAGCAAATGGTCCGCCATCTGGATTATCTTCGTGAGTGTATGGTCCTAAAATAACACTGCCATCCGGATTATACACGAACAGTTTGGCACCGTGCGGCAAATCCATGCGGTTAAAATGAATAACGCAACCCAATGCTTCCGGGCTGGACAAGCTTAATCGCCAAACGTTTTTGCCGTTGCTCAGCTGCTGCCAGGCACCGGATGTGGCAGGTGTAAGTTCATCGACAGGCAGTAATTTGCCGACTTTTGGCATGACACCGTTTTTTTCATCTTCGATGGCTTGGTATTTCAATGTGCTAAGATTTGGCGGTGTTAGTTTTACGGTCGGAATATTCTCACGTAATGTTTTGTTGTCAAAATAGCTTTCCGGCATGATTCCCGTATTAATTTGTGCCACGAGACTTGTACTTGGGAGCAACGACAATAAAATGCTTCCTAAATAATAAATGATAATGTTTTTGGTTTTAATCATAATCATAGTTTTTATTGTTAGGCGTTTAGGTAAAAAAAGCGGACAAAGATATAAATAAAAATTAAATTTCAAAATGTTGATGGAGTATGATTATTCGGGTAGAGTCAAACAGCAAGTGCAATATTACGAAATAAATTTGAAGAACTCCTTTTTTGGAGTTGAGAAGTTTAATTTTTCCCTTGGCCTTCGGTTAATTTTGTACTGAATCTCCTTGATGAACTCATCCGACAGTTCCCTGAAATCCGTTCCTTTCGGTATGTTTGTTTTCGTTCTCAATGGCCCCTTTCTGCCATGAAGCATACGAGTCTGCAAAATAAACGGTAGTACCGAGTGCTTTTGCAATTTTCTTATGGCAGGCGAACTCGGTTCCATTGTCCGTCGTGATGGTAAGCACGTTTTTCCTGTAAGGGAAAAGCAGCCTTATGGCCATATCGGCCACCTTTTCCGGATTCTTCCCCTCCGGCAGCCTTGCCATAAGGAGGTAGTTTTTCGAGCGCTCGCACAAGGTCAGTATGGCACTCTTTTGTCCCTTCCCTATGATAAGATCCATTTCCCAATCTCCGAAACGTCTCCCGTCGGCTTCTGCCGGCCTGTCGTGTATGCTTGTCCTGTCCGGGATATTGCGCACCTTGGTCTTCCTGACAACCTTGACATGA
>CASDOZ010000026.1 GCA_949282265.1 uncultured Bacteroidales bacterium | reverse complement strand
TAATAGCCTTTTCTCCAGCTATAAGAGCCTTGAGGTAGTTCAGTTGCTGTGTGGTCAGTGTTTCGGTGATTGTTACAAACAACAGACTTAACTGCTCCACCAACGCTGTGTGTGCCTCATGTACGATTTCAACGGTACATACATCCTTTGTTCTGAGCCATGAAAGCTGTGCCAACTGCTGTGCGTAGTATGGATGATTATCTACAAGCTTTGCAATCAAATGGCTTGCTTCAACGTCGATGTTTTTTCCGGTATCAGCAAAACGGCTCTTGAAAAATTCCACAAGGCAAGGCATCTCAATCTTATTGAGAAACATCAGGTTGCCGAACTTGTAGAAGGGTTTGGATGAGTCGGTAAACACTTCCATCATCATGTGGCGCTTGCTGCCATAAAGACAATAAGCCACACTCTGGTGCAGCTGCCAATGTGAACGCAACTTTTTCTGGAAATAGTCCGGGTCTGTAAATTCCGCGATATTTTGGAACTCATCTACGCAAATCACGATTTTCAGGCCCTTCTTTTGGGCAATCTTTTCGGCAAGGTCGAGCACTTCGTCGGGGTTGCGCTTTACCTCCTCCCAATCAAAGTCGATTGAAACCTCATTGGTGGGGTCTGTACCGATTGAAATCTTGGGAACAAGATGCGAAAAGAAACTCTTTGCGCTCTCGATGGCTTCCTCCCATTTTGTGGAAGTGGCGGCAATGACCTTCTGGGCGAGCAGTGAATAGAAATGCTCTTCGCTACGCACATTGAACAGGTCGATATGACAGATCCGGAGGTTGCTGTCCTGCGCCATTGCTAACTTTGCAGCCTTGTTTACAAGCGAACTTTTGCCCCAGCGGCGGGGAGAGATAATAATCGTGTTGATTAACGACGTAAAGTTCTGAACCAAATCGGCCGTTTCCTTCTCACGGTCGGTAAAATTCTCTCCGGTAGCAATCTTCCCGAATATAAACGGAGTTTCCATAATGCCTCATTTTGATTTATGGAGCAAATATAATACATAAAACGTGATTACACAAATTGTTGTTACATTTCTTGTAATATTCGGTTCGGTTATAATTTTCAGCCAATTCATAGAGGCTTATTGGATGATTGACAACATTCTTCGTACAAGTATATGGCCTTATGCTAAAAAGCAACATGTCTAAATTATTGGGACAAAAATTGGATGGTTACAAGGAAATCTCTTATCTTTGACCATATTTTATTTGTTGAGCACATAAACATATTACAACGAATAACATATAAACTGTTATCCGCAAACGGGGAAAGAAAAATGAATAGTATCAAGCAGAAACTTTTTCGTACCTTTGCCTTCATCAACATAAAATCACAATCATGAAACAAGTCTTAATCACAATGGCGATTTTGGTTGCCAGCCTCCCTACCCTTTTTGCACAACAGGATTATATTCCATCCGAATCAAACCTCCAGGCCAGGGAAGAATTCCGCAATGCCGGTCTGGGCATATTTATCCACTGGGGCATATACTCCATGCTGGGCGACGGCGAATGGGTCATGAGCAACCGCGATATCAATTACAAGGAATACGGCCGACTGGCCGGAGGATTCTATCCGGCCAAATTCAATGCCCTCCAATGGGTGCAGGACATCAAGGCAAGCGGTGCGGAATACATCTGCATCACCACCCGACACCACGATGGCTTTGCCATGTTCGACACGCAATATTCCCCGTACGACATTGTAGATGCCACCCCTTTCAAGCGGGATATTATCAAGGAAATAGCACAAGCATGCCGGCAGGAGGGTATCCGCCTGCATCTCTACTACTCGTTGATTGACTGGGGCAGGACTGACGCACCCCGTGGAAGAACGGGAGCCGGCACAGGCCGGCCGGAATGGGACGGCAACTGCGAGCCCTATTTTTCCTTTATGAAAAACCAGCTCACGGAACTGCTGTCCAACTACGGACCCATTGGCGCCATCTGGCTGGACGGCGATTGGGACATGCCGCGCGATTTCAATTGGAAATATGACGAACTATACAGGCACATACACCAACTGCAACCGGCTTGTCTGATTGCCAACAACCATCACTTGAAACCCCAACCGGGCGAAGATATCCAGATTTTTGAGCGTGACCTGCCGGGCGAGAACACAGCCGGCTATTCCGGTGAGTCGGGCATCAGCAACCTGCCTTTGGAAACATGCCAGACCATGAACAGACGATGGGGCTATGATGTCAATGACCTGGATTATAAATCGGCCGACACGCTCATCAAATATCTGGTCGGGGCAGCAGGCCGTGGTGCCAATCTGCTCTTGAATATCGGGCCGCGCTCCGACGGAACCATTCCGGATTTGGCAGTGGAAAGACTCCACCAAATAGGAGCATGGATGAAAAAATACGGCTACACCATCAAGGGAACTGTCGCAGGCGACATTACACCCAGAACATGGGGAGTTACCACCCGCAAAGGCGACAAACTGTACGTACATGTTACCCAACAGGAAGACAATGTCGTTTACCTGCCGCTAAATGTCAAGGTCAAAAAGGCCGTATGCCTGAACGACGGCCAGAAAATCGGCTTTACACAAGACAAATCCAACGGAGTGATACTTCGGTTGAGACCCACAAACGAACCCGTAAATATCATAGAATTAACAACCAGCGAAAAATAACGACATGAAAAAACTGCTTTTGCCAATTGCCGCTTTTGCATTGGCGCTAAGTTCCTGTACGGAACATTTCATTTCCGACAAGAATTACCGGAAAACAGTGGAGGCGGATTTCCACAAGAAACAGACCGCCATAGCCGACAACACGGCCTTTGCAATCTTTGAACAGGACCTGACTGTTCAGGAACGCGAAGCCCTGATGTTTCTCTATGCCTACATGCCTCTTGGCGACATGCTCAATATGGACGGGGAATATTACCTCAAAACTTTTCATCTGACACGGAAAGCTCTGGACACCATGCCGTGGGGAAGCTCCGTTCCCGAACGGGAAATACGGCATTTCATCCTGCCACCGCGCGTCAACAACGAAAACCTGGACAATGCGCGGGAAGTGTTCTACCATGAGTTGAAAGACAGGGTCAAACACTTGAGCATGTACGATGCCGCGTTGGAAGTCAATCACTGGTGCCACGAAAAAGCCACCTACACCCCATCCGATGCCCGCACAAGTTCGCCGCTTGCCACGGTTCGCACCGCCTACGGCCGCTGTGGTGAGGAATCAACCCTGCTTGTGGCCGCGCTCAGGGCGGTAGGCATACCGGCCCGACAGGTCTATACTCCCCGCTGGGCACACACGGACGACAACCACGCATGGGTGGAAGCATGGGTGGACGGTGAATGGTACTTCCTCGGCGCTTGCGAGCCTGAACCTGTGCTCAACCTGGGATGGTTCAATGCGCCAGCCAGCCGCGGCATGCTGATGCACACCAAGGTGTTCGGGAAATACGACGGTCCGGAAGATGTCATGCGCCAAAATGCTTTGTTCACGGAAATCAATGTGATTGAGAATTATGCCCCCACCCCTTCAAAACTGACAGTGAACGTAGTAGATTCAAACGGAGTGCCTCAAGAAAAAGCCAAAGTGGAATTCAAACTGTATAACTATGCGGAATTTTACACAGTCGCGACCAAGCACACGGACAAGAACGGCAACGCAACACTTACCGCCGGCAAAGGCGACATGATGGTAATGGCCGGAAAAGACGGACTGTTCGGCTTCAGAAAAGTGTCATTCGGCACGGACAGCTGCATTACCATTACATTGGCCCACAGGGAACACGACAACATCGGACACATGCAAATGGAAATTGTTCCACCGGCCGAAAAAGCCTCCGTTCCTTCCGTCACGGAAGAACAGAGGGCGCGCAACACGCAGCGGATGATTGAAGAAGATTCCATCAGAACAGCCTACACTGCCACATTCTTCACCAAGGAAAAGGCAGAAGCATTTGCCGCGCGTTTCCAGCTTGACCCAGAAAAAACAAGTGCGCTGCTTATAGGGGCACGAGGCAACCACCAAACCATTGCGGATTTTCTGACAAACGCCGCCCGGGAAGGTATGGCGGAACGGGCCATCATGCTTTTGGAATCCATATCGGAGAAGGACCTGAGAGATACGCCCGCCGAGGTGTTGGAAGACCACCTCTACAACACGGACACTGAAAGCGATATTGATAAAGTGCTCTGCCCAAGAGTTGCCACGGAATTGCTGACGCCATACAGAAAATGGCTGCAAGACAACATTCCGGCCGACATGGCTGAACAGTTCAGGAAAAATCCGGCAAACCTCGTACAGTGGTGCAGAGACAGCCTGCACATAGTGGATGAATATTCCATGAACTATGTTTTTGTTGCTCCCGTCAATGTATTCAAGACAAGAACATGCGACTCACAGTCCCGGGACGTATTCTTTGTCGCCATGGCAAGAAGCCTGGGCATTCCGGCATGGATAGATGAAATCACCGGCAACATCAAATACATCGGCCCAGAGGGTCAGGTGCTTGGTGTCGATTTCGGTTCAGACAAGCAGGCGATACAAGCCGTGGGTACGCTTCGGCTCAACTATACGCCTATCCAAATGCTTGACAATCCCAAATACTATACGCATTTTACCATCTCCAAATATGAAGACGGAACATTCAGGCTGCTGAACTATCCTTATGGTGAAACGGACTGGGCTACCACTTTCAGCAAGGGTACCGAACTGGACTGCGGGTATTACATGTTGGTCAGCGGTTCGCGCATGGCACAGGGCAATGTGCTTTGCGATGTGGAATTTTTCAGCATCGGCCGCGATTCCACAACGGTTGCCGACCTGGTGGTGAGGGAAAGCAACGAACAGTGCCGCGTGATAGGCAGTTTCGACTCGGAAGCCAGATACACCACCTTAGACGGCAAAACTACATCCGTATTGCAAACCACCGGCAGAGGCTATTTTGTGGTCGGTCTGATTGATTCAGGCAAGGAGCCGACCAACCACGCACTGAGGGATTTGGCTACCAACGCGGAAAAAATTGAAAAGTGGGCACGGCCGGTTCTCCTGATTTTCGCTTCCGAAAGCGATTATGAAAGGTTCGACAAAAACCTGTTGGCCCCCCTGCCCTCCAATGTCCGTTTCGGCATTGACACCAACGGTTCCATCCGGAAAATGATGGCGGAAAACATGGAGGTGGAAAACGGCGGACGCTTGCCCATGTTCGTCATTGCCGACACCTTCAACCGGGTCGTGTTCTTCTCGCAAGGCTACACCATCGGGCTTGGCGACCAGCTGGTCAAGGTTTTTGACAACATATAATCCTGCAGCACACGGCGGCCATGGCTACAGGCTGAGAAGCGCAGCTATGGCCGCCTCTACTTGCCTGCTGTCGGTTTCTTCCCGCACAAACTCATCACAAGTGGCGCCCATGCACACTTTTTCATTCCTGAACTCCATCAGGCTCTCCACCTGATGACGGGCCGAGAAATGGAACTCTTTCGCTCCCGTCGTTTGGGCTATCTGCGCAATGTTGCCGGCATTCACGCCACAGCCCGGCATTATCCGAATCCGCCCGCTGGCCGCCTCCACCAGCTGACGCAACAAATCCACGCCCAGCATGGCCGTCGGTTGCTGTCCGGATGTGAGAATACGGTCGCAGCCAAGCGCGATAATGTCTTCCAAGGCCCGGAACGGATCGCAGCAATGGTCAAATGCCCGATGAAAAGTAACGGACATGCCCTCGGCCGCCTCCATCAGCTGCTTCATGGTCTCCATATCGACCTGACCATCTTTCCGGAGAGCGCCCACAACCACACCATCCACACCAAGCGAACGGCACATGCCAATATCCTTTGTCATAATGTCCACCTCTTCGGACGTATAATGAAAATCACTGCCGCGCGGCCTGACCAGCACATGCAGACGCAAGCCCTCTATTTCCCGGACCTTGCATATCGTTCCGTAAGAAGGCGTTGTGCCGCCCTCCGGCATGGATGCGCACAACTCTACCCTGTCCGCGCCACCCAACCGCGCAGCCACACAACTCTGGTACGAGTTGGCACAAATTTCCACTTTAAACGAAGTTCTGTTCATATTTTTCAGGTTTCATTGTCCTGCAAAGATATGAATTATTTGCCATAGCAGCAGATGGCGCGTTATGGGGAGATGAGTTTAATTTAATTATCAGAAAATATTTTATCATTATTACAAAAAAAACGCAGAATACAGCTGTCATATAAAATATTTCCGTAACTTTGCTTTTAGTGAACATAGCGTTTCTCTTGCTTATAATACTTTGTAGGTTAGCACTATAAGAATACAATATAATATTTTAATAGACAATGACATGAAACATAAGAACGGAATTATCTGCCTTGAAACCGAATGGGAACATACAGTCAAAAAAAATAAACGTTTAATAAACACTAAACCATTATTGGAATTTCTTGAAAAATCTTCTGGTTGTGAAATCATTTACCGTAGAGTGGCTACAAAAAAGGAATTGCAATATTATCTGAAAAGGTTTAACTTGGCAAAATATAATGATTATTTTATCATATATCTTTCATTTCATGGCAATACTCATTCAATTTTCTTAGAGGGAGAAAAAGGTAATGATGCCATATTGACTTTATCTGAATTAGCCAATATGGCAGATGGTATTTTTAGAGACCGATTTGTGCATTTCAGCAGTTGTCGCACATTACTGGGGAGTGAAAAGGATTTGGAAGACTTCAAAATTAAAACTGGCGCAAAGCATATATCTGGTTATACGAAATCTGTTGATGGCATTTTAAGTGCAATAAACGATATCGCATATTTTGACCGTATATTCAACTATGCAACAATCAAAGGAGTGGCTTCCGCAATGGATAAATTATATTCTGGATTGGGAAAGGAACTTGGTTTCAAAATCATTTAAGCAATATGAATGATAAAAACTGGAATACACGATAGGAAAACATGCTAATACCGCAATCCACCACATTGACTACCAGACATCTGAACAGGATATTTGACAAGACCGTAGCAACCTACAAATATTATTGGTTTCTCGGCATACTTGATTTATGCGTGAAACAGGGAAAAACGAGGATGAACGTATGGGATATCATGGTTACGATGGTGGCAAATGCCTGGTATCCGGTGAACTATTTCCGTCTTTCATTCGGAAAATCGGAATCTCTTTATGACGCGATACTGGCTTTGCAAAAGGACTATAATATTCCCATCAATATCAGTGTACGTGATTTGACGAAACTGTTGCAAAATTTGGTAGAAACGCCCGATGTCCGGAAACGTCTGAATTTTCTGCAATTGAATGTGCCTTTCCGTTTCTTGCGTCCTTGGATTGACACCTCCGATGACCGTCAAATGGTTGTCCGTTCCCAATCGTATGAGAACGGTTGCCTTTATAAACTGGAAAAAGAAAATGGAACACTATGGGTAGAATTGAATCCGGCATGGTTGGCATATCTAAAAGAAAACTATGAAATTTTAGGAGCATTTGCCTATTGGGGTTTAACCAACTTTTTGCAGATTCGGAATCCCAATGTACCGAACATACCCAGCAAACTGGTAAAAAGAGAGGAACGGAACGCATTGACTGCTCAACATAAATTTTGGAATACTGCCATAAGCCATGGAATGAAAGTCAAATGTTTGTATACCGGCAACTTGCTGGAAGAACATGCCTACGATTTGGACCATTTCATCCCGTGGAGTTTTGTTTCCCACGATTTACTTTGGAACCTGATGCCTGCCGATCCGAGCATCAACAGCTCCAAAAGCAATCGGTTGCCCGATTTGGAATTGTACCTTCCAAAATTGGCGGAAGCCCATCAGGCCGCTTTACGTGTCAATCTGGCATTAGGGAAACAGGAAAAAATATTGGAAGACTATCTTTCTTTGGGGCACACTCCCCTGGAAATTGCCGGAATGGACAGAGGACATTTGTTGGATTGTTTCTTCCAGACATTCAAACCGATGCATCAGATTGCCTTGAATATGGGATTTGAAATTTGGAAATATTAAAGATTATGGTACATGACAAAATAAATCACCCATACCTGACGGCCATTAAACGCACGGATTTGTCCCTACCCGTCCGCTATCTTTTGCAATACGACTTGTTGAAAGGACGCGTTCTTGATTTCGGTTGTGGTTTCGGGTATGATACGGACGAGCTGAAACGGCGCGGATATGACATTACCGGATATGATTATTATTATCGTCCGGAATATCCGGAAGGCAAGTTTGACACCATAGTTTGTGTTTATGTGCTGAATGTGCTGGAGCCATACGCGCAGGCCGAAGTGATGATGAACGTGTCCAATCTTCTTTCACCTAAGGGTACAGCCTATTTTGCTGTGCGGCGGGATATAAAAGAAGAAGGATTCAGACTGCACGCCATTCATCGGGAATACACGTATCAATGCAATGTCCGTTTACCTTTTCCCAGTCTGGAAAACAATGCGGGTTACGAACTTTATCAATATAACCACTTCAACAAATTACCCAGAAAAGAAGGTGAGTCTTGTCCTTTCTGCCGTTTGTCACGAAAAGTGGAAATCATTTGCGAGACAGCTACTTGCGTTGCATTTTACGACGGATATCCGGTTTCTCCGGGACATGCCTTGATAATTCCCAAACGACATGTGGCTTCCTATTTCGATTTGACCAACCATGAACGGGAAGCTATGAATGTGATGCTTCAATATGTAAAGCAAAAGGTGGATGAACAATACCACCCCGACGGATACAATATCGGAATCAATGTCAATGAAGCTGCAGGTCAGTCGGTATTTCATGTCCATATGCATTTGATTCCTCGCTATAAAGGGGACGTGGAGAATCCCAAAGGTGGCGTGCGTGGAGTAATTCCGGGGAAACAGAAGTATTGATCCATAATTTGCAAATCGCTTGATAAAGTTCTGATAAACTATTCGTTATAAACAAAAGAATCACTTGTGTTCGCTAATTTTTGGTAGACACTATCAGTCATTAACTATAAAACGAAAAATGCAAAAATGTTAACAAGAGAGTTTTATGATAAAGCAGTAGAGTTGGTTCCGGTTAATCCTTCTAAAGATAAAGAATTTAGATTCCATTTTTATAATACATTGGATTCATATTATAAATTAGTTAGCGACAACAAAAAAGATCTTGATCTCGACAACAATAAAATACAAGAACTTAAAGATATTATAAATAAAATCAAAGGTATTATACGCAATCAGTACAATGGCTTGCACAGTACAGCTTTTACGTCATTAAATAATTTACTTGGAATTGATGATAAGAACGATGTTGTTTCGCGTTTAATTATTAAGACTATTTCAACCAATAGCAAATCATTTTATAGAATGCGTAAAATAGAAAATAGAAAGAATGTACCATACAAAGAAATGTTTCATATTCCTTTTGATAAACGTGGGATAATCTCAACCCAACGTTATAGTTTCCCTGGATATCCATGTCTTTATTTAGGAGAAAGTATTTATGCGTGCTGGGAAGAATTAGGAAGACCACTAATGGGAGAGTCAATGGTTTCTCGTTTTGTGTGTAAATCCGAATTGCGATTAGTTGATCTTCGTACTCCAACATATACAGATTGGAATGACAATTTTGATAAATATCTTTTTTTCTTCCCTATTATAATAGCCTGTTCATTCAAAGTTAATTCTGAACATGATAGCTTTAAGCCTGAGCATATTATACCTCAACTTATTATGGAGATTATCATAAAACACAATAGGAAAACACAAGAAGATAAATATGTTCATGGTGTTTATTATTCGTCTGTAAACAAAAATGAAGATTTCAAGTTTGCAAATGAGAAACTTTATAATATCGCAATACCAGTTATTAAACCTCTGCCAAGTAAGAGAAATGATAAATATTGTGAGGTATTATCTTCTTTATTTAAGTTAACCTCACCTACATGTGAGGAATTTGAAAATGGCAAGAGCCCATTGCTTCCTATCTATGTAAAGGATATGACTTTATGTTTTGGTAACAACTATAGCGCAATAGATGAAAAAGAGCGTTACGATTATTCTACTTATGGCCTGATAGAAGAAAGGTTAAAGAATGAAGATATTTTTCCTCTTCAAAGCATGTAAATTAGTAATGAAATTCAAAATATCTTTGCAATATACTACCTATGGATGACAATTAGTTATCAATAATCCATTAGCAAATATGCACATACTTGCTCTGAAAACCGGATTTTCTCATTTTTGAATAAATCTCAAACACCCATCCAACCTCTCGACATCAGGACAGACAATCACATGGCGAAAGCAAATAAAAAAGGCTATTGCGCCTGTTTTTCCAGCACGCAAGTTACAAATGGTTCTTCTATAAGAGAAAAACATGATTTGAAAATTTGTATTATGCCATAAAATCATTATGCTTGCAATACATAATGGGATATGAAGCTCGTTGATAGAATTGATGAAACGGTACGACTGACAGACCGTTCAGAAAATTAGCCTTAGGTGAAAATTTGTAATTACATTAGCACAAAAAATAAATTATGAATAGTACGGATAAAGTATATTTAATAAAATGGGTCGGCCCTTTCTCATATGAGGAGTTATATAATTGGGAAACAAAGTGGCTGGAGAATAATGATGAATACTTTAATTTGTATTTGTTACAGGGAAAAAGAAAATACGCCAGGAAATTTTCTTATTATTGTGGACAAACTACCAGATGTGTATATACAAGACTAAAAGATAGAAATCATCACTTTAAAGAAATAGAACATAGTGATTATTCCATCTGGATTGGTAAATTTTCTAATGTTGTACCCAATAAGACTGATATAAATGTAGTTGAGAAAATAATAACTTCAGAATTGGCTGAACTGGAATTGGGGTTTGAAAATATGATGAATGAAACAAATTTCCGTCCACCTGTTTTTGATGTATATATTATCAATCAGTGGTATCATCCTATAAAAAATAAAGAATGGAAAAGGGTTCATAATAATTCTCCAGCTAATTATATCCCAGATTTAATGATTTATGATTCGAATTCAAAGGAAATGAAAGGAACTCGGAAAATAACAAGATTGGGTATATTGGAATGATTTCATTTTATAATACACTGTCCAAAATTCTGTGTAAACGGAGACAGGAGCCAGCTGTAAGTTCGTCCTTATAGCTGGATTCTGTTTTCAATTCAAAACCCCGCCTTTCCCTACTCTCTTGGATGTTCTTTCGAGACAACCATCTAACTATCAAATTTTTCAAAGAACTTATTTGATTTTTTGGTGGACATTAATGATATTGAGTGTGGAATATCGATTTTTGATGTCTTTTCCCTTTCTTGAGTGTCATTTATCCATGTAGCAATATTTTGAATAGAAAAAGAAATTCCAGTAACGACTTCAATCATTGAATCGTTATATCCGGAACTTAAGTCTGCTAATAAGAAAGTAACCTGGCTCGAAAAGCAAGGGGTTATCATCAGACTGAAGCGAGGACTTTATGTGATCAACCCCGAACATTCAGGAAAGACTCTATCAAGTGAGTTGATAGCCAATCACCTTTATGCACCTTCATATGTTTCAATGTCCACTGCACTACGATATTATGGACTTATCCCAGAGGCTGTATATGTTCATCAATCAATGACGGTAAAGCATTCGCGTAGCTTTCAAACTCCGGTCGGCAACTATGACTACAAATATATTTCAAGAAAGGCATTTCCGATAGGAGTAAAGAGTATGAATAAGGGTGATTATGCATTTCTTATTGCATCACCGGAAAAGGCTTTGT
>CASDOZ010000025.1 GCA_949282265.1 uncultured Bacteroidales bacterium | reverse complement strand
GTCGTCAAGGGTAACAGATACCCTTGATGGCAGGTATCCGTTACTGTCCTGTATGCTGTACGGGCGCGTCCGTTTTGCGGTCTTTACCAGGGGGCGCACAGTTGTCGGTTGTGTGTTATGATATTTTAACGGGGGGGGGGGTAAAATTAACTACACATAACATGTTCGGGCTATTTGGCAGCCTTAGGCAGGAGTTATATGTATTGTTAATTTTCATGTATGTTTTTGTTATCGCTGCAAATGTAAGGATATTTTTTTAGAAATTCAAGGTTTTTGCAAGGGAATATTTTTGTGCTGGGGAGAAGCCCATTGGAGAGGCTGTGCGGGACGTTTTTGCCATCCCCGCCAACGCCTCCCAGGATCCCGCATCAAGTGCGGGATGACGGCGCATTGCGCCGCTGTGCCATCGCGCTCCCTTTGCACTGCCGCTCGCACTCCCACAGTGTCATTCCCGCCTCCGAGCCGGAATCCTGGGTGGCTTTATGCGTGGTATTGCGTTGCACTATTGCCTCGCCGGTGTCCATCCCCGCCGCCGCCTCCCAGGGTCCCGCATCAAGTGCGGGATGACGGTGCGATGCGCCGCTGTACCATTGCGCCTCTCTGTACGGCCGCCTTTTTTTACTCTGTCATTCCGGCCTCCGAGCCGGAATCCTGGGTGGCTTTATGCGTGGTATTGCGTTGCACTATTGCCTCGCCGGTGTCCATCCCCGCCAACGCCTCCCAGGGTCCCGCATCAAGTGCGGGATGACGGTGCGATGCGCCGCTGTACCATTGCGCCTCTCTGTACGGCCGCCTTTTTTTTACTCTGTCATTCCGGCCTCCGAGCCGGAATCCTGGGTGGCTTTATGCGTGGTATTGCGTTGCGTCGTTGTCATCCCCCGCCGCCGCCTCCCAGGGTCCCGCATCAAGTGCGGGATGACGGCGTATTGCGCCGTTGTGCCATCGCGCTCCCTTTGCACAGCCGCCCGCACTCCCACAGTGTCATTCCGGCCTCCGAGCCGGAATCCTGGGCAGCCTTATGTGCGGTATTGCGTTGCACTATTGCCTCGCCGGTGTCCATCCCCGCCAACACCTCCCAGGGTCCCGCATCAAGTGCGGGATGACGGTGCGATGCGCCGCTGTACCATTGCGCCTCTCTGTATGGCCGCTTTTTTTTACTCTGTCATTCCGGCCTCCGAGCCGGAATCCTGGGCAGCCTTATGTGCGGTATTGCGTTGCACTATTGCCTCGCCGGTGTCCATCCCCGCCAACGCCTCCCAGGGTCCCGCATCAAGTGCGGGATGACGGCGTATTGCGCCGTTGTGCTGTTTCGCGGCAGTGCCGCGTTTGCTACGGCCGGCGCCGCCCACATGGTTTCGCTTATGCGCCAATTGGGCGGCGGTTCGGCAATTCGTGCAAGTACGATTGCACTCACCTTGCACCAATTGTTCGGCTCGGCGGCCGGCATGACGGTGCAGAAAGGACGTGCGGGAGGAGAAAGGGGCGTTGCGAAAAATAAAATGGCATGTTTTGTGCGTAATTCCGCAGCAATCGTGTATCTTCGCATATTGTTTGTGAAACTTAAAAAATATCGTTTATGAAGAGTTTGAATTATGTTTTGTTGCGTGTGGTTTGCGCGCTTATCGTCGGCCTTGTGCTGGTCTTGTTTCCCGACCGTGCCGGCGAATACCTGGTCATTACGCTGGGCGTGGTGTTTGTGATACCGGCTTTGGCGGGCATTATCGCCTATTTCGTGCAAGGGCGTAAAAAAGGGTTGCGTTTCCCGCTCGAAGGGGTGGGCAGCCTGCTGTTCGGCCTGTGGCTGATTGTCATGCCTGACTTCTTTGCCGACTTGTTGACTATTGTTTTGGGCATTGTGCTTATTCTGGGCGGCATCCAAGAAATCGTTTCTTTCCTGTATATCCGGCGTGCCATTCCGGTCTCGCTGTGGTTCTACGTGGTGCCGGTGCTGATTCTGGTTGCGGGCATTGTAGCCGTGTTCAACCCTACGGGTGTGCGTTCGGTGGCGTTTATGATTGTCGGTATCAGCAGTATGGTCTATGCGTTGTCGGAGCTGCTTACGTGGCTGGTTTTCCGCCGCCGCATGAAGAACTTGTCATCGAGCCGCGCCAAGGACTTCACGAATGTGGAGGACGCGGAAATCGTGGAGGAAGACTGACGGTTGCCCTGCACGGGGCAGGGATATGAAAAAGGCAGGCTGCCTGTGTACCATTTGGTATCGGGCAGCCTGCCTTGCATCCGTACATTCCTGTCGTACCGTTTACACGGTCTGTTCTATGTTCCAGACAAATGCCCTCACGCCGACTTCCTTGTTCCGGCAATCGAGCTTGTGCACGGTCTGGAGCAGTTTTTCCACCTGGTCGTCGTTTACAACGGTAATGACGGCGGAGTTCATTTCCGGCCAGGTGTGCGTGCCGCGGCGCGGCTCTCCGCCGTTGGTGCCGCGTCCCTGCACTTGTTCAAAAAACGTGAAACCGCTTATCTTGAGCTGGTCGAGCATGTATTCGACACGCTCCGTATTGGCTTGGTTGAATACGATAAATACAGCTTTCATTGTTCTATTGTTCTATTTTTGTGGGTTATCAACCGTCCCTTTGTCATCATGGGGGTCCAGTTGCATGAATATGTATTCTTTCTGTTCCTTAATGGCTTTGTCGCGTTCGCCGTGGCGTGACATGATGGCGTAGAGCACGGGCACGACAATCAGCGTTATCATGGTGGACACGAACGCACCGCCAATGACGACGATACCCATCGGTACCCACATTTCAGAACCCTCGCTGGTGCTCAGTGCCATTGGCACCATACCCAGTATGGTAGTCAGGGCGGTCATCAATACCGGACGCAGACGCGAAGCGCCCGATAGTGCAATGGCTTCGTTCAGTTCGTAACCGCGGTCGCGCATCAGGTTGATGTAGTCCACCAGCACGATACCGTTTTTCACCACGATGCCGACAAGTAGTATGACGCCCAACGCACCGATCATGTCCAACGAGGTGTCGGTTATCAACAGGGCCAGGATAACGCCGGTAATGGCGAACGGCACGGCCATCATGATAATGAACGGCTTGGAGAACGATTCAAACTGTGAAGCCATTACGATATATACGAGTAATAGAATCAACGCCAGCAACATACCCATGTCGCCAAATGTTTCCTGTTGGTCTTCGTAGTCACCAGCTAAGGCCACGTTAATACCTTGTGGAATGTTTACGTCTTCCAGCATGTGCTGTATGGATATGGCCAGTTCACCGAGCGATACGCCAACGGGCGTTACTTTGACAGTTACGATACGCTGGCGGCTCTTGCGTTCAATGGTCGGCGGGCACCAGTATTCTTCAATCCGTGCCAGCTCTTTCAGCTTGACAAGTTGGCCGGTGGCCGACGGCATGGTCAGCTCTTCCAGGTCGGTGATGCTGCTTCTGAATGCTTCCTGCAAGCGGATGACGATGTCGTACTCTTCCCCGTCTTCTTTCAGGTATCCGGCAGTCATACCGTTCACGCGGTTGCGCACATAGGTTGATACGGTGGCTTCGGTCAGGCCGTGGCGCGCCAGCTTTTCCTTGTCGAAGATGATTTGCAGTTCCGCACGGTCTTCCTCGCGGGTGATGTCAATGTCGCGCGCACCCGGCACATCTTTCAGCTTCTGCGATATTTCTTCGGCCAGCAGGTTGGTGGTCACGAAGTCGTAGCCGTATATCTCTACATCCACGGTGGATGCACCTCCGCCGCCCATGCCGCTCGATGTGCTTACCTGGTAAGTGATGACTTCCGGCATACTTGCCAGTTCCTGACGTATTACTTCGGCGATTTCAAAGATGGTGCGTTCGCGTTCATATTTTTTCAGGCAGCGCACGGTCATCGTGATTTTGTTGTTGTTGGTCGTTGAGAACATGGCCGAGATACCAGCATCATCGTTCGTTCCTGCTGATGTGGAAATCAACTGGATCTCGGGAACAAGCACCATCATGCGCTTTTCAATTTCGCGTGCGGTGCGCATGGTTTCTTCAATACGTGTACCGCGTTGTAATTCAATAGTTACACTCATACGGCCGTTGTCTTGTTGCGGCATGAAGTCCGTACCGATGAAACCAAGGAACAACGGTACTAATGAACCCGCAAAAATCAGGGTGACTACTATTAACGTGATGGCTTTATGGTTCAAGCAGGCACGCAAGGCATTGGCATACCAGTTATCTACTTTATTCAGGAAACCTACTACGTAGCGTTCGTACCAACCTATTTTAGTTTTTTCTTCCACCAGGTTTCCGTGTTCATCTACCGATACTTTGACAGATTTCAGTAGCTTGGAGCACAACATGGGCGTCAGCGAAATGGCAATGGTCGTGGATGTGCATACTACAATGGTCACAATCCAGCCCAACTCCTTGAACATGATACCGGCTTGCCCGCTCAACATGGTCAGCGGCATGAATACGGCCACTATAACCAATGTAGTGGCGATAACGGATACCCACACCTCGTTGGTAGCGTATATGGCCGCTTCACGCGGGCGCGAACCGCGTTCTATATGCTTGGTGATGTTTTCCAATACCACAATGGCATCATCCACCACCATACCGATGGCAATGGTCAGCGAACAGAGTGAAATAATGTTCAGCGAGCTGTCAGCCAGAGCCAGATAGACGAAGGCCGTGAGCAACGATATGGGGATAGTCAGTCCGATGATAATCGTCGCGCGCCATTTGCCGAGGAAGAACAGCACGACCAGCACCACGAACAGTAACGCATAGAAGATGGATTCAACCAGGCCATTGATGGCGTTGTTGATTTCTTCCGATGAGTCGTAAATCATCTGCACTTTGATGTCGGGCGGCAGTTGTTGCTTGATGCGTTCCATTTGTTTGCGCACATCGTTGGCAATCTGCACGGTGTTGGCTCCCGACTGCTTCATCACAATCAGGCGCACGCCGTTCTGGCTGTTGATTTTCTCGTCGAGCGAAATATCCTTGATGGTATCGCGCACGGTGGCCAGGTCGCGCACATACACTTGCCGGCCGTCGGCAGACGTGGTTACCACAATGTCATTGATTTCGGAACTTTCCACGTATTCGCCTTGTACGCGTAGCTGATACTGTTCCTTGCCCATCTTAACCGAACCGGAGGCCAAGTTCAGGTTGTTCGAGCCGATGGCGTTACCTACCGTTTCGAGGCTTAAATTGTAAGCTTCCAGTTTCTTGGGGTCAAGGTCTATGTAAATGTAACGTTCCGGTGCGCCGGACAAAGAAAGGTTACCGATCCCGTCAATTCGGTTCAGTACGTTGATGACGTTATCGTCCAGGATTTTTTCTAGCCCCGGATAACTTTCTTCCGCTGTAAAGGCGTACTGCATGATAGGCATCATGCTGGTATTGAACTTGAAAATCAATGGTTTGGAGCAACCGTCTGGCAGCTCGTCCGTTACCATGTCGATGGAGGAACGTATGTCATTGGTGGCTTCATCCAAGTCTGTTCCCCATTCAAACTCAAGGGTTACGAGCGACATGTTGTCTTTTGATGTGGATGTGATTTCCTTCAAGTCGTCTACCGAGTTCAGGCTGTTTTCCAGAATCTTCGTTACGTTTGTTTCTATCTCGCTGCCATTGGCTCCGCTGTATATGGTCATTACGGATACGTATGGCGGTTCCATTTCCGGGAACTGGTCAATCGGCAATCGTGTCAGCGAGAAAAGGCCTATGACAACCACTGCCACAAAAACCAGCATGGTAGTGATAGGTTTGTTTATCGCGGTTTTATAAATACTCATCTCTTCTGGTAATTAAATGGTGATTATTCGGCAGCGTTTGCTGTCTCCGTATTGACAATTTCCAGTTTGACGCCATCTACCAGGCGTGCTTGGCCGACAACGACCAATTCATCACCCTCCTTTATTTCATCGGATATGATTTCCACTTGGTCATCAAATCGTTGTCCTAAAGTTACTGCAACACGTTTGGCCACCCCGTTATCGTTCAAAAATACATAACGGTCATTGGCACCTTGCAGTTTCAGCACAGCTTGATAGGGTACAACTATGGTTTGTTCCTTACCCAATGCCAAGGTCGTGTAGGTGTACATGCCGGGACGTAACAGTTCCGAACTGTTCGGAATGCGCAATTTGGCTTGGAAGGTGTGCGTTGCCGGATCAATCGTCGGATAAACGATTTCTATTGTACCAGGGAACGTTTTGTCCGGATAAATTTTGGAGCGCAATTCTATTTTCATACCTTCCTTGACAAGCGGGAAATAAGTTTCCGGTATGTTTATTAACGATTTCAGCAGGTTGATTTGTGTCAATGTCAGGATGGCCTGTCCGCTATATAGTTCGCCGTCCTCATAGTTCTTGGCCGAAATGACACCTTGGAAGGGGGCTTTCACATAAGTGTTTACTTCCAGAAAATCCAGCGACTCTTTGGTCTGGTCGAAACTCAGTTTAGTCTGGTCGTATGTCTGCTGTGAAATGCTTCCGCTTTCCATCAAGGCTTCCATACGCTGCATTTCTATGGTCAGGTTGGCGTAGGTCAGCTTGGTGGTTTTGTATTGGTTCTGGTCCATCCGTACCAACATGTCGCCTTGTTTTACGCGCGAGCCGACTTCCACGTAGATGTGCTCGATGATTCCTGTCAGGGATGGAGCAACATTCATGGTTTCGTAGCCTTCCAATACACTTGTGAAGTCCAAATTGCGGGCTATTTCCCGTTGTTGTAGAACTTGAGTTTGTACGCGTTCCTTACGTACTTTTTCTTCGGAATCTTTTTTGGTGTTTGTTCCGCAACTTACTAATAATGCCATCACCGCCAAAAGGAAGACGGCTGGTCTTTCTGTAAACTTGTTCATATCTTTTTCTGTTGTTTTTATGTGCAGTGTTATTTATTTAAGAGCTCTTCCAGGGCAATTTGCGCGTTGACGAGGTCAAGCAATGCTTGTACATAGCTGTTTTGTGCTGTAATCAGGTTTGTACCAGAGTTGGTTACATCCAGACTGGATGCGTAACCATGTTCATATTTGTTGGAAATGTTAGTCAATACACGTTGCGTTACTTCCACATTCTTTTTTTGGGTTTCATAGGTCTCAAATGCCGAACTCAGGTTGTATCGCAGTTCACTGTGTTGTATATAAAGACTTTCTTCTGTATCGGCCAGTGTGTTCAATTGTTTTTTGTAGTCGAGTTTGGCTGCTTTGACGGTAGTGAAGTTTTTTCCGCTTGAGAAAATAGGCAGGCTTACACTGACACTGATGGCATTAGGCGGTGTCATGTTCATCATGCCTACTTCATTTGTAAAGTATTTTTTTGCGCTGTATTGGTATGCAGCACTCAGGGTGGGGCCGTATGACCATGCACTTAAATTGACTTGCTGCTTGGCCTGGCGTGTATTTTCTTTCACTAATTGGTAGTTGTAGTTGTTGTCAATAATAAAGTCCTCTGCAAGTAGATCCAAGGCGCTTTCAAAATTGATCAGTTCGTCAATGCTTTGTGAGAGGGCAATAGGATAATCTGCCGGTATGCCTAATTGCAGGCGCATGGAGTTGTATAGCATTTCCAGCGAGCGTTCGGTAGCATTTATCGAAGTTTGCATGGTAGCAACCTGCACCGACAGTTGGTCTGCATCTACTTGTTCGGCAACACCTACTTCTACAGATTTTTGGGTCGTTTCATATAACTTTTCAATATTTACCAGGTTTTGTTCCAGCAAATCAATGGTCTGCTCCATGGCTAGGATTGAATAGTAAATACTTTTGACTTGATTCCCAATCTGTTGTTCGGTTTGTTTGCGGCTAATGTTGGCCATTTCCATTGCAATCGTACCGAGTTGTGCGCTTACTACTTGTGCTCCACTGATAGCGATAGATGTCGTGATTCCGAATACACCTGATGGTGGCATAGGGATGACCATGCCACGCATGTCTATTTCATAGCCAAGCATATTGGAATAATCGACCGAAGTTTGCACTTGTGGTAACATGCTCGCAATACTTTGCCAACGAACGGCCTCTGCCTTCTGAACATCAAGCGATGCATTTTTCAGTGTCCGGTTGTGTTCCATTGCAACTTGTTTGGCCGAGTCCAGGCTCAGAACGAGCGTTACTGTGTCCTGTACTTGTGCCGTTGCCAGAAAACTTCCGCCAAACAAACACAAGGCCATAAAAAATTTTTTTCTGTTCATCTTTCTGTTTTTTCTGTTTATCTGTTATTCTTCTGTTTTTTTTTCTGTTTGTCTGCCGTAATGGTTCTTTTCCCATCATGTCGTATGCTTGCAGCAGGATACTTTTTCCCGTAGATACGTCCATCCTTGCGGGGTCATTATGTAGCGTGCCAACATTTCTATGAAAAAATCCAATACGGATTGGGAGTTTTCATTATTCGCGCTTTTGACTATGGTGGAAACTATTTCCGTTGTATGGCGTGAACAAAAAAACACGCATAACATATCTATGTTAATGTCATCTCTGTAAAGTCCTTCTGCTATGCCTTTATGCAGGTTTTGTGCAAAAACTTTGTTTAATTCTTGTTCATACAAACCTTTATTTTGTTCCAGAACACTTGAATAATATTTTTGTAAATCGTAAATCAAAGCCGGATGGCGTTTTTGGTTTTGCATCATGGTTTTTATGTGATGCAGGAAAATCAGCAAATTGTCAATTGCATTGCTGTTATTGATGTGTTTGTTCAGTTTTCGGATATCTTCCTCCGTATGTGCAGTCAGAACAGCACTGACCAAGTCTTCTTTTTGTTTGAAATAGACATAGAAGGTTTTTTTTGAAATTCCTAATTTTTTACAGACATCATCGATGGACACACTCCGGATGCCGTATTGTGTGAACAATTTTCCGGATAGTTGTATGATTTGCGTCTTGATTTCGTCCATAATGCCTATGCTTGAATTTGGCTGCAAAAGTATATGTTTTATGTTTTACAGCATATATGCTTTAATGTTTTTTGTGCATGTATTTTTCCGTGTTGTTTTGCATTTTGCTGTTTTATAATGTTTTATGTGTTGTCAACTTGGAAACTTGAATCGTGTAAAAGTTTTCAAGTTTACGGTTTTTTGCATAACACAATATTTCTCATCAGTTCATTTGTGTATTTGTTGTCATTTTTTTTATGTGTTTATATCTGTTTGCTTATTAATGTGTTAAGTGTGGAATGATTTCGTATTTGAAAAAAAATCGGTCAATGTCTTGTGTGGAATAAAAAAAACATATACCTTTGCACACGCTTTTCAGGAAGCATGATTCAGTAGCTCAGCAGGTAGAGCACATCCCTTTTAAGGATGGGGTCCTGGGTTCGAGCCCCAGCTGGATCACTTTTTTTTATACTCAAGTACTTACACTTGCTCGTGTAAAAAAATCGAATCAGAATCGCATCAATCTTTTTTAGGCATTGTCGGATGAATGGCCGGTAATGTCTAAAAAAAAAATGTCCAAAAGCCAACTTCCCAATTTACAGACTTTCCGACTGAACAGCTATTCTCCGGCAATTTTGAAACGCACGGGGGTAGGGTGGCTTATCGAATACTATGCGTTGCATCCGCAGACGCAGGAGTTTGTACGCAAACAAATCAAGCTGAACCGCATTCGCAACAGGTTTACTAAGCTGTCAGATTTTAAAGCATTTGCCAATGGAATGCTTTGCACGATCAATGCGAAGCTGGCGGGCGGCTGGTCGCCTTTTTTCCAAGAAGAAAATGTAAGGCTCTACACGCCGTTGGGCGTTGTAATGCAGGAGTATGTAAACGAAAAGAAAAGGGAGCTGCGCACCAATACCATGCGGAGCTATGAATCTTTTTGCCGCATTTTCGGACAGTGGTGCAACAAGAACGTCCCCCAGATTTATGCTTCGCTTTTCAATAAGGTACTGGCAATCCGTTATCTGGATTATTTCTACAATGAGCGCAAAGTGGGAGCGCGCGCATGGAATAACCAACTGAAAATGGGGCGTGCGCTTTTTGCATGGGCCGTGCAGAAATGTTACGTCAAGGAAAACCCTTTTGAAAATATCAAAACCAAACGGGAGCCGGCCAAGAAACGCATACTCATTCCACATGAAACCCGTGAACGAATTGCGGAATATCTTTTGGAAAATAATCCTCCATTCCTTACGGTCTGTAAGTTGGTTTTCACTTCGCTTATCCGTCCCAAAGAAATAAGATTCATACAATTAAAGCATGTCAAGCTGCAAGAGCGTGCAATCATTATTACTGCTGACAATGCGAAAACGCATAACCAACGCTATGCAGCCATCAATGGGCAATTACTGGATTACCTGCTTGACTTGAATCTGGATAAATTCCCGCAAGATTATTATCTTTTTTCTTCCGACTTGTCGCCGGGAAAAAAGCCTTGCGCGCATTCCCGTTTCGGCAAGGAATGGGACAAATTGCGGAAAGCTTTGCAACTTCCAGCCGAAATGCAACTCTATAGCTTACGCGACACGGGCATTAACAACCTATTGAAAGCAGGCATTGACCCGCTTACGGTAATGCAGCATGCCGACCATCACGATTTGTCAATGACTACCAGGTATGCCAACCACGCCGATCCTGAACTGACCCGGAAGATATTCGAAAATGCGCCCGAATTTTAATCAAAGAAAAGGCGGTGCCAACAAATCACCGCCTACAAAAGCAATAACGAAGAAGATAAAACGCCGGATTTTTTTGTAACCGTGTAACCTTGCAACCAAGTATTACGTAAACCATTCAAAACCAAAGTAATATAGTCGGTTACAAGTCGGTTTCAAAAAAATCGTGCAGGTTACAAACCTGGAAATACCCTATTTTTTTAACTTCTCATTAACAGTCAGACATGAAGACAGACAAGAAATCAATCGACAGGGCATTGTCCGTACCGTTGAATTGCCCTACAAATGTACGGAAAAAATTGGAATTGTACATTGACGCGGAATGGTTCATTTCGCAAAAAATGTACTTGCTGGGGTATGCGTATGACTTGCGGCACCATGGGCAGCTCTATGGGGCTGCCTTGAATGCTGGCAACGTGAGGAAGCTGCTCCGTAATGTGGAAACCATTTATTTTTGGGGTCCCGACATCGGCATGCTGGAGAAATGCTTCGGGTTGTCCATCCGCGGGCGCATCCGGTGCGTGAACCTCCTGAAGGTGATGCACTACATCGAGCCGTGCGCAAAGAGCTACAAGCTGGCGGCGTTCGAGAAGAAAGCCGGCATAGTCCGGCAGACAATGGAATACAAAAGCAACATTTGGACGCTGCACCGTGACTGGCGCGACCCCCGCAAGCGTGCACGCGCCTTGCTCTACAACATGGAAGACGTGCTCAACATGCTACGCGTGAAACGCTTCTTCTGGAAGAAGCACGGCATCACCCGGGAGCATGAAGAAATGTTCGCCATGCGATGAAAAACTCCCGCAGCTCCGGGAGTGGAGTGCGGGAGTTTAAAACAAATCTGCATGTGTGCCGGTATTGGTAAAAAGCAAAATCAGTTCTTTGTCGTTTTGTTTCCACACCAGCAGCCAGTCAGGGCGCAAATGGCATTCCCAGCAATCTTTATAATTGCCTGTTAATTTATGGGGTTTGTATTTTGGTGGCAGTGTACCAGTTTTTGCAAGCAAAGACATAGCTTCCATTAGGAGTAACATGTCGTAACCGCGTTTCTTGCATTTAGCGGCATCTTTATCAAATCGTCTGGTAGTTGTAATTTTATACATTACAATAGTTTGTTCTTTTCGAAATAATCTTCTACACTTTTATGTGTTGTGATTCGTCCATTTTTAATATCATCCATGGACTCTTCAAGTCCGCTTTTGGAAGATTTTCCTTTTTGTTGAACTACTGTTGCACCTAAAGCAATCATTGCTTCAATCAATTTTTTCAGTCCAACATTTCTGCCGTCGTATTCCAATGTAATTGTTGCCATGATTTTGTCCTCTTGTAATTTTCTTTTGCAAAGTTACAAAATCCGTTCCAACGGCGCAAGTCCGGCAGTAATTGCCTCTATTTGTAGCTTTTGCTTTTGGCCAGTGTGTAGTATTGCAGTTTTCGGGGCTTTGCCGGGGCGATGGCCTTGGTTGCTTTCCGGAACGTTGCGCCGGTATAGAGTACATCGTCCACGATAAGGATGTTTTTTCCGGTGCAGCGTTTTTTTTGCGCGGTCGTAAGCGTCTGCCCTTTTCCGAACAGCATAAGGGGTACCCGGGCATTTCCGGAAATGGCCTTTGCCAGCTTGGGCACGATGTCGGAACGGCTGTCGCGCGGGGCGATGGCAAGCACCAGGTCGATGTCTTTCATCTTGCCTTTGAGGTCTTCAATGGCGTAACGGTTGATGATGCGCTGCGCTGCCTCGCTCCCTTGGAACTTGGCAAGCAGCAGGTTGTAGGCCACGCGGTCCATGCCGTTATGCAGGCCCTTATAAATGCGGTCCGATAAGATAATCATGATTTGCTTTTTTGGTTGTTGATTCGACGAATGGCGTCCAGGTTCTCCTGTATGGTGTCCAGATAACCGTTTATGCGCTGGCTTTTCAGCTGCGGTTTCTTTTTCAGCGACCGGAAATACCGCGTATGGGCTTCATGCGTGGCTTGCATTTGTTGCTTGTCCGTGGCGCATAAGGCCTGCTTGTGAGGCTTGGGTGAAAGTACATACAAGTATTTACGGCCGACAAAGCCCCAGCTTTTTTCTGCCGTGTTGTAGGTCATGTAGAAATATATGTACTGCTTCGGAAACCTTTCATGCTTGTTTACATAGTCGTACAGCGGTTTGAGTGCTTCCGTTCGTGAAATGTTCGTTTTCATGGTTTTATTTTTATGAATTTCCATACTGCCAATAGTCCCCCTGCCACGGCCGTAATGATTCCCAGCACGCGGAAAAATGCGTTGATTGGTTTTTCGGGCGGTGGTTCGGCCACGGTTGTGATTTTGGGCACGGTCACGGGTATGTCAGCGGTGATGGTGTCGGGCAGCTGC
>CASDOZ010000024.1 GCA_949282265.1 uncultured Bacteroidales bacterium | reverse complement strand
CCCGGGTGTTTCCAACTCCGGCAGTCCGTGCACGCTTTATCTTATGATAAAGTTAATTTAATATGTATGGGCACAAAAAAAGCCGTTCACGACGGCGGCTTGTGCGCCTGTTTGGTAATGTTTGACGTTGCAAAGTTGTGAAAAGTTTTTGGAACGTGCAAGGGGGGAGGGGCGGAAATGTGTTGCAAAACATGTTTTTTGCGGAAAAAGGAAAGGCTCACGGGTGGGTGAGGGTTTTTATCCAGATTTTATTTCTTTAAGCGTTTTACAAAATCGTCCAAACTTATATAATCCACGTGTGGAAAATCAATCGTGTCAAGTTCCTTGAAATGGTTGTCATTGGTAACAATGAATGTCGCATTTGCCGCTATTGCGCAATCCACGAATTTATTGTCATCTGGATCACTCTTGATAAGTTGGAAGCGATAATATGTTTGAATTAACTTTACATTATCAAGGCTCAAAAGGAGCATTATGACATTTTGTGCAAGTTCTGGAGTTGTATGTTGTCCTATAATTTCCTGATATTCATTTAATATTTCTGTTGTAACGCATAAATTGTATGCTCCCTCTTGCATTTTTTTCCAAACTATGTAGCTTTTGGATTTTTTTGAAATAGAGGATAACAGACAATTGGTATCTAAGACGATGTTACGTTTCATTTTTTATAGGGCGTCCGTAAATGTGTATGTGCAATCTTTTCATTTTTTGCCGCTGTCATTTTTCCAGCTTTCCATAAAGCATCCATTTCCTTGTCGATTTCTTTTGCATAGTAAGCGACAAGGACTTTCTTGAGCTTTTCGGTTGCTTCTTTTGTTTTGGCAAACGAAAACATTTTTACTAACTGCAGTTGTGTTTCATTTAACGCTAAAGTTGCCATGGTTTTGTCCTCCTGTAATTTTCTTTTGGCAAAGTTACAAAATCCGTTCCAACGGCGCAAGCTGGAAAAAATTCCGTGGCTCCCGGGGTGGAGTGCGGAAAAAGGAAAGGCTCACGGGTGGGTGGGTGTTATTGGTTTTAGGGTGCAGAGACGATAACGCTGCACTATTTGTTTAACGTTTTAAACGCTTGGCGTATTTGTGCGTCAGATATATTGGCTTGCTCGTTTTTATCATACATGGTAACAAGTATGATTTTTCCGTTGTTGCTGTCAAGCAGATAATTGAATGTAATTATCCTTGCGCCACCGCTCTTTCCCTTTCCTTTGGACGTTATGGGCATTCTTATTTTACGGAAACCTCCGGAAAGAGATACTCCCATATTGGGATTAGCCAATAGTTCTTCCCCTATTTTCTTTACGTCCTTAGGTATTGAGGGGTACTTTTTGGACAAACGTTTAAAATCCTTTTCAAATTCTTCTGTTACTTCTATTTTCATTTCAATAGTTCATCCAAAGTTTTTCCTTTCCGTTTTCCAGTTGCAATTTTTTTTGCGTCCTTTGCAGCAGAAAGTAATTTTTCGAGGAAAGGACTATCACTATTCTTTTCGACAGTAGTAAAAGAGATGTTCATTTCTTTGGCAAGCGCAATCAGCAAATCTGTTTGCTTCTTGTTTGTCGGCTGTAGTATAATTGTTGCCATGGTTTTGTCCTCCTGTAATTTTCTTTTGGCAAAGTTACAAAATCCGTTCCAACGGCGCAAGTCCGGCAGCATCCAGCAGCTCGAGCATGTCGTAGTATGTTTCTATGCGTTGTGCAAACATGTTTATTTGTTCGGTGCTGTGTATGTTCCCCCTTTCATTCAGTAATTGGTGGATGGCAGAAAATATGTCGCTTGTATCGGCTTCCCGGCTGCCGTATGTTTTTGATATTTGCAGGATTGTGTCTTCCAGCAAATCACATTCCTGCCTGTCCGGGAAATAATAATCGCCATCTAGGTAAACGACGTACCTGTTCCCGTGCAAGATGGTGCAAAATGCCTTTTCGCCAATGTGCGCGCTCTCCGGCTTCCATGGCATGGCATTTTCGAGCAACGCGCGCAAGTGTCCATTCGTTTGTAATTCGGTTATGCCTGTTCGTCCCATGACGAATCCGCCATCCCGGCTAAGGAAAATACATGTTTTCATTAGGTTCCACTGTTATTTAATAATTACAAATAGCTGCTTTTTACCCAATTGTTGATTTCTTCTTTGGTGCGTATATAGATGCAGTCTTTCGTCTTCCCGTCAAGTTTGCGGATGAGGCGTCCGGACGGGCCGAGCAGGTCGCGCGGGTTCAGTTCGCGGATGTAGTCGGTGTTTTCGCAAAAGGCTTTCAGGGCTTTCATGAATTTCTGGGTTGTCCACAGGCGGTTGCCTGTGTCGATCTGGAAGTCCCGGAACACTTCATCGCGGCGTATGATAATATCGACATTCTCGCTTTCGGGTGCGAAGAAAGACGATGCCCACTCGTAGAAGCCGCTGTTTCCCATTTCTGCTATGTTGATGCGCTTATAGACGTTCTCCATGGGCGGGTGGACAATAATGTTGTTCCGGTTGCAGTCCAGGTAGAATTGCGTGCAGTCGATAAGGAAATTGATGTCAGCGTTGTATTGCTCTTCCGTGTAGTTGCTGCCGCATATTTCGAGGCCGAGGTCGTCTTGTATGGTGCGTGTTTCATTGTAAAGGTCGCCATCTCCTTTTTCATGGTAGTAATCACTGTAAACGACGATGAGCATTCGCCGGACTGTTGACCTGTCTTTTCCTTCTGGTGGCGGGAAGTTGGAAGCAAAGACCGGTATGGGGCTGTCATTGAAAGAAATCTCATAGGACTTTGAGCCTTTGGGATTGATGTTGGCGTCACCCGTGATGAGCGGATAAAAGAAATTAAAGTCGATGTTTCTGTCTGCATCGTCCGTAAACAGCAGGTCTGTATATTGGTTGACGCGTTCGAGCAAGTGTTTGTTTTCGGTCAGGGAACGGTCACGTCCGTTGAGCGTCACGAGTGATGCAATGCCGATTTTTTTCAGCATGTTGAAGAAAAATGACTTTCCGCTGCCTCCGGAGCTTTCACCGGCTTCCGTAAGCCTGTTTTCCATGACCCATACGGCTTTGGCAAGGTGCATGAACTTGAATTGGTGGAGCAGGTAACCGATTGCATAGCATTTATTGGCCAGGTGCTGCAGCTGCTCATCCTTTTCGGCCTCAGTCAGGCGCGGCCCGGCTATGTCAAAATGGTGTTCCCGTATGTAGCGCTGGTTTTCTTCCATGGCCGCCGATGTGCGTGTTTCGAGTTCCTCCCTCCAATATATGCGGCTGGCGTTGATAAATACTTTCAGCACGTTGCTTTTGGTGTTGCCAAGGTTCAGAATCTTACCGTCTTTATAGGTAAATGCCGGTTGTGCGCGGTAGAAATTATGCGGACAGATGGCAGTGTCCCATGTGTAGGTGCAGATGTCGTTCCGATGGATAGGCGTAATATCATCGGCCGTTACGCGCAACGCACAGTTCCTGAAGAAGAAAGTACGTGAATCCGGTGTGGATTTTTTGAACGACAGGTCAATGGGGCGCAAGTCATCCATCAGGGCGGATGTGGTTTTCTTGCTGTCTTGGAAAAGCTTTTGAATGATGTTATTGACGTGCAAGCGTTCAAGCTCCTGCTTGATGTAGGTGCGGATTTGCTTGGGCGTATATTGCTTGACGATGTAGTCTTTGATGTGGACGTACAGGTCTTGTCCGCTTACGGGGTCTTCGATGCGTGCGAACCCGCTGCAACGCAGGTACCACAGCAGGCTGATGGTGTTGATTTCGGTCGATACGCCGGTCTTTTTTACGACTTTGTCCCAGAACTGGCAACGCTTGGCAGTCTGAATGAGGCGCGAGAACTCCGTCCGGCTTCCGGACAATTCGCACCAGTCTGTCAAGTCCTTGCGTGGCTTTCCGCGCCGGTCTTTGTATTGCGGCAGCCATTCGGGGAGTATGAGGGTGTAGAGCTCCCAGTTTTCGAGGCTTCGCCGGTAGGCGGCTTGCATTCCAGTCGCGTCCAGGTCGGGTATGTTGATGAGCTTTTCGGTGTAGCGCATGACTTGCGACAATTCCTTCTCGCCGAAAGCAGCCGTCTCGCTGTTGAGCCAGATGGCAGGATAGCCCATGCCTGCACAGTTGAGCGCATCCCGCTCACCGCTGCAAAGAAAAACTTCGGGCAGCTTTTCTTCTTCTTCCGACACATCGCCATTGAGCTTGTCGTAGGCTGCTATGACCTGTTCCATGCCGTAAATAATGTCCTTTTTCTTGTTTCCGACATAGCGGAAACGGTTGGCCTTGTCGTAGGCGTATGGGCAACATATTTTCTGGAATCCGTCGAACTGGTACAGGAAAATGGGGTAGTTGGGGTTGCTCTTGATGACGGTTGTAATGAGTTGGCCGTTTTCTTTCCGTTTGGTGATGGCGTAGCTTTTGAGTGCCAGGACGTTGTAGCGTTGCATGGTTTCTTTCTTTACGAACGTCCCCATCGCTTCGAGGTCGGCGGCTTCGGGTTCCTGTTTGGCCTCCCATGTGATGCTGCCTTCCTGTTCGCCGTCTTCCGGTTTGCGCGTGCTGATATCGGGTTTGTTGATTTCCGGCTTGTAGCCGCAATCGATGTTGAAACGGTCGGCCAGCAGGTAGAGTGCTTGCGAAAAATTGATGTTTTCTTCCCGCATGGTCAGGTCAATGGCATTGCGTGCCGTCTGGTCATCGCCGAAGTCCGTGACGTACCAGAGTTGCCCGAACCTCTTAATCGTCGTGCTCGCTGTCCGTTCGGAGTTCCGCATTTTGAAATGTTTTACCCGTCCTTCCAGTACTTCGCGGGCTTGCGGGTAATAGTAGAGTATTATGTCGAGGCCGCCATTGGTAGCGTCAAGAATTTTTTGTTTCATATCTTTTGCACAATTGTTCGATTTCTTCTTTGGTTGCTTGCTGGCTCGTTCCACTGCATGGGACGTACAGGATGATTACTCCTTGATTCAGCCCGTATATTATCCGGGCTTCCACGACGTTCATCCCTTGGTCAGACAGGAAATCGGCAAGCGTACATACCATTTTCGACGGTGTGACGTCGATGGTGAAATGATTTAATGTCTGGTTTACTTTATAGTCCATAGTAGTGCGGTTTATGAATGATTTCATGAATTGTTTTTTTATACACGTTTAAAAATTACATCTGTATTGTCTTTCCTGTAAAGACCGACACAGTTTCCTGTTGTCTCTATGTATCTCCAGCAGCGATTTCCCAATAAATCACAATCAAAACAGCTACTACCCTCTGTGCAGATGTATATTTCCCCGTTCAATACGAATCTTTCTCCTTGCTTCTTTTCCATGATTTATTCTCTTGTCTAATTGGTTTCTTGCATGATTTCCTTGCCTGCGATCTGGTTGATTATAGGGTACTGATGCTTTGGTATGGGTGTGATTCCTTGTAGCCAGTTGTAGAAAATGGCTCTTGTTATCGAGCATTGCTCGATTAATTTTTCCCTGATTTGCCGGTACTCGTTGCGTGGCAATGTATTGTACCACGCTGATAATTGCATGTTTGCCTGTTTCATTTCTGCACTGTTTTTGATTTAATGTTATTACTGTAATAATATGGCGCAAATATATTGCATTTTGAAATAAAATACAATACAAAATGAAATTATTTATTGCTATAAATATGTAATACATTAATAATCAAATCATTATTTTTAAAACATGGAAGCAACATTGGAAAAATTATTAGAAAACATTGCTACTATTCGTAGAAACAAGGGATTGTCGCAAGAATATGTAGCATCCCAGATCGGCTTGGAACAGCCAAGTTATTCACTTATTGAAAAGGGAAGCAGATCATTGGATTATTCCAGATTATTGCAAATTGCAATGGCATTAGATGTTAGTGTAATAGATATTATTACTTATCCAGATGTATATGTATCAAGTCGAAAGGGTACTACCAAAGTACTAATAGAGCTTGATGTAAACGAGGATGAATTTGTAAAAATGGGATTAAAAGATAAAGTAATACAAGTATTGGAAAAATGATTGATTGTGAACACAATTTCTATTCAAATGGAAAATGCAACTAAAACTGTCAATGAAAGACTTGAGAATTTGTCTTTTATGAGTACAAGAAAAAGAAAAATGCTTGAAGAAATTCAGAATAGACTTCCTGATAATATTGTCATCGAAGATGAAACTGATTTTGAATATACAAAAACTGAATATGCTGCCATATTATCTTGGATTGAATATTTTAATCAGCATTATAAGAAATATGGGAAAGATAAATGTCCAGAACAAGTATTCCCGGCTGTTTCAAAGAGAATTAAATTAGATTTTGGTTTATATATTATTCCTGACGATAATGGTGAGCATGTTATTTATATAACAGCGAAATAGTTTTATTCAATTGAAATTTTAGTAGAAATAATTTTTTTACAAACAAACAACATAACTAATCTTTTAAAAAATTATTATGAGAAAATTTATTTTATTCATTTTCTGTGCTTTGTTGTTTTCATCATGTATGACAACAAGAACAAACGTTGGCAATTATCAAGAACAGGAAAAAACAGGTGGAAAAACATACACCTATGCCCGTGGCAAACAATGCTATCTGTTTTGGGGCTTACTTCCACTTGGTAGAACCAATGTTGCTACTCCACCACATGGAACTTGCCAGGTTCGTACATCTTACAGGTTCTTGGATGCCTTGGTCAGTGGTATAACCGGCGGTATTTTTGCCATGCAGACCATTACTGTAAAAGCAGTAGTTGCCGAAACAAAGCCGGCAAACAATGGAGTGCAGCAAAACACAAATGTATCAGGGCAAAATCAATGAAGTAAAACGTATCAAAAACGCATCGTAATATAGTATAATAATCAATGGCCATCATGGCAATGCCCTGAAAAACAGATAATACTAAAAAAACATTTGGTTTTTGATTGTCCTGGGTTCGAGCCCCAGCTGGATCACGGAAAAAGCCAGAAGGCAACAACAAAAAAAGTCCTACAAAATCGATGTTTTGTGGGACTTTTTTGGTGTCCTTTTGGCAAACGCGCATAAAATATGGGGGTGATGTAAAAACAATGGATTTGTTGGGTGGGCATATCGCCAATATGTGGCGATTTCCCCTTGATACTTATTCAGTATGTTTTTGTGGTTTTATCATACGGCAAAATTTATTACCTTTGCCGGTAATTATTTAAAAGACGGATTTTATGCGTAAAATAGTTTGCTTTTTTGTGTTTTTGGCGTTATCTGCTACATGGGGTGTTTTAAAAGCGCAGCAATTGGATTACCCGGTTCAGACGATTGATGGGGTTCAATACTATATATATACAGTGGAAAAAAGTGAAGGCCTTTTCCGGATTAGCAAAAAGTTTGATGTTTCTCAGAATGACATAAAAGAAGCTAACCCAGAGATGAAAGGTGGTCTGAAACTTGGACAAGTATTGAGAATTCCAGTCAAGCAAAATACTCCCAATCCGCTTTTGAATGACAGCAACATCATTGTACATGTCATTGCCCCGAAAGAAACCCTTTACGGATTAAGTCGGCAGTACGGTATCAGTATGGATGAGTTAGTGAAGTATAATCCAGAGTTGACCAAGAATATGCCTATTGGCGGCAAGTTGTTGATTCCTGTCAAGAAGGCTGCTTCTTCGGCTTCTGTCCCGGTTACCCAAGCCACAGCCAAAGATATGGTTGTGGAAATGCAGCAACGACAGCAGGTTCCAACGGTTATCCCGCCGGTTCCTACCGTAGAAGAAATACAAAGTTCCCATGTCATGCAGATTGACACGATACAGCAACCTGCCATACGGATTGCTTATTTGTTGCCTTTCATGTTGGATGCGGTCGAGTTGGATCCATCCATAGACAAATTTGTAGAATTTTATGAAGGTGCCTTGTTGGCTATTTACGATGCGAAAAATAGGGGAATACGTTTGGAAATCAATACTTATGATACGGAGAAAAATGAAATTAAGATTCAGGCCATATTAGCAAAGCCGGAATTGAAAACGATGGATTTGATTATAGGACCGGCATATCCGTCGCAAGTTAAATATATTTCCAATTTTGCATTTGACAATAAGATAAACACTTTGATTCCATTTGCCTCCGAAGTCGCCGACATTTCCATCAATCCGTATTTGTTTCAATTTAATCCGACGACAACAATGGAATTGGAAACTGTTATAGCCGCTATAAGTCAGAAAAAAACAGATTTGTCCGTATTGTATGTCAAGTATCCGGATGATTTGCTTGCTGGAACAGGTGTTGATTTGAAGCCTATGCTTCAGAAATCAGCTATCACGTATAAAGAATTGGAGTGGAGCAGGGAAAAGGCTGATACATTGCAATATTTCCTGACGGCTGGCAAACGTAATATATTGCTGTTCAATACGGATAGGATTAATTTCGTTCAGGATATTTTTCCAGAGTTGGCTAAATTGAAGAAACGTTTTCAGATTGAAATGATCGGACAGTATGCTTGGTTGGCATATCCGAATGAGATACCGGTTACGATGTATTATACTTCATTGTTTTTGCCGGCACCAAATCATGCACTATACAACGACTATGAAAAGCAATTCAACCATTTTTATGGTCATGAATTGTCAAGTTTATATCCGCGTTATGATTTGTTAGGTTACGACTTGACGACTTGCTTTATAAATCAGATTGCACAATACGGTTCAATTGGAATGCGGAAGCATATCGCGAATCAGAATTACTCGGGTTTAATTATTTCTCCTCTATTTACACAACAAAATGAATTGTGTGGCTTTGTAAACAGACGCATATATTTGTTGAAGAAAGATGCCAAAGGAACGCAAATTATAAAGTGATGCGAAAGAGGATACTTTGTCTCATAGGTGCGTTGTCTGCTGTATTTGCTTTGTCAGCTCAAGCATTACTTGAGCATCCTGAAATGTATTTGGGAGCTTCAGCGGGAGTGAGTGCATCGATGGTGCATTTTAAACCGACGGTGGAACAGAAAATATTGGATCCGCAATTGGGTATTACGGGTGGGTTGGCATGGCGTTATATTGCAGAACGTAATGTCGGCATACAGGTGGAATGTAATTTTTTGCAAGGCGGTTGGAAAGAGGCTGGAACGAACTATTCAAGGCAGTTGAATTATGTAGAAGTTCCCTTGTTAACACATATCTTTTTTGGAAAGAAATTTCGTGGATTTGTTAATTTGGGCCCAAAAATAGATTTGCTGGTGGCTGAAACTTCTAAAAACTTGCCTGTAAATGCGGATGGTACACAATATAAACCTGCCGAGAAAAAATTCGATTACGGTTTTTGTTTGGGCTTGGGTATGGCATTACGTACAAAGGTTGGTTGTTTCCAATTGGAAGTACGTGGCGGTTATGACATCGGTGGAATTTATGGAAGCCGCAAAACAGATTATTTCAGTTTCTCCAATAATATCAATGCCGGCCTGTGTCTGGGCTGGTTCTGGAAAGTGAAATAATTCACCGTTCTCCCCTTGTCGTTCAAAAGAAGCTTCGCATACCTTACAGCTGATGTTAAAAAAAAGTTGTTTGAACGATATTGTACATAAAATGAATAAATAACACACCTTTTTTCCTTTTTTTCGGACTATCTTTGCCCAGAGATTAATTTTAAAACAAAAGAATATGAAAACAAATTATGAAATCCGCTATGCGGCACATCCACAGGATGCAAAAAATTATGATACGGCGCGTATCCGTAAAGATTTTTTGATTGAACGGGTTTTTGCTCCCAACGAGGTGAATATGGTGTACTCCATGTATGATCGTATGATTGTGGGTGGTGCTATGCCAGTAGGCGAAGAATTGAAACTGGAAGCGATAGATCCGCTGAAAGCTCCTTATTTCTTGACTCGCCGCGAATTGGGTATTTTCAATGTAGGAAAAGGTACCGGTATCGTGAAAGCTGGTGAGGCTGTTTTTGAACTGAATTATAAGGAAGCCCTTTATTTGGGTTCTGGCGACAGGGAAGTCGTGTTTATCAGTAAGGATGCTTCCAATCCGGCCAAATTTTATTTCAATTCCGTGACAGCTCATCGGAATTATCCGGACAAGAAAGTGACGAAAGCCGATGCTGTTGTCGCTCACATGGGTAGCTTGGAAGGTTCCAATGATCGCAATATCAACAAGATGTTGGTAAATCAGGTGTTGCCGACTTGCCAATTGCAAATGGGTATGACCGAATTGGCGCCTGGAAGCGTCTGGAACACCATGCCGGCACATGTGCACAGCCGCCGTATGGAAGCCTATTTCTATTTTGAAGTTCCTGAGGACCAGGCTGTTTGTCATTTCATGGGCGAAGTGAATGAAACGCGCCATCTGTGGATGAAAGGTGACCAAGCCGTGTTGTCGCCGGAATGGAGCATACATTCGGCTGCGGCAACGAGCAACTATACTTTTATTTGGGGTATGGGCGGTGAGAACTTGGACTATGGCGATCAAGATTTCTCAAAAATCACTGATTTGAAATAAAATTTCAACAACTTATTCAAATAAATTATCACTATGAATCCGAATTTGAATTTTTCACTTGAAGGTAAAGTAGCATTGGTAACAGGTGCTTCTTATGGAATTGGTTTTGCAATTGCTTCCGCATTTGCAGAGCAAGGTGCAACGATTTGTTTCAACGACATCAACCAGGATTTGGTGAACAAAGGTTTGGCTTCCTACAAAGAAAAAGGAATCAAAGTACATGGCTATGTATGTGATGTAACGGATGAACCTGCTGTACAAGCTATGGTAGCTCAGATAACCAAAGAAGTTGGCCCGATTGATATTTTGGTGAACAATGCCGGCATCATCCGTCGTGTGCCAATGCATGAAATGGAAGCTGCCGAATTCCGTAAGGTCATCGATATTGACCTGAACGCTCCGTTTATCGTGTCCAAAGCCGTATTACCCAGCATGATGGAGCGCCGTCATGGCAAAATCATTAATATCTGCTCCATGATGAGCGAGCTCGGCCGTGAAACCGTATCGGCTTATGCGGCTGCAAAAGGAGGCTTGAAAATGCTGACCCGTAATATCTGCTCCGAATATGGCGAATACAACATCCAGTGCAACGGCATTGGCCCGGGCTATATCGCTACGCCGCAGACGGCGCCGTTGCGCGAGCGTCAACCGGATGGCAGTCGTCACCCCTTCGATTCGTTCATTTGCGCCAAGACACCGGCCGGACGCTGGTTGCAGGCCGAAGAATTGACTGGCCCTGCCGTATTCCTTGCATCGGAAGCATCGAATGCTGTAAACGGGCATATCCTTTATGTGGACGGTGGTATTTTGGCTTATATAGGAAAACAACCGCAATAAATTTTGGAACGGGTTGGCTGTAAAAAGTCTGCTCGTTCTTTTTTTACTCAGAAAACTTCATTTAAAAAATAGGACAATGAATAAAATTTTTTCCATTCTGTTTTGTGGATTGATGTTTGCTTCGTGCTGCAATCAGTCCAAACAAATTACGGTGACCAATCCGGCCGATTTGGACAGGACCAATGAAATGGTGGAAGTGGAAGCAGCCCAATTGGGCTTGTGTGATAATACGTGCAACACGTTTGTTTTGACAGATGCCGAGGGCAATGAAGTGCCTTATCAAATCATGTTTTATGGTCAGGAAACCCCGCAGAGTATTATTTTCCAAGCAAATGTGAAAGCCGGGCAAAACACGGTTTATACGTTGAAGAAAGGTACACCTTCGCCGGTTACGCCGAAAGTTTCGGCACGCTATGTCCCTGAACGCAAGGATGATTTTGCGTGGGAAAACGAAACGGCGGCATACCGCATGTACGGTCCGGCTCTGGCCAACGAAAACCCGTCCAATGGCGTGGACTTGTGGCTGAAATGTACCGATGAACTGATTGTGGACACCTTCTACTACAACGAACTGAATTTGGGACAGTCTTACCACATCGACCACGGGAAAGGCCTTGACTGCTACAAAGTGGCTGACAAATTGGGTTGTGGCGGTGTTGCTCCTTTCGCATTCGACACGTTGTGGGTCGGCAAGCACTATGACCGTTATGAAGTTATTGATGCTGGCGCGTTGCGTTGCGTTTTCGCATTTGAATATGACCACGTAAAAGTAGGACAGCAGGAAGTGAGCGAACGTATTGTCATTACTGTCGATGCCGGTGCGCAGCTGAACAAGGCTGTTGTTACGTATAATGGTGCTGAAATTGAAGGTATGCAGGTGGCTGCCGGTATTTATCTGCACGACGTGGTTGACAACCCGCAGCAGGATTTGGCTGCCGGCTGGATTGCTTATGCGGAAAACGCTACTTCGGATGCCGGTGTCCCGAGCGGACGCAATTATGGCGCAGCGGTTGTTCTTGGAGCAAAAGCCATGAACATTGCCAGCAATACTTTGTTGGCTTATGCCGATTACCAGATGGGTAGCGAGTTTACCTATTATTTCGGTGGCGGTTGGAGCAAGTGGATGTATCCGACCGATCAGGACTGGTTTGACGCAACGGCACGCACGGCCAAACTGTTGGCTAATCCGTTGCAGGTAACGGTTCAATAAGCTGGAACAGGCAGATGTCGGCAAAGCCTTCGGTTGTCCTGATCCAATGGGGAAATAGCGCGGTTTGCTGGAAACCGCATTTGGAAAACAACGCCTTGCTGGCGTTGTTTTTTTGTGGTATGTAGGCGTAGAGCTGGTGCAATTTCAGGAACTGGAACGCATATTGGCACAACAATGCCACCGCTTGTGCGGCGAAGCCCTGTTTCCTGTATGCTGCTTCTATCAGGATGGAAACCCCGGCTTTCCGGTTATGGAAATCGAAATCATACAAGTCGATGCAACCGATGCTTGTGCGTCCGGCTTTCAGCTCGATGACTAACCTCAGTTCCTTGTCCTCATAGACATCGCCGTGCGTGTTGCGCAGATATTCCGTCAGGACATAACGCGAATATGGGTTGTGCGTGTTGCCGACATCCCATATTGTCGTGTCGTTTTCCCAGCGGAACATGGCTTCCAGGTCCGTCGGTTCCAGGGCGCGCAGGCGTATGTTTCCGTTTTCGAGCATCAGCGGCCGAACAAGTTGCCGAACAATCCTTTCTTTTGCGGTATTTCCGGCTGTATTTCGTCGGGAACGGGTTCCCAACAACGTTTGTTTTTAATCATTTGGAAAATGACGCCCCAGTCGGGCAGACCGCCGAGATTGCGGTCGTCTATGTACAAGTCGGCGGTTACTTTGCGCGCGGCCTTGTAGTCGGGCATCTCCTCCGGGAAATTGGAGTTGATGGCATAAAACTCGAGGCCGCGTTCGGCGCAGAACGCAACGGCTTCGTCCAGCAGTTCGCCTTCGCGGACTGTCCACAAAATCAGTTGGTGATGCTCTTCCTGTTGCAACTTTTTCAGGGTAGCGATGGCGAATGGAATCTCTTTCCCGATTTTCGGGTATTCGTGGGTAACAATTGTCCCATCAAAATCGACAGCGATAACCATAGGTCGTATGAATTTGAAGTTTTACAATCGGTTTAGTCCGGCATGTTGTCATCCAGGTCGGTCAGCAGTTTCGCTTCGGTCGGTTTGCAGAAATACAGCCCGACGGCAGCTATGCCGGCACAGAATATCATGGAGTTTTGTTGCATCAGGTAGAACAGCAGCACGGCTGCGGCCAGCCCGATGCCTGTCAGCACGATGCGCACAATGCCATATTGCTTGTATTTGCCTAATTTGGCAGTTTCATCGGTCTGCCCTTTCAGTTTCTTGACCTGGCGGTTGTGCCACCAAAGCGAAACCGGCACGGACACGATAATGTAGAAAATGACGATATACGACAGCACAATGCCGGTCTGTTCCAGCGGGTCGATGGTGATGCCTTTCTGGGAAACCAGCCAGAAGCCGAGGGCGGCCATTGCTACGGCAAGCACCATGGCAGCGTAATAAAAGAAATTCAGTGTGCGCAATACTTGTTTTTGCATAATTCGCGTGTTTTTTAATCAGTTGTTCATTTTAAATTCGATACGGTTCACGATGGAGCGTCCCAAGGTTACTTCGTCCGTATATTCCAGCTCGTTGCCGATGGCCACCCCGCGTGCAATCGTCGTGATTTTGACCGGCATGGCCGACAACTTGCGGTAGATGTAGAAATTGGTCGTGTCGCCTTCCATGGTTGTCGGCAAGGCCAGGATGACTTCCGCTATCCCGTCGTTGGTGCAACGTTCCACCAGGCTCTCTATTTCCAGGTCCTTGGGGCCGATGCCGTCCATGGGCGAAATGACGCCGCCCAGAACGTGGTACAGCCCCGTGTACTGCTGCGTGTTCTCTATGGACATCACATCGCGGATATTTTCCACCACGCAGACCACCGACCGGTCCCGCCGCGGGTTCGCGCAAATGTCGCATATTTCCGTGTCGGATATGTTGTGGCACACTTTGCAGTAATGCACTTCATGCTTCAATTGCATGATCGTGTTGCCGAAATTATCGACATCGTCTTCCGGCTGCCGCAACAAGTGCAGGACCAGGCGCAAAGCGGTCTTTTTTCCGACTCCCGGCAGTTTTGCAAACTCGTTGACGGCATTTTCCAACAGTAATGACGGGTATTGCTGCATGTGTTATTTGTCCAATTCCGTAATGCACCGTTGCAAGGCATCCTCCCAGTGCGGGATTTCGATGCCGTATGTCTGTTTTATCTTGGCTTTGTTCAGCACGCTGTAATGTGGCCGCGGCGTCCGTACGGGGTAGGCGTCCGATTCTATGGGCACGACCTTGCAGGTGATGCCGGCTATGCGGTGGATGGACACCGTGAAATCATACCAGCTGCATACGCCCTCGTTCGTGAAATGATAGATTCCGGGCACTTTCTCCGGGGCTTCGATGATGGCGAAGATGGCCTTTGCCAAATCGGCGGCATAGGTCGGGGAACCGACCTGGTCGAAAATGACGTTCAGCGTGTCGCGTTCAGTCCCGAGCCGTAGCATGGTTTTCACGAAGTTGTTGCCGAAGGTGGAGTAGAGCCATGCCGTCCGCACGATAATGGCATCCGGGCAGACTTGCTGCAACACCTGTTCGCCCGCCAGCTTGGTGCGTCCGTAAACATTGGTCGGGCAAACCGGCATGTCTTCCTTGTAGGGCACGCACGCATTGCCGTCGAACACGTAGTCGGTCGATATGTGTATGATGCCGGCATGGCAGGCCACGGCGGCTTCCGCCAGGTTGCGCACGGCATCGGCATTGATTTTGGCCGCTGTCTGCTCGTCATCTTCCGCCTTGTCCACGGCCGTGTAGGCCGCGCAGTTCACTATCATGTCCGTCTGGTGCTGCTTTGCAAAATCCAGCACGGCCTGCCGGTCGGTTATGTCAAGCGTGTCTATGTCCGTGTAAATGAAATGGTGTTGCGGATGGTCCTTTGCCGCTACGCGCATTTCGTTGCCCAATTGGCCGTTGGCCCCTGTAATCAGGATATTCATAATGTTCTTGCGTTTAAAAGTTCGTTTTCAGGTCTTTCAGGCGCGGATGCCGGGTGTCCTTGTCCGAAAGGATAATGCTTTCGGCCGGTATCTTCCAGTCGATACCCAGGTCCGGGTCGTTGAACAGCAGGCCGCCTTCCAACTCGGGGTGGTACAGGTTGTCGCACTTGTAGGTGAAGATGGCCGTGGGGCTGAGCACGGAAAATCCGTGCGCGAATCCCTGCGGAATCAGGTATTGCAGGTGGTTTTCGGCAGACAGCTCCACGCCGTACCATTGCCCGAAAGTCGGGGAGTCGTGGCGCAAATCGACTGCCACATCCCACACCGCACCGACCGTAACCGACACTAACTTGGCCTGGCTATACGGCTGCAACTGGAAGTGCAGGCCGCGCACCACGCCGTAGGTCGATTTGGACTGGTTGTCCTGCACAAAGTTCTGATGTATGCCCATGGCGTGATACCGTTCGGCATTGTATGTCTCGCAGAAAAAGCCGCGTGCATCTTCAAACACACGGGGTTTGATGATGACCAAATCGCGGATGGGGGTTTCTATGATTTCCATAATACGAATTATTCTTGATGTTGTCCCTGCCTGGGGGGATGCTTTTTGTAACGGGGCAAAGATACGAATAAAAAATGATATACGAACATGCCGGTTTTCCGCCGGCAACTGTCCGGTTGCGTTCACCCTCCTTGTCATTCGCTTGTGCGCCAATTGGGCTGCGGTTCGGCCATCCGTGCAAGTTCCTCCTTGTCATTCCGGCCTCCGAGTCGGAATCTTGGGTGGATTTATGCGCGGTATTGTATTGCGCTACCGCTTCGCCATTGTCATCCTCGCACTCGCCCCCCAAGGCCTCGTGTCGGAGCACGGGGTGACCGGCAGAGAGGAAAACGCGGGGACAAAGGGTTGCCGTACACATAAAAACCGCCGGAAACGTTTCCGTTCCCGGCGGGATAAGGGCCTTTGGCTTGCGGCTGTTTAGAACAGCACCTTGCTGCTTGCGCCTGCGCAACGCAACACATATACGCCTGCGGGCTGGCTTACGGTGGCGGCGGTGCCGCTGTACACCATGCGCCCCTGCATGTCATAGATGCTTACGGGCAGCCCCTGTGGGTTATGCAACAGGCCGCCATACACACGTATGCTCTCCGGCATGGACGGCGTTTGCAAGGCGGTAGCCGGCATGGTGTGCAGGTTGGTAAATTCATTCCAATAGGGGGCAAACATATAGTCCATGATTTTGCCTTCCGGGATATAAAGCGGTATGAAACGATCCACCCCGTCGAAGGTGGTGGGCATGATGGTAGGCGGAACGCTGGCCCTGCAATAGATGGAATCTAATGCGGTGCAACCCGCAAAGGCCGATTCGCCTATGTTTGTGATGCTGCTTGAAATGTCGAGGCTGGTGAGGAAGGCAGCATTGTAAAAGCAGTAGTCGCTGATGGCCGTTATGCCTTCCGGTATGGTCAGTTCCTTGATTACCTTGTTGTCAATGTGCAGGTTGACGGTTTTGGGTGCGCAGGAAAGCGGGTTCGCATAATTGTTTTCAAAACTTATGTTGCACCATTCAGCCATGTTCCCGCGGTAAAAGACAGTAGCCAGTTTGTTGCAGTCCATAAAGGCATCGGCACCGAATTCGGTAGCCTTGGCCGGAATGGCAAGCGACACAACCCCTGAACTACTGAACGCTTCGGCTCCAATGCTTGTTACATTGTCGGAAATAATTACGGTAGTGAGTTTGTCCATGCCGTAACATAAATAGGCCGGTATATGTTCCACTTGGTCACCGAATGTGAAATCTGTAACAGGACAATCAAAAAAAGGATAAGTATTGTAATCATGTGAAAAATCCGCACAGTTTATGGCATTCCAGGTCACTTGCGTGAGTGCGGAACACCAGGAGAACGCCGAGCCTCCAATGCTTGTCACGCTGCCCGGTATGGTCACTTGCGTGAGTGCGGAGCAGCCGTAGAACGCATAGTTTCCAATGCTTGTCACGCTGTTGGGCAGGGTCACTTGCGTGAGTTTGTCCATACCGTAGCATAAATAGGCCGGTATATGTTCCACTTGGTTTCCGAATGTGAACGCCGTGATATTGGAACGGCTGTCATAAAAAGGACTGTAATCGCTGCTTTTGGAATCTGCACAGTTTATGGCATTCCAGGTTACTTGCGTGAGTGCGTAGCAGGAAGAGAACGCATAGTCTCCAATGCTTGTTACGCTTTCGGGTATGGCATAGGCGGTTCCTGTTTTACTGGCGGGATATTGTATCAGCGTGGTTTTGTTTTTGTTGAACAATATGCCGTTTTCGGAGCAATAGGTCGTATTGCCGCTTTCCACATTGATGGCGGTGAGTGCGGAGCACCTGTAGAATGCCCCGTTTCCAATGCTTTCCACGCCGTCGCCTATGGTCACTTGCGTGAGTGCGTAGCAGGAAGAGAACGCATAGTCTCCAATGCTTGTCACGCTGCTGGGTATGGTTACTTGCGTGAGTGCGTAGCAGTAGTGGAACGCATAGCTTCCAATGCTTTCCACGCTGTTGGGCAGGGTCACTTGCGTGAGTGCGGAGCAGTCGTAGAACGCCGAGTTTCCAATGCTTTCCACGCCGTCGCCTATGGTCACTTGCGCAAGTGCGGAGCAGCCGCGGAACGCCCAGTCTCCAATACTTGTCACGCTGCCCGGTATGGTCACTTGCGTGAGTGCGGAGCATCCGTCAAACGCATTACTTCCAATGCTTGTCACGCCGTTGCCTATGGTTATTTGCTTGAGTGCGGAGCAGCCGCGGAACGCATCGTCTCCAATGCTTGTCACGCCGTTGGGCAGGGTCACTTGCGTGAGTGCGGAGCAGTCTTCAAACGCCGATTCTCCAATGCTTGTCACGCTGTAAGTGGAGATGTTGTAATAACTTACGGTGGCGGGAATATCCAGCGTGCCTGTCGGTTTGGTGGCATAGCTGGTCACTTCCACGGTTCTTGCGGCCTCGTCGGTAATGTTGTAATACAAATCACCGCTTTTGAAATCGTACGCCCATGCGCTTGCTGCCGTCAGCAGGGCAAGGGCAAATGCAAATAGTTTTCTTGTCATAGTGTTTTGAATTTAAAATGTTAGTGTTATTGTCTTATTTAATGTCTTTTGTTCTTCTGTCCTGTTGGCAGGACGTTCCCGCAACCTTTTTCCATGTCGTCATGTGATTTATCCTTTCGGTTGCGGGCGTCCTTCCCTTTTTTGTTATCGGAGACGCTGCGCGCAATCGGCGGCCGGTTCGGTTCCCGTTGCCGTTTTGCTGCCTTGTTGTATGTTGTTGAACAGGTCTATGATTCCGTTCAGGTCGTTGATGAATTTTCCTGTCGTTTCGTCGGGCTGTATCAGGGCATAGGCATTGATGCGCTGCACCATGGCCTCGTACGTGCCGGATATGTCGGCCACGGCTTCTTTGGTGTCAATGCCTTTCTGTTCCTGCCTTGCGGCCTGTTCTTCTGTTTTTGCCTTGAAAGCGTTGTCGAACGCCTCGTTTACGGTTTCGAGCTCTGCAATTTCTTCATCAATGCCCAGCGTTGCTGTCAGTCCGGCATTTGCCTTGAGTTGTTTTATGAGGCCGCGCAGTTCGGTCGTTTCCTTGTTGTATTGGTGTTTGCGCAGGTCCTCGTAGGGTGCCATGATTGCTCCCAGCCGCACGGCGGCTTCGTTTTTTGCGGGCAGCGTGTTGGCCGCATGTGCCTTCACCACGTTCCGTATGACGCTGAACAGGTTGTCGCGTTCCTTGTCCTTTTGTTCCATCAGTTGCGTGTTCTGGTAGGCCGTTGCCCGGTTTACCACGGAATTGAGCGTGTCCAATTGGGCGGCATAGGTCCCAGTGAGGTCTTCCACATGCAGTGCCGCCGGTGTCGTGGCTGCAATCAGTTCGTTTACACGGGTGTGGAAATCGACTATTGCTCCGGTCGTGAGCTTGTAGTCCTTCAGGTTTTTGATAAGGGTAGCCATAATTTTACGGATTTAGATTGGTTGATAAAAAAGAAATGCCGGCATGGTGCCGGAAAAAGTTTCGTGTAGTTTGCCGCCG
>CASDOZ010000023.1 GCA_949282265.1 uncultured Bacteroidales bacterium | reverse complement strand
TCTCTTTGCCCTGGCGTAAAACAGGAATGTCGTACTGTTTTAGCCCGCTTAATTGATTTGAAGGGTTGTTTTGCTGTCTGGACATTTTTTTTTAGACTACCTTGCAAACAAGAAAGTCTAAAAAATACATTGTCCCGGTTTTGTCCCGGCTATTCTTAACGACCAACGGTTAACTCACTTGTACAAAGCAAATTAACCGTTTTCTTGTCGGGATGACTGGATTCGAACCAGCGACCACTCGCCCCCCAGACGAGTACTCTAAACCGGACTGAGCTACATCCCGTTCCGCTTTTGCGGCTGCAAAGGTAAACAATTCCGCAAACATGAGCAAGAAAGAAAGGGAATTATTTTTCCGGCAGACGAAGAGTGCCCCACAAATATGCAATATGGCACAAGCAAATCATAAATAAATTTAAAAATCAGTTACCAAAAACGGCGGGCAAGCATACGGGCTTATTGTATTTCAAGCGGACACCCTGGAAAACCATATACAAGCACCAAACAAATCCACGACACGCGCACTTACTGTCATAACAACAATAAGCAATTTATAGTTATTGTTGCAAATACAATATGGAAAATGCTGAAAATTCGACAAATACAAAATTATGCGCATTTTGAAATTACGGAATAACCGCATAAATTTGCAGAAGATTCTTGTAACGCCAAATCTGATAAATAATGGAAAACATTTACAATCCGCATGTTTCGGTCGATTGCGTCGTATTCGGTTTCGATGGCGAACACTTGAAAGTCTTGCTGCTGGAACGCCACATAACGGAAAGCGACCAACTGTACAACGACAAGAAGCTACCCGGAAGTATTATCTATGAAAATGAAGACATAGACAGCGCCGCAGCACGTGTACTGTTTGAATTGACTGGATTAAAAAATGCCTACCTGAGCCAATTCCACAGCTTCGGCAATCCGGACAGGATTAAAAATCCGCGCGACATTCTGTGGCTGGAAAAAACAACGAAATTGAAAATCGGCCGCATTGTAACCATCGGCTACATGGCTTTGATGCGCATCAGCCGGAAACTGCCGTACAGTTCAGAAGATGCCTCCGCCAACTGGTACAATGTCAATGAGATAAGCCGGTTGCATTTGGCTTTCGACCATCTGCTTATCATCCAAACAGCATTGGAACATATCCGGCATCAATTTTATGTGGAACCGCATTTGTTTTTTGAATTATTGCCCCGCAAATTCACCATGCTGCAACTGCGCAGGTTGTACGATACTGTATATAACGTCAAATCAGATGTACGGAACTTCCAGAAAAGGATGAAACAACAATCATTTTTGGAAGAATTGGATGAATTCGAACAAAATGTCGCCCACAGGGCCGCACGCTTGTATAAATTCAAGAACCAAGCCCAACGAAACGGCTACAACCGCCCAACAAACGCAAATACAAACAACCATTACAAACAAGAGCAACTATCATGAAATACTTACTCGGTTACGATTTGGGAAGTTCATCCGTAAAAGCAAGCCTCGTCAACGCAGACAGCGGAGAATGTACGGCCAGCGACTTTTTCCCGAAAAAAGAAATGGAAATCAAATCTGCAAAACCAGGTTGGGCGGAACAGGACCCTGAAACATGGTGGGAAAACCTGAAACAGGTTACCCGGAGCATAATGCAGAAAGCCGGCATATCCGGAAACGACATCAAAGCCATCGGTATTTCCTACCAAATGCACGGTCTTGTCATGGTTGATGAACAGCTACATGCGCTGCGCGACAGCATTATCTGGTGCGACAGCAGGGCAATCCCATACGGCGAAGGCGCATTCCGCACAATCGGCGAACATGAATGCCTGCAACATTTGCTCAACTCACCGGGAAACTTCACGTTGGCTAAATTGGCATGGGTCAAGGAAAACGAGCCGGAAAAATACGCACGAATGCGCTATTACATGCTACCTGGAGATTACATTGCCATGAGACTGACAGGGAAAGCCTGCACAACCGCAACCGGATTGTCGGAAGGCATTGGTTGGGATTTCCAGACGGAATCGCCGGCAAAACAACTATATGATTATTTCGGTTTCAGTACAAGCATTATACCCAAAATAGTCCCGACATTCGGCGTACAAGGACAGGTAAACGAGGCGGCGGCCAATGAATTAGGTTTGGTTGCAGGAACGCCGATAACCTATCGTGCTGGCGACCAGCCGAACAACGCACTGTCGCTGAACGTGCTTAACCTCGGTGAAGTTGCCGCCACGGCCGGGACATCGGGTGTAGTGTACGGCGTCAACGCCGATGCCAAATCAGACCCGCAAAGCCGCGTCAATTCGTTCGCGCACGTAAACCATACAGCAGGGCAGAAACGGATCGGCGTGCTGCTCTGCATCAACGGGACGGCCATACTGAACACATGGATAAAAAACACCGTCACGCCGGAACACACCAGTTACGAACAGATGAACGAGCTGGCCGCGGGTATTCCGTGTGGCAGCGAGGGGCTGACCATTATCCCGTTCGGGAACGGCAGCGAACGTATGTTGTGCAACCGCGAGTCGAAAGCCTCGATACATGGCATCAATTTCCTGCATCACACCAAGGCACACCTGATACGTGCCGCACACGAAGGCATTGCTTTCTCGTTCAAATATGGCATGGACATCATGAACGCCATGGGCATAAAAACAGAAACAATACGCGCAGGCTATGCCAACTTGTTCCTCAGCCCGATTTTCAGGCAGACACTTGCCAACATTACGGGCGCCAACATAGAATTGTACAATACGGATGGTTCCATTGGCGCGGCGCGCGGGGCTGGAATAGGTGCCGGCATATACAAAACACCCGACGAAGCATTCCGCTCCTTGAAAAAAATAACAACCGTAAGCCCGCACGAAAAAGAATTTGCGGCGACGCAGGAAGCATACGGAAGATTTACGAATATAATAGGACAAATCGCATAAAATCAAACAAATAATCAAATAATATTAACCAGCCGAAGGTTCAGCCGGCAAAACGGATAGCCTGCGGCACAAATTTTACAATTATGAATACACAGTATTTTCCGACAGTCGGACAAATCAAGTTTGAAGGCAAAGAGAGCAAAAACCCCATGGCATTCCGCTATTACAACCCTGAAAAAGTCGTAATGGGCAAGAAAATGAAAGATTGGCTGAAATTCTCCATGGCATGGTGGCATACGCTGTGCGCCGAAGGCGGAGACCAGTTTGGAGGCGGCACAAAAACATTCCCGTGGAACCAGGGCACGGATGCCTTGAGCATAGCCAAGCAAAAAGTGGATGCCGGCTTCGAGTTCATGCAAAAAATAGGAATTGAATATTATTGTTTCCACGATGTGGATTTGATTTCGGAAGGCAACAGCATCGACGAATATGAAGCAAACATGAAAGAAATTGTGGCCTATTGCAAACAAAAACAGGCCGAAACCGGCATCAAACTGCTCTGGGGCACGGCCAATGTATTCGGCCACAAACGCTACATGAACGGTGCCGCCACCAATCCCGACTTCAATGTCGTTGCACGGGCGGCCGTACAAATCAAAAACGCCATCGACGCCACCATTGAGCTGGGCGGAACCAATTATGTTTTCTGGGGAGGACGCGAAGGCTACATGAGCCTGCTCAACACCGACCAGAAACGCGAAAAAGAACATTTGGCACAAATACTGGCAATGGCACGCCACTATGCACGGAGCAAAGGATTCACCGGGACATTCCTGATTGAGCCAAAGCCCATGGAACCGACCAAACACCAATATGACGTGGACACCGAAACCGTCATCGGCTTCCTGAAAGCCCACAACCTGGACAAGGATTTCAAGGTAAACATTGAGGTTAACCACGCCACTCTGGCCGGACATACCTTCGAGCACGAATTGTGTGTGGCCGTTGACAACGGCATGTTAGGCAGCATTGATGCCAACCGCGGCGACTACCAGAACGGCTGGGACACCGACCAATTCCCGATTGACCAGTACGAACTGACGCAAGCCATGATGCAAATCATCCGCAACGGCGGCCTCGGTAACGGCGGCACCAACTTCGATGCAAAAACGCGCCGCAACTCGACCGACCTGGAAGACATTTTCATTGCACACATCGCCGCCATGGATGCCATGGCCAAAGCATTGGAAAACGCTGCCGCATTGCTGAGCGAAAGCCCGATCCCTGCCATGCTGAAAGAACGCTATGCCTCGTTCGACAACGGAAAAGGCAAAGACTTTGAAGATGGCAAGCTGACCATGGAAGATCTGGTTGCCTATGCCAAAGCGCAAGGCGAACCCAAACAAACCAGCGGCAAACAAGAATTGTATGAAGCCATATTGAACATGTACGTATAAAACAACCACTGCGGCCGGCAAGTTCGTCCAAAGACAGGCTTACCGGCCGTTTTTTCGACTTATACCATGCAAAAAGAAGGAAGTAAACTATATTTAGGTTACGTAACCTTAGTCGCCATTATCGGCGGGCTGCTGTTCGGTTACGACACGGCGGTCATTTCCGGTGCGGAACAGGCATTGGAAACATTTTTCGCCAGCGGCAATTTCGGATACAATAAATTCTGGCACGGCGTTACGGCATCCAGCGCACTACTCGGCTGCATCATCGGCGGAGCCATTTCCGGCATGTTGGCATCCCGCCTCGGACGCCGCAATTCATTGCGGCTGGCATCCGTATTGTTCTTATTATCAGCCTTGGGCAGTTATCGGCCAGAGTTCTTGTTTTTCAATTATGGCGAAGCGAACTACAATTTAATGTTGGCTTTCAACGCATATCGGATTTTAGGCGGAATCGGTGTCGGCCTGGCTTCGGCAATATGCCCCATGTACATTGCCGAACTTGCACCGGCAAACGTACGCGGCACATTGGTTTCATGTAACCAGTTTGCCATTATTTTTGGTATGCTGGTCGTATATTTTGTCAATTACCTGATACGTAACAAATTGGGTGAAACGCCGGAAGCCATCAATGCAGCCATGGTCAGCATAGGCTGGCGCCGTATGTTCCTGAGCGAAGCTGTTCCTGCCGCCCTGTTCGGCTTGCTGCTCTTTTTCGTACCGAAAACGCCGCGTTACTTAGTCCTAACCAGAGAAGAATCAAATGCCTTGCATGTCTTGACCAGAATCAATGGTAGCGAAATGGCCAAAAACATTCTGGAAGAAATCAAACAGACAGCCAAAGAAAAAAACGAGAAACTGTTTGCCTACGGTATACAGGTAATCATCATTGGGATTCTACTATCCGTATTCCAGCAAGCCGTCGGCATCAACGTGGTCCTATATTACGCACCACGCATATTTGAGAACATGGGTGCCACCGGCGACACATCCATGCTGCAAACCGTAATCATGGGCACAGTCAATATTATTTTTACGTTAGTAGCTATTTTCACCGTGGACAAATTCGGGCGCAAGCCTTTGCTTATTATCGGCTCTGCCGGCATGATGATCGGTATGCTCGCGCTCAGCATGTTGTCATTCACGGACAGCATCGGGTTGGCCGCACTGATTTTCATTATCATCTACACGGCATCGTTTATGATGGGTTGGGGTCCCATTTGCTGGGTATTGATTTCGGAAATTTTCCCGAACACCATCCGTGGCAAAGCTGTAGCCATAGCCGTGGCCGCACAGTGGATAAGCAATTTCCTTGTGTCAAGCACATTCCCGAGCTTGTCAGCATGGAGCATAGGCGGAACATATATGATTTATGCCGTATTCGCCTTGTTGTCGGCTATCTTTGTATGGAGATGGGTTCCCGAAACCAAAGGCAAAACCCTTGAGGATATGAGCAGGTTATGGAAAGGGAAATAAATCATTCCCATTTTCAAGACAATATCAGCTGCTGATTCTTCAAAAAAAAACATATCGGCAGGATATAGTGGCGGGGGAACAGTTTATAAACCATTCCCCCGCCACTATTATAAATAAACCTCCCTATCTACGGGACAATTACTTTTTGGGTTCTTATACCTGCTTTTACCATATAAAACCCGGCAGGTACTGATATTAATTTATAGCCCGAAACCGTAGCCGTTTCCATGAGCGCCCCTGCAATCGTATAAATATCCACAGAAACAGCCTCGGAAGTTTCAATTGCAATAGCATCCCTCAACGGAGAAATTTTCACTTCTACACCTGCGGGAGCATAACCTATCCCTGTGTTTGGGTTTGACACTTGCAATGTCATATCTATAATATTACCACCATTCGCCGCAATATTTGCATCACCACAGGGGTCAAGGTTATTCCAATCAACTTTGAAACGCATACGATATGTACCGCTCAACAAATCAGCAGGAATAACAAATGAAGGGACATCATCAAATTTACTGTTAGGGCCGACCGTTTCTCCTTTGCTATTGAAAGAGTTATTATTGCCTCCTTCCGTATAGCCTTCATAATAATATGTATAAGAAACCAACTCGCAGCCAGACACAGGAGTTCCATCAGCGTTAATACCATAACTGAACGCTTTGTCCCCATCATAATCAATATAGATAAAACCGTGCATCCATTCCCCGATCCAATTAACCACGGGCTTTATTTCTGCGCCAGCCATTGCCTTAAAAACCATATCCGTCATGTCACGATATATGGGCCTATCAGAAGTTGATGCATCGATGTTTGTTATGGAAAAGGGTTCTGTGCCTCCTTGCAATGTGATGGAATTAAGTTTGCGACCACCATGAGTCGAGTTTACATCCAAGATACAATAAGCCGGTTCACGAAACTGGTATGAAGCCGAAATCACACGACTGTCAATCATTCCATCCGCCACCGCAATGGCTTTTATGGTGCAATCGCTTGTTATGCTGATCCCGTCGGACGTATAAAGAAGCCCATTATTTTTTGAAGGGGTCGTCCCGTCAAGGGTATAATATATCTCGGCACCCGCAGTCGCAGTCGTCAAAGTTATCACCGCCGACTCCGAAGTAAAAACCGTACCTGTTTTAGGGGAAAACACCGGGGCTTCAACCCTTTCTTGCCCATCAGGCGCAGTATAAACATCCTGCCCATCTGTAAGCCATGAGAGCGAGAAGCGCATAAAATAACTGGTTGTTACATTGTTTTGCTGGTCTTCCGCATACATTCCTATTGTTCCATCGTCAAACTTGATCATGGTTGAATATGCAGCAAGCCCGGGAAACATCTGTTTCTTGCGAGTCCATGTCTGCCCCTCATCATAACTTAAATATACAGAAACTTTCTCTCTCCTATTTCCGCCATCGTTTATCGGCAAGGAATGCAACGTCCTGTTCTGGTCATAACCATCTACTTTGGCAGTATATTCCAATATATCGCCATTACATGCGTTTATTCTCAAATCGTTCCAAGTTGATTGTGCCGACCAGGTCTCCCCGCCATCAGTCGATTTTGTGTAACCACGCGCGCCGCTACGACGAACGCTCATAAGGATTGTACCATCGTTAAGTTCTGCAACCTTTGCCTCGTCGCCTGAACTGAAAGCCCTATCCGACACTTTCCATGTGATACCATTATCATCGGAATACACAACATAGTTATACAACGTTCCGCCATTATTAATGGCTGTAACAAACATTATACGCCCGTTTTTGCTCGCGTTTGCACCCGTTTGGCGGGTTAGGCACAAGCCTCTTCCCGAACCGAAAAATGCAGCCGTTCCACCAAGGCGTGTAGCGTCGCCGCCACAATTAGCGCCCCATATTTGTGAAGTAATATCACCCTGTCCGCCTTCTTGTACGGGTGTCCATGTCCTACCTCCATCTGTTGAACGGCTGATGAACGACACGATAGGATCGGAAGCGGACGATGCCCATAATCCGTTACCACCTACGAAGGCTGCTACTATATCGCCATTGGGTGCTACCACCAATGCACAGTCACCGCGCCCATTGTTTGCATCGGATGCTATTGCAATCGGATATTCTTCACTCCATGTATATCCGCCATCTTCACTTATACGGGCAATTATGTCTATTCTATTTGCCAAGTCGCTTTCGTTGTTCCACCTGCGGTCGATGGCTGTCACGATATTCCCGTTGGGGAGTATAACCATTGCCGGAATTCGGTAGCCTACCGAACCATTATCACCGGGGGCATACATCAATTTACGGGCGAGCAGAATTTCCCTGCTCCCATTTGGATTCCCGTTAACAACTGTATAAGTTTCAACATCGGTTGTCAATGAAGCAATAGTTGCATCAAGTTTATTCCCTTCTACAGCATTTTCAGCAACTTCTGCTACTACCCAAATATAATGAGTTCCGGGAGAAAGCGTTGCTGTTGTTGCCAGCTGACAAGTCATTGTTCCTTCTGTCGGAGCAAATTCTCCCAGAGGGGTTGCACCGGTTGCATTCCTTTCATCAAATTTTGCTACCGTCCCGGTCGTATATATTTTAATCTTGGCATAATCCGTTATGCTTGTTGTCCCATCAAGAGTAATGTCCACAGATTGCAACGTAGCTGTTCCATCCGATAAGGCCACAGCCGCCGAGAGTATCGGTTCATACAGATTCTTACGACCCGTAAAATCGCTATTCTGTTTCACAATCACGCCTGTAATCATACCTGGAGCAGCAGAAACAGTGTAACCATTCAAAGCAGCATGATTCTCATGCCCGGAAAGGTCTGCAACAGTAAGCGAGGTAAAATCATCGCTCAAATCGTATGCTGCCACACACATGTCTTTCAGTTCGCTGCTCAATGCGTCATAGCTGTTGGCATTCATATCGGCCGTTACCTGTGCCTGTGTGAGCGCACCTCTGTAAAAACGGACATTGCCTAAATTGCCAGAAAAGAAACGGGTCACCTGGTCCTCATACCATCCGGCACCAAGCACCAAGTCACGGGTAGAATTAAAAACCATGGAAGAGGTCAAGGATTTTCCTTCTACTGCCGCACCGTTTACATAAGCACTTCCTTTCTGAGCCGCACGGTCGAAAACAATGACAATATGTGTCCATGTATTATTGGCATTGCCACTACTAATAACGTTGTCGATAGGACGTGAACCTCCTGTTCCTGTTGAATTGGCAACGCCCGTTGCCGTACATGCATAACCTCCTGTGAGAATATAGGCTTCATAGGCTGTTTCCTTATCATCTCCAGCCCTATAGCCTAAAAAACGGGCTGCATTTGTCCATGCACTCGGTTTTACCCACATGGAAAACGAAAGGCTTTCATCTTCTGCCATTTGAAAATCAACCGAATTGGGAATCCGGACATACTGGTCCGTTCCGTTAAAATTCAACGATTGCGTCGGAGCAGCCTGTAAAAACGATAAAGCCGTGAAAACTCCGACTGACAACAAACATAATTTTTTTCTCATACTTTGTGTTGCTTTAATTGTTATTGAATCAAGGTATTTAAAAGGTATTCAGTATATTAGGTGATAAGTAGATTTGTATTGGTATTAGAGGTTTAGGCTATATCACTTATAAATAATGGGGAATAACGATTTTTGGCAAAGATACAGAATCACTACATACCCACACCCATTTTATACAAAAATTAACATTTTTACACATGCCAAAAACACTTGTTTGTATAGTAGACATCTGAAAAGCAACTATTTAGCAAAAATAATAACACATCCCGTAAGCAGTCTGTGCAAACTGGCGAGTTGCAAGCAAAAGCAAATCAAGCAAGCTACGCTCAACAAAGCCCCCATAAACAAAGCCAAACGGACTATCTTGTTCTTTTTTTATATCAAACAGACAAAAAAAATAGCACCTATTAGCTTCCGGTTATTTTTTTTCCTATATTTGCCCGATTCATAGACAGAAAAAATATTGAACAGCATATTTAAAACTAAATTCACATAAGTAAGAAAATATACAAGATTAACAAATAACAACTCATATACAAGAAGCGTTATCGGCTGCACATTGATTATTTGAAACCTGGACAGTTTCTTTTTTCTCACCAAGTGCCAAGCGGATTTAACGCTCATGCATCATCGTCTGAATGCGTGGGCTTTATTCGTGTGTTATATTTGGTGGGAAAGGTTGTCCAGGGCCTCAAATAATCAAATCTAAAACCGTAAAGCACCACGCTTTTGTGTACAAAGTAATCCGAGATGAAACACACACAAAACAATCACATGACAGACGAAAAGCCCCAGAAACAAATCCAGGACGACAAACAGGCTCTTGATTTCCAAGTTATTGACAAAAGCCTCCGAAAGTTATGCGTGCAAAGAAGCCCAAAGATTCCGGATGACGGCAAACTGGCAATACCAGACAGCATCACAATACACAACATAGCGCACGAGGTAACGCAAATTGCAGATGGAGCATTCCGTTACGACACACAACTGCAACAAGTCATATTCGGGCAAAAACTACGGCAAATCGGGGCAAACGCCTTTGAAGGCTGCATGTTGCTGGGCGGCACACTGCACTTTCCCAAAAATCTGGAGTATATGGGTGAAGATGCATTTGCGGGCACATCCATAAGCAGTTTTGAAGGAGGGGACAAATTGTCGGAATTAGCCGATGGCGTATTCGCAGATTGCACAAAGCTAACAAGCATTATCATTCCCGCAAACATCAGCAAGGTTGGCTTCGGAGCTTTCAATGGTTGCACAAAACTGACAAAAGTACAGTTCGGGCCAAACGTTGACCGTTTCTGCGAAGCATCGTTTTACGGCTGTAAACGGCTGGAGGAGCTACATTACACAGGCACTATTGCCGACTGGTGCCGTATCACATTCGATACGCCAGACGCAAACCCTCTCTACCATGCCCCTGCATTTTACATTGGCAACACAAAACCCAAACAGCTTGCCATTCCGGCCGGAATCACTGAAATACACGATTATGCCTTTTACAATTGCCTGCAACTTGCTGATGAAATACGACTTGGAAATGACCTTACGAACATTGGACGCCAAGCTTTTCATGGATGCAGGAACATAAAAACCGTACATATCGGCAAAAATGTCAGAAAAATAAATCACCTGGCCTTTGAAGGTTGCGACGGGATTATTTGCATAACATGCGAAAACGAGGAACCGCCATTCGTCGCAGTGCCATTCCGCACCATTCATCCGGGAAAGTGCGCACTATACGTCCCGGAGGAATCCATAGACAAATACAGGAACGCGACGGCATGGAATATGCTGCAGGACATTTTTCCATTATCCGATAACATGGCACAATGAGCCGAAAATGTTGTTTTTTCTTAAATAACACATTCCATAACAAACAAAAGTAAGGCCCTAAGCGTTATGCAATAAAATAATGTCCAACTCCTAAAATTATTTTATCATGAAACTATCACATGTTCTCGCATTCGTAGGCGGCGTGGCTGCCGGCATCATTACCGGCATATTGGTTGCGCCCGATTCCGGCAGCAACACACGCCAGAAAATAGCCGACATGCTGAAAGAAAAAGGCATGTATATCAACAAGGAATCGTTCAATGCTTTTGTAGAAAAAGTGATGAAAAAACTGAAAGGCGTTTTCAACGATGAAGATTTGGAAGCAGCCGTTGATGAAGTCTTGTCGGAAGAAAAGAAATAATCATGAAAGACGAGCTTTACCGGCAACTGCTGAACGACGGGAAACGCTATCTGCAAACACGCTATGACTTGTTGCGGCTCGAATTACTCGAAAAGTTGAGCCGCATCATAGCGTTGTTGCTCATGGTGTTCACAAGCATGATCCTCCTGCTGGCTGCCTTTTTCTATTTTTCGTTCGCTCTTATGGAATGGTTAGGCAGTTTTGTGGGCAGGATACCGGCCGTATGCATTATTGGCGGTTTCTTTGTGTTGCTATTACTGGCCGGATTCATTTTCCGCAAGCAGCTGTTCCTCAACCCAATGATTCGTTTGTTGAGCGACATTCTTTTCCGCGAGCCACAACCAAGCGAAACACCAAATACCCCAGAACCGGAGGCAGACAATGAAAAACAATGATTTATCACAACTGCGCACGTTGGACGACATAGCGCGTCAAAAAAGCAGGCTGCGCCGTGAAATAGCGCACCAGCAGGCAGTGTTGGAAAACGACTGGCTGCAAATAAAATCATCGTGGAGCGCACTGTTTCTGGTCAAACGCGGCATAAGCGGACTGTTCTCGTTCGTAGGGCCAGCGAGTGCCTGGAGCATGTTCCGCATGGGCATGAAACTGGCCAACGGCTTTGTACGCCTGTTCAGGAAAAGACGATAAGCCACTACATTAACGTACACTCCAAAACCTGCTTCCACTTTTGCCACGAAGGCATTTCACGGGAAAGCAGGTTATAAAAATCTTTCGTGTGGTTGCGGTAAACCAAATGGCACAACTCGTGCACAATTACATATTCTATACATGCCCGCGGTGCCTTTATCAGCAACGGATTCAAGAATATTTCCCCGGCAGAAGTGCAACTTCCCCAGCGGGCAGGCATATATTTCAAGTGTAATCCCGAAGACTCCACTCCATAACATTTGAAACGTTCCGTCCAAGGGACGGCATATTGCCGGAACTTTAGTTCCGCACGCTGCCTATACCATGCCAGCAACAAAGTCTTGACATTTTTTCTGTCCTTACATTCCACTTCAAGAATATTCCCTTTGTAATGCACCTCGTTGCGTCCACCACATACAACGCGCAACATATATTGCCGTCCCAGATACAAATGCGTTTCTCCACTCACATAACGGCGTTCCGGTGTATGCTCGCCGAAAGCCTCAAAAGTACGCTGCTGCCTGACAATCCATGCGGCGCGCCTGTGCACACCGGCACGTATCTTTTCCGGCAAAGCATCCAAAGGAGCCGTAACGACGACGGAACAATCCGGCCGCACGCAGATTTTCAGGGTCTTGCGGGCTGAATACTCCACGGAATAACGTATGGTTGTCGTGCCAAAATCAATATGGCCATTTACTTGATCCATAACTTGGCAACATCTACACAACCATCGATAATGACATCCATGTCATGGAAAGAAAACGGCAGCCCGTATTTCCGCTTCACTTCATCTATCAGATAATCTTCCAGCTCTATTTTCAGCCGGCCGATAATATCCGTTTTCAACTGCCAGTCAACCAGCACGCTGCCATCCACCATCAATGTACGGTTCATCATCCCGTCAAAAGCCAGGGCCGTATCCAACGCAAGTTGCTTCAAGTCGGTCTGCACGTCACCAAACACACGCCGGTAGGTTTCCAGCGCAATACCATAATAAGCTTTGGCGGCATTATTCTGCTGCAATTCTTCCGGCAACTCACTATCCGTATGGGCAAGCACATCATCCTTGTATTTCTGCACCCGATGCAGATATTCCAGTTCACTGATACGCCCCTGCTCGTATGCTTCTATCGTTTCTTTCAGCAGTTGGGAAAATTTCTTGTAAAACACCGGGTCGGTATCCATTTTTTCCGTAATGAACCTGCTTGTCCTCGAAGCGATTGTATCGGCCTTGGCAGCTGTCCCCGTAATTTTCTCAACCTCCTGTTCAAAGGCTTCCGTATCGAAAATATTCACAAGCTCGGTCATTTTTTTCACTGCCCCGCTCTCCACATGGCGGTCAATCAACTTCTGTATCTGGCTTTCATATTGCTTGTAATCAATCGTGTCGGAATAGCGTAACTGCACGGAGGAACGCAGTTTCACAAACATGTTCAAGTCATCCTTGTAGCGTTTTATGGTTTCATCGGGCGTTTCCTTATGGAAATCACGGGTAGAAAGCGCGATTTTCAGGCAGGAGGCATAAGCCGTGAGGCGGTCATAAAACTCCTGACGTTTGTCTTCGTGCCGCAACGATTGGGCGTAAGCCTCCAAATCACGCTTGTTGGGAATGGCCTTGAACAAATCCCACAAATCGGAATATTTCTGCGGCAACTTTTCTATTTCGGCATTTACGGAGCCAAGCGTGTCCTTAAACGCCTGCTGTTCTTCGGCATCATACTTGGAATAAAGCTCCAATGCGTCATCCAGTTCTTTCAACACTCCGTAATAATCAATGATGTAGCCAAACTCCTTGTCATCGCATACGCGGTTGACACGCGCCACGGCCTGCAAAAGCGTATGCCCGTTCAGTTTCCTGTCAAGGTACATGATAGCCACGCGCGGCTCGTCGAATCCGGTCAGCAGCTTGTCCACCACTATCATGATTTCCGGCTGTTCATTTTCCTTGAAACGCTTTATCAAGTTGTCCTGGTACTTCCTGGGGGTTCCGTGTTCGTCCATCATCTTTTTCCAGTAGGCCTTGACTTCTTCCGACGTGTCCCCGTATGTCGAATCTTCGCCCTCGCGCGTGTCGGGAGCGGTTATCAGCACTTCCGAGCTGACCATTCCTATCTCGTCCAGATATTTTTTGTAAAGGACGGCTATCGACTTGCGTGGCGTTACCAACATGGCCTTGAACCGGGTTCCCTGCCAGTTTTCGCGGAAATGTTCCGACACATTCCAGGCAATGGAATATACCCGCTGTTCCGTCTGGTTTACAAAATCAGTGCGCGAATATTTCCGTTTCAGGTCTGCCGCCTGATATTCGTTCAGTCCCTCGCAAACCTTGCTAAAAAACTCGTCTATCGGCTCTTCGTGCACGTGTTGCGGCACAATGCGTCCTTCGTAAAGCAAGGGAACCACCGCGCCATCTTCCACTGCCTGCCGCACCGTATAAACCGGCCGGATAATACCGCCGAAAGTCTCGGCCGTGTTCTTTTCCTTTTTCATCAGGGGCGTGCCCGTAAAGGCAATCTTGCAGGCATTGGGCAGAACCTTATCCATCTTGATGGCCATTTCCTTGTACTGGCTGCGGTGCGCCTCGTCTATCAGAATAAAAATATCCGGGTCGTCCAAAGGACGCTTCATTTGCTTTACCGCCGTTTCAAACTTGTTGATGACGGTCGTGATTATGGCATCCGTCCCGCTTTCAAGCAATTCCACCAAATGGGTGCCTGTCGTAGCGTTCAACACATCCTTGCCGCATTTGCGGAAAGTTCCCGTTATCTGGCTGTCCAGGTCCGTGCGGTCGGTTACCATCACGATTCTCGGATTCCGTATCTCCCTGGTTTGCGCAATGGCCTGCGCCAACATGACCATGGTCAGCGATTTTCCGCTGCCCTGCGTGTGCCACACCACCCCGCCGCGGCGATGTCCCTGCTGCATGGGCTTGATGCGCTCCACAATTTCCTTTACGGTAAAATATTGCTGGTAGCGTGCCAGTTTTTTTATGCCGGCATCGTAAATGGCGAAATTGTGTATCAGGTCAAGCAGACGCTCGGGACAGCACAGGCCGAACAGATATTTGTCCTGTTCCGTCGGCAATATGGCTTCCTGCTCCATGGCATCGAAATATTCCCGCACGTAGCGGAAACGGTCGCCAAACAAACGGGCTTTCTGCTCCTTGTCCAAAGGAGTGTTCACCAATCGGACGAGTTCCTCGCCATAGGCTTTTTCATCGGCGGCAGCCACAAACTGCTCTTTCCATCTGTTCCAGAATTTGGCGGGCGTCCCTGTGGTCGCATACGACCCGAAACTGTTTCCCAGACTGAGCAGCAGAGCACTGTACAGATAGAGGGCGCGTATGCCGTCATCTTTCTGGTTGCGCAAATGCTGGGATATGGCCTGCTCAAGCGCACCTTTTATGTCCGGCCGCTTGCACTCGATGACCACTAACGGAATACCGTTTACAAACAGCACAATGTCGGGGCGATAGGTTTCGGACGAACCGCTGCGGGTTACGGCAAATTCTTCCGTTACATGAAACACATTGCGTTCCGGCCGCTCCCAGTCGATAAAACGCATGGTATAGCTTTTTTTGTCGCCATCGATGCTCTGCTCAAAAGCCTTGCCCAATGTGAGCAGGTTATAAACCGCTTCATTACCGCTCAGGTAGCCGCCCTCCATGGGTATGTTGCGCATGGCGAGCACGCCGTTTTCAATGTTCTGCTCCGAAAACAGTTCTTCCTTGTTGCGGTTGACACGTATGGAGTTGATGCGCCGCAACTGGTTGCGCAACACATCTTCCAGCAGGACATTCGACGTCTTGCCGCCACGCATCGCCAACGCCTCGTCGGGCGTCAGATACGTATAGCCCAACTTCTGCAACATCTGCAAAGCGGGTATCTGACTGATATGATCTTCTTTAAATGATATTCCTTGCATAATTCATGTAACCACCTATTTGACCACCTAAAATTTATCCTTCAGAATTACAAAATAACTTCCATTTGGCACCTTTCGTGCTTCCCGTTCTTTCATATTTTATAACTTCACTCTCCTTTTCCCTGTTAGTAACACTTGCATAAAACCTTTCTTTTGTTCCTTCATGGCCGCCAACTTGTCTTGTGCCAAGCGGATTTCTTCATCACATAATGAAAGGATATTGGCAATGGCGGTCTGTTCTTGCAATGATGGTATATGTACTTTTACTTGGCTAAAATCTGGAAATTTACAATTCAATGTATCATTTACCAACCCTTGTGAATGTGTCCAAAAGTTATATATCATATATGGCTGCTTAAAAAGCATTTCCATATAGTAAGGATTAATATTATCATTCGGAATAACTATTGTGTATGCGGGGCTTACGATACCTTCCAATTTAGACAAAGCGCAACGTCCCTGCCACATTCTCATTGTGTTATAACCAATATCATTCGGACAAATCCGTTTGTATTTTGATTTATCTTCGTTTGAAATATCACGCTTGTCAGATTCTGATTGCAAAATAACTCCACGCTCTGCCGTTATAGATAGCAATGGCAAGGTCTCCTTATTTATTTCATTTCGTTCTGAAAAAATTTCTCCCAACCTTACTTTCTTCCACGGCTCGGAGAAACCGGGGAGGCGGCATTTGCCTGTAAGCAGTTGCTGCATCAAGCCTTTTTTCCGCAATTCGAGTTTCTCGATAAGTTGTGTCTGCTTCTCGATAGCTTTGTCCCATGTACTCAAAATTTCTGCTATTTCCTTTTGCTCGGGAAGAGGAGGAGTTAAAATAGGAATTTTAGACACAAAATCCCATTCTGCACGAGGCATCTTTGACCCAGATGAAACATTTGCTTTTTGAACAAAATTATATGAAGCTACAATATTGAACAGATATTCTTTTGTACAAACATCTGAGATAGCACGCAATACCCAAATTTCAGTGGAACAAACACCGCCAAATTTTGCGAGCCAATATTTACGAAGATAAGGGCGCAATTTTCCAAATAAAACATCTCCTTCTTCAAACTCATTTTTCATACTCTTTTGTTCAGCAGAATCAATATATCCTAATATATAGCCATCACATTGAGATAAATGTTCTAACTCTATACAACGCAAATGAGTCTGATGATTAGGAAGATGACGACCTTGGGGCCTCATTACAATTTTGTCAAAATCATATATTTCCCACTCCTCCGGAATAATCCCCAGCGGCGTCGCTTTATAGCCCTGTGGTATGTTATTTGGTGTCGTTGCCATGTTGTGGAATCGTATTATTATCCGTAACAGTTTCTAATACATTGCCAATGGTATGGGCAATATATATGCCTTATTGGCACTTTCTTGGTCATTGGGATCGCTTGTCGCTTTAATAACATTCCCAATAAAATCAATTAATCTATTATCATTGCCTATTTCGCTGCTACTCATATTTAATCGTTATAAAGTTAAAACTTGTTCAAACTCATTGTTCTTTCCCGACTCATCATCCCAAATGTACTTTAATTTAATTTTTGCAGGATGACCTACGGCAAGATGAATAGATATTTCTGTATAGTCCTGAGGATTCATTAATTCGTATGGGAGGAATTCATCCGCTCTATGAAACACCCCTCTTACATTCATACCTTCAATTCTAATATTACGGGCAATTGCACGGCCACTATTGTAAACCTTGAGCGTTCTATTACTCATCTTGATACCTTTGACAATATTGCCTCGAATAGCAGCCTTTTTACTATTTAAATTCTCCTTTTCAATCTGTTTTAATTGATATTCATTGATTTTACGCTCTTGGTCTTTTAGCTTTTTATCGTGCTTAAAATATGTATATACACTGGCCGCAAGCGCCAATATCGATATGACTAACCCCAAAACTTCCATAGTTACTTGATTTTAATGTATTTATTGCCTCTAAAGGCATCTTTAAGCATTTGATTCAGTTCTTTCCGCAGATCTTTACTTACTTCTTCGGCAATAAGCTCTTTTACCTCCGCGATTTGCTCTTGATTGCACGAAACGAGTTCACGGTATCCGCCGAAATATTCTTTTCCACAGTTGGTACATTTGATGTATGATTTGTCATCGTTGCAATCAAAGTGATCTTCGCTGCCACATACGATGCAACGGGGTTTGATTCTGTGTGAATAGTTATCCTTCATTATCTATATTTTTTGTTGTTAATATCCCAATTCCTTCAAATACTCCTTCATTTTTGCCTGCACTTCGGCCAATTCGGCTTCAAGCGCGTCAATTTCCTGCTGTACAGCAGGAATATCCAGCGCGCCATTGCTTTACATCCAGTTGTTTGTCTTTATTGTCATAACGCCATTTATTTAGTTTGTCCACCATTTTGCGTTTGTCCACCTTCCGAGGTGGTACAAACCAATGCCACATGCCAATAACCGCCTCGCGCACCGCCCAATCGGACAATGTAGCCCTTATCCTGAAGTGCTTTCAGCTGTTTCTGCACTGCCGACTTGTTAATGGGCAAACGCTCCGACAGTTCGCGTACGGTAATGGCAGGTGCATCTAAAAGCACCTTTATCAGCTTTACCGTATTCTCGTTGGCAAACTTTACAAATGCACCATTGTACCACCAAATCATATCCGCTTTTTCCTTTACAAACGAGATATTATCAGACAACTCACCGCAAAGCAACTGCTCCATATAATCGGTAAAAGGTTTTATTGCCTCTTTGCCGGCAAATGCACCGTCAGCCGGCAATTTTCCCGTCAATGCATCTGCCTGATGCAATGCCGTCAGGTAACGGCTTTTGTCCTTGCTTTTCACCACTATCA
>CASDOZ010000022.1 GCA_949282265.1 uncultured Bacteroidales bacterium | reverse complement strand
TACTTGTGTGAGCATGTCGCAATGTGCGAAAGCCTTTTCTCCAATGCTTGTAACACCTGTGGGTATGGTTATTTTGTTGAGTACGTCACAATTGGAGAACGCTGATTCTCCAATGCTTGTCACGCAGTAAGTCGTGCCGTTGTAACTTACGGTTTCGGGAATGGTTACCGCGCTTGGCAAGGAACTGTAATTGCTGGAACTTTGATATTTTTCATACGTTACTTCTACAGTTTTGGCGGCTTCGTCGGTAATGTTGTAGTACAAATCACCGGCTTTGAAATCATATGCCCATGCGCTTGCTGCCGCCAACAGGGCAAGGGCAAAAGTAAATGCTTTTTTCATAAAACAATATTTTTGAATTTGCCACAGCAATTCCAATGCGGCATGATTATAAAAACAGAAAGCGTGGAACTGCAATGCCACGTCGTAAGTTGAAGGTCCTGAGAAAACCTAATGGACAGATGTAGATAGCAGTCCACGCAAATGGCGTGAAAAACTACTATGCTATCCTTGTCCATTCGAAAATTTCTCAGGTTTTCAACTTACAAGATAAGCATAACGCTTCTTTATGAATATGTTACGGATGGGAATTGTCCATCCGCCTGCAAAAATAATAAAAAAACTGGTTTGCAAGAAATGTCTGCCAAATCCCGGAATTTGACATTCTCTCGTAGTGTCCTATCCCACACCCATGCGGTGCCTGCAAGGACAGCGCGGTTGTGCCTTTGCCGGACGGATTTGTTTGTGTATCTTTGTGCATCGAAAAAAAACGAGCATGGGAGTTGTCGTACAACAGAGCATAAAAGGTACGGTCGTAAATTATGCCGGTATGTTTATCGGCTTTTTGACGACCTTTTTCGTGCTGACCCATTTCCTCACGCAGGAGGAAATCGGTTTGACGCGCGTCCTGATTGATGCGGCCACCTTGCTGGCTGGCCTGGCGCAACTTGGCACGAACGGTTCGGCCATGCGCTATTATCCGTATTTCAAGTCCGATGCCGATAAGGACCACGGCTTTTTCTTCTGGACGGTTTTTGTGCCGTTTGTGGGTTTCCTGATTTACGGCATTGTGTTCCTGTTGGCCAAGGAAGGCATTTGTTCGGCTTTTTCGGAGAATTCATCGCTGTTTGTCGATTACTATTATTTCATTTTCCCGCTCGGCTTTTCGTTGCTCTACATGGGCGTTTTCGACACCAACGCGAACCTGCTGATGCGCATTGTCGTGCCCAAATTTATCCGCGAGGTGGTCGTGCGGGTGCTGTCGCTGGTGGTTTACTTGCTTTATGCGTTCGATGTGTTGTCGTTGGACGGCTTCGTGCTGGCATTCTGTGCGGTCTATGTGGTGGCCACTTTGCTGGACATTGCCTATCTGTTCTCGTTGAAGCGGGTTTCTTTCAAGCCCGATTTGAAGTTTATATCCAAGCCCTTGCGGCGCGATTATCTGCGCTACACGTTTTATGTGTCCACCTACGCCATTATCGCGACCATCACGCCGAGCATTAATACGTTTTTCATCAGTGCGCAAATGGGGTTGGCCTACACCGGCATTTACACGATAGCCAACTACATGGTTACGCTTATCGAAACGCCCTACCGCTCGTTAGGCGCCATTTCGCTGCCGCATATTTCCCAGTCGGTAAAAGATGGGGACTTCGTGTATGCCAATCAGTTGAGCAAAAACATTTCCAAGCACCAGTTCCTGGCTGCTACGATGATATTTTTTGCCATTTGGACGAACATCGACCTTATTTTCACTTTGTTGCCTAACGGCGAGGATTATGCCGCCGGCAAGTGGGTGGTGCTGATATTGGGCGTGCAAAAAATATTCTCTTCGTCGCTGAGCGTCGGTTTTTCCGTGCTGGGCTATTCCAAATACTACTATTCTTTTTTGTTCTTTTCGGTCGTGCTGACCGTTACGGCTATCGTGCTGAACAACCAGTTTATCCCGCTGTGGGGAATGACGGGCGCCGCATTGGCTACCTTTGTGGCCAATCTGGTGTATTTCTCCATGCTCATAGTGTTTATATTCTGGAAATTGCGTATTTTTGTGCTGTCGCGGAAACACGTATCCATTTTGGTGGTGGTTTTGTGCATGTTTGCCGCTGCTTATGGGTGGCAACTGTTTGTGACGCCTCTGTTCGGCCGTTTGCTGTGGCCGGCTGAATACAGCCTGTTGCTCGATGGCGTGCTGAAAACCGGCTTGTTGATGTTAGGCGGCTTAGTTGTCGTGTATAAGCTGAATATTTCGGACGAAATCAATGGAATAATTCGCGGGTTGTTGTCCCGTTTACATATCAAATAAAATATGAACAAACAGATTATTTACAAATACGCGCCTTATGCGGTTGCCTTGGTTGTCTTCATTTTGATTGTGGTGTGGTATTGCTCGCCCATGTTGTCGGGCAAGGTGCTTTACCAGCCGGACACGAACAACTGGAAAAGCATGTCGCATGAGATTCTGGAATACAAGGAAAAAACGGGGGAAACAACTTATTGGACCAACTCCATGTTCGGCGGCATGCCGGCCTACCAGATTTCGAGTGAGCCGCCCTCGCGTGCGTGGCTGAAAGCGATTTCGCAGATTCCGTATTTGGTATTCCCATCGCCTATGGTTACGCTGTTGGGCTATTTTATAGGCTTTTTCATCATGCTGCGGGCATTCGGCGTGAACAAATGGCTGTCTATTGCGGGAGCTATCGCCATTGCCCTGTCGTCCTATTTTTTCATTATCGTGGCGGCCGGTCATAATTCCAAGGCGCTGACGCTCGGTTACCTTGCGCCTGTCATTGGTGGTTTTTTCCTGATTTTCCGCAAGCGGTATTTTTGGGGCATTTCGCTGACCATGCTGTTTACGGCCATCGGCTTTATGCTGCATCCGCAAATGTCATATTATATCATGTTGATGCTGGCGGTGTTCGGCGTTGCGGAGATTGTGGTACACGTCCGTGAAAAGCGCGTGCGCGATTTGGTGGTGGGTGTGTTGCTGTTCGCCGCTTCGTGGGCGGTCGGCATCGGGACGGGCTACAGCACCTTACGTTCCAATATGGAATATATGAAGGAAACCATACGCGGCGGCCATTCGGAAATAGAAAAAGTGGATGAGCGGCAAAACAACTCGTCGGGCTTGAGCCTTGAATATGCCACGCAGTGGAGCTACGGCATACCGGAAACGTTCACATTGATGATTCCCAATTTTATGGGCGGCTCGTCCAACTATCCCGTAGGCAAGGATTCCGGCATTTATGAGGAGATGGTGGCGCAAGGCGTTCCGTCCCGCAATGCGGAAGCCTTTTGCGAAGCTTTGCCGATGTATTGGGGCGACCAGCCTTTCACATCGGGGCCTGTCTATGTGGGTGCCATCGTCTGCTTCCTGTTTGTGCTGGGGCTGTTTCTGGTCAAAGGGCCTTACAAATGGGCGTTGCTGGCGGCCACGCTCTTTTCCATATTCCTGTCGTGGGGACACAATATGATGTGGCTCACGGAGCTGTTTTTCAATTATTTCCCCATGTATGACAAATTCCGCGCGGTATCGTCCATTCTTGTGGTGGCCGAAATTACCATGCCGCTGCTGGGATTCCTGGCCTTGAAAGCCATTATGGAAAAGCAGGTCGCCCGTGAGGCTGTGCTGCGTGCCATTTACTATTCTGCCGGCATAACGGGCGGTTTGTGCCTGGTGCTGTGGCTGTTCGGCGGTTCGCTGTTCGATTTCCGCGGGACGGGCGATGGGCAAATGTTCGCACAGTTGCCCGACTGGCTCTCGGAAGCGATTGTGGCCGAACGGGCCGCCATGTTGCGTGGCGATGCCTTGCGGTCGTTGGTGTTCATCTTGCTTGGGGCCGGCGTCTTGTGGTTGTATGTGCAGGAAAAACTGAAAGCCGGAATGTTCACGGCCTTGTTGGGCGTGCTGCTGCTGGCTGACATGTTGCCGGTGGACAAGCGTTTCTTCAACAACGACAATTTTGTCTTGCCCAAGGATGACAAAGGCTATTTTGCCATGCAACCCTATGAAAAACAGTTATTGGCTGACCCTGACCCCAACTTCCGTGTCATGAACATGACAACCAATACGTTCAATGATGCGCGTACATCTTACTACCTCAAATCGGTAGGCGGTTACCACGGAGCCAAGTTGCGCCGCTACCAGGACATCATAGACCAGCATATCACTCAAAACAACATGACGGTGCTGAACATGCTCAACACGAAATATTTTATCGTACCGGGCGATGATCGACAGCCGGTCATTGTACCAAATCCCGATGCTTTGGGCAATGCGTGGTTTGTGGACAAGGTGGTGCCTGTCGATACGCCGCTGGAAGAAAGCGAGGCGTTGCGCACGCTCGATTTGGCAACAGAGGCCGTTACTGACAAGCAGTTTGCCGGACAGGTGGCCGCGCTCGAAACGCCCGTCGATTCCACTGCAAGCATTGTCCTGACGAGCTATGCACCCAACCGTCTGGAATACACCACGCAATCGGCTCAAGCCAAAACGGCCGTTTTCTCCGAAATATACTATCCGCACGGTTGGCAGGCATACATAGACGGCCAGCCGGCCGGACATTTCCGCGTAAACTACATTTTACGCGCCATGGACATACCCGCCGGCAAACACACCGTTTGTTTCGAGTTCCACCCAGACGCCATATACAAAGCCGACCGCCTGTCTTACCTGTTCATTTTCATTATGTATGGCAGCATTATCGGTTTTGTTGTGTACAGCATCTGGAAACGTCGTCGTGCCTGCAAGGCGGAAAAGCAATCATAAGTATGGACGAAGCCAAAACGGAAGGATATTACACCCAGCAACGTGCCGACATGTTCGGTTTTGTGCCGCAGCAGGCGCGGCGGATTCTGGAAATAGGTTGCGGACAAGGCACGTTTCTGGCTACGCTTACGCGCGATGACCGCGAATTGTGGGGAATTGAGTTGGATCCCGATATGGCGCGCCATGCCGAAAAAGTATGCCATCGCTTGCTTGTCGGCGATGTAAACGAGCTGTGTTCCCAGTTGCCCGAGAACTATTTCGATTGCGTGATATGCAACGATGTGCTGGAACACCTTTATGCTCCCTGGGATGTGTTGCGGACCATTCATCGGCTTCTCGTCCAGGATGGGGTGGTGGTCGCATCCATTCCGAACATACGTTATATAGGTGTTTTCATAACCGAAATACTCTGGCAAAAAGATTTTATTTACCGTCCGGAGGGTGGAATTCTTGATGATACGCATGTGCGTTTCTTCACCAGCAAGAGCATGAGACGCATGTTCGAGCAATGCGGTTACCGCATATTGCGGCACGAAGGCATACGTCCTTGCAAGAGTTGGAAAGAAAAGCTGTTTATTACCTTGTCATGCGGTTTTCTGTCTGATTCGCGTTACAAATGTTTTGCCACCGTTGCGCAAAAAATATAAGTATGTCCCCGAAAGTAAGCATCATATTGCCTGTATACAATGCCGGAGAATATCTGGCGCCGTGTTTGGATTCCCTGCTGGCGCAGACCTTGCGCGACATTGAGATTATTGTCGTGCTCGACTGCCCAACCGATGGCAGCGACCGCGTGGCCGAAGATTATGCCCGCCGCGACAACCGCATTGTGCTTTTGAAAAACGATAGTAATCTGCACACCGGCCTTTCGCGCAATCGCGGGCTTGATGTTGCTTGCGGCGAATATGTCGGCTTTGCCGACCACGACGATGTTTGCGCTCCCGACATGTATGAAATCCTTTACAGCACGGCGCAGGCCAAACAAGCCGATGTTGTCATTTCCGATGCTTGTGAAGTATTGCCGGATGGTACACGCCAATATTGTCCGTTGCCGGCTGAAATACCTGCCGAAGGTTTGCGCAGGGCCGTGTTGAGATCACTCGTTTCAGGACGTTATTCCGTTGCGGGGATAGCAACTTTTGACAATGTCAATTCCGTCTGGACGGAACTTGTCCGCCGCGATTTGCTGGAAAAGCACCATATCCGTTTTCCGGATAACCGCAAGGCAACCTATGAAGATGCGCTTTTCAATGTGGCTGTCTGGCTGTATGCCTGCCGTGTAGTGCATGTGCCACATTCGTTTTATTTCCATCGTCAGCATGACACTAATACTTTCATGCAGTACGATTACAAATCGTACGCCCGCATGGATGCCTATCTGCACATTTTACAAGATACGTTGAAGGAAGCACCGGATGGTGGTGATTACACTCAGTTGTTTGACGAGAGTGTGCTGAGGCGGCTTTACGGTGCCTTCCGCAATGAATTGCACCACAAAGGCATTATACAAGCATGGCGTTTATTCCTGCAAATCCGCCGCTCTGCCTGGCGGCCTGTGTTGCGTCGCTTTGCCGCTACACCCAATGCCCACCAACTGGCGCTTGGCAAACGCTTGTTCCTGCTCTTGCTTGCCTGATAAAAACAACCGCCGCCACCCTTCCTTGGGTGGCGGCGGTGAAAAGTTGTGTCAAATAGAGATTATTTGATATCATTTATATTACGCATGGTCAATTGCAATTCATCTTTCTTGTCATCCGTGAAACGGCCAACAATACCAGTCACAGTTTTTTCACCAGTTGGAACTGTCTCATTGACAAATTTAGCAAATTTAGCAACAAACAATGTTATTGAATTGCTACCATCTGACAATGTATTAGATACATGTTGAGAAGAAGAACCAAATGTTGTACCTGAAGCTGGAGTAATTGTTCCTTTCACAGAAACCACACAAGATTCGTATTTTGCATAGTCGTTAATAATGTCGGCAATGGTTATTGCTTTCGGGGTTATAGTTGCAGTACCTACCTTTCTAACATTAGCAACAGGAACATTGTTTAATTGTATTACTTGGCCATAATCAGACAACTTCAAGCCATTTAAAGTAATTTCCAATTTATCACCCATTGCATAGGTATTGTCCTCTGTCAATCTTACAGCTATACCTGCAGCATTATCTTCTGCTGTAAGAATCAAGTTCTTTAATGATGTGCTATTACCACCTTCCAAATCGGAAGTCACAACACCTACAATTTTCTTATTTTCTGTAATCGTATAATCACTTCCTTTATACAGAGCACGTAAATCTGCTATTCCCATAACAGGAACATTAAAATCAATCTCTGGTGCTTCATATCCTTCCAAATCAAATTCGGTGATAGTTTTCATGCCGGGAACACCAAAGGCATTCATTACTTTACCTTTTAAGAATACTTCTTTACCTAAGTTTGTAGGATTGTCAACAAGATTCAATACAGCTTTGGCAGTATTGCTATCATCGCCAAAGCCGATTACCAAACATTTTGTGTAGTCTTTTTCTTCTTTGGTTTCTGCAATAACAATAGCAGTTGCGCGTACATTCTCTGTTCCAAAAATAACACCAGAAGCATCTTTGATGGAATTAGCGCTTTGATCGGTATTTACTCCTCCTACAATATAGCCTTTTACCCACATGATAGAAGAATTTTGATTATTACGAGCTTCTGTGACTGTAAGTGCTGTTTCTTTGGTATTAGTTGCAGTTTCTCCACTACCCGAACTGTTTTTCTTTACAAAGAAAGCACCCATGACTTCCACTTTATCTTTGTAAGAACCACGGTATCCACGAATGGTGATATTATCGCCTGCTTTCAAGCCAAGGGATGCGTATGATTTGTCGTTGGTGCCACCAGCAATATATTTAGCGGTTAGTCCATAAACATAAACAGTGCCTGTTTCATCGGTCAAATCAAAATTACCATAAGTTTCATTGATACTGCCTCCTATTGTACCTGTCAATTCATAATAAACATCTTTTGATTCTGGAGCGGCGATAAACTCTGCTACTGTAACTGCGGTAGCTTCCGGTCCTGCAACACTGGTGCTGTCTCCTCCTTCATTTCCCCCTGTTCCGGGGCCGACGGGAGTGTTTGGTGTGTTTTCACATGCTGTAAATACGCCTACCATCGCTGCGATGGCCAACGTCATTAAAAATTTAGCTTTTTTCATTCCTGTGTTAATTTAAAGTGGTTTCTTGATTAGTTAGCTCGCAAAAATAAGTATTATTTTCTGAATGGCAAACATTGCGTGCAAATTATCTTTCTGCTGTTCGCAGGCCGTCATAGAGTGCCGACAGTTGGCTGGCTATTGCGGCAGGGGAAAATTTTGCGCGGCATTTTTGGCTGATAGCTTCGCCATCATAATCGTTTGCGTGTGTGCGTAATTGTTTAAGGGCTTGTATGGCTGCATTTTTGTCGTTTACGGGAATCAACAGACCATTGTCGGCCGTGATAAAATCCTGTGGCCCGCCACATGCAGTAGCTATCACGGGGCGTCCTGCCAGAAGGGCTTCCACATAGGCAACACCGAATGTTTCTTTGTCGGACAGCAGTACGAACGCATCGCTGCCGTGTAATATTTCGGCCACTTCCGCACGGGTTTTCAAGCCGTGCAGGATAATGCGTCCTGCCATGCCGGCAGAGGCTATACGTTGTTGCAGGTTGACTCGTTCCGTTCCATCGCCGATAATGTCTAGCATGGTTGTTTCATCTTGTCTGAATGCTTCTGCAAAAGCATCGACCAGCAGGTCGAAACGTTTGCCAGAAACCAGGTTACCAATGGAACAGAAACGGAATGTCTGTTTGTCGTTTTGGCGTGGTGCATAAGTTATGGCTTCCGTATCGACTATGTTCGGAATGACGGCACAATCTACACTGAAATTTTCGCGCAACCTTTCAGCTAGGGCATTTGATACGCACACAATGCGGTTTGCATGACGGTATGCCGCGCGGGTTATGCGTTGGTCGAGCGCGCTGATATCGGCCAGCGGCTTGTTCAGTTTGCTGCTGTGTTCCGTCACGACGTACGGAATGTGCGTCATGCGCGACAAAATGGCTGCTATGGCAGCCATGAAATAGAAGTGTGCATGTATGATATCGGGTTTCCCGAAATGTCGCACGGCGTTTTTGTAGGCGATGTATGTCAGTGCACTGAGCACGGGACGGGCGCGCCGGTAACAGTTGAGCGGCAACGAAAGCATACAGACATTGACTTGTTGCGTTGTGTAGTGATAAAGTCCGTAGCGGCGTTTGTCCTTGCCACTGCGGAAATCAATGACCAGCATGGTAACATGGTGTCCGGCAGCGGCTAATGCTTTGGCGTTGTCGAATTCGAAAATACCGTTCAGCGGATAATCGGCATCCGGAATGCCTCTTGAAACAAGCAGAATGTTCATGATTTGCGATAATTATACACCATTTCCACCACCTTCTCGCCGGCATGTCCGTTGCCGTACAGTTGACTGTCGGTCATGTTGGCCGGTTGTGCCAGGCATTGTGCGGCTGCGGCTGTTATGGTGTCGCGGTCGGTGCCGACCAAGCGGTTCACGCCGTTTTCCACCAGTTCGACCCACTCGGTTTCTTCGCGCAGCGTAAGGCAGAATTTTTTGAAAAAATAGGCTTCCTTTTGCAGGCCGCCGCTGTCGGTCATGACCATGCGGCAGTGGCTGAGCAGCCAAACCATTTCCAGGTAGCCGACAGGTTCTATAAAGCATATCCGGCTGTTGCCGAAATCGTAGTGTGCGGATTCCAGTTTCTTACGTGTGCGCGGATGCAACGGCAACACTACGGTTGTCTGCGCGGAAATTTGCTCCAGCGCGCCAAACAGATTTTGCAGTTTGCAGTTGTCATCGGTATTTTCCGCGCGGTGCACCGTGCATAAAATAAAGTCTTCCGGCACGGCTTGCGCGGGCTGTTTGGCCCTTGGCGCATAAAACAGCGCGGCGTCCTGCATTACATCGCCAATGTTCTCCGCCCTGCAGCCGAAGTTCCCGAACCCTTCCTGCTCCAGGTTGCGCATGGCGGTTTCCGTAGGGCAGAGCAGCAGGTTGCTGATGCGGTCGGTGAGTATGCGGTTAATTTCTTCGGGCATGTTCGTGTTGAACGAGCGCAACCCAGCCTCCACGTGCGCCACGTTGATGTGCAGTTTACACGCAGCCAGCGCGCCGGCCAACGTCGAGTTGGTGTCGCCGTACACAAGCACCCAATCGGGTTTTTCCTCCACAAGCACCGCTTCAATCTTTTCCAGCATTTGCCCGGTCATTGCGCCGTGTCCCAAACCGTTTATGTGCAGGTTGTAGTCGGGTTTGGGTATCTGCATTTCCTCAAAGAAAATGTCGGACATGTTCTCGTCGAAATGCTGTCCGGTGTGCACGATGATTTCCTGCATGTCAGGATGCTGCGCTATGGCGCGGCTGACTACGGCGGCCTTGATGAATTGCGGGCGTGCGCCTATGACGGTAACTATTTTCATATTCCTGTTTTTTGGGTTTGCTGTAATATATCGGCATATTTGCCTGCCAGGTTCCGCCGCGAATAGCGGTCAATGGCTTCCATGTCGGAGTGGCAGAGCAGTTGCCCGTTCCGGAACAGCTTGTAGTAGTTTTTCAGAATGGTTTTCATGCTGTTTTTGTCGTCGAAACCGGCGATATGGCCGGCCTGTGTTTCCTGCAAAATGCTTGCTACATCACCATCGGCCGGGCCTACGGCCAATATGGGTCTGTTGGCGGCCAGATATTCGAACAATTTGCCGGACAGGATGCCCTTGGCTTGCGGTGTGTTGTTGATGAGTAGCAGCAACACGGCAGCCGAGCGTTGTGCTGCGGCCGCTTCCGCGTATGGCAGGTACGGGTTGAGTTTGACGTAGGGCTGCAGGCCGTGGGCATTCAGCGACTCGACAACCGACACATCCACCTGGCCGGTCAGTTGCACTTCCAGGTCGTTTGCAAAACCGTCCAACTCATCGAGCAGCTCCCGCAGGGCTTGCCACAGGTTTTCGGCGTTCCGCGATGCGGGAATCACGCCCAGGTGTGCAATGACGAATTTGCCGGGTTGCGGCGTCCGTGTCTTCGGCAGGCTGAAATCGAAGCCGTTATAAACAAGTTCGACTTGCCTGGCACCGTGCTGTTGCAGGTTTTTCACCAGGAACGAGCCGACCGTAACGACTTTGTCGGCGGTTTCCAGCACTTCGCGTTCCAGCCGCAAGTGTTTGCGGAACGCGGCATCCGTCAGTTTCAGCTCGGGGAAATAATCGATGTCCGTCCACGGGTCGCGGAAGTCGGCCACCCACGGAATGCCGGTCTTGCGGTGTAGTTTCATGCCAATCAGGTGCATGGAGTGCGGCGGCCCCGTGCTGATGATGGCATCGACGGGATGCTCAGCCGTATATTTCAGCAGGAAACGCACCGATGGCCTAATCCACCAGCACCGCGCGTCGGGAATGAAAAAATTGCCCCGTATCCAAATGGACAGGTTTTCTTTCCAGCCCGTTTTTTTCTTTTCGGTGATGAATCCGGCTTTTATCTTGTTGCTTTTTTTCAGCCCCAGGAATTTCTTGTAGAAACTGTACGGCTCCGTGATGTTTTTCCGCAACACCACGGTGTCTGGCCGCACATCGGCCTGCAGGCTGGCATCTTCCACTGGGTATTCGGCGTTGTCGGCCGTGTAGATGACAGGCTGCCAGCCGAACTCTGCCAGGTATTTCTGCATTTTCAGCCAGCGTTGCACGCCGCTTCCGCCCGATGGCGGCCAGTAGTAAGTTATGACAAGGACTTTTTTCATTGTTTGAATTCCGGCTCAAAGGTACGAGTTTTTTCTGTTTTTTTCATGCTGTTTGTACGGGTATGTTTTTTACTTTCGGAAACCTTGCCGCGAACCGGCGGCAAGCCTTGCAACACTCTGGAAACCTTGCTGCAGAGCTGCAGACCGGCGGCGGCCTTGCAACACTCTGGAAACCTTGCTGCAGACCGGCGGCAAGCCTTGCAACACTCTGGAAACCTTGCTGCAGACCGGCGGCAAGCCTTGCAACACTCTGGAAACCTTGCCGCAGACCAGCGGCGGCCTTGCAACACTCTGGAAACCTCGCCGCAACTTGGCGGCACGCCTGCGGAATCTTTGGAAACCTCGCCGCGAACCGGCGGCACGCCTACGGACTTTCGAAAACCTTGCTGCAAACCGGCGGCAAGAAAAATACTGTCCGGGACGGTTGGCCGTGTGCTTTGTGCTTGCAAAAAAAAGCGTATTTTTGCGACAAAGTTTCATTTTTGCCGCCTATGTTGTTTGTCGATGTCATATTGCCCCTTCCGCTTCCCGGCACGTTCACTTACCGTGTGCCGGATACGATGGATGTCGCGCTCCGGCCGGGTATGCGCGTGGTGGTTCCTGTCGGCAAACGGAAACTCTATACCGGCTTGGTGTATGTGGTGCATACGCATGAGCCGCAGACGGATTATGTGCTCAAGGACATTGTGTGCGTGCTGGATGATGCGCCTGTGTTGCGGCACACGCAGCTGAAATTGTGGAAATGGGTGTCCGATTATTACATGTCGCCGCTCGGCGATGTATATAAGGCGGCTTTGCCCTCGGCCATGAAGTTGGAGAGCGAAACGAAAGTGACGCTGAACGTGGATTTCGAGGCGGCGGAGCCGCTCCCCCGGAAGTTGCAGGCGGTGCTGTTCGCCTTGTCCGACGGCAAGCCGCACGGTTTGGACGAATTGGCCCGGAAGGCCGATGTCAAGAACCTGATGCCGGCCTTGGACAAGCTGCTGGCCATGGGTGCCGTGTGCGTGGATGAGGCGTTGCGGACAGTTTATAAGCCCAAGATGGAAACTTATGTTTTCCTGCATGAACGGTTTACGGACAACGAACGGTTGCAGGCGGCTTTCTCGGCATTGAACCGCGCGCCGAAACAATTGGCTCTGCTGATGTATTACCTTGAGTTGTCCGGCTTCATGCAAACCGGCGTGCCCGCCGAAGTAAACCGCAAGGTTTTGCTGGACAAGGCGCAGGCTACAACGGTCCAACTGAACCAGCTGGTGGACAAACAACTTTTTGTGCAGGTGCGGCATCGGATAGGTCGCCTCGATTGCGGAAAACAGCCGCTCCGCGCGCTCCCGGAGCTGACAAGCGCGCAACAGGAGGCTTGCGCGGCCATTCATCGCCAGTGGCAGGAACACAATGTGGTGTTGTTGCACGGCATAACCTCATGTGGCAAAACGGAAATGTACATCCACCTGATAGGGCAGGTGTTGAAAACCGGTCGCCAGGTGCTGTACCTTGTCCCTGAAATTGCCCTGACCACCCAGTTGACAGACCGTTTGCAGGCCGTTTTTGGCGATAAGCTCGGGGTTTACCATTCCAAGTTTTCGGATGCGGAGCGGGTGGAAATCTATCAGGATTTGTTACAGGACAAACACTACCAGGTCATTCTGGGCGTCCGTTCGTCCGTGTTCCTGCCTTTCCGGCAACTCGGCCTGGTCATTGTGGACGAGGAGCATGAAACATCGTACAAGCAGCAGGAGCCGTCGCCGCGTTACCATGCGCGCAATGTGGCGATTGTGCTTGCGCAGATGCACGGTGCCAAAGTCCTGCTCGGCACGGCCACGCCTTCGGTAGAAAGCTACTATAACGCGAAAAGCGGCAAATACGGTTTGGTGGAGCTGTTCAGGCGCTACAAGGACATCCAGCTGCCCGCCATAACTGTGGTGGACACGCAGGTGGCGCGGCACAAAAAGTGCATGAACGGCCATTTTTCCGATGTGCTGGTCGAGAAAATCGGTGCGGCTCTCAGCCGCCACGAGCAGGTCATTTTGTTCCAGAACCGCCGCGGCTATGCGCCTTATGTCAGTTGCCGGTCGTGCGGCGCGGCGGTCAAATGCCAGTTCTGCGATGTGAGCATGACTTTGCACAAACATTCCAACCTGCTGGTTTGCCATTACTGCGGCTATACGCAGACGCTTCCGCACCAATGCCCCGAATGCGGCGGGGTCTTGTCCGACCGCGGTCTGGGCACGGAAAAGGTGGAAGACGAAGTGCAGAAGCTGTTCCCGCAGGCACGTGTCGCCCGCATGGATCTGGACACGACGCATACGCGCAATGCCTACCAGCGGCTTATTTCCGATTTTGCCGGCCACAAGATAGATATTCTGGTCGGCACGCAAATGGTGAGCAAAGGGCTGAATTTTGAGGATGTGAGCCTTGTGGCGGTGCTGAACGCCGACCATTTGCTCCACTTGCCCGATTTCCGCGCGTTTGAGCGCGCTTTCCAGATGTTGGAGCAGGTGAGCGGCCGTGCCGGCCGTATGCACGGGCAGGGGGAAATGGTGTTGCAGACCGCCAACCCCGACAATACAGTTATCCGCCATGTCGTCGCGCACGATTATGCGGGCCTGTACGAGGAACAGATAGCCGAGCGCCGGCAGTTCCGTTATCCGCCGTATTACCGTTTGTTGCAGGTCGTGGTGAAGCACCGCGACTGCGCCAAGGCCGATTTGGCCGCCCGCATGTTGGCCGAAACCATGCAGCAGGTTTTCGGGAACCGTTGTTCCATGGTGGTGCAGCCGGTTATCGGCAAAGTCCAGAACATGCACATCCGGCAGATATTGCTGCGCATCGAGGCGGAAGCCTCCGTGGCCAAGGCCAAAGAACTGCTGCAACAGCAAATCGAGCTTGTCCGCCAGCAGGATGCCTGCAAAGGCTCGGTGATTTTTGTGGATGTGGATCCGGTGTAAACCTTTCTTTTGACATGCTTGTTTTTATCCACAAAAAATGTCCCTGATTTTATTTCGGGAATAACTTTATCAACTCAATAGCTTTAAGTTACATCCCTTTGTTCCAACGTTCTTTGTCTTCTTCATCTTTCTTTTTTTGGTTAGCCCGATGAATCAGATATGCACCAATCCCTCCAAACATTAAGGCACTGGAAACCATACGTCCAAAAGCTTCCTCTTCTCCGCTGCCAAGGGCAGCGAATGAAACAATAAGGTTGAGTATTCCGAAGCATACAAGAATAATTCCGGCCGTTTTCATATCAATCCATATTTATGAAATCAACATCTTTTTTCTTTGAACATAGGGTGATGATTAATCCTATGAGGGGTGATACCAACAGACATAGGACAAAACTCCAACCATAACCGATTTTTCTTTTTCTACCTAAAAGGGCTATTAGTGCACAAATAATAACCCAACCTACAATTGTAACAAATTGTTCCATAATCATATTTTTTAAATGTTAATATTGAGTTTGTCAGTCGCTTCCTCTTTAAGCTCTGTCAATGCTTTGTAATTGTATTTGTTTTTGTGTATTTCTTGGAATAAGCGCGTCGCTTCTTTATTTAAATCTGCATCGGTAAACCTGTCCGGATGACATTTCACTTTCAATTTGTCATATAATTCTTTGGCGGCAAACGAGCTGTTTATGACATTGTCAAAATCTACCATGGATTGCTGCAATAGTTGTTGTTTGGTTTTTTGCCTTTCTTTCCATTGCGGCCTTATGAGTTTCAAATACAGCGTCACAAGTATTCCGCTTATTGCAATAATTATCAATATCACATATAACCAACATGTGCCATTGTTGGGTTCTGTGGCATTTGTTATTTGTGGCTGAACATTTGTTAAGGTGTCATTCATATTTATTCAATCATTATTCCCATATTAATATAGTCAATCAATTTCCAACGGCAACCATACTGGCCTTTGTCATCATGCACTTCCAAGGTGTCCCAACCAAGTGCGACAAGTCTTCGGAGAAGTTCTTCATTGTTTAGGACAACTTCCCCGATGAATACCATTTCTTCTTTGGACAAAGCTCTGCCTGCCAATGCTTGTATTCTGAAGCCTGTGTTTATCCATGCAGAAAACGGATGTTTGTATGCGGAACATCCTTTTGAATAGCTGGCTTTTAGCATAGTTGGAGCCGTTCCCATAATGAAGGCCATTTTGGCACTTTCATTAAAACTTTTGATTACGTTGTTGCGCTCGGATCTGTCTTTGAACCAGTCCGTAACTTGATTCCAAATGTTTGCGAGTATCATAATGTTAATTGTTTACATGCGTGGCAATAATGGTTTCTTACTGTATTCAGGGCATGGCATTTGGGGCATAGCTTCCCTTCTGCTATAAGCATGTCTTCTTCCTCCATAAGTTTGCATAAGAAGTCCGCTTCCTCCTCTTTTGTTCGTACCGTACCTTCGTGTTTTGCCATATTCAGTCGGGAAAGAATAAAAAAATACTCGATAGGGTCAGGCAACACAAATGGTTTATCGGCCTCATTGACTTCTTGATTTGTTTGTTGGCAATCTTCTTTATGCTGTATTTCAAAATCGTTTTGATCAATAGGATGCCGTTCTGGTTCCGGTCTATATACCGGTGCTTCTTCGATGTTGGTGTTGACCTCCACCCAATGCTTCTTTTTTTGCTTGGATTTGTTTATTAATCCTGAAATGCCATATACAATCGAAATAATGATAGACATCATTAGTCCTGTTATTGCTCCGATTGCTAACTTTTCTGCAAGTATTGAATCTAATAAAACCATAATGTTATTCGTTTGTTATTCTCATAATCATCTTCTGTAATACACATAAAAAACAAGTGCGGGCAATTCCTCGTAATTCTCAGGCATCGCCAAACACCCATATCTACAAAAGGAAAAACCCGCACCTATGGCACGAGCATTCACTTTTACTTTGTAGATATATATTCGTTGAAATTGGCGATTTCGAGAATTACAAGCAAAAAAGCAAACGCTTTGATAATAATATGTTTATATTATTTATGTTATTTTTTCATCGGCAAATAATTTATCATATACGGGCACAAAGGTATTGTTTTTTTTGAAATGGGGCAATAATATGATTTTGTTTTTATCATGGAACCTTATAAAATAGCCCGGGCGGAACAAATTGTTTTGCTCCGCCCGATTTTACATTTTCATAGCGCCTTTTTTCAGGCTTTCCCGTTGCGTTTTTGCACGTTGTAGAAAATCTTCATTTGGTTACCGAGTATTTTCGTGAAGCCTTTCACGTCGTCGGCTGTCCAGGCCTTGTTCACTTCGCCGTATTCGCCGAAATCGGTTTTCATCAGGTCGAACGCACTTTCCACGCCGACGAGCGTGTAGCAACGCGGGCGCAAGGTGATGATGACGGTGCCGGTTACATTCTCTTGCGAGTGTTCCAGGAAGGCTTCCATGTCGCGCATGACGGGTTCCAGATATTGCGCCTCGTGCAGGAACATGCCGTACCATGTGCCGATCTGGTCTTTCCAGTAGAGTTGCCATTTGGTCAGCGTATGTTTTTCGAGCATTTTGTGCGCGTTGATAATCAGCATGGCGGCGGCAGCCTCGAATCCGACGCGGCCTTTGATGCCGATGATGGTGTCGCCGATGTGCATGTCGCGGCCTATGCCGTAGGCGGAACCGATGCGTTCCACTTCGTTGATGGCGGCTATCTTGTCGATGAATGTCCGGCCGTTCACGCTGCACAACTGCCCTTTCTCGAATCCGAGCGTGAGTTGCTCTTCGCCGTGTTTGGTGATTTGCTTCGGATAGGCGCTTTCGGGCAGGGTCTGCTCGGAACGGAGCGTTTCCTTGCCTCCGATGCTGGTTCCCCACAGTCCGGCGTTGATGCTGTATTCCATTTTGGTAAAATCGGCCACGATGCCGTGCTTTTTCAAGTAGTCGATTTCATATTCCCGCGTGAGCACCATGTCGCGGGTCGGCGTCAGGATTTTGATGTCCGGCGCAAGTATCTCGAACGTCAGGTCGAAACGCACCTGGTCGTTTCCGGCACCGGTACTGCCGTGCGCCACGTAGTCCGCACCGATTTGTTTGGCGTAGTTAATGATGGCCATGGCTTGGAAAATGCGCTCCGAGCTTACGGAAATGGGGTAAGTGCCGTTGCGGAGCACATTGCCGTAAACCATGTAGCGGATGCTTTTTTCGTAATATTCCTTGGTGATGTCAAGTGCGACGTGCGATGCCACGCCGAGGTCTTTTGCCCGTTGGGCTATGCGTTCCAGTTCCGCTTCGTCAAAGCCGCCCGTGTTGGCCACGGCCGTATGCACTTCATAACCTTTTTCTTCTGCCAGGTATTTTGCACAGAACGACGTGTCCAACCCGCCGCTGAATGCTAACAAAACTTTCTCTTTCATAATCTTGCTGTTTTATTGCTCCGTACTTTCTTCCGGATGGTTTATTTTGAATTTCTCTTTCAGGCGTATTTCGTTTTCGGCATTGGCCGGATCGCACGGGTCGTACAACAATCCCGTGCAGAGGCACATTTTCCGCCCCGTGCGGGTCAGAATGTCATAATTCACGCATGTGTGGCATCCTTGCCAGAAGGCATCGTCGTCCGTCAGGTCGGCGAACGTTACCGGCCTGAACCCGAGGTCGGTGTTCATCTTCATCACTTTCGCGCCGGTGGTGAGGCTGAATATCTTGGATGTCGGGAAACGCTCGTGGCACAGCTCGACGGCCCGCAACTTTATGCGCGTGGCCAAGCCGAGGTTACGGAACTTGTCGGCCACGATAAGTCCCGAATTGGCGACGAAGTTCTTGTTGCTCCATGTTTCTATATAGCAGAACCCGGCAAATTCGGTTCCGCACAGCGCGATAATGGCTTTTCCCTCGCGCATTTTTTGTTCCACGTATGCCGGATTCCGGCGTGCGATTCCGGTTCCCCTTATTTTTGCGGCGTTCTCGATGGTCGTAAGAATTTCGGGTACGTATGGCAAGTGTTCCTCGCCTGCTACAATTACATCGATTTTTTCCATTTGTTTTCCAGCAAATCTGCTTTTATAATGTTACCAAAGTCCTTTCAGGAAGGCCTGAATGGTTTCTCTTGAAAATTGTTCGTGCGGAATGACCAGTATCGTGTCGTCGCCCGCTATGGTTCCGAGTATGTATTCCTCTCCGCGCAGGTCTATGTCGTATGCCACGGCGCTTGCATATCCGGGCCGCGTCTTCACGACGGCGAAGTGGCCGGAAAAGCCGATTTCGAGCACGGCCCCGCGTGCCGCTTCGTTGCTTATGCCGGTTACTTTTTCGTTGGCCGGCGGCAGGCTGTTGGGCAACACGTATTTGTATGTGCCGTCCGGCAGGGCGGTTTTGACTACTTTCAGCACTTTCAGGTCGCGCGACAAAGTGGCCTGCGTGACGCTGATGCCTTCCGCTTTCAAGGCTTGCTGCAAGGCATCCTGGCTGTTGATTATCTGGGCGTTCAAAATGGAACTGATAATCTTTAACCTGTTTTGTCTGATATTCACGGTTGGTATAATTATTAATTTCGGGCGCAAAATTACGTATATTTTTTGTATAAACAAAAATATAGGCAATAAATCTTTGTATTTTATGCAAAAAATTACATGCTGAGGCGGAATTGGAACTTGATGCCCCACAGCATTGCCCCCGGCCGGTCGCGTTCGGTCAGCCGCCAGACGGACTGCACGTTTAGCACGCGCAGGATGTTGCCTATGCCGGCACCGATTTCCACGTAAGGTTCGGAAAACGTCCCCATGCCTTCGGGCAAGGGCAGGAGCGTGGCATGGCTGCCGCGCAAGCCGCCGTAGGCAGCGTGGAGGCTGACCAATTCCCGCAAGTTGAGCCATTTGATGCCGGGAATCTGGTTGAACAGGATGCCGCCTAAGTTCCAGTCGGCGTGCAACAAAACATATTTGTCTGCTACGAACTCGCCGTTGTCCATGAGCGAGAATTTGTAGCTGTCATAACCCCAACTTTCGTTGCCGTGCATGGTTTGCAGCAGCGGATAGGGCACATTGCCGAAAATATAGCCGGTCTGTATGAGGTAGTTTATCGTGCCGAACATGCCGGCGGAGATTTTCTGGCGCAGCATCAGGTTTATTTTTGCATAATTGCCGGATGTTTGCGTTTCGTCGATGCGGAAATTGCCCCCTTCAATCGCTGCGTGGATAACCGGCAGGTTGTTGTACAAGTAACGCCTCGTGAAAAAAGAATCGATGGTGCGTTCGTCCCACGACCAGCGGCCTGTCAGCGCGATGCTGTTGTAGCGGAATGTCGGCGCGGTGTAGAACGTGCCGATGGGTGTCCCGTAGTTTTGCCGGCCGCTGCGGATGTCCAGCCTCGTTTCAAAATTGTCTGTCCAGTCGTTGTGGAACCAGAGGCTTGCTTCCTGCCGCCGCGCCAGGTTGTATTGCGGGCTGAACACCAACAATGCGCTTGCCAGGTCCATGTAGCCGCGCCCGACGCTGTTTTCGCGCAAAAACAAGTCGAAGTTGTTGTATTCCGAACGGATATAGTCATCCGCGTAGCCGAGTCCGATAAGATGCCTCCGTTTAACAGGCAGCCGGAATTGCGCTTGCCCCATATATTTCCAGGCTTTGTCGCGGAAGCCGTAGCCGGCGTAACCCTCAATGCAGATGTTTTTCATCAGTTTTTCGGAGGTGCGCAAGGGCAATCCGACCCGCCAGCCTTCCACGGCGTTATAGTCCAGCACGCGGACGAGTTTCCCGATGTCTATATAGCCGGCCGGAGCATAGCCGGTAAGAAGCGTTTGCGCCATCCATCTGGCTGCTTTCATTAGCCGTGTGTTGTTCAGGCTGTCTAATGCCGATGATACTGTTTCCGTATCAGGCAACAGGCCTGCCGTCGGCATGGCGTTTTCGTCTATTTGCGCGTAACGGACGGCATACAAAGTCGGGAAATAACGTGTGCTGTCTATGGAAACGGCAAAATCGAGTAACATGGTTGACTGCTCGTTTGTTTTCGGATATGGCGGTTTGCCGGAAAAGTCCTGCCGGATTTGCAGGTTAGCTACAAAATTGATGGCGGCTTTTGACGGCAGCGATGCGGTGATGTGTTGCAGGGAGTAACTGGCCGAATCGATGTGCATTTCCCCTTGGAAAGCCAGGTTTTTGATGTTTTTGCTCTTGAAGCGGATAACGTATTGTTTCCCGTTTTCCGTTTGCAGGCTGTCCGTAAGGTAAAAATTGTAGTAGGCGTTACCGCTTGATGCCAGCGGGCTGATGAAGTTTCGGCCGAACAGACTGATGGTGTTCTGGTAAAAATCCATGTCCTGCTCCATGCTGCTTAGCAGCCATTCCGTGTCGGTGCCCGACCCGGAAAAAACCGTGTTCTGTTCCCGTTCCGTGTTGTAGAGTTCTTTTTTGTTCCCGTTTAGCAGGTAGTTTTTTTCGGTCAGGTACAACGGCAACAGCAGGCTGGAATCTTCGCTGACGATGATGCCTTTTTGCAGGCTTTGCCATATTTGCCGTTGCAGGTTCCGGCTGTCAAGGTTGCTGACGAACAACTGGAACTGTTCCGAACTGCGTGCTGAATAATCCTTGTACAGCAGGGCATTGTTTTGCATACGGTGTGCCCGTACTTTTTCCATTAACGGCAAGGCCGGATTACTGCCCGGCAGGATGAAAACGTCTTGTAACAGCGTGTTTTCTTCGGCCAGTTCGACTTGCACGCCTGCATATTGCCCTATTTTGACTTTGAACCGCTGGCTTTTGTAACCTATGGCCGAGACGATAAGTACTTCGCTGTGTTTCTGGTCGGTGCGCAGCATGAACAGTCCTTCCGGATTTGTTGCTGTGCCTATTTGTGTGTTTTTGAAATAGACGCTGGCGTTTTCAATGGGCTGGTGTGTCCGGGCATCGAAAACGTCGCCAACGATAATGGTTTCCGGCGCAGCGGCCAGGTGCAGGATGCATCCGAGCAGGAGAATCGGCAAAATACAAGCCCGTTTCCGGCATAAGGCGTTGATAATATGTCGTATGCAGGTTTTCATGGCTGTTTGCGGTTCATGGGATGGTATTTCATGATTTCGTCGCGCAGGAAATGGACATCGATATGCGTGTATATTTCCGTGGTGGTGATGCTTTCGTGTCCCAGCAGTTGCTGGATAATGCGCAGGTTCGCCCCGTTTTGCAACAAATGCGTCGCGAAACTGTGCCGCAAGGTGTGCGGGCTTACTTTTTTGTGGATGCCTGCCGCTGCTGCCAGTTGTTTGATAATGGTGAAAATCATGGCGCGTGTCAGCTGGGAGCCGCGGCGGTTCAGAAAAGCATAATCCTCTTGCCCGCGTTTGATTTCCAGCTTGTTGCGGTCAATCATCCATAGTTTGAACTGCTTTTCCGATTCTGCCGAGATTGGCACTAAGCGTTGTTTGCTGCCTTTGCCTTCCACGAGCATGTAACCTTCTTTCAGGTACATGTTGCTGATTTTTAAAGAAGTGAGTTCCGAAACACGCAGTCCTGAACCGTACAGCATTTCCACAATGGTGCGGTTGCGCTGTCCTTCGGGTTTGCTCAGGTCGATGGCGGCAATCATGGCATCTATCTCGCCGACGGTGAGCACGTCAGGCAAATGTTGTCCCAGTTTGGGCGCATCAATCAGTTCGGTCGGGTCACATTCGATGCGGTTGGTATAGATGAGAAACCGGTAAAAAGATTTGATGCCCGACAGGATTCGTGCCTGCGAACGCGGGTTGTCTGTTTCCTTTCCTATTTGGTAAATGAATTCCTGCAAATCGTTGAAACTAGCCTGTTCGAGCGTGATGCCGCGTTCCTCCAAAAATGCTTGCAGTTTGGCCAAGTCCTGTTCATAGGCGGCAACAGAGTTGGGAGAAAGTGATTTTTCCAACAGCAGGTAACTATGGTAATCGGCCGGAATCACGTCAGTGCGTTATTGTTCTATTCTGGTTCCATGTCCCATGCGGCAACGCTTGCCCACGGTGGCGTTTTTCGTCTTGATTGCCGGCTTGGCTGCCATTTTCAGCGATTTCTGTACCGGCATTTCCAGCAGGACAGGCCCGTTGTAGCTGGCGTGGATGATGCTGCCGTAATAAGAAACCGCGTTCAGTTCCAAGGCATATTGTCCGGCGTTCCGGTTGATGTCCAGCGTCCCGGAAATCAGGTAATAGGCATTGCTGTATGTACTGCCCTCTTTGTAAATGCCAATGAATGAAGGCAAGTCATAGCCTTCGCTTTCCACGAATCCTCCGCTGGCCGTAACGGTATATGCCTGGCGTGAACCGTTGATTTCGTATGTGCCGGCTGGGATGGAATCGCCGGAAAACGGCGGGCAATTGAGTTCCAGATAAGCAAAAACCTCGTTGTTGCCGAGGAATAAATCTATGTTGGATGTGTTGTTCCCGTAATAGTCGCCGTAACAGATGGCCGTGTCGGCATAGAGGAAAGTCCAGTCTTGTTCGGTAGCAGGTTGCGGCTCAAAGGAGTAGTTATTGCTGCCTGTGGCATCATATTTTTCCATAATGCCCCGGAATTGCGGCGTGATGGTCGTCCCGTCTTCTTTTTGCAGGGTGAAGTCGATGATGGTCGAATCGCCTTTTTCCGTAACTGTGAATGAGCCTGCGGTAATAAGTTCATAGCTGATGGTCGTGCCTTTTACGGTGGTCAGGTATGTGCCGTAGGGGTAGTTTTGTGTTGTCCAGAATCCAGGTGTGAACGTAAACGGTGCACCGCTTATGGAGTCCATGTTGTATGTTCCTGCCGCAAGGGTAACGTGTTCCGTATCGACAAAGATATTTTCGATATACAGGTTGTAGCCTGAGCCTACATATTCCTGGCTTTCGCTGTTGTAGCTGAGCCGTTCCGAATAAAGATCGATGGCCAGCACGTTGCTTCCGGCCAATTCATCATCATCCCATATATCGGCGGCATTTCCCCAATAATAACTGGCGCCTTTGGTCAACTGGAAACTTTTTTCGGTTGTCGTGCTTGGCTCGTTTTGTTTACATGACGTTGCTGTCAGGACAAGCATAAGGGCAAATATGAAATTATCCGTTTTCATAGTCTTAATTGTTTTGATTGCGTTTTTGAATGTATTTTGTCGGATACCATGCCGCCAGAAATCCAAGCAGCAGGACGGTGCAAAGAATCAATAGGACGTCTCCGGCTTGCACTTGTACGGGATAAGCATCGATGACGTAGTTGCTGCCTAAACGCAGGAAGCCGAATGTTTGTTGCAGCAGGCACAGCACGACGCCTACCACAATACCAATAACCGCGCCGCAGCCGGAAATCAGCCAGCCTTCCAGCAGGAAAATGCTCTTGATTAGGGCCAGTTCAGCTCCGAGGTTGCGTAATATTTCAATGTCGTTCTGCTTGTCGATGATGAGCATGGACAATGAACCGATAATGTTGAAAATGGCAATCAGCAGGATAAAGGCCAGGATCAGGAATGTCATCCATTTTTCCACCTTCATGATGCGGAAAAAGTCTTCTTGTTGCTCGTAACGGTCGTACACGTTATATTCGTCGCCAAGCAACACGCGCAGTTCCTTTTGGGTTTTGGCAATGTCAGCCGGATTCTTCAGTTTCAGTTCCACGGCCGTAACCTGATCCGGCTCGTAGTCGAATAGGGAACGTGCCAGACCGAGCGACACGAGCATGTACTCATCGTCATATTGGACTTGCTGGACGGAAAACAGTCCGGCGATAAACAGACTGGATTCGTTGAAGCTCCTTTCCGGCCGTAATAGGCTGATTTGCCCGCTACGTTTGGGGGCGTATATTTTCACCGGGTCGATGAAAAACGCACTCAGGCCGAGCTTATGCGCCAGTCCGACGCCCGCCACACAACGCTCGAATGCGCCGTCGTACACGGTGAACTTGCCGCTGGTGATGATGGAATCTATCTGCGTGAGTTGTGTGAAAACGGAGTCCACGCCTTTAATCGTGGCGGGCACTTGTTTGTCCGTGAAGCGGACCAGGGCATTTTCTTCGATGGTTTCGGAAAAGCAGGCCACGTTCGGGTGGTTTTTGATTCCCCCGAACACTTCCGTGCCGGTGTGGAAGTTTTTGCCTTCGACGGCTGTTATTTTCAAGTCGGGGTCGAAAGCGGAAAACATTTGCTCGACTAGTGAGTTGAAGCCGTTCAGGACGGACAGCACGCATACCAAGGCGGCAGCACCGACACAGACGCCCGCGGCGGATATGCCCGACACGATGTTTATGGCGTTGTGCGACTTTTTGCTGAACAAGTAGCGCCATGCTATGAAAAAAGCCATCTTTTTCATTCCAGGTATCGTGCTAACCGGTCCATGCCGGTTTTTATGTTGTCCAATGAATTTGCATACGAGAAGCGCACGAATCCTTCGCCGTTGGTGCCGAAGTCCACGCCCGGCGTGATGCCGACATGCGCTTTTTCCAGCACGTCGAATGCGAACTGGTACGAGTCGTTGGTGAAGCGGCGCGCATCGGCGAACACGTAAAACGCGCCTTGCGGTTCGGTGTGTATCGTGAATCCGAGTTCTTTGAGCCGTCCGACCAGATAGCGGCGGCGTTCGTCATAGATGGCGCGCATACGTTGCACATCGGCATCCGCATGTTTGAGGGCGCAGATGCCGGCGCGTTGTGCAGTGCTTGGTGCGCAAATGAACAGGTTCTGCTGCAGTTTTTGCAGGTCGCGGATATGTTTTTCCGGTGCAACCAGGTAACCCAGACGCAGGCCGGTCATGGCAAAGCGTTTGGAAAAGCCGTTGATGACGAATGTGTTGTCCGTAAATTCGAGCATTGAATGTGCTTTGCCGTTATAGACGAGGCCGTGGTAAATCTCGTCCGAAATGATTGGAATATCCAATCCGGCTAGTTCTTGCATGGTTTGGCTGCTGAGCAGCGTGCCGGTCGGGTTCATGGGCGAGTTAATGAAGATGGCGCGCGTCTTGCTGCTGATTTTCTTTCGGATTTCTTCCGCACGGAACTGGAAACCATCTTCCGCTCGTAGCATGACATCCACAGGTTTGGCATTGCAGGCCAGCACGAAATTGCGGTAGCACGGGTAGCCCGGGTTGGACAAGATGACTTCGCTGCCGGCTTCGCACAGCAGCAGCAACGCCATCAGGATGGCCGGTGATGAACCGGATGTAACGACAATCTGCCCAGGTGATATGTTGGTGCCATATTCCTGCCGGTAAAGTCCGGCGATGGCTTCGCGCAACTCAATGTCGCCCAAGGAGTGCGTGTAGTGCGTCCGGTTTTGCAAATAGGCTTCGCGTGCGGCTTCCGCGACGCATGGCGGCAGCGCGAAATCAGGTTCGCCAACTTCCAGATGGATGATGTCAATGCCTTGCCGGGTCAGTTCCTGCGCCCTTTCCAGCACGTCCATCACAATAAAAGAGGTCATGTCATTGACTAATGGGTTCATGTCATCGTGTTTTATGTGCCGGACAGGCTTGTTTGCTTGTTGAGGTATTCCTTTTCTTTTTGCTTGTCATAAAAGTACGCAATGGTGAATGTCGGAAGTAGGTCCGTAAAAGGAATGATTTCTTCCAGCAGGTTGATGAATGCGCCGACTTGTCCCGTCTTGCCGCCAAATGTCTTATAAAAAAGGATGGCTGAAACGGGTGCCCATACAATGTCGGTCCATTCGCCGAAAGCTGGCAACAAGTAGCTCGCCAGCCCTATGACATCCATCAATATGCAGAACCAAAGCGTTTTCACAATCGTGTTTTTAGAATATATATATCAGCCGGACGTTCCATTCGTTTCGGCGTGAATACCAATATTTGTCTTCCGTGTTGTGGTATTTGTCCTTTTGTGTGTTGAGGACGCCGAAACTGTAACCGCCCTTGATTTGCGCGTTGTGGAACTGGAAGCCGATGCCGACGTTGAGCAGCAGGTTGAACGGGGATTTGTCGGCCAGGCCGTCCTTGTCCGCATCTTCTTTCAATAAGTTTGTCGTTTTGCTTTCGTCAAGCGAGATGTTCGGGTTCGGGTTTCGCTTGAATGTCGTTTGGGTGTGCGACAGGCAATAGTCGAAGTCCGGCCCGGCATTCAGGATAAAGTAGGTTTTGCGCGCTATGGTCAGTTTGTACTGCAAGGTAACCGGAATATCCAAATGATGGGCTGTTTCACGCTCTTTGGTTTGTGTGTTGAACTTGTCTGCCTCGCCCCATTTCGTGTTGCGTCCTAAATAGGAATAGTTCAGCCCGTACACCATGCCAAGGCCTTTGTAGAAATTCAGTTCATGCACCAAACCGACTTTGAATCCGTTGAGCGGCGTGTCTTTTGTATATTTTTCGTTTGAACCGATACGCGATTGTGGGCGTGAGTTGATATAGCCGAATTGTACGCCGAATCCGGTGTCGTAATTGTTTGTCGTGGGTTGTCCATGTAATGTGCATGCAAGTGCAAGTGCCGTTAAGCAAAATGTAAGTCGTTTCATGTTGTCAATATGTTTTTTTATCTTCTGGCATTGCGTATGCCTCCGGTTTTTCTGTTGTTTTCATTTGTTTTGCCCGTTTTTATGTTCTGTTTGGCTGGTGCTGTTTCGGTAGCAGCCGCACTTGCAGCTCCTTTTTCAGGGCGCTTGGTACGTTCTGGTTTCAGGAATACGTCATTTTTGCTTTGCGGCCGTTCTTGTTCCGCCCAAAAGAAGTTGCCCAGCAACGTTTCTTCCGGCGGCAGTTCTTCCAGCGGGTAAGTCGTTCCAGAAGCTGCCGGTGCAAAAACTGCCTTTTCTATTTTCCTGTCCTTGAAAAACAGTTGTGCATAACTGCTTATCAGTTTGTTGATGACAAGGATCGTTCCGTCGTCTTCTTTCGGGAAGAACACGGTTTCAGTGTTGCCATTCACATCGACTTTGTACAATTCTTTCTCGTGGAAATAAGCTATTATTTCCTTGCCGGAAAGTTGGTTGAACCGTATGGAGTCTTCTTGCTGTATGGCAATAGCGGAACCTTGCAAATGCGCATGGTCCAATTCATTCCCGTTCATGTGGATTTGGATGAAATCCGCTGAAATCTGGTTGTTGCTGCTCCACATAATGGGTTCGTAGTACAGCGACATGATGGAATCCCGGTCGGTATAGAACATGGAGTCGCAGACGCTCTGCATGTCGTTGCGGAAAACGCGCACGTTATTATAGCCGTACATGGTGTTGTACACGGAATCTTTCCGTGTAGCCAGCGTGTCGGCGTGTACGAAGAGCGTGTCCTCGCTTGACCATTCGGTGAGCAGGGCTTTCCGTGTGGCGAGGCCGGTTTCCTTAATTTCATCATAAACGCAATAATCGCCGTACAGGGTAGTTTTCTGTACAGAGTCGGTCAACTCTACATTGGAAAAAGATTCACCGAATTTGGCTTTCTTGTCATAGAAAATTGTATCGCCACGCAGGGTCTTTCCATCGGCGTGTACGATCAGCGAGTTGTCCAGCAGCATGGATTTTTCCGTATTCGTGTCGTACCAGCCGCGGGTGGAATAGATGTTGGTCTCTTCCTGGTAGATGATTTCCGTCGGGCCGACAATGTCGGCTATATGGTTTTCCGTGTTGTAAATCAGCGTATCCGTTTCCATGATGAAGTTCGGGTTTTCCAGCCGGACGTCCTGCTTGAAGAAAGCCTCTTTGCTGTCCGGCGAATATTGTCCCCACACGGAGTTGAGCGTGTTCAGGCTGTCGCGTATGGTGCCGCCGGTGAAATAGTAGGCCAGGTTTTGTATCCGGTCGTAGTTTAGGCTGTCGGTGGTGAGGGTGGTGTTGTGGTCAATCATGCGCACGTTCTGCCGCAGCCGTGCCAGCTTGGTGTTGCCGTTGTAAAAAAGCAGGTCGCCGTACACGAACAGCGTATCGCCCTGTTCGATGCGGATATTGCCGAAGGCATCCATGGAGTTGCGGCTTTCGTAAAAATAGGCGCTGTCGCAATACATCAGCACGCTGTCGTGCCTGAAACGGACGTTGCCGTGCAGCAGTTGCGCATCCGGCAGCCGCTCCTGGTCGAAAGAGAGCCGGTCGCACTGTTCCAGGTAGATCAGCGTCGCGCCTGTTTCCTCGGGTTTGGCTGCTATTGATTTGGATAATTGCGCACGGGCGGCCGCCGTTGCGGAAAGCAGGGCGCAAAAACACAATATGCGTATCAGTCTGTTCAATTCGGGGTCTCCTCGTATAGTTTGAAAACGGTTGCCGCGGCAGTTTGCCTGTTCCGGCACCGTCGGGAATGTTCCTATTTAATCCATCCCGGATACATGAAATCGCATCCGCGCCATTTCGGGTCTATGCTGATATAGGTTTCCTTTTGTTTGGTGGCAATCCAATTGCGGATAAATTCATTTTTCTTCTTGTTTTCCAGGAACTGTTTCAAGGTCTGGTAGTCGTTGGCCAGGTCAGCTTTGTGCGTGTCTACTTTTGATTTGAGCCTTACGATGGCGCAGACTTCCTTGTTTGTGGCTTCGTCCATCATGACGAACGGCGCCGAAATTTCACCTACGTTCATGCTGTACACCACTTTGGCCACTTCCTGCGGCAGGTCCTGGTATTCAAATTTCGATGTTCCTGTTTTTTGGTTCATCATGAGCCCCGAGTTCATGACCGTGTTTTTGTCTTGCGAGAAGTAGGCCACGGCCTGTTGGTAGGTCATTTTTTCTGTCCTGACCAGGTTGGCTATGGAGTCTAACTGGTTCAGGGCTTTTTTCTTGTCGCTGGCAAGCACTTTGGGGCGCAGCAGGATATGGCGGCAATTGATGCGGTCGCCGCGTTTTTCAATGAGTTGGATGATATGGTAGCCGAATTCCGTTTCCACGATACGCGAAACGCGATTTGGGTCGGTCAGGTTGAAAGCGACGTTGGCAAACTCGGGAACCAATTGCCCGCGTCCCATAAAGCCCAGTTCGCCACCGCGTACAGAACTTTCCATGTCTTCTGAATAGAGGCGTGCCAGGATGGAGAACGAGGCATCGCCGGTGTTGATACGTTCCGTGAACTCACGCAGGCGTTCTTTGACCCGTTCGGTCTCTTCCGGCGGGATAGGCGGATAGATGGACAGTATCTGCACTTCCACCTGCGACGGGATGGTCGGGATGCTGTCCGGCGAAACCGTGTTGTAGAAACGGCGCAACTCGGCAGGCGTGCAGGTTATGTTTTCGACCAGTTTGTTCTGCATCTGCTGGATGATTTGCTGGTTGCGCACGGCATCGCGCAGGTCTTCGCGGATTTCCGAATAGCTCTGGCGGAAATATTCTTCCATCTTTTCCTTGGAGCCGATTTGCGAAATGTAGTAATTCAGCTGCATGTCCACCTGGTTGATGACCGCGCTTTCGCTGACCACGATACTGTCCAGCTCGGCCTGGTGCAGGAACAGCTTCTGGATAGCCAGTTGCTCGGGAATGACGCAGTACGGGTCGCCTTCAATCGGCGTGCCGTTGTATTGGGCGTTGAGCCGTTCTTTTTCCACGTCGGAACGCAGGATAGCCTCGTCGCCGACAAGCCAGATAACTTCATCGATTATGTTGTCCTGTGCAACGGACAATGACCAACATAGAGGTAATAAAAATACGATTAGAATTTTTTTCATTTTCAGCATGTCAATTTTGGTTGTCTTCCTGTTCCAGGAAATTGATGCGTCCGCGGTTCAGTGCGTCCACGTATAGTTCGTCCTCGAATGATTGCAGGAATTCTATTTTTTTGCGGTTGCGCAAAATGTTTTCTATTTCCGGTTTGGCATATTCGTATGGCATATTGTCGCCTTTATGCCTGATTTCTTCCACTTTGAGCAGATACAGTTTGGTTGAATCGGCCTGTTCTATCAGTCCGGTCTGTATGGTGCGCGGCAGGTTGGCGGCCGGTATGTGCCTGGCTATCTGCCCGAGGCTGACCCAACGGTCCAGGAAAAAATCATAGCCGGTGGCATATTGCAGGATGTATTTTTCTATTTTCTCCAGCGATTCCGTATTGTCTGAGTCGGTTAACCATGTTCTGACTTCTTTCAGTTGGGGCGCATCCTGGGGGACTACCAGCAAGATACCTTTCAAGATGTCTTCCTGTATGGGAAATTCTGAAGTGTATTTCTCGTAAAATTCTTGCATTTCTTCTTCAGGGACAGGTTCCATGCGTCGGTTGATAAGCTGCTGCTCATATTCGTGCACCAACAGCGATTTGCGGTAATCCTCCACGAGGGATTCTATTTCCTTGGTGTTGGCGATATTGCGCTGTGCCTTTTCGTACATCAGGATGTCTATGGCCCATTGCCGGATAAAGCGATCGGCAATGGTGGTACTGTCCTCTGGCGAGATGTTGGACGGGATGATTTGTTCCAGGTCGCTCTTGTGCAGGTATTCACCGGCGACTTCGAGCAGGGCTCCTTTGTCGTGTTTGTGCTTGAAGGCAATGTCGCAACCGGCAGACAGCAGCAAGCCGAGGGCTATTGATATGATAAATACAAGTTTCTTCATTTTAGCTTACAAAAGTACAGCAAATGAACCAAACGGCCGTGTTTTTCCGTGTTCTTTTTTTTTCTTTTAAGGTTTAAGGGGCTGTTATCCCGATTGTTGCCTTGTCCCGTTTGCGTGCTTTGCGCCGCGTTCAGGTGTACCGCCCTGTTGTTGCGTCCTTTTGCACCCCCACGTCATTCGCTTGCGTGCCAATTGGGTGGCGGGTCGGCATTCCGTGCGAGCATCCCCTCCCGTCATTCCGGGCTTGACCCGGAATCCTGGGTAGCCTTATGCGCGGTATTGCGTTGCACTATTGCCTCGCCGGTGTCCATCCTCGTCAACGCCCCCCAGGGTCCCGTGTCGGCGCACGGGATGACGGCGCTGTTGCGCCGGTGTGCCATCGCGCTCCCTCTGCACTGCCACCTATTCTTTCCTCCCCTGTCATTCCGGGCTTGACCCGGAATCCTGGGTGGCTTTATGCGCGGTATTGCGTTGCGCTATTGCCTCGCCGGTGTCCATCCCCGTCAACGCCCCCCAGGGTCCCGTGTCGGCGCACGGGATGACGGCGCTGTTGCGCCGGTGTGCCATCGCACTCCCTCTGCACTGCCACCTATTCTTTCCTCCCCTGTCATTCCCGCCTCCGAGCGGGAATCTTGGGTAGCCTTATGCGTGGTATTGCGCTGCGCTATTGCCTCGCCGGTGTCCATCCTCGCCTTCGCCTCCCAGGGTCCCGTGTCGGCGCACGGGGTGACGGCGCTGTTGCGCCGGTGTACCATCCGCTCCCTCTGCACTGCCACCTATTCTTTCTTCCCCTGTCATTCCCGCCTCCGAGCGGGAATCTTGGGTAGCCTTATGCGTGGTATTGCGTTGCGCTATTGCCTCGCCGGTGTCCATCCCCGCCAACGCC
>CASDOZ010000021.1 GCA_949282265.1 uncultured Bacteroidales bacterium | reverse complement strand
GTCTTTATGCAATCAAATCGCAAAGGACAAGTAAAGAAGGAATTCCTTTCAGCAGAATATTTAGAAGCTGCAAAGGAATATAGAGTTATGCGTCATAGTATAAATTCTCTAAAAAAAATTTCAAAAGAAATACGTACTGAAGAACAAGAAACTGAAATTCTTGAGTTAGAGATAAAGATGAAAGATAATGCGATAAAGCAAAAAGACTTGTTGACTAAGTGTCTTTTTAAAATCTCCGAAGGAATAAACAGGCGTGGATTCAAGTTTACATTAACATCAAAGCAATCAGATGATCCTAAGAAACCAAATTATTTGATAGGAAAAACTGCAGAAGAATTTTTTGCAATGAAAATTTTATGTAGAAATTTGAAACACACTTTCAACCTGCAAATGTCTAGTCGTAACAATATATTAAGTCAAGTTAAACAATTACTTGGTGAAGATAAGCATCCAAAATATATTATAAGGACAGATATACAACATTGCTTTGAATCAATACCGCACAATCAATTGTTTAAAATAATTGATGACAATACCCTTTTAGACTATAAAAATAAAACAATGTTAAAAGGGTTGATCTGCAATGAATTTGAAAAGAAAAACTGTAGATGTTTGGTAACAACTTCCAATACAGGGATTCCAAGAGGGTGTGCAATAAGTTCATATTTAGCAGAATTGTATTTGTCCAAGACAGATCAGGATATAAAACAGAAAATAGGTGAAATAATTTACTATAATAGGTATGTGGATGACATCATAATTATCATACATCCTGTTCAAACTCCTAAAGATAATAAAGCAATTGATTATTATAAAAGTTTAATTGAGAATATATTTAAGGAAAAAGGACTAACATTGTCACTTGATAAAACAATAGTTATTGATGCTACAACGGGTAAGTCATACGAATTCGATTTTTTAGGTTATCGTTTTAGTATTTCTAACGGCATTGTTAAGGTATGTCATTCGAGTAAAAAAATCAAAAAAAACTATAACGCGTATAAATAAAATATTTGATACTTTCTCTAATTTATTGTCAATAGATTATTTAAAGGCTAAATCTTATTTGTTTGATGCCCTACGTATTTTGACTGCTAATACAAATCTACATAACAATAAAAAAGGAATAAAAATTGGAGCATATTACTCTAATCAAATATTAGATAATTCTTCAGTTTTAAGTTTATATGACAAAAACTTGGAAAAAAAGATAGCGAAAATATCATTACCTATTTCAGGATTTGGATCAGAAATGGAACGTAAGACAGAGGAGGACAAATTAAAAAGAGTGCTACTAAAAAACGCAAATTTTGTTAAGGGGTTTGAGTCCAGAAAACGATTTTGTATTAGCAAACATCGCTTACAAGTAATTAAAAGATCGTGGGTATGAAAAAAAGAAAGAAAATCAAATTAAAATATGGTAAAGAAAGAGTCTTATTTTCTGATGTATTACCATATGAAACACCATTGACTTTTTCAAACCGGTATTTTTATCGTTTCGTCTCAAAATACAAGTTCTATATAGAGGAAGAATGTAACGAACAAGGTAAATCATATATTTTTCTAAAACAGAAAAAAAAGATAGATGAGGGAGGGCTTGGCTTTGCTCATCTATTATTTGGTTTCTCTAATACTGCATCCTTAAAACAAAATAGTGTATTTTATCCTTTTCAATTTAACATTGCGCACAAAACCGGCAAAAGTAGAATACTATCTATTATCCATCCATTAAATCAACTACAAGCAGTTGATTTTTATGATAAATATAGATATTCCATATTATATCTATGTTCAAGAAGTAGTTTCTCTTTAAGAAAGCCAGTAAAAGTTGCTCAATATTTCTACTATAAGGATAGATTACACGCAAAATTATTGGGAAAGAAACGTGAAAGTGTTGAATTGTATTTTAATGAATATGAAAACCTTAAGAGTTACTTTAGTTATCAGAAGTACTCAAACATTTATAAATTTTATGAAGACTATCGATATCAAAGAGCAGAAAAGAAATTCAAATATCTAGTTAAGTTTGATCTTCAAAGCTGTTTTGACAGTATCTATACACATTCTATAACTTGGGCAGTTGGAGGAGGAAGAAATAGTGTGAAGCTTATGCCTGGTTATAAAGGAAGTTGGTTAGGTGATGCTTTTGATGACATGATGCAATCTTTTAATGCCAGAGAAACAAATGGTATTGTAATTGGTCCTGAATTTTCTAGAATTTTCGCTGAAATAATTTTGCAAAATATTGATGAAAAAGTAGAGTATGAACTTAATAATAAAAACTTGATACATAAAGTTAACTATGAATGTTATCGATATGTAGATGATTATTTTCTTTTTTACAACAATAAAAAAGACGAACAAACTATTATTGAATGTTTTACTAAATGGTTGTCAGAATATAAGCTCTGTATAAGTCCATCCAAAACTATAGAATATGAGAGACCTTTTATTACAAATGTGACAAAAGCGAAGTTAAGGATAAATATGCTGGTACAAACATTAACGAAACAAAAAATATGGGAACACGATGAGATTAATTTACCAGCTGAAGATATTTTAGACGATGTAGATGATATTTCAAATACGACAATAGAAGATCAAGTAGTAGAAGCAGATAATAGTATTGATTTAACTAAGGTGCTATCATCAAAGCTTTCATTATATGCAGATCCAAACTATACTATTGCTGACTTTAAATCTATCATCAGTGAGACAGATGTTTCTTACAATGACGTTGTTAATTACACACTAGAAATATTAGGCCGTAGAGTGGATAGATTTTTGACTAATTTTGATGCTGGATATAAGGCTCTTTGTACATCTAAGTTCAAAGATTCAGATGAAAAAGAGAAAGCCATAAAAATAAGAGTGTCTGCTCAGAAACAATTAGTATCATATCTTAGTGCTATTATTGACATTGCTTTTTTTATGTATAATGCCAATCGACAAATTAATACAACATTGAAGGTTCAAAAGCTTCTTAACTCTATTGTTATATACATTAGAAGCGATTACAGACAGAAAAAGGAAAAATACATTCGTTTTGATGACTACTATCGTAATAATATACTTAAGAAAATACAAGATGAGTTGTGCTTAATATTAAAGACGACAGGAGAATATAATAATGCTATGCATGAGAGTATTTATCTGCTGGTTATTGCTAAAAGTTTAGGTACACGTTACCTGTTCTCTTCTGACATACTTAAACAATATATTAAGAATAGTATAAATAAATACAATATGTTTATATGCCAGGTTCTTTTATATTACTACGGAAATCATGAAGCATACAAAGACCTTAAAATAGATTTAATAAAAGAAATTTTAGATATATATAGATCAGTTCCTATTACAGAGAGAAACAGAAATGCAGAATTGTCAATTATGACCGCTGATTTTATGACTTGTCCTTATCTTTGTAAATCTGATAAGATTCTTTTTCTAACAGAAATGGGTATCAAAGATTTAAAAATACAGGAAAGTATTATTAACTTTGCAGAGCAAAACAAGTATATTTTCACTAAATGGACAAAATTTGATTTGAATAAAGAATTACAAGCAAAGATTTCACAAGAGGTTTATTCATAATCTTAAAAGTGGATGGTCCAACCAATATCACACACATAACCTTTCACATGTATGACGGATACAAGGATTATGAAATAGCTCAAAGGTTGGAAATAGAGCTTAGATCAAATGTGATTTCTTTGCTTTTCAACATTATTAAATACTTGTTGGTGAAATAAGACTGGTATATATTTAAGATACTGTCCAAAATTTTGTGTAAATGGAAACAGGATTCAGTTGTAAGTTTTTTCTTATATCTGGATTCTGTTTTTTGTTTCTCAAAAATAGTACTGTATGCCTTTTTCGGCAAGGGATGTTTCAGCTGGCCGGCACGGCATCAAGCGACATGCAAACGCTTTCCTTCGGCAAATTCCATGTGGTGTGCATTTAGATAATCAATTCAGGCCATTTTATGAGTTTTCCTGAGGAAGTTTGCATGTTGTTGTCTCCATTATAAATGGCAAAACATCGGTCCGAACTTGTACCAGACAGTTTCGCCCACTTGGAAATTCCTTTGAAAAAATCGGGTGAGAATGTTGCGCCGGATTTTATTTCATAAGCATATGGTTTCCCGTTAACATATTGCAGCAGATCCACCTCGTTTCCGGTGCTGTCACGCCAGAATGTCAAGGATGGTTCTTCGCCCCTGTTATACGAGGATTTGATGAATTCGTTGATTACCATGTTTTCGAACAATCCTCCTCGCAGGAAATGGGTTGACACTTGCTCCGATGTCCGTATGTCCAGGAGTGAACAGGCCAGTCCGGTATCATAGAAATAGAGTTTGGGCGTTTTTACCAGCCGTTTTGCGTAATTGTTGTAATCGGGTTTTAGCAGATAGCATACGTAGCTTGCCTCTAAGACGGAAATCCATGCGGAGATAGTTGAAACCGCTACGCCACATTCGTTGGCTAAAGAAGACAAGTTTAGCAATTGTCCGATACGTCCTGCGCAGAGTTTTATGAAGCGGATGAATTTGCTTAGGTCTCCAATATTTTTCATTAAGCGCACGTCACGCTCGATGTAGGTTTGCACGTAAAACGGATAATAGTCTGATGGAGCAATATTTTTGTCGTAGAGTCGCGGGTAATTTCCTTTGAATATCTCTTCATCAATGGAGCTTGGGAGGATACCACCTTGTTTCATTTCCGTATGGGAAAAGGGCAATAATTTCAGAATGGCGGTTCTGCCAGCCAAAGACTGGTTTATGTTTATGTTCTCCATTAGCAAAAAGTTATGGGAGCCCGCAAGCAAATACATTCCTTCTTTCCCGGCTTTATCGGTGTGTGTTTGAATATAGGAAAACAGGGATGGTACTCTTTGTACTTCATCTATGATGGTTTTATCTGGATAGGTTGACAGAAATCCCCGCGGATCGTCTGTTGCAAACAAACGCATATCAGGATCCTCGAGTGAAACATATTTGTAGTCGGGAAATGAATATCGCAATAATGTTGATTTACCGGATTGTCTGGGGCCAGTCAAGGTTACAATCGGATATTTTTGTATCAACTCTGAAAGTTTCGTTTGCAACAACCTCTGAATCATAGCCTTTTTTATTTTCTTGCAAATTTACGATTAAAAACTAAATTTGCAAACATTGCGGGTGTTTTTTTGATGCTTCATGAATTATCGAAACGTTATTTGTTGATAACTAATGGCTTATGAAGATTGGCTTTTTGATGGAAAAACTGAATGTTGTTTAGAGTAGTGTCTTGTTCTTCTCTTTTTTCAGCAACAGCCTTTGTCGTGGCATTCCGTGCCGGTGAGTTCGCATTCTATGGTGCTGTGCTGTATGCCTTGTATGACTCATGCTTCCGACGTTTTATTTCTTTCCCGTAAATGCAGGTGTTTTTTTATACGTGGTGTGGTAAGGAGAGAGGATCGTTTTGTAAAAATTGCCTGCAAAAAATAGACTTTTCAGGTAGGCAGTTATTGCCGCATGCAGAGGGATAGTGAAACAGTATTATTTAGACGAGTTTGAACATATTTATACAATTTAATGCGGCTTGTCTATGTTTTTTGTTTTCGTAGATCCAGTTTTGATGTTTTAATTATATTTAGCAATTGTGTTTATTGTGTGTTTTAAGGTTTGACTCTCAGGATTTTGATGTCTTGTGTGATAATTATTATGATTAATACATTTTGGATATTTTAATATGGATTTCTATTTTTGAAGACAAAAGTAGAAATAAACTAATAAAATAGCCAACAAATGGAGCAATGTTTTAGGTGTTTTTGCTAACAAGTTGGGGTTGCTAATGAATAGGAATTATTAAGAGTTAAACTTAGATTTTTATGCTTATGAAAAAGATTTTTTTATGTTTATTTGTTTTGTTTGTTGGTAGCATTCAGTTATGGGCAGCCTCTGTTAATGAAGAGCAAGCTCGAAAGATTGCAGCCAATTTTACGAGGGTTATACCATCTTTGCGTTCTGCTGCTAAGGATGCCGGAGAGTTGACTACAGCTTACGTGTCTTTACGTAATGATGGACTCAGTCGTTTTTATGTCTTTAACCGTGGTAAATCAAATGGCTTTGTTATAGTTTATACCGATAATGGCTCGTTTGACATAGATAATATACCGCCAAACATGAAATGGTGGTTGAACGAGTATGCCAATCAAATGGATGCTTTGTATAATGGTGCATACGGTGATATGCGGTTTTTACGTTCTGGAACGGCATCTTCCTCCAACTTAAGACAGACTTCTTCGGGCGTGGTGGCTCCATTGTTAGGAGAGATAAAATGGGATCAAAGTGAACCTTTCAATAATATGTGTCCGATATATGAGGGCAAAAACAGTGTTACAGGTTGTGTCGCTACGGCTATGGCGCAAATTATGCGTTATCATAAGCATCCGAAGCAGGGAAAAGGTTCCCATACTTATTATTGGAGTGAAGGAGGACAGGAATTGACCGTTAATTTTGACGGTGCCAACTATGATTGGGACAATATGTTGCCTACTTATGGTATGGCAAGAGTTGATCTTGGTGATAATGAACCCGAAAAATGGTGGCCCGAAGAGTGGTGGCCCGAAGGTTGGCAACCAGACAAAGCCCCTACACAAACAGAAAAAGACGCAGTTGCCACACTTATGTATCATTGTGGTGTATCCGTTGAAATGAAATATACTTCAAAAGTAAGTGGTACACCTAGTGTAAATGTACCAAATGCCTTATACAAGTATTTTGGTTATGATGGTGGAATGGCATTACACTATAGAAATGGTTGCTCTTCTGAAGAATGGGAAGAACTTGTCCGTAGCGAACTGGATGCGGGCAGACCTTTGTATTATGCGGGATCTACACCCGATAATGGAGGTCATGCTTTTGTCTGTGACGGTTATGACGCAAATGGTTTTTTCCATATCAATTGGGGATGGGCAGGAGCGTATGACGGTTATTTCCTGTTACATGCTTTGGAGCCCGAAGGACAAGGTACCGGAGGATATGAGGGCGGCTATAACCTCCATCAGGGAATATTGACAGGAATTCAGCCAGATGAAGGTGGTGTCCCGGATAATGGAGCGCAGATTTTATCAACAGGTCTGATACCTGTTAATGATGTGGTTACAAAAGGTAATTCTCTCTTGTTTGAGTCAGAAAGAATCGAATCAGAAAATTGGATTTCGGATGCTGTACGTTTTAATTTGGGGCTGTTGTTTTATAATGGTTCGGGCGAGCAGGTAGCTTCTGTCCCTATGAATAGTGGATATTTGGAATTGAAACGCAATTATTATTATTCTTTCACAAGCCAAAACATGATTTTTAACTTCCCTGAAGACCTGGCAGATGGTGAATATAAACTTGTGTTGGCATTTTCCGATTATGTTGATGGCAGTGGCTACAATTGGCAACCTGTTAAAGTTTCTCAGAACCTGCAATCGGTTATGGCTCGTGTCGAAGGCGATAAAATTTACCTTTCGGGAGGCGCGAAGCCTGGAGATGATAATTTGAATCAGACGATAAAGTTGGACGGCGTGTATTCGGAATCGGCTTTTCCTCAAGAAATCAGTCAGTATAGTGATTTTACAGTAACGGCTTCATTGCAGAATACAGGCAAATACGGGTTCAATGGTTCTGTATCTCTGTGCTACATGGATTTGGATGGCAAGACTTTATTTTATTCTGCACCTATTACCTGTGAAATACCATCTGGAGGAAAACAGACTGTAAACATAGTTGATAATGTAGGCAACAAACTTAATGCAGGAGAATATCTGTTAAGTGTGGTTTATAATGCAGGATACTTAGGCTCTACTCCGCTTGAAGTCGTTTTTGATAATGGTAAACAACATTTTGGCATTGAAGTTATACAGAATGAAGCTCCAAAATTGCGTTTACTTTCCGCTCAAACCGAAGTTCCTGATACTGTTAATGTAGAAAAGGGAATTGATGCAAGAGTAATGTTGGAAAATATAGGTAACAATAACTTTTCCGGTCGGGTAAGTCTTGTTCTGGAGTATGATGGACAGGTTTATTATGAGTCATCGGCAGTTTCTGTTGATTTGCCCGGTGGAGAAAGCACTCCTGTAAATTTGCGAATAAACAACATGTCTCCCGGTTTCTTTAATTGGCATGTAGTGGTAAAAAGTTTTGTTGATGAAAAAGTAGAGTTGGATGAAGATACAGAATGCAAAGTATTGGTTTGTCCTACTGTTTTGTTTAAAGATTTGTCTTTACCTTGGGCAAACTTTTATCAGCCGTATTTCCCTGAGACGGGAGATTTCCAGATCGTTTTCTGGGTGCATAATGCAGGGAAGGAACTATTTGAAAAGGAATTGTCTGTTGCAATGATAGATCAGGAAAGGGAAAATCTTATGAGTCTTATGTTTACAGACGGACCTGTAACTGTTGCTCCCGGAGATTCGGCACGTGTACGTGTTACCGGAAATCTGGAAGGTAAATGGCCTAAAGCATCAACAGTTTTGCTACATGTTATAGAATTGGAAGAAGGAAAGTTTGATGAATATATGTATTGGGAAACTGGATATAAGGTGGTTGAAGGTATTACCGGCATAACAGATGCGTCAACGACTCCGGTATTGAGTGTAGATGAAAAGTCAAGTGTTTATGTCAATACCTGTGAAATAGGAAAAGATTATGATATGACTCTTGCTGTACTTAATCATGGAACAGACTTTACTGGAGAAGTATTTGCTGTTTTGAAACACGGATATGGAATGATTCATCTTGAACCTATTCCTGTTAATTTGAAACAGGGGCAGGAAGCATTTATTCCTTACAAATTTAATGTCCCCGATAAAATAGCTCCGGGAACTTATAAATTCGGTTATGTGGTGAAATATTCAGATGAACCGAATGCATCTTACCGAGATCTTAATATGCAGATTCAGGAGAGGTTTATAACCGTTACCGCCAGTACGCCCGAACCAACAGAACCTGAACTGAAAGTTGTTCAGGGAGAAACTACTTCTTTGACAGAGTTTGTAAAAACAACGGATTATGATATGGAACTTACATTACAGAACGATGGCGCAGATTTTAATGATGATGTGCATGTAGTTTTGTGGGATGGTGAAATTTCTTTGTATCATGAGCAGATTGTGTCAATGAATGTTCCTAAAGGACAAAAGGTTAAATCTGATTATACCTGGAATATTCCTGCTTCAGTGCCTGCGGGACAATATATGTTGAGTTATGCACTTGTTATTGACGGATTATATAATTTTATTACAATTGATGACTCTGGAACGACAGGTATATATGTTGAAGTGAATGAGAATGCAGAAGGACCGATTTTAAGTTTGGTAAATTCCCAAACAACAGTACCGAGTGTCGTTTATCAGCAGGTAGACGTTCCTGCAAAAGGTTCGGTGCCTTTGAACATTGAAGGAAATGTCGGTAATTTGGCTCTTGGTAATTATTATGTTGCATTTGCGACTGTTAAAGACCTTACTCCTACCTTACTTTATTACGATACTGGTGGTAATGTAACTAATGTGGAGGTTCAGAAAAGCTTGACAAGTTTACCAGGTACTGAGGATGATTCAAAGTCGTTGCGTATTTATTATTCAAATCCTGTGCAGAATTTTGTTACAATACGTGGTAGTGAAGTTTTGGAACGTATTAGTGTGTACACATTAGCCGGTACAAAAGTATTTGAAGAAGATAGTCCTGCGTCAAATGAATATAGTATAGATATGTCGTATTGGAATCAAGGGACGTACGTGCTTGTGGTACAAACAAAAACATTGAAACGTACGATTAAGCTCTTGAAGAAATAATTATTTTTCTTCTATATCGAGGGGAGATATATGAATAAGGAGATGTACTAGAATTTGAGAATGGTATGTCTCCTTTTGTCTTGTAATGTATAATGTACGGGAGATACCTTGTAGGTTATAACATTGAGTGCTTCTCCTTTTTTAGCAACACTCTTTGTCGCAGCATTCCGTGCCGGCAAGCTCGCATTCTATGGTGCTGTGCTGTATGCCTTTTTCGGCAAGCGCATGTTTCAGTTCGTGTTTGATGTGTTCCATTTTTTCGGCATCTTCTATGACAATATGCACTGTGGCGGCATTCTCCGTTGTGCTGACGGCCCACACGTGCAGGTGATGCCAGCTTTTCACGCCTTCCGTCCGGCTGATGCCTTGTTCCACTTCGTCCATATCGATGCTGGCGGGCACGGCATCGAGCGACATGAAAACGCTCTCTTTCAGTAAGTTCCATGTGGAAATCAGGATAATGACGGCGATGGCCAGGCTGATGAGCGTATCGATAAGCACGAAACCGGTGTAGATGATAATGATGCCAGAAATGACTACGCCGACAGACACGAGCGTGTCCATTGCCATGTGCAGGAATGCGCCGCGCACGTTGAGGTCGTGCTTGCGGTTTTTCATCAGCAGCCATGTTGTCAGGCCATTAATCAGAATGCCGACGCCGGCTGTCCATGATACGGCTGCGCCCGAGACGGGTTCCGGATGTTGCAGCTTGTACACGCTTTCGGTGATAATGGCACCTACGGCAACCAGCAGGATAATGGCATTGGCCAACGAGGCGAGCACTGTGCTTTTCTTGTATCCGTATGTGAAATGGCGGTTGCCCTGCCGGCGCGACATGCGGAACGCGAACAAAGCCAGCAACAGGCTGAACACATCGCTCAGGTTGTGGCCGGCATCGGAAAGCAATCCCAATGAGTTGTAAACGAATCCGACAATAGCTTCCGTCAGCACGAAAAGCAGGTTTAGCACAATGCTGATAATGAAAATATTATTCAGTGAGCCGGTTATTTCCTGATGCTCGTGATGATGATGGTGATGTTCCATGACAAGTTGATTTTAGCGTGTATTGTTTTCCGTTGCAAAGATAAGGTTTGTCTGCCGGATTTGTTCCCTGCATTGGAAAAATCCTTGTTTTTGTTAGGTTATAAAATGCCATTCCCCGTTTCCTCGGTTACGGAAACGGGGCTGTTGGCTTTTGTCAAGGTTTGCGGTTATTTACCCAACTTGCTTTCTACTTCTTCCTTGCTCAGTTGCTTGGTGCAGAAGAACCAGTCGTAGCATTTCATGGGACCTTCTTCGCCATCCATGCGGGCTTTGGCAACGCCGCACGAGCCTGCGGTGGGTACAATCACTTCGTCGCCCGGACGCCAGTCGGCCGGCAGCGCCACACTGAAGTTATCGGCCGTCTGCAACCCGATAAGCACACGCTTGATTTCGTCAAAATTGCGCCCCAGGGCGAGCGGGTAATACAGTATGGTGCGGATTTTGTCTTCCGGGTCGATAAAGAACACCGCGCGCACGGCTGATGTCTGGCTTTCGCCCGGCTGTATCATGCCGTAAAGTTTTGCCACTTCCATGGTGATGTCCTCAATAAGCGGGAATCTGACAGCCACGTTTTTCATGCCCTTGTATTCGATTTTGTCCTGGATGGTGCGCAGCCAGGCTATGTGGCTGTACAGCCCGTCCACCGAAAGCCCGACGAGCTGGCAGTTGAGCGCCTCAAATTCGTCAGCCATTGTGGCGAAGGTCATAAATTCGGATGTGCACACCGGCGTGAAGTCGGCCGGATGGCTGAACAGGATTTTCCATTTGCCTTTATAATCGTTCGGGAAGTTGATGACACCTTGTGTGGTTTTTGCAGTGAAGGCCGGAGCCGGGTCGCCGATTCTCGGCATTGCGTTTACTTGATTTGTTTCCATAGTTTTACTTTTTATAAATGAATAATTAGTGGTTTGATTTCGTTGACAAAAGTAGGGCGTTTGTTCGTGCCAACCTAACGGTTTACTCTATACGAGTATTGATATTTTCTATATGATTTTGTAAATTATAGTTTTTGTGATATATTAACTGAGCTAATATCGCCTTGTTGTTTGTTGTTTATCAAATGTTTATGTGCAATTAGACAAATATTTTTCTTGCGGGGGAATAATTCAACTTGGACAAATCCGTTGTCAAGCAAGGTTTTTTCCATTTCTTCGGCGGAGTGCATAACCATGCCGTCTATCCGCTTTGTCCAAAACGTATCCGAGGGGTCGGCCATCTCGTTGCAGATGAGAAAAAGGCCGCCAGGTTTCAGCACACGTGCCGTTTCGCGGAAGGCAATAGCAAGGTCGCCCCAGAAATAGACCGTCTCGAAAGCCGTAACAAGGTCGAATTTGGCATCAGGGAATGGCAGGCTGTCGGCGCGCCCTTCGTTGATGAAACATCGCCGTCCCAGCTCTTTCCGGTTCTTTTCTCGTGAGAAACTCCGGCTTTCGGCCGATATGTCCACGCCATAAACCATTCCTTCCGGGCAGCGCCGCAACATTTCTGCAATGTTTGCACCGCCTCCGCAGCCGATATCAAGCACTTGCCAGTCGGTTTGCCATGTTATGTGTGACATGCCCCATGTGGCCAGCGGGGCGTGCCCTCGATTCATTCCACGCAGCATCATGCGTCCCCAAAAACCATTCGGGTTTTGCGTATGTTGCAATAAACGGTTGATAAAATTTTTCTTTGTCATATATTCGAGAGGTATTTTATGTTTTGGGTCAATCTGTCATTTTATTCCGTAAATCATCCCGATGTTTTTTAGATTTTGTCGCTTAAAAATTTTGCTGTCAGAAAAACAGGAAATATCTCGGTGTGCGTTTTTTGTACCCTACATAATTTTCGCCATAAGTCCGTTCGCAATATTTTTCTTCACACAAGATTATCAAATGGGCTGCAATGATAAATAAGGCACTTGGCAACAATATCCATAAGGAACAACCGGTCATCAGGAACACCGCAACCAAACTCATGTTGTAGAAAAAGTATTGCGGATTGCGGGATATGCGATATACACCGCGTGTTACCGTTTCATTTAAAGGAGTTGTGCCGTAGGCATGGAAAGCGGCGACAAAACCGGCAAAAGACAATATGTACAATAACGTCCCTGTCGCGAACAACCAAGATCTTCCGTAATGCACCGGGACAAAAAATGATACGCCTATCAGCAAAAATTGAAAAAGGAAATTCCAGAACATGAGCGTTTTTTCCTTTTTCCCGTACCATGACGTATCCACGGCCCGCTTGCCAGCATCTTTTGCGAGAAACAGGGCAATAAATTGTACGATAATCATAAACAAAATCCAGATGTAGGCATTCTGCCATTTAAAATGCAAAGTGGTTTCCATAGTTGTGAATGATGTTGAACTTTTTTTTGTGCCAAAATTATTCCGTTATGTTGACGGAGTCAATACCTAAAAATGGGGAAAAATAACCGTCTGGCTAATATGAATCAGTGATTCGCGAAGCTGTGTTTTTGTTTTTTCGATTCCAGCTTTTATTTTTATCTTTGTCCGAAATGAATAACACATAGTTTTTTATGGATAGGAAAGAAGTGCAGATGCGGGTTGGTTCGTTGTTTTATGTGCAATCGAGCATGACAGCTTTGTTGAATATCTGTGAAGTGAACGGGCCTCGTTGTATTACGTTGACTATCGGGCGTTTTGAGGCGGATGCTATTTGCCAGATACGGGATGATATTGCTATTCCACGTCCAATGACACATGATTTGCTGAAGGATATTTTGGAGGTGCTTCATGGCCGTTTGTATAAAGTGCTGATTACAGATGTGCAGGATCGGATTTTTCAGGCTGAAATGTTTATCAGGACACTTGATGAAATGGTTTCGGTTCAAGCGCGCCCCTCAGATGCCATAGCTATGGCTTTGCGTTGTGGAGCTCCTATTTACATTGTGGAAGATTTGTTGGAACAATTGTGGAAACAGCAAAATAAGACTCGTGTTTTGGCTCCGGAGGATTCGTTGGAGAGTTGCCTGGCGGATTCTGGCGATTTATCAAGATTTGATACGGATTTTTTGCGTTCGGCCTTGCAACGTTATGTTAGTAACGAAGAATATGAAAAGGCGATTTTGCTGCGCAACGAATTGGAACGACGGCAATAATGTCCTGCATGGCGACAGGTATTTGTTTATATGGAGAGTAGTAGTTAAGTTAGTTAATTGAACCATAATTCGACGAGAACAAGTGCTGTTTGTGTTAATCTTGTGTGCAAACATAGAAACAATTCGTATAAATTATCCTCGTCCGACTTGTTGTGCAGTTGTTGCAGGGCACAAAAAAGGCTTCCATTTTGGAAGCCTTTTTGTTGGTAGCGCGACCCAGGATTGAACTGGGGACCTCATGATTATGAATCATGCGCTCTAACCAGCTGAGCTATCGCGCCATTCCCGTTTTGCGAGTGCAAAAGTACATCTTTTTATTGTGATGGCAAAATTTTTGGCCGTATTTTTATGAAATTGTTTTCTGGGAGGTTGCCAATCAATTATTTAATGATTTGCATTTCGCAGTTTTTACAGTCGAATTTGAGCAATAGCCGCTGTTTGCCGGTTTGCAGGAAAAGCGGTTCTTTCGGGCTTTGAGCCGGATGTTGTCTCGGGCACCAACCGTATTGGTATTTGATGCAATACTTGCAAGTCATAACCGCCGTACGTTCGGGTGGCTGTTGTTCGTAGGCTGGTTCTACGTGTGTTGCACCATTTGTTTCATAGAATCGCCGTGCCATGTGGTTATATATGTTGGCGGTATGGTTCAGTTGCTGTTCAGGCAGGTTTATGCCTGTTGTACGCAACGGTTTGGTGTTTGTCGTTGGTTTGTTTTCCGGGTTTGTCTGGTCAAGCAATTCCACGGTGCGGCGGCGCATTTCATTCAATTCGGCAGCAGGGACAAACCATGTTTGTTTCGTGCGGATTTCCACACTTTGTGCTTCATAGCAAGTATTTCCCAGTTTGGTCAATTGCGTCCGGATTTGTTGTGTGGCTTGTTCTGTGTTTCGTGCGGCTTGCTTTTCGGCCGGATAATCCAGTAGGGCACGGTGTCCGCTTTCTGTTTCGGTCATTTCCAACCTGAAACCGTCGGGTGTTTCCGAGAAAACAATCCGCAACGGCAGTTTGCGTTCAGCCGTTTTTTGTTGTAATTGTTTATCGAACAAGCGGTCATAATTCCGGTACAGCATTGTACCGATGGCAATATCCGGCATTTGTGCCGGTATTATGTGCCGTCCTTCCACGCTGTTTACCTGGAAGCCGCCGAACCGTTTGGCCGGTTGTTGCTCTTGCGGTCGTATGTAGCACAAACCATCGCCGTTGGCCAATGTCTTTTTGCTGTCTGTTTCCAGGAAATTTTTGCCGATGCGGGTTATCCGCCCGATTGGTTCGCCGATGGATTTCGGCGTGTCGGGCTGTATCATGTCTGTCGTTCGTCCGTGCAGGAAGTAGTCGGTTGCGCCGCGGAAGAATGTTTTTTGCGGGTTTGGCTCGAAAAAGAAGCGCGTTTTCCCGTGCGATGCGGCTTGAAAGCCGGATATGCCTTCCAAGACCGCGTCCAGCTTGCGGCGGTAATAGGCTACCGTGTTTTTCACATATTGCATGTCTTTGAGCCGGCCTTCAATCTTGAAAGTCGTGATTCCGGCGCGTATCATTTCTGCCAGATAGTCGGAACGGTCCATGTCTTTCAGCGAAAGCAGGTGTTTTTCTTTGAGCAGGATATTCCCATCGACATCGAGAAGGTCATATGGCAACCGGCACATTTGCGCGCATGTGCCGCGGTTCGCGCTGCGTCCGCACAAGGCTTGGCTCAAATAGCACTGCCCGCTGTAACTGACGCATAATGCACCTTGCACAAAGGCTTCCAGTTCGATGGTTGTGGCTGCCCGTATGGCGGCAATTTCCGTTATGCTGAGTTCGCGTGCCAGCACGGCGCGCTGGAAACCGATTTGTTCCAACATGCGGATTTGCCCTATTGTGCGGTTGTTGCACTGCGTGCTGGCGTGCAGGCGTATGGGCGGCAAGTCGAGTTCCAGAAGCCCCATGTCCTGGATGATCAGGGCATCCGCACCTGCATTGTAAAGTGCATGCACCAGCTGTGCGGCTTCTTCCAGTTCTTGGTCGTCCAGAATCGTGTTGAGGGCGACCAGCACTTTGGCTCCAAACCGGTGTGCACAATCCGCAAGCCGTTTTATGTCGTTGATGGAATTGCCAGCAGCCGCCCTTGCCCCGAATTTCGGCGCGCCGATATAGACTGCATCCGCGCCGTGGTTGATGGCTTCAATGCCGACTTCCGCATCGCGCGCAGGCGCCAGCAGTTCTATTTTTTGTACATCATTTTCCATATATTTTCATGCAAAGGTAGTTATTTTTCAAAAATAAGTTATTATTTTTGTCCCTTGAACATATAGGAAACGTAAAATCTCAGCATATAAATTCAGAAAATACCATGTTAATCATTGGAATAGCGGGGGGGACTGGCTCAGGAAAGACTACTGTGGTACGTAAAATAGTGGAGAAATTGCCTAAAAACGAAGTGGTTGTGTTGCCACAGGATTCTTATTACAAGGATAGCAGCCATGTGCCGGTAGAAGAACGGCAGAATATTAATTTCGACCACCCGGATGCTTTTGAGTGGACTTTGTTGGAGCAGCATTTGAAAATGCTGAAAGATGGAAAGGCTATTGAGCAGCCTACTTATTCATACATTACTTGTACGCGCCAGCCCGAAACCATCCACATAGAACCCAAGGAAGTGATCATTGTAGAGGGAATTCTGGCCTTGTGCGACAAAAAGTTGCGCAACCAGATGGATTTGAAAATCTTTGTGGATACTGATTCCGATGAGCGCCTGATCCGCGTTATCAACCGCGATGTGATTGAGCGCGGACGGACGGCGGAAGCGGTCATGGAACGCTATACGCGCGTGCTGAAACCTATGCACCAGCAGTTTATTGAACCAACCAAACGTTATGCTGATTTGATTGTGCCGGAAGGCGGCCATAACCAGGTGGCGATTGACATGATTACGGAGTATCTGGAACATAAATTGAAAAAATGATCAATATTTCGTTTGATAAGATATTGTTCATAGACATAGAAACTGTGCCTATGGTTGCTGATTTCTGCGATTTGTCGGTGGAAATGCAAGAATTGTGGGAGGAAAAATTTAGCCGTCTGCAAAAAAACATTCCCCAGAAATATGCGGAACTCTCGTCGGCCGAAGGTTTTAAGGATTCAGCGGGAATTTATGCCGAGTTTGGCAAAATAGTCTGTATTTCTGTCGGTTTCTGTCACAGCCGCCAAGGAGAACGTTGTTTCCGTGCCCGGTCGTTTGCCGGTGATGATGAACGGCAGATTTTAGTAGATTTTTTCGATTTGGTAGCCCGCTTTTTCAGCAGTCCGAATCATACTTTTTGTGGGCATAACATAAAGGAATTTGACATTCCGTACATTTGCAGGCGTGCACTGATTCAAGGCTTGAAACTTCCTGATGTGATACGGATTTCAGGCAAAAAACCTTGGGAAGTCAATTTTATAGATACGCTTGATTTATGGAAATTCGGTGATTATAAGAATTATACGTCTTTGAAAACACTGACGGCCGTGTTTGGCATTCCGACGCCAAAGGATGACATTAATGGGTCGGAAGTTGCGGGAGTTTATTATGGTGAGCATGATATACGCCGTATTGCCACTTATTGCCAAAAAGATGTGGTTGCGACAGCACAAGTGTTGTTCCGCCTTTGTGGTGAGGACACGATAAAACCGGAAAACATAGAACATATATTATATTGAGATTTAAACTGTTGGCAATATCCCTGTTGTTCTTTCTTTCATGTTCAGAAAGGGAGCAGTTCGTTTCGCATGATTTGTCCGAAGAGCATGTCCGTGATACGTTAAGGGTTGCCATGCTTTATTCGCCTGCATCATATTTCCAACACAAGAGCCGTCCGGGGGGCTATGACTATGAATTGTGCAAAAACCTGGCCGATTATTTGAAAAAACCTCTGAAAATTGTACCAGTCGAGAGCGATCCGGAATTGTACGAATTGTTGGATGGTAATCAGGTTGATATGATTGCTTATTCCTGCGCGGAAACACGGGATTTGCAGCAGAAGTATTTGCAAGTATTTACTTCGGCGGACGATGCCATGGTATTGGTTCAGCGGCAAGGCAGGCAGGCTGTAACTGATGTTACGGGCCTGGATGGAAAACGAATTTACATCCGGCGAGGAAGTCCTTTTCAGGAACGCATGAAAGCCTTGAACGAAGAAATTGGCGGGAAAGTCCAGATTGTCCTGGCACCGGATACGGTTTTGTCATCGGAACTGATTGAGTTGGTTGCAGATGGAAAGATTGATTATACGTTGGCATACGGGCAGTTGGCTTCTTTGTACAGGCGATATAACCGGCAATTGGATGTGCGTTTGCAGGTCAGTTTTCCACAACGCCGTGGTTGGGTCATGCGCCGGAATACACCGTTGTTGTACGCAGCCGTGGCTGAATGGTGGGAGAATTTGGACCGGCGTTGGGTCAATTCAATGGAAAGACGTTATTTGCAGCAAAATGTATATGTTTCTTCTCGGGCGGAACGGCTGCTTGCTCATGGTGCCATTTCGCCATACGATGATTATTTCCGGAGATATGCGCCCATAATCGGTTGGGATTGGCGTCTGTTGGCGGCTTTGGCTTACAACGAATCGCGGTTTAATCCGCAGACGGTTTCATATGCTGGTGCAGAGGGTTTGATGCAGTTGATGCCGACAACGGCGGCAGCCTACGGGCTGGATTCTGTCACGATATTCGAGCCGGAAGCCAATATTGCGGCAGGCGTGCAGTATATCAAGCATTTGCAGAATATCTACCGCAAGGTAGATGATGAGATGGAACAGCAGAAATTTATTCTGGCAAGTTACAATGCTGGTCCTGCGCATATTTTGGATGCAATGGCTTTGGCCGAAAAGTATGGTAAAGATCCGCATGTATGGTACGACAATGTGGAGTATTACCTGATGAAAAAAAGTGATCCGGTTTATTATGAAGATCCTGTCGTCAAATTCGGATTTTATCGTGGAGGGCAAGCTTGTAAATACGTGGAAAATGTCCTGAATACTTACCGAAAGTATTTGACGCGCTGATATTTCAGTTGCATAGCAAATGTTCTATCAGAATTTTCGTGCCGATTAGAATCAGGATAATTCCACCAATGACTTCCACGTTCAGCCGGAAACGTTTGCCGAAAGTGGCTCCAATCCACATTCCGAACATGGAGAACAGGAAGCTGACAATTCCGATGATGCAGAATGCGATAACCGTCCATTCTGGAGTCGGGACAAAAATCAGCCCGGTGGCCAACGCATCGATGCTGGTTGCTATGGCTAAAGAAAATAATGTTTTCCAGGAAAATAGGGTAGTAATGTCCTGGTTACTGGTATTCTCTTGATTTTCATTACATGTCATGTCTGGCTTCTCCCGCACAGATTCAATAATCATTTTTGCACCGATGAATCCCAGCAATACAAACGCTATCCAATGGTCGATGATTGCTATCGTTTTGGCAAAACTGATGCCTGCCAAATAGCCGATGAGCGGCATAAATCCTTGGAAAAGGCCGAATAAGAATGCAGTGCGTAAAGCGTATTTGGGGTAAAATTTCCGTACAGCCATACCTTTGGCTATGGAAACAGCAAAACAATCCATTGCCAACCCAATGGCAATTATAATGATAGAAAGTAAATCCATATAAAAATATCAAGAGGGGCCGGTTTTTGCGTTGCCGGACACCCTCGTGTTTGTAAAACCTTATGGAGATACATTAATGTGTTCCATACGGTTCTGATTCTGTGAATTATCTATAGCCAGGCATGTTTACAACATGGCTTTTACTTGCTTATAAACATTTTCGGCAGTGAAGCCGAGTTTTTCGTCCAACACTTCGTAAGGGGCGGAGAAACCGAACGATTCCAATCCCCAGATTTTGCCGTTCTCGCCGACTAGGCCTTGCAACGTTACCGGAAGTCCGGCTGTCAGGCCGAAGCGTTTGATGACGGGCGGCAGCACTTCATTCTGGTATTCGATGGGTTGGCTGCGGAACAAGCCTTCTGAAGGAGCGGAAACGATGCGTAATTTGATGCCATCTTTGCGGAGCAGTTCTGCACCGGCAACCAAGGTCGATACTTCCGATCCGGAAGCAACCAGTACCACATCAGGTTGTTCATCCGTATTGACGATGTATGCGCCTTTTTCGGCCTGCTTTACGTCTGCATTGGGCAGGCTGGCAATGTTCTGGCGGCTCAAAATCAGTGCGGAAGGTGTGGCCGTGTTTTCCATAGCCATTTTCCAAGCAATGGTTGTCTCATCGGCATCGGCCGGGCGGATAACCAACATGGAGTTATGCCCTTTGTGGTTTTTGAGTTTTTCCATCAGGCGGATTTGTGCCTCTTGTTCTACCGGTTCGTGTGTCGGGCCGTCTTCACCGACGCGGAAGGCATCGTGTGTCCAGATGAATTTGACGGGCAATTCCATCAAGGCAGCCATACGCACGGCCGGTTTCATGTAGTCGGAGAATACGAAGAAAGTACCACATGCGGCGATGACACCTCCGTGCAACGCCATGCCGATGCAACAGCAGGCCATGGTCAGTTCTGACACGCCGGCTTGCAGGAACGCACCGCTGAAATCGCCTTTTTGCATGGCGGTTGTTTTTTTCAGGAAACCGTCCGTTTTGTCCGAATTGGACAAGTCGGCGCTTGCGCAGATCATGTTTTCCACTTGTTCGGCCAATGCGCCTAAAACAACAGCCGATGCGCCGCGTGTGGCAGCTCCTGGTTTTTGTACAATGCCGTCCCAGTTTACTTGCGGGGTTTTCCCACTGAAAAATTCGGCCATTTTGGCGGCCAATTCCGGATTGGCTTTTGCCCAGGCTTCTTTGCGGGCGTATTTGCGTGCGACGATTTCTTTCAGTTCTTCAGCGCGTTTGGCATATAGGGCTTTGGTCTCTTCGAAGAACACAAATGGGTTTTCCGGATCGCCGCCCAGATGGGCGATGGTGCGGCTGAATGATGCGCCGCTTTTGCCAATAGGTTGCCCATGCGTGGAACACTGTTTCTCAAAACTGCTGCCATCTTCTTTGAGTGCGCCTTTGCCCATGATGGTTTTCCCGATTATCAGTGTCGGTTTTTCTGTTTCGGCTTTGGCTGTTTTCAGTGCGTTGCGGATTTGTTCGGCATCGTTGCCATTGATTTCCAGAACGCGCCATCCCCATGCTTCATATTTTTGAGCTACATTTTCAGATGTAACGGCTTCTGTGGCTGTTGATAACTGGATGTCGTTTGAGTCGTAGAACATGATGAGGTTGTCCAAGCCGAGGTGTCCGGCCAGACGTCCGGCACCTTGTGATATTTCTTCCTGTACACCTCCATCGGAAATGAATGCATAAATGGTCTGGTCCATGACATCGCCAAATTTCGCTTTCAAAAATTTGGCGGCAATGGCGGCGCCTACGGCGTAGGTATGTCCTTGTCCGAGCGGGCCGGAGGTGTTCTCTATGCCACGCATGACATCGACTTCCGGGTGTCCAGGAGTAACACTGCCCCATTGTCGCAGGTTTTTAAGGTCATCTAATGAGTATTTCCCAGTACAACTCAATACGGCATAAAGCATCGGTGCCATGTGTCCGGGGTCTAGAAAGAAACGATCCCGCCCTTCCCATGTTGGATTTTCTGGATCGTATTCTAAAAATTCGGAATATAGTACGTTTATAAAATCGGCGCCACCCATAGCACCGCCAGGATGACCAGATTTTGCCTTTTCTACCATAGCTGCAGCTAAAATGCGAATGTTGTCCGCAGCACGATTCAAAGATTGCGTTGTGTTCATATCAGTTTTGTTAATGTAGTTTTTATATGCGCAAAGATAACTATAAAAACTGAAAAAAAGGTCTGTGCCGGATTATTATTTCACCTTTTCTCGTCGTTTTCGGTAAGGCAAGGGGTTGTCCGGCTGGCGTGCGCCTGTGCCTTTAAACGAAAGAACCGCCTGAAAACATGTTCCAGACGGTTCTTGAATAAATATCAACTTAACATTATCCGATTTTGCCGTGCTCGATTAGCAGAGTACGGGTCGGCAGGTCGCAAACTTCGCTTGGACCGTAGTATTGTATCGGTCCCGGATAGACGTAGCTTGTGTTGGCGTCTGCCCAGCTTTCGCGGTGTGCTGCCAGATATTGGAACGGTTTGCCATCCAGTTTGACCAATGCTTTTTGGATAACTGGTTTCATGGCACCGTGCCGTTTTTCCATATTCATCATCATGGTGATGGGCACTCCGCCGGCAATCCATTCGGCCGCAGGAGCCGTCAAGTTGCGTACGGAAGCCATGTAGCCCGTTTTGCCTTCCGAAATCAGGATGGAAGCGGCATATCCGAGCGAATAGCAGTAGTCTGCATCGAAATTGGAAGGTATGGCGCAACGTCCTTCATAACCGAAGAAGTGGTTGATGCTGGCGAATTTGCCTTTGTATTTGCCTTCTCCTTTCAGGATTGCCAACTGTTTGGCAACCATTTCGATCAGGAGTTTTTCTGTTTCGATCAGCGAAACTTGTACGTTTCCGTGTGGGTCGCGGTCAAGTGTCAACTGGCGTGCGATACCTTTTGGCAGGTCAGAATAGACGGTTCTGCTTTCCGGCGTGAGTTTGGCTTTTACGTATTGACGTTTTTCGTCATCCGTGTCAAGTGCGTTGAACTCTTCGTTATGTGCCAGCATGTCGTTCAATTCGGCAATCAGTTTCTTCATGGCCGGAATGAATTCGATCAGGCCTTCCGGAATCAGGACGGTTCCGAAATTCAGGCCGGCTTCGGCACGTGCTACGACAACTTTCACAATGTCGTTCACAATGTCGTTCAGTGTCATGTTCTTGGCTTCAACTTCTTCGGAAATGATGCAGATGTTCGGTTGGCTTTGCAGGGCGCATTCCAATGCGATATGCGAAGCGGAACGTCCCATCAAGCGGATAAAGTGCCAGTATTTTTTTGCGGAATTGGCATCGCGCTGTATGTTTCCGATCAATTCGGAATATACCTTGCAGGCGGTGTCGAATCCGAACGAGGTTTCGATCATTTCGTTTTTCAGGTCGCCGTCAATGGTTTTGGGACAGCCGATTACTTGGATGCCGCACTGTTTTTGCAAGTAATATTCTGCCAATACGCAGGCATTGGTGTTGGAGTCGTCTCCGCCGATGATAACAATGGCTTTGATGCCCAATTCCTTGCAAATGGTTATGCCGTTGTCGAATTGCCAGGTTTCTTCCAGTTTGGTACGTCCCGAGCCGATGATGTCGAAACCGCCGGTGTTGCGGTATTCGTCAATGATGTCGGCGGTCAGTTCGATATATTTGTGGTCGATAAGTCCGCTCGGACCTCCCAGGAAACCGTACAATCTGTTGGCCGGATTCAGCTTTTTCAGCCCGTCAAAGAGGCCAGAAATTACATTGTGTCCGCCGGGGGCTTGTCCGCCAGAGAGGATAACACCTACGTTTACAGCCGGATAGCTTTTGGCTTCACCTTCCTTGAACTGGATCAGGGGCATACCGTATGTGTTCGGGAACAGGTTCTTGATTTCTTCCTGGTCAGCTACGGATTGGGTAGCATGTCCTTCGGACAACACCACATTGCCTTGCAATGCTTTGGGCAATTTGGGTTGGTAGCTTGCCCGTGCAATTTGTAATGGACTTTTTTTCATACTCGAAAATTAATTGGTCGTGTTAGTATTAAAACGGCGCAAAGTTACCTAAATCCGAATAAATAAAAAAGTGAAAATAACACAATAGCCGCCAACGGGAAATTTGTTTTGCGGTGTGGTTTGCCTTATTTTTGTGTTATAACTGGTTTACAACGTTGTTCTTGCAACCATGCTTGCAGAAAATCATCGAAAAAGGCCGTTTGTGTCCATGGGGCATCCTTGCTTGATACGGCTGTCATTCGGAAACGTAGTACAGTGCCTTTTTTGTAGGGCATCAGCACCAGATTGTTTACTTTGTCTTGCACGTAGTGCTGTCCGGGCACGTCTTTGTCCACGAGCACGCCCAAACCGACGGTTTCCTTGGCGTACTTGATGGTATCATTGACCGGCCAGTCAGTTCCGAATGAGCCGAGCAATCCGTTTTCAGGGTCGGTGAACAGCCCGCCATCCTTCACTTTTTGCACACCGGTGGCTAATGCGTCAATGTCTTGGTCGGCACGAACTTCAACGACACAGTCGCGCTGGCGCGCATACTGGATGTAGCGTACGGTCATGTTGATGGTCTTGCCCTCGTATTGCCATCCTTCCACTTCCGTCTCGCAGATGGTACGCAGATTCCCTTGGGATACAATGCGTTGGGTCCGTTTACCGAATTTGTCTATGTGGACTGCCTTTGTGCCATTCCAGCCTTTCACGGTGCCGACACCAACGCTGCCGCTTACGCGCAGTACGTCATCACCGAATCCTTGTGCCAATTGTTCATCGTTTGGATACCATTGGCTGGCTTCCAGTTCCAACTGGGGCTTTTTCTTGTCGTAAACATCGATGGTGCTTTTATTGTCGAAATAAATTCTGTATGCGACCAAGGCTGATTCCCAGGCCACGCCATGATGATGCATTTTGTTGTACATGTCGTTTTTGACGGATGACGCCTCGGTAACATATTTTACACTGCCATCTGGTTGTTTGAGTAGCATTTCTGCATAAACTTCCTTGGGGAATGTTGCACGTTTCTTGTCGGCTATGGGTTTCAACACGGCAGTAATTTTATCGGTGTCTCCTTCATTGACGGGGAAAAATACCAGTTCGTCGGCTATGCCGTCGCTGTTCAAATCATCCAGTTGCGAGCTGACTTGCTTGCCATTGACGAATACGGCTAATTGATTACATTCGTTTTTGTCGAATTGTGTGTTGTAGTCTTCTAAATTTAGGACTACCGGTTGGTCGCGTAGGGTGCATCCATTGGCGGTCTTTATGTCAATTTTCACACTTTTGGCGCCTGCGGGCATGATGGTTATTATTATGCAAAATAATATCCAGATATTCTGTTTCATGTTCTTATTTATTATTTATTGCAATAATGTTGTTATGGGCATCTGATATGTTTTCTGTTTTCAGATTTGTCACTTCATTGAAAAATACTGGTTCTCCTGTTTTGTTTATGATTTGCATGTTGCTGATTGTCAATCCGTCCGTTTGACGGAACTCGGCGCCTTTGTCGGCTTTGATGACAGCGTTTGAGATGTGCACGTTCTGGATTTTCATTTCAGGTAGTCCGTTGAAGTACATGGCCCGTTTGGCACCGTTGCACATGATGTTTTCTATGTAAATGTTTTTGAATTGCGGTGTTTCTATGGTTACTTCCGGAACCGGGGCGGCCGCGCGTGCGGCTATTTCTTCGTCGGTTTCTTCGCCTGCGCCTTTGCCGCCGTAAAAGAGGTCGAATAGCAACGGGTCGGTTGGTATGTTGGCCATGTTTATGTCCTTAATGTAAATGTTTTCGACAATACCGCCGCGTCCACGTGTACTTTTGAACCGCAGACCGACGTCCGTGCCGATGAACAGGCAGTCGGCCACGTAGATGTTGCTTATGCCGCCTGACATTTCGCTGCCGACTACGAATCCGCCGTGGCCATGGTAAACCGTGCAGCCATCGACAATCACATTCTCGGTCGGGATGGCGCGTTTGCGTCCGTCTTCGTTCTTGCCCGATTTCATGCAGATGGCATCATCACCTACATCGAAATTGCAGTTGCGGATAATCGTATTTTTGCACGACTCCACGTCCACGCCATCGCCGTTTTGCGAGTACCACGGGTTACGTACCGTCAAGTTGTTCAAAATCACGTTTTCGCACATGAGCGGGTGCAGGTTCCATGCCGGCGAGTTTTCAAATGTTACGCCGTCCAGCAAGATGTTCTTGCATTTGATAAAATTGACCATGACCGGCCGCAGGAATGCGCGGACATATTCCCATTCTTCGGCGGTCGTGAAACCTTCGGGAACATTTTGGTCGCGGCAAAACTGTTGGGCGTATTTTGCGCCCTCGGTCGGCCACCAGGTGTTGCCATCGTCGCTGAGTACGCCGCCTTGCCCGATTTTGGCTTTCCATTGGGCGGATGTTACTTTCGACTTTTTGAGCGGCCGCCAGGCATCACCCGTGCCGTTGAACACGCCTTGTCCCGTGATGGCGATGTTTTCAGCGCCTACGGCCGAAATCGGCGATTGGCAACGTTTGGTATCTACGCCTTCAAAACTTGCGTCTATGATTGGGTATTGGTAGAAGTCGGCAGTGAACTGTACCAGCGCATTGTGGGCAGTGTGCAGGCATACGTTGTTTTTCAGCACGATAGGCCCCGTTATCCAGATGCCGGCCGGAATATCCACATAGCCGCCGCCTTGGGCAGATATGTCGTCTATGGCAGCCTGGATGGCTTGCGTGTTCAGGGTCGTCCCGTCGGAGATGGCTCCGTAATCAACTATGGAAACACGGCGGGCAGGAAATTCCGGCAGTTGGAGCACGGGCATGTCGAACGGCAATCCCTGGTACAAACTGTTGATTTCCACTTGGCGAAGTCCTTCTTGTGCTTGTCTGGCCGGTGCACAACTCGCCAGCAGCGCGCCGACAAATAGGAGTGGGAGTATTTTTTTCATGTTTTTAAAGTATTAAATAACGTCTTTTTGAAGGAATCGTTTTTATCTGTTTGCAAAAGTAGTTGCTCGTGGACAGCCGTGCGTGTAGATTTTGACAAATTAGGTGGATTATTTGGCAAGGATATAGTGGAAAAATCGTACATTCGCACCGGAAATGTAAATATTAGGTCTATAAACGCTGTTTGGTGTCATGATTAGGAAAGATGAATTGTTCCCGATTGGGACTACACATGCGCCTCATGCCTTGCAAGGCGAGATTACGTGCAGTTTCACGAACACTGTGTTCGACGATGCGGATGCGCCTTTTTTTGTGTTGGAAATGGATGAAATTCTTGTGCCGTTTTATTTGGAATGGTATCGTTTCAAGACGGAAACAACTGCCCTTGTTAAGTTTGAGGGGGTCGATTCGGAGGCAGATGCGCGGGAACTTGCCGGCAAGACTATTTATCTTCCGTTGGCGTATCGCGAATTATCCGATGGGGATGATATTACTTTGCACGACCTGGTCGGTTTTGAGGTGATTGACCGGCAAGCAGGTTCACTTGGACATATCACAGCCGTGGATGATACGACCATGAACGTATTGTTCGTTGTGGATGACGGGCGTGTCGTGATGCCCGCGCATGATGCTTTCGTCGATCAAATAGATTATCAGGGCAAGTCAATATATGTGCATCTGCCCGATGGACTGCTGGATTTGCAGGACAAATGACAAATAATCATCCTTTTTTACTAAAAAACACACCCCGTTCACAGCTGGATATCGTATTTTTGCACCAAATTCATCAAAAATTCAAGTTATGAGGAAAAACATGCTTATGGCCGCATTGGTGGCTTTTTGTCTGCAAGCCATGTTGGCTTGCACGTGCCGGCATGACCGCGCTTATTATACGGACTGGGCGGTGCGTATTGCCGATTCCGAAATGGAACACAATCCGCAATTGTGGATGGCCGATTTTGTCAAGAAACCCAAATGGGATTATACGCAGGGTTTGATTGCCAAGGCCATTTTGCAGGTGTATGACGTAACGGGAAATCCCGTTTATTTGGATTACGTAACCGAGTTTGCCGATTATTTTATTGACACGTTGGGTACGATTAAGACTTATAAGTTGCGCGACTATAACATTGACCGCGTGAACGGTGGTATTTTTCTGTACGATTTGTCCCGCTATGTGCCCAAACCGCAATATGGCATGGCCATAGACACCTTGCGTTCGCAACTGGCAACCCAGCCGCGTGTGTCCGAGGGCGGTTTCTGGCACAAGAAAATATACCCCTGGCAAATGTGGCTCGATGGTCTTTACATGGGTTCACCCTTTTATGCCCGTTATGCCAGCGAACATGAGCAGTGGGATGATTTTGCCGACATTGTCAATCAGTTTATGGTGGTTGACAAGCATACTTGCGACTCCTTGACAGGTTTGAATTATCATGCCTGGGATGAGAGCAGGGAACAGGCATGGGCAAACAAGGAAACCGGCTGCTCGCCCCATTTCTGGAGCCGCAGCATAGGGTGGTACGTCATGGCCATTGTGGATGTGCTTGACTACATGCCGACCGACCAGCCCGGGCGTCAGCAGATGATTGAGATTTTGAACCGCGTATGTAACGGCCTGCTGGCCTTTCAGGACAAGGAAACCGGCATGTGGTATCAGGTTACCAATTTTCCGGACAGGGAAGGCAACTATCTGGAATCGAGCGGGACGACCATGTTCTGCTACGCTATGGCCAAGGGTGCACGCATGGGCTACTTGCCCAACAGTTTCTTGGAAACGGCATGCCGCACGTTCGATGGCTTGTGCGAATACAGCACGCAGCTGAACCCCGATGGCACGACCTCCATTACGCGGGCTTGTGCCGTGGCCGGTCTGGGTGGGAAACCGTACCGGAGCGGGACTTTCGAATATTATATATCGGAACCGATACGGAACGATGACCCGAAAGTGGTCGGACCGTTTATTCTGGCAGCTTTGGAATTGGCCAAATCGGCAGAAGAGTAGGACAATAAATTTGGTTGCAATATGAAAATTATCAAGTTGTCAGTTGTTTGTATGGTTATGGCATGTATGGCTGCTTGTACTGCCCGCGTGCAGAAGCCGACCCTTTTTCTGGCAGGCGATTCCACCATGGCCGACAAGGACGAGCTGGAGGCTTCGCCGGAACGTGGCTGGGGACAGGTGTTCCCGACTTTCCTTGATACGAGCCGCATTTGCGTGCAGAACCATGCCCGCAATGGCCGCAGTACCAAGTCTTTTATAAACGAAGGCCGTTGGGATACCCTTGCGGCACGCATCAAACCGGGCGACATTGTCATCATTCAGTTTGGCCACAACGACCAAAAACTGAACGACAGCACCCGCTACTCCGACCTTGATGCCTACAAAGCCAACCTAACCCGCATGGTGAACGATGTGCGCCAACGCCAAGCACAACCCGTGCTGGCCACCTCGGTGGTGCGCCGCGCCTTTACCGATGGCGGACAATGCCAAAATACTTTGGAAGGCTATCCCGAGGCTATGCGCCAAACAGCCGCCGAGCTGAACGTGCCCTTGCTCGACATGAACCAGATGAGCGCCCAATGGCTGGAACAGACAGGCGAGGAAGCCAGCAAAAACTACTACATGCACGTACAACCCGGCACTTGGAGCAAATTTCCTGATGGCAAAGTGGACGACACCCACTTCAACGAAGCTGGCGCGCTGGTCATGGCAGGAATGGCCGCACAAGCCATCCGCGATGCGGGCATAACCGCGCTTGTGGGCTGCTTGTTGCCCGAGCCGGCAGCGCAACCCATTTACACAACGCCTATCACAGCGCACTAATCTGCGGCCTTGGTTTCAGTTTTTACTGTCGGGACTTACTCAGGCAGTTGCGCGCGTAAACTAAAAAAATCCCCGAAAGCGGCTCTCGCTTTCGGGGATTCCATATCTTCCCGCTAACAGGAAGGGGAGGTCATTCGCTTACGGCACCAGCACCTTGGCGGCGGCGTTACCGGCGCGGAGCAGGTAAGCACCTTGCGGCAACGTGAAGCTGTTTTCGGTGGTGGTGAGTACGCAGCGGCCCGATACGTCGAAGACGCGGATTTGGCCCGTGTAGCCGTATACCATTACGCGGCCGTTCACCACAAACACGCCTTCCAGTTGTTCCACAACGGCGAGGCCGCTACCCGGAATCACTTGGAAGTTCTCAAAGAAGTCTTTCCAGTGTTCCGCTTCCTCGTAGTCGTTCAGGCTGTTGGCCGGAACGTAAACCGGTATGCTCTTGTCCACACCGCTGAACGTGTTGTCGGCGATGGTGGGCGGCACGATCGGGCGCGAAACGATGGAAGCTATGTTGGTGCAACCGCTGAACGCGCCTTCGCCGATCCGGCTCACGCCGGCGGTCAGTTCCAGCTCGGTCAGGTTGGTGGCGGCGGCAAAGGCGTAGGACGCGATGGTCGTAACCTCGGCGCCGGTCTCGAACTTGGTTTGGGGCTTGGCGGCGGGATAGGCCACTATGGTGCTGCCGTCTGCGGTGTAGAGCACGCTGTCTTTCACCACGAAGGCGGTGTTGCCCTCTTCCACTTCGATGGCGGCGAGGCGGGTGCAGCCCGCAAAGGCCATTTGGCCAATGCCCGTAACGTTCGCGCCAATCTTCACGCGGCTGATGTCCATGTTGCTCCACGGAGCCGGCTCGGCCTCGGTGAAGTCATCCATGTCGCCATAGCCCGAAAGGACGAGCGTGCTGTCGGGCATTACCATCCAGAGCAGGTCGTAGCCGCAGAAGCCGGCGGCCTTGTAGGCCACGTAGTTGGTGAACTCGTCCCAATAGTCGGCGGCCTGGTAGGCGGCGAGCGACGAGGCGTGCACGTAAACCGGAATATCCTTCGGCGTGGCATAGAAGGTGGATTGATATGCGGTTGGCGGGGCGGCGGGCAGCATGACGAGGCTGCGCAGGCCCTGGCACCTTATGGCATGGTTTTCAATCTCCGTCACGCCGGCGGGTATGGTCAGGGTCTCGAGCGAGTTGGCAAAGCAGAACGTGCTTGCCCGCAGCTCTTTCAGGTCGTGCGGCAGGCGCACGGTGCGCAGGCTGTCGCAGTAGTAGAACACATGGGAGCCGAGGCTTACGCTGTCGTTGATTTCCACGCGACTGGCGCTCACGGCGCGGAACGAGTTAATGTACAGAGTCTTGACGTAGTCGGGAACCCTGTAGGTTCCGCGGCGGCCGGCGGGATAGTAGCGCAATATGGTGGAGTCTTTGCTGAACAAAACGCCGTCTATCACGCGGTGGTCGCCGGCGGCGGTGTCGTTGGGCAGAACGAACGACTCAAGCGAGTAGCAGGCGGCGAAAGCCCCTTCGCTATTGGTATTGTTCCACGCGCTCGGCAGGACAAGGTTTTTCAGGCTGTGGCAGTCGCTGAACACAAAGCCTCCAATGTACGTTACTCCCTCCGGAATGGTTATGCTCTCGATGCTCCTGCACATGAAGAAGGCGTAGGCGTCTATGCGCGTGAGCGTGCTCGGCAGGCTCAGGCTTGTCATGTTTTGGCAATAGCGGAACACGGAGGCTCCAATGGTCGTTACTCCCTCGTTCATCACGATGCTCTTTATGTTGTTGAGGTAGCCGTACCAAGGCGCGAAGTTGGTGCTGGCTTCGGAGGCGTCCCACATGGCTCCCGTGCCGGAAATGGTCAGGGTGGTGTCGGGCGCGGCGGTGAGCGTCCACGTCAGGTTGTCGCCGCACTTGCCGTGGGCTATCATGCCCTGTATGTTCATGCTCTTCCAGTTGTCGGCGGCCTTGTAGGCATCCACGCTGCCCGTCGGCACGTAAACCGGCATTCCGTTCGGCAGGCCGCTCACGCTGTTGGCATCGGCCATGGCCGGCGGGGTGGTCGCGTCGGCATACATGGCCTTCACGTTGGTGCAGCCGGCAAAGGCATAGGAGCCCAGCTTGCTCACGCCCGCGCCAAGGTTTATCGCCTTGATGGCGGCCGCTTGGGCGTTCCACGGGGCGGCCGAAGCGCCGGAGGCGCCGTAGTCGGCCATTTCGCCGCTGCCCGTAATCACGAGCACGCTGTCCGCGCCGAGCGCCCAAGTGAGCCCGTCGCCGCAAGCGCCGCTGCCTTGAATGCCTACGATGTTCTTGAAGTCTTTCCATATGTTGGCTTTCTTGTAGGCGTTCACGTTGGCGGAGGGAACATAGACAGGCACCATTTTCGACACGAGATAGAACACGTTGGAGTTGCCTACGGTGGGAGGCGTCGCGGCCAGCGACACGATGCTCTCAATGCGGCTGCATCCGCTGAACGCGCTCGCGTTTATGTTCGTGAGCGTGCTCGGCAGGGTCACGCTCCTCAGCGATGGGCAATCATAGAACACTGAGTTATTCAAGACGGTCACGCCTTCCGGAATGTTCACGGCCTCGAGGCCCGAGCACCTATAGAACGCGCTGGCATTTATGGTCGTAAGCCCATCGGGCAGGCTCACTGCCTTCAGGTGGGCGTTGCCAAAGAAGGAGTGAGCCAATATGGCTGTAACCCCGTCGGGCACCTTGAACTCCGCGTCGGTCTTGCCGGCGGGATATTGCCGGAGCTGTGTCATGTCTTTGCTGTAGAGCAC
>CASDOZ010000020.1 GCA_949282265.1 uncultured Bacteroidales bacterium | reverse complement strand
CACTTCAAGGGCTTGCGGATTGTGGAGCATTCCATCATATACAGCTATGCTCTCCGGCATGGCCGGTGTTTGCAGGCCGGTAGTGCTTATGGCTTGCAGATTGAATTCACTCCATACGTCAGCTGCCTGGTAGGTTGCCAGCGATGCGGCGGGCACATATACGGGTATGTCGCGGCTGACATTCAGGAATACGTCGGTTCTCAATGTCGGCGGAGTGGTGGCAAGCACGGTCAGCTCCGTAAGGGCGGAGCAATTTTTAAATGCTCCGTTGCCAATATATGTTATGCCCTCGGGCAGGGTCACTTTTTCAAGGGCGGAGCAATCGGTGAAGTTAGAGCCCATAAGTTGTGTCACACCATCAGGCAGGGTCACTTCCGTAAGGGAGGTGCAGCCGTAGAATGTCCTACTCGCCATGTCAGTCAGGCTGTTGGGGAGGTTTATTTGTGCAAGGGCGGTGCAGTTTTCAAAGGCCGAGGTTGTAAAGGTTGTCACTGTGGCAGGAACGGTATAGGTAGTTTCCGGCTTGCCGATAGGATAGCACACCAATTTGGTTTTGTCCTTATTGAACAGGACGCCGTCCTCCGAACTGTAGGCAGTGTTGTCTTCGGCCACATGGATGGCTGTCAGGGCGGAGCAATAGTCGAACACCCAAACGCCAATGTTAATTGCGCTGGCGGGTATGGTCACTGCCGTGAGGGAGGAGCACCTTTCGAATGCGTAACTTCCGATGGTAGCTACTCCCTCGGGTATGGTCACTGCCGTAAGTCGAGGGCACCGTGAGAACGCCCTGCTGCCGATATTAGTCACGCTGGCGGGTATGGTCACTGCCGTAAGGGAAGCGCAGCCGGAGAACGCATAGCTGCCGATGCTGGTCACGCTGTATTCCGTGCTCTCGTTGGTTACGGTGGCGGGAATGGTGAGCGCGCCTTCCGGTGCGGTTACATAGCCGGTGAGTTCCACGGTTTTGGCTTCCGCGTCGGTAACCGTGTATTTCAGGTTATCAAACGTAAATTCCTGTGCCCATGCGCCTGTGGCGGCCAAGAGGGCAACTGCTAATGTTAACAATTTCTTTTTCATAATTCTTTGAATTTTGTGGTTTATAATTTGTTTTTTGCGGCTTTCGCCGCTGTTGTTTGCCTTACTGGGTCAGGGACATGCCCGCAACCCGATGGCGGTTGCGGGTGTCCTTTCCGAAAGGTTTCAGAACAGCACCTTGCCGCTGGCGCCGTTGCAACGCACTACATACACGCCTGCGGGCTGGCTTACGGTGGCGGCGGTGCCGCTATACACCTGGCGTCCCTGCATGTCGTAGAGGGTCAGGTGCAGTTGTTGCGGGTTGTGCAGCGTGCCGTTATAAATGCGTATGCTCTCCGGCATAACTGCCGTTGGCAGGCCGGTGGTGCCTATGGCTTTCAGGTTGAATTCATTCCAAACGGCTGCTGTCAGATAGCCGGTGAATGCTGACGCAGGCACATACACAGGTATGTTACGGTTGACGTTATAAAATGCCTTGCCTTCTACCACGGGCGGTGTGGTGGCGAGCACGGTCATTTGCGCGAGTGCGCTACATTCGCTGAACGCATTGTAGTTGATGTTTGCCACACCCTCGTGGAGGGTTATTGCCATGAGGGAGGTGCAACTATAGAATGCCCCTGATTCAATGCTTGTCACGCCTTCAGGAATGTTTATTTCCATGAGGGCAGTGCAACTATAGAACGCCTCTGCTCCAATGCTTGTCACGCCTTCAGGAATGTTCATTTCCGTGAGGGCGGTGCAACTATAGAACGCCCCTGCTCCAATGCTTGTCAGTCCGTTAGGCAGGGTTATTTGCGTGAGGGAGGTGCAGCTGAAAAATGCTCTTTCTTCAATGGCCGTCACACTCGCGGGTACGACATAGTCGGTTTCCGGCTTGCCGGCAGGATATTGCAGCAGCGTGGTTTTGTTCTTGTTGAACAGGATGCCGTTTTCAGAACTATAAGCCGCGTTCATTCCGTCCACATTGATGTGCGTGAGAGCTCCGCAACCGCTGAACGCATATACTCCAATGCTTGTCAGGCTTGCGGGTATGTTCACGGTTGTGAGTGCGTCGCAATGTTCGAATACAAACTCTCCGATATTGTTTACGCCTTCGGCAATGTTCACTGTCGTAAGTGCGCCGCAGTTGCTGAACGCGTTGTTTCCGATGCCCGTGACATGGTATTCCTTGCCCGCATAGCTAACGGTGGCAGGAATGTCCAGCACGTTCGTCGGCGCGGTGTCATAGCCGGTCAGCTTCACCGTGTTTGTGGTGGCGCTGGTCACGGTGTAGATAAGGTTATTGACGGTGAATTCGCTCAGGTCAAAGCTTTGCAGGTTGATGAACTCTTTCCATACTTCTGCCGCCTGGTAGTTGCCCAATGCTGTTGCCGGTACATACACGGGCATGTCATTGCCGATGCCAAAAAATGTGTTTTCCCACACAAGGGGCGGCCTGATGGCCAATACGGTCATTCCTGTGAGTGCATTGCAGTTGCTGAAGGCATAGTCTCCAATGGTATCAACTCTTGCCGGTATGGTCACTTGTGTGAGTGACGTGCAATAGGAGAACGCCGAGTTTCCAATGTATGTCAGGCTTTCGGGCAGGGTGATTTGCGCGAGGGCGGAGCAGTTGGCAAATACGGAGTTTTCAATGCGTGCCAGGCTGTTGGGCAGGTTCACGGTGGTGAGTGCCTGACATTCCATAAAGGCCTGTTCCTCTACTCTGGTTACGCCGTCGGGCAGGGTCACTTGTGAGAGTGCCGTGCTACGGGCAAACGCATTCCTTTCAATGGTGTTCACGCCGTCGGGAACTACATAGGCGGTTTCCGCCTTGCCGGCAGGATATTGCAGCAGCGTGGTTTTGTCCTTGTTGAACAATACACCGTTTTCGGAGCAATAGGCCGTATTCATTTCGTTTACATTGATTTGCGTGAGGGCGGTACTGCCGCAGAACGCCTCCCCTCCAATGCGTGCCACGCTGGCGGGCAGGTTCACTTGTGTGAGTGCGGAACAATAGGCGAACGCATAGGCCCCGATATCGTTTACGCCTTCGGCAATGTTCACTGCCGTAAGTGTGTTGCAGCTGTTGAACGCATTGCCTCTGATGCTGGTCACGTTGTAGGTCGTGCCTTCATATTCCACAGTGGCGGGTATGTTCACTTCTCCTGCCAGTGCGGTTTCATAGCCGCTCACTTCCACATGGGTGGAGGTCGGGCTTATTACGGTGTATTTCAGGTTTCCCACTGTGAATACAGGCAATTCGTAGGCTTGCAGGTTGAAGCCTGCCCACACTGTTGCTGACTGGTAGCTTGACAGGGCGTCGGAGAGTACATATACGGGTATGTCATTGCCGATGCCATTAAATGTGCTTTCCCACACAAAAGGCGGTTGGACGGCCAGTACGGTCATCTTTGCGAGCGCATTGCAGCCGCTGAAGGAATGGTTTTCAATGGTATCCACGCTTGCCGGAAAGACTACTTGTGTGAGCGCGGAGCAGTTTTCAAACGCCGAAAATCCAATATATGTCAGGCTTTCGGGCAGGTTGATTTGCGCGAGGGTGGAGCAATTGGCGAATACGTAGTTTTCAATGCGTGCCAGCTTGTCGGGCAGGGTCACGGTGGTGAGTGCCGGACATTCCATAAAGGCCTGTTCCGCTATTCTGGTCAGGCTTTCGGGCAGGGTCACTTGCTTGAGTGCCGTGCTATGGGCAAACGCATTCCTTTCAATGGTGTTCACGCCGGCGGGAACGGCATAGGTGGTTTCCGGCTTTCTGGCAGGATATTGCAGCAGCGTGGTTTTGTTCTTGTTGAACAACACGCCGCTGTCGGAGCAATAGGTGGTGTTGCCTTCGTCCACATTGATGTGCGTGAGGGCGGTACATTTGGCAAACGCACCGTTTCCGATGCTGTTCACGTTTTCGGATATGTTGAATTGCGTGAGTGACGTACAGCCGTAGAACGCATCTCCTCCAATGCTTGTCAGGCCGCTGCCCAAGGTCACGGTTGTAAGGGCGCTGCAGTCGCGGAAGGCATTGAAATCGATGGTGGTCACGCCGTTGCCGATATTCACTTCCGTAAGTTCTGAGCAGTAACTGAACGCCGACATGCCGATGTATGTCAGGCTTTCGGGCAGGGTCACTTTTGTGATGGTGGAACAGAAGGTGAGCGCATTGCTTGAAATGCTGGTCACACTGTATGCCGTGCCTTCATATTCCACGGTGGCGGGTATGTTCACTTCTCCTGCCAATCCGGTTTCATAGCCGTTCAGTTCCACTGTGTTTTCGTCTGTTACGATGTATTTCAGATAATCGACAGTGAAGGCCGGTTCCAGTGCTTGCAGGTCGAAATCTCTCCAAATGTTCATCCCCTGATAATTCGTCAAGGACGTTGTGCGTACATATACGGGAATGCTGCGGTTGACATTCTCAAACGTATTTTCTCCCAAATAAGGCGGTAAGTTGGCAAGTACGGTCATTTCCGTAAGGGCGGTACAGTTGCTGAAGGCATAGTTTCCAATGTTTGTCACATTGGCGGGTATGGTGATTTTCGTGAGGGCGGAACAACCGGAAAATGTATAGTCTTCAATCTGTGTCACCTGGCCGGGTATCGTGATTTGCTTAAGACGGGTGCAGTTCATGAATGCCTCCGTTCCGATGCTTCTTAGGCCTTCGGGGATGTTGATTTGTGTAAGCAAGGTGCAACCGGAGAACGCAGCCGCACCAATGTTTCTTACATTTTCGTGCAGATTGACTTGGGTGAGTGCGCTACATTGGGCGAAGACCGACTTTTCTATGTTCGTGACGTTGCCGGGCAGGGTGATTTGTGTGAGGGCGCTACAGGAATAGAAAGCACTCTCTCCAATTCTTGTCAGGCTTTCGGGCAGGGTGATTTGCGTGAGTAAGGCGCAATCGTAGAATGCCGCTTGTTCAATGCTTGTTATGGTATTGGGAAGGTTCACTTGCGTCAGGGAAGAACAGTGGAAGAATAGATCTGCCGCAACGCTTGTCAGGCTTTCGGGCAAGGTTACTTGCGTAAGGGCGGTGTTTTGGAATACACCTCTGCCCATGCTTGTCACATGCTTGGGAATGTTTACCTGTGCGAGGAAAGTACAGGTGCTGAACACCATTTCCTCAATGGTTGTCAGACTTTCGGGCAGGCTTGCCTGTTCCAGTGCCTCGCAGCCGTAGAATGACCATGCTCCGAGACTGACGTAAGTGCCTTGCAATTACTAAATGCCTCGTATCCGATGCTGGTCACGCTGTAGATCGTGCCGCCGTTGGTTACGGTGGCGGGAATGGTGAGCGCACCCGTCGGTGCGGTCTCATAGCCGGTCAGTTCCACTGTGGTTGCGTCGGTAACCGTGTATTTCAGGCCATTGTCGGTGAATGTGGTTTGTGCCCATGCGCCTGTGGCGGCCAAGAGGGCAACAATGAGAGTAAATAATGTCTTTTTCATACTGTTTTGTTTTTTAGGGGTTTGTACTGTTGTTATTTGTTGGCAGCTGGTGCTGCGGTTGGTTTCTGTTTGCTTGCTAATACAAAGAAAACGGATTGCCGCTTATCTTGTTAGAACGTGCAACGCATAATGCAGCTGAAAATGGTCAGCCTGGAGCAAATTACACTATGAGTATTATAACATACGGCGCACGAGAGCATACTAAGAAATTGATATACAATGTTTTGTATATGGAATAAATTTACAAATCGGGAAGGACAGCTGTACGGTTTTTTCAGCTCTTTATGCTTGTTTTTGAGGGGGGGGTATATGCCACGCAAGAAGCAAAACGCCTGGAGTTCGCAGCAAGTGCGGGATGACGGGGGAACTATATTTTAGCGAATTATATGTGTTGAGTGGGGGCTATCTATTACCTCTATGGTTTTATGTTTCATTTTATTCGCCCTTTTATTTGCCCTTCTGTATTGTTGATTTTCAGGTGTTTATAGTTGTAATTTGCTTGTTTATCTGTAACTATTTGCCCTTTTATTCGCCCTTTACTAACTTATAGTTCTCCATTTTCTTCAAGAGCTTTTAGTCCAATGTTTAAAGCTTTAGCAATAATATCATTTTGTTTTTTATATTTCTCACCAAGCATATAAACCATTTTTCCTCTTTCTCCTTCTGTCTTTATTAGTTCGGACTTTTTTAATTGGTCTAAAAAGTTTCTTAATTGCTTATCCGTGATATGATCACCCACAATTTTTAATATATCTGATTTTTTAGCTTTACCATATTTTTCAAGATATGGAGCTAATACGGCAAGAACCTGAGTGGCCGTCCAATCTACAAGCTTAGAATAATCGGCAGTTTTACCGGCAACTTCATAATAATGCCTAGCAAGAGTATAGAACTGAGCATTGGTTTTACCGTGCTTTTCAATACAATTCTTTTCTTCTAGTCTTTTGGCAATATTCTTATCGATATTTTTATGTTGACCATCTCTAATTTTACACATCTCGATGACATCAAAAACAGTCAGCTTTTCATTGTCTGGTAAATCACGCTGAATAGTTTGTACAAAAAGAGCAAAACTGGCGTCTTTCACTAAAGCTGATAAAATGGCGGTAACATCAAAGTCGTCAGATTTAGAATAATCGGGTTCCGGTTTACCCTCCGCAAGGGTATATAAGAAAATTTTGTCCATTCCTTGGCCGGAACGTTCTACGATACCAGTTTTTGACAAGACATCTGCTAAAAGACGATTTCTTGGAGTACTTGGCACAGTCAAAAGATTTTCCAATGAAACTCCTTGAGGAAATCCACCAGCATTGATTATATCCAACCTGGTAGGATATAATTTAATAACTATTTCACTATTACGTCTATAGTCACGGTGTGCAAAAGCATTGTTTATGATTTCTCTTATAACATCTTCATTGAAATAAGGGATGTCAAAAATATAGGCACCTTCCCTAACAGGGAAAGATCCATTCTTTTCATTTATTTCAGCCCAAACTAAATCAATTAGTTTATAGAAAGGTTGCCCAAACTCTTTCCTATTATTAAATTCTATTTGTCCTTCTGTTCTTCTAAATTCAAGCATTACTTTGGCTTGTGGAAAAATCTTATTTAAGACATCTTCTTTTCCGACAAGCAAAACTGCGGCATTAGTTACCTTTCCTTCTTTAATCAATCCTAAATCACTTAGAGCTTGGAAAGGAGATAACGAAGCGAAAGAAGGGTTTTTCTGTTTGATTGAATATTTTTCTTTAAGAATTTCGATAGCTTCTAAATCCAAATCGTTAAATGTGGCTTTATCACAAATACTTTCTGAAAAGTCAGGCTCTTGTTCTTGAATGATAGAGATATAGGTTTTATCATCCATTGGTTTGAGCTCTTCACCAACTCGCATTAATGGAACGTCTTCAAATTTATATAATTTCCCTGTTGGACGAGGTGGAACTTCTATAACCAAGACTCTTTTCCTGTTTTCGTCATAAAGTTCATAAATCATTGGACGAATTCCCAAATCCTTATAGATTTTACTTTCTAATATTCCGATTTCATTCAATGATTGAGTTGTGCCGACAACTGCATGTGGATACGCATCATGCATTCCCAACACCAGTCGTCCACCTTTTTCATTACATAATGCAACAACATATCCTAAAATACATTTTCTGCGATCTTTAGGTTCTGTTTTGCTTGCCCCATTGTACGAGAAATTCCCATTCTCAGCTTCCTTAAACTCAACATGATCTTCTGACTCTCGTTGAAGCCGTAACTCTTCTATCGTGTATTTCTTCATATTCAAGAATTTCTAATCAATTACAAATATACTATCCTATTCCTTACACCCTCATCGAAGCGATGTTTCAATCTCATGAGCCAATAAGTCGCCCATATCCACATATTCTATTCATTTTCTATGAGAACTACTTCAATAGGATTCAAATCTTTCATGGTTTCTGCCATTTTTATTGCATCAAACGCAAAAATAGTAATTATCTGTTATATTAAAGAATGTGTGCTGGAATTTATCTTACATATTTTGACATACCTTAAAGGGGCTGCGTCAAAATGGTTCATTTTGACACAACCCCTCTGCATGTCTGTACCGACAAGATGGTCGCGAATGATAATGTGTGTTTTGACAAATCTCACAACCCTGTCCTATATCCAATGAATATCAGAAAAGGAAGGGCGTATGAAAGATGCTTTGTTAAACAACAGTCTCCTCTGTATGCTTCTCGCTCTTTCCCTTTCTTACAAGGAAAACAACGAGCGCAATAATTACAACCAACAACACCCCTGCAATGACAGGCCGATAGAACAGCCATGCCAAAGCAATGACAAGAAGTGACCATACCAACCCTAACACACTGCACACCAAGTTGACACCCAGTTCGGCAATATTGGCCAGGAAGGGCAACACCTTCAACAAGGTTGTCAAGATACTGAAAATGCCTTTCAGCCCCAAGATGACCAGCAGCAGTCCTGCGATACGCAATATCCAGGTTATGTTTTTGTTTATTGTGTGTTCGCTTTGGTACATTTCTTCCATGCTTGCTGTTCCCATAGTCAACGCGGAAAACTCCTTGCCGTTTTTTGCCACAAAGGGCCTCAGGTTGGTTCCGTTTACCTCGGCAATGACTGATGCCTCTCCCGGCAATACTTTCGTAAAGGTAATGGACATGTCACCGATGTGCGGGCTGTTCGGTTGCTTGCCGAAATAAAGCACGTTTCCGTTTACGTGGACATAAGCGGCCTCCGGCTTAGCCAGCGAGTCTGTTTGGTTGCTTGCCTTGCTCTCAAAGATAGTCTTGACATCCTTGTTCCAGTTTTCAATCTGCTCTTTGCTGAAATCCAACTCCACGGGAATATTCCCGGAAATGGCGTGAATCAGGTTTTTCGGCAGCCGGTATGCACCGAACGTTACATTGTCGGCCACATAGCATTTGTCTTCCACGTTCATGACGATAAAATTCGATTGTTGGTAGGCCGGGTCCTTGAACTCCCGTGAATCGACCGGAGCTCCTACCCATTCCTGTTTGTAGGTGTAGGTGGTCACTTCTTCCTGGCTTCCTCCAATTTTGTCCTTCGTTTCTGTCTCCTTGTATTCCACCCATTGGTAATATTGCACTTCCCGTTCCAGTTTGACAGCCACGGCTCCTATGCCGAAATTTCTGTCACAGAGGGAATCGTCCGTGTGGGTGAAAGCTGTTGCATGAATCAGCTTGCCGTTTAAGGACGGGTCCGCTTCTGACACGTCTTCCACATGCACGGTGACCTTTTCTGCTTCATTGAGCATTTTTGTGGTCTTTACGGCACGCCCTTCGTTCCACCACAACATAATGGTTGCGGCCAACAGCATCATGAATCCCGTACCGATGCCTTTTACCGAGTTGGACACCCGCGTGCCATAGGATATGTTTTTTGTTTCTTGATATGCCATATACTAATTTTTTTATTCTATGAATCGGGAGTTGGAATGCAGCATCCGTTCGCTATCAAACCCTTCTTAGCCCTCCCTTTGGGGGAGGGGCTAAAGAAGAGTTCTCACAGACAAACAAACATATCCCAACCAGAGGATTCGTATAATTCACAAAATTTATATGCTTGTGTTCCTTCTTGTCAATTGCCGGCTGGCAGCTGTGCGCCGTATTCGGGTTCTGCCCCGAACAACTGCACGGCCTTGTCGAAGTTGTAGCGGTTGCCGAACATGGATACGCGTGTGGTCATGGTGCCCTGCTTGTTCAAGCCGTGTGCTTCTCTGTAAAGGTTGGCTGCCGAGTTGGGGTCATAGCTTTCCGTTGTGATGATTTCGAGTGAAGCATATCCCTTGAGGTAAGGCTGGTCGATTACATCCTTGAATTTGCTGGTTGAAGGCAGCTCCCTGTTGTTTTCATACTTGGTAAGCATTTCCACTTCGTCGAAGCGTTTGCCCGGTACGTAAAGCCATTTGCCGCCGCTTGTTCCGGCCATAACAAAGTCGCCCTTGTTCATGAAGAAGAGGTTGTCGTAAGCCGAACAGATTTTGCGTTTGTCAGCCGGCAAGTTGGAATCGTCCCATCCACCGTCCAATGCTCCGAAATTGTTGCAACCGAAAATGTTGTGGTGGACATTGTGGTCAACGCTGTTTTTGAAGCGGTAGCCGTAGCCCATGCTTTCCATTTCCTTGGTGGTGGGCCAGGAGAACAATACAGTGTTGTGGTGGAAGTCCACAGTGGATTGGTGTGCCCCGGTGTTTTGGTTCAAACCTCCGTTGATTTCGCAGGCTGCGTAGAGGTTGGCCACAAATACGTTGTTGTAAATTTCCCACGCACCGCCCATGTTGGTCATGATAATGGCATTGAACGAGGCGTTGAGGAACATGCAGTTGCGGATAACGAGTTTGCCTGCCATTTTTCCACCGATAAGACGGATAGTCTTGTTGGGCGGGTTGCCCACCGGCATAATGCGTCCCGTTTCGCAGCCTTCGGGACATCCGAAGCGTGCGTCGGTCGGGTCGGCCTTGGCGTATTCATGTACGAGACCGAGGTCGAAGAATATGCCGTCGATGATGATTTGAGCATTTCTTTTTGCGGTGGCATCAATCATGAGCAAACCTTGTCCGATAGTGCCTCTCTGATCTACGGTAGGCTGTATGCGTGTGATGTACTTGACCGGATTTCGTTCGCTGAAGTCATCGTTCCACCCACCTTCGAGGCTTACATATTTGCCCTTTATTTCAATCCAGCCTCTGTCCAGGTTGCCGAGATAGTTGCCTTGTGCAATACGGATGAGGTCGCCGTCGGCTGCCATGTCAATGGCTTTCTGAATATCTTTCATCGGAGCTTCTTTTGTACCGGCCGCCCTGGCGCTACCTCTTTCAAGGTTCACATAATAGATGTTGCCGTTGGTGACGGCGGCTGCCGATTGTTCGCTGGCATTTTGCAGTGCATTGGCATTGGTTGCCTGCTTGGTCTTGTCGTTTTCGAACACCTTGTCAAGACCATCGTTTATTGCACGGTCGGCTGCCATGGTTGTTCTTGTCGTTGTTGCATTTTTTGCCCTGTCGATGAGGCTTTTACCGATTTGTGCTTCGGCTACTATACTTGTGGCAAGCAACATTGTCGCCATCAGCACACTTCTTCTAAATCTTTTTGTTTCCATCTCGTTTTTTGTTTAAGGATTAAAATTAGGGATTATTGTTAGCTTAACGCATGGTTCTTACACATCAAGTTCTGGTATCCGATATAAGTGTTCAATCGTAGTTGCAAAGTAAACGGATGGCAGATAAACTTGTTAGAACATACAACGCATAATGGAGATGAAAATGGTAAGTCTGGAGCGAATAACACTACGCCAATTATAACACATGACGCAAACATGCCGGATAAGATTCTGTTTAATAGAATTTTATCCGGCATGTGGGTTTACAATTCCTGAAATCCAGGAATCAGGAGTTCTCTTTCCTGTATTGGGATGGTGTCATGCCAAATTTTTCCCTGAACTGTTTGGTGAAATAACTTGCGGATTCAAAACCGCACATCAAGACGATGTCCCCGATTGTATTTCCCGGGTCTCTCAGAAGGAGCTGGGCATGGACCAGTTTTGATTGCTTGATGTATGCAGCTGTATTTATTCCTGTTATGGACTTTACTTTCCGGTTGAGCTGTGACTTGCTTAAGCACATGTTGTCTGCCAGCATTTCGGAGTTCAGATTGGAAAGGGAGATGTTGGAAGATATGAAACTGTTGAGCTTGACGAGGAATTTTTTCTCCAATTCCGGAGCATCCTGTTCTTTTGAAATCTCTCCTCCCTCAGTTAGTATCTGGCTGTATTTCTTTCTGAGCAAACTGCGGTATTCGACCAGTTTGTGGATCCGCATTTTCAGTTCATCGGGACTGAACGGCTTTATCAGATAGGCATCGGCTCCGCAGTCAAGGCCTTGCAACTTGTGCGCGTCATCGCTTTTTGCCGTGACGATGATGATTGGTATGTGATTGAGGAGCTCGGATTTCCGAATGTCGCGTGTCATCTCCAGGCCATCGTATTCGGGCATCATGATGTCTGTGATGATGACATCCGGGACATATTCTTCCGCTTTGATGATTCCCTCCTTGCCGTTGCGCGCATAGACGACGGAGAAGTTGTCTTTGATGATGTTCCCGATGTAGCGTGCTATGTCTTCGTTGTCTTCAACCACGAGGGCGATGTCCGCCTCTTTCGATATGATCTCGTCGTGGTTGGCAATTTCCTCGGTGTCATCGTAGGCCGGCGCTTCGTTGCAGGTTGCCTTCGCTTCGAAATCGGGAATCCATCTTTCAAGCTTATTCTCTCCGTGTCTTGTCGGAATAGACAAGACGAACGTGGTGCCTTCTCCCGGCCTGCTGGAAACTTTAATACTGCCGCCCATGGCCTCGGTCATCTGTTTTGTCAAAGCCAGGCCTATGCCTGTGCCGGCATCGGAATACGACTCGGCCTGGAAAAAAGGCTCGAAAACACGGGGCAGGTTTTCCGGCTTGATGCCACAACCGGTGTCCTCAATACTTATCATCAGGGCTTTCTTGTCAACCATGCTACAAATGGTTATCTTTCCTCCTTTGGGGGTGAATTTTAGTGCATTGGATAGAATATTCGTTAAAATCTTGCACATGAAATCGGGCACGAAATCTATTTCGGCCTCTTTTTCATTGGCGAAATATTCGATTTCGATGAGACTCTTTATTGCTTGAGGGCGAATATTCTCTACAACCATTTGGATGAAGGCAGTCATGTTGCCGGTTTTCCAGTTGGCCTTGCCAATGGCCGATCGCACCTTTGCTATATCCAAAAGTTGGTTCACCAGAGTCAGCAGCCTTTGCCCCTGCCTTGAAATGGCATCGATTTCTGTTGCTGTTTCCTTATTCCTGGCCTTTGATTTTAGTTCTTCCGCGCAACCGAGGATTACGGTGAGAGGTGTACGGAATTCGTGCGTAACATTGGTGAAAAATTCTTGTCTTGCAAGACTTGCTTTTTTGATGATATTCTGCATCTTGGCCTTGACTCTCAAAGCATAAATGAGAGACGAAATCGCTACGGCTGAAACAAGCAGGACGATGACGAGTAAATAAAGGATTGTCTTCTTTTTTTGTTGCTCGCTTATGTATGCTTGGCTGACAACTTCTTTTTCCTTGTTCCCTTTCTCCATTATATAATTCACCCGAATATTGCTCAGATGGTTGATGTTTTTTTCGTTGTCCACACTGTCGGTATATGCCAGATATTTCCTGTAATTTTCAAGCGATGCCTTGTAATTGCCTGTTTTTTCTTCAAATACGGCCTTTAAACGATATGCTTCAGCAAGATGTTCCCATGAATTGATCTCCGTTGATGTTTTCAACCCCTCGTTGAGGTAGCGGCGGGCATTTTCGGGTTGTTCCATTGCAAGATAGACCTTCGCTATTGAAAGACATGATTCCAACCAGTGCCATTTGTCTTTGTCCCCAGTCATCAGTTTATAGGAGTTTTTGAATGATTCTAGCGCTTCGCTGTAATTGCCCTCCTGCTCTGCCAACCGGCCGAAATGGTTATAACACAATGATATGCCGAGCTTTGAGTTGGCAAGACGGTTTTGCTCCATGGAATATTGGTAATAGATCCATGCCGAGTCTTTTTCTCCATTGGCTTCTTTGACATAGCCGATATTTGCGTAGTTGATGGCCTGCCCAATGTGGCTTCCAAGACTTTTCTCTCCGGCAAGAGCCTGTCTGAAAACTTTTTCTGCGGCATCGTTGTTCTGAAAAGTGAGCTGGATATTTCCTATGCCATTGAGCGATACTACTTTGTGCTTTTTAGCTCTGGTCGAGGACTGGTCGCTGTATTTTTCGCAGTAGGAAAGTGCCTCATAATGCCTGACTGCTGCCTCATCCAGGATTCCAAGACGCCTGAAGTCTGTCCCGAGCTGGTTCAGTATATAGATGATATTGGCGGTGTCCTTCAGTGACTTGGCCAGCGACAATGCTCTTTCATGATAGTCCAGGGCGCAGTTGAAATTGGCAGATTCACGATGGATTTTTCCGAGTTCCCTCATTACCGCCATCCTGCCCACATCATCACGGCTGGCCTCGTAGCCGGACAAAAGGCCTTCGAGGGCTTCTATATTGTCGTTGGCGGATACGATGCTGTCAATCTGCTTGATATGATTGGCATAAGATATATCTTCATTGTGCCCCTTGCATGATATAATGAATGCAAAAGCTATCAGTATCAGTGTTTTCTTCATTAATTACTGATTTGTTACAAGTTATATTTTCTTTAGATTTCCCGAGGCAAAGATAATGATTATGCACCAACAGAAAAATCCCTGCGGAACTTTTTAATGAGAATAGTCATTAAACTATTGACTTTATATGCGTTGTGTTTTTATTCTTTTTTATTGATACTTATACTTGATCAGATTCTTGCAGTTGGGCGATCTTGTTGCCAGGATAAGGGTTGGATTTTGCAATCGAAGGTTTTCTGCGAATCAATATCATAAACAATTTGTATAGGTTCAAGTATTTTGCTTTCTGTTGTCATCGAATTTTTGCGATTGTTCAGAAAGCCGGGTTCGCAATGTGAGACTTGTTTCCATATATGCACTCTATACTCTTGTCTATTCTTATGCTTGTTTTGCTGTTGTTGCAAGTATAAGGATATAAAGATTTTAGGTGGATTTCGTGTGTGTGGGATACTTTTTCTGTCAATGTCAGAACCGCGCATTAAATGCAGCATGACGGCGGAGAGGGAACGGGCGGGGGAGAAAGGGATGGTGCGTCCGCCAGCGGCGGGGATACAAAAAAAACGGCGGACAAATGCCCGCCGCCCTGGTTGTTTCCGGTTTATTTCAGCAAGTCCGCCTTGTCGGGTTGCTCATACATGGAATCAATGATTTGCGCGTACTTTTGCATGATGATGGCACGGCGCAATTTAAGCGTGTTGGTCAGCTCGCCGGTTTCAATGGTGAATCCTTTCTTGATTAACGTGAATTTCTTGATGACCTCGAAATGCGCCATTTTGGCCTGCAATTTCAGGATATGTTCTTCAATCATTTGGTGTATTTGCGGGTTGTTCAGCAGCTCGTCCGTGTTGGCATACCCGATGCTGTTTTCCTTGGCGTATTTTTCCAGCAATGCCAGGTTGGGCACGATGATGGCCGTGACGTAGTTCCGCTGGTCGCCGATGACTGCCACTTGCTCGATGTATTTGTCCGTCGTCAGCAGGGTTTCTATTTGCTGCGGGGCGATGTATTTGCCGTTCGATGTCTTGAACAGGTCTTTGATGCGTTCCGTCAGGTACAGGTGGTTGCCTTTTATGTAGCCTGCATCGCCCGTCTTGAAAAATCCGTCTTCCGTGAAGGATTGCTGCGTGATTTCCGGCTTGTTGTAATATCCCTGGAATACGGTTTTGCCGCGCAGCTGTATTTCGTTGTCCTCGCCGATACGCACTTCCACTTCCGGCATAATGCTTCCTACCGAACCGATTTCATAACCCGTGTAATCGAAACAGGAAACGGTTGCATAGCTTTCCGTAAGCCCGTATCCGTAACAGATAGGAATGCCGATGCTCCTGAAAAATACGGTTATGTGGTCGGCCAATGCCGCGCCGGCGGTCGGGAACAAGACGCCGTTCTCTATGCCGACAGTGTTTTTCACTTTGGAGAAAATGAACTTGTCGGCAAACCTGTACCGTGCGCGGAGCCACCAGTTCGGTTTTTTGCCGACCCGTAAGTGCTCTATGTTGTATTTGCGCCCTACTGCAATGGCCCATATTACGACGCCCAGCATGAATTCCGAGTATTGCGACAGGTTCTCCTTGATGCCGATATACACTTTTTCCCAGAAACGGGGCACGGCGCACATCACCGTCGGGCGTATTTCCTTGATGGTCTGTTGTATTTCGGTCGGGTGCATGTTGAGGGTGATTTCTATCCCCCTGTGCAGGCAGAAATAGCACCACATGCGTTCAAACACATGCGACAATGGCAGGAAAGCAATGGAGCGGTCTTTGTCGGTCAGTGTGGTCAGGCGCATGTCGTGGATGCGCATGGCCTGGTTGAACCCGGAGTGCATGAGGATTACGCCTTTCGGGTTGCCCGTCGTCCCGGATGTGTATAGGATGGCTGCCATGTCGCTCTCGCTGGCCTCCGCCTGCCGTGCCTCGACGACATCCTGCTGTTGCGATGCCTCGCCCATGGCCAGCAGGTCGGAAAAGTACATGGAATGTTCCTTTTCGGAGAAAACAATGTTTTTGTCCAGGGCGATGATGTGCTGCAAGGTTTCGGAAGTTTCCAGCACCTTGGTGGCGACATCGTACTGCTGCTGCTCGCCCACGAACAGGATTCTCAACTTGGCATCGTCCACGATGTAGGAAACCTGGTCGGCCGATGAGGTCGCGTAGATGGGAACCATCACCGCTCGGTTTGCATACAGGGCGAAATCGACAATCAGGTTTTCGGGCATGTTTTGCGAGAATTGCCCCACGGGGTCGCTTTCGGCTACTCCGAGTTCGACCAGCGCCTTGGCAATGGTTTCGATCCGGCTGGCAAATTTTTTCCATGACATTTCCCGCCATTTGTTTTCACCGTTCCGGCGATAGCGGAGTGCTGTCCGGTTCCCGTACTTCTCTGCCTGGGAGAATATCAGGGTTGCGAAATGCGTTGTGTTCATGCGATTGTTGTTTTTGAGTGTATCTGTCTATGAAATTTGGTGGTATTCTGTTGTCTGTTTATGTTTTTCAGTGCGATTGCGGCGGCAGCCTGCTGCGCTTCCCTTTTTGTTGCGCCTTTGGCTTCTGCTACTACCGTACCATTTATGTCAATCTGGTAGTGGAATATGTGTCCGTTGGTTTTCTCGTTGAATGACTCGCCTGCCAGCAGGAAACGGATTTGCAATTGGTGCCGTTGTCCCCATTCCAACAGCCTGGATTTGAAATCCACTTCGGAGCGTGCTATTTTTTCTATGTTGATGTATTTCTGGCGGATAATCCGTTCCACAAACTGTTTGCAATGCGCGTAGCCGTAGTCCACGTAAATGGCCCCGATCAAGGCCTCGAAGGCATTCCCGTACAGGTTTTCAATGTTCCTGTCAACGTAAGGGGCTTTTTTGATCCGTTTGTCAAGTCCCAACTGCCTGGCAAGTTCGTTCAGTGTAGCCCTGCATACGATTTTGGCGCGTGTGCGTGTCAGGAAACCTTCCGGCTGCATTGGGAACTTTTCCAGCAAGATGTCGGCAAAAACAGCACTGAGGATGGCATCGCCCAGGAACTCCAACCGTTCGTTTGTGTACTGTTCCTTCCTCGTGTCGGGTTGTATGGCCGATTTGTGGCACATGGCTGCTTCGTACAAACCGGGGTCGTGTGGCGGAAAGCCTAACAGTTCGCGCCAAAACATATAAGGTTCTTCTCGATGTTTCGAAAAGAACCTTATGCGAAAAAGAGAAACAATGTTTGAATGTTTATTCTTCAAATCTTCTGAAAATAAGACTGGCATTATGTCCTCCGAAACCGAACGTATTTGACAGTGCGGCATTGACAGTGCGTTTTTGTGCCTTATTGAATGTGAAATTCAAATTGTAATCAATTTCAGGGTCTTCATCACCTTCCGTAAAGTTTATAGTCGGCGGAACGATACCGTGCTGGATAGCCAGAATGCTCGCAATGGCTTCTGCGGCTCCGGTTGCCCCGAGCATGTGCCCTGTCATGGATTTGGTCGAACTGATGTTCAACTTGTAAGCATGGTCGCCGAATATGTTTTTGATGGCTTTTACTTCCGAAATGTCCCCTAACGGGGTCGAAGTTCCATGCACGTTGATATAGTCGATTTCTTCGGGTTTGATACCTGCATCATCCAGTGCGTACTGCATTACTTTTTCCGCGCCGATTCCTTCCGGGTGCGGGGCTGTGATGTGGTGCGCATCTGCCGAGAAGCCGGCACCGATGATTTCCGCATAGATTTTCGCACCGCGTGCTTTGGCGTGTTCCAGCTCTTCCAATACAAGACATGCCCCGCCTTCACCGATTACGAAGCCGTCGCGGCTCTTGCTGAACGGGCGCGAGGCCGTCAGCGGCGAATCATTGCGTGTGGACAGTGCGTGCATGGCCGTGAAACCGCCTACGCCCGATACGGTAATGGTCGATTCGGAACCGCCTGTTACGATGGCGTTCGCTTTGCCGAGGCGGATGTAGTTGAATGCATCGCCAATGGCGTGGGACGAAGACGCGCAAGCCGATACCGTGGCATAATTGGGCCCGCGGAAACCGTACATGATGGAGATGTTGCCGGCGGCAATATCGACAATCATTTTCGGGATGAAGAACGGATTGAATTTGGGAATCTTGCCGTTGGTGACAAAGTATTCCATTTCTTCTTCGAAGGTTCTCAATCCGCCGATGCCGGAACCCCATATAACACCTATTCTATCTAAATCTTCTTTTTCCAGATCGAAACCTGCATCTTCCACGCCTTGTTTGGCAACGGCAATGGCATATTGCGCGAAGCGGTCGTATTTGCGGGCTTCTTTCCGGTCAAAAAGTGTAAGTGGGTCAAAATTTTTTACTTCACAGGCAAACTGTGTCTTAAAATTTGACGCATCAAAATGTGTAATCGGGCCGGCGCCGCTTACACCGGCAACCAGATTTTCCCAAAATTCGGGAACGGTATTGCCTATTGGTGTAAGAGCACCTAAACCGGTTACAACAACTCTTTTTAATTCCATAAGTTGTCGAAATAAAATTAGAGCATTTTTAAGCTTGAGCGTTCGCTTCAATATAGTTTACAGCATCGCCTACAGTTGCGATTTTTTCTGCTGCTTCATCAGGAATAGAAATCCCGAATTCTTTTTCAAATTCCATGATCAATTCAACGGTATCCAAAGAATCGGCACCCAAGTCGTTTGTGAAACTGGCTTCCATTGTAACTTCAGCTTCATCTACACCTAATTTTTCAACGATAATAGCTTTTACTTTTGATGCAACTTCTGACATAATTTTTCGTTTTAGTGTGATATAAAAATTGTTTTATTAATTTTGCGGGTGCAAAGTAAAGCATTTTTTTTCACTTGACCATAAAAAGTGCAAATTAGGCTGATTATTTTTGCACAAGCCATACCCCCTTGTGCAGTATTTAACATTTAAAAAATATGAATAGGATAGCTCTTCTTGCCTCTGGTTCAGGCTCAAACGTGGAAAACATCTTTAACTATTTTAACGTGCGGAAAACACTTGATTTCCCGCTGGTTTTGTCCAATAATGAGCATGCTTATGTGCATGAAAGGGCACAAAAAATGGGGATTCCATCCTATTTTTTCACCAAAAACGAGTTTGCGGAAGCTAAACTTGTCTTGGATTTGTTGCAAAAATACGCAATTGATGGTATTGTTTTGGCCGGTTTCATGCTGAAAATTTCCCAACCCCTGCTGGATGCCTTTCCCAACAAGATTATCAATATTCATCCAGCCTTGTTGCCGAAATATGGCGGCAAGGGCATGTACGGACACCATGTGCATGAGGCCGTAAAAAATGCCGGTGAAACGGAAACCGGCATTACGATACATTATATAAATGAGAATTATGACGAAGGCAATATCATTTTCCAGGCAAAATGCCCGGTTCTGCTGACGGACACTCCGGAGGATATTGCCGCCAAGGTGCACGAGCTGGAATACCGCTATTATCCGGAAATCATAGAACAGGTTTTCGGGTGAGATCCGGCGGCTTGCTTTCTTGGCTCTATTGCGTTCGGTTGTCAGCCGTTCATCATGCAATCCAACAAGGCAATGGCTGTCATGGCCTCCACCACGGGGACGGCGCGCGGCAGGATGCAGGGGTCGTGGCGTCCGTGGATGGACAGCTCGGTTTCTTCGCCTTGCATATTGACGGTTTGCTGCGTCTTGCTGATGGAGGGCGTGGGTTTGAACGCGACACGGAAATAGATAGGTTGCCCGTTGCTGATACCGCCCTGAATGCCGCCGGAATAATTGGTACGGGTGGAAACTTGTCCGTCTTCCATGCAGAAAGCATCGTTCAACTCGGAACCGGGACAATCCAGGTAATTGAACCCGCAACCGTATTCAAATCCTTTCACGGCATTGATGCTCATGATGGCACTGGCCAATGTAGCTTGCAGTTTCCCGAAAATCGGGTTTCCGACACCGGCGGGGACGTGCTCGATGACGCAAGTCACGGTGCCTCCGATGGAATCACCCTCTTTTTTCATTTTTTCGACCAATCCAATCATTTGTGCGGCTTTTTCCGTGTCCGGGCAACGCACGATATTGGTTTCAATAAGGGAAAAATCGTATTTCCGATAATCGTTGTCCAAGGTAATTGGCCCGATTTGGGACGTGTACGCGGTTATGCGTATGCCCTGTTGTTCCAATATCTGCTTGGCTATCGCGCCGGCAACGACACGCCCGGCCGTCTCGCGGGCGGAACTGCGCCCGCCGCCGCGGTAGTCGCGGATGCCGTATTTCTGCTGATAAGTAAAATCGGCGTGCGACGGCCGGAACAGGTCCTTCAAATGTTCATAATCGGCGGAATGTTGGTTTTGGTTCCAAATAACAAAAGCAATCGGGCTTCCGGTCGTTTTGCCTTCAAAAATGCCGGAAAGGAACTCGACCTTGTCGTTTTCCTTGCGTGCCGTGCTTACGGCCGATTGGCCCGGCCTGCGGCGGTCCAGTTCGTCTTGTATGGAAGACATGTCAAGTTCCACGCCGGCAGGACAGCCGTCTATGATGCCGCCGATGGCGGTTCCGTGTGATTCGCCGAATGAAGTGAACCGGAATTTTGTGCCGAAAGTGTTCATGTTCGATTGGTTTTGTTATTTATGGATTTTGTTATCAATGGCAGCAGCCGCAGTCGCTGTCGCAGTGGCAACTGTCGCAGTGGCAGCCGCCCAGCAGGTGGTTCAACTCTTGTTCTGTCGCATCGCGGACTTCCAGGACTTTGCCAACGAAGTGCAAGTTCTCGCCGGCCAGAGGATGGTTCAGGTCAACTTGTACGGTATCATCCTTTACTTCGACAATAGCGGCATTGATACGGTTGCCTTCGTTGTCCATGAGCGGGACCACATTGCCCGGATAAATGTATTTGGTGTCCAATTTGCCATCGACCATAAAGATATTTTTGTCCAAGTCGATAACATTCTGTTCATCGTATTCGCCGTATGCATCGCGGTGTTCGATGCGGAAATCGAACGCCTCGTTTGCTTTCTTGCCGGCCAGGTTCGCTTCGAACATGGGCAACATCATGCCTATGCCAAAGCAGAAACTCAGCGGGGCTTGTTCCGTCGCACGTTCCATCAATTCTTCCTGTCCGTTTTCACCATCTACGAATAGTTCGTAGCAGACTTTTACCATTTTCTTTTCCGAGATAATCATTTTTCTTGCTGTTTTATTTATCGTTCTTATTTGTTGTATTTGTAATCCGATTTACCACCAATTTACATTGGAACGGCCGTATTCGCTTTGCTTTTCATATTTCAGGTCGGCCAGCATACTGGCGTTTACGCCGATTTTGAAATTATAGGACTTGTATATGCCGAACGGGACGAAGCTGCCGCTCATGCTCCAGCAGTGCAGGCTCCTGCTGACGTTGAAACTGGAATATGAGAATTTTTTGGCTTCAAAATCGTATGAAGTGCTGGTGCTAATTTTCCAGCCTGCTCCAAGGCCTATGCTGCCGGATAGATTCAGGTTATGCGTGAATTTCATGTCATATTCCATTTTGTCATAGTTAAAATTACTGCTTTGCGCATATCGGAGCGTGTAGCTTACGGATATGCTCCATGGTATGCTGACTTTGGCGTATCCATCCGCATCGATTGTCCGGGAGTCGGTATTGCCGGTGCCGTTCGTGTTGTTGCCGTTGCTGTTCGGCGGGTTGTCTGATGCGGGGTTGTCTGGGTTGTCTGGGTCGTCGGTCGTCCCGTCAGGGTTCTCGGTGTCTGTGTTTTTGCCTTTTTTACCAAACCATTTTTTGAATGTGTCGTTATTGAACGTGTAGCTGTATGACGTGCTTGTTCCGAGAAAACGCGGGAATTTGCCGTGGTTCCATCTCAGTTCATTGATACGTACCGGACTGCCTGATGTTGTCAGACCGTACATATATGGGTCGAACGAACCGGTCAGGTTAAGTGAATAATTTTTTAGTTTTATACGTAAGGTCGCATTGAAATTGGACCATTTCATGGAGTCGGCAGCTATATTGTATGAGCCGTTTATAGAAAAATTGTCTATTAAACTAATGACTTTGAATGGGTTGTCTCCTGTGGTGTCCCGATCGTTCCTCACTTTCATTTCCAGGTTATTGGCGAGTGAAAAATTGATGCTTCCGGTTTTTCCTTGTCCTGGTGTCCCGTATAATGCTCCTGCATAGCGCGAATATGTTATAGTTTCAATATCCGGTTCTCCAGTCACATAATTAGTCACAGGCTTGTCGTATGTTCCATAATAGTTGAACCAGCTGTTCCCGAAATCCGGTGCCCATGTAAAACCGATACTTGGAGTGAGCACATGCCTGAAACGGTCTATCTTGTCGCCGAAAATCTTACGGTTCGGAATGAAAAATCCATATAATTTTGTGGATGCGGAAACACCGACATTGAAATTGTATACACGGTAAAACCCGTTTGTCGTATCCATTTTTACTTCGTTGTTTTCCTCGTCCCAACTTTGATCTACCCGTTTGAAATACCATCGTTCGGTGTAACTGGCAGATGGTGATATATTGATGTATTTCAGGACATTGAATGAGGCGGATATGGGGATATTATGGTTAATACCATTTTTCCAGTCTTTGGTCAGTGACGAATGCAACAACATGTTTTCTTTGGTCTCGATGCTGTTGCTCATGGTTCCAGTATAGCTTAATGAGATTTTCTCATACCATCGTTCTTTCCCGACCGGATTTTTGCGTTTGAACGGATATATGCGGCTCATGGTTACGCTTAGGCTTGGTAAAGTCATATTAATGGTGGAATCTTTAGTGCGTTGAGTGACCATGGCACTTCCCGAGAGGCTCCAGGGACTGTCAGGAAATCGTTGTGTAAACGATACGGACGAACTTTTTGTGTTTTCCGAGTTCAATTCCGGGTTGTAATAGCTGTTGATGTTGCTGCGGTTGTAGCCGCTGGTCGAGAAATTGACACTTGCAGAAAAAGTGCTGTATGGATTGGCTTTTGCGTCTTGTGAATGTGACCATCTGATGCTCAAGTTCTTGGCGACAGAATAGTCTGGCAAATCTTTTTCGCTGGTAACGTCGTTCCGGTAAGTCAAATTGAAACTGCCTCGGAATTTATAACGTTTCACGTAATTTGTATTTGCGGTTATTGCCCAAGTCCCTTTTGTATAAATGTCACCCAGTAGTTCAAGGTCGAAATAATCATTTATGGCAAAATAGTACCCTCCGCCTTGTAAATAAAATCCACGTGAAGAGTCATCTCCATAATTAGGCATGATTATTCCGGATGAATATTGGCTTGTGAATGGGAAAAATCCGAAAGGGATGGCTAACGGTAAAGGAACATCGGCCACAACCAAATATGCTGGGCCGGCGGCCACGTATTCTCCTGGTTTTACTTTTGCTTTGGTCAGTTGCAAATAGAAATGCGGATGTTCGTGGTTATCGCAAGTGGTGTATTTCCCATCGACCATGCATAATAAATCATTCTCATCTTTCTTTGTTTTGTCGCTAATGATGTAACCTTCGCCTTGCTGTGTAACGACTTGACGTATAAATCCTTTTTTCGTATTCAGGTTGTAAGTCATTTCCTTGGCCTCGTAGGATGATTCTTTTTCTGTGAAAATCGGAGAACCGCTAACTACGCCCGTGCTGTCTGTCGTTCCGGATGCATATATGGTAGTACTGTCCATATTGACCCGTATGAAATTGGCTTTCAAATCTATTTCTTTATATTGCATGGCAGCTGAACCATATAAGAATCCAGTACCGTTACCCAGAAAAACGATGGAATCTTGGGCCTCGTATGTTATCGGGGCATCAAGTACTTCTTTTTTTTCTGCTGGTTCGATGGAGTCTGTCACAACAGAATCTTGCGGTTGGATTTGAATGGAATCAGCTGGTAAAACAGAGATGCTGTCTGTTGGGTTTTCCTGCGCATTGCTTTGTATAGAAACAAAGAGTGCGGGCATTAAAAACACGCACCATGCAAATAAAAACGGATTGTTATATCGCTTGTGGATTCGCATCCCTTGTTGTCGGCAGAAATTTAGAGGGGACAAAGGTACTCAAAAAAAGTAGTATCGACTGATAAAACCGTAATTTTTATAAGTTAATTTAATAATAGCCCTCTAATGTTTCTGCATAATTAAGCGGAAATCCTTATTTTTGCAGAAGATTTCTGCAAGTAAAATTCAAAACAGATAATACTATGTTTAAACGTATTGTAATAAACAAGTTGTTCGTTTCACATATTTTTTTGGCGGCTATGTTCTGCTTTTCGTGTTTGGGCGTGCAGGCGGCTGTTTCCCCAAAGTTTACCGTGGTGATTGATGCCGGACATGGCGGGCGTGATCCAGGGGCAATGGGGCAGATTGCCCAAGAAAAAAATATCAATCTGGGTGTTGCACTGAAACTGGGACAAAAAATAGCAGCAAATTTTAAAGATGTCAATGTGCTTTATACCCGTAAGACGGATGTCTTCTTGACTTTACAGGAACGGGCAAATTTTGTAAACCAGAACAGTGCGGATTTGTTCATTTGCATTCATACCAATGCGGCGGAAAACAGGGATGTGGCCGGTGCGGAAACGTTTACACTTGGATTGGACAAGCTGGCTTCCAACCTGGATGTGGCCATGCGTGAAAACTCCGTTATGTTGCTTGAAGAGGATTATAAGACTACATACCAAGGATTTGACCCCAATTCGGTGGAATCATATATAATGTTCGAATTTATGCAGGATCAATATATTGACCGCAGTTTGAGTTTTGCCTCATCTGTACAAGAACAGTTTACCCAGCAATATCATCGGAAGGACAGGGGAGTACGCCAGGCAGCATTTTGGGTGTTGCACAAGTCAGCTTGTCCGAGTGTGTTGATAGAACTGGGCTTTATAACCAACAAGGCGGAGGAACAATTCTTGCATTCGGCCAAGGGGCAGCAGACCATGGCGGATGCCATTTATGATGCGTTCGTGGAATATAAGCACCAAGTTGAAAAAAAAACAGCATTGAATGTGCAGGAATCTTCCAAATCAACGACGCAAAAGTCGCGGGATGTGGCTGTTGTGCAAACAAATGGGAAACCAGTGTATAAAATACAGATTTTTTCCGTGAAATCCGTATTGGACTCCAAAGATCCGGCTTTCAAAGGGGTCAAAAATACAAATTATTACAAAGAAAACGGGTGGTATAAATATACGGTGGGTGAAGAAACTGATTTTCAAAAAATAGAAAATATCCGTATGAGTCTGAAAAAGAAATTTCCCGATGCTTTTGTGGTCGCGTTCCTGAATGGGGAAAAAATATCGGTAAAGGAAGCACGTGGAATGAAATAGGTGAATAATAAATCGAAATAGAAACAATGAAAAAGATTTTTTTTACTCGTGAAGTAAGATTAGGCATCGTTGCGGTGATAACCATTGCTGTTTTGTATTTTGGGCTGAATTTTTTGAAAGGCATAAATGTCTTTTCTCCAACCCAGTACTATTATGGCGTGTATGATAATGTGGATGGTTTGATAGAGTCCGCGCCTGTGTATATCCAAGGTTACAAAGTGGGGCAGGTCGATGAAATTTTGTATGATTTCTCGGCTTCACCGGCTTTTAGAGTCCGTATATCAGTCAATAAGGATTTGCAGTTTCCGATTGGGACGAGAATGGAACTTGCGGACGATGGTTTGTTGGGTGATAAGATGATTCGGATAGTTTTTCCGGAAGACCGTACAGCCCGGCTACATGTTTCCAAGGATACTTTGGACTCGAAAGTAGCTGAAGGTATGTTTGCCGATGCGGCAGCTATGCTTCCGGCGTTGCATACCACATTGGACCACGTGGATTCATTGGTATGCGCGGCGCAAATGATTTTGTCCGGACAAGAGTTGCAGAATACGATGGCTTCTGTTGAAAGGACAACCGCAAATCTGGCGGCTTCTTCCGGCGAACTCAGGAACCTTATGAAACAAGATGTACCGCAGTTATTGGCAGATGTCCAATTGGCGGTAAACGATTTGAAATTTGTAGGGGCAAATTTGAAACAGGTCGATTTCCAGACGACATTCGGCAAAGTGAACGGGACTTTGGATAATTTACAAACCCTGACATCAAAACTGAACGATACGGATGGAACACTTGGCTTACTTATGAATGACAAAGAACTTTATTTGAATTTATCAAATACGTTGTCAAGTGCAGATAAGTTGCTGATTGATTTACAGAGTCATCCAAAGCGATATGTACATTTTTCGTTGTTTGGCGGCAAAAAAGACAAGGATTGAATGTTTTGTAGAATTGTTCTAAATAACAAAAATTTTTTTGCTCCATTAAGTAAGCAGGTGAAACCTCTTTGACCATAGGCACTTCAGCCCTTTCCGGTTCTACTTTTGGCGAAATTGCTATCAAAATGTGAATATTCTGTTTTTCAGCTTGTTGTTGTTTTTCTGGACTTTTTAAAAAGCTGTTTTTCAGCTTGTTTTATTTAATGGGCTGATTCTAAAATAGATGGACTTTTTGTGCTTGCAGGGGTTGTTGAAAAGTTTTTTTATTTGGAAAAAGTTTCGGACTTTTGTGGTGCGGAATATCCCCTTTTCGGAAGGGTGTTTTTAAAAGCAAAATCAATTAATTTATTGTTTAGAAAATCAAGAATAAAAGAGAGGTCCACCGTGCTTTGTTGGAAGTGAATTTATGGAGAATCAAGTTTGTGTAGAGCCGTGGAAGCGTTGTTTGACGCTGATTAAAGACAACTTAAGCGATACTGCGTATAAAACGTGGTTTGCTCCTATTGTCCCGTTGCAATATGAGGACAAGGTACTTGTTTTGCAGGTGCCGAGCCTTTTCTTCGTGGAATATATAGAAGAAAAATATATTGAATTGTTGCGGGCGGCCATCTACCGTGAATTTGGTGTAGGCACACAGTTGGAATATAAGATTCCGATTGCGGGTGAAACGATTTCCGGTACTTCCAAAATAGAGGAGACTTCTTCTGCTGATGCCAATAAGGCAGTGAGTCGCAGCATGTCCACTCCGTATGACAGAGTTGTGCAATTACCGGATCTGGATCCGCAACTGAATTCGGCTTATACGTTCAACAATTTGATAGAAGGGCGTAGCAATAAGTTGGCACGTACAGCTGGTATCAGCATCGCCAATGAACCGGGGAAAACCATTTTCAGTCCGTTGTTCGTTTACGGGCAGTCTGGTGTAGGCAAGACTCATTTGGTCAATGCCATCGGTATTATGACCAAACAGCAACACCCGGAGAAACGGGTGCTGTATGTTCCGGCAAATACATTCCAAATCCAATATACGGATGCCGTGCGTAATAATACGGTGAACGATTTTTTGAACTTTTACCAGACCATCGATTTGCTGATTATCGATGACATCCATGAATTTGCTGGAAAGACTGCAACCCAGAATACATTTTTCCATATATTCAATCATTTACACTTGTCCGGCAAGCAGTTGATTCTGACCGCTGATCGAGCTCCAGCCATGTTGGCCGGTTTGGAACAACGTCTGCTTACACGTTTCAAATGGGGACTTTCGGCAGAAATTGAGAAACCGGATTTCCAACTTAGGAAAGACATCCTGAAAAGCAAGATTTATCGTGATGGTTTGGATATATCCGAAGCGGTGATTGATTTCATAGCAGAAAATGTGGTGGACAATGTACGTGATTTGGAAGGTGTCCTGGTTTCTTTGATGGCGCACTCCACGCTGGAAAATACGCCTATTGATCTGGATTTGGCCCGTCAGGTAGTCAGTCGTATTGTGAAAATTACTCCAAAAGTGCTTACAGTGGAGAAAATCCGTGATTTGGTTTGTGAGCATTTTGCCCTGTCGGTTGATTCCATTTCCACAAAATCGCGGAAACGTGAAGTCGTACAGGCACGTCAGATTGCCATGTATTTGTCAAAGCAACTGACTAAAAGTTCGTTGTCTTCAATCGGTACCACTATCGGGCAACGTGACCATGCAACGGTGCTCCATGCGTGCAAGATTGTGGCCGACCAAATGGAAATAGACAAGCATTTCCGTGCTACCGTCCAGCAAATCGAAAGCAAATTGAAATCGTAAATGATTATTGTATTTGCATTTCAGCGTGGTAGCTGGAACGCACAAGCGGCGCGCTTTCCACGTGTTTGAAGCCTTTTTCAATTCCGATTTTTTTGTAATAGCTGAATTGTTCCGGTGTGATGTATTCGGCTACGGGTATGTGCATACGGTCGGGTTGCAGGTATTGGCCGATGGTCAGAATCTGGCAGCCGGTTTGTAGGACATCGTCCATAAGCTGTAACACTTCTTCTTGTGTCTCGCCCAATCCGGCCATGATTCCGGTTTTTGTAATGGCATGGTGGTCGTGTAAATACTTTAAGACATCCAGACTGCATTCATATTTCGCTCTGCTTCTGACTATTGGCGTTAGCCTGCACACGGTTTCCAGATTATGGCCAATAATGTCCGGCTGGGCTTCCAGAATAATATCCAGGAGTTCATGCCTGCCATTGAAGTCAGGAATCAGCACCTCGATGGTTGTCGTCGGGTTGGTTTCCCGGATGGCTTTTATGCATTCGTGCCAATGCCGTGCGCCTTCGTCCGGCAGGTCGTCGCGGGTAACAGATGTAACGACGACATGTTTCAGCCCCATGGCTTTTACGGAAGCAGCCAGTTGTTGCGATTCTTCCGGCACGGGTGGCAACGGTTTTCCTGTGCGCGTGTTGCAAAAACGGCAGCCTCGTGTGCATATTTCGCCTAAAATCATGAATGTGGCTGTGCCGCGGTTCCAGCATTCGCATTGGTTGGGGCAACGTCCGCTTTCACAAATCGTGTGCAGGCAGTTGTCGGCAAGCAGTTGGTGCACTTTGGCATATTGGGCGGTGTTCCGGCGCGAAATTTTGAGCCATGCCGGTTTGCGCCGGTCCGATGCCGGTTGCGTCGTTGGTTGCTTGTGCTGTTCCATGATATGTTCCCGCTTTCTTTTATTTTGCAGCTATCGTTTCCACCTCAACCAGCGCACCCATGGGCAAGGCCTTTACTGCAAAGGCTGAACGTGCAGGAAAGTCTTGCGTATATACTTTCTTGTATTCTTCGTTCATTTCGGCGAACAGGCTCATGTCGCTGAGGAAAACAGTCGATTTGACGACATCGGCGTATGTGTAACCGGCAGCTTCCAGAATGGCACCGATGTTTTCGAATGCTTGGGCGGCTTGTTCAGCCACGGTGGTGCCTTCGATTTTCCCGCTTGCCGGATTGACCGGCAATTGGCCGGAAATATATAACGTGTTATTGATTTCGACAGCTTGGCTGTATGGCCCAATGGCTGCCGGCGCATTCGGGGTGGAAATGATACGTTTCATGATAAAATCGGTTTTTTCTGCAAAAATCGGATTTTTTTGTGCATTTTCATCGTTTTCATTCTTTTCGGGGATATTTTTTTTGATTTTTGGGCTTTGTAATGCTTCCTTTTTGTTTTTCCTGTTTTAAAAAAATGTAATCTTATAGCATTTTGTTAAGCCGAGCATGATGCGGTTTTACGGAAATTATCTTTTTTGTATTTTTGCCCTTTAAATAGTCTGTTTCTTGATAAAATAATTTAAAAATGGAACGTGCCAATAACACAGCGGAACAGCAGCCGCGTCGCAAGGGTTTCAAAAATGTTCCCGTAAAGCAATGGGTCAAATTTGCCGTATGGGGACTTGTTTATGTGCTTTTTATTGCCTGGGTAGGCAATTTCTGGTGGTTGTTCCTGTTGCCGCTGATACTTGATTTGTTTATCACGCGTTATATTCCTTGGGATTTTTGGAAACGGACTAAAAACAAGACGCTGTATTCCATTTGCAGTTGGATTGATGCGATTGTTTTTGCGTTGGTGGCGGTTTATTTTATCAATTTGTATTTGTTCCAGAATTATCAGATTCCGACTTCCTCGTTGGAAAAAACCTTGCTGGTCGGTGATTTCCTGTTTGTCAGCAAGGCGAGCTATGGCCCGCGCATCCCGAACACGCCGTTGTCATTCCCCTTGGTGCAGAATACATTTCCTGCGTGGTTGGGAGGCGGAAAATCGTATTTTGACAAACCGCAATGGGAATATCGCCGCCTGAAGGGCCTGGCGCAGGTCAAGCGCGGCGATATTGTCGTGTTCAACTTTCCTGCCGGCGATACGGTGGCGCTGAAACAACAAAATCCGGATTATTACAGCCTGTGTTATTATTACGGGAAAGAAGTTGTGCATCAGCGAAAGGATATTTTCGGTGAAATAATTTACCGGCCGGTGGACAGGCGGGAGAATTATGTGAAACGTTGTGTCGGCTTGCCGGGAGATACGTTGCAGATTATTGATAACCAGATTTATATAAACGGGCAAGTGCTGGAAGACCACGATGGTGTGCAGTACAACTATTATGTCCAGACAAACGGTTCGCTGATAACCTCGAGCATGTTTGAAAAAATGGACATCAGTGTAGCCGACCGCCGTTTCATAGATGGCAGGACGCAGGCAGGCGCACAGGAAATAGCGGCTATGGACTTGGATCCTGCTTTGCCGGTATATCACTTGCCTCTGACCAAAGCTAATTACCAGGCGTTGTCCAAAAACCAGATGATCAAGGCCATCAAGGTTGAGCCGGCATGGCGCGGCGGCGATGTCTATCCGCTTGGGAAAACCGATTGGACACGCGACAATTACGGTCCGATTTACATGCCGCGCAAAGGTGACAAGTTGGACATAACTCCGGCCAATTATGCCGTTTACGAGCGTTTGATACGCAACTATGAACATCAGCAGATTGCCTTGAAAGACAGTACGGTTTATATCAACGGCGCGCCGGCTGACAGTTATACGTTCCAGATGGATTATTATTGGATGATGGGTGATAACCGCCATAATTCCGCGGATTCGCGCTATTGGGGCCATGTCCCGGAAGATCATATTGTTGGGCGGCCGGTTTGCGTTTGGCTGTCGTTGGACAAGGACAAAGGCTGGTTCACGGGCAGGATACGCTGGGAACGTTTCTTCAAAAATGCGAAACAGTAGCCATGCCGGAAACTGTTCTTTTTTCCACGGCTTATTTGCCGCCGGTTTCTTATGTGTCCGCGTTGGTGAATGCGGGAAACGTGGAGGTGGAACAATGGGAACACTATCAGAAGCAGAGCTACCGGAACCGTTGCCATATTGCGGCGGCCAACGGTCTGATGGCGTTGAGCATTCCGGTGGAGCGTACCGGAACCGAAAAGAAATGCATGAAAGATGTCCGCGTTTCGGAGCATGATGATTGGCAACGGCAACATTGGAAGTCCATCGTTTCGGCATATAACACGACGCCTTTTTTCGAGTACTACGAAGATGATTTTGCGCCTTTTTTCCATCAAAAATGGGATTTCCTGCTCGATTTCAACATGGCTTTGCTCGAAAAAGTGCTTGAATTGTTGGATGTGCGGAAAAGTATCGGATTTACGGCGGGATATGTCGCGGATTATCATAAAAAAGTTGTAGATTTGCGCGGGCAATTTCATCCGAAGCATGATTGCGGGTTCACAATCCGGCCTTACTATCAGGTTTTTCAAGAAAAATATGGCTTCCTGCCGGATTTGAGTATTGTCGATTTGCTGTTCAACATGGGTAATGAAGCCCAGTTGGTGCTGAAGGTTGGTTGCCGGTTTACGGAGGATTTTTTAGGACATTAAACAAAAATATGCCGGACTTTGGAGGACGGCGCAAAGAAGGTTTTGATTATGGAACGACCAGACATTGATTGGAGCAATATCGGTTTCGGTTACATTCCGACCGATGTAAATATCCGCTGCACGTATGCCAATGGCGCATGGGGTGAACTGCGGAAATGTACGGACCGGCAAATCAGCTTGCACATGGCGGCAACTTGTTTGCATTATGGCCAGGAAGCATTTGAAGGGCTGAAAGCCTTTATGGGCAAGGACGGGAAAATCCGCATTTTCCGGTTGGATGAAAACGCAAAACGCTTGCAGTCGTCTTGCCGGGGCATTATGATGGCGGAATTCCCGGAAGAAAAATTCCGCGATGCGGTTATCATGGCCGTGCAGGAAAACAAACGTTTTGTGCCTCCTTACGAATCAGGCGCATCGCTTTATATCCGTCCGTTGCTGATTGGGACAAGCCCGCAGGTGGGCGTGAAACCGGCAACAGAATATGAGTTTATCCTGTTCGTGACGCCGGTCGGGCCTTATTTCAAGGGCGGGTTCCAGACCACGCCGTTTGTTATCATGCGTGAATACGACCGTTCAGCCCCATTGGGCACGGGAATCTACAAAGTCGGTGGAAACTATGCCGCCAGTTTAGTTGCCGGTGAACATGCCCACCAGTTGGGTTATTCCAATATTTTCTATTTGGATGCCAAAGAAAAGAAATATATCGACGAATGTGGCGCGGCCAACTTCTTTGCCATCAAGGGCAATACATACGTGACGCCCAAATCGACTTCCATCCTGCCATCAATTACCAACAAGAGCCTGATGACTTTGGCCGAAGAAATGGGCATGACGGTGGAACGCCGCCATATTCCGGTGGAAGAACTTGCAGAGTTCGACGAGGCCGGTGCATGTGGTACGGCAGCCGTTATCAGTCCTATCGAACGTATCGACGATTACGACACAAAGAAAACTTACGTGTTCAGCAAGGATGGCAAGCCGGGCAAGGTATGCGAGAAACTGTATAACCGTCTGCGTGCCATCCAATATGGCGATGTTGCCGACCCGTTCGGTTGGGTTACGGTTGTGGAATAAAAAACAGGAAATTATTTTTTTAACGAGGCGGATTGTGCGATTCGCCTCTTTTTATGGGAAATATGGCACAGAAAATTACAGATGCGGATGCGTTGTACGCATTGTTTGCCCGACTGAATAAACAGTTTTTGGCGGCACAGGGCAATACACCCGAGGGCGGTTGTTCGTGCGTTACGACGGATAGCCGGAATTGCCCGCAAGGTTCGATGTTTTTTGCATTGAAAGGCGAGAATTTCAACGGGAATGCCTATGCGGCCAAAGCCTTGGAACAAGGGGCGGTTTGTGCAGTCGTGGATGAACCGCAATATGCCGTTGATGAGCGTTTTGTTCTGGTGGACAATGTGTTGAGAGCCTTGCAGCAACTGGCGCGGATGCATCGAGTTTATTTGGGAAAGCCGGTTATCGGCATTACGGGCACGAACGGCAAGACGACGACGAAAGAACTGTTGGCTGCCGTGCTCAAACAGAAATACCGCGTGCATTATACGCAGGGAAACCTGAATAACCATATCGGCGTGCCGTTGACCTTGCTTAAAATGCAGCCGGAAGATGAAATCGGGATTATCGAAATGGGAGCCAGCCACCCCGGCGATATTCAGGAACTGGTGGAAATTGCATGTCCGAATGCCGGCTTGATTACCAATGTGGGCAAGGCACATTTGCTCGGTTTCGGCAGTTTCGAGGGCGTGAAAAAAACGAAGGGTGAACTATATGATTATATCCGTTCCACGGGCGGGTTCATTTTCCGCAATGTGGACAATCCGGATTTGGCGGAAATGGCAGGCGACTTGCCGACATACGGCTACAGCTTGAAACCGCAAGGTGCACCCGTCTGGGGACAGGTTACGGCTTGCGAGACGTTTTTGGAGATGGACATCCACGCGGCAGAAGAAACATTTCGTGTAAAAACTAACTTGATTGGCGCATACAACGCAGAGAATGTGTTGGTGGCGGTTACGGTCGGTACTGTTTTCGGCCTGACGGCCGGACAAATCCGTGCAGGCATAGAAACTTACGTGCCGCAAAACAACCGTTCCATGCTGAAGAAAACGGAACGCAACACAGTTGTCGTGGATGCGTACAATGCCAATCCGACTAGTATGCGCGCTGCCCTGCTGAATTTTGCGCAGATGCGTGTGCCGCACCGGACGCTGATTCTGGGCGACATGCTGGAACTGGGTGAACAAAGCGAAACAGAGCACCGGGCAATTGTGGAGTTGCTGGAATCATGCGGTTTCGAGCAAGTCTTTTTGGTCGGGTCGCAGTTTTGCAGCATTCAGCCGCCTTTCCCGCATTTCGATACGGTGGCTTCGTTGCGTGCCTACCTGGCGGAACATCCCATTACAGGAAGCCATATCCTGCTGAAAGGCTCCCGCGGCATCAAATTGGAAGAAGCGCTAGAGGTGTTGTAAGAATATTGAAATAAACACTTATAAGTTTACAATGCTGCCCTTATTTGCAGCATTGTAAACCTGATTTTAATGAGCAAGTCCTGCAATGCGAAGTTCTGTTAATGTGAATTTAAGCATGACATTTATATTTTTTCCTACAAGATCCCTTTTTTCAATATAGTTTCCAACGCGTGATGAAGTAAAAGTTTGTTGCCAAACGACACTACCCGTAGTGAAATTAGTTGTATATTTATATCTTACAAGAACAGGGAGTCCGTGTTCTGCAAGAGTTGCATTGATTGTATCAAATTTTTCAGATACTTTCTCTAAATCGCCAGGGGATAGTACATTTTTTTGCATTCCTTGTTGGTATTCCTCAAAGCTAATACTTTTATGTTCTATAAGCATTAACTCTTTTGGTTCTCCATTTGATTCAATTGATAATACGATATAATAAGTTCCTTTTCTATCATGCCATAAATCCCCAAAACGATAAATCCCTTTCGAATTTCGATAAGCGACATCGTCTTCTATACGTTTTTTTTCCGCTAATACTTTTTGACGTTCTGCCAATCGAATACTGTCCTGTATTTTTATTCTTGTAAGATTCTTTACCATCAATGGTTTACCATTAGCATTGACAACCGTAACCTTATATAAACTATCATTACGTGTATATGTATCATCTACAAAATAAATTCCTTTTGAATTACGATAATTTACATCATTATCAACACGTTCTAAATCGATATATGTTGATTCATTAACAGCAAACCATTTATCAGCCATCTCAGAACATTCCTTGGCTTTGATGTAATTAACAGATGTACCAATACCTTCTGTATAATATTTTGATATAGTGCGAAGTGCAGGGCACGCAAATCATCGCAATTTTTGCATTTAAGCCAAATATATGATAAATATAGAACTTCAGGATCTGAACAACCGAGTTCTATGGCAATTGAAAGATATGATCTATCATCTATTTCGACGCTATTCATCTTATTATAATGCATAAGGAGTACTGCTCTAAGCATGTCATTATAATCATTCCGATAATTATATATATAATCTTGACTATAACAATTTATTGCCTGAGGGATATTGACACGGGTTCCATAACCGTATTCATAGCATTGTCCCAGGATATGATATCCGTAATTACTATCGAAAGTAAGTTCGTTCGCGGAATCAATAGCCTCACGTATAAACATAAAAGCTGAATCTTTATTTTGAATTATCCCATCTCCATTCCAGTAACAATAGCCCAAAAGTAGTTTTCCATCCGCGATTCCTTTACGTGCACTTTTCTGATAATAAGAAACAGCTTTATGTATATCTTTTTGAACGCCGAGCCCATTTTTATACATATAACCAATTTCAGCATCTCCAGATAAAAAGCCAAATTCAAGCCCGCGTTGATACATACGCATTGCAATCTCATAATTTTCGGTCACTCCAAGCCCTAACAAATATATATTACCGAGTAGATAGCAAGCCTCGCCATAGCCTTCTTTTGCAGCTGATTGAAGGTATGGAATGGCATTGGAATAGTTTCTCCATTCATAATACTCTTTTCCTCTTGTTAGATTGTCTGCCCACATAATGTGAGCAGACAAAATAAAAATAATACTAAATATGACTTTTCTCATGATTTATTTCGTAGTTATGTGCAACGTTATTTCTTTGCGTTTTTGCTCTATTTGGGCAGAAGGTAGTTTTTGTTGAATGGCATTGGTAATTTCCTTAATATGTTTAGCTGCATTACCGTAGAACTCTACATCGATATAATAACTATTAATTACGGCATCGTCTTTCATAACATAATTATAGCCCCACCATCCGTCCGATACTTTTTGCCATATGTGGTCAGTTGTCGTGCTCAATTTTATGCTCATGTGTCTGTCTGTATCGGAATATAGTTGTTGCTTTTTTTTGCTTTTGGGCAAATTAGAACTGATTAGGCTAAACCTTTCACAAAGATCACCTATTTTGAGTGTTTGCATGTCTGTTGCCAATGTAACAAGCCTGTCAACAATCGGATTTATATCCATATAATCGCTTATTGCCAAAACATTAGTTGGTGATCCCCAAAGGTTCGCCTCAACATCATGTGAAACTTTATTGTATTTGGGATTGACAATATATTTACCTTTGGCATCAATTACTCCCCAATTATATGAGTTGTCTTCAACTATATACATGTTTCCATAAGGTACAATTTCTTTAAACTGAGGATTGACAGCCCAATGCCCTTTGTTGTCGATTAATCCGAACTCATCATCCATTGCTGCTATAGCCAAACCATTCGTCCAGAAAGGCATGGCAAATTCATCGAATTGTGCAGGGATAACAGTCTCTCCTTTTTTGTTAATATATCCGAATTTTTCATCGTATCTGTGTTCTCTGTCGTAGATGAAAATACCGGCTAAATCGCCTCCATCAAATGGATATGCTCCATCGTATTGAGGATTGATGATATATTTACCATCTTTATCGCACCAACCATATTTGTCATCTTTGCGGAACAGGTAGTTGTCGCCGTCAAGCCTTATATAGTCAAATTGAGGATTGATAATGTAATTGCCTTTTAGATTTATAACTCCCCATTTTCCTCCTTTTTCTACAGGAATCCGTCCTTCTGCAAATGCTTGCCACAAATTTGCATTAATAGCGAAATCTTCATTATAATAATCATCGCCATCTATGCCAAATTCATCGAATTGGAAAGGGATAACCAATTCTCCCTTTCTGTTAATAAATCCCCACGTATCCGATTTTACGGATTGAACTGCTAATAATCCATTGATATATAATCCAAAAGTCTCATTAAATGTAGGTTCTGCTATAATTTTGCCTTTATTATCTACTACGCCCCACAATCCGTTTTCGGAACTCATAAATACAGAAAGTCCCTCATTAAAAATGAAGGCTTTTTCTGCTTGGGGAAATTCAAATATGGCTTTTCCTTTTTTGTTTATTGCCGTAAGCGGTTTCCCTTCGGAAGTAACCCATGCGATTCCTTCATTAAAAGTGGTAGCATCAACGTAAGGCCCACATATTTTTTTATGTGAATGGTCAATGAAAAATAAGCCTGCCGTATCAGCAACCAAAGCACAACCATCGCGGAATAATGTTGCATATTCGTAATGTCCTTTTTCTTCTCCTGTCTTTGTGTCGACATAGGTATAATATTCTTCTTCGTAAGGATAATCTTCCTCATAGTGATTGTCAACAATTTGGACGGGCAAATAGCGCAAGTCATCTGTGTATAAACCTTTTATATCTGATTTAGAACCACATGAGCACATGAAACCAATTATTGAAATATAGAGCAAAAAATTTTTTAAATGTGTAGTATTCATAATTTTATATTAGTCAGAGTTATTAATTGCCTACTCTTTTTTTTTGCGGTTTTGGGCTAATCCGCTGTCCCTTTATCGTATTAAAATAAGCGCATAAAAAAGCGTGGGACTCAACTCTGAATCTATTTGCTTATTGAGGTCTTAGGATACCGTGGCAACCAAATATATTAAAGTAAAGCCCACGCAAAAATGCGTGAGCGTTCAAACTTTACTTCTTGGCTGCCGTGAAAGTTCCTAAGTTTCAATAAGCAAGAACAAAGCTAACGCTTTTCCAATATGTTTTCAAGATGCGCCTAAAAAGGCAGATTTATTCCATAGGCAATTGTTAATTTTTTAATTAAACACAATTATTCCACTCTAACCACAAGTGTAAAATCTCTTACTAAAAACCTCTTATTGTTAAGTAAAATATATTGTAGCACTTCTTTGCGGCAAAGATACTTATAAGTTTTTAAATAGGCAATCGTTGTTTTTAATTAAATGTTTTTGTAAAAATCTTTTAATGATGACTAATGGAATGATTTAGGCATACAAAAAAATATTGCTCATTCCATTTTTTCTCCGCCCTCACTCAGTTTCTCTTCCAGTTTCATCAGTTCGTCGCGGTATTGGGCGGCAGCCAGGAAGTCCAGTTCTTTGGCGGCATCGAGCATTAGCTTGCGTGTGTGTGCAATGGCTTTTTCCAGGGCGGGTTTGCTCATGTATTGCACAACGGGGTCGGCAGCAATGGAAGGATGTTCGGGCGGGATATAAGCAGTCGGCTGCTGATTCGTTGCCGGTGCTGTGCTTAACGAATTGGCAAAACCCTTGCGGATGGCTTGCGGCGTGATGCCGTGCGCTTCGTTGTAGGCCATTTGTTTTTCGCGGCGGCGGTTGGTCTCGTCTATGGTTATGCGCATACTTTCGGTGATCTTGTCGGCATACATGATGACCCGTCCATCCAGATGGCGTGCGGCTCTTCCTGCCGTTTGCGTCAGTGAGCGGTGGTTGCGCAGGAATCCCTCTTTGTCGGCATCCAGAATGGCAACCAGGCTGACTTCCGGCAAATCCAGACCTTCGCGCAGCAGGTTCACGCCCACCAAGACATCATACAAGCCGCGCCGCAGGTCGTCCATAATCTGCACACGTTCCAGCGTATCCACATCGGAGTGTATGTACGTGCACCGCACGCCCATTTTTAGCAGGTAAGCAGTCAATTCCTCGGCCATGCGTTTGGTCAATGTCGTTACCAAAACGCGCTCGTCTTTTTCCGCGCGGACGGTAATTTCTTCGAGCAGGTCGTCAATCTGATTCAGGCTCGGGCGTACATCAATAACCGGGTCAAGCAGGCCGGTCGGCCTTATCAGTTGGTCGATGACTATGCCTTGTGATTTTTCCAATTCGTACTCACCGGGAGTGGCGCTCACATAAATAGTCTGCGGGACAAGGGCCTCAAATTCCTCAAATTTTAAAGGGCGGTTGTCTTTGGCAGCCGGCAGCCGGAAACCGTATTCCACTAGGTTTTTTTTGCGGGCGGCATCCCCGCCGTACATGGCGTGTATCTGCGGCACGGTTACGTGGCTTTCGTCAATGACCAGGACGAAATCTTTCGGGAAATAGTCGAGCAGGCAGAATGGCCGGCTACCCGGCGGACGCCCGTCAAAATAGCGCGAATAGTTTTCTATGCCGGAACAGTAGCCCAGTTCCTGGATCATTTCCAAATCGTAACGGACCCGTTCGTTGATGCGTTTGGCCTCGTACATGCGCCCTTGGTCTTCAAAAAACTTAACTTGCAACGCCAAATCACGGCGGATTTCCTCAACGGCTTTCCGGATACGTTCCTTGGTGGTTACGAAAATGCTGGCTGGATAAATATTGAATGAGTCGAAATTATCTAAAATATGGCCGTTGGCCGGCTCTATGCTCATGATTTCATCCACTTCATCACCCCAGAATACCACGCGGAGCACATAGTCGGCGTATGCCAGGAAGATGTCCACCGTGTCGCCTTTCACGCGGAAGTTGCCGCGGTTCAACTCGATTTCGTTGCGCGTGTACAAACTGTCAACCAACATGCGCAAGAAGTCGTTGCGCACCAGTTTCTTGCCGCATTGGATTTCAATCATGTTGCTGGTGAAATCATCTGGATTGCCAATGCCGTACAGGCATGAAACGGACGAAACAATCAGCACGTCGCGTCGTCCAGACAGCAAGGCGGATGTGGCCGCAAGGCGCAGCTTTTCGATTTCTGAGTTGATGGACAAATCTTTTTCGATGTAGGTATCCGTGCTTGGCAGGTAAGCCTCCGGCTGGTAATAATCGTAATATGATACGAAATATTCGACTGCGTTGTCAGGGAAAAAGTTCTTGAATTCCGTGTATAATTGGGCGGCCAGGGTTTTGTTGTGGCTCAACACGAGTGTCGGGCGCTGGATTTCCTGCACGACATTGGCAATCGTAAATGTCTTTCCGGAGCCGGTAACGCCCAGCAAGGTTTGGTAAGGAACACCTTGCTGGATACCGTCTGACAGTTGCCGGATGGCTTCCGGCTGGTCGCCAGTCGGCTTGAATTTGGATGTCAGTTTAAATAAATGTGCCAAGAAAACCGCGAAATAGAATCCAGTTGCAAAGAAACGATTTTTTATTGTATTTTTGCGGCAAACTAAATGGTAAGAGTGTGAAAAAATTTTTGTTATTGGGTTTGGGCATAATGTTGGCTGCATGTGGCTCCCGACTCACAGATGAGGAAAAAGCGGCTTTACGTATAAGTGAAGCGCGTCGTTTGATATCCATGAACCAACTGAATAATGCCCGTATGGAGTTGGACAGCGTGCATGTGCTTTATCCGCGCCAGGTACCGATGCGCCGCGTGGCCAAATACTTGGCAGACAGCATAGATTACATGGAAAGCAAACGTATGTTGGCTTATTGCGACAGTATGCTCGTACTGAAACAAGCTGAAGCGGAAAAACTGAAAAAGAATTTCCGTTTGGACAAGGATGAACGTTATCAGGATGTCGGAAATTATGTTTACAAATTGTTGCGTACGGAAAGCAACGCGGAACGTTGTTATTTGCAGGCGACTGTATCGGAAAAAGCCGAAATAACGCTGAAAAGCACTTATTGCGGTGCCGGTGCGATAAAATACACGCGTGTGGAACTGGCCTCCGGCGAGGAAACCGTGCACAGCGAGGAAGTGCCGCTTGACAATGTGGCAAACCATTCGTTCGCCGATGGCGGCCTTACGTGGCAAATGCTTTCATTAAAAGACGAGGCTGCTTTGAGCCTGCTCAATTTCATTTCCACACATCAGCAAGACCGGATAAAAGTAAGCCTGCTGGGCGGGAAAAGCTACGTTTACTATTTGATGGACAGCGAGAAAAAAGCTTTGGGCGAGACTTACCATTTTGCCATCGTTATGCGTGATATTGCCCGTTTGGAAAAAGAAATCCAGAAAGCCAATTACACGATAGGGAAATTTTTGGCGGAGGAAAAATAGGCATAGCCTCGGTTCATCCTTTCCGCATTAGGCAGCCTGCCAGCATGGGTAACACTTGGTTGATTAGCCATACGGCGACAGCGGCAAAAGCTGTTCCTGCCGTGTTGGTGGTGAAGGCTTGCAGTGCAACAATCGCCCACGAACCGCGTATGACCGGTTCAGACAATCCGATGGATGGTGTGAAAGTCACGAACAAGTAATAGACAGGAATGGCAATGGCCGCTTCAAAAGTTGACAGGCTGATGCCGAAAAATTGGAGCATAATCCAGAATTGCGTGCAAAAAACGGCGTATCGCAAAAAGGACAGCCCGCAGATTTTCCAGATATAACCGGTGTGCAGTTGGCTGACGGCGGCCAGAATGTCTTGCACGGATTTTCGCCATTTGCATCGTCGGCCAAGCCATGCGGCGGTTTTGGGCAGCCGGAAAATAAATAAACATAACAAAATCAGGATTATAAGGCAGCAAACAGGATATGTGGCGGGATTCCTGAAAATTTGCTGCTGCTGCAACAAGCCGATACAAGCAGGCAAGCCGCATAAAATGGTGACCCATATTGAGGCAAACGAGCCAATCCAACCGAACACGATGGATTTTACACATTTGTCGTTTTGTTGGTAAACAAACAATGAGCGTCCTGGAATTTCACCTATGCGGTTGGGTGTAACAAAAGCGGCAACCCAACCCGCCAACACGCTTTTGAGTGATTCCGCGAATGAAAGTTTGCTTATGGGCGACACAATATGGCGCCATTTGGCCGCTTCTATACCGATATTCACCACCAGCAAAGCCAACATGGCCAATAGCCAGCCATAATCAGGGAGCGGAATGGACCGGAAATAGGCAGCCAGCTCCGCATAGCCCTCGAACCGGATTAGTTTGTATGCCAAAAACGCGTAAGCCGCCAAGGCGCATACGTATTGGATGGCTTTTACAACTTGCGTTCGGGAAGGTCTGGTCATTTGAAAGTGAAATATTTTTGTGCAAAATAGCTGAAAGTAACCGTTATGACGGTTATCAGCATTTTGGACGGTGTCGGATAAATGCCGCAGACGTCCACAAACAGTTTCAGTCCGGCGTAATTGACAAGCAAGTTGATAAGGACGATAGCGATGTAGCGTATCAATTGTACTTTGCCGCGCAGGTTGGAATTGGTGAATGTAACGTATTTGGACAGGTAGAAACCTGTAAGCAAGGTTATTGGGAAAACGACGCACAAAGTGGCAATGTGTGAACTGAGCGTCACGAAACCCAAATGCAACATGCGGTGTTGCAGGATGAAGTTATAAACGATGAAATACAATACCCAATCCAATACCATGTTGCCGGCCCCGCATACGCCGTAACGGAAAAATTGCGGTGAGCACCATTTCCTGCATAAAGGGTAGAAAAAATCGATTATGTTGGTGATAATACGGGCAGTCGATTCAAAAAACTTCCTCATAGGTTTGCTTTCTTCAACTTTTATAAATACTTTTGTGGCCGTAAAAAAAGTATTGCTGCAAAGATACGGTTTTTTTTTTTTGTAATTTTTCTATCGGACATTTTATCTTTGGAAGCAGCCGTGTCGCAGTTTTTTAGTTATCTAAAACAACAAACAATGCCGGACGATTACCACCAACATGATGCAAGTAAGAGCCAAGAAGTTTCTGGGCCAGCATTTCCTGAAAGATTTGGATGTGGCCCAGCGTATTGCTGGAAGTCTGGTTTTCGACGGGCGGATGCCCGTGCTTGAAATCGGGCCGGGAACGGGTGTGCTTACGCAATATCTGCTCCAGAATCCGCAAATCGACCTTACTTGTGTGGAATTGGATCGCGAATCGGTGGCCTATCTGCGCCAACTTTACCCGACACTCCATCTGATAGAAGCCGATTTCCTGAAAATGGATTTGCAGGCGTTATATCCCGGTAAATTCTGCATAATTGGCAATTTCCCCTATAATATTTCCAGCCAGATATTTTTCAAGGTTCTGGACAACAAAGACCGGATTCCTTGTTTGTCCGGCATGATTCAGAAAGAGGTGGCAGAACGCATCGCTGCACCGCCGGGAAACAAGACGTATGGTATTTTGAGCGTCTTTTTGCAAGCCTATTATAATATAGAATATCTTTTTACGGTTCATGAGCACGTCTTTGACCCTCCGCCCAAGGTCAAGTCGGCTGTTATTCGCTTGACCCGCAATGATGTCCGCCAGCTTGATTGTGACGAGAAATTATTCAGGACAGTAGTGAAAACAGCCTTCAACCAACGGCGCAAGACCATGCGTAATTCGCTGAGGGCACTTGTAGATAACAATACGGAGCTTTTGGCGCATGAAATCTTCAATTTGCGACCCGAGCAACTCGGTGTACGGCAATTTGTAGAATTAACAAACTTAATAGCAACCGGAAAATAGGACAAGAACATGGCAGAACTCAGGCTTTTTTATCAGGAGGGGACAAAAATCAAAATATCGAAAAGTCTGGATATCCTGAAAAAAATAGACAAAAAAGATATTATCTGGATTGATCTGATTGACGTAGCGCTTGAAGTGGAAAGCGAATTGGAGCAATTCCTGAAAATTTATATCCAGGAAGATGATGAAATTGAAGAGATTGAGATGAGCTCGCGCTACATACAAACGGATGACAGCATTGTGGCCAACTCGAATTTCTTGTTGGACAGTTTCCAGATAGAGCCCGTTTCATTTATCATTAAGAACGGCATTTTGGTGTCGGTGCGCAATGTGGAACTGAAATCGTTCAACGAAACGGTCAAAAAGATGTTTGTCAACACCAAAGGCTTCCCGAGCGGCTACCATGTGCTCGTTTCTTTGCTTGAAACCCGTGTGGAATATGATGCCGACATGATTGAGGATACGACGGAATTGATAACGAACTTGTCCAAAAGCATGAACGCAAACAGCGACAGCATAGATGAGGATATTCTGATACAAATCAAGGACTTGCAGGAAAAAGTCATGATTATCAGGCAGAATATTATCGACAAACAGCGTGTGGTAAGCAACATGTTAAAATGCGATTTCTTCCCGGAAGAATTGCGCCCGCGCCTGACGATGATCGTGAAAGATATAAATTCACTGTTCGAATACACCCGTTTCGGTTTTGACAGGCTTGATTACCTGCAAGATACGTTCCTCGGTCTTGTAAATTTGCAACAGAACAAAATCATCAAAATCTTTACGGTGGTTACGGTCATCTTTCTGCCGCCGACCTTGATAACCGGTCTGTATGGAATGAACTTCGACATTATGCCTGAGTTGCATTGGCGGTTCGGCTATCCATTTGCTGTTTTTCTGATGATTGCCTTCTGCGGGGCAATTCTGTTGTTGTTCCGTTGGAAAAAATGGCTGTGAGTTTACTTTTTCCCCATCCCGGAAACCACGATGTCGTGGCATTCATCGGCCAGCTGTTGTTGCTTGTCTGGTAAATAGGCTTCTATTCGTACGGCAGGATGCACTGTCGTGCGGATGATACCGGGGTGGACATAGGCAGAATTGCGTTTCAGGCGTTCAAATGCGCCGTCGATGGTAATAGGGACGACAGGCAATTTCAAGTCGGTGGCAATCATGAAAGCGCCGCGCTTGAACTTTTTGACTGAACCGTCGTATGTGCGTGTCCCTTCGGGGAAAATAACCACCGACACGCCGTTTTTCAGTTGCTTTTCCGCTTTCTCTAAACTCCGCTGGATGGCTTTCGGGTTGCTCCTGTTCAGGAAAATGTGCCCGGCCGCTTCACACGCTTTGCCGACAAACGGGATACGTCGCAATTCAGCTTTCATGACCCATTTGAAAAACACGGGCAGCCAGCCGTAGATGACAAAAACATCGAACATGCTTTGGTGGTTGCATACAAACACGCAGGACTGTTTTTTGTCAATGTGTTCCAGGCCGGAAATCTCGACTTTTACGAACAAAAGGGCGCAAATGGCCCTGCTCCAAAAGCGGGCAGGGAAGTAAGCCACAACCGTGTTCGCGCCGAAAGGCGTTATGATAATGGTCAATATTGCTGTCAATATGGTGATTATCAATAGAATGGGGAAAGCAATCAGATATTGGTATATTCCCCAAAGCACTTTTTTCATAACCCCGGTTCTTATAATGCGTTTTCTTGCAATTTAATGGCATTCCATGTGCTATCCGAAAGTTTAGGCCCGACAATTTCCACTGTTTTTCCGGCAACGAGCGAACCCAATTTGCCGCATTTTTCCAAATCATAGTTTTGGGACAGCCCGTACAGGAAACCCGCTGCATACAAATCGCCGGCGCCGGTTGAGTCGATACATTCTGCCGGGATGGACGCAATGCGTATGGTTTGTCCGTTGTGTTTTATGTAGGAGCCATTTTTGCCGGTTTTGACCACGGCAATATCACAGAGTTCGGCGATGGTGTCAAGTGCTTCGCGGGCTTCTTGCCCTGTAAATGCCTTGGCTTCTTCCTCGTTGGCAAAAACGATATCGATATGCTCCTTCACTAATTTTTTCAGGAAATCCAGGTTTTCTTCCACCACGTTGTAGCTGGCCATGTCGATGGAAACCAGTGCGCCTGCCGCCTTGGCCATTTGTGCGGCTGTGCTGATTAAATCGGTGTTTTGGACCAGATAGCCTTCTATGTGGAAAATGGAACAGTCGGAAAACAAATCCGGTGTCAGGTCGCTGGCCGACAGTTCGCATGATGCGCCCAGATAGGTGCACATGGTTCGTTCGCCGTCCGGCGAAACCAAGACCGTGCAGTTTCCCGATGGCGTGTCGCTTGTCAGCAGCAGCGGATGGACGCCGTTCTTTTTCGTGTCGGCGGTATAAAATGCACCAATTTCATCTTTTCCTACTTTTCCGATAAAAGCCGTTGCCCCGCCTAAACGGGCAATGCCGTTTATTGTGTTCGATGCCGATCCGCCGGCTACCATTGATTTGGGAATTGATGAAAATGTTTTTTGTATGGCTGCTGAAAGTTCCGCATCCACCAATTGCATACTTCCTTTTGGTAAGTTGAACGTTTTCAGAGCATTATCATCTACCTGGAATAAAATATCCGTCAGTGCGTTTCCTATGCCAATTATCCTTTTCATAAAAAAATCATTATTTTTTCGGCAAAGATATTGCATATTTCCGAGAAAACATCTACTTTTGTCCCCGCATTCGAGAAAAAATTCTTCCTTAGCTCAGTTGGTTAGAGCATCTGACTGTTAATCAGAGGGTCCTTGGTTCAAGTCCAAGAGGGAGAGCAAAAGCGTCCGACAATTTGCCGGACGCTTTTTTTTACAACCTTGTTTTTCTGCTCATTCCCTTTGTTCAAGTCCATTATATAATGTTCTGATTGCATATAATCTTTTTTTATTGCTTATTCCAAAAATTAATTACAGAAATTTTTCTTTAATTGAACGGAAAGTATTACTTTTGCTGTCCGTTTAGAATAATTGTTTAGAAGTAGAACCAACTAAAAATATCAATTATGTCAAAAGTAACAGTTGTAGGTGCAGGTAACGTAGGTGCTACGTGCGCCAATGTATTAGCAGTGAACGAAGTAGCTAACCAGGTTGTATTGATCGACATCAAGGAAGGTCTTGCCGAAGGTAAAGCCATGGACATTATGCAGACAGCCCAGTTGATGGGTTTTGATACGGTCGTAACAGGTGTAACGAACGATTACAGCAAGACAGCTGATTCTGATGTTGTCGTAATCACTTCCGGTCTTCCCCGCAAACCGGGCATGACACGTGAAGAACTGATAGGCGTAAATGCCGGTATCGTTAAGAGCGTAGCTGGAAATGTATTGAAATACTCGCCGAATGCTATTCTGGTTATCGTCTCCAATCCTATGGACCCGATGGCTTATTTGACTTTGAAATCACTCGGATTGCCGCGTAACCGTGTTATTGGTATGGGTGGTGCGTTGGATAGCTCGCGTTTCAAATATTTCTTGAGCCAGGCTTTGAATTGCAATGCAAACGAAGTGGAAGGTTTGGTTATCGGCGGACACGGCGACACGACCATGATTCCTTTGACCCGTCTGGCTACTTACAAAGGTATTCCTGTAACCCAGTTGTTGCCGGCTGAAAAGCTGGAAGAAGTTGCTCAATCGACAATGGTTGGTGGCGCGACTTTGACGAAACTGCTTGGCACATCTGCTTGGATGGCTCCGGGTGCAGCCACATCGTTCCTGGTTGAATCCATTATCAAAGATCAGAAGAAGATGATTGTTTGTGCCGCTTCGTTGGAAGGTGAATATGGTATGAACGACATTATGATCGGTGTTCCGGTTATTATTGGTAAAAACGGTATCGAGAAAATCGTTGAACTGGAGTTGAATGCAGAAGAAAAAGCCAAATTGGCTGCCAGCGAAGCTGCCGTTCGCAAAACCAATGGCATATTGACCGAACTAGGTGTACTTTAAACCATTGTTCCGGTAAAGATTGACGGGCTGTACTTCGGTGCAGCCCGTTTTTTGTATTTTCTGGAAGGACAATATCTGTCCTTTTTTCTTACCTTTGCGGGCAGAAATAAAATTTACAGAAAAATGAAAAAAAACATAGCTCTTGTTGCCGGCGGAAATTCTTCCGAGTATGAAGTTTCGCTTCGGAGTGCCGCCGGATTGTATTCGTTCATTGATAAGGAAAAATATGATGTGACCATCGTAACCCTGCATGGCACGGATTGGAATGCCCGTGTTTCCGATGCGGAAACCTGTCCGGTCGATAAAAACGATTTTTCCTTTACGTGGAACGGTGTGAAGACGAAATTTGATTTTGCATACATAACCATACACGGCACGCCGGGCGAAAACGGATTGTTGCAAGGCTATTTCGACATGTTGCGGATTCCATATTCCTGTTGCGGTGTTTTGGCTGCCGCTTTGACATTCAACAAGTTTGCTTGCAACCGTTATCTCAGCAATTTCGGTGTGCGCGTCGCGGATGCAATCCTGCTCAGGAAGGGGCAGCACATTGATGGCAAGGATGTTGTCGGGCGCATTGGTTTGCCTTGTTTTGTCAAAAGCAATGTAGGCGGCAGCAGTTTCGGGGTTACCAAGGTGAAAACGGCGGAACAAATCCAGCCGGCCATTGCCGCCGCCTTTGCCGAAGGCGACGAAGTGATTTTGGAGGCTTATATGCCCGGTACGGAAATTACGTGCGGTGTCTATAAAACAGCAACAAAAACGACGGTTTTCCCGATAACGGAGGTTGTTTCCGCAAACGAGTTTTTCGATTACGATGCGAAGTATAACGGACAGGTGCAGGAAATCACGCCGGCCCGTATTTCCGAAGAACTGACACAGCGCGTGCAGCAACTGACATCGCATATATATGACATTCTGGGTTGCAAAGGCATTATCAGGATCGATTACATCATAACGGATGGCGAAGTTATCAACCTGCTGGAAATCAATACAACGCCTGGAATGACGGCAACCAGTTTCATTCCCCAGCAGATACGTGCTGCCGGACTGGATATAAAAGATGTATTGACTGATATTATAGAAAACAATATAGGCAACTCATGAAAACTTTTGCGGAAATACAAGCACTGTTCACGGAAGAGTTGAACAAACTGGATTGGAGCAGGAAGCCAGTCGGGTTGTATGAGCCCATTGGTTATATTCTGGCTTTGGGTGGCAAACGCATCCGTCCTGCTTTGGTTTTGTTAGCCAATGATATGTTTAATGGCAATTTGAAGGAAGCAATGCCGGCGGCTTTGGCTTTGGAAGTGTTCCATAATTTTACTCTGCTTCATGATGATATCATGGACAAGGCGCCGATTCGCCGTGGCCGGCCGACTGTACATGTCAAATGGAATGACAACACGGCTATCTTGTCAGGAGACACGATGTTGATAGAGGCCTATAAATTGCTGGCGCAAGTACCCGAACGCCATTTGAAAGCAACGTTGGATATTTTTTCGAAAACAGCTTGTGAAATTTGTGAAGGCCAGCAATATGATATGGAGTTTGAGATGCGGCAAAATGTCAGTGTGCTGGAGTACATGGAAATGATCCGCCTGAAAACGGCGGTGTTGCTGGGCATGGCGTTGCAGGTCGGGGCGGATCTGGCCGATGCTCCCCAAGCCGATATTGAAGAACTGTATCAATTCGGTATTAATATCGGTCTGGCATTCCAACTGAAAGATGATTATTTGGATGTTTATGGAGATGAGAAGACATTTGGCAAAGCGATTGGCGGCGATATTTTGTGCAACAAAAAGACATATATGCTGATATCGGCTTTGAATACCGCCGATGGTGCGACTAAACGCGAATTAGAGCGTTGGCTGGCCGATTCGACGGACAATGCCGCTAAAATTTCTGCCGTTACTGGTATCTATAATACGCTTCGTATAAACGAAAAATGCGAAGATGCCATGAACATTTATTTCCAAAAAGCAGTCGCAAATCTTGATAAAATCAATATTATAGAAGCTAAAAAACATGAATTGAGAACGTTAGCGGAACGGTTGATGTTGCGGAATGAATAAATTTTTTTATCTTTGCGTGCAAAATCTTAAAATCGAGTTGCCATGCCTTATCGCCGTCTTCCAAATACTGACCAAGCCCGTTTCAGAGCCTTGAACGGAGCCATAAAAAAAGCCAATGAAACGAGCTTTACGGAACAGATCATTTCTTTCAAGACACTCAATGAAGCCAAAAGTTTTTTGATCATTTTTGAGAAACATTTACAGCAATACCAACAAACATTGGAGAATCAGGTGGCTTCCAACAGGCGTTATAAACACATCATGGCCAAGGCCCACATGTATATTTCGCATTTTATCCAGGTATTCAATTTGGCCGTTATCCGGGGAGACATCAAGAAAGAATACAAGGAACTTTACGGTTTGGACACGAATGTGCATGTTTTGCCGGACTTATCGACGGAAGCGGCGTTGCTGAAATGGGGAAAGTGCATTATTGATGGCGAAAACGAGCGTTTGCGGCGCGGAGGCTTGCCTATTTATAATCCGACTATTGCCAAGGTCAAAGTGCATTATGAGATTTTCAAGGAATACCAGGCCACGCAGAAATTCCATCAAAATGCGACAGCCCGTAATTGGGAAGAATTGAACAGCCTGCGGGAAAAAGCCGATGCCATTATTCTGGATATTTGGAACCAGGTGGAGGAGCATTTCAAGGATTGCAAACCTTATGAAAAACTTTGCAAATGCAAAGAATACGGACTGATTTATTATTACCGGAGGGGTGAAAAAGAACTGACCCCGGAAAGTGATTTGCCGAAACCGGATAATGAGCTGACTATTAATTTTTAAAATTGGTTTTGGAAAAACTTTTCCAAAAAACAAAGATGTCCAAGTTTTCCTTTTGGGAAGAATAATTTTACCACGAATTGAAGCCCCCTTAATCATTATACACAAATATTAACACCTTAATTTTTCGTTTTTTTATACCTTTGCAAAAATCAAAAGGATAGTAGCGTCCTTACAACATAGTTATTATTGATTTGTCTTTGAAAAACCGGCCATGAAAAATATGTAGATAGATTCATTTCTTATATTCCTTAATCCAAATACACTTTTTTATGAAACTAAACTTTAAATGTTGGACAGCATTATCTATGCTGATGATAATGCCAGTGTGCATAAGCGCACAAAACTTTGCGGACCAGAATTTAGCTAACCCAGACAACACGCCGGCTCCTGTGTTCCCTGTTCCGAATGAACGGCAAATGAGCTGGTTTGAAACAGAATTTTATGGTTTCTCGCATTATGGCCCGAATACCTTTGTTGGGTCAGAATGGGGAAATAACAGAAAACCGAATGCGAGAGAATTTGCACCGTCATCTGTTCCTAATTGCGACCAGTGGGTTTCGGCAATGCACGATGCAGGAATGAAAGGTATGGTGGTCATTTGCAAGCACCACGATGGTTTCTGCCTGTGGCCGACAAAAAGTACGGACTTCAATGTGATTAACAGTGCTGGTGCAGGCCCGCAAACGGATATACCTAAACTTGTTTCGGAAGCGTGCAAAAAATATGGCATGAAGTTCGGCGTTTATCTTTCCCCATGGGACGCCAGCAATGAACATTATGCCAAGCCGGAATACATTACCGATGTGTTTATGAAACAGATTACGGAGTTGTGTACGAATTATGGTGAACTGTTTGAAATATGGTTTGATGGCGCAAATGGTGGTAGCGGCTATTATGGTGGCAGTTATATGACAAATAGGACGATAGACAAAGCTACTTATTACGACTGGGACAATTTGCTGGACTCCATACACAAAATGCAGCCAAACTGCGTTGTTTGGGGACGTGAGTTCAGATGGTGCGGCAACGAAGATGGATATTCCGGCAAAACCTGCTGGTCGAATTTCGATATAGCAGAAGTTACCATTGAAGGTGCCAACAACAGCGGAATAGAGGATGGGTTGATGTTTATTCCCTCCGAAGTGGATGTCAGGACAACTAATAAATGGTTCTGGACATCGGATCAGGACAATGTTGTAAAATCTGCTGAACGGCTGTTCCAAATTTACCTTGAAAGTGTCGGCCGCAACGCAACACTTATCATGAATTGCGCCCCGAACACATCGGGTGTCCTTCCGACGCAGGTCGTAACGAGCCTTCAAGGGCTTGGGCAGTTGTTGCAAACAAGACTGACAAACGACTTTGCATTGAACAAAACGGTTACGGCAGACAAAACACGTACCCCGGGAAGTTTTGCAGCAAGCAACATTACGGACAATGATAAAAATACCTATTGGGCAACCAATGACGGGCAGAAAACCGGTTCGTTTGTTATTGACCTTGGGCAAACAAAAACAATCCATTACGTAATGCTTCAGGAATATATCCGCCTCGGGCAAAGGGTAAAATCCTTCACCATAGAAACCAGTACGGACAATGCATCCTGGACTACATTTGCAACTGGCACGACTATCGGATACAAGCGCATAATGGCCAAAAACGATGACACTACATCGTACGGCTCCGGACAATCGGCACGTTATATCAGAGTCAACATAACAGACAGTAAGGAATGTCCTCTTATTCATACAGTATCAGTATTTTAAACACTTTAAATCTTGAATAGAATGAAAAAATACATATTATCCATATTGTCCGTCTCAATGATAACCATGGCGGGCATGGCACAGACCATAAATTTTGAAGAAAATAATCATAAGGCCATTTCAACCTATGATTATTGGGTGGATTCCCCGTTCCGTACCGGTGAGCTTGCAGGCCAAGTTGAGATTATTGACAACCCGTCCCCGGAGGAGGGAGTAAACGAAACAGCGAAAGTTTTGGCTTTTAACCGGTCAAGGTACGGCAGTCATCTTTATGGCGCAAGAATCGATTTGCAGACCCCAATCCAGTTGTCCAGCACGCAATCTTATATACACGTGCTGGTGAAAACCCCGAAGAAAGGTTCCCTTGCTTTGATTGGTCTTGGCAAACGGAATGACTGGCCGGCACAGAGTGCGGAGGTTTTCCAGTTGGTAAGGGTATCGACCAAGGAAATACCCGCCGGGAAATGGGCGGATGCTGTATTCAAAATCTCTGGAAATGCAGCGGCACAGCTACATAGCCTTGTGATTGTTCCGGATACAAAATCCATGTTGCCTACCGATGATGACTATATCGTTTATTTTGATGAGATAATCCACAACGATGATGCACAACCTCGGTTCTCCACGGAGGTTTATCCTCTTTCGTTTGACAAAGAACAGAAAAACATAAGGGAAAGCGAAAGAAAGCTAAACGGCCTTACATTTACAGGTAATAAAGGAGCCAATTTGACTTTTGATCTTTCAAGTTATAAGACAGCCTATATAGATAAGATTGATGCAGAACCCCTTGAAGTTCTGGTAGGTGAACAAATAACGGCGCAATTTAATTATAAAGGCGATTGGATGCATAGGTATGTTTATTTGGACAAGGGTAATGATGGCAAGTTTACGCCTGAGATAAGCGGCAACAGGCCTACGGCAAATAGCGATCTTGTGGCATATTCGTTCTTGGGAGAAAATGAAGATAATGGATATAATAGTAATGGTGTCAGTGCTTCTAAGGATACTCATGCCGATCCGCCAGCATTTACGATACCGGCAGATATGGAACCGGGGTTCTACCGGATTCGTTGCAAGGTTGACTGGAACAGCGATGATGCTGGTGGTAATACGGCTTCGGGCAATCTTATTATCAATAATGGTGGCGCGATAGTTGACTTGCTTGCCAATGTCCATATGGAGAATGTCAACCTGTCGGTTACGGCCCGTATGTGTGATGTTACTGCTGCCGATGGCGGACAACTTCCCGCCCAGATTCCATTTGGTCAGGCATTTAGCTTTAATGTTGAAATGGATGGCGATTATGAAATCACGGGATTGGAAATCAAGCATGGCTACAATTTCACAGGTGAACAATATGTATGCGAAAACCGCCAGTGGCAGGTAGAAAAAATTGCGTTGAGTGAAGATGGATTAATTACTATTCCTGCAGAATATGTCGATGGTAATGTTTCCATAGAGATAAAGTTCACCAACAAGAATCCGACCGGCCTTTCATCACAGCAGGCCGATGGGCTGAATGTATTGCCAGGAAAAGGAAATTTGACTTTGAAAAGCAACTCAGCCCAGGAATATTGCATTGTGAATGCAAGTGGCATTGTAATGGATAAAAGTGTCCTGAGTGGAGAAAAGGTAATCGGTCTTCCTTCCGGCGTGTATATTGTCAATGGGCAGAAATATCTTGTCCGTTGACTCGAAAGCCCGGATGAAGTATAAAAAACGGATTATTCAGATTGTGGAACCGGCTCATGTGCAATGGGCCGGTTTATTTTTTGCTATTCCCCAACACGGAGAACATAAATCAGCGAACTGCTTTTATCGGGCTGCTTGCGTGCCTGGAACCATGCCCGCAGGCCGCTGTACATTCCTTTGACGAATGGCAAGCCTGCTTGCCTGTATTTTTCTGAAAGGATGGATACGTAAAAGGCATCGAACGGCATGGGCAGTGTCCGGATAAGGCGGAAACCGTGTTTTTCGGCAAATTGCCGCATGGTATCCGGCGAGAAATGCCACAGGTGGCGCGGAACATCATAAGCAGCCCATGTGTTGCCGTAATATCCGGCATCAGCCGATTGGCAATTGGGCACGGCGATAATCAGACAGCCACCAGGTGCTAACAGTTGGCGGAGTTGTTCCCACATTTCGTTCAGGTTTTGCAGATGCTCCAGGACGTGCCACAACGTGATGACATGGAACGTTCCCGTTGGCAATTGACCGAAGGTTTGTTCGCTGCCTACTTGCAAACCGAAGTTGTCCAGTGCGGTTTTGCGTGCCTGCTCGCTTTTTTCAATGGCGGTAACATGCCAGCCGGCTTCTTTCATGGCCTGTGCAAAATAGCCGGTTCCAGTCCCGTAATCAAGCAAGTTGCCGTTTGTCCGTCCTGAAATATTTTCCACTAACCGGCGTTTGCGTTTGAGCATGTGTTTCCTGACAATGTGGTACAGGCTGTTTGTCAGTCCTTTCCGTGTGTCCGAGTGTGATATATAGGCGGGAGTTTCGTAGTAACGTCCTATTTCCGTTTCGTCCGGCACGTTTTGCGTGAGCAGGAATCCGCATTTGCTGCATTTTGCCAGTCCGTATGTTTCCCCGCTGGCATAATAATCCTTGCACTCCATGACGGGTTCCAGATAGTCATTTCCGCAAAGCGGGCATGTATGTAATGTGATACGTTCCATTGGTTCGTGAATGTTGGCTATGCCGAATTTGTTTCTGCAAAAATACAAAATGTCCCGTTATAAAAACAGGGAACAGCTGAATTTTATGTCAGTTATGCCTGTTTTGCTTGGTGTTGGCATTGTTTTTCAGCTATAAAAATGAGTGCAATACGATTGCCGGAATGTCTGCAATTCGCAAACCTCTTGCAACAGTGACCCTATTTGCGTATTTTTGCCGCGATAAAACATTTTATGCAACCGACTGTTACAATCAATTTGCCGGCATCGAAAAGCATTTGCAACCGCGTGCTTTTAATGAATGCCTTGTCGGCGCGGCCGCAGGAAGTCAGGAACCTGTCCGATTGCGATGATACGCAGGCCATGCAGCGTGCACTTTCGGACATGCGTTCCGGGAAAACTGTCTTTGATATTGGCGCGGCCGGTACAGCCATGCGTTTCCTGACGGCTTTGCTTGCCGGAACTCCCAGCGAATGGACATTGACCGGCAGCGCACGCATGAAACAGCGTCCCATTCGGATATTGGTCGATGCCCTGAACAGCCTGGGTGCGGATATTGCTTACTTGGAAGCGGACGGTTTCCCGCCTTTGAGAATCAAGGGGAAGGTTTTGCAGGGCGGTTCATTGGCATTGGACGGCAGTGTGAGCAGCCAGTATATTTCAGCCTTGATGATGGTGGCGCCTTATATGCGCGATGGCCTGCAAATGGAATTGCGTGGTAATCTGGTCAGCCGTTCCTATGTCGATATGACAGCGGCTTTGATGCGCGCTTTCGGTGCGGAATTGCAGGTGGATTATCTGCACATTGCGGTAGGAATAAAACCGTATTCCCCGGCTGTTTTTACGGTTGAAAATGATTGGTCGGCTGCTTCTTATTGGTACGAGTGGCTGGCGGTTGCCGGTGAAGGGAGCATTTTTTTGCCGCATCTGTATGCGGACAGTTTGCAGGGGGATTCGCATGTCGCGGATATTTTCCGCCCCTTGGGTGTGGAAACTAAATATATGGCGGAAGGCGTGCAAATTACGGCGAGCGGCCGTTATGTGCCGTCTTTCGCATACGATTTTGTCAATCAGCCGGATTTGGCCCAAACGGTTGCCGTAGCTTGTTGTTTGTGCGGAATTCCGTTTAAGTTCAGTGGTTTGCAAACGCTTAAAATCAAGGAAACAGACCGTATCGCGGCTTTGATAGCCGAACTGGGCAAGTTAGGTTTCGTCTTGCAGGAAACGAATGTCGGGGAGTTGAGTTGGGATGGTGCACGTGTGCCTGTGGCCGAACCTGTCAGCATAGCCACTTATCAGGACCATCGTATGGCCATGTCATTCGCTCCCGCGGCAATGCGTTTCCGCATGACGATTGAACACCCGGAAGTGGTTACGAAATCCTACCCGGGTTTCTGGGAAGAAAAACGCAAACTGATGCTTGATTGACATGTGGGTCGTTCCGGTTGTTGTCGTGATGGGCATATACGCCGTTTTGTTGCTGCTGTTCATGTGTGGCTGGAAACGCTTGCCGGAGCAGGCGGCACAAGATACTGTTATGCCAATGGAACAGTTGCCCGCGGTTGCCGTCGTGGTGGCCTGCCGGAACGAAGCGGAACATTTACCGGCTTTGTTGGACAGTCTGGTCAGGCAGACGCTTTCTCCTGCGGAAATAATCCTTGTAAACGATAATTCGACAGACGATACGCCTGCTGTCATGGATAGATATGTTGCGCGTTATTCCGCTATTCGCGTGCTGTCCACGGCCGGCGGTTCCTCAAAAAAGAAGGCTTTGGCAACAGGAATCCGCTCGGCGGCTTCGGAGTTGGTCTTGTGCACGGATGCCGATTGCATAGTGCCGGAAACGTGGTTGCAGACGGTAGCTGCCGCTTATGTCCAGCAGCCTTTCGACTTGCTGATTTTGCCGGTTTCCATGCAGGGCGATGGCTTTTTCTCACGCTTGCAGCAGTTGGAGTTTGCCACTTTGGTGGCATCGGGCGCAGCCATGGCAGCATGGCGGCATCCAATTATGTGCAACGGTGCAAACTTGGCGTTCCGGCGGCAGGAATGGCTGGCAAGCCAGGCAGATTTGCATGGGGAATTGCCCTCGGGTGATGACATGTTTTTGCTGCACAGCTTCAAGAGGCGCGGCTTGCGGATTCGTTTCCTGAAATCCCGTAAAGCAATGGTTTACACGTCCACTTGCCCTGATTTGCGTTCGTTTGTCCGTCAGCGCGGGCGCTGGACATCGAAGGCCGGACACTACACGGATGCGGACACGATTGCGGTTGCCGTGGTGGTTTTCGCTGTCAACCTGCTGTGGCTGGTGTTGTTCTTCGGGGCTTTTTTCAATGTCGCGCTGGCATGGTCCTGGCTGGCGGTCTTCCTTGTAAAGTGGCTGCTTGACGGCCTGTTCCTGAAACTGGCACAGCCGTTTTTCGCGTACAAGCATGTCGCGGCCATGTCTTTTTTGCTTTCGTTGGTTTATCCGTTTTACGTGTCGGTTTCCGTATTGCACGCATGTTTCGGCACGCAGAAAAAATCCCGTGGCAACAGCGCGGGATTTGCATAAAGGTATATTTGCCGAAATCTTTTTACAGCCTGATGGCTTGTCCCGTATAACTTTCCTTGCATTTGGCAAGTGCTTCGGGCGTACCTTCAAATACGATGTGGCCGCCTTTTTCACCGCCTTCCGGCCCCAAATCGATGACGTGGTCGGCACATTTGATGACTTCCGTGTTGTGCTCAATGATGATGACGGTGTGCCCGCGTTCGATAAGCGCGTTCAAGGCTTTCATCAAGGTTTTTATGTCATGGAAGTGCAGGCCGGTCGTCGGCTCGTCAAAGACGAAAATGGTCGGCGTGGCCTTTTCGGAGGCTAAAATCGATGCTAATTTGACGCGCTGGCTTTCACCGCCCGAGAGCGTGCTGCTGCTTTGCCCCAATTTGATGTAGCCGATGCCGACATCCTGCAACGGTTTCAGTTTGCTGACGATTTTCTTTTCCGTGCTGCCCGTCCCTTGCCCGAAAAACTCGATGGCCTGGTTGACGGTCATGTTCAACACATCGTAAATATTCCGGCCTCTGTACATGACTTCCAGCGTGTCCGGCTTGAAATGTTTGCCGTGGCAGTGTTCACATTCCAGCACTAAATCGGCCATGAACTGCATTTCGACCGTAACAGTGCCTTCGCCCTGGCATTCTTCGCAGCGTCCGCCCGGCGTGTTGAAGGAAAAATAGGCGGCCGTGTAACCCATTTGTTTGGACAGTTGCTGGTCAGCAAACAACTTCCTGATTTCATCGTAGGCCTTGATGTAGGTAACCGGATTGGAACGCGATGAACGTCCGATCGGGTTCTGGTCCACGATTTCAATGTCTTTGGCCAGATGCATACTGCCGCGCAGGGTGTCGTATGCGCCCGTCCGTTCGGCAACCCCGCCGTAATATTTTTTGAGTGCAGCGTAGAAAACCTGGCGCACCAGACTGGATTTTCCTGAGCCAGAAACGCCGGTTACAACGGTCATGACGTTGAGCGGAAATTTGACGTTCACATTTTTCAAGTTGTTCTCACAAGCGCCTATGACTTCGATATAGTTGTTCCATTTGCGGCGGAACTTCGGCGTTTCTATTTTTTCCTTGCCGGTCAGATAAGCCAGCGTATGGGATTGTTCCAGCTGCTCCGGCGTGGCCTTGTTGATGTCCTTGACCGGCATGGCCAGGACCACTTCACCGCCGTGTCGTCCGGCCTCGGGGCCGATGTCGATGATGTAGTCCGCCGCGCGCATGATTTCTTCGTCGTGCTCGACGACGACGACTGTATTGCCCAAATCGCGGAGTTGTTCCAGTACGGAGATAAGCTGTTGCGTGTCGCGCGGATGCAGTCCGATGCTCGGCTCGTCCAGAATGTACAGCGAACCGACCAGGCTGCTGCCCAAGGATGTAGCCAGGTTGATACGTTGGCTTTCGCCGCCGGAAAGCGTGTTGGACAAGCGGTTCAGCGTCAGGTAGCCGAGGCCGACATCTGCCAGGAATTGCAGCCGCGATGTGATTTCATGCAGCAACCGCTGCGCCGCCAGTTTGTCGGTTTCGTCCAATTGTATTTGCTTGAAGAAATCCAGCAATTTCGTCACGGGCAGGCAGACCAGTTCGGAAATGCTTTTCCCGCCGAACTTGACATAATTGGCTTCTTTCCGCAGGCGTGCGCCTCCGCATGTCGGGCACACGGTTTTGCCGCGGTAGCGTGCCAGCATGACGCGGTATTGTATTTTGGCGTATGCTTTTTCTTCCAGCATTTTGAAAAATTCGTTCAATCCGTGGAAATATTCGTTGCCCGTCCACAGCAGTTGTTTTTGTTCGGGGGTGAGCTCGTAATACGGTTTGTGTATCGGGAAACCGAATTTTGATGCATGTGTTATCAGCTCTTTGTTCCATTGGCTCATTTTTTCGCCTTTCCAGCAGGCGATGGCTTCCTGGTAGATACTCAGGCTTTTGTTTGGAATGACCAGGTCGGGGTCAATGCCGATAATGCTTCCGAAGCCTTCGCAGGTAGGGCAGGCGCCCAACGGGTTGTTGAAGTCGAACATGTGCTGGCTCGGCAGTTCGAAGGTCATGCCGTCGGCTTCAAAGCGGATGGAAAAATAATGTTCATGCGGTCCGTTTCCGTCGAATACTTGCAAGATGCAACTGCCATCGCCTTCAAAAAAAGCAGTTTCCACGGAATCAGTAAACCGGTTGGCGGTGCTTGCTTCGCCGTCAGCTACGATGCGGTCAATCATGAGCCGCAGACGGTCGTTTTTCTGCAAGTTCCGTTTCCCTTCCGTGATTTCCTGTATGCGTATCAAATCATCATTGACTTGCACGCGGCTGAAACCTTGCGTGGCAAGGAGTTCCAAATGCTGCTGCATGGTACGGTCAGTGTGTTCCGCCAACGGCGCGAATAGAATCATGCGCGTCCCCTCGGGCTGCCGCATGGCAAAATCCACGACATCCTGCGGCTGGTGTTTCTGCACCAAACAGCCGGAAATGGGCGAATAGGTCTTGCCGACACGCGCGAACAGCAGTTTCAGGTAGTCGTAAATTTCCGTGCTTGTGCCTACGGTGGAGCGTGCGTTGCGGGTGCTCACTTTCTGCTCAATGGCAATGGCGGGCGGAATGCCGCGGATAAAATCCACTTCCGGCTTTTGCATACGTCCTAAAAACTGCCGCGCATAGGCCGACAGGCTTTCCACATAGCGGCGTTGTCCCTCGGCATACAGCGTGTCGAACGCCAGGCTTGACTTGCCGCTGCCCGACAAGCCTGTGATAACCACGAATTGCCCGCGCGGGATTTTCACCTCGATGTTTTTCAGGTTGTTTACGCGTGCGCCTTTTATGTGAATGAAATCCATTGTGCAATAAGTTTTTAGGTTCGTAATGGATGGTTGTTTGCAAGCGGCCGTACTGTTCGTATACGTACAGCCGGTATTTGCTGCAAAGATAGGTAGAAAAAATGAAAGTTGCTCGTTGTGGATTCTGCTGCCGCATAAAAAGGATATGGACTTGGAAAATGCGGATAAAGCGGAAGCCGCTGATATGCTTTTATTGCTTTTTTTATAGATTCAATGGAGCGGTAGCGTTCAGTTGCGAGGTATGCCGAGGTATTACCGTCTTCGGACAGTAATACCACGACGCCCTCGCAACAGTCCGGCAGACTGTTGTCCTTGCCGCTCGCAGGCTCGCATCATCCCTCTTTTAGAAACCGTTTCACGACTTTTCAAAGACATCTGTTGTATATGGAATACGAAGATACCTCCAGTCAGGAGCATGAGCAAAAGAAGCTCGTTATAAGGCGCGACAAGGTGGTTGTCACCAAGGTCACGGAACAGGAGCTTTCGCAAATCAAAGAGACCGCTAGCCGGTGCGGCATGACACGCAGTGATTTCATCCGGGCAAGGGTACTCGCACGGCAAAGGCTTTCCGACAGGGAACTGGACGGTTTGCGTCAGCTTGCGGCCTGCCGCACGGACATGGTGAACTTCGCCAACGCCCTGCACGGACTGACCGACAACGAGAAGCTACGCCTTTTCCGGCACGAAGAGACCATGCTTGAATGGTACGAAAAAGTGGCCCATGTCACGAACCATGTCGCCGACTTCCTGCAGTCCACGCAGACGGCGAACAGCTATCCGGCAGGGACAACAAACCAAGAAGATAAGGAGGACGGCGCATGATAGCCAACGCAAAGGCGGTAGCCCACGGCATAAGGGCGATGCTCTATGTATCGGGCGAATCGAGGAACAAGAAACATCCCGAAAAGATAACGCGCATCTGCGACAACTTCATGCCGCAGGGCATGGACGCTACGGGAATATGGACGGAAATGAAGTTCGCTACCATGAACCACGCAAACATCAAGAACAATGTCATCCGCATGGAGATTAGCCCGGCGATGGAACATACCGAAGACTTCACCTTGGATGACTGGCGGCAACTGTGGTACGACTTCGCGGCGGCTTTCGACGAGCAGGAAATCCGGGACAAGGACGGCAATGTTGTTTCCCCACGCACCAACGTATCGGGCAGCAAGTCCAGCGTCTGGTTGCACGAGGAATCCAAGAGCGGCATACCGCACCTCCATGCCATTGTCTGCCGGGTGGACGAGGACGGGAACATCAACAACGACCACGCCATCCAC
>CASDOZ010000019.1 GCA_949282265.1 uncultured Bacteroidales bacterium | reverse complement strand
TCAGTTCCTGGTCATCAGGAACTATGCTAAGATAACAAACGGTTTGTTTGCCAGAATCATTGGCAAAATTAGTGCGCTGACCGTGTTGCAATACGTCAATTATATTAATAACAAGCCTATTGGCAGAATTAAATACGCACTAAATTAATTCCGCCAACGGGTATAGGGAAAGCATGAAAACAAAAAACATTCTGACGTTGGTCTTGCGCTGCATAGCAGTTGGCGCAGGAGTTGCCGTGCTGGCTTTGTTGAGCATGGGCAAAGTGGATACAGAAGCCTCCTTGTGGCTGTTGGCCTTGGGGCTGGCTTGCTTGGCCGTTAGTTCCATTAGCGAGCAGCCGCAGCAAAAGGATAAAAAATAGCCATATTGCTGCAAATTGGATTAAAAGGCAGGGAAACGATTGCGCGTTTCCCTGTCTTTTTTACAATGCTCTTGCCGCTCTCCTCGCTGTCATTCCGTACTTGATGTTGCTTTCGAGTATACATCTACCACATTGGATTCCGGCCCGGCTGCCAGAATGACAAAGTGCAGTATCAAGGAAGATGAGTTTGAACAAAAAGCAATAGTCGAGGAATCTTGAAGTTCAGAAAGGAGGCATTGTCATGTGAAACGCAAAATGTTGGCGTATTATGACTTTGATGTCATTGTTTCCGTTGCAGCCTTGAATCCAGCCTGCTGGTTGGCAGTTGTGTGGACGAGTCCGCGTTGCAGATGCTCAGTATGTGTAATGTCGGTGTGCAGCCTGACATTTACATGCGGACTACCATATTAAGACTCGCAGAAAGGCTTGAGATGAAAATGTTCGCTTTCTCCAAACTGGATACCCGGTGTTGCCAAATAGGGATGTTGTGAGGGGAGAGATAGGGATGAAGCGGATATTCTGCCGATTGAGAACAGCTGAAAACATTGATAACCACACAAAAAAATCCTCAACCGTTGTTTGGTCAAGGATTGTACCCGAAGCGGGACTTGAACCCGCACAGCCGTGAGGCCAAAGGATTTTAAGTCCTTCGTGTCTACCGATTCCACCATCCGGGCAACACGAGCGGAAAACGGGACTCGAACCCGCGACCCCGACCTTGGCAAGGTCGTGCTCTACCAACTGAGCTATTTCCGCATTTGACACGAGCCCCAAAACAGACCCTTCAATTTTTTGGCGGCTGCAAAGATAGTCTGTTTTTTTGAAATATGGAAGTGTCCGATAAAAAAACGCAAGGATTTTCCTTGCGTTTTTAATTTCTCAATACCAGTACTTGATTAAATCAAGCTGATAAACATTTCACCTTCTTCTTCGCTGAAAGCGATTTTATTTTCACGAGCCAACCAGCCATAAGCCATGTTCAAATCAGCTTCTTTCAGTTTGGTAGCTTTCTTTATGGCTTTAGTGCTCATTTTGCCTGCTTGGAGGGCTTCCCATACTAATCCGGCATTAGCGCCAATGTTTCCTGTCAACATAATCTTTGGTTTTAAAATTAACGTTTATTTTTCGGCTGCAAAGGTACAAAAAAATATGTTATAAAACATACGAATTGGAAATATTTTCTCAAAATCAATATTTTAACATTCCTTATATAACCAGTCCAATGCCATTATGGGAACATTCATCCTGTTTTTTTTGCAGTTCATCTGAAAAAGTGTGTTTTTTTTGCCCGGCTATTATTATTTTTGTGTACGCAAAGAGTTGGACCTTTAAATACATTATCATGATTATTACTTTTCAAATAAACTACAAAGCTGAATGGGGACAGCAAATCTGTATTCTCGGCAATTGCCAGGATATTGTCGAATGGACGGAAAATGCGCCTTTGGTGCTGAATTGCCATGCGTCCGAAAACTGGACAGTCACGACGCAGGTTCCTGATTTCGCCGATGTATTGCATTACGTCTATGCAGTCCGGAATACGGATGGCAGTTTCATGTACGAGGGCGGAAGGCCGCGCCGTATCCGTTTGGAAGCGGATATGAAACATGTCGTTTTGCAGGATTTCTGGAAAGATACCGATTATGAGCAGGCGTTTTTTTCCACTGCTTTTTCAAAAAGCCTGTTTGTCCGCCGGCAACCGGCAGAACAGGCCCGTATGGTGGGGAATATATGTTTTTCCCTTGAAATGCCTCAAATAGAACCTCGGTACGGCTTGGCGGTTATTGGCAATATTCCTGAACTTGGCAATTGGAATACGGAGTGCCTGGTTCCGCTTTCGGATGCTGAATTTCCAAACTGGAAGGTCGCGCTTGAAATAGAGAATCCGCAGCACACGATAGAGTATAAATATATCGTATATGAATTGCAGACTGGGGCGCCGGTCGATTTCGAGTCAGGTGAGAATCGCAGGATTGACACTTTTCCGGAAAAAGAAATGTTGATTCGTTCCGATATCTGTTTCAGGCGTACGCGTCCGCGTTGGAAAGGTGCGGGGGTTGCTGTGCCGGTTTTCTCGCTTCGTACACGGAACAGTTTTGGTATCGGTGAGTTCCTTGATTTGAAACAGCTTGCTGAATGGGCACATAAAACCGGACAGAAAATGATTCAGACCTTGCCTGTCAATGATACGACATTGTATCATAATAACTATGATTCATATCCCTACAATTCTGTTTCTGTTTTCGCCCTGAATCCGATATACTTGAATGTCGAGCGTATGGGACGCTTTCGCGATGGAGCTTTGCAGGAGCAATATGCAAAAACGAAGGAATTATTCAATGCCAAGAAAATTGCCGATTACCAAGTGGTTGCGGATGAGAAAATGAAATATTTTAAAATTCTGTATTATCAGGATAAAGAGGCCGTGTTTAGTTCGGCTGAATACAAGGACTTTTTTGACAAAAACAAGGAATGGCTGATCCCGTATGCTGTTTTCTGCTATTTGCGCGACAAGTTCGGTTCGCCAAATTTTCACCAATGGCCTCAATACAGTGTTTATCAATCAGATGAAATTCACATGTTAGCTTTGCCAGATTCTCTTGTGTATGATGATATTGCATTGCATTTCTATTTGCAGTTCCATTTGCATATGCAAATGACTGAAGCAAAGAATTACGCCCATGCTTTGGGAGTAGCATTGAAAGGTGATATCCCGATTGGTATCAGTCCCGATAGCGTGGAAGCTTGGACGCATCCGGAACTGTTCAATTTGAATTCGCAGGCAGGTGCACCGCCTGACAGTTTCTCTATTTCCGGCCAAAACTGGGGTTTCCCGACTTATAATTGGGATGTGATGGAACGGGATGGTTATGCTTGGTGGAGGAAACGCTTCCAGAAAATGGCGGATTATTTTGATGCTTACCGGATAGACCATATTTTAGGCTTTTTCCGTATCTGGGAGATGTCCAAGGACGAAGTCTGGGGGCTTACGGGACGTTTTTCGCCTGCATTGCCCTATGCCTCGCAGGATTTGTGGGAAATGGGTATCCAACTCAACGAAGACCGCCTGCTGAAACCTTATATCCGTGCATCCTATTTGCCTGAGATATTTGGTGTTGATGCAGAACATGTGAAAGAGCGCTTTTTATACACTTACGATTTTGACACGTATTATTTCAAACCGGAATTTAATACGCAGAAAAAGGTAGAAGCTTATTTTGCCTGCAACAATTTGAATGATGAGCGTAGCATACGCATTCGGAACGGCCTGTATTATTTGCATTGCGAAGTGCTGTTTGTGCGTGATTTGAAGTGTCCTGAATTATTGCATCCGCGTATTGCTTTGTATCAATCCTACAGCTACAAAGCCTTGGATGAAGATACAAAACAAAAGCTCAGTTGCTTGCATGAAGATTTTTTCTATCATCGGCATAATGATTTTTGGAAAGCATCGGCATTGCGCAGGTTGCCCGCTCTGATAAATGCGACTAACATGTTAGTCTGTGGTGAAGACTTGGGTATGGTACCTGCTTGCGTTCCTGATGTAATGCATCAATTGCAAATCTTGTCATTGGAAATACAGCGTATGCCTAAGGAACCTAATGTGGAATTTGCCCATCCGGCTAATGCGCCCTATTTGTCCGTTTGTACAACGGGAACCCATGATACTAATCCATTACGTGCTTGGTGGGAAGAAAACCGCATTGTAACGCAACATTTCTATAATAACATAATGGGATATAGTGGTGAAGCTCCGATGGAATGTACGCCGGAAATAGCTTCGTTTATTATCAACCAACATATTTATTCGCCTGCCATGTGGGTCATTTTGCCCTTGCAAGATTGGCTGGCGATTGATGCAGACGTCCGTTTGCCGGATGCGCATGCAGAACGTATCAATATACCGGACAATTCACATCATTTCTGGTGTTACAGAATGCATCTCAATTTGGAAGATTTGATTTCCAATGATGGTTTCAACCAGAAAATGCTCACATTGATCAAGCCGAGGCTGTAAAGGCAGTTGATGGAAACTCCCCCGCACAATTCTTGTTTGGATTATGCGGGGGAGCTTGTTTTTCCGGTTCTATGTTTGGAATCCTATGTGATTTTGAATCGCACGCGCCAGCGTCCGTTTTCGTAGTCGTGGCTGATGATTTCAAAATGCCCTCCAATTTCAGCAGTGTTGCTGACGTGCTGTCCGATGCAAGCGCAGGTGTCGTAGTCGCCAATCCGTACGATACGAAGTGTGTCAGTCGCCTCTTCTGGCAGTTTCGATAAGTCGGCAATCTTTGCAGCTTCCTCGCGCGGCATGTATTCGATGCTGACCGGTAGATGCGCATCAATGATGTCATTGACGGTGCGGACAATATTGTCGATTTGTTCTTGTGTAGGACATGCCGGCAGCAGGTAGTCGCATTTGCTTTTTTTCTTTTCGATATGTGCGTTCGCGGAACGTCCGCAGCCAAACATTCTGACCATGGTCTGGTTGAGAATGTGCTCGGTAGTGTGCATTGGTTCGTAATATGCTTTCTTGGCTTCGTTAATCTCCATTTCGTATGTTTCAGTTATAGGGATTATAGCTGCTTTTCCAATAATTCCAGTTCTTTTTGCCGTGTGTACAAGTCAGTAACGTAAAGGGATAACCAATAGGCGTATTCGTAGCTGTTGAAGTTGAAGGAATCGGAGAACAGCGACAGGGCTGCATTGGCGTATGCGATAGCATTGTCCATGTCTCCCAGAATTTCGGAAACGACAGCCATGTTGGCGTATGCCTTTGCTTTGATTGATTTGGTCTTTCCGGTCTCAATAAGCGGTTTCCATGTGTTTAAAGCGCCTTTCCAGTCTTTGTGGTAAACGGAATCTATTCCTTGCTGTATTTGGGCGTTCCTGTCAGTGTAGAAATATCGGTCCACTTGTTCCCAGCGTGGCAAAAGCCTTTCACACGCCCGTCTGCCAGCAAAAATACAAGCATCAACCACCGCATCGTTGCGGGCTGGCAATTGTTCAAGCGCTTCTTTGCGGTCGTATGCTGTTTTTTCCCAGAACAGGCTGTCTGTAAGGTTGATGGTTTCATAATGACTACTGTCGGGATAGTGCACCGACCAACTGGAAATCGTTTTGACATCCAATGCCGCCAGATATTCGCTGGTTTGCGGCAGGTAATAATCGGAAATGACATCATTGACGGCAATTCGGTTCAGGGCCAGAATCACGTCCACGTTGTACATGCGGCATAAACTGTCCACTTCGGCAGATTGCAAAGGCTTGATGCGGTAAAAATCGCCTGACTTGTTTTGTGTCCCGTCCTGCAAAAGCACGGTGCGGAAAAAGCCGATGTCGGCAAAGTCCTCGAATGCGCCTGCCATGCAAAACAGGGATGCACTGTCGATGTTTTGAATGACAGAATAAGCTTGCTGGCCGCTCAGGCGGATTTGATGCCCGTAATTTTCCGGTTGCGGCACTGTGTTGTTGATTAATAACATGTTCACAGCATCGTGGGCGAAAGTCATGCTGCCCGGACGCATCACATCCAAGGTCGTGTACAGCCGTTGGGTGCTGCATGAACAACATAATAACAGGCACGTCGCAAATGCAATTTGCCGTAAGGCTTTTTTAGAATATAAGGCTTCGGTCGTCATATTATTTCTATTTTCAAATTATCATACGCCGGATACATGTTGGCCGGCAAAGTGGCTTCCAATTCAGTATGCAGTCCTATTCTGTGCGAAAAGTGCGTGAAATAGGTCTGTTCCGCCTGTATTTTTTCGGCTATGGCAATTGCTTCGCCGATGGACAAATGGCTCGGATGCGGTTTTTGTTGCAAGCCATTAATTATTAAAACGTCCAAACCTTGCATTTGTTGTATGGTTTGGTCTGAAATAGTCTTTACATCAGTTAAATAACCCAACTTGCCAATCCGGAATCCCAATATGGGAAGTTTAGCGTGCATGACCCGTACCGGCAATATCGGTAGTGCGCCGAGCTGGAATGCTTGCCCAGGTTCGATTGGATGCAAGCTGATGCGCGGCGCGCCCGGGTAGATGTGTTCGCCGAAGCAATAGGGCAGGTTGCGTGTGATGGCATCCAGCACGCGCTGCTCGGCAAAGACGGGCATGTCGCCGAAAGGCCGCACATCGTCCATGCCGCCGAGGTGGTCGTAATGTTCGTGGGTGATCAGGACAGCGTCCAAATGCGATATGCCGGCCCGCAATGCCTGCTGGCGGAAATCGGGGCCGCAATCGATAAGGATGTTGGTATTTCCGTACGAGATGAGTACCGAAGAGCGCAGACGTTTGTCCCGTGCATCTGCCGAGCGGCAGACTTCGCATGGGCAACCTATTTGCGGGACTCCCGTGGATGTTCCCGTGCCCAGGAATGTCAAGGTCATTTTTTTCGGATTCTCCATTCGTTCGGATATAAGTTGTTGCATCTGTTTCCTACGTTTTTCACCCAGCCCAAAGGCACATTCTTGTATGTGATGAGCACATAGCCCAACGGTAACTCCGGCAGGTTCAGTGTCTCAGTGCGCAGGAAGGCCAGTGCGGTTTCCGTATCGGCTGCAAATGTAGTGAAATTTTGCCGATTCAAATACTTGGAGAGCGCGGCGGCAGGGCAGGGTGTCCATTTGCCGGCTTTCCATTCGGCCAGTTCCGTTCCTGCCGTAATAGCATTGAGGCATTCCTGTACGATGCGGACGGTTTCTGCGTGCTTTTCGGGAATGGCGTAAGCGCGGTTTTTCCCGAATTCCAGTTTCCAATCCTGCCTTTCATCCAGCCATTTCCGCAGTTGTTGCAGTCCGGCCGGTTGTTGCTTGCCGGCGTTCTTGTCCCGCAGGCGGAACGTCCGGGCGGCGCCGCCGTGCTTGCGCATGACGGCCAGGAAGAAACCTTCGCCCCGGGTCTTGTGCGGATAGAAATGATAGCCCGCGTCCTTTCCTGACAGTTGCCAGCGCGTGTCGATGGAGAGGGGCTGATAGGATGCGCCCAAATGCGTGCATATCCACTGCACATTGTCCTCGTTTTCCTCGCGGTTGTAAGTGCATGTGCTGTATATCAGGACGCCGTCAGGTTTCAGGGCAGCCCATATGTCGGTCAGGATGTCCCGTTGGCGGGCGGCGCACATGCGCACGTTGGCTTCGCTCCATTCTGCAATGGCACCGGGGTCCTTGCGGAACATGCCTTCGCCCGAACAGGGCGCATCGACCAGGATGGCGTCGAATAGGGCGGTGAGCTTGCCTATGTTTTGGGGTGTGTCGTTCGTCACGGCGAAGTTCCCGTTGCCCCATTTTTGCAGGTTTTCCGCCAGGATATGGGCGCGTTGCCGGATGATTTCGTTGGCAACGAGAAAACCTTTGTCCCCGAGGTACTGGCTGATGAGGGTGGATTTTCCGCCCGGTGCGGCGCACAAGTCGAGCACGAGACTGCCGGGGGGCACGCACTGTTGCAGGGCTTGCCGTACGAACATGGAGCTTGCTTCCTGGACATAGTAGCAGCCGGCGTGGAAGAGCGGGTCGAGCGTGAACAGGGGGCGCTCGTCGAGGTAGGCACCGTCGGGGCACCACGGGACGGCCGTTCCGATGCGGAGCGGCGTCTTGTCGTTCAGCCGGATGCTGGTCGGCGGGGGCGTTTCCTGCAAAGCCTTCCGGAAGTCGTCCCATTCATCGCCGAGCAGGGGGCGCGTGCGGTCTATGAAAGCTGCGGGCAATTCCATGTAACGGTCGTGTCTATGCTGCTGCAAATGTACGAAAATAAGTGTAATTGCCGCGCAACAATTCGTTTATCGGAAAAAAGTTGTATTTTTGCAGCGCCGGAAGAATTCCGGCCTTGTATGTCTCATTAAACTTGATATCCTTGGACCCTGATCATTTACCCCTACTATTAGGTGTCTTGAACACCGCCCCGATTCCCTTGACAGCCTACGTCGCTTTGGCGCTGAGCGTGCTGCTCCTTTTCTGCTCGGCCTTTGTGTCCGGCTCCGAAGTCGCTTTCTTTTCGTTGAGCCCGCAGGACTTGAACGAGATAAAACAAGGCAACACCAAAGCCGACCGGAACGTATTGAAACTGCTTGATGACCCGCAGGCTTTGCTGGCAAGCATATTGATTGCCAACAATTTCGTGAACATTGTCATCATCATTCTCCTGACGCATTTCACCCTTTCGGTGTTTGATTTTTCCGGGGCGCCCGTCATTGGTTTCCTGGTGCAAACGGTTGTCATCACGTTCCTGTTGCTGCTGTTCGGTGAAATCATGCCGAAGGTTTACGCCAATCAAGCGCCCAAACGGACGGCACGCGGCGCGGCGGGCACGTTCGTGACGCTGGAAAAGATGCTGGCGCCTTTCATCAAACTGCTGATAAAGTCCACGGCGGCGGTGGACACGCGCATGAACAAGCACAGCCACAATAACATATCGATGGACGAACTGTCGGAGGCGCTGGAGCTGACGACCGCCGAGCAGGACGAGGACAAAGACATGCTTGAGGGCATCATCAAGTTTGGAAACATCCAGGTGTCCGACATCATGTGCTCGCGCCTTGACATTGTCGGGGCGGACATCAAGTGCGACTACCAGGAGTTGATGCGCATCATTATCGACTCGGGCTACTCGCGCATACCCGTCTATACGGGAACGAGCGACAAAATCAAGGGCTTGATTTACAGCAAGGACCTGCTGCCTTATCTGGACAAGCCGCGGACTTTCCGCTGGCAGACGCTGATCAGGCCGGCCTACTTTGTGCCGGAATCCAAGAAGATAGACGACCTGTTGCGCGAATTCCAGGAGAACAAAGTGCATTTGGCCATTGTGGTTGACGAGTACGGAGGCACGGCCGGGCTGGTAACGATGGAGGATATCCTGGAAGAAATCGTGGGCGACATAAGCGACGAATACGACGAAGAGGAAAAACTCTACACGAAGGTGGACGACAACACTTACGTCTTTGAGGCCAAAATACTGCTGAATGACTTCTACAAAATCACGGGCATAGAGGAAGACACCTTCGCGAACATCACCACGGAAGTGGAGACTCTGGCCGGACTGGTGCTGGAGCTGAAAGGCGACATTCCCAAGAACGGCGAGAAAATCAGCTATGAACAGTATGACTTCGAGGTGATGGCTGTGGACAAACGCCGCATTAAAAAGATAAGGTTCCATGTCAATGAACGTTCGGATGAAAACGACGCTGAGAACGGCCAGTTGTAGGGCTTTGTACCGGTTGGCCGGCGCGTTCTGCCTGTGCACAGTGCTGGCGGCGTCCTGTTCGCGCGGTTATGTGCCGCGCCCCTACGGCTACCCGCGCCTGCAAGTCCCCGATACATCTTACACATTCTTCGCGGGCAAGGGGTTCCCCTATGCCTTTGACTTGTCGGGAAACGCGTCGGTGGTCTATAAGGACGAACCCGGTGAAAAATACTGGCTCGACATTGTCTATCCGTCCATAGGCGCGCGGATTTATTGCAGCTACAAGCCAGTGGCGGGCAACCTGGCCGCGCTCTCCGACGATGCGCAAAAGTTCGTTTACAGGCACGCCTCGCGGGCGGATGCCATACCGGAGCGGGGTTTCGAACATCCGGATAGGCGCGTTTACGGCGTGTTGTACGAACTGTACGGCAACACCGCCTCGCCCATTCAGTTTGTCCTTACGGACAGTACGGAGCACTTCTTCCGGGGGGCGCTCTACTTCAACTGCCAGCCCAACCAGGACTCCATAGCACCGATGCTCGACTACATGCGGGAGGATATTATGCGCCTTATGGAGAGTTTCGAGTGGCGTTGAGCCTGTTTGTCATGAAAATCCTTGATTCACATATAGGTACGGTGCGTCTGATGGTCTGTGAGATGACCGAGGACACGGACGATGTCCTGCACCGGATGCCTTGTCCGCCGGCATGGTTGCATGCGTTGGAGGGCATGAAGAGCGCGCAGCGCCGGCGCGAGTTCGTGTTTGTGCGCTACCTGTTTTTCCTGGCCTTCGGCAGGGTGCGCGACATTGCCTACGGCCCCGATGGCCGCCCGTTCCTGGCCGATGGGCCGGAGCACATAAGCATATCGCACTCGGGCGGCTACGCGGCCGTTGCGTGGTGCGCGGATGCGGAAGTGGGGCTGGACGTGGAAGTGTTGGGCGGCAAGGTGATGCGCGTCCGGGAGCGGTTTCTGGGCGCGCATGAGCTGGCGGAGCTTCGGCGTGCCGGAGCGCGCAAGCACCACCTTTACTGGTCGGCCAAGGAGGCCATCTACAAGATTGCCGGCGCGGAAGCCGTCGATTTTTCGCGCGACATCCGCGTGGAGCCGTTCCGCATGGCGTCGTCCGGCGGATGCTTCCGTGCGTGCCTTCCGTCCGGCGGGAGCCGTTTCCGGCTGGACTACCGCCTGGCCGGCGGGTTCGTTTTAGTGCTTGCAAGGAGGGAAACGACATGAACGTTTATGAACAGATATTGCACAACAGGGCCGCGGGGCGCAAGATGATTGCCGTGCTGCTCGACCCTGACAAGTGCCCTGCCGCGGGCATTGGGACGCTGTGTCGGCGTGTGTCGGCCGCGGCGCCCGACTTCGTTTTTGTGGGCGGCAGCGGTGGCGTGCAGGCGGTTGACGGTTTGGTCGCGTCGCTCAAAGCGCGGCTGTCCGTGCCTGTCGTGCTGTTTCCGGGCAGCGCGGCGCAGTTCTCGGCGCGTGCCGATGCGTTGCTTTTCCTGACTTTGATTTCGGGGCGCAACCCCGAGATGTTGATAGGGCAGCAGGTGTCCGCCGCGCTTGCGGTGAGGCGCTCGGGCATAGAGGCCATCCCGATGGGCTACATGCTGGTGGACGGCGGGCGGCTCTCGTCGGTGGAGCGGGTGAGCGGCACCCGCCCGATAGGGCGCGACGCGCTGGACGAGGCGGTGGCTACGGCCGTGGCGGGCGAACTGCTCGGGCTGCGGCTGCTTTATTTGGAAGCGGGCAGCGGGGCGTTGCAGTCCGTTCCTGCGGAGATGGTGCGCCGCGTGCGGCAGGCCGTGTCCGTGCCGCTCATTGCGGGCGGGGGCGTGCGTACCGTGGAGCAGCTGCACAGCCTGCTCGATGCGGGCGCCGACCTGGTGGTCGTGGGCAACCACTTTGAGCGGCACCCGGAGGAGATGGCGGCGTTCTGCCGCGAGGCGCACGGCATCTCCGGCGACGACGCTGCCCTGCATTCCGGCCGGAGGCCGTGATTTTTTTTGCAAAAAAACGCCTTTGCCCCTTGCTTTTTCACTTTCCTTTTGTTAACTTTGCCAGCACCGTCACCCCGCGGGGCCGCGTCCATCGCGCCGGCAGGCGGCGGGGAAACGAATGTTTAACCACTTAAAAAAGGAGGATTTATGGCTGTTACTTATGTCCTTGCCCAAAAGGGGCTGCCCGGAACGTCCGGGGAAGAAAAGAAATTCTACGCGCAGGCCAAGGCGCGCGGCGAGCTGACTTACCGCCAACTTGCCAAGGAGATTGCCGATGCGTCCACCACCGTGAGCGACAGCGACGTGCTGGCCGTGCTCAATGACCTGACAAAGGTGCTCAAACGCCACCTGAGCAATGGCGAGATTGTACGCTTCGGCGACTTCGGCTCGTTCCAGATTACCCTCACCAGCGATGGCGCGGTGGAGGAAAGCAAGTTCAACGCTTCGCTCATCAAGGGCGCCAAGATTGCCTTCCGCCCCGGCGTGGATTTGCGCGAAATGCTCGCCACCTTGCAGTACGAGAAAATCAGCTGACGCCCGGCAGGACGCCGGCTTGTCCACCCAAAGTCCGCCCGCCCGTCAGAGGTGCCGGCGGGCTTTTTTTCTGCACCCCGCATACCCCTCTGCCAAAAGCCCGCGGCCTTTCAGAAAAAGGTGCGCGTCCTTTCGGAAAAAGCAGGCGGCCTTTCAGGCAAAAGCTGCCGAGCTTTCCACCAAAAGCTGCCGGCCTTTTCGGGCAAAGCCCGCGGCCTTTCCATCCGGCGCCCCGCACCGTCGCCCCGGAAGCCCCGCACCTTTGTCACAAAACTCCGCCTCCTTGCGTGCGCGCGGCAGCGCGTAAAAAATGCAAGGGCTATTGCCCGTTTCCCGATTTGTCGTTATTTTTGTATCGGCTTTCGGCTGCCCCGCACGTATGGGGACACGGTCGCCGGAACGGCACTTACGCGGCCGCCGGACAACAAAAGCCGACTTGTGCAACATGATAAAGATAGGAATCATAGGCCCGGAAAGCACGGGCAAGACCGCCCTGGCGCAGGCATTGGCCAAGCACTACCGCTGTCCCTGGGAACCCGAGTATGCCCGCGGCTATCTGGAAAAGCACGGCCCCGACTACACCCGCCGCGATGTGGAGGAGATAGCTTCCATCCAGATACTCCGCGAACTCGACCGCATGCTCGACAACAAGGGGCGCTACTGCTTCTTCGACACGGAGCTTATCATCACCAAAGTGTGGTTCCTGCACCGTTACGGCTCATGTCCTACCTTCCTGACCGAGCACCTGAAGTGCTGCCGCATGGACTATTACCTGCTCTGCACGCCTGACCTGCCCTGGGAGCCCGACCCTTTGCGGGAGAACGGCGACCGGCGCGAATACTTCTTCGACTGGTACAAGCGCGAGCTTGAAGAGCTGCAAGTGCCCTACGGCATAGTGTCCGGCACGGGCGAGGCACGCCTGCAATGCGCCATCAGCCTGTTGGACAATTTCAAGAAACCACGTAGAAAAAAGACCAAATGAAACCGAAACTCTTAGACGCCGTACGCCAGCTGTCCGAATACTCATCGTTCAAGCACCTTTGCAACGGACACCACCCCAGCGAGCCGATGCCCTCGCTGCCGGTGCTGGAGGAGATTGTCCGCCTGACAAGGGCACTCGTCTTCCCTGGCTATTTCGGCAATTCGACCATCGACACTGACACCATCGCCTACCACACGGGCGTCAATGTGGAACGCCTCGCCACCCTGCTTACCGGACAAATCAAGGCCGGCATCTGCTTCGATGCCGCCGGATGCCCGCCGCAGGACCTGGCGCAAACCGCCGAAAAGCTCGCCTGCACATTCATCGGGCGACTGCCCGGACTGAGGCGGACCCTGCAAAAGGATGTCGTGGCCGCCTACAACGGTGACCCCGCAGCCAAGAGCCATGGCGAGGTCATCTTCTGTTATCCCGGCCTGAAGGCCATATTCAACTACCGCATGGCACACGCCCTGCTGCAAATGGGCGTGCCGGTCATACCGCGAATCATCACCGAGATGGCCCACTCCGAAACCGGCATTGACATACACCCGGGCGCGCAAATCGGCGAATACTTCACCATCGACCACGGAACAGGCGTCGTCATTGGCGAAACAGCCGTGATAGGAAACAACGTGAAGATGTACCAGGGCGTGACACTCGGAGCCAAGAGCTTCCCCCTCGACAAGGATGGAAACCCCATAAAGGGCATACAACGTCACCCCCGCATCGGCAACGATGTCATCATATACTCCAATGCTTCCATCCTGGGCAACATAACCATCGGCGACGGAGCCGTCATAGGAGGCAATATATGGGTGGACACCGATGTGCCCGCCGGAGCGCGGATATTGCAAAGAAGATAACATGCAGACAAACAAAAACTGACCATTATGAAACCGAACGAACCCGATGGCAAGCTGAGCCGCTTCCGCAAGACGGGGGCCGTATTCAACATGATTGCCAAGACATTCAAGGGACTGGAAGAAGTCCTCGCGCAGGAACTTACGGGGCTGGGCGCCGACAAAGTCGAGATACAGCGGCGGGCTGTCAGCTTTGAGGGCGACAAGGCCCTGCTCTACAAAGCCAACCTGTACTTGCGCACCGCCTCGCGTATCCTCGTGCCCGTCTTCACCTTCGATGCCGCCAATGCCGACCAGGTCTATGACAACATAAAGGCTTTCGACTGGGAGAAAATCATGGGGCTGGACAACACCTTCGCAATAGACACCACAGTCTTCTCGGATGAGTTCCGCCACAGCAAGTTCGTTGCCTACAGGGCCAAGGACGCCATAGCCGACCGCTTCACGGAAAAATACGGCAAGCGCCCCTCCGTCAGCGTCAGCAACCCCGACATTTTCATAAACATACACATAGCCCAGACCCAATGCACCGTATCTTTGGACAGCTCCGGCGAGTCCTTGCACAAAAGAGGCTGGCGCGTCGCGCAGACCGAAGCCCCGCTCAACGAGGCACTCGCCGCAGGAATGCTCCTCATGGCCGGCTGGAAAGGGCAAAGCGACTTCTACGACCCCATGTGCGGCTCCGGAACGCTGCTCATAGAGGCCGCCATGATTGCACTGAACATACCGCCCGGCATATACCGTTCCTCCTTTGCCTTTGAAAAATGGCGCAACTTCGATGAGGAGCTCTTCAACAGCCTTTACAACGACGACAGCGCGGAAAGGAAGTTCAACTTCAAGTGCTACGGCTCCGACAGTTCCCTGCGCGCCATCAAGATAGCGGGGCAGAACGTCAAGGGCGCGAGCCTCGACAAGTACATCGACCTCAGGCCTGTGGCCGTGCAAAAGCTCGTCCGACCCGCGGGGCCGGGGCTGCTCGTCACCAACCCGCCCTACGGCGAACGCATCGGCGGCGACGACCTGCCCGCGCTCTACGCTGAACTCGGCCGCACCCTCAAGCACAACTTCACCGGATGCACCGCATGGGTCATCAGTTCCCAGGACGACCTGCTCGCGCGCATCGGCCTCAAACCCAGCCAGCGCGTCCGGCTGCTCAACGGTTCCATCGACTGCAGTTACAACAAATACGAGCTCTTCGAGGGCAAACGCAACGACTACAAGGCACGCCAGGCCGCAGCGCCGTCCCGACGGATGCCGGCCGGCCGGAGGCCCCGCCCCAACGATTAGGAAGATATGCCCGATTCAGTTATCATAGTGGCCGGCGGCGCAGGCAGCCGCATGCACAGCCTTGTTCCCAAGCAGTTCCTGCCCCTGGCGGGGAAACCCGTGCTCATGCACACGCTGGAAGCCTTCCGTGCGTTCCGCAGCGGCCTGCAAATTATTCTGGTGCTGCCCGCCGGGCAGATAAGCTATTGGCAGGACTTGTGCAACTCCCGCCCTGATTTTGCCGTTTCGCACAGCATTGTGGCCGGCGGCGAAACGCGCTTTCACTCCGTCCGCAACGGGCTTGCCGCCGCAACGGGTGCACTCGTTGCCGTGCACGATGGCGTCCGTCCGCTCGTCAGCAGCGCAACCTTGGAGCGGTGTTTCCGCGCCGCCGCTGAATTTGGCGCCGCCATCCCCGTCATCGAACCCGTGGACAGCATACGTTGCCTCGCGCAAGGCGGTAGCCGCGCCGTGGACCGTAGTACCTACCGCCTCGTCCAGACCCCGCAGGTGTTCCGCGCTTCCCTGCTCAAGGAGGCCTATTTGCAGGAATACACCTCCGCCTTCACCGACGATGCGTCCGTAGTGGAGGCCATGGGGCAGACCATCCACCTGGTGGAGGGCAACCGCGAGAACCTGAAGATTACCACCCCGCCCGACATGGCCGTGGCGGAAGCCCTGCTGTCCCGGCGGGAGTCCCGTTAGGCGATGCCGGCAGGATGCGCCTGTTTGCAGGCGGGCTTTCCCTTTCCTTGTGGCGAAGAAAAACAAAAAGCATTGAAGGATTTTTCCGTTCAATGCTTTTTATTTTTCCCGGACAATCGGGATTGCCTGGGTGTAAGTCCGTGTCTTTGCAGCTGGCTTATTTCTCTATTCCGAGCAGTTCAACCTCGAAGATAAGCGTGGAGTAGGGCTGTATGCCGCTGTTTCCACGTTCGCCGTAAGCCAGCTCGTAAGGGATGTAGAGTTTCCATTTTGAGCCGACAGGCATCAGTTGCAGGGCTTCGGTCCATCCGGCAATCACCTGGTTTACGCCGAACACGGCCGGTTCGCCGCGATCAATGGAACTGTCAAATACAGTGCCGTCAATCAGGGTTCCGTGGTAGTGTACCTTTACTTTGTCGGTGGCTGTCGGTTTCTGGCCTTTGCCTTCTTTCAGTATTTCGTATTGCAGGCCGCTTTCAGTCACGGTAACTTCTTCGCGCAATGCGTTTTCTGCAAGGAACTTTTCGCCTTCTTCCTTGTTGGGTCCGAACTGGCGGGCCATCATGGTTGTTTGCAGGTAGGTTTGTGCTTCCATGCCGCTCATCTGGCCTTCATAGCCGAGCAGTCCGTTCAGCAATCCTTGCTTTATCAGTTCGAAGTCGAGTGTCAGTGTGGAATCGCCCATCAAACCCTGCTCGGCCTGCATTTTCAAGGTCTGTCCGATTTGGGTGGCCAATCCGGTCAGTTGCGGGTTGGCAGTGCTTTTTTCCTTGAGTCCGGCCTGTATGCCATCGAGCAGTTGTTGCAGTTTTTCGCCTGTGGTGTCGCTTGCCAGGTAGTATTGGTATATGTCCATTCCGTTGATGTATCCGAACACATAGTTCAGGCTGTCGGTTTGGTTGGCAAGTTCGACGTCTTTCGGTTTGTTTGGGGTGCATGCGCCCATCATGAACGCTGCTGCCATAACGATTAATACATGTACGTTCTTCATTTTCGTATGATGTTTTGAATTTATTCGGTTATAGTGTCGTTTGCTTGTGTGTCTTCCGTATCGGTCGGTTGTGCTGCCGGTTTCGGGTTGCGTATTTCCTGTATTGTTTTCTGGAAGTATTGGCGTGCTTCGTCGCTGGACATGCCTGTTGTGTAGTTGTTCAGTCCGTTAATCAGGCCTTGCAGTGCGATTTCCTTGTTGTAGGTCAGAGCCGTGTCTCCGAGCAGTCCGTTTTCTTCCTGTTGTTTGAAGAATGAGCCGATGTTTTTGCCCAGTTCGAACAGTTCGTTGTTTTCTGTTTTTTCTTTTGATTTGTATGATTTGACCAAGGCATCCATAAATTCCCTGGTAGCGGTTCCGGTGGTGTCATCTCTGAAATAGAAGTTTTTGATGTTTGCACCGTTTGCCAGTCCGAGGGTGTAGTTCAAGCTGTCGTTCATGTTGTTCAGTGGAACGTTTTTGGCTTCGTATTTTGAACACGAGGCCAATGCGGCGATAGCACCGATTAAAAAGAAGATTCCTGTTTTTTTCATTGTTCAATTATTTATGTTATTCAAAATCGATTAGTTCTATGGTAAATATCAATGTGGCATAGGGTGGTATTTGTCCGCCGGCTCCACGTTCTCCGTAGGCTAACTGGTAGGGTATGTAGAATTTGTATTTTGCTCCTTTTGACATGAGCTGTACGCCTTCGGTCCATCCTTTGATGACGCGTCCCAGTCCGAAGGTGATTGGTTCGCCGCGGTCGTATGAGCTGTCGAATACGGTGCCGTCAGTCAGTGTTCCTTCGTAGTGTACGGTAACCTGGCTGTCTGTGGTCGGTTTCGGGCCGTCGGCTGGTACGAGCACTTCGTATTGCAGTCCGCTCGGCAGGCTGACAACTTCGGCACGTTGGCCATTATCGGTTAGGAATTTTTCGTTCTTTGCGCGCTGGGCTTGTGCTCCGGCTTCTTGCACTTCCATAATGTAGTTGCGGAAATATTCCTGCGCAAAATCTTTGTTCATCAGTACGGTCGTGTCTTCGGTCAGAATGGCGCTGAATCCTTTGAGCACTTGTTCCAGATTGATTTTTCCGCCCGGAATATCTTTGATGCTTCCGACCAGGTTCGTACCCAACTCGATTCCAAACGCATAACTCATGGAGTCCACGCGGTTGGGTAGGGCGGGTTGCAGGGTTTCGGTTTTCGCTTTTTTACCTTTTGCTTTTTTGGGTTGCTTGGCTTGTGCGGCAAAAACGACGGCACAGCAGCATAACAGCAGTGCTATTTTTTTCATAATGTTATGTGTTTTTTGAGGGGCATCAGACGATGTCCAGCAGTTCGACTTCAAAAATCAATGTGGAGTGCGGGGCAATGGATTGTCCTGCACCGCGTGCGCCATAGGCCAGTTCGCTCGGAATGAACAGTTTCCATTTGGAGCCTACGGTCATGAGCTGCAAGGCTTCGACCCAGCCGGCAATGACTTGCGTAACTCCGAATGTGGCAGGTTCGCCGCGGCGCACGGAACTATCGAATACGGTGCCGTCAATGAGCGTGCCTTCGTAGTGTACTTTGACCGTGTCGGAGGCTGTCGGTTTCTTGCCGTTGCCTTCTTTTATGATTTCATATTGCAAGCCGCTTGCGGTGGTTTTCACTTCTGGCCGTTGTGCGTTCTCAGCTAGGAATTTTTTGCCGGCTTCAATGTTTTTCTCGTTTGCCTTGGTTTGCAGTTCCTGAAAGAATTTCTGTAAAATGGATTGCGCTTCTTGAAGGCTGATTTCAGGCTGGTTGTGTTCCAGTACGTCTTTTATGCCTTGAGCCAATTTGTCATAGTCGAGGGAAGTGAGTCCGCTCTCTGAAAGGTTATTGCCGAGGCTTAGTCCCAAGGCATAGCTTACTTTTTCCATGAATATGTGATACTTTTTTTGTTAAATTGGCTGCAAAGGTAGCGATTATCACTGACTTGTCAATAATCTATTGTGCTAATTTTATGTAAAGGGATTGCTATCGGTGTTGGCTTTTTATAAATTCCGCAGGACACGTTCGATAACGAAGTTTTCAAATCCCCTGCTTTGGGCAAAACGGTACAATTTGCCTTGTTTTTCGTATTCGAAATGGTATTTGATGTGCTGTAGTTTGCTTTTCAGGAGGCTGGCAAGCATTTCATCATATTCGCCTTCGTCTATGATGTCGAGAGCTTCGGCAATGTCCGTTTCCTGCAAGTGTTTTTCGCGCAAGTTGAAGGTTATTTTCACTTTGCCCCATTTCGCATAACGGAATTTGTCGGCTACATAGGCTTTGCAGAACCGTTTCTCGTCAATGAAACCGTCAGCTTCGAGTTTTTCGATGATTTTTTCCTGCATGTCTTCCGGCACGTGCCATGCGGTCAGTTTGGTGCGTACCTCCATTTTGCAATGTTCCGCAATGGAGCAGTAAGATGCGGCTTTATGTAGCAGTTCTTCAAAAGTATATTCTTTCATGGGATTCCGTTATTTGGGGCAAATATACAATTTATTTTTTATTTCCGGCAGGCTCGTATCATTCGTTCGTTTCCGTACATGTCGAATCTGCGTTCAACGTTCGGGAAATTTTCTTTTTCCAGCAGCTTTTCCACTTCATTGCCGTATGTCCGGTTTATTTCGAAAAACAGTGTGCCGTCCGGTTGCAGGTGTTTTTGTGCAAAGGTGGTAATGGCTTTGTAGAAACGCAGCGGGTCGTCGTCCGGGACGAACAAGGCTGTGTGCGGTTCATGTTCGAGCACATGTTTTTCCATGCCATGCTTTTCCGATTCGCAGACATAGGGCGGATTGCTGACAATAATGTCCCAGACAGGCAAGTGTACGGTCGGTTCGCACAGAATATCGTACTGGAAGAAATCGATGTCCGTCTGATGTTTCTCGGCATTGCGGCGTGCGGTGGCCAGGGCTTCTTCCGAAATGTCGAGGGCGGAGATATGCCAGTCGGGATGTTGCCGTTTCAGGCAGATGGGAATGCAGCCGCTGCCGGTTCCGATGTCCAGCACGGACAGTTCCGGCGCGCTGTTGTCGCTGATCCAGGCGACCAGCTCTTCCGTTTCAGGTCGGGGAATGAGCACATGCCTGTCTACGTAAAACGACAGTCCGCAAAAGTCAGCCTGTCCCAAAATGTATTGTATCGGTTCGCCGTTTTGCAGCCGGCCGATTATCCGTTCCGTTTCTTCATGCAATTCTTCGGAAAGGATTTCATGCTTTTTCAGAATTAGTTCCGTATAGTTCCAGCCGGTCAAATGTTCCAGGACAATGCGCAGCAAGGCACGCTTTTCCCTTGGGTCGCAGGCGGGCAATGAAGTTTCAAATAGTCGGGAAATATACTGCATAGTTTTGCAAATGTACGATTTTTTTGTATCAGTCCCCGAAAAATGTGTATTTTTGTGCTTTGTTATCAATTGTCTATGGATACGGATATTGTATATATGCGGCGTTGCCTGCAACTTGCGCGTTTGGGAATGGAACATGTAGCTCCCAACCCGATGGTCGGTGCGGTTGTTGTACACGAGGGGCGGATTATTGGCGAAGGCTATCACCGGCGTTTCGGCGGCTTACATGCCGAACCGAATGCCATTGCTTCCGTTGTGGACAAAAGTCTGCTGCCGTATAGTACGCTTTACGTTAATCTGGAACCGTGTTCGCATTACGGCAAAACGCCGCCTTGCGCGGAACTGATTGCCCGTATGCGCATTCCGCGTGTGGTTGTCGGGACGCTGGATCCGAACCCGCGTGTGGCCGGCCGGGGTGTGGAAATGTTGCGGCAGGCGGGTGTGGAAGTGCTTACCGGCGTCTTGGCAGAGGAGTGCAGGGAACTGAACAAACGTTTTTTGTGTTATCAGGAAAAGCGGAGGCCTTACATTGTGTTGAAGTGGGCGCAGACGCGCGATGGCTTTATCGACCGCTTGCGGACGACGAGGGATGAACCTGTGGCGGTTATCAGCAATGTGCTGACCAAACAGCGCGTGCATCAGATTCGGACGGAAAATATGGCCATTCTGGTCGGGACGCGGACGGCACTGCTTGACAATCCGGGCTTGCGTGTAACCCGCTGGACGGGCAGGAATCCGTTGCGTGTTGTCATAGACCGACAGCTGAAGTTGGATCTTTCCTACAAGTTGCTGGACGATTCCGCACCGACGCTCGTGTTTTCCGAACGTGATGCTTATCCTTTTGAAACACCGGCGGAAGTTGTCCGTATCGATTTTTCAGAAAATATTTGGCCGCAGATATTGCATGTCTTGTATGAACGGCAAATCCATTCCGTTCTGGTGGAAGGCGGTGCGCAAGTGCTTGATTCTTTGCTCGATCAGGGTTTGTGGGACGAACTGCAAGTTGAAGTTTCGCCGGAGTGTTTGGGCAACGGCGTGAAAGCCCCGCCGATACCGGCCTTTCCGGATAATGGCGAGTGGATAGATGGACATTGCCTTTGCCAATTCAGGAATCCAGAAGGTTTTGTGTGAATCCAGAATAAGAGGTCGGTTTTATGGATATGGTGGTAATTTTTTCGACGATAGTTTATGTGGTGTATATCTTAATCATTGCAGCAACTATTGTGCTTATTCTGAGCGAAAATCGAAATCCAGTACGTTCGTTGTCATGGGTGTTGGTGTTGATTTTGATTCCCGTGTTTGGCTTTGTCGCCTATTTGATTGTCGGACAATATTATCGGAAGCAGAAAATCATTTCCAAAAAGAGCATTCGTAAAGTGGCCGATCGGCCGATTCCGGAGTTCGACATAAAAAAGATTGACACACATGTACTTTCTCCGCAGCAATTGAATCTTATCAAACTTTTACGCCGCAACAACGATGCGCCTGCTTACTGGGGGAACCGCATAGATGTTTATACAGATGGTGCATCGACCTTTGATGCCATGTTCAAAGCAATAGAGCAAGCCCAAAACCATATTCACATTGAATTTTTTATTTTTGGGAATGACCGTATTTCCAACCGATTACGCGAGTTGTTGATTAAAAAAGCCAGACAGGGAGTCCGTGTGCGCATGATTTATGATTATTTCGGGAGCTTCAAGTTGAACAAGGCTTATCTGAACTCGTTGCGCGAAGCCGGGGTTTATACACGAGCCTTTTTGCCGGCGCGTTTCAAAATTGCACGTACCAAAATTAATTATCGGAACCACCGGAAAATTCTTGTTGTGGATGGCAAAATTGGTTTTACTGGCGGCCTAAACGTTGCTGACAGGTATTTGTACGGGAATAGATTAGGCATGTGGCGTGATACATTTGTACGTATCGAAGGAATGGCGGTGCAAGGATTGCAGACCAGTTTTTTGATAGACTGGTATTTTGTGGAGCAAAAGTTGATTACAGCCCCCAAATACTATCCAGAACATGTCGTCTGTGGCAACAATCTGGTGCAAATTGTGACGAGCGGCCCTGACAGCGATTGGGAAAACATCATGCAGGGCATCATGCAGGCCATAACGACGGCCACACGCTATGTATATATCCATACTCCTTATTTCATTCCGCCTGAGAATATTCTCGGGGCGATACAGACAGCGTCGTTGAGTGGCGTGGATGTTCGCTTGATGGTGCCTGTCAAATCGGATGCTCCTGTTTCCGATGCGGCTACGCGCACTTATTTGGAAACCGTTCTTGAATCGGGTGCGCGCGTTTATCTCTACCACGACGGATTTTTGCATAGCAAAGCCATTGTGATTGACGATATGGTGTCAACGATCGGTTCTGCCAATATGGATGAACGGAGCTACAATCAGAATTTTGAAATCAATGCCTTTATTTATGATAAACAAACGGCGGAAACCTTAAAACAGGCCTTTTTGAAAGATATGGACCATTGTTCCGAGATCACACTCGATGCTTGGCGTGCGCGTTCCCGTTGGGAAAGGTTCAAAGAATCGATTGCCCGTTTGTTCAGCCCATTGATGTAAACTGTTCTGTTATTGTCAACCACGGATATTTTTGTTGCAGTTCTTCTGCCTTGCGCATGGTTTGTACCTGGAAATTCCGGCAGGCGGCAGTGTCCGGATGCAAGGGTTTGTGGCTCAGGTCGCGCCGCAATTGTTCCAATTCTGTTTGTGCCAGGCGGGTTTCCTGGCTGAAAAATGCTTCTCCGAAACGTTGCCAAATGTAGTTGATGGCTGTGGCGTTTGGATGGAGCATGTCTTCGGTGTAGAACCGGTAGTCGCGCAATTCATCCAACACGATTTCATAACTCGGGAAATAGGCGCAATTTGGGTTTCTGCGGCAAATTTCCTCAATGGCAAGCAGCAAAATGCTTTTGCTGAGTTGGTTTTCATGTGCGCCATCTTTCCAATGCCTGATTGGGCTGACGGTAAAAATCGTTTTTACCGGTATGTTTTCAAACAGCTTTATAATTTCATCAATTGTCAGGCGTCGGCGCGTAAAGCGGTTGGCCGGCAGTTTGTGGCAATTGCTGACAATTTCCCCATCTTGCTCGTAAACCCATGCTGTGCCGAATGTAATGAGCATGATTCCTGTGCTGGAAAAAGCAGTTCGGGCTGCGATGAGCCGACTGTTTATGCGTTCCAAGCAGCCGTCAGTTGATGAAGCGGAAAAGTCGCCGTGATGCAATGGGCTGTGCCATAAATCGTTATGGAAAAACAGGTCTGACTGCCCAAATAGCTTGTCCGATTGCAAAATGGACAGGCTCCGTGCAATACTTGCCGGATTGTACAATATTCCGAACGGCGATGGCGTTATCTGGAAAAATGCCTGTGTCAGTTTGTTGCCGATATGTTCGGAAAAGCACGAACCGAATGAGAATAGCCGGTCTTGATAACTGATTTGGAACGGCATGTCAGGCAGGGTTACGATGGTGCGGAAGTCCATAGGCATCAATTTTTTAGGTTTTACAAATACGTCAGTGCGACGGAATCTCCTACATCCAGTCTGATTTTCGTATTCATGACCAACGGCAGGTTGTAAGCCACATGCCCTGCGGGAAAATTGAAACACACCGGATAACCGTATTCTTTTACGGCATTAAAAATAATCTCCTCTATGCTCTGCATCATGAGCGGATCTTCTTCACAATCGGAAAATTGTCCGACTATCAATCCGGAAATCCGTTGCAATATGCCGCCCATTTTCAGATTTTGCATCATGCGGTCTATGTGGTAAGGCTTTTCGGCAATGTCTTCAATGAACAGGATGGTGTTTTCCGGTTGGAAATCGTAGGGTGTTCCGCGCAATCCGTACAAGACGGATAAATTGCCGCCTCGCAAAATACCTTGCGCCATGCCTTGGCGGTTTAGCCGATGGGCGGGCAAGGAGTAGCCGGTTTGTCCGCCTTGCAGAATGCGTTGCAGTTGGAGCTTTGGTTCAGCATCCTTGGGTAGCTCTGTCAAATGTTTGGCCATGATGCTGTGTACCGATGGCAAGCCGAGTTTTCCTAATGCACTGTGCAATACGGTGATGTCGCTGAATCCGCAAACCAGTTTTGGATGTCTGCAAAGCGGTGTTAGGTTTATTTTGTCAATGATTTGCGCTAATCCGTAGCCTCCGCGGCTGCATAGGATAATGTCGGTATTAGTATCATTTATGGCCGCCTGCAAGTCAGCTATCCGGTCGGCCGACGTGCCGGCAAAGCGTCCGTATCGGTCGCGCGCGTGTAATCCTTCGGAAACATCATAACCCCAAGTCCGCAACACTTGTGCCGCTCCGTCAATATACTTCCCATCTATTGCGCCGGAAGGCGATATAATGCGGATAGTTTTTTTTTTGTCACCAGATTCGGCTTGCTTGTTTGCAATATCTTTCATTGTTTTATGTGCAAATTATGTTCTTCCCATGATTTTATTCCCAACCTTCAAAGATGCTGGCATCGTAATAATTATGTTCGTAATGGTCGTGTATCGGATACCAGATTTGTGCAAAAAACGGGTTCCCTTTGGCTATTTCGTCATAATTCCAAGGAGCGGGCAGGCATTCGGGACACCAATGTCCGCCGTCTAAAACCAACGATGGCGATGCCTTGAATTTGTGTCCGAACTGGCATTCCCATTCCAGCGGCGTTGACCAATCACCTTTTGTCATGCTTTCGGACAAGCATTTCCCGCCGCGGAAAGCAGCAGCCACTTGCATGTCATCGATGGTGAATTCGCTTTTGGGTTTGTTCTCGTCGTAACCGTGGTCAAGTGTGATGGCTTTGCTAGTTGGATGCGACAGATCGGTGTGTTTCCAATCAGGAATAGCTGCCCATTTTTCCTTGCTACCGTAAAATGCATTTATGCGCTTTTGGTCATTGGTGCGTATCCAGTCTTGTGTCCCGACGCCTTTTTTGTAGGCCATCAGGCGCATAGCCCATTTGATGAATACAGGTGGAACTATTTTTGCCAAATGGAAATACCAAGGGACTTGTTGCCCGAGCTGCCGGAAATATTCATCGACGGGAATGTTGCCCCTGAAATGCAAATAGTCTTCCAGAACTTGCGAATCAAGATACCATTGCCCGTGGAAATTCCGCAGGACAAACCAGCGTGTCTCGAATATTTTTTCAGGTGGCGGGCAGCTGATTGTTTTTAACAGTTTGCACTCGAATTCATAATTGCTTAGCCTGTATTCGGGTCCGCTGCCTATGTTGTAGAAACGGTTCCAGAAATCTTCCGGCACGCTATCTTCGCATATATTGGCCAGTACGCGGCCGGAATCTTCCACGGTAGCCCATTCCAGAACGCCCCGTATCGGAACGTGGAACATAATGGGGTCGTAGTTTTTCAGGATTCCGGCATGTAGGATGCCGGATTGACGCAGGCATACCCATTTTTTGATGCCGGAATCGACGATGATGCGTTCTGCTATCGTTTTTGTGATGGCGTAATGGTCATAGACGCTTATGCAAATCGGGTCGCCGGTGCGTCCCCAATGGATAGGCTCGTTGCGGTCACTCGTTTGTGCCACGGAACCGATATACACGACTTTGATATTGTCTTTGTCCGGCTGTGCCAGAACGGCTTTGGCAATGTGCTGCGCCGCTGTGATATTGACCCGTCGTGTTGTTTTGGGTTTATAGTCCGCTTGCGGCGACACCATTCCGCCGACGTGCAGCACGTAGTCCGCGCCAGTAACGCCGGTCAGGATATCTTCGTAACAGGTCAGGTCGCCCCAAATAATGCGTATCCGGTTTTCGTAGGGAGCAAGTTTTTGGCGGTTGACTTTGCTCGGCCGTGCCAATACGGTAATGTTGAAACGGTCGGTGCGTGTCAGTAATTCTTGCAGGCCGGCCCAGCCCATGGTACCGGTAGCACCGGTCAGGAAAATGTTTTTTTTATGCATGTTATTGTTCGTTTTGTGCTTGTTTCAATGCTTGTTCTGCTTCCAACTGGGCTCTTGACTTGCTTTGCGTTACGACGTAAACGCCGCCGAAAACCAGCAGGGTCGCACCGAGCTCAATCCAACCGAAAGTGCCCATGCCCAATATTACAGAAATGACGGTTACGACTACCGGCTGCACATAATTGTACATGCTGACAGTGGTCGGCCGGATATTTTTTTGCCCGATGGGAATTAGCGTATATGCCAATACGGTCGCAAAGCAGACAACGTATATTAGACGCAAGTATCCGTTCAGGCTGATGGAAGCAAAATCCGTTGCGAGGGTGGATTTCCCGCAAATGGGGATGCAAATAATGGTGGCGAACAAGAACATCCATTTCATTAAGGTTACGGATGAATATCGCCCGATAAGGTTTTTGAACACGGTCAAGTAAGTCGCGAATGACAAGCAGCTGAGCAAATGAAATCCGATGCCGAGCAGACTGTTTTCGCCTTGTGAGTGCCGTGTGTCAAGTACGAGCAGTATTGCGCCGGTAGCGCCCATGAGTACACCCAGAACTTTTTTGTGTGTAATAGGCTCTTTCAGGACAAGTGCCGCACCAAGCATGGTGAGTATTGGCGTTGTCATGACAAGCAGCGATGCTGTGATGGTTGTCGTATGAGAAAGTCCTATGATGAAACTGACTTGGTTGCCGACAATACCGAATAAAGCTGCACCAGCCAACAGCAATATGTCTTTGGTAGGAACATGTTCCTTGGGTGTGAACAAAGAGATGAACCAAAACAGGACACAAGCTCCGGCCATGCGCAAGAAAGACAACGTCAAACCATCGACGACTGAAGGCATCAGGGTTTTGGAAACAGGGTTATTGATGCCGAAAATCAGTTGTGAACTGAACATGGCTATGTGACCGGTAATTTTCTTATTCATTGTAAATGGATGTGTCGTACTTGAATGTTTTTTTGTAGGAAAATACGTGCGGTTGCTCCGAATTTTTCTTCTGATTCAGTCGTTAAGAAAGTGCATTGGCCGTTCCGGCTACATGTTTGCTCTATTTCCGGATGGCGCAGCAGATAGTCCGCAAGGCTTTGGGCAACAATTTCACCTTGTGCAACAAGTTTAATGTCCTTGGGGACGAATTTTTTGATCTTGGGCAAGAGCAGCGGATAGTGCGTGCAGCCCAGAATAATGGTGTCAATGTTTTTGTCTTGCCCGAATAATTGGCGGATGTTTTTCTCGACAAAAAAGTCGGCTCCCGCTGACAAATGTTCGTTGTTTTCGATGAGCGGAACCCACATCGGACATGCTTCGGCAGAAACGGTAATGTCGGGAAAAAGTTTTCGGATTTCGATGGGATATGATTCTGATTGGACGGTTCCTGGTGTGGCCAATAATCCAACGTGGCGTGTACGCGTGAGCATTCCCAGAGCTTCTACTGTTGGACGGATGACGCCCAAGACGCGGCGACTAGCATCGATGCGTGGCAAATCGCGTTGCTGTATGGTTCGTAAAGCCTTGGCCGATGCTGTGTTGCATGCTAAAATAACCAAATGGCAACCTAAATCGAATAGTTTTTCCACACATTGCAATGTATAATGGTATACAATATCGAAGGAGCGTGTGCCATAGGGTGTGCGGGCATTGTCTCCCAAATAGATGTAATCATATTCGGGAAGTACCGTGCGTATTTTTTCCAAAATGGTCAAACCACCGTAGCCAGAGTCGAAAATTCCAATCATGGCGCAAAGGTAATTTTATTTTTTCACTCTTTGATTATTCCGATATTTTTCTTTACATTTGCTCGCCAAAATAAGTACACTTTACAAATTAGATAAATATGAAATTTACCATTTCGAGTACGGGCTTATTGAACCGTTTGCAAGTAATCAGCCGAATCCTCAATTCGAAAAATACATTGGCTATATTGGATAATTTCCTCTTTCAGTTGGAAGATGGCCAGTTGACTTTGACCACAAGTGATTTGGAAACGACCATAGTAACTACATTGCCGGTTGATAGCGCAGAGGGTTCTGGGAAAGTGGCAGTCGCAGCTAAACGTTTGTTGGATACTTTGCGGGAATTTCCGGAGCAACCCATTACGTTCTCAATCAACGATGCCAATTTGGCCATAGAGTTGAAGTCTGCCAATGGTGTTTACAATTTGATTGGTGTAAATGGAGATGAATACCCACGCTTGCCTGAGCTTGCCCAAGATGCGAAAACATTTGATATTAGTGCTGAAGCATTGTTTTCTGGTATAAGCAAAACGTTGTTTTGCACAGCTGACGATGAATTGCGTCCGGTTATGAATGGCGTGTTCTTCGATTTATCGACAGAGTCGCTCACTTTGGTTGCCACAGATGCCCATAAGTTGGTGCGTTATGTCAATACAACAGTTCAGTCGGATGAAGCGGCTAATTTCATTTTGCCCAAGAAACCGGCCAATATGTTGAAGACCATTTTGCCGAAAGAAACCGGAATGATTGGTGTTACTTTCGATTCTAAGAACATTCGTTTTGCGCTTGAAAACTATACATTGATTTGCCGTCAGGTGGAAGGTCGCTTCCCCAATTACAATGCTGTAATACCGCAGAATAATCCGCGTAAGGTAATCGTGGATCGTTTGGGATTGCTGAACGCATTGAAACGTGTGTCGGTCTTCTCGAATGCCGGCAGTAATTTGATAAAACTTGCGTTCACACAAAATCAAATCAATATTTCTGCGCAAGATATAGACTTTTCCATTTCTGCGGAAGAAACCATTGCCTGTCAGTTTGAAGATGAACCGATCAATATAGGTTTCAAATCCACGTTTTTGATAGAAATTCTGAGTAATATCGTGTCATCGGATGTGGTTATCGAGCTGGCGGACTCGTCACGTGCTGGCCTGATTCTTCCGTTTGAGAATGAAGAAAACGAAAATTTGTTGATGTTGTTGATGCCCATGTTATTGAATGAGTAATCATGCGGTGATTGAGTATTTATTTTTTATTGGATAAAGGAAAAAGGTAGGAATGCGATTCGTGTTTCTGCCTTTTGTTAAATTTGAATATATCACTTATGAAACTGAATTTGAAAAATCCCCTTGTTTTTTTTGATTTGGAAACGACGGGAACGAATATTGCAACCGACCGTATCGTGGAGATTTCGTACCATAAGGTTTATCCGAATGGCCGTGAGGAGAGCAAGACGCTGCGTATCAATCCGGAAATGCACATACCGGAACAATCTTCTGCTATTCATGGCATATATGACAAGGATGTGGAGAATTGCCCGACTTTTAAGGAAGTAGCTAAGGAAATTGCACGTGACTTAGAGGGTTGCGATTTGGCCGGATATAACTCCAATCGTTTCGACATTCCCATGCTGGGTGAGGAATTGTTGCGTGCAGGTGTGGATATGGATCTGATGAAACGCAAACGTATTGACGTGCAGGTGATTTTCCACCAGAAAGAGCAGCGTACGCTCGCTGCCGCCTATCAGTTCTACTGCCATAAGGATTTGACGGATGCGCATACGGCCAAAGCCGACACGATGGCGACTTATGAAGTCTTGCAGGCGCAGTTAGACCGCTATCCAGATTTGGAAAACAATATTGATTTCCTGGCTAAATATACGACGCAAAACCGTAATGTTGATTATGCAGGGCGTATCGTGTATAATGAACAAGGTGTGGAAACGATTAATTTCGGCAAATACAAAGGTAAAAGTGTCGAGGAGGTTTTGCGCACGGATATAGGTTATTATGGCTGGATTATGCAAGGCGATTTCCCGTTGCATACGAAAAAAGTATTTACGGCCATCAAACTTAGAATGAAATAGACAGCATCATAGATAAAATAGACAAAACGACAGACAAATGGAAATGTATAGATTATTGACATCTGCAGAAATAGAAACTTTGCAGATACAAGGTTGTACGGCCGACGATTGGAATCGTGTTAAGGTTGCGGATGGTTTTTTGCCGACCCATGTGGATAATGTCCGTTTTTCGGGCGATATACGATTGGGCGTTTTTGAACGGGACTTTGAGTTGCCCGGAGGACTGAAAGTACATTCCGGTATCAGTCATGCCACTTTGCATAATTGCATTGTGGCGGACAATGTCAGGATATACAATGTGCATAATTATATAGCCAATTATGAAATTGGTTGCGACACATGTATCGAGAATGTCAATGCGATTTTGGTAGATGGCGTTTCCAGTTTTGGCAATGGTGTTAAGGTTGCCGTGATGAATGAAGGCGGCGGCCGTGAGATTCCTATTTTTGATGGACTTTCGGCGCATCTGGCTTATGTGTTGACACTTTACCGCCATCGCCCCAAACTGATAGCCAATTTGCAGAAAATGATAGATGATTATGCCCGGAAACAATCATCGGGCATGGGCAAAATCGGGTGCAATGTCCGTATCTTGAACTGCGGCAGCATAAAAAATGTCCGTATCGGTGATTATGCCTGTATCGGTGGGGCTTCTATTTTGAAAAATGGTTCGATAAACAGTAATGAGTTTGCGCCAGTCCATATCGGTTCGGGGGTCAAATGCAATGATTTTATTTTGTCGTCCGGGGTTGAAATTACCGATTCGACTTTGGTTTCACATTGTTTCATTGGCCAAGGTTGCATTATGGGCAAGCATTATTCAGCTTTGGACTCGCTGTTCTTTTCCAATTGCCAAGGTATGCATGGCGAGGCAACGGCAATTTTTGCTGGCCCTTATACCGTTTCACACCACAAGTCCAGCCTGTTGATTGCCGGCATGTTCTCCTTTTTGAATGCCGGCAGTGGCAGCAACCAAAGCAACCACATGTATAAATTGGGTCCTATTCATCAGGGAGTTGCCGAGAGAGGTGCCAAGACGACCAGTGATTCTTATTTGTTGTGGCCGGCCAAGGTAGGTGCTTTCACATTGGTTATGGGACGGCATACAAAACATTCTGATACGAGCGACCTGCCTTTTTCTTACCTGATTGAAAATGCCACGGAGAGTTTCCTTGTGCCTGCGGTGAATTTGCGGAGTGTCGGAACCATACGTGACGCGCAGAAATGGCCGAAACGCGACAACCGCAAGGACCCGGACAAGATAGACCAGATTAATTTCAATTTGTTGAGTCCTTATACCATCCAGAAGATGTGGCGTGGCGTTGAAATTCTGCGTGAGCTACAGCAGATTTCCGGTGAAAATTCGGAACTTTACGTGTATCAGAATTGCCGTATTCGCAACTCGTCTTTGCGGAAAGGAATTGCACTTTATGAAATAGGCATTGCTAAATTTCTGGGAAATTCTTTGATTAGCCGTCTGGAGACGGGCGATTACAATTCGTTGGATGATATAAAGCGTGTCTTGCGACCGGATTCGGAAATTGGTCAAGGGGAATGGAACGATTTGGCGGGTTTGATTGTGCCGAAAAATGAAGTAGTCAAGTTGCTGAATCGCTTGGAACAGGATGAGTTAAGCTTGGAAGACGTGCAGAATTGTTTTGTGGAAATGCATCGGCATTATTATTCTTATGAATGGACATGGGCTTTGGAGAAGTTGCAGTTGCGCTGGGGTAAAACCTTGGAGCATGTAACGCTGGATGATTTGAAACATACTGTGGAAGAATGGAAACGTTCGGTTGTCGCACTTGACAAGATGGTTTATGAAGATGCAAAAAAAGAATTCAATCTGAACTCACAGACTGGTTTTGGTGTGGATGGCGATGCGGAACAACGCTACCAGGATTTTGAGCAAGTCCGCGGCAGTTTTGAAAGCAACCCGTTTGTTATGGCGGTGTTGAGTCATATAAAAGAAAAATCAGAACTTGGAGACAGCGTGCTGGAAAAGCTAAACCGGATTTTGTAGTACCCATTGGATGAAGTTCAGGACAAATGATATACGGAACAATCACTTGACAGCAAACAGCGTTTTTATGAAATCCCGTTCATTGTATTATTTCATTGCTCCATTGGTTGTGGCCATGTGGAGTACAACTTTTGCCTCTTCGAAGGTCTTGTTGCGCAGTTTTACGCCGGAGGCTATCATGCTGTTCCGTTTTTGCATAGCGTGGCTGGGGCTTTTCTTGTTGCATCCGCATGTCCATAAACCGGTTTCATGGAAAGATGAGTTATTGTTTCTTGTCTTGGGGGTTACGGGCTGTACGTTTTATTTTCTGGCGGAAAATACAGCATTGCAATATGCTAGTACGGTAACTGTGGGCTTGGTGGTAGCTGTTGCGCCCTTGCTGACCTTGTGGCTAGTTCGTGTTTTTGACCGCTCGGAAACGATTCGCTGGACGCACTGGTTGGGTTCTGTGGTTTCATTTGTGGGCGTGGCCTTCATTTCTTTTAATGGGACTTTCCGGTTAGCTGGTGATTGGCGTGGTTATACGCTGGCTATTTTGGCCGCTTTTATGTGGGCTGCCTATTCGGTTGCCATGCGTCGGGTAAATAGCAGCTATTCAAGTTTGTACATAACACGCCGTACGTTTTTTTATGCCATATTGACGTTGCTCCCCGTTTTGCTTTTCATGCGTACGAGAATAGATTGGCCAGCACTTTTGTTGCCGGTCAATTATTTGAACATCCTGTTTCTCGGTGTGTTCGCTTCTTGCCTGGCTTATGTGTTGTGGGCGCCGATTGTGCAGCATTTAGGCGCGGTGACAGCTAATAATTTCATTTATCTTTCGCCTTTCCTGATTGTCCTGATTGGGGTTTTCGTCATGCATGAAAAAGTTACCCCATGGATTATTTCCGGAGGATTGCTGATTTTGTCGGGTTTGTACGTAAGTGAACGGAAAAAGTAGGGCTCATTTCGGGACACGGTCCAGTGCCAAGTCCAGTGCCTGTATGTTTTCCGAGAAAATACCAATAGAACTGAGGCTCACTGTGTTTTGTGTGTTCTTGCTTAAAGTGCAGTACATTACAGAATTTTCAGTAGTCCAGTAAATTTTGTCGGATTGATAATCTATAACCAAGCCGGTTGTGCAATTGTCAGTAATCTGGAATGGGCGGCCACCATCTATGCTGCATACCCATAAGCCTTTGTTTGTTTCTGATGCAGGTACGGAGAAATAGATTTTCTGTTGGACTTCATCTATGACAAATGCCTGGATGGCAAATTGGGGTAATATTGTATCAATGGGCGTTGTCGTATTTTTGAACCGGTATATCCCTTTGCCAGTACCTTGTTTTGCCCAAAAATAGACATTGTCATAATAGGCGCAACCGCCGTTTGTCTCTCCGGGTGTGATGTTTGATACCGTTGCAGACAAGACGGCAAAATCTTCCGTGGTGGCCATTGTCTGGTTTGGGGTGTTTTTAACCGTTTTGTACAAATGGTCGTATGTGTCTGTCCATAAAATATTGTTCCCGCTTATGAAGCCATTCAGGAAAAATTGGTCTGGCAGCGCGGTGCTGACAATGGTTTGGGCCGCATTAGTTTCCATGTCTATGACCTTGATATTGTTGTTCCCGAATAGATAAAGTTGGTTGTTTTCTGCCCATATACTGTTTACAGACTGTCCATTATAGGCTGTTGCTTTGGCTTCTTCCAATCCGTTTGCATACATGCGTTGGCGCAGGATTTTTCCGTCGCTTGTGTTCATGAGCATGGAGCGCGCTTTTACGTCGGAGACATGGAAATCGCGCGAAATATGATAAGTAGAGTCCCCGATGGTAACAGTTAATGAAACAGTCTCAGTTTGTCCGAAATCGGAATAGAACAATGTAACACTCGATGTCGTTGCTATATTTTCACTGATATCCTCGCTGACAGCGTTGTCTGAAAAGCGCCATTCATAGGTCATGGTGTAGCTGTACGGGTTGTATGCCAGCACGCTGACAGTGAAAGGTTCATAGTAATATATGTCTTCGGCTTCCGTATAGATGGCGGGAATTGTATCGTAAATCGTTATTTGTTTTGTTTTTACGAAATGATCGTTGGAGTCCACCCGTAAAGTGACATCATACACGCCGGGTTTCCGGTAAACTTTTGTCGGATTTTTTGCAGTGGAGGTTCCTCCATCCCCAAAAGTCCAGTTCCAGTTTTCCCCTTCTGTGGTAGTGTTGGTAAACGTTACTGTTTCTCCGGCTTTGGGCATTTCCGGTGAATATGTGAAATCGGGTGCTATTTTTTTGCAATTTACCGCAAGAATCAATATGGCAACATATAAAAATGGCCGGAGTCTTTTGAAAATCATTTTATAAGGTCTATAATTTAAAGTGGCAAAGTTACTTATTTATGCTTTACCTGGAAAAAGAATTTTCAAATTTTCAAATCTTTAATTTTTTTGATGGAGAATTCATCCGGATGAAACCATTGGATGCTTTTGTCCGCATTGAACCAGGTCAGTTGGCGTTTGGCATAATGGCGCGAATCCTGTTTTACCATGTTTACGGCAAAATCCAGACTCCATGTGCCATCCATGTAATTGAACAATTCTTTGTAACCTACCGTGTTGAGAGGGTTCAAATGCCTGTATGGATATAGTTCTTGGGCTTCCGCCAATAAACCTTCCTGCATCATTTCATCCACGCGCTTGTTAATGCGTTCGTATAATTCGGGTCTGGGACGGTTCAAACCAATTTTTACAATCTTGAATGGACGCTCTTTGGCTTTGCCTGTGCAAAAAGATGAGTACGGCTTGCCTGCGCTTATGCAGACCTCCAAGGCATGGAGCATACGTTTATGGTTTTGTGTGTCCACTTTTGCGTAATGGACCGGATCCAAGCGTTGCAAATTTTGTTGCAGCCATTCCAGGCCATTTTGTTCGTATTCGGTTTTGACCTTTTCGCGGATGTCTGCCGGTATGTTTGGAATATCATCCAATCCTTTGCATACGGCATCTATGTAAAGCATGGAGCCGCCCACGAGCATCAATGTGTCGTGTTGCCTGAACAATGTTTCCATGAGTTGCAGGGCGTCTGCCTCGTATTGTCCTGCACTATATGTGTCAAAAATAGAGTGGGTGGCTATAAAATAATGCTTGACACGTGCCAGTTGCCTCGGTGTCGGCATGGCTGTGCCGATTTTCATTTCTTTGAATATCTGGCGCGAATCGGATGAAAGGATTGGGCAACCAAAAAACTCAGCCATTTGCAGGCTGAGTTCTGTCTTGCCGACACCTGTCGGCCCTAAAATGACCAGCAACGTGTTCATTTTCCGGTCGCTTTTTAATATCTTTCGTTGTCAGAAAACAACGATGAATCATCAAAATTCATGTCGCCGAACCCTTCTTCATCCAACTCTTCCGCGTCGTAATCTTCGTCACCGTAAAAGTTCTCGTCCAGAGTGCTGTTTTTTATAATGTTGTCTATGTTGTCTTCCAGCTTGATTTGTTCGGGGGCTTTCCCTTCTGCTTTTACGCAGACAGGGGCCGGCAAGGATTTTCCCGGAATAATTGAGGACAACTCGCCAAAGAAAGCACGGTCGAACATGGGGTCAAAGACGTACAATAGTTTTTGTTTCTCATCATACAACAATTCGTCCAGTTTGGTTTTGTCCATGACCAAATTGTCATACTCAGAACTGGATTCCATTTCAATCAAAGTAATTTCCTGTTCCTTTTCCCATTCATCATTGCAGATAAAAAATGATGTCATCTGGTCGGAATTGAATTTGACGGACTCTATGAGGATTTTATGCAAGTCAAAAAAAGTGGATTCGGAGTCTGCCTCTATGACTAACCTGAAATCGTCAACCTCATCAGAGATAAAAGTGAATCGATATACCATAATATTATATAAACAAAGTTTGTGTGTAATTTTATTGGCTGTCCGGCGGCGCATTGTTTCGGATTGGAGTTGCAGTCCGCTCGTTCATACCGGTTTTCAGGCTGTAAAATTAATGTATTTTTTTTGAAAAATGGCCTTTTCTTGTTTGTCCATGATGAAAAGTAGCCTAAATATATATATTGTGTACAGAAAATCAATTTGTTATGGTCTGTAAAAACTTTGTTCTCTATTTTAGTGTCAGAAATAGCTTGTCTGTTATGGCCTTTTTTTCTTATGTCATAACATGTTTCCATTTTGTATGTTTTTATCTGTGTTTTTTGCCCTCCCCTCGTCCCCGTTTCCCCCGTTTTTTCCCTTCCGCGTGCTTTCCCTCCAGCGGTCCCCTGCCTTTTTCCCCCCTTTTTTAGCCATTTTCTTGCCTTAAATGCGGGTTTCGTGTGCCATCCTGTGTTTCCCTTCAAAAATATTTCCGTCCGTATCCTCCACGTATACAGCCTGTTAGTTCCTGCATGCGATTTTTTTTTGAAAAAAAGTTGCCTGATTATTTGCGTAATTGGGAAGAGTGTTGTACTTTTGCACCCGCTTTTGAGGAACAACACGGCGGTGTTCGGCAGCCTCGGGGCTTGGAAAAGTAAATGAAAAAAAAGTTGCGCCGGGTATTGCGGGAATGGAAAATAGTCCTTACCTTTGCAGTCCCTTTCGCTCTGAAAAAAAAGAGGCCGGTTTCCCGGCGTGTT
>CASDOZ010000018.1 GCA_949282265.1 uncultured Bacteroidales bacterium | reverse complement strand
AAGCGGGCTGGTGGTCATCAAGCCCAGTGGTGTAAGCTATGACGAGATGAAGGCCACGGACATGGTGGTAGTCGATCTAGACGGTAAGGTAGTGGAAGGGAATCTTCGTCCTTCTTCAGATACGCCGACCCATGTGGTGCTCTACAAGGCTTTTCCCGAAATCGGTGGAGTGGTGCATACACACTCTACCTATGCCACTGCCTGGGCACAGGCCGGATGCGATATACCTAACATCGGCACGACGCACGCCGACTACTTTCACGATGCCATTCCCTGCACGGCCGACATGACCGAGGCCGAAGTGAAGGGCGAGTATGAGCTGGAGACGGGCAATGTCATCGTGCAGCGCTTCGAAGGCCTGAACCCCGTGCACACACCAGGCGTGCTGGTCAAGAACCACGGTCCCTTTGCCTGGGGCAAGGATGCGCACGACGCTGTCCACAACGCCGTCGTCATGGAGCAGGTGGCCAAGATGGCATCCATTGCCTACGCCGTCAATCCTAACCTGACCATGAACCCGCTGCTCATCGAGAAGCACTTCAGCCGCAAGCACGGACCGAATGCCTACTACGGACAGAAGAAATGATATGAATAATCAACCAAAAAGAATCATAACCCAATAATTAATAAACATTGTACTATTATGAACGCATTTGATCAATATGAAGTATGGTTCGTCACAGGAGCACAGCTTCTGTACGGAGGAGACGCAGTAATCGCAGTAGATGCACACAGCAACGAAATGGTAAAAGGCCTGAACGAGTCGGGCAAGCTGCCTGTCAAGGTGGTATATAAAGGTACGGCCAACTCGTCTAAGGAAGTGGAAGCCGTGTTCAAGGCTGCCAACAACGAAAAACGCTGTATCGGTGTCATCACCTGGATGCACACCTTCTCGCCCGCCAAGATGTGGATTCACGGCTTGCAGCAGCTGAAGAAGCCGTTGCTCCACCTGCCACGGCGACCGTGAGTTCGGCCACATCTGCACCCGCATGCGCATCCGCCGCAAAGTGGTGGTAGGCTACTGGAAGGAAGAGGAAACGCAGAAGAAGATTGCCGTATGGATGCGCGTCTGTGCCGCTTGGGCCGATGCTCAGGACATGCTCATCATCCGCTTCGGCGACCAGATGAACAACGTGGCCGTGACCGACGGCGACAAGGTGGAGGCCGAGCAGCGTATGGGCTATCACGTGGACTACTGCCCCGTGAGCGAGCTGATGGAATATCACGCACAGGTGAAGGACGAGGACGTGAAGGCACTGGTGGACGAATACTTCCGCCTCTACGACCACGACGCCGAACTGGAAGACGGACGTACCGAAGCTTATGGAAAGGTATGGAATGCTGCCAAGGCCGAACTCGCCCTGCGTGCCATCTTGAAGGCGAAGGGTGCCAAAGGCTTCACCACCAACTTCGACGACCTGGGCCAGACCGACGGCAGCTACTTCGACCAGATTCCGGGATTGGCATCTCAGCGCCTGATGGCCGAGGGTTACGGCTTCGGTGCCGAAGGCGACTGGAAGTCTGCCGCCCTCTACCGCACCGTATGGGTGATGAACCAGGGCCTGCCCACCGGCTGTTCCTTCCTTGAGGACTACACGCTGAACTTCGACGGCGAGAACAGCTCCATCCTTCAGGCCCACATGCTGGAGGTATGTCCGCTCATCGCTGCCCAGAAGCCCCGTCTGGAAGTTCACTTCCTCGGCATCGGCATCCGCAAGAGCCAGACGGCCCGTCTCGTGTTCACGTCGAAGGTGGGTACCGGCTGCACCGCTACGGTCGTTGACTTGGGTAACCGCTTCCGCCTGATTGTAAACGATGTAGAGTGCATCGAGCCGAAACCGCTGCCCAAGCTGCCCGTGGCTTCCGCCCTGTGGAAACCGATGCCCAACTTCGAGGTAGGCGCAGGCGCCTGGATCCTGGCCGGTGGCACGCACCACTCCTGCTTCTCCTACGACCTGACGGCCGAATACTGGGAAGACTACGCCGAGATTGCAGGCATCGAGATGGTTCACATCAACAAGGACACCACCATCAGCGAGTTCAAGAAAGAGCTCCGCATGAACGAAGTGTACTACATGCTGAACAAGGCGCTTTGCTAAATCCGTAACCGAAGAAAGGAAGGCATACATGGGTGTGTCTTCCTTCTTCTTTTTGTTTCACCTTATATACAATACCATTCGTATGAAATCAGATCCCAAATCCACCATAGAAGCCGGACGCGCCATCCTCGGCATCGAGTTCGGCTCCACCCGCATCAAGGCGGTACTCATCGACGAGGAAAACAAGCCCATCGCACAGGGCAGCCACACGTGGGAGAACCAGCTTGTCGACGGCCTCTGGACCTACAGCCTCGACGCCGTGTGGGGCGGCCTGCAAGACTGCTACGCCGACCTGCAAGCCGACGTGAAGAAGCAGTACGGCACGGAGATAGAGACCCTCGCCGCCATCGGCGTCAGCGCCATGATGCACGGCTACATGGCCTTCGACAAGCAGCAGAACATCCTCGTACCCTTCCGCACGTGGCGCAACACGAATACCGGCCCCGCCGCCGCCCGGCTGTCCGAGCTCTTTGTTTACAACATCCCCCTGCGCTGGAGCATCTCGCGCCCGGCTGTCCGAGCTCTTTGTTTACAACATCCCCCTGCGCTGGAGCATCTCGCACCTCTACCAGGCCATCCTGAACGGCGAGGCCCATGTGCCCTCCATTGACTTCCTGACGACGCTGGCCGGATACGTCCACTGGCAGCTGACGGGCGAGCGCGTGCTGGGCATCGGCGACGCCTCCGGCATGCTGCCCATCGACCCCGAAACGAAGGACTATTCCGCTCCGATGGTGGAGAAGTTCGAGCAGCTGATTGCTCCGGGCTACGGCTGGAAGCTGCGCGACATCCTGCCCCGCGTCTTGATGGCCGGTGAGGACGCCGGACGCCTGACGGCCGAAGGTGCCCGCAAGCTCGACCCCACGGGACGGCTGAAGGCAGGCATCCCGCTCTGTCCGCCCGAAGGCGACGCAGGCACGGGCATGGTAGCCACCAACGCCGTGAAGCAGCGCACGGGCAACGTCTCCGCCGGAACGTCGTCGTTCTCCATGATTGTGTTGGAGAAGGAACTTTCGCGTCCCTACGAGGCCATCGACATCGTGACCACGCCCGACGGAAGCCCCGTAGCGATGGTCCACTGCAACAACTGCACCTCCGACCTCAACGCGTGGGTCAACCTCTTCAAGGAATACCAGGAACTGATGGGCCTGCCCGTCGATATGAACGACATCTACGGCAAGCTCTACAACCACGCCCTCGAAGGCGACGCCGACTGCGGCGGACTGCTGGCCTACAACTACTTCTCCGGCGAACCCGTCACCGGACTGGCCGAGGGCCGTCCGCTGTTCGTGCGCTCGGCCACGGACAAGTTCAGCCTGGCCAACCTGATGCGCGCCCACCTCTATGCCTCGGTGGCCGTGCTGAAGATAGGCAACGACATCCTGTTCAACGACGAGAAGATCCGTGTGGACCGCATCACGGGCCACGGCGGCCTGTTCAAGACCCGCGGCGTAGGCCAGCGTATTCTGGCGGCAGCCATCAACTCGCCCATCTCCGTCATGGAGACGGCAGGCGAGGGGGGAGCCTGGGGCATCGCCCTGCTGGGTTCCTACCTGGTGAACAACGACAAGAAACTGTCGCTCGCAGGTGTTTGCCGGCGACGCCGGTGTCGAGGTGGCGCCCGTGCCCGAAGACGTGGCCGGCTTCAACGCCTACATCGAGACCTACAAGGCTTGCCTGCCGGTCGAGTCACAGGCGGTGGCTTGCAAGAAGTGACAATAGATATGGATTATGTGAGGGCGGCTCAACAGTCTGAGTCGCTCTCATTTTATTCGTTATCTGGTGGATATGTTTTCTAAATATTCAATTCTTAAGAGAGAGGTTCTTGTTTTTAGTTATTTCTAATACTACCTTCAGTCTCTTCTATATTAATTAACGCATATATTTAAATCTTTGTACAGTTTGTTCCGTTTCGGAAGCTCAGATTGAGAAGGGCGTCCTCTGTTTGGCGCTACCTCCCGATCCATCGTGACACTGGAGCTGCAATAAGCGAGAGATTGGATACGCGGACGACGCGGATATCTTTGGATGGGAGGCTTTGGTTTCCCATCTTTTTTGCATCACAGATTACCCGGATTTACATAGATTATAATTTTCGTAATCTGTGCTCGAATTTGTATTTTGTGTTTTCTTGATGACGGTTCGTGCTATTTTAGTGAACTCCAGCTCCTGCGATTCTTTATATATTGGTGAGAGTCAGTGAGAATGAATCCTTCGCTTGCCAGCATGAAGTCTGTAATATGATTGAACTTGTTTTTTGGAATTACATTTTTGAATATCGGTTCTTGTTATAATCTTCTGTCATTGGGCGATGTTCTTTCGTTTGCTGACAAAAATGGGCGTTTTTGCATCGAAAGTGTTACCTTTGTGCCAAGGTGTACCATTATTATGAGTATGAAAAAAAATCTGATACTTTGTCTGTTTATTCTTTGTAGTCCATGAACCCTGTGCGTACTTCAATAGCGACAGTGTCTATGCCATTCTGTTGCGAGTACAGCCCGATGTCGTGTTGATGGAGCTGGATTCTTCTTTTTTCGACAAAAAATTCCGCTTCGACTTGGAGAAGTATCCTGACCTGCTTTCGACTAACGAAACCATAGGAGCGCACCGCTACCAGCAGGAGCGGGGTGTCGATTTACGTCCTTTCGAAATTACAGGCCGAAACGAATGGTATCGGGAGCACCGGTACTTTGAACGGCAGGACAGCATGTGGCGTGACGCATTGGCCTTGTATCGGGCGGATAAACTGAGTCGGAAGAATCGGGAAGATATGGAGCTAATCCTCCAAGTGATGAACTATAATGATATGAAATTTGCTTCACCCCGTGACATGAATTCCAGCATGACGATGGGATACTTGTCGCTTCGTGAGTATATTCTTTATCAGAAACTGGTGTCCATTGTGGAAACAGAGGAATTGCTCAGTCGTTGGCAAAGCTTCGTTCGTCTTTGGTCGTCCCGTTGGTATGAGCGCAACGAAGTGATGGCTGCCAATATCCGGCGGATGGCCGAAGCCTATTCAGGCAAACGTTTGTTGGTATTGGTTGGCCTGGAACATAAACCCGGACTTCTGAAGATGTTGAAGGTGTGTGACGGGTTGGTGCTTAAAGAGTATTGGGAGTTTTAGGAATATTGCAGTGGGCACTGTTCCATTCTGGTGGTTGTCAATTACCGGAGTTTGTGGTGTGGCCTCCTATCTGAAGTTGAAGAAGTTTCCCTGCGGATTTTTTATAATGGTCGGAGCAGTCCGACCGCGAGCGTTCATACTTTTCTGAGATGCCAAAATAGAGAAGGGTGTCTTCCACTTGACGCTGTAGCTGCAATGGCTGTTGAAAAAAGTTGAGAGTTATGAAAATGGCTTATGCGAATTTCACATAAGCCATTCTTTTACTTCTTTGTAATTTCTCATTTACCTCCGGAAATGTTGTTTCATGTTTGTTATTTAGTTGTGATTTTTTTGATTTTGTCAGCTTGTGCTTGTTACTTTTTCCGTTTGTCCACGACGCGGATGGCTTTGCCTTCGCTGCGCGCAATGGTTTTGGGTTGGACGAGCGTGACTTTGATGGTCAGTCCGCAGGCTGAGTTCAGCGCGTGTTCGATGCGTCTGGTCAGCATTTGCAGGTCGCGGATGGTATCCAGCATGTGGTTTTCGTCCAGTTCCACCTGCAATTCCAGTGTGTCCAGATTGTTCTGCCGGTCCACATACAGGATGTAGTGTGCCGATGTTTCGCCGAGTTCAAGCAGGACATGTTCAATTTGCGATGGGAACAGGTTCACGCCGCGTATAATCAGCATGTCGTCGCTTCGACCTGTTATTTTCCGCATTCTGACCAATGTCCGTCCGCAGGCACACGGTTCGTGGTTCAGTGTGCTCAAATCGCGGGTGTTGTACCGCAGGAGCGGAATGCCTTCTTTGGTCAGTGTGGTAAACACGAGTTCGCCTTCCGTGCCATCGGGCAAGGGCTCTTTGGTTTCCGGATCAACGATTTCCGGGAAAAAATGGTCTTCATGTATGTGCAGGCCGTCGTGGTACTCGCAGTCCATGGAAACTCCGGGGCCCATGATTTCGCTCAGACCGTAAATGTCATGTGCATGTATGTGCAGTTTCTTTTCCAGTTCGTGGCGCATGGCTTCTGTCCATGGCTCGGCGCCGAATACACCGACGCGCAGTTTCATGTCGTCGATGGAATAACCGAAATCTTTCATGGCATCAGCCATGTGCAGGGCGTATGACGGCGTGCAGGCCAATACGGTGCTGCCGAAATCGCACATGAGTTGCAACTGGCGCCGTGTGTTGCCACCCGACATGGGGATGACCGAGCAACCGACGTTTTCCGCGCCGTAATGCGCGCCTAATCCGCCTGTGAACAAGCCGTAACCGTAAGAGACCTGTACAATGTCTTTTGATGTGATGCCCGCCATGCTGAAACAGCGTGCGGTTACTTCTTTCCAGTTTTCTATGTCGTTGCGGGTATAGCCGACGGTTGTCGGCTTGCCGGTCGTGCCGCTTGAGCCGTGCACACGCACGATGTCTTTCATCGGGACAGCGAATAGTCCGAACGGGTAATTGTCGCGCAAATCTTGTTTATAGGTAAAAGGTAATTTTGGAATGTCTTCAATCCCCTTTATGTCAGTCGGTTTTACGCCAAGTTCGTCCATTTTCCGTTTGTAAAACGGCACGTGGTTATATACTTTGGCAACCAAATCAATCAATCGTCTGTCTTGCAGTTTCCGCATTTCGTCGCGGCTCATGCACTCAATGTCTCTGTTCCAAATCATGGTGATAAGCCCTTTGGGCAATTTTATTGCGTTGTTAATTATTTCAAGTCAGCCTCAGTTACCGATTTCAGGTTGTTTTTCCGAATGATTTCCACGGCTTTTTCGCGGTTGTCGGTGCGCAGCACCAAAGTGGATTTGCTGCCGTAGCTGAATGCATAGACGTATTCTAATGAGACGTTTTCCGTCGCAAATAGGTTGAGGATATGGTACAGGGAACCTGGTTCCGGTGCCATCTCGACGGATAGAATGTCTTGCAGTTGAACGGAAAAATGTTTGTCTCGCAGTGCGTTAAAGGCTTTTTGCGGATCGGAAACAATAAGTCGGACAATGCCGAAATCGGCCGTGTCGGCAATGGTCAATGCTTTGATGTTGATGCTGTTATCTGCAAGCACCGCCAACACTTTGTTCAGGTTGCCGGGGTGATTTTCTATAAAGACAGACAATTGTTGTATGGTCATAGTGTTAGATTTTATCTTTTGTACAAATTTATATGACTTCTATGCCTTGTTTTTTGCATAGTTCCAGAGCCATTTCACGCAGTTTGAATTTCTGGATTTTTCCGCTTCCGGTCAATGGGAACTCATCGACGATAAAGACGTATCGCGGTATTTTGTAGCGGGCGATTTTCCCGTTGCAGAAGTCGCGCACGTCTTCGGGCTGCAAATCCGCCCCGGGTTGTTTGATGACGAATGCCGCCACATCTTCGCCGTAACGCGGCGATGCGATGGCCACGACTTGGACATCCCTAATTTCCGGCATGTGATACAGGAAATCCTCAATTTCCATCGGCGAGATATTTTCGCCGCCGCGGATAATCATGTCCTTGATGCGTCCTGTGATGCGGTAATTGCCGTCAGGGTCTTTCACGCCGAGGTCGCCGGAATGCAGCCAGCCGTTCTTGTCAATGACTTGGGCAGTCGCTTCCGGATTTTTGTAGTAGCCTTTCATGTTCAGGTAGCCGCGGCAGCACATTTCTCCTTGTACGCCGACAGGCAATTCCTCGCTGGTTTCGGGGTCAAGGACGGCTACTTCCGTAAATTCATACGAGCTGCCCACCGTGGTGCAGCGTACCTCGAACGGGTCGTCGAAGCGGGTCTGCGTCATGCCCGGCGATGCTTCCGTCAGGCCGTAAACGCTTGTTATGGTCAGGTACATTTTTTCGCTGACACGGCGCATGAGTTCAATCGGGCATTGTGCGCCGGCCATGATGCCGGTGCGCAGGCAAGTAAGGTCGAACATGTCAAACATGGGATGGTTCAGTTCAGAAATAAACATGGTCGGTACGCCGTAAAGTGCCGTGCAACGTTCCTTGTGCACGGAAGCAAGTACGAGCAAGGCATCGAATTTTTCAACCATGACTTCCGTGCAACCGTGCGTCAGGCAGTTCATGGTGGCGAGGACCATACCGAAGCAGTGGAACAGGGGTACACATACGCACAATTTGTCGTCGGCGGTGAATTTCATGTGTTCGCCGGTCAGAAATCCATTGTTGGTTATGTTGTGATGCGACAGCATGACGCCTTTCGGGAATCCGGTTGTTCCTGATGTATATTGCATGTTTACGACATCGTGGCATGTGACTTGTCTTTTCGCGGCAAGAAGTGCATCGTCATCAATATTTTCACCGAGCAATAACATTTCGGCCGTATTGTACATACCGCGGTGTTTTTCCTGGCCTATGTAGATGATGTTCCGTAAATGCGGAAAACGTTCGCTTCTGGCCCTGCCGCGTTGTACCTGGCGTACTTCAGGAAATGCTTTGTACATCATGTCCACATAATCACTGCCTTTTATGCCGTCGGTTATGCACATGGTGTGCATGTCCGAGTTTTCAAGCACGAATTCAATTTCGCTTTGTTTGTAGTTGGTGTTTACCGTTACGGCGACCGCGCCGATTTTGGCACAAGCGTACATGAACGTGAGCCAGTCTGGCACATTGTGCCCCCAAATGCCTACATGTGAACCTTTGGTGACGCCGATGGCGAGTAGGCCTTTGGCCATGTCGTCCACACGTTGGTTGAATTGCGACCATGTAAAGCGCAGGTTGCGGTCGGAGTAAACAAGATATTCTTTATCAGGCGTTTCCTGTGCCCAATGTTCGAGCCAGTCGCCTATTGTTCTGTTGGAGAGTTCCATATTTACATTGTTTGTGTACGGCACACGGATGTTTTTTCAGGACGGCGCATGGCCTTCCTGGATTCCCGTTGCCGGTGTTATGATTACATAGGTGCGTAAATGACGGCAAGAATGGTCGTCGGCTCATTGGTTGCGGCACTGACCAAATGTTCTATGATTGAATCATAGTAAATGCTGTCACCGGCTTCCAAAACGTATGTTTGCTTGCCGTAATGGATACGTATGCTTCCTTGCAAGACGTAGATGAACTCTTCGCCTTCATGGGTGGATAACGGGGCGTTTTCGTTGCCGTTAGGCGTTATGTTGATAAGGAACGGCTCCATGCTCCGACCTGCTTTTTGGCTTGCCAGAGAATAGAAATCAAGCGATGTGTTGTTCTGCGAGGCTTGGCTCGAAAATGATTTGGCTGCATGCCGTTCGTTTTTGCGGTTGATTACGGGTCCCAGATTGGTACTGTCGTCCAAAAAAGTACCTAAACGGACGCCTAATGCGCGGGCCACTTTGATGAGTGGCGCCAACGAAGGCACCGTATCAGCTGTTTCCATAAGTTGTATTTGTTCTACTGTCAATCCTGCATTCTGGGCCAGTTCTTCAAGGCTCATTTGTTGTGAATCACGCAGGTTTTTGATTTTATTTCCTACCGTCATATCTGGATTAGTTTTACAAATTATTTTTCGAGCCGCAAAGGTACAAAAAATATAAGTATAGTAAAAAATCTCTTCTTGTAATTTTTTAGCTAAACAGTAATTTTTTGAGTGTATGTATAAGGAAATTGGCTCTAAAAATTAGATTCTGTAATTCTGTGGTGGTTTTTGCCGCTTTTTAGGCTTTATCCAAGTCGTGGGTGTAACGCCGTTTCCGGTAAATGGAGAATCCCGTGCCGAACCCGAGCAGGCAAATAATGGGCAAACCGATGTTGATCCATTGTACAGTGCCTTTCTTTTGGCGTGAAATATTCTGGTTGAGCAAACGCAAAGTGAAATTTTTACCTCGCAGGTTTATCCAGCCTTCATCGTCCGTCAGGTATAGGAGCGCGTTGGCCAGAAAATCCCGATTACCGAATTGGTTTTGCGTGTAGCGGTCATAACCAACCGGCAGGGCTTCGCCTTTTTCCAGCTCGTTGCGGATAATGGAACCGCTTGCTATGACGATTTGCCGTGTCGGTACGCTTTCCGTGCGTTTCGGCTTGGCGTTGACTATGTTTTGCGGCATCAAGCGGTGCGTGAAAGCAGACTCAAAACAACCCTCTATCGCGCCAGCCACGGGAATGTAGCCGGTGTTGAAATAGTTCTCGGTCGGCGTGGTTTCTGTAATATTAATGGTTGCAGGGGTCTGGATGACATGCGTGGCGTTGGAGCTTGCCAGCAGGACCGCGCTGTTTTGTTGCGGATTGTTGCCGACAAAGTCGATGCAAGACACAAACGTGCTGCTGATTGGCGCGATGTTGCGCGATACGGGATGTGCAGGCGAGGTGAGCAACAATGGCGCGAAATACCACGGCATGGGTTGGAAATCGGCCGGACTGCCTTCCGGCGCGACATTCACCGGCACAGGCAGGCACTGTTCATCTTGCAAAAGTACCGGATTGATGCGTATCCCGTAGCGGAACAGCATGTCTGTCAGGTTCAAGTCGAGCGGCATGGCGGGCGAAACGCCGGTCTGGCTCAAGGCTTGCATGTCAAATTTGACACCATCAAGCAGCCACATGACACGTCCGCCGTACATGATGTATTGGTCAATAATGTATTTGTCGCTTTCGGAAAGCGCGCTTTGCGGTGCGGCAATGACAATGGCCTTGTAACCGTCGAGCACGGACGCATCATTTCCCAGCACGCCCCGGTCAATCTGGAAATAGCGGCTCCATGCCAGGCTGATGTCGTATGTGTTGGCTTCCGGCAATTCGCCGTGGCCTTCAATGAAAGCGATTTTCTGGACTTTTGTCTGCATTAATACCCGGATGGCATCGGTCATTTCATATTCCAGGCTTTCTATCGACATGTTTAGGTTCTCGTCGCCGGAACGACCGCGGATGTTTTTTAGCAGGCATAGGTTTCTCGTTTTGTTCCCGTAACGGATTTCCGCCCACGGGAAAACGATTCTTTGCATTGATTTGCCCTCCTTGTCTTTTTCGTATATAATGGTCGGGCTCATGCCTTTTGCAACCAGTGCTTCGTATTGTTGCTGGCGTTGTTGTGCGTCATCGGCTTCCGATGGGTTTATGAATTGGTAGTCGATGCGTTGCCCGGCATACATGTCTAATTCGTCCAGCAGTTCGGCCACGGCTTTTTGCAGCCTTACGAAACCGGCATTCAGGTCGCCATCCAGATAGATGGTTATGGAAAGCGGTTGCGACAGGTTGCGCATAAGTTGTTTGGTCGGCGCGCTTATGCTGTTCCGTTTGTCGGCTGTCAGGTCTATGCGGAAGAAAAATATGCTGGCAAGCAGGTTCAAGGCAATGATGATTACCAGACCAAACAGAAAATATGACCGTTTTTGTCGTTTCATGCGGCAAAGGTAAAGAAAAGGGTGGAAACATGAAAGTGTCTATATGGTAAATCGGGACGTATATGTTCAAATGCACTTACATAAAGTTCTTTCAGCCTTGTCGCATGTGTATTGATTATATTTTTGTTTTTTTGCGTGTTCTTGCCTATCTTTGCCACCTCAAAATGAAAATAATGAAAAAATTTTTGTCCATTTGTGTCTTGTTGTCGGTTGTTGGAAGCGTTTGGTCGCAAATCAACGTAACGTCAGGCAACAGTTATTCCTATCCGAATCCTTCCGACGTGGATTATGTGTTTCTGTTTCCTAGTTTGGATAATGCCGAAATATCTTATACGGGAACGGAAACTCCTGTTATGTGGTATAAGTTTGACGGTACGAATGTGGCTTCCGGCATCAACGAACTCAGCCCGGAGGATGCGACGGGCTATATACTGAAAGCAGGTAAGGACAGCGTAACATTTTGGGTGATAGATTATTCCGCCCATTTGCCGGTATTTACGGATTTTTACGTGCAACCGGACTATGAATATGCTTGCGAGAACACCTTGCTGATGCTTGAGGGCAGTGCGCCAAATTTCGAGTATTATACGCCACAAGGAATCAAAAAGACGATATACAGGGTGTTTATTTTGGAGTGGCAAACCTTGCAATGGGCCGGTGAAAATTGGGAAACCGTGGAAACGCAACAGACCGTGACTGGGTTCTCAACTAACATTACGGTTCCGCCGGCATACGTGAATACGGCATACACGCTTTCCGACCAGTTTGCGGCAGAGTTGGGCTTGCAGCCTGCAAGCATACAAACGGCAGAATATATGGCTGTGGCCATTCGCGATACGATTTTGACGACAACCGTTACCCGCGATGCGTTGAACGAATCGGACCGGCCGTCAACGGCGACTGCGCTCAGCGGTTCCGCACCACTGGAAGTGTTGTTCACGGCGGTTGCCAATGAGCCCGTGGCCGAATATTACCAATGGAAAATCTACAAAGACAGTGCTTTGGTTGTGCAGCGTTCAGACCGGGAACACCGCTACACGTTTAATGAATTTGGCAACTATACCGTGAACCTTATTGTGACTAATTCATACGGTTGTATGGACTCAACGACAGTCACTGTTGAGGTGATGGAATCGATGTTGGAGGTACCCAATGTGTTCACCCCGAACGGTGACGGCAAGAATGATGAGTTCCGCGTGGCTTACAAATCCATTATCGAATTTCATGGTTGGGTTTACAACCGTTGGGGGCGCAAGGTGTTCGAGTGGACAGACCCGGCCAAGGGTTGGAACGGTACCATTAATGGCCGGTCGGCGGCGGCAGGCGTCTATTTCTACATTATCCAGGCCAAAGGTTCGGATGGCGTCAATTACAAGCGTAAAGGCGATGTTACTCTACTGCGTTGAAAATGGCGTCGTCATGGATGCAAAATACCGGACGTGTTTTTGAAGCATGTCCGGTATTTCGTTATGTAAGAAGCAAGTGGTTTCAGAACAGTATGTCGCCGAAAAATTCCGGCCGGTGGAAATCCGGTGCTGGCGCATCGATCGGGCTCCAACTTACGAAATGCGGCATACTGGTGTCATCGGCGCATTTGTAGAAGTTCCCTTTGATTTTCTCTGGCAAATGTTCCGAGTCAAGCCCCAGCAGGCGGAACGGGATACCTACGGTCAGTTCCCATTCAAACATGCCTTCCATTTCACAAAAAGCCCGTTTGCCCAACGATGAATAACGGATTATTTGCCCCAGCTCCTCTGGCGTGCGCATGACGATGCCTTCTTCGCGCGATTTGCGCGTGCTTGCCAGGCAAGTGCCTATGCAATTGAATTCAAAGTTCATATAGTTGTCCGCATCCGGGAGCTGGCAGAAAAACTCGACACAACTGTCTTTGTAAACAGGTTCCAAGTCGTTGCTGTACAATGCTTTGAGCATACTTCCTTTGACCATGTATTTTATGTATAGCATGGTTGATGTGCGTGCAACGGCTATGGTCGTGAGGGGCATGTACGGAAACTGTTCTAACCAGTTGACACAATCTATGCGGGCCATGGTGCCGCATTCTTCCAACTGTTGGTTTACATGTTCAATAGGCTGGCCGTCCAGTTGCGGCACATAAGGTACGGTGATTTGTCTTTTCTTCATAATTACGTCCATGATTTTATTTTGCAATATTACGGAATATTTTCCAATAATCATCCCTGTCAGGGATTTTTGCTTTCCGAAGTTTTTGCTTATCTTTGTCCACTTTTGGAAAAAGTGCTTTTGTTCTTCTTGGCATAGTAGTAAAACGTGATTAGACGGATTAAAGTTTTCATAGTAATATCGTTTTGTATATCGTGTCTTGCCGTTCATGCGCAGGATATACCTATGATTCAGTCGATAGTGGTAGAGAACAATACCTCGCGGCTAGATTATAGTTATTTGTATAATCAGGCCGGAATGAAGACATTGGAAGTAGAAAAGGAACTCATAGGCACGCAATGGCAGAATGTGTCGCAAGTGGAATGGATTTATGATATGTCCCAATGTACTACCCAGACATTTTATGAATATGCAGGCAACCAAAGGGAACGGGTTTACGAGATAACGACGGAGTACAACGGGGATTTGCCTGTTTGTGCCAGGGAAACTGATTATTCGGGCGATGAGGCAGTCTTGAAAACGGTAACATGTATGGAATATGATGAATCGGGGCGGCTTTCCGAAGAACGTATTTACATGAATCCCGGGAGCACATTGGGAAAACCATCTTCCTCCAAATCGTATGTTTATGGTGCGGAAGGATTGTTGGAAAAATTCTCGATTACGGATGCGACGGGCAATGTCCTGTATGAAATGACATGCGGATATACGGCGGATGGCCAACCGCGGCAGCAGGTCTTGCGGGAACGCCGGAATTCTTCTTTGGAAAACCTGTCGCGCTACACATGGGTGTATGACAAGGAAAACAGGCTGGTGTATTTGCTGAACCAGTCATGGCAGGAAACGGACGCAGGATATGGCTGGGTCAATGTTTCCAATGTTACATACGCTTACAAGAATGGTATGTTGTTTTCGGAAACATACCAGTATTGGAATGTTGAATGTTGGATGGACAACATGCGTTATGTTTATGAATATGATGCCGATGGCTTATGCGCAGGGCGTTCCTTGCAATTGCCTTTGTATGATACATGGCGTACGATGTCGGTCATCTATTACGATAATTCGTTATATCCGCTGAAAACAAAGGTTTATTCGGAATACAGTTTCTGGGGCGGCGAGGCTGGCGCCCAAAACACGACCTGGCTACCTTTTGTTTTCAGTGCGGACAACATTGAATCGAAAGTAGGATACAGCATGGAGATAACCTACAACCAGCGTTCTGCCACAGAAAATATTGAGGCGGGGGTGACAGGCTTGCATGTTTATCCGAATCCGTCGGACGGCATCTATTACATCGATATTGGAAAATATGATATTGTTTCGTGGAGTGTTTATACACTTGATGGCTCATTGGTTTCCACGTGCGTCAATACCAATAGAACCGGTGTCATTGACATGTCCGCACAGCAGTCTGGAGTCTATATGCTGCGGGCGGAAAGTAATTTTGGAACTTATATAACCAAACTGATAAAACAATGAAATTTAAAACTTTTGCCCTTATGGCTTTATTAACGACAGCCGCTGTCCAAGCGGCAGAGAATCCGTTCTTTAAACCTTTTAAAACGCCTTATGAAACTTGCCCGTTCCAGGAAATCAAACTGGAACATTATATGCCTGCTTTTGAGGAAGGCATGAAACAGCAAATGGCAGAAATAGAGGCGATAGTGAATAACCCTGCGCCGGCCACATTTGAAAATACCATTGTGGCGTTGGAGAAATCTGGCAGGCTGTTGAACCGCGTGGCCGGTGTCTTCTACAACCTGCTGAGCGCTGAAACAAACGATGATTTGCAGGCTATCGCCCAGGAATTGTCGCCGAAAATGAGCGAGCACAGTAATGCCATTTCCCTGAACGAGGCTTTGTTTGCACGCATCAAAACCGTGTATGAACAAAAGGACAAACTGAAACTCACGGTGGAACAGGCCAAGTTGTTGCAGGATACGTATGACAGTTTTGCCGACAACGGGGCCAACTTGTCGGAAGAGGACAAAGCCGTGTATCGCGAACTGACCAAGAAACTGGGCTTGCTGACGCTCAACTTCGGGCAGAACGTGCTGAAAGCCACCAATGCCTGGGAAATGTTGCTGACTGATGAGTCGCTTTTGGCCGGTTTGTCGGACGACACGAAACAGATGTTGGCCGAAAACGCGCAAAAGAAAGGCAAAGAAGGCTGGTTACTGAACTTGAAGCCGACCACGGTCGTGCCGTTCCTGAAATATGCCGACAACCGCGATTTGCGCCGCGAGCTGTGGGAAGCCAACAATACGCTTTGCTTGCAGGGCGGCGAATATGACAACCGCCAGAATGTCATCGACATTGTGAACACGCGCCTGGCCATTGCCAAACTGCTCGGCAAACAATCGTATGCCGAGTATGTGCTCAAACACCGTATGGCGGCCAACGAGGAAAATGTGTACAATCTGCTCAACCAGTTGCTGGAAGCCTACAAGCCCGTTGCGGAACGTGAATATGCCGAAGTGCAGGAATATGCCACGACACACGGTTTCTATGCCAAGGTGCAGCCTTGGGATTGGAGCTATTATTCCGAAAAGTTGAAGAACGAGAAATACTCCATTAACGATGAGATTCTGCGTCCTTATTTTGAGTTGGAGAATGTCAAGAAGGGCGTATTCGGCCTTGCTACAAAGTTGTATGGCATTAAGTTCACGCGCAACGAAAAGATACAGGTCTATCATCCCGAAGTGGTCGCTTATGACGTTACGGACAGTCGTGGCAAGCATGTCGCAGTGTTTTACGCCGATTTCCATCCGCGCGAGGGCAAGCGCGCAGGAGCTTGGATGAGTGAGTTCAAGGGGCAATGGAAGGATGGCCGTAAGGACAGCCGTCCGCAAACTATCATTGTCATGAACTTTACGCGCCCGACACAAGACAAACCTGCATTGCTGACATACGATGAACTGACTACTTTCTTGCATGAGTTCGGACATGCCTTGCACGGTATGCTGACCGACTGCACCTACGAGAGCCTGTCCGGTACAAATGTATATCGCGATTTTGTGGAACTGCCTTCGCAGATTATGGAAAACTGGGCCAGCCAGCAGGCTTTCCTCGATGAGTTCGCCGTACATTACCAGACCGGCGAGAAGATTCCGGCCGAACTGGTGCAGAAGATCAAGGATGCAGCCAACTACAATGCCGGTTATTTGTGTGTGCGTCAGCTCAATTTCGGTTTCCTCGACATGGCATGGCATACGCTCACCGAACCTTTTGAGGGCAACGTCATCGCATTTGAGAAAGCTGCCGTTGCTGCAACCGACATATTGCCCGTGCAGTGCAACACCGCTTTGAGTCCGACGTTCAGCCACCTGTTTTCCGGTGGCTATGCAGCAGGTTATTACAGCTACAAATGGACCGAAGTGCTGGCAGCCGATGCTTTCTCCGTGTTTATGGAAAACGGCATTTTTGACAAGAAAACGGCTGACAGCTTCCGTACCAATATCCTGGAGCGCGGCAGCACCGAAGACCCGATGACGCTCTACAAGCGTTTCCGCGGGCAGGAACCAACCATAGATGCCTTGCTGAAACATGATGGCATAAAATAAACTGTTATTCAGAGAATATGGGGGAAATGGTTGTCTGGTTTTGCCGGACAACCATTTCTGTTTTTTGTTGCTGTCGTATGCTTACAACGGTTCCGCAGTCTCGTTTATCTTGTCGTTGTATGCTTACAACGGCTTCGCTACGCCGTTTATGTTGCTGTCGTATGCATACAACGGCTTCGCTACGCCGTTTATGTTGCTGTCGTATGTTTACAACGGCTTCGCTACGTCATTTATATTGCTGTCGTATGCATACAACGGCTTCGCTACGCCGTTTATGTTGCTGTCGTATGCATACAACGGCTTCGCTACGTCATTTATATTGCTGTCGTATGTTTACAACGGCTTCGCTACGTTATTTATATTGCTGTCGTATGCATACAACGGCTTCGCTATGCCGTTTATGTTGCCGTTGCAAGCGAGCAAAAGGTATTTTCAAGTACCTTCTCATGGAGTTGGCGGAATACGGCGGGGGCGTTCTGAAATCGGAAAATTTGCCATATATAAAAATATGTATATCTTTGCCGCCCACTAACCTAAACTTTTTAAGATATGAAAAAAACTTTTTATGTGCCGCTGTGCTGGCCGCAGGCATGGCAGAGGCGCAGAATGTTACTGTCAGCGGCTATGTAACCGACCGGACGAGCGGCGAAACGCTCTTGAGCGCGACGGTGCTGGACATGCAGTCGGGTAGGGGTACGGTTACAAATTCTTATGGTCATTATTCTTTGACTTTGCCGGCCGGCGATATCCGCCTGGCTGTTTCCTATGTGGGTTATGAAACGGAAATGTCTGAGTTCCGGCTGTCGCGCGATACGGTTATGAGTATCCAACTGGCCGAGAGCACGCATTTGCAGGAGGTTACGGTCATCGGACAGCGCAATGATTTGGGCGTTCGTGGCAGCCAAATGAGTGCCATAGAAGTGCCGGTTACGCAAATAAAGTCGGTGCCCACCATGTTTGGTGAAACGGATGTCATTAAGGTGTTGCAACTTTTGCCAGGCGTGCAGTCTGGCACGGAAGGTTCTGCCGGCATGTATGTCCGTGGTGGCGGCCCGGATGAAAATTTGTTGTTGCTGGACGGTGTGCCTGTTTATAATGTGAACCATCTGTTTGGCTTCTTTTCCGTGTTCAACGCAGATGCCATTAAGAACGTTACGCTTTACAAGGGCAGTTTCCCTGCCCGTTTTGGTGGACGGCTGTCGTCGGTCATTGACATTCGCAGCAACGATGGCGACATGTATAACTATCACGGCAATGTCAGTGTCGGCCTGATTTCGGCCAAAGCGAATGTGGAAGGACCTATCTGGAAAGGTAAGACGTCATTCAATGTTTCGGCGCGGCGTACCTATGCGGACTTGCTCGCGCAGCCAATTTTGATGATCAAGGGTGCAAAGGAGGACATGAAGCGTAATCTGGCCGGTTATTATTTCTATGATGTGAACGCGAAAGTAACCCACCGCTTTTCTGATCGCGACCGTCTGTTTCTGAGTTATTATATGGGTGATGATGTGATTTACACCGATATGCTGACCAAGGAATTGGATAGCTCCGAGAGCAACACGTATGAAAAGACAAAGATGAATTGGAACTGGGGTAACATAGTGGGTGCATTACGCTGGAATCATGTTATCTCTCCCCAGTTGTTTATGGATGTGTCGGCGAATGCAACCCGTTACCGTTACAACATGAAGCTGGGTGCGGCAATGGAAACCATGGAAAAAGGGAAGACTGACCGTAGTGAAAGCAGTATAACTTACAAATCTGGTATTGTTGATTATACGGGTAAAATTGATTTTGAATACCGACCGGCAAGCACCCACACCTTGCGTTTTGGCACGGAATATCTTTTTCATACATTTAAGCCAGGAGTGCAGACAACCCGTTATGACACCTCGGAGCAGGGCATGCAGTTGAACATGGACACCACTTACGGCGACCGCAATGTACTTGCCCATGAAGCTGCTGTTTATGTGGAAGATGACATGCAGTTGGGTTACCGCTTCAAGGGTAACGTGGGTGTGCGTTATTCCGCTTTTTGGGTGCAAGGCTCGTTTTACAATTCCGTGCAGCCGCGTGCCAGCTTGCGCGTGCTCCTGACGGAGGATTTGTCGGCCAAGGCCGGATATGCCTATATGACCCAGTATGTGCACATGCTGTCGAACAACAATTTGAGCTTGCCTTCTGATTTGTGGGTGCCGGTTACGGCGCGTATCCGGCCGATGCATTCGCATCAGGTGTCGCTTGGCCTGTTTTACCAGTTGAAAAACTGGGCCGATTTTTCGGTGGAGGGTTACTATAAGACCATGGACAACTTGATTGAGTATAAGGATGGCGCGACTTTCTTTGGTGCGGCAACCGGCTGGGAAGACAAGGTGTGCATGGGGCGTGGCTGGTCGTATGGTGTGGAATTCCTGTTGCAGCGTACTTTCGGCAATACGACTGGTTGGCTTGGATACACATGGTCTAAGTCAGAACGGTTATTCAATCGCCCAGGCGAGGAGTTGAACTTCGGCCGGAAGTTCCCTGCCAAGTACGACCGCCGGCACGATATCAGTTTGACCGTGGCGCACAAATTCAATGACCGTATTGACATTGCCGGCACTTGGGTGTTCAGCAGCGGCAATTGCGGTACATTGGGCACACAAAGCTATTACGCTCCGCCGGTACCGGGCATGGAATATCCCGCCGAAGGCGAAATTACTTATATTAGTGAACGTAACAATTATCGTTTGCCGGCCTACCACCGTCTGGATCTGGGGGTTAACTTCCATAAGCAGAAAAAACATGGTGTCCGCACGTGGAATATAAGCATATATAATGCCTATTGCCAGATGAACCCGTTCCTCGTTTACGAGAGCACTACTACCGATGCGGCAGGGAATGTGCAGAACAAGTTGATGAAACTTACTTTATTCCCTATCATTCCTTCTGTAAGTTATTCGTTTAAATTTTAAAAAAAAGCAGTGATTATGAAACATAACATTCAGATATTTCTCCAGATATTGGTTTTCGGACTTGTGACCAGCTTGTGGTCGTCCTGTGAAAATCCCATTAAATTCAAGGGGACAGAAACTGACCCGCTACTCGTGGTCAATGCGTTTGTCAGTCCCGACAGTAGCCTGCATGTTTCACTTACGGAGAGCCGTTTTTTCTTGAATAACGCGTCGTCGTTCAATCCGGTGGATGATGCGATCGTTTGTCTTTGGGTTAATGGCATATGCACCGACACGTTGCAGCATAAGGGCTCCGGCATGTATATGTGCGTGCCCCGCCTTGCCTCCTGCGATGAAATCCGGCTGACAGCCGCAAGCCCCAAATTCGCCCAGGTGGATGCCACCGTCAAAATGCCGGATGCCGTCCCGTTTACGGTATCTGCGGATAATTTTCGTCAGGAAATCCGCTATTCGACACTGGGAGAGGACACGTTGGGTGTATATCAGGATGCATATTGCGATTTGCTGTTGACTTTTTCCGATCCGTCGGAGGTGCGTAATTTTTATCGCTTGACAATGCTCAAACGTACCTATTGGGACGAATCGAACTACACGGAAGAAACCGTGTCTTTCCAGTTGTCGGACAAGACGAATAACGGCGTGTCGCTCGGCAACCTGATAAATACCGGCCAGAACAAGGAAACGGCAACCTACAATATCTTCAATGATGATTTTTTGAATGGAAGCCGTGTGGAGATAAAAGTTCCGGTCATGTATGCCTCAGCATCGTTTGGGCCGGACGATGAACCATACATGAAATCGGCTTCTCTGACTTTTGCTGGTTTGTTTTGCGAGTTGCGCGTATTCCTGCATAATTTGTCTGAGTCATATTACCTTTATTTGAAAAGCCGCGGCGAGGCGGAGGGTTATACGGGCAGTAATCTTTTCTCAGAACCGGTGCAGGTTTACACCAATGTAAATGGCGGATTGGGTATTGTCGGCTGCGACCATGTCCGTATGGAATCCGTCCGGATCGAGTTGTCAGAATAGGCTGTAGTTATGGATTATGCAAACCGGGCATACCGGTATTCGCCGGTATTCCCGATTCCGTATCAATTTCCTTGCTTTTATTGCAATGAATTCCAGCCTTGGGCTTTCAGCGGGATTTCTTCGCCTTCGCGGCCGACTAAGTTAAGCCCGTATTCCGGTTTGGTGATGTGTCCTACCATGCTGACGTTTTCCAGCAAGACTAATTTTTCGTAGTCTTCCAGGCTTGCCGTGAACAGCAGTTCATAGTCTTCGCCGCCGTTCAGTGCGCATGTTACAATGTTCATGTTCAGTTCGTCCGCCATGACGGCCGACTGGTAGTCGATGGGTATTTTGTCTTCGTACACACGGCAACCCGTGTTGCTTTGCGAACAAATGTGCATCAGTTCGGACGACAGGCCGTCGGAAATGTCCATCATGGCGGTAGGCTTGATGCCATGCTTGGCCAATGCTTCAATCACATCGCGTCGCGCTTCTGGCTTGAGTTGGCGTTGTAGGATGTAATCCTTGCCTTCAAAGTCGGGTTGGACATCGCTGTTACCTTCAAAAACGCGTTTCTCGCGTTCCAGCAGTTGCAGCCCCATGTAGGCGGCACCCAAGTTTCCTGTCACGCAAATCAGGTCGTTAGGCTTGGCACCGTTCCGGTACACGATTTTGTCAGCATCGGCTTCGCCCATGCAGGTTATGCTGATGGTCAGTCCCGTGAGTGATGAGGATGTGTCTCCGCCGACCAAATCGACGCCGTAATTCTCACATGCCAGCCGGATTCCATCGTATATTTCGTCCAAGTCTTCGATGGAAAAACGTTTGGACACTCCCAACGAAACGGTGATTTGCTTGGGTTGTCCGTTCATGGCATAAATGTCGGAAAAGTTTACGACTGCTGATTTGTAACCCAGATGCTTGAGCGGTGTATATTGCAAGTCGAAATGAATGCCTTCCAGCAGCAGGTCGGTCGTTACCAGGACTTTTTTTGAGCCATAGTCAAGTACGGCTGCATCGTCGCCTACGGCTTTCAGGGTAGATGTATTTTGTGTCTTGAATTTTTCCGTCAGGTGGCGGATCAGCCCGAATTCGCCGAGGGTAGATATTTCGGTACGTTCTTTTTTCATCGTTTTTTGTTTTTCTTGAATGCAAAGGTAATTAAATGGGTGGAAACCGGAAAATAGTTTTTTACATCTATGTTTACCTTATGGCGTTTGGTGGTTTAGCGTATGTATATTAGTGTCTCATGCTGTTGTTTTGTGTCTTTCTTGAAATGTTTTTGTTTTGTATTATTAGCTTTTTGTACATAAAATGCTTTTTATGAAGTTTTTTCTTTTAGAAGTTTTCAACATCAACTAAAAATTTGTACCTTTGCATAAATTTATCCAGATTTTCTATGTCAATAAGTATTTCCCATTTAACTAAGGAGATTGATGGCGTATCCATTTTGAAGGATATCAATCTCGAAGTGCGTAGTGGTGAGGTGGTTGGGTTATTGGGACCAAATGGCGCCGGAAAGACCACGTTAATGAAAATAATCGCCAATGCGTTAGACTACGACAGTGGTTTAGTACAGGTGTGTGGTGTTGATACACACAGGACGCCCATGCTTACGATGGGTAAAATCGGCTATTTGCCGGAGCATAATCCTTTATATGAAGATATGTACGTTTTGGAGTATTTGACTTTCATTTCGGATATCTATCATGTACCTGCATCTAAAAAGCGTGTGAGTGAGTTGATTCAGTTGGTCGGTTTGAAGCGGGAATATAAGAAGCGTATTTCGGAATTGTCGAAAGGTTATAAGCAACGTGTCGGTTTGGCACAAGCATTATTGCCGGATCCTGAGGTTCTGATTCTTGATGAACCGACAACTGGATTGGATCCGAACCAGATGGTTGAAATCAGGGAACTGATAAAAGAAGTAGGGAAGAACCGCACGGTGTTGTTGAGTACGCATATCTTGCAGGAAGTCAAGGAAATGTGCTCGCGGGCTGTCATCCTGCATGAAGGCAAGATTGTTGCGCGCATTGACGATGTGAATGATATACAGTACCTTAACGAAAAAAATGTGCGGCTTTTCTTGGAGTTCCGCAATCCGATTTCTGCCGCAGACTTGTTGAAGGTGCCTGGCGTGGAGAAAGTTTTTGAAGTAGATGCTAATCATTTTCATGTTGAGTCAAGAATCGACAATCGTGAAAACTTCTTCAATCTGGCGGTGGTGTATAAAAATCCGTTGCTGACCATGCGTACTATTTCAAGAACACTTGAAGAAGTATTTAGAGAATCTACTCATACGAATGTCAGAAAGATTTAATATACGTAATCCGCAATTGCCGGAAAAAGAACGGGATGCTGAAAATGCACTGCGCCCGCTTTCTTTTGCCGATTTTCGCGGACAATCAAAAATTGTAGAGAACTTACATATCTTTGTTCAAGCGGCCCGTCTGCGTGGCGAGTCGCTTGATCATACTTTGTTGCACGGCCCTCCGGGGCTTGGCAAAACCACGCTGGCGAACATTATCGCCAATGAACTGCAAGTCGGTTTCAAGGTTACTTCCGGTCCCGTGCTGGACAAACCCGGCGATCTGGCCGGCTTGCTGACCGCACTGGAACCCAACGATGTCTTGTTTATTGATGAAATCCACCGGCTCAGTCCCGTGGTGGAAGAATATCTGTATTCCGCCATGGAAGACTACCGCATTGATATCATGATAGACAAAGGACCGAGTGCACGTTCTGTGCAACTGGAATTAAGCCCGTTTACTTTGGTCGGCGCCACCACGCGGAGTGGCTTGCTGACAAGTCCGTTACGTGCTCGTTTTGGCATTAATTGCCATCTGGAGTATTACGACGCGGATGTGCTGACGGCCATTGTAAACCGTTCTGCCGGTTTGCTCGGCGTGAAAATAGACCGGCAGGCCGCGCGCGAGATTGCCGGACGCAGCCGCGGGACGCCGCGTATAGCCAATGCCTTGTTGCGCCGTGTGCGCGATTTTGCCCAAGTCAAAGGTAACGGCAGCGTCGATTTGCAGATTGCCCGTTACGCCTTGGAGGCGCTGAATATTGATACGCACGGGCTGGACGAAATCGACAACAAGATTCTGAACACGATTATCGACAAATTCAAGGGCGGGCCCGTCGGCCTGACGACGATTGCGACGGCTCTGGGCGAAGACCCCGGTACGCTGGAAGAAGTGTACGAGCCTTTCCTGATAAAGGAAGGTTTCCTGAAACGTACGCCGCGCGGCCGTGAAGTAACCGACTTGGCCTACAAGCATCTGGGCAAGGTGCGGAGCGGAGATATGGACACGTTGTTCTGAGCGGCATTGTGCCGCCGGATAGGGACAACGCGGCTGTTTTTGCACCGTTTTTTTGTCCGGCAAGCGGTCATAAGGTCTCACTGCCTCCATTGTTATTTCCACTGTTTTAAAACCTATTTGTTATATTTTATTTTTTCGCTACTTTTGCAAGCGGAGACGGTTCACCCGTTTCCGGACATATTGTTTTAAAGAAGCGTTATGCTGACCTTGTATTTGGAAACCTGATTAATTCAAGTAGGAGAAATTAATTTAAAAAATATCATGAAGAATTATTTGTTGGTAATAGGCCTTGCATTACTGTTTGTTGGAAATGTAAAAGCACAAGTTGATCAAGAAACTCTCCAGCAAATTGAACAGGCCGCCGAACAAGGAGATACTGATGCGCAATTAACATTGGGAGTTTATTATGAGTATGGCACTGGTGTTTCCCAGGACTATACGCAGGCAATTTATTGGTATTGTAAAGCAGCAGAGCAGGGAAATGTAGATGCGCAATGTTTATTGGGTGTTTATTACTATAATGGTATTGTTGTTTCCCAAGACTATGCGCAGGCTGTTTATTGGTATCGTAAAGCTGCTGAACAGGGAAATACCAATGCGCAGTTAGGTTTAGGTGTTTGTTACGAAAACGGTTATGGTGTCCCCCAAGACTATATGCAGGCGGTATCTTTGTGTCGTAAAGCCGCTGAGCAGGGGGTTGCTATGGCACAATGTAATATGGGGCGCTACTACTATTTCGGTTATGGTGTATCTCAAGATTATACGCAGGCAGTTTATTGGTTTCGTAAAGCCGCTGAACAGGGAGAAGCTACATCGCAATCGATGTTGGGAGTTTGTTACGAGGTTGGTGAAGGAGTTGCTCAAGACTATACACAGGCGGTCTTTTGGTATCGTAAAGCTGCCGAAGCAGGGAGATGCTATGGCGCAATATAGTTTGGGGATTTGTTACTATGTTGGCAAAGGAGTTACTCAAGACTATACACAGGCGGTTTCTTGGTATCGTAAAGCAGCTGATCAAGGGAATGCTATGGCACAATATAATTTAGGTGTCTGCTACGAAAATGGCAATGGAGTTTCTCAAGACTATATACAAGCTGCTTCTTGGTATCGTAAAGCCGCCGAACAGGGAGATGCTGATGCGCAATTGAGATTGGGTTTGTGTTATGTAAACTTTCATGGCGTTCCTCAAGATTATACGCAGGCAGTTTATTGGTTTCGTAAAGCTGCCGAGCAGGGAGAAGCTACAGCACAATCGTTGTTGGGAGTTTGTTACTATTTCGGCAATGGCGTGTCCAAAGACTATACGCAGGCAGTTTACTGGTATCGTAAAGCTGCCGAACAGGGAAATTCAAGTGCGCAATATAATTTGGGTGCATGTTACGCTAATGGTGCTGGTGTTTCCCAAGACTATACACAGGCAGTCTATTGGTATCGTAAAGCCGCCGATCAGGGAAATGCTGACGCACAATATAATTTGGGTGTGTGTTATTATTACGGTGATGGCGTGATGCAGGATTATGAGGAGGCTGTTTCTTGGTTTCGTAAGGCGGCTTGGAAGGGAGGTGCTGAAGCGCAATTTAATTTGGGCGTTTGTTATGAGAATGGCGATGGTGTGCCTATGGATTTTAAGCAGGCAGTTTATTGGTATCGTAAAGCTGCCGAGCAGGGAGATGTTGATGCAAAAAGGGCATTATCCCGATTGGGACAATAGCAGGGAACTGGTTGCGATAGCAAAACTGTTAGATTTGTTTAACCGCTGCCGGGCTATTATTCCATTTGGCATTTCCAGTTCAGAATCTGCATGTTAGCTGCTTCTGTCGGTTATAAACCTGTTTTTCCATTTTTATTTCTTATCTTTGCGGCCGTTAATGAAACAACGGGCAAAGTCGCGGGCAAGTATTGCGGCTTTGCTGCTTTTTTCAATTAGGAAATGGTTGCAGGAAAACAAATGCGGACTTTGGCCAAGGAAACGGCAATTTACGGCATGAGCAGTATTGTCGGCAAGTTCCTTAACTGGCTGCTGGTCCCGCTCTATACTTTCGTGTTGGAACAATCGTCGGACTACGGCATTGTAACCAACCTGTATGCTTGGACGGCCTTGTTGCTTGTCATTCTGACTTATGGCATGGAAACGGGCTTTTTCCGTTTTGCCAACAAGGAAGGCGCCGATGTGCCCCGCGTTTACGGGACCACCATGTTTTCGGTCGGTTCCACGTCGTTGGTTTTTGCCGTTTGCTGTGTCCTGTTTGCCCAGCCTTTGGCCAATGTGCTGGGTTATCCTGCACATGCGGAATTTATCGCCATGCTGGGCGTCGTGGTCAGCATGGATGCCTTCGGCTGTATTCCTTTTGCATATTTGCGTTACAAGCGGCGGCCTATCAAGTTCGCGGCCTTGAAACTGTTCATGATATTGGTCAATATCCTGCTGAATATTTTCTTTCTGGTCGTTTGCCCGTGGCTTATGCAAAAAGCGCCGCAGACGGTCGATTGGTTTTATGACCCGTCTTACGGTGTCGGTTACGTGTTTGTGGCCAATCTGTTCTCTACCGGTTTGGTAACCTTGGCTTTGCTGCCGGATATTTTGGAGGCTACGTTCAAGCCGGATTTCAGGCTGCTGAAAAAGATACTTGCCTATTCCTTGCCGTTGCTGGTTATGGGCATTGCCGGCATAATGAACCAGACGGTGGACAAAATCATATTCCCGTTCCTGTTTACCGACAAGGAATATGCCGCCGGACAGTTGGGAATTTACGGTGCCTGTTTCAAGATTTCCATGGTCATGATGATGTTCACGCAGGCTTTCCGTTATGCTTATGAACCGTTCATTTTTGCACAGCACCAGGACAAGAACAGTCCGGCCGCTTATGCCGCTGCCATGAAATATTTTGTGATATTCTCGTTCCTGATACTGCTCGGCATGATTTTCTATCTGGATATTTTCAAATTGATTATCCGGAGCGATTATTGGTCTGGGTTGCGGGTTGTGCCGGTCGTGCTGTTCGCATACATTTTCCAAGGCGTATTTTTCAATTTGTCGTTGTGGTACAAGTTGACCGACAAAACGCAATACGGCGCATATTTTTCGTTGTTGGGTTGTGTCATAACCATTATCGTAAACGTGTTGTTCGTGCCCCGATATAGTTATATGGCCTCAGCATGGGCATCGTTCGTTTGCTATTTTGTCATGATGCTGGCTTCGTATTTTATCGGACAGAAATACATGAAAATCCCATACGACCTGAAATCGCTGGCTTTGTACACTGTTGTGGCTTTGTTGCTACTGGCAGTCCATTATTATGTGGTTACGCCTTATGTTTGGCTGAACTATGCTTTGAGCACGGTTTTGTTATTTGCGTATATCGTGCTTGTGGTCAGGCGCGATTTCCCGCTGCGTAATTTACCTGTTGTCGGAAAATATTTCAAATGAAAGTAAAAACGTACATATTTTTGGCGTTGTCGGGCATAATCTTGTTCGCATGTAAGCCCTTGGAGCCGGAAAATCCGGTTACGTTTACGGCATGTTCCCCGCTTCCGCGTGGACGTGCATCGGCTGCATCGGCGGTGTTGGATGGCAAGGCCTACGTGTTGTGTGGACGCACGGGAGTGAAAACTACCGGTTATCTGAATGATTTTTGGCAATATGATCCGCAGACGGACACATGGACGGAGTTGGCGCGTCTGCCATTCAAGGCACGCGTGAAAGCGCTTGCCGCGTCATGCGATGGAAAATTATATGCCGGCCTCGGGTTCAATGGCCGTGTTTATGTGGATTCATGTTATTTGCGCGACTGGTGGTGCTATGACCCCGTGACGGCAACGTGGGAGCGCAAGGCCGATTTCCCGACAAGACAAACCGATGGTGCTGTCTCGTTTGTTGCAGGTAAATGTATTTATGTGGGCTTAGGATTTTTTGATGGATTTTCCTCTGATACATATAAGTATGATACGGAAACTGGTGAATGGACAAAATGCGGAGATGGGAAAATTTATGCCCGTATGGCAGCAACGGGATGTTCTGTCGGGAGTCGTTGTTTTGCAGGAACCGGTTTTAATACGTATAACCTGAATGATTGGTGGGAATTTGTTCCTAAAACGGAAGAATGGCACAAAAAAAGCAGTTTGCCCGGACGCGGTCGTGTTTTGGCTACTTCAACAGCCGTGAATAACTGTATTTATGTGATTGGCGGCCGGTTTTTTGGCGGTACGGAAACACGTGAAGAGTTTTATGACGGTTTGATGGAATATGACGTCAATAGCGACACATGGCGTCTGCGTGGCTATTTGCCGAATGGCGGACGTGAAAATGCTATCAGTTTTTGCATTGATGGTAAAGGTTATTTCGGCTTGGGAGCTGATAAAAATGGAGCAGTCTTGAATGATTTGTACAGTTGGAAATAGGATACGGAAAGCGGTATGTTGTGCCATAATAGCACTGTTTTCTATGGTGGTTTTCGCACAAACGGATTCGATTTGTTATCGTGTCGGTTTGGAAGGTTATACGTCTTCCGGGGAATTCTTGCCGTTTTGGCTACAGACCAACCGCTATGGAACGGTTTCCGCACGTCCGCATAGCGCAAATCTTTCAGCAAAAATAGAAAAAGGCTTGTCGTCGCCGCAACGTTGGTATGATTACGGTTTTGGTCTGGAAGCAATAGGACAAGCCGATGCGGATGGTGTCCGTGCGTTTGTGCAGGAGGCGTATGCCAAAGTGCGTTTGTCGGTTTTCGATTTTACGGTCGGCATTAAACCGGACACGTGGGGCAACCAAGATCCTGATTTGTCGAGTGGCGGTTTCTTGTTTTCAAAAAATGCACGTCCTATGCCGCGCATTACGGTCGGCATAGAAGATTTTGCTGTCGTTCCTTTCACTTGGGGCTATTTGGAGATAAAAGGAGGATTGACCCATGCATGGTTCACGGACAATGTTTATGTGACTAACGCATTGTTGCATCATAAGTTCTTGGGTGGCCGTATCGGTGGCCGTCTGCCGGTGAATATAAGCTATGAATTCCATCATGTAGCCCAATGGGGAGGTATCTCACCTGTGTATGGTGATTTAGGACATTCATTTGGCGATTTCTGGGCTATATTTCGTGCCAAATCTGGCGGAATCATGAGTAACGACCAGATAAATGCTTTGGGAAACCACATCGGGTCGCAGCAAATGGCCTTGGAAGTGAAGTTCGACAGATGGAAAATTCATGCTTATTGGCAGACTTTGTTTGAAGATGGCCCTATACGGTTTATGTGGAGGTCGATGAACTGGCCGGATGGCGTGTGGGGTATTGCTTTTGAGCAGTCATGGACGCCCTTTGTCAGCAAGGTGATATATGAATATATAAATACGACAGACCAGTCCGGTCCGTTTCATGATTTGGATGGCCTTGTTTTCGGAGGGGCTGATTCTTATTTTTACAATACGATTTACCGGAACGGCTGGAACCATTATTACCGTACCATAGGGACACCGTTTATCACGTCGCCGGTGTATAATGCTGGCGGTGAAACTTATACTTTGAATAACCGCGCACAAGTACATTATGTTGGCTTGATGGGTGATGTTTTTTCGTATAAATATAAGTTGATGGCTTCGTATGCAAGAAATTATGGGACGTACTCTGTGCCATCCCGTAGTGAAAATACGGCCATTATGCTGAACGTGGAGAAACATTTCTCGAAATTATGGGGATTGGATTTCGGATTGTCCATTGGGGCAGATTTCGGAACGCAGTTCGGCAATTCGTTCGGCTGTGCAATATGTGTCGCCAAACGTGGGTTGATATGGAAATACTGATGAAACACAATAGAAACTAATTGAATATGATGACTTTTGTAGAAAAATGTGATGCTATCTTTGAGGCATCGATCCAGACATACCATCAAACAGATAATGTGGATGAGTCCATACGGAATCCCTATCCGGAGAAAAGCATTGAATATTATCTGTATCTAAAAAATTGGATTGACACGGTGCAGTGGCATTTGGAGGACATTATCCGTGATCCGAATATCCGGCCGGAAGCAGCTTTGCAATTGAAGCGCCGTATCGACAAATCGAATCAGGACAGGACGGATTTGGTGGAGTTGATAGACAGCTATTTTTGGGAACAATACCATTCTGTCAATCCATTGCCGGACGCGAAAATCAATACGGAAAGTCCTGCATGGGCTATAGACCGCTTGTCCATTTTGTATCTGAAAATATACCACATGCGCAAGGAAACAGAGCGGACCGATACGGATGCGGAACATATCCGGAAATGTTCGGAGAAATTGCATGTCTTGTTGGAACAGCGGACGGATTTGATGACTGCCATCACTCAGTTGTTGGATGCATACGCGGAAGGTAGCCGGATCATGAAAGTGTACAAGCAGATGAAAATGTATAATGATCCGATGTTGAATCCTGTGCTATACGGAAAAACATCATAAATGTAGGCAAATTGAGCAAGATTTTAATCCTTCGCTTTTCGGCCATGGGCGATGTGGCAATGACGGTTCCCGTGGTCTATGCTTTGGCACAGTCATATCCCGATTTGGATATTACTGTGGCCAGCAGGGATTTTTTTGCTCCTTTTTATGAGTACGCGCCGCGTAATATTCGTTTTAAGGGAATAGATGTGCAGGCTTATGACAGTATTGGGAAATTAGGCAACCTGTATGCGGAGTTGCGTCAGGAAAATTTTGATATGGTTGCTGATTTGCATGATGTCCTGCGGACAAAATACCTGTGTTTGCGTTTCCGATTGGCAGGAAAGAAGGTGGCTGTGATTGATAAAGGGCGGTCGGCTAAACGACGTCTGACGCATGCAGGAAATAAATGTTTGCGCCAATTGCCGACAAGTTTTGAACGTTATGCACAGGTTTTCCAACATTTGAGTTTTACCCTGAAAATGGATTTATTTACTTCGATTATACCGCAGGGACTTGATGTTCCGGCATTGGTTCCGTCAATGCCGGCAGTTAAAAAAGAACCGTTTTGGGTTGGTGTGGCACCTTTTGCAAAACATGCCGGAAAAACATATCCGTCAGAACTCATGAAGCAGGTTGTTGCAGCTTTGTCTGCCCGAGCAGATACCCGTGTTTTTTTGTACGGTGGAAAAGAGGACATTCCCGTGTTGGAAGAATGGTCGCAACGTTACTCGAACATAGTTTTATGTGCAGGAAACCAGACTTTACAACAAGACTTGTTGTCAATGAGCCGTCTGGATGTAATGCTTTCGATGGATTCTGCCAATATGCATTTGGCATCGTTGGTAGGTACACCTGTGGTCAGTGTTTGGGGGGCAACCCATCCGTTTGCCGGCTTTCTTGGCTGGAAACAGTCCATGGAAGATGCGGTGCAATTGGATTTGCCATGCCGTCCATGCTCCGTGTTCGGCAACAAGCCATGCCGGCGCGGTGATTATGCCTGCCTGCATAATATAACTCCCGAAACGATAGTTGGAAAGGTCGAAAAGTTCTTGGTGAAATAATCGTTGGATATCGTTTATTCCTGCTTGATTATTTTTTCTTCTCCTCCTATATCAATATTATTTTCCATACGAAGTAAAAGTAGGGTCAAAAAACAAAATATAAGACAAAACGGCCCCGTGATAAACATATCGAATATTGATTGGTATGCGCATAGGGCCAATATGAAAAAGGATAATAGTTTCCGACGGGGTTCTGCTATAAAAAAAGGATAACAATAAAGGAAAATGACAAATAATATACCTAATACACCAAATTCCATGATGATTTGCAGATATTGATTATGGCAGTCTATTAGTCTGGCATGGTAAACTTCATGCCAATGATGTCTGTATTCTGGTGTTTCATACATGTTTCTTATTGTGTCGTATTTTTCTTGTGCGCGGCTTATCCCATTGCCCCATACAGGGCTTTCTTCAATAACTTCGGTTGCAGCTTCCCAGAGGAACAAGCGGGGTTCTTCCTGAAAAGATTCTTTTGATATGCGTTTATGTCCACTGGCGAAAAGGACTAATATAAAAGGAATCAATAATGCAAGCAATAAACTTAGTGTTCGTTTTCTTTTCCAAATTTCGAAAAAGACAAATGCACACATTAACAGAATCCCCGCAAGAAAACCACTCCGTCCTTCTGATAAATACAGAATGAAAAAAATGAGTGTCATGGCACTAATATACAATATACGGTTTATTGGTTTTGTTTGTTGCCATGAGCGTGAAATCATGTACCAAATGCTAATAAGGGATAGATTAAGGTAGAAGTTGAACATCATATGCAGGTTTACCGCTTCTGTACGGCCTAATGTAAATAGGACATCTCTATCTGGCCTTGTTATGAAATTTATAATACCGACTTTGAAGATGATCAAATATAGGATAACAGTAACAGCTGAGATAATGATTGTGTTTAAGAAATAGTTGAGTTTATATTTGTCATTCAGGCCGAAAAATCCGATAATTCCGATTCCTAATAAAGGATATCTTTTTTCAATCAGCAGTTTAAAATAGGTTGTGGTGTCAAAAGGGTAATAAAGTAATGGCAATATGAAAAATAGAACCATACCTAAATAGTAGATATGTGTTTTTGTGAATTTGAATGTTTGCCATCGCTTATCGATAATGAATTCCGCAATGTATGAAAGGAAAAAGACATAGTAGCCATATTGATGAATAGTAAAATTGTTAAATATTATGGTTGCTATTATATATAGTGCTCCTGCTACATTGGTGTATTTGATGAACTGTAATGTGTTGTATTTCAAATTGTTTTGTTGCATGGTTTTATGTATTAGTTATTTTGTTTACGAATCTTCTCGAATTGTCCCATATATTGGTGTCTGAAATCCTTATAAGCATACCATATCATGCATAGTTTCTCGACTTTTTTTGTGCTGGCGTATAAACATAATCGTTTAAAAAGTTTTCTGAGCTTATGCTGATAATGGGATTTTTGTTCAGGATACAGTTGTTCCATAACCCATGTATTACGAAAAATATAATAATAGCGTAATGGCGGGTGATCTATGAATTTGCGATGGAAAAACCGGTTGTAAACAAAACCATTACCTAAACAATGTTCTAAACGTGCTTGGTTGATCATGATAATATTATAACCTGCATGTTTAAGTCTTAAACAAAATTCCTCATCTACTAAATCTATGAAGAAATCATCTCGAAAGCCATTGACTTGCTGGAATGCTTCTGTACGGACTATATTTCCAGATGTCATTACTTCTATACGTTGTTCATAAGTAGGTAAATCCTGACTGGGTTCATCTCCATAGACTTGATGTGGGGAAAAAATTCCAACTGAATGGATTTGTTTGTAATTATTGCATAAGGTTATATATTTTGTGAAATTATTATTTTTGAATCGACTGTCTTGATCCATTGTTAATACCCATTCCGCTCCCAGTTCAATGGCTTTCCTAAAGCCGATATTTAGTGCTGTTGCTATACCAAGGTTTTGTTTATTGGATGAGTAATAGATCTTGTCTCCATAGTTCTGTAATAATAATTGATTGTTATTGGTTGAATTGTCTATTACAATCACTCGTTTTACTGATTCTATGTATCCCCTCAGTGTTGAAACATGTTCTATTGTCGGGTTGTACCATATGACAACAGCAAAAAGGTTGTTTTTTGTAATATTTTGGTCCATAGTGGATTATTGATGAGTTGGAATAGCAGTTCCTTTAATATTGTCTTGTTTCTCAGAAGGTAGACAAGAACAACATTTGGAAATTGTATCAATCATAAAGGCAACTGATTTATTTACATTAAAGGTCGATTTTATTTGTTGATATATATCATGTTTTTGTTTTGTTGACAGTTGGAGTTTATTTGTTCGTCTATAAAAACGTCCAGCACGTATTATACGTTTACACCGCTTTATTTTGAGTACAGAATTTAGTTTGTTAACAATGGATATATCTTCTAAGCAACCTTGAAATTCCCCTTGTTGGGTAACACTGTTTTTATGAAAACGGAAATGGTTGAGTCGTTTGTGTACTTCTATTACTTTACCTTGCATGGCAATATTTATCCAAAAAAGCCAATCCCCGGAATAATGCATGTTTAGTGCAGCCAAGGCTTGTTCATTGATAGCTTTTTTTTTGAATATGACTCCGCTTGCATTATATATCCAATTGCGCCAATACATGTTATGGCAAACAAATTCGCCCCCATTGTATATGGTAGCTTCTCGTTTATGTATGTACTTTCGTCGTTTCCAATGGTCGTAATCCTTTTGTAGTATGTTTCCTGCCTTGTCTATCATGATTGATGCGCTTGTTGCCAATGTGGCCTGTGGATAAGTTTCCATATAGTTCAGAAGATATTCGATAAAATGCATGTCTGCGCTGTCGTCAGATTCAGCGATCCAAATGTATTCCCCTTTGGCATAATCAATACCTTTCTTCCATTGAAAAAAAGGTGAACCGGAATTTTGCTCATTGAGAATGATATGGGATACACGTTTCTCTTTTGTGGCATAATCTTGAATGATCTTTCTGCTATTATCGGTTGAACAGTCATCTAAGATGATTATTTCAAAATCTTTGTATGTTTGTTGGGTAATACTATCTAATCGTTCGGGCAAGTAGCGCTCGTAGTTATAATTTGGCACGATTATACTTACTTTGGGTGTATGCATAAAAGTCGAATTTATTTGAATATCTTTTTTGAGAATCGATATAGCTTTTTGTACAGTTGCAAATGATTTTCCATCATATATCGACGCCAAACGTTAGCAAGGCCGATTTCTTTTATGCCAATGTAATGATAAGGTTGTAATTGGTTGAGAATATGAATAAGCGTTTCATCAGGGCAGTTTGACATGATGAGGCGTTTTAAGGTGTGAATTCCTCTTCGCACAAGATGTTTTGCTCCGTTTTTATATCCATGCTTAACCATAAAAGTCATAAGGATATATTCTGCATTGAAGTAAGATAGATTGCGATGTATTGTATATCGTTTTGAAACGATACTGCCAGGACGTACGGTATAATGGTATTTAGGTTGTGCATGGATAACTACTTTCTGAACTCTATACATGACTTTGAAAGTGAAAGCTATGTCCTCATAAATAATACCTTCCGGATAGCGTAATCCATCGAATAATTCTTTTTTGTATAACTTGTCCCAGGCATAATTGTGCAACAATTTGTCTATCATCAATAATTCCATTGCCTCGTCGCGATTGCATACAATAAGTTCGTTACGTTGCAACTTACATTTTTGTTTCCCGTTTTTGTCTACGTAATGTGAACACACAGTGATATCAGCGTTGTGTTCTGTCATTAATTGATAGAGAAAACTATACATATCTGGCTCTATCCAATCGTCACTGTCAACAAAACCTATGAGCGTCCCTTGTGCAATGTCGATACCGGCATTACGGGCGGCACTTAATCCTTTGTTTTCAGTGTGTAGTACTCGTATGCGATTATCTTGTTCCGCCATGCGGTCACAAATTTTACCAGATGAATCAGTTGAACCATCGTCAACCAAAATGATATCTAGATTATTATATAACTGATTACATACAGAAGTGATACATTTCTCAATATGATCTTCTACATTATATACGGGAATTACGATGGTTATTAGAGGCAATTGTGTATTCTTACTCATTGTTTTTAGATCTGTAGGTTAATAATGATTTATAAACTGTTGATCCCGTAAGGTGTTTTTGTACGGTGTTCTTTCTTGGTTTCTTTTCTGATTCTTTGGTTAACTAGCAAGTCGTTTTCATTCCTATATGGCCGTGTATGATAGAGATGCAATAATGGCAATGAATAGCGCAATTGTTTTGAACGGATACCGGCATAGAAAAGCCGTTCTCCGAACTCTCTGTCTTCTCCACCGTATTTCATCCGTTCATCGAATCCGTTCGCTGTTATTATTGTGTCGCGCCATGTTGATGCATTTCCCCCATTCCAAGTGGCTTTTGTCGGGGTAATATGGTTCAATAAGCTGGTCAACCAATGCGATTGGTGTAATTTCATTAATTTCCATGAATGTTTCAGCCCGTTTTCACAAAGCCATTGACTTGAAAATGCATTTTGGGCTCTTATATCTTCTATTTGAATCCTTTCGCTTAATTCTTTGGATAACATAATCGCACCGCCGGATAGGAAATAACCTCGTTCCGCATTTTCATAATGTGTTTGTACAAAATCGGCTCTCGGAATAAGGTCTTGATCTGTAAAAATGAGATAATCTGCAGTGGATTCCATGACGGCTTTGTTTAGTATTTCTGTTTTACGAAAACCTTTGTCTTCATGCCAAATATGCTTTAAAGGTAATTCTCCCGCATATCGTGCAATCATTTCGCTGGTTGTGTTTGTAGAGCCGTCATCTGCTATGATAATTTCGTCGGGCATATATGTTTGGTATAAATATCCCCATAAAGTTTTTTCCAACCAGCCCGGGTTGTTGTATGTGGAAATGATTACTCCGATGGTAATTTTTTTTTTATTCATACTCATAGAAATCATGTGCTCTGTTTTTCCAGAACCTTTCACGTGCTTGCAAGGTCCAATGGCGGCATTGTTCTATATTGAAGTTCCGTTTTTCTGCATAAGTTGCAGCCAATAAGTCAAACATGTCTTTTTTTCCCCAGAGTCGTGCAAAGTTTTCACACCCTTTTTTTATAGATATTTTTCCAAACTTCATTCGATTGATATCTACGATAGAAAAGGTTATGTTCCCATCGGGTTGAACATCAAAGAGAATGTTGCCAGGTGAATAATCTTTATGCAATACTCCTTTGTCATGTATTGCTGCAGTGAAGATCGCAAAATCCCTGATGATATTTTCTCTACCAGTTAAAGGCCCCTTTCCAAACTCATAGAAACTTCTGCGTAATTTCACCTGTAAAGTTATTAAGTAAGATAAAGCCAACAATCCGTTTCGATACTCTAATATATAAGCAACCGGTGTGGGAGTCGGAATATGTTTTTTCAGTAATACAAGAGCATAATTATATGCCCGTTCTGCTTTCGACTTTCGGAGAAAACTGTATGAAATACGATTTATCCAAATGGGACATTTGTATTGTTTGATATTTAATAAGACACCATCGTTTTCGACTACCTTGATTTCATTTCTTTCTTTATATATTGTTGTTCCTTGTTGCTCGAAAGTATATGGTATCTCTCGTATAAAAGATTCCAGTTGTTGAAATTCGGGGTTAATAATATATTTTATTTTTGTGCCCATGTCCAACTGTTGTTAATTGACGATTTACTGGAATTTTAGTTTGTTATTTATTCGTTTTTTACTTCCTCAAAGCTGCAATACTTTCTTTGAGTGAGGCGATTTTGGCTTCCGCGTCTGCTTTTTTCTTGCGCTCGGCTTCGACAATCTCGGGCTTGGCATTGGCGACGAACTTCTCGTTGCCCAATTTTTTCATGACGCTTGCTAAGAAGCCTTCGTAATAGTTGATGTCGGCTTCCATTTTCTTGATTTCCTCATCGACATTGATCAAATTGAGCATCGGCACCGCATATTCGGTCGTACCGACCAGGAACGATATGCTGCCGGCTGTCTTTTCCGTAACAGCCTCGATTTTGTCAATATTGGCGAGTTTGCGAATAATGCAGTCGAAGTCATCCGGATGTCCGCCAAGGATTTGCAGGTTGAGGGCTTCTTTGTTCGGAATGTTTTTTTGCAGCCGGATGGTACGTATGCCGGCTATAATGTTCTTTGTTTGCTCAAAATTGTTGATGAGCTGTTCTGCCGCCTGTTCATTGTCATGCAATGCCGGCAAGGTGGCAACCATGATGGATGCGCCTTGTTCGCGCGGTTCGAGCGCTTGCCACAATTCTTCGGTAATGAACGGCATGAACGGATGCAAGGCGCGTAACAGTAAATCGAAGAAATTGAGTGTGGCTTCATAAGTCTGTTTGTCCACTGGTTGCTGGTAGGCTGGTTTTACGGCTTCCAGATACCAGGCGGAAAACTCGTCCCAGAACAGTTTGTATAGAGCCATCAAAGCCTCGCTGAGGCGATATTTGCCAAACAAGTCTTCCACTTCGAGCAGGGTTTTGTTCAGTTGTGCCCCGAACCAGGCAATGGCCTTGCGTGCTGCTTCCGGCTGTTCCGTATCGGCAACCTGCCAGCCCTTGACCAGACGGAAAGCATTCCATATCTTGTTGTTGAAGTTGCGCCCTTGTTCGCAAAGGGACTCGTCAAACAGAATGTCATTGCCGGCAGGCGCAGAAAGCATCATGCCCATACGCACGCCATCAGCGCCGTAGCGCTCAATCAAATCCAGCGGGTCGGGACTGTTACCCAACTGCTTGCTCATCTTGCGGCCAAGTTTGTCGCGCACGATACCTGTGAAATATACATTCTTGAACGGCATTTTCCCTTCGTACTCGTAACCCGCCATAATCATGCGGGCAACCCAGAAGAAGATGATGTCCGGGGCTGTCACCAGGTCGCTCGTCGGATAGTAATATTTGATTTCCTCGTTGCCGGGGTTGTTGATTCCGTCGAACAGGGAAATAGGCCAGAGCCAGGAGCTGAACCATGTGTCGAGGCAGTCTTCGTCCTGACGGAGGTCGGCAAGCGTGAGTTTGTCGTTGCCCGTGGTCTTGATGGCCTTTTCGAGGGCTTGTTCCGGGGTCTCGGCCACGACAAATCCGCCTTGCGGCAGATAATAGGCCGGGATGTGGTGCCCCCACCACAACTGGCGGCTGATGCACCAGTCCTTGATGTTTTCCAGCCAGTTTTTATAGATGTTCTTGTATTTTGCAGGATAGAATTTCAGTTCGTCGTTCATTACCGGAGGCAGCGCCATGTCGGCAAAATGCTGCATTTTGAGGAACCATTGCATGGACAGTTTCGGTTCGATGGGCACGTTGGTGCGCTCCGAATAACCTACTTTGTTCGTGTATTTCTCCACTTTCTCCAGCAATCCGGCTTCGGCCAGGTCTTTTTCAATCTGTTCGCGCACATCGAAACGGTCCATGCCGACATAGAGCCCGGCAGCTTCGCTCAAGGTGCCGTTGTCGTTGAAAATGTCGATGCTGGGCAGGTTGTATTTTTCGCCGAGCATGTAGTCGTTCACATCGTGTGCGGGCGTTACTTTCAGGCAACCCGTTCCGAACTCGATGTCCACATATTCGTCTTCGATGACTGGAATGACGCGGTTTACCAGCGGGACGATGACTTTTTTACCTTTCAGGTGCGTGTTCTTGGGGTCGTTTGGGTTGATGCACATGGCCGTATCGCCCATGATGGTTTCCGGACGTGTGGTGGCAACGACGGCATAACCATCTTCACCCTCAATCTTGTAGCGAAGATAATAGAGCTTGCCTTCGTGTTCCTTGAAAATGACTTCCTCGTCGCTTAGGGCGGTCAGGGCTTTCGGATCCCAGTTTACCATGCGCACGCCGCGGTAAATCAGCCCTTTGTCGTAAAGGTCGCAGAAGACCTTGATAACGCTTTTGCTGCGTTCCTCGTCCATGGTGAAGGCCGTGCGGTCCCAGTCGCAGGACGCGCCCAGTTTGCGGAGCTGTTTCAATATGATTCCGCCGTGTTCTTCCGTCCATGCCCAGGCATGTTTCAGGAACTCTTCGCGTGTCAGGTCGCTTTTCTTGATGCCTTGTTGCGCCAGTTTGTTGACCACTTTGGCTTCGGTGGCTATGGAAGCATGGTCGGTGCCGGGTACCCAGCAAGCGTTCTTGCCCATCATGCGTGCGTGGCGCACCAGTATGTCCTGAATCGTGTTGTTGAGCATGTGCCCCATGTGCAGCACGCCGGTTACGTTGGGCGGCGGGATGACAATAGTGTAAGGCTCGCGCCCGTCAGGTTTGGAAGAAAAAAGTTTGTTGTCTATCCAATACTGGTACCACTTCGACTCGATGTCGGTGGGGTTGTATTTGCTTGCAAGTTCCATATATTCCAACTTCAAATGATTGTTTTAACTGATGTGCCGCCTTTGTGGCGGCGCGTATTTTAAAATTGCCTGCAAAGGTACAAAAAAATAATGAAGTTTCAGGAATGCAGCCTGTGGCGATGGAATTTTTCCGGCAGGGGAGGAGGTTTGGTTAAAGAAAACCGCCGGAAACCTTGTGGCTTCCGGCGGAATAAATAAAAGTATAACTTGCCTTACGGTATGGCTTGCAGGTTTGTGAATTCTTTCCAGCCCTTTACTGCTTTGTAGGCTTCTAAGCTTTCGGCGGGCACATACACGGGTATGTCGTGGCTGCCCCCATTAAAAGCATAGCTTCCTACCGTGGGCGGCACGGTGGGCAATACGGTCATTTCCGTGAGTGCGGAGCAGTTCCAGAACGCATAGCTTCCAATGCTTTTCACGCTGCTCGGTATGGTCACTTGCGTGAGTGCGGAGCATCTCACGAACGCCGAGTGTGCAATAACCCTTGTGCCAGCCGCTATTTCGTAGCTGCCGCTTAATTCTTCTTTGGCTTCTATCAGGCAGTTGTCAATATACAGCACGTTGTTTGTCCAGTTGTTGGCGTTGTTATACAAGGCCGTGCCCAAGAACGCGTCGAATCCAATGCTTGTCACGCTGTTGGGTATGTCCACTTGCGTGAGTGCGTAGCAGTTAGCGAATGCCCTGCCTCCAATGTTTGTTACGCTGTTGGGCAGGATTACTTGCGTGAGTGCGGAACAGTTGTAGAACGCATAGTCTCCAATGCTTGTCACGCTGTTGGGTATGTCCACTTGCGTGAGTGCGGAGCAGTTATCGAACGCCGCGCCTCCAATGCTTGTCACGCCGTCGGGTATGGTCACTTGCGTGAGTGCGGAACAGCCGTAGAACGCCTCGTCTCCAATGCTTGTCATACCATCTGGCAGGGAGATGTTTTTGATACCTTGGTTGAAATTGTACCAAGGTTGGTCGCTTGGGTAATTATAATCGTACATCTCTCCCCTGCCGGAAATGCTGAGCGTGCAGTCGGCGGTGGTGAATGTCCAGATCAGGTAGTCGCCGCAGGTGCCGCTTAGCTCTCCTGCCGACAGGTATAGCAACTGTTTCCAGTTCTCATCGGCCATATAGGCATCCCTGCTGCCTTCCGGTATGTTGACTTTTACTTGCGGGTTGATATTGCTGAATGTGTTTGCTGTTATGGTGGGCGGCACGGTGGGCAATACGGTCATTTCCGCAAGTGCGGAACAGTATTCGAACGCCCATTCTCCAATGCTTTCCACACTGCCCGGTATGGTCACTTGTGTGAGTGCGGAACAGCCGTAGAACGCCTTGTCTCCAATGCTTGTCATACCATCTGGCAGGGAGATGTTTTTGATACCCTGGTTGAAATTGTACCAATGGTGGTCGCTTCGGTAATTATAATCGTACATGTTTCCCGTGCCGGAAATGGTGAGCGTACAGTCGGCGGTGGTGAATGTCCAGGTCAGGTTGTCGCCGCAGGTGCCGCTTAGCTGCCCTGCCGACAGGTCAAGCAACCATTTCCAGTTCTCATCGGCCACATAAGCTTCCTTGCTGCCTTCCGGTATGCTGACTTTTACTTGCGGGTTGATATTTCTGAATGTGCTTGCTGTTATGGTGGGCGGCACGGTAGCCAGTACGTTTATTTCCGCAAGTGCGGAGCAGTATTCGAACGCATGTTCTCCAATGCTTGTCACGCTGCCCGGTATGGTCACTTGCGTTAGTGCGGAGCAGGAGTAGAACGCATAGTATCCAATGCTTGTCACGCTGTCGGGCAGGGTCACTTGCGTGAGTGCGGAGCAGTTGTAGAACGCCCAGTTTCCAATGCTTGTCACGCTGTCTCCAATGATAACGGTTTGGATTTCTTCCTGGTATGGGAACCACGGAGCATGGGGTAAGTCAGAATAAGTATAAGAGTAGTTTTCCATTTTTCCCGTTCCAGAAATGGTCAGGATGGCTTTGGTCTTGTTATAGCTCCATGTCAGGTTTTCTCCGCATGTACCGCTGATGATTTCGTCTTTGGGTTCTTCGGGTTCCGGCAATTCCGGTTCGTCGGGTTTGCAGGCAGCTGTTGCCAGGCACAGCCCGAGCAGCAGGTAATAAACTGTTTTCATTTTCATTTTCATGTTGTCTTTTTAGTTTTTAAATAGGTTCATATTATATTGTATTATGGTTTTGCTTTTTCCTTATTCTTATTCGTTTGCACTGTACCATCATCCTAGCCAATGCCCCGCAGGATGCCGGCTCGGCGGCCGGCATGACCGGCAGAAAGGGAGTGGCCTTGTCCAATCCCCACGCCCCGTGTGCCAGGGCGCGGGGTGTGTTCGTTTACTGTCCGGCCTTTACGGCTCTTGTGCGGGTGCGGTGTCGCGGTCGATGCTCACTTCCACCTTTAAGGCCGCTTCACGCATTTTCTGCTTGGGCGTGAAGGAAATCTTTGGTGTTTTCAGGGCATCCTTCGCGGTTACGGCCTCGGGGGTGTCCATCATCTTGGATGAAACGATGACGCGTAGCGAGCCGAGTTCGGCCAGGTCCACGCTCATTCCCTGTTGCAGCGATTCGCACACAATGTTGCCCAGGCTGATGAG
>CASDOZ010000017.1 GCA_949282265.1 uncultured Bacteroidales bacterium | reverse complement strand
TTGTTCATAATAATCCACCACCGAGTCAATAAGGCTTTGCGGACCCAAGGTATCGGCATAGCTTTTATCTTGCAGGCATACACCGCACAAACCACGCCATGCACGCAGGCCGGCAGTCAAGCTGTCGGCCGGAACTTGGTCCAATGCACCGACCATGCCGGCCACCGTGTCAAGCGAACAGCCCGCCAACGAAATATAAGACGGACGGCTCTTGCGCGGCGTACAGCCTCCCGAAAACGACAAGCAGGCAAGCAAAGCTGACAGAACGCATATACGGGAAATGAAATACATGGCGGTTGTAATATTTTTCATGGTATTCAACTTGCTGGGGCAAAGATAATGATTTCCAAATTATTCACTCCCTACGGGCAAAAATATCGTACAGGAGCCGTGTCAATCCGGTGGCCGAACCGGCACCGACCTTTTTGGCCAAACGGGTTTTGGTGTTGCCCACGCTGTTCACCGAAATGTTCAAAAGCAAGGATATTTCTTTGTTGCGGGTTTGGAGCAAATGCAGGACACACAGTTTCAAATCACGTTCGTCCAATTGCGGATATTCCACATGCAATTTGGTTATCAGATTATTAAGGTAGCTATCGGCAAACTTGCAGAAATCAGGAAAACTATCCAGCCGAAGCATTTCATTATAGGCGGTACGCAAGGCCGTTTCATAATCCGTCCCATGTTTTTGCAATGTTTCCATGTGCGCCTGGATTTTCTGCTTCTGCACCTCGAACAATTCCGCCACCCACGAATCGCGCTCTTGCTCGGCCTGACGGCCTTTACCTTCATAATGTTCCAGCATCCGCTTCTTTTCCAGAAACTCAAACAACCCGATCAAGGCAAACAAGCCTATCAGCACCAAAACCACCATGCCAGCAGTTATCCACGTATTGCGTTCACGAAGACGTTCTTGTTCTTTGTGGTAATTATGTTCATAAACGTATGCTTCATGATGGCTCCGCTCTATCCGCCCGATTGAATCCAAACATGCCAATTCCAGTTCCCTGTACCTGTTTGCCTCCTCATAATCACCTGCCTGCTGTGCCAATATGGCTTTCATCTCATAACATTCCTGGGACACATAAATATCGGATGCCGCAGCCAATGCCGCGTCAAGGTAATAAAGCGCAGAATCTTGCTTTCCTTCCTCGTGATAGATATTGGCAAGGCAAAGGCTCCGCGATGCTTTCATGTAATTTTTTTCGGATATTTTCTCACTTTGCAGGAAATAATATTTTGCCGAGTCCGAACGGAATTCTTCGTAAAACACAAGTCCCATTTCATACAAGACCAGACCCGTCAAAGCGGAATCTCCCTGTGCCAAATCCAATGCTTCATGGAAATAGTGCAAGGCCTGCTCCACATCGAAACTTTCATCATACAGATATGAATAACCAATGCTTGTCAGCGCATAAACACCGTGGTTTTCATGCGCTAACTCATAGTAGCGCAGAGCCTTCTGGAAACGCCCGCGCGCTTTCGTATAATACCGCTGGTAAACATTGAAATCGCCGATATCCATATTTATCCGCGCCAGCAGACTGTAATCACCCACCGACTCGGCTTGTTTTTCAGCTTTCAGATAGAAAGGGACAGCTGCCTCATAACGGTTTACGTAATACAAACTCCTTGCCTTGTAAAAATAGGCTGTTGCCAGATAGGGCGATTTTGTCTGCTCGTAATAACTAACCACGGAGTCTATGCGGCTCTGCGGACCGATAGTGTCTGAAAAGTTCTTGTCTTGCAGGCATAGGCCGCACAAGGCCAACCATGCGCGCTGGTCAGATGTCAAGCTGTCGGCGGGACGCTGTTCCAAAGCCGCAACCATGTATGCAACCGTGTCGGATTTACAACCCGACAATGAAACATAAGACGTATCGTTCAGCTTCCCAGACGAATACCGGCCTTTTCCCGGAAAGCCCAAAAATAAAACCAAAACCAGATATTGCCACCAAACAACAGTCACGCTTCCAATACTTGTATGATAAATCCTGCGGGCAAAGGTAATAAAAATCCCAAAACAGTAAAAAATGTGGGCATCTCCTGCCGGAAAGCCGGCAATACAAACATGTTTTTCAAAACGTCCTGATATATTAAGGGTGCACCAAATATTTTCGATGCACCCCTTTTCTCCCAAACCGTTCTTGTAAAGGTTTCGTTTGTTAAGGCATAAGGTTATTTGTACGACGGTCAATGGAGGTCGAACACAATATACATGCGTTCTGTTGTATGGCAGCAAAGATAAAACACAACAACAGGGACTGCCAAATTTCCTCCCCAAAAAACATTCGACAAGCGAAGAATTAATACTCTAACATTCAACATTTTACAATTACGTGGAGAAAAAATATTTCGACAAGCCAGATTATCCGGAAAAAACAAGCTGCTTTCGATGCGAAAAAGACGCACGGCACCAGACACAATCAAAACAAATCCATTGCAAAACATTTGCTTTTAGGGCAGATATATTAAACATCATTGCCCAAAATCCGTTTGAATGTACAGGTTTGGCAGAAATTTTACCAACCCCGCCAAGTTTAATAAAGAAAGCGAAAACTGATTATATCTTCCACCACGAAAAAGCAAGCCCGAATGCAGGCCGGAAATTTCCATAAAGTTTCCACAACGTTTCCGGGTATGCATATTATACCTTGTCTATGTCCACAAAGATAAAACACGACAACGATGACTGCCAAATATTCACTCTCCCAAAATATTCGACAAGCAAAGAATTAAAACACTAACTTTCAACCACCTAAAAGCAGACAAAGAAAAAATATTTCGACAAGCCGGAATAACCCGCAAAACCGGCTGTTTTCTATTGCCATTTTGCAAGACCAACACACAACATCAACACGATGGGGCAGAACCAGTCTGGCTTTGAGACAGACTGCCTTGCCGCCGGACTACATTCCAATCGGTAGAATCCATGGACTGTAAAAATCAAAGAGGTAAATAAACAAGCTTTTTCGTTTCAAAAAATGGCTCGGAAAAATAATCGGAAAGACTGAACTCCTCCGCCATATTCCTAAACGGTTGCAATTCGTGTTGTAGTTCGCCGCCTTTTAGGCAAATCAAACCGTTCGGCAAGGCATTTTTCCCCCGTGGTTTTATGTTTTTACGCACCAAAGGTACCAACTCATCCAGAGGCATGACCGCACGGCTGACCACAAAGTCGTATTTCCCTTTTTCGTCCTGCACGCGCAAATGCTTCAAAACAACATTTTGCAACCCGATGGCTTCCACAACTGCCGTTCCGACCTTGATTTTCTTGCCTATGGAATCAATCAACGTAAAACGGCATTCTGGCAACAGGATTGCCAACGGAATGCCCGGAAAACCGCCGCCCGTACCGACATCCAGCACATCCGTACCCGGCTTGAAAGCAATCAGTTTGGCTATTCCCAACGAATGGAGCACATGGTGGATATACAGGTTTTCAATATCCTTGCGCGAAATGACATTGATTTTGGCATTCCATTCGGCATACAAATCATAAAGCGCGGCAAACTGCGCACGCTGCGTTTCCGTCAGTTGCGGAAAGTATTTCAATATCTCTTCCATAAATCAATAATATCCCAAATAATCACTTATCAAAGCGTTGTAAAACATGTGGCCAATCAGTTCATAGCCTTTTTGCGTAAAATGCAACCGGTCGCGCTGTATCAAATCATACATTTCCCATTTTTCCACAGAGCCGTAGCCGCCCATAAAGTCGAACAGATCCCAAACTGCAGCCTGGTATTCCTCGGCAAGTTCATAAAACGCACGTTGCACAAGTTCACCGTTGCGGTTAGGCACCATCGTGCGGCGGCCTGCACTGCGGTAGCTGTCGTTGTTAGTCGTGAAAATCAAAGCGCAATCGGGCGAAACGCGCCGAATGCGTTCAATCAGCAAACGATAATTCTGCTTGAACTTTTCAGGATTGAAGTCACCGTAAGGCACCGCCGCATCGTTTATGCCGATGCCGAACACAACCAGCTGCGGCTTGACCAAACGCAAATCGCGCTCAAAATCGACGCAACGCAACCATGCCGGTACAGCCGCACCGTTCACCCCCACGGAAAAATAATTGATGCCCTGCAAATCGTTTTCCGGCAATATGCCAGTAAGCGTGAACCACTGCCCATCGGCCGGAATCCGGAAGCGGATACAAGCGGAATCCGTCATTTCCGGAAGGCGGAACACATAACCCGGCTGCACGGTGTCAAGCTCCGGCAAGAGCGTATCACCGACCGCCAGCAATATGGGCATGACCGAATCGGACGAAGCATAACCCAGAACGCGCAAACGGTCAAACCGCCATTGCGGCGTATCAGCCAATTTGTTCAGACAAAAACGCACCTCGGCCGCCGTGTCGGAAGTCATGGCCGCCATTCCAGCCAGCCCCATACGCAAATCCCAGGGCTTGCGCGAATTGCGGTTGGCTGTCCACTCGCCGCTGCAACGGATAGTGTAGTTGCGCGAAGTGTTCATGTGGGGCGCCACATTGTGCGGAAAAATTATGCCTCGCTCCGCTACCAAACCGGGTTGCAAACTGACCAAATCGGTACGAATGGCATGAGGCAGAAAATCGGCCTGTATGTGCGAACCGCCTATGTGCAATATGTTAATGTTGCCCTTGCCGAACAGCAACAAAGAATCCAAACGAGCATAGAACAACGACATTTTTTCTTTTCCTGCCGGAAAATGCAGGCGGTTCCTGTCGTAATGCACGCACTCATAATCAGGAAGCACGCGCAACAACGGCTGTGCCGGCACACTCACCGTACCACACAGCAAGCACAGGAACAGCACTACGTATTTCACGAAGTCATTTCCCGACCGTATCTGTTTCCAATTCCACATTTTCCAAATATTGCGTATCGCCGTTCCGGAAACGGTAATAATCATAATAGAGCATCAAAGATTTATAAAACATATCGCCGATTTTTTCGGCACCAAGGCGGGTAAAATGGACATGATCGGAAGAAGCCAACGGCGGCACGGCCTTGACCCATGCCTGCATGGAATTATGCCCGCCCATGGCGCTGTACAAATCCCAGTAAGCGGCACCGCAAGCGAAAGCAGCCTCTTTCAAGGCATCCACCATGGCCGGCAACATCGGATAGGTCTGCATAACACCTTTGACGCGGGTCGTCATGTCCGAAGGGCCTATGAACAGCACGCAGGCATCCGGCGCAACCTGCTTCAAATAATTGATTTGCCTGATAATGCCGGACTTGTATGCCGAAAGTTGTTTTTCCGTCTTCATGTACGGCATGGAATTTCCGCCGAACTGCAAAATAAGCAGACGTACATTCTTTTGCCGGCAGAACGTACGCAAAATGTTTTTGTCCATGCCCGTAAAAACCGTGCCGGAACAGCCGCGCATCGGTATGTTATCGACCGAAACGCCGGTTTCGCCATCCAACAGAACACCGTACAACTCAGCATAGCCGCTCATAGTCATCACGGCTCGACGCGTACTGTCAGGCATGTCAAATTCCAGCAATTTCAAGCCTTCGGATAGCGCCTGCACTGTTTTGTCACCAGCTTGCGACACGCTGACATGCAAAGTTTCATCCACATTGCCCACCAACAAAGTCAACCTGTCGAAATAGCGCGCATGTTGCGGTGCCACATCGACCGGACGCGAGAAGAAACGCACCGTTACAGTTGTATCCAATTGCACGAATTGTCCGGCGATGCCGTAACGCCTATGTCCAGCACGCATGTCCTGGCTGCCGAACACCATGTAACGCGGCAAATCCGCATCGCATGACTGCCCGACAGACATGCTCGGAATGGTCTGGATAACAGGTACAAGCCCCACCCCGCTGCCGCCGAAACGGTCTTGCAGCTCGTCCCGCAACATGTTGGTAATCCTGTCTTCCTCAATTTGCGAATCGCCATAATGCAGGATACGCATGGGGTGTGTTCGCGCGCTGTCCAATGCAGCAAACAACGGGTCGAACAGCGCAATGCTGTCGTCCGGAAAGTGGATACGTGCCGGATTTTCGCGGAAAAAACGCATGTATTCCGCTTCCTGCTGCATACGCATTTCTTCCAGACGTTTCCGCAACAACTCTTCCGGGCTTTCTTCCGGCATCTCCGCTTCATCGGCAGGCGAAAGCACCTCCGACAAAGTCGGGAAACGCAAATCCAGACTACCGACCTGCAAACCATCCTGCGGAAAAACCATGCACAGCACTCCCAACAAGGCAATAACCGCAAATATGAACAAAACTACCTTATAGGCTTTCATTTGTATATTTTTATCCGTTGTCCTATCTGTAACATATCAGAACGCAAATTGTTCCAACGCTTCAATTGCGAGACACCGACATGATAACGCATGGCTATATGGCCAAGCGTGTCTCCTGCCCTGACCCGATAAACGACGTATTGCAACTTGGGCGCAGGCAAAGTCGGCTGGCAGACCACCGGCTTGTCAGGAAGCGACAAGCTGTCCAATTGGACTGCAACACCGGCATACAACGCCCGAAATTCCTGTGGCAAATAAATCCGGTAACCCTTTTTCAAGTATTGCGCCGAAGGCGACAAACACGGATTCATGCTGAACAATTGCAGACTGTCAAGCCCCAGCAAAGCGCAAAAATCGGACACGCGCAAATTTTTGTCCAAGTAAACCCATGATGTGTCGGCAGAAAACATATCGGGCTGGCCTATTTTCTGCATAGCATTTTTCCATTCGACCGCCAACCACGCCAGACGGCTGTTCAGTGTGCCGGACACTGAATCCTCAAAACAATTTGCAGAAGTTGCATACACGCAAAGCTGTTGTTCCACATCACCGGCATATACTTTTTTCAAGTCCTTCAAATATGCCACAGCCGCATCCGTAGCAAGCCGCACATCGAACCGCTCATCATAGACCGCATCGATTTTCAGGCCGTAATGGCGCGCCACCGGCACCGACAAAGCCCACGCACCAGCAACATATTCACCGCGGAAACCAGTATCAGAACCAGTCAGCAAAAGCGGCAGGAACTTGTAGTGCACAGGCAGGCCGTTCTGCAACATGGCATCGGTCCACAAACGGTCATAAGGCGCATACGCGGCAAAATCATAAGCCCGCAACGAGTGCCATACAAAAGCAGCAAAAACCATATAAATGACAAACCGTTTCATTGCGTTCGCAAAAGTAATAAAAAACACGGGTTGTAACAATTTGTTTATTTCCGTAACTTTGCAGCCGGACAATAATACGCGAAGAACCGCGTTTTTATGGTGGGCATTGAAAACAACATCCATGTTCAAAAAATATTTTATCATATTTCTCACGGCGATAGCGGCTTGCAACACTTGGAACCTCAGGGCGCAGAACCTGCCTTATGCGGACGCGCGCTTGTTCCATTTTGGTTTTTCCCTGGGCATAAACCTGATGGATTTTGCCGTTACACCAAGCTTGGCGGAAATCAATGGCGAAGTATATCAGGCACGCTCTTCCGCCTTGACACCTGGATTTTCCGTAGGTGTCATCGGCGACTTGCGTCTGAGCAAGCATCTGAACTTGCGTGCAATCCCGACCTTGCACTTCGGGCAACATATCTTGACATACAAGCCGGAATCGGCCGACCCTAACAGCGAAGCAACACACCGGACCGATGTCGTTTCATTACCTATTTCAATACCTTTATACCTGAAATTCAGCGCCGACCGCGAAGTCAATTACCGTCCGTATATCATCGGTGGCGGCGGTGTCTATTTCGACTTGGGACGCAACAAGGAACAACCGGTCCTGCTGAAACCGTTCGACTACTTTGTAGAATTCGGTTTCGGATGCGACATTTATTTTTCATTTTTCAAACTCGCGCCGGAGCTAAAATTCGCCATCGGGTTCAACAACATGCTGACGCCGTTTGATGAACGCACCATCCCGAACCCAGACGACTGGCTTTATACGCAAGCCATCAGCAAACTGACAACGCGCATGTTGACACTAACCTTTCATTTTGAATAGATGCCTATGTTGAAAAAATATTTCGTTTACATATTCACCTTACTGACAACACTTTTCACAGCCTGCAACGACAAGTTTTCTGATAACCCATCTTATAAACTTGCCTTTTCGGCCGACACCGTGCGGTTCGATACCGTTTTCACGACCATAGGCAGCACGACCGCGCGCGTCATGGTTTACAACCCGAACAAGGAAAACCTGAAAATAGACCAAGTCATGCTCGGGAAAGGAGCCGAATCGTATTTCCGCATCAACTTGGACGGTTATGCGAATGCAGAAAACACCATCAGTAACGTGGAAATACTGAAACATGACAGCCTTTACCTTTTTATCGAAGTAACCATCGATCCAAACAACCAAAATTCGCCAGTTCTGGTAAACGACTATATCCAATTCAGCACCAACGGGAACACCCAGCGGATTGAACTGGAAGCCTACGGCCAGGACATTATACTGTTCAAACAAAAACTCATTACGCAAGACACTATCCTGACCGCCGAAAAGCCCTATCTTGTTTACGATTACCTGGCTGTCGATACGGCCAGAACACTGACCATAGCGGCTGGCTGCAAATTTTATTTCCACGACCGCGCACAATTTGTCGTATTCGGCAACCTGATCGCGGAAGGCACGCTCGAAAAGCCGATAACCATGCGGGGCGACCGGCTGGACTACATGTTCCCGCACATCCCGTACAATTACAGCGCAGGACAATGGGACGGGCTGTACTTGATCCAAGTAAACAACCATGCGACAGCCAGGCACAAGCTGGATTACGTGGAAACGAACAGCGGTACAATCGGCATTTACCTGTCAAGCGACAACAAAAACATCACGCCGAACTTACGGCTCGAAAACTCACGGTTGCATAATTTTAGCACATACGGCCTTGTCGCGCAAAACGCCAATGTGGAAGTCATCAATACCGAGATATCCAACTGTGCAAGTTATTGCGCCTATCTGGCAGGCGGCGAACACAAGTTTATACACAGCACCATAGCCAATTATTTCGGCAACACGAACGCAATTTCGCAACCAACAAAACGCGATGGCGAACGGCCGCAACCAGCTGTGTATATTAATGACTTGTCCAAAACATCAGCACCCATGAACAGCATCTTCCGGAATTGCATCGTAACCGGTTCTGTAAAAACAGAATTTGAAATCGGTGCTACATTCCCAGAACGTTACCACGGAGAATTCAGCCATTGCTATTTCCGCTGCGACAGTCTGAAACTGCCACAATTTACTGACATGGCATATTGCCAAGCAGAAGACACCGTTTTTGTCAATACATACGTTGCATACGGGGATTACAATTATTACGATTTCCAACTGGATTCCGTTTCACCGGCACGTGGCATTGGCGACTTGGAAACAGCTGCACAATATCCATTTGATCGTAATGGTAACAACCGCTTAGCCGACGGTGCACCAGATGCTGGTGCATATGAATGGCAAAGTCAAATAACCAAACAACCAAATGAATGAAAACCGGTATATCCTCAAAACAATCGGCCTTGCGTGCCTGTTTTTTCTGCTATACAATGGGTTATATGCCCAAACAGAACAGTTTCGCATCATCAGTTACAATGTAGAGAACTTTTTCGACTGCATTGACGATACGGCCACGCTTGACGAAGAATACCTGCCAGGCGGTATCCGGGGCTGGAATTACACAAAATACAGACAAAAACAAGCCAACATAGCCAAAGTAATCGCAGCCATCGGAGGCTGGACACCACCAGCATTAATAGGATTATGCGAAATCGAGAGCCGCAAATGTTTGACTGACCTCACAAAATATGCTCTAAAAGCATACAAATATGAATTTATCCATTACGAGTCGCCAGACATCCGCGGTATAGACGTAGCTCTGCTGTATCATCCGCGGCAATTTACACCGCTATATAGCCAACCTCTCACAGTGGAATTGCCCGATAACCGACCGACACGCGACATCTTGTATGCCAAAGGGCTGGTTTTAGACACTGACACGCTCCATGTGTTCGTATGCCATTTCCCATCGCGCCTGGGCGGCGAACTCGCATCAGAAAACAAGCGCTTGGCAGCAGCCGCGGTTGTACGCACCCATATCGACAGCATTTTCGCGCAACAACCGGCAGCAAACATCATCGTCATGGGTGACTTCAACGACTATCCTGAAAACCAAAGTGTTGCAGAAGTGATAGGTGGCCGGCCCTTGGACGAAATGCCTTGTCCGACGAAAATGTACAACCTGATGCACATATACGTAAAGCAAGACATCGGAACATATAAATACCAGGGAAATTGGGGATGCCTGGACCAGTTCATCGTGTCGGAGAATCTGCTGAACCCGAACAGCGCAATACACACATCACAAGAAAACACGCACATTTTTAATGCAGAATGGCTGCAAGAAAGCGATTTGACCAATCTGGGCACCAAACCGTTCCGCACTTACATTGGCATGAAATACAACGGCGGTTTCAGCGACCATTTGCCCATTTACATTGACCTGTCTGTCCACCTTAAACCTTAATCCTGCAACAATTTACTTATGCGCTGGCATAAGGTGGGGTGTGAATAATAAAAGAAAACATACAACGGGTGCGGAGTCAGATTGCTCAACGAACCGGCAGAAATTTTCTTCAGCGCACTGACCAGCTGTTCCGCACATCCGTGCTGACGCACAAAAGCATCCGCTTGGTATTCATGTTTCCGCGACAAATAGTTAGACAGCAAATCCAACGTTACACTAACCGGTGTATACAATATACCGAACACCAGCATGTTGATGTGGAATGATGCCGATGCACATCCGACCGCCTGGGCGAACACATCATATTTCAGAATCAAACCGAGCAAAAAGAAAAGCAACAAACTCGACGGCATGGACACCGACATGCTTTTCAGCGTATGTTTGTGCTTGTTATGCCCGATTTCATGCGCCAATACCGCCACAATTTCCTGCGTTTCCAAATCATTGATCAACGTATCGTACAACACGATGCGTTTCTTTTTTCCCCAGCCGGTGAAATAAGCATTCGATTTCGTGCTGCGTTTGGAACTGTCCATGACATATATATTCTGCACTGAAAAATCGGTTTTCCGCGCGAATTGCTCAATGGCATCACGGAGTTCGCCCGCTTCCAAAGGTGTCTGCTTGTTAAACAAAGGCACAATCAATTCCGAATAGAGCAAACTCATAAACAACCCAAAAACCGTAACAACCGCCCATGCCACAATCCAGAAATAGTCAGGAATCTGCTGATAAATCAGGATAACCAGGCACAACAGGCCGCCACCAATCAACAAATTCAACCCCCAACCTTTCAATTTGTCCGTAACAAACAAACGCGGGGTCACACGGTTGAAACCAAAACGGGCTTCTATGCTAAACGTATCATAAAGTTGGAATGGAATGGTTAGAATATCGTTGGCATAATACAAAATGCCGAAAAACACCAATGAAACGGCCAGTTCATTATCGACGAGCATCCTTGACCACGTATCGACCAAGGCGAAACCGCCGAACACATACATGCACAGGACCAGCACGAAACTGAACAGGCTCATAATCCAGCCCAATTTGGCATTTGCACGGAAATAAGCCTGCTGTTTTGCGTATTTGTCCGCATCGTAAATATCCGCCACCAATCCGGGCAGTGGCTTCCGCGAATTTCTAATATTCAACCAGGAAAGCGTCCGTCCAATCAAGAAATCAATGGACAGGATTACCACAATCGCATAAAAAACAAACGTAACCGACATATTCATTTATTAAAAAACGGCGCAAAGATACGGAAATCCGCCATAAAGAAAAAAGGGAACTGACAATCCGACGATTATGTAACGTTGAAATATCGGCATAAACAAATTTCACTTTTTATATTATTTTGATAACATTTTCTCGCAAAAATCCGCAAATTGCAACAAAAATGTTCCTGTTGATTCCATTTTCGTTTTTTCGAGTAAAATTATTCTGCTACCTTTGCGAACAAATTCCATAGTTGTATGAAAACCCTGCAAGAACTGACTCGTCCGAACATCTGGAAATTCAAACCCTATTCATGTGCCCGCGATGAATTCAAAGGCGAAGCATCTGTATATCTGGACGCCAACGAGAACCCGAACAACAGCCCTTACAACCGCTATCCTGATCCGCGCCAATCGGCTTTGAAGGAAAAAATAGTCCAAATAAAACATGCCCGCGCCACGCAACTGTTCCTCGGTGTCGGCAGCGACGAACCCATTGACCTGCTCTACCGCGCGTTCTGCGAACCAAGGCTGGACAACGTGGTCGCAATCGCGCCGACATACGGTATGTACGGCGTCTGCGCCGATGTGAACGATGTGGAATACCGCCAAGTTCCACTCAACGCGGAATTCCAGTTTTCTGCTGCGGAATTGCTGGCGCGATGTGACGAACATACCAAACTCATCTGGCTGTGTTCGCCCAACAACCCGACCGGCAATAACATGCAAGCCGAAGAAATTGAACGTATCCTGGCCGGATTTGATGGCATTACCGTCATTGACGAAGCCTATATCGACTTTTCCACGCAGCCATCGTGGCTGAAAAAATTAGATGAATATCCCAATTTAGTCGTGCTGCAAACCTTTTCCAAAGCCTGGGGAAGCGCGGCAATCCGTTTGGGCATGGCATTCGCGTCAGAAGCAATCATCGACATACTGAACAAAATCAAATATCCTTACAACATCAGCCTGCCGACCCAACAGCAAGCCATCAAAATGCTGGAAAACGCACCGCAAGTACAACTCTGGATACGCGAAATCTTGAAAGAACGCACGTTCATGCAAAACGAACTCCGGAAAAACAAACATTTCCTGCATCTCTACCCCAGTGACGCCAACTTCATATTGTGCAAAGTTACAAACGCAAACCGCATTTACGCCTATTTGGTTTCTGAAGGAATTATTGTCCGCAACAGGAATTCCGTGACGCTGTGCGAAAATTGCCTACGTATCAGCATAGGTAAACACGAAGAAAATCTGGCCTTGCTGCAAGCTTTGGAGAAATATGCCTGAAAAAGCATAAAAATTACAATCAGCAACTTTGGATGAAGTAAATTTTTGCCAATTACTTCTTCAAACAGGAAGCGCTAGGAAACCACATAAATAACTGATTTACAAATAAAAAAGAAAAGAAAAATTCTTTTTTCCCATACTTCAAAAATATGTTGAAAAAAAATTACGGAAATTTTTCTTTAATCAGGCCATTTATTTAATATATTTTATGTACTTTTGCGCCTTGAAAAATAGTTTTTATTTGGCTTGCATTTTCTGTGGCTATTAAGCAATTACGGAAAATACACCTGATAAACGCGGAAGCAAGTTTTGTTGATGGAGTGTAATTTGACCAACCAACAAAAAATATCCGACAAAAACGGTGTTTTGTATTCCACAAGAACTCGTAACTTGTAATAAACATATTTATGACCAAAAAAATCAAACTGAAGCAGGGTTTGGACATTGCAATAGATGGGCGCGCCGAATTGCGTATCGGCAGTTCCATGTATCCCGATGTATTTGCTGTTGTCCCCGACCATTTTGCAGGAATTACCCCTAAACTGACAGTAAAGGAAGGTGAAAAAGTCAAAGCCGGCACGCCACTTTTCCATGACAAGAAGTACGCCGACATGAACTTCGTGGCACCTGTAAGCGGCGAAGTTCTAAACATCAATCGCGGGGAGCGCCGCAAAATCATGAGTATCACCATCAAAGCCAATGAAGAACAATGTTACGAAAACTTCGGTAAGGCTGATTTGGATAACATGAACAGCGATGATGTAAAAGCATGGCTACTCCGTTCCGGATTGTGGTATTGTATCAAACAACGTCCATACGACGTAATTGCCAACCCGACCGTATCTCCACGCGCCGTGTTCGTTTCGACTTTCGATTCGGCTCCTTTGGCGCCTGATTACGAATTTATCGCGCACGGTAAAATGCATTATATGCAGGCAGCTATCAACGCCTTTGCAAAAATCAGCGGTAAACTTGTTGAAATGGGTTTGAAAGCAGGCAGTGCAGCTACTGACTTCCGTATGCTGCACAACGTGAACCTAACTGAATTCGATGGGCCTCATCCGGCAGGAAACGTGGGCGTACAAATCCACCACATTGCGCCAATAAACAAAGGCGAAACCGTCTGGACAATCAACCTGCAAGACTTGTTGATTATCGGCAAATTCCTTTGCGACGGCATTGTCGACATGACCCGTCTTGTCGCACTTACTGGGCCGGAAGCCTATGGCAAGTTGTATTACAATGTCAAATACGGAACAACCGCACATAGCCTGCTTTACGGTAATGTCCATCGCGAAATTCCATTGCGATACATCTGCGGAAACGTTTTATCCGGTTACCAAATAGAGGAAAATGAAGTCTTGTCGCCTTACACCAACCAAGTGACCGTATTGGACGAAGGCAGCGAAACCCACGAACTGTTGGGTTGGGCAATGCCGCGTTTCAACAAGTTCAGCGTCAGCAACACTTACCTGACCAACATTTTCCGCAAGATATTCCCTGACATGCACTACGACTTCGACGCACGCCTGCTGGGCGGCCGACGCGCCATCATCATGTCGGGCGAATACGACAAAGTACTGCCGATGGACATTTACATGGAATTCCTCATCAAGGCCATGATTGCCGGAAACATAGACAAAATGGAAGCCCTCGGCGCATATGAAATCGCACCAGAAGACGTCGCCCTCTGCGAATTCGTATGTACATCCAAAATGCCTTTGCAAGCCATCGTACGGAAAGCATTGGACAATATGAGATCTGAATTGGAATAAACAATATTAAAACACAGATATGAAATTCTTAAAGAACATAGTTGATAAACTGAAACCGACCTTTTCCGAAGGCGGCAAGTTGAGCATGTTCCATTCCGTTTTCGACGGTTTTGAAACATTTCTGTTCGTACCGAACAGCACCAGCAAAAAAATCGGTTCGCAAATTCACGATGCCATCGACTCAAAACGTACCATGATCATGGTTGTCATAGCCTTGATTCCGGCACTTTTATTCGGTATGTATAATATTGGTTACCAGCATTTCCTGGCCATTGGGCAGGATGCAGGTTTCTGGGCCACTTTCTTTTTTGGATTTTTGGCTTTGCTTCCTTACATTCTGGTTTCCTATATCGTTGGTCTGGGTATCGAATTTACGGTAGCCCAGTTCAAAGGGCACGAAATAGCAGAAGGCTTCCTGGTTACAGGTTTGCTGATTCCGCTTATCGTCCCCATCAACACACCGCTGTGGATGGTCGCCGTAGCCACTGCATTCGCAGTCATATTTGCCAAGGAAGTTTATGGCGGAACCGGCTACAATATTTTCAATGTAGCGTTGGTAACACGTGTTTTCCTGTTCTTCGCCTACCCGACTGCCATGTCTGGCGACAAAGTGTGGGTACGCACGGAAGGCACATGGGGCTGGAGCAACGGACAACCGCTCGTTGACGGATTCACCGGCGCAACACCGCTCGGCCAAGTCGGCACTTCAACAACACCCGCACCTGTTTTCACGGATATCCTGGGCAACCCCATCGGATTTTGGGATGGTTTCTTTGGCCTGATTCCTGGATCTGTCGGTGAAACTTGCACACTCGCCATTTTGCTCGGCGCGATTATCCTGATCGGAACCGGTGTTTCCAGCTGGAAAGTAACCTTATCCGTTTTCCTCGGAGGTGCGCTTACAGCATTAGCCTTCAACTTGTGGGGACCGGATACGGCTATCGCAAATCTGCCTTGGTATAACCACCTCGTGTTAGGCGGATTCGCATTCGGCGCCGTGTTCATGGCAACCGACCCTGTAACTTCGGCACGTACGGAAACCGGAAAATGGATTTACGGGTTCCTGATCGGCGTCATCGCCATTCTGGTACGTGTACTCAACCCTGGCTATGCGGAAGGCATGATGCTGGCTATCCTGCTGATGAACATATTCGCAGGCTTGATTGACTACTACGTCGTACAAGCCAACATAAAGAGAAGAATGAAACGTGTAAATGCTAAATAAGAAATCCTATGGCAACTAAAAAATATAGATGTAAAGTTTGCGGATATATTCATGAGGGCGACAAGGCCCCGGAAAAATGTCCGGTTTGCCAAGCTCCCGCATCGGAGTTTGAGTTGATTGATGATAACGGCAAAGCCATAACCGACAAGAAAGGCATCAATAAAAACAGCAACGCCTACATTCTGGCATATACAACCATTATCGTCGTTGTGGTAGCCTTGTTGCTGTCCATTACGTCAGGTGCGCTGAAAGCCCGCCAGAACGCAAACGTGGAATTGGACAAGAAGAAGCAGATTTTGTCTTCCTTGCCGGCTGTCGTGCTGGAAGGCGCTGATGCCGCACAGATTTATGCCGAAAACATCAAACACATTTATGTTCTCGACCAGAACGGCGAAATCAAAAAAGACCTTGACCCCGTGGGCGACTTCAATTACGCCGCAGGCGAAAATGAACTGCTCATTTACATGGCGGAAATCAACCAGGAAACCAAATGGATTATTCCCATGAACGGCAAGGGACTGTGGGGAGCCATTTGGGGTTATATTGCGTTGGATGACGACCGCAACACGGTAAACGGTGTCTTTTTCTCGCACGCAAGCGAAACCCCGGGACTTGGGGCCAACATTACGACAACGGCATTCCGCAGCCAATTTGAAGGAAAGCATTTGATGCAAAACGGCTCGTTCGCTTCCATCGCGGTCATGAAAGCCGGACAAATTGCAGCCGGACAAGACCAGGTAGATGCGCTCTCCGGCGGCACCATTACCAGTAAAGGTGTGGAAACCATGCTGCGCACCAGCATCGCCCCATACGAGCCATTCTTGAAAAAAGTAGAAACAATCGTCAATAACAACCAGACAGAAACAGCGGAAGAAACCGTTGCAGAGGAAGGAGGAACAACATTATGAAAAGCGATAAATTCAAAGAGACATTACTCGGCCCGTTGAACAAAAACAACCCTGTCGTAGTACAGGTTTTGGGTATCTGCTCCGCATTGGCCGTAACCGTACAGCTGAAACCCGCCCTTGTAATGGGCCTGTCGGTAACCATCATTGTGGCCTTGGCCAACGTTATCATCTCGTTGCTCCGCAACACTATCCCGAACAGCGTGCGCATTATTGTGCAGCTCGTCGTGGTCGCTGCCGTTGTTACGGTTGTCAGCGAGGTGCTGAAAGCATTCGCTTATGATGTCAGCGTGCAACTTTCCGTCTATATCGGTTTGATTATCACGAACTGTATCCTTATGGGACGCCTGGAAGCATTTGCCATGAGCAACAAACCGCTCGACTCGCTGCTTGATGGACTCGGAAACGGTATCGGCTATGCATGGATACTGATCGTGGTAGCCTTCTTCCGTGAACTGCTCGGAAGCGGCAAATTGCTCGGTTTCCAAATCATTCCGGAAAGCTTCTATGAAGCCGGTTATGTAGACAACGGTTTGATGATGATGCCTTCCATGGCCTTGATTCTCGTTGCCTGCATTATCTGGGTACACCGCTATATAAACAAAGATTTACAAGAAAAATAAGAAAACTAAGATATGGAACACGCATTAAGTTTATTTGTACGGTCCATTTTTGTGGACAATATGATTTTCGCATTCTTCTTGGGAATGTGTTCGTATTTGGCGGTTTCCAAGAACGTCAAAACATCAGTGGGGTTAGGCATAGCGGTTACATTCGTATTGTTGATCACCTTGCCGGTAAACTACATACTCGAAACAAAAGTATTGAGCAAAGGTGCATTGGCATGGTTGGGCGAAGGTTTTGCCTCCCTCGATTTAAGCTACCTGAGTTTTATCCTGTTCATTGCTGTTATCGCCGCCATTGTGCAGTTGGTAGAAATGGTCGTTGAAAAATTCTCGCCGACACTTTATGCTTCGTTGGGAATTTTCCTGCCGCTGATTGCCGTAAACTGCGCTATCATGGGTGGTGCCTTGTTTATGCAACAGCGCGTTGGCCTGGAACCAACCGACCCCAAGGCTTTGACCAATATGCTGGATGTTGTAGCATACGCACTCGGCTCCGGTTTGGGCTGGATGCTCGCCATTGTCGGCCTGGCTGCCGTACGCGAAAAAATGGAATACAACGACGTTCCGGCATCACTGAAAGGATTAGGCATAACATTCATCACCGTAGGCCTTATGGCTATGGCGTTCTTGTGCTTCTCCGGTCTGGAAATCTAATAAAAACGATGTAGAACGAAATAAAAACAGAAATATATGTTACTTGAAATCAATTTAACAGCTGTTTTGTCCAGCCTGGTAGTATTCCTTGTAGTTATCATACTGCTGGTTATCATACTGCTGGTGGCAAAAAAATACCTGGTAGCATCCGGCAATGTCAAAGTCCTCCTGAATGGGGAAAAAGAAATGGAAATCGGTGCCGGAGGTTCGTTGCTCGGCGCCATGTCTGCTGCCGGCGTATTCTTGCCTTCCGCATGCGGCGGAAAAGGCTCGTGCGCACAATGCAAATGCCAAGTGCTGGAAGGCGGCGGCGAAATACTGCCGACCGAAGCCGTGCATTTCACACGCAAGCAAATCAAAGACCATTGGCGTCTCGGCTGCCAGGTCAAAGTGAAAGGCGATTTGTCCATCAAAGTACCGGAATCCGTACTTGGCGTAAAAGAATGGGAATGTGAAGTAATCAGCAACAAGAACGTTGCAACCTTTATCAAGGAATTTATCGTCGCACTGCCTCCCGGAGAACACATGGACTTTGTCCCAGGTTCGTATGCGCAAATCAAGATTCCAACCTACGAGATGGACTACAACAAGGATATTGACAAATCATTGATTGGCGAAGAATACCTGCCCGCATGGGAAAAATTCGGATTGTTCGGATTGAAGTGCAAAAACACGGAACCGACCATCCGTGCCTATTCCATGGCCAACTATCCGGCCGAAGGCGACCGCATTATGCTGACCGTGCGTATTGCCACACCGCCGTTCAAACCAAAAGAACAAGGCCCCGGATTCATGGATGTCATGCCGGGTATCGCCTCGTCCTATATCTTCACATTGAAACCGGGCGACAAAGTAATCATGAGCGGCCCTTACGGCGACTTCCATCCTATCTTCGACACCAAAAACGAAATGATGTGGATTGGAGGTGGTGCCGGTATGGCTCCGTTGCGTGCGCAAATCATGCACATGACCAAGACACTGCACACCACAGACCGCAAAATGTCCTATTTCTATGGCGCGCGTGCCCTCAACGAAGTGTTCTATCTGGAAGATTTCCTGCAACTGGAAAAAGAATTCCCCAATTTCTCGTTCCACCTTGCACTCGACCGGCCTGACCCTGCAGCAGATGCTGCCGGCGTGAAATACACACCGGGATTCGTACACACTGTCATTTACGAAACCTATCTGAAAAACCACGAGGCTCCGGAAGATATTGAATACTACATGTGCGGCCCTGGCCCGATGAGCAAAGCCGTAGAAGGAATGCTCGACAGCCTCGGCGTTCCGTCTGAAAACCTTATGTATGACAACTTCGGCGGATAAGTAATTTTCAGACATATTATACAGAAAACAAGCGCATTCAAATAACAATTTTGGATGCGCTTGTTTTATTATGTCACCAAATGTCCGACAGCCATTTCTACGTGTACAACTCAAAAAGCAACCTGGACGTCAGAATGAAAGGGCTGCCGACAACACAGCCAGCTGAAAGTGGACAGCTATGGAATAGCGGAGGAACATTGAAGATAGTTCCTTAAAGAAGTCTATGTATCGAACCGTAATAATCGATTGTCAACGTATCTTGCATGGTAATAATTTCTGGATAAGGATTGTAATTTACCTCGATATTGGGATATTTTAGTTCATAAGTGGTTTTGCGATAAAAATTATCCATAGGCGAAAGGTCTGTATTACTGGTTTGATAGTAAAATATGCTATCAGTTGTAAATGAAAAGACAAGAAAACAACCATCAGCCAGATTCTCATTGGTTTCATAACTTGATACATACATTTTCCCTGCGAGGCTGAACGTTTTTGGGTTTGCAGGCTGGTGGTTGGGTTCTGGTTCGTTCTGGTTATTGCAGGCCGCAAGGCACAGGGCAAGGCATACGGAAAGGAAATAAATTGCAGTTTTCATGGCTAAAAAAATTAAAAGTTTCCGGCAAAGATAAGGAATCTCGGAGAAAAGGCAAAACACGAGCGCTCCCGCAGGAGAGGACACGCATGTAACGTCTCTTAAAAAAACATACACCTCGTTTTGCGGATTATATACGAGCTATTAGAGGAATATAAGCTATAATAAAACGAACTGCCCGACTATGCAAGTCGGGCAGTTCATTTATATAAAACAAGTTATTCTTGTTATTAAGCGTTCTTGGCTTTCACTACGATAGCTTTGAATGCTTCCGGATGGTTCATTGCCAAATCGGCAAGCACCTTACGGTTTATTTCAATACCAGCTTTGTGCAGCGCACCCATTAACTGGGAATATGAATAACCTTCCAAACGGGCTGCAGCATTGATACGCTGTATCCACAAAGCGCGGAAATTACGTTTTTTGGTTTTGCGGTCACGGTAAGCATATTGCAAACCTTTTTCCCATGTGTTTTTGGCAACGGTCCAGACATTGCGACGACCACCAAAATAGCCTCTGGTAAGGCTCAAAATTCTTTTTCTTCTTTTACGTGAAGCAACGTGATTTACTGATCTTGGCATAACTAAATGAATTTTTGAGAGTTAGCGCTGCATAATTGCAATCTTGATGCTAAACACTCGGTTTCTAACTAAGATTCTGTCTTTAAAAGTTCTGTTTTTTGAAATTAACGCATGCAGAGCAATTCTTTTACGCTTTTTGCATTTGTACCATCAAGGATTGCAAAATGTGTCAGATTGCGTTTCTGCTTTTTGGTTTTCTTGGTCAAAATGTGACTTTTAAAAGCATGTTTTCTTTTAATCTTTCCTGATCCGGTAAGGGCGAACCTCTTTTTGGCACCGGAGTTAGTTTTCATTTTTGGCATATTACTTTATTTTAAATTAGTGTCCTACTTTTTCGGCAAATCATTTCGCTTTTTTGGGAGAAAGGAACAAGAACATCTTTTTCCCCTCCAGCTTCGGCAACTGATCTACCTTGGCAAACTCTTCCAAATCATTGGCAAAACGCAATAACAGAATCTCACCTTGTTCTTTAAACATAATGGAACGCCCCTTGAAAAACACATAAGCCTTTACTTTGGAGCCTTCCTTCAAGAACTCTTGCGCATGTTTCAGTTTGAAATTATAATCATGGTCATCGGTCTGCGGCCCGAAACGGATTTCTTTGGTCACGACCTTGGCCGATTTTGCCTTTTGCTCTTTTTCTCGCTTTTTCTGTTGATACAGGAATTTCTGATAATCAACAATCCGGCATACAGGAGGAACCGCTTTTGGTGAAATTTCAACCAAATCCAATTCTTGCATATCTGCAATATGCAACGCTTCCGCGATTGGATATACACCTTGTTCCACATTGTCTCCAACCAAACGAACTTCTGCTACATCTCTGATTTGTTCGTTTATCCGGTTCGGCATTTCCTTTGTCCGAGCCTGGGGTTGTCTTGGCTTGATTACTAATTGCTTAGCTATTACTTGGGTCCTCCTAAAAAAGTTATGTATTCAGTTTATTTTTTCGGCCGGCAAATATACAACATTTTTTTGAAAACAAAAATATTAACCGTAAAAAACATGTGTTGCCAATTGCTTTCCTGCACAAATTATTCAATCCCCAATAATGACTCCACAAATGCCTCCTTGTCAAACACTTGCAACTGGTCGATTTTTTCGCCCAAGCCAATGTATTTCACAGGAATTTTGAACTGGTCGGAAATGCCTATGACAACACCGCCTTTGGCCGTTCCATCCAATTTCGTGATGGCCAACGAAGTTACTTGAGTCGCTTTCGTAAACTGTTTCGCCTGCTCATAAGCATTTTGTCCAGTAGAACCATCCAGCACGAGCATGACATCATGCGGAGCATCCGGCACAATCTTGCGCATGACATTCTTGATTTTGGTCAGCTCGTTCATTAAATTCACCTTGTTGTGCAACCGCCCGGCCGTATCGATAATCACCACATCAGCATTGTTGGCCTTGGCCGATGCCAACGTGTCATAAGCAACGGAAGCCGGATCTGCGCCCATCTGCTGCTTGACGACGGGCACGCCAGTCCGTTCGCCCCATACGGCCAACTGGTCGATAGCGGCAGCACGGAATGTGTCGGCTGCGCCCAAATATACTTTTTTGCCCGCTTGTGTATATAGATATGCCAGTTTACCGATTGTCGTCGTTTTACCTACCCCATTGACACCGACCACCATAATGACATACGGTTTTGCGGGCAACTCTTCGTCAAAATCCGTGACATTCTGCGCATTGTTTTCTGCCAGCAAAGCCGCAGTTTCTTCTTTCAGAATCGTATTCAACTCGGCCGTACCCATGTATTTATCACGTGCGACACGCGCCTCGATACGTTCTATTATCCGTAAAGTAGTTTCCACGCCCACATCGGACGAAATCAGCGCTTCTTCCAAATTGTCAAGCACTTCATCGTCCACCTTGGATTTGCCGGCAATGGCACGCGATATTTTGTCGAATACGCTTTGCTTGGTTTTTTCCAATCCCTGGTCAAGGGTTTCTTTTTTCTCTTTGGAAAAGAGCTTATTAAAAAATCCCATATATTTGCCTCCTTTCTTGTTTATCCTAAAAATTGCTGCAAAGGTACAAATTTATTCTAAATAGCCGGCTATAACGGTAAAAAGCAACCTGCCGTTTTAAACAAAAAAACTATATTTGCAGAAGAAATTCAACTTACAAACCACAATTACAGCATTTGGCTGTTTCATAAGATTATGGCAAAATTCGTTATATATCAAGTACTTCCACGACTATTCGGGAATTACAACCAATCGCTTGTCCCAAACGGTAGCATTGAACAAAACGGCTGTGGAAAATTCAACAGTTTCACGCCGACGGCACTGAAAGCCATTCGGGAATTAGGCGCGACACATATATGGTACACCGGCGTTATTGAACATGCCACACAAACCGATTACTCCGAATATGGCATCAAACGGGATCATCCTGCCATTGTAAAAGGAAAAGCCGGCTCGCCATACGCCATCAAGGATTACTACGATGTCGATCCTGACTTGGCAGAAGATGTCCCGAACCGTATGGCGGAATTTGAAGCCTTGGTTACACGCACCCACAAGGCAAAACTGAAAGTAATCATTGATTTTGTCCCCAACCATGTCGCCCGCGAATACCATTCGGATGCCAAACCGGCACAAGTCAAGGATTTCGGGGAAACGGACAATACGCAATGGGCCTTTTCACCGCTCAACAACTTCTATTACATTCCAGACGAACCATTTGCTCCCGATTTCGACATACAAGATTACCATGAATTCCCGGCCAAGGCGACTGGAAACGACCAATTCACGGCACATCCGACCGCAAATGACTGGTACGAAACCGTAAAATTGAATTATGGCGTATTTTACCAAGGCGACAAACAGAAACAATTCGACCCGATTCCCGACACTTGGTTGAAAATGCGGGATATCCTGCTTTTCTGGGCAGGCAAAGGCATTGACGGTTTCCGCTGCGACATGGCGGAAATGGTGCCTGTGGAGTTCTGGGGCTGGGTAATTCCAACAATTAAAGAGCAATATCCGGACATCATATTCATTGCCGAAGTATATAACCCATGCGAATACCGCAATTATATTTTCAACGGCAAATTTGATTACCTGTACGACAAAGTCGGCATGTATGACACGCTCCGCAGCGCGACAAGCAAGAACACGCCAGTCTATGACATCACATCTTGCTGGCAAGCCATAAGGGGCATTGAAGACAACATGCTGCAATTCCTTGAAAACCACGATGAGCAACGCATAGCATCCGGATTTTTCTCTGGAAACGGCATGTATGCCCAACCTGCCATGATTGTGGCCGCCACCTTGACCAAAGGGCCTGTAATGGTGTATGCAGGGCAGGAACTGGGCGAACTGGGTATGGACATAGAAGGATTCAGCGGCATGGATGGACGGACCACCATTTATGATTACTGGTCGGTCAAGACCATCAGGGCTTGGGCCAACCAAGGCAAATTTGATGGCGCACAACTCACAGAAGACCAACTGGACCTGCAACAATTCTACAAAAAACTGTTGACCTTGTGCATGTCGGAAAAAGCCATCCGCGAAGGCAGCATGTACGACCTGGAATATGCCAATTTCCAGAATCCGCACTACAATCCGCATGAGCAATTCGCTTATTTCCGCAACCAGGGAAACGACATATTGTTAATCGTGCTGAATTTTGATGACAAAAAAGTAGATTTGCAAGTCAACATACCAAAAGAAGCATTCGAATATGTCGGCCTGAAAGAGAACCAGACTTATATTTTTGAAAACCTGCTTGAACCGGCAGAAACCATCGAGGCGCAAACACTGGCATCCGACAAACCGTTTGCCGTTTCAATGCCTGCATGGAAAGGCAAAATAATCAAGATAAAAAAACAACCGCGCAAGAAATAGAAATGGACGTTTTACGACTCATCCGCTGGAAAAACCTGCTGTTCATCGCTGTCATGCTCTACTTGATGCAGCGTTCCATCGTTGACCCGATTCTGATCACCTGCGGCTTTGCCCAAGGGTTAGACACCATGCAATTGGCACTCCTGATAGCCGCAACCATGCTGATAACAGCCGGAGGCTATGCTATCAACGATTATTTCGATGTCAAAATAGATGAAATCAACAAGCCCGAAAGCCGCATTGTAGGGCGCAGCATGGATCGGAAAATGGCCATGATATACCATCAGGTGTTCACCGCCATCGGCGCAATATGCGGCATTGTCCTGGCCATATCGGTACAAAGCGTTACCATAAGCATTTTCGCGTTGTTCGTACCCGGGCTGCTGTGGTTTTATTCAGCAAGTTACAAACGCCAATTTTTTATCGGCAACATCATTGTGGCATTCAACGCCGCACTTTCCATATTGGCCGTTGCCATTGCCAACATCAGCATACTGACGCACCAATACGGCACACTCCTATACCAAACACCGTTCCCGCTTGTCAAACAAATATACGCATGGATTGGCGGCTTCGCACTGTTCGCATTCCTGACCACATTAATCCGCGAAATCATCAAAGACATGGAAGACGAGCAAGGCGACCGCGAACTGGAATGCCACACCCTGCCTATCAAATTGGGAATCCAGAAAACAAAAATCATCCTTTACGGACTTATTGCACTGACAGCCGGACTTTTATGCTATGCCAACTTTGTCCTGCTTCCATTTGTCGAAAAGGGCATTTCCACACGTTATCTGATTTTCGGGCTGTTGCTTCCGCTTGCCATTCTAATTTATTTCATTGCCACGGCAAAAAATAAAAAAGACTATAAAAACGCCTCAACACTTTGCAAATTCATTATGCTGATAGGCGTATTTTATAGCCTTATTTTCTATTACATGCAAGCAAAGACATTCGGAATCAGCCTATTCGGCCTGTTCCTCGTGTCGCCGCACTGATTTTAGTCAATCCATTCAAATTTGGTATAAGGAACCAACGCTGCCGGAATCCGGATACCTTTATCGGTCTGGTTATTTTCGAGCAAAGCTGCCACAATGCGCGGCAACGCCAAAGCACTTCCGTTCAAGGTGTGGCAAAGTTGTATCTTTTTGTCCGCGTTCCGGTAACGACATTTCAGCCGATTGGCCTGATAGCTCTCAAAATTGGAAACCGAGCTGACTTCCAACCAACGTTTCTGGGCTTCGGAATATACCTCAAAATCGAAACAGATGGCCGATGTGAAACTCATATCACCGCCACAAAGGCGCAATATCCGATACGGAAGCTCCAGTTTCTGCACCAGACTTTCCACATGCGCCAACATTTCTTTCAATGATTCATACGAATGTTCCGGCGTATCGATACGCACAATCTCCACTTTTGAAAACTCATGCAGTCGGTTCAGGCCGCGCACATCCTTGCCGTATGAACCGGCTTCGCGACGGAAGCATTGCGTATAGGCGCAATTCTTGATTGGCAGCGATTTTTCCTCCAGAATCACATCGCGATAAATATTCGTAACCGGGACCTCGGCTGTCGGAATCAGATACAAGTCATCCACTTCGCAATGATACATCTGTCCTTCCTTGTCGGGCAACTGTCCTGTCCCGTAGCCGGAAGCCGCATTCACGACCGTAGGCGGCATAACTTCCAGATAACCTGCGGCACGCGCCTCATCAAGGAAGAAATTAATCAACGCACGCTGCAACTGCGCCCCCTTGCCTTTATACACGGGGAAACCCGCTCCCGTGATTTTCACACCCAGGTCAAAATCAATCAAATCGTATTTTTTAGCCAGTTCCCAGTGCGGTAGCGGATTCTCGGGCAGGTCAGTCATTGAGCCACCCATCTTTTCCACCACGTTGTCTTGTGCCCCCGCGCCCTCAGGAACGGCATCGCAAGGCACATTGGGTACCTGCAACAGGATTTCCGTTATCTGTTGTTCGGCGGAAGTCATCTGGTCATTCAAAACCTTGATTTTGTCTTTCAGTTCGCCGGTTTTTGCTTTGGCAGCATCAGCTTCGGCTTTCTTGCCTTCCTTAAACAACAAACCGATTTCCTTTGACAAGCGGTTCATCTCGGCAGATGCCGTATCCAGTTCTACTTGGGTGCTTTTGCGCAAATTGTTCAACTCAACCACGCGGCCCAACAATTCCCGCCCATCAAAATGTTTCTTGGCAAGCCGTGCTATGGCTTCTTCCGTATGTTCCGTAACGTATTTAATCGTCAGCATAATTTTTTGTTTTTCTATAGTTTATAATCAACAAAATCTCCTGCCTTTTACGATACCGCAAAACAACAGGAGATTCTATAACTTTATCAGATAAGCCTCTCAAGCGAGTAGCTAAACTACTCCACGCATATCAGGATGCTTAAACTTAATTGGCTTCCGCTATCGGTTTGATAGAAACGAAAGACTTGTTGTCTTTTCTTTTTCTAAATTCAACGATACCATCCACCAAAGCAAACAACGTATGGTCTTTGCCCATACCGATATTTTCGCCTACGTGATGTACCGTACCGCGCTGACGTACAATAATATTTCCGGCTTTGGCAAACTGTCCGCCAAAGATTTTCACTCCGAGTCGCTTACTTTCCGATTCACGACCGTTCTTGGAACTACCAACACCTTTCTTATGTGCCATTTTCTTTTCTTTTTAATCGGTTAAGCTACAATTTCTTTTACTAATATTTCCGTGAAGTTCTGACGGTGGCCGTTGCGTTTTTTGTAACCTTTACGACGTTTTTTGTGGAAAACAATCACTTTGTCACCACGTACGTGCGACAACACTTCACATACGATTTTCGCCCCTTCTACGGTGGGTGCTCCTACCGTGATAACACCTTCGTTATCAAGCAGCAGAACTTTTTCAAATTCTACTTGCGAGCCTCTTTCGGCCTCTTCCATTCTGTGAACGAACAATTTCTTGCCAGCTTCTGCCTTGAATTGCTGTCCCAAAATTTCTACTACTGCGTACATATTAAAAATGAAATTAAAATTACATTGGTGAGGTGAGTTACCTGAAAAACAGGCAGAGCTTCTTAGCTACCCCAATCAAAAAGCGGGTGCAAAGGTAATGTATTTTTTCAGATTATGCAAGCTAACATCACCGACGGCATAAAAAAAACTGAAACAACTCCCAATATAACAAGTTTTTCGGCCATATTATCAAAAATCTTTTGATTGTGCAGCCTTTTTATGCTCATACAACTGCCAGGAATTTATCACATTATGCCAAATGCTGTAAAATCCGCCAACGACAGAAGTTATCGGCGTGAAGAAAGTATACCCCAACCAAATGGCCAGAATCGTATTCTTCTGCCCTAACGACTGCCCTGCCGTCACTGTGTCATGATAACGTGCACCAATTTTGCGGCCGACATAAAACTGCAACACACAACAAAACAGCGACACCGCCACAAGCCATAATTCAGTGGACAGTTCCACTTCGCTGTGCACAATACTCCGTGCCGTAACAGCCGTAGCCAAGGCCAGAGCTACCGCCCACAGATAAAACGACAAATCGTGGTAATGGGACAACACAAAATGTAAACGCGGAAACAAATATCTGACCAGAATGGCTGCAATCAACGGGAGCAACAACAGGGGGAATACTTTCCCGAGAATCAGCATGGCCGAATTAAATATATTCAACGAAGGATTGGGATGTACGAGCGGCACAACCGCAGGAATCAACAAAGCTGCCGCTATGTTAATTAAAATCGTATATGTGGTAATATGGGTCACACGGCCGCCCAATTTTTTGGTAATAACTGCGCCCGCTGTTGCTGTCGGACAGATAAAACAAATGATGGCACCTTCCAGAACCACCCGCATCCCGCTCTTTGGCAACAAAATGAGCACAACTGCAAAAAACATAAACAAACCCACCTGAAAAAGCAAAAGCCACCAATGCCAGCCACAAATACGCAATTTTTTAGGATTCACTTTGCAGAAAGTCAGAAACAACATGGCAAAAATAAGCAGGGGCTGCAATATCCCAACCGTCTTGCGTGCCATTTCATGCGTCGGCTGTAAAAAAGGAATATTTACATAAATGAAATAACCAGCTATCCCAACTATAATGGAAATAATCAGCGTCCAATCCTTAATAAATCTAATAATTTTCATACACCAATTTTTTGAAGCCGCAAAATTAACCGATTTATCCCGAAAGTCATTATATTTGTATCATAAAACTATTTCATAAAAACCATTGATATAATTTATGGAACTGACACCCATCAGATACTTTGTCAAATTGGCCGATGTCTTAAATTTCACAGAAGCGGCAAAAGCCTTGTTCATTACCCAAAGTACCTTGTCTATCAGCATAAAACAGCTGGAAGAAGAAATAGGTGCAAAACTTTTTGACCGCATTGGCAAAAAAGTATATCTGACCGAAGAAGGATGTTTGTTTTTAACTTACGCGCAAACAGCCCTGACCAATATCCACGATGGCGTACAGGAAATAAATGCCGTCAATCGCATTTTCAAAGGGAAACTACGTATCGGCGTAACATACAGTACTGCAGAAATCCTGAATTCCCGTATTATCCAATACACGGAAAAATACCCTGATGTACGGCTGACAATCATTATGTCAACAACCGTTGCGGAAGCTATAGACGGCATATTGTCCAACAAGCTGGACATCGCCATCACCTACAAACCAGAGAAATTGCTCCCGACCGTAGCGATACGTCCGTTGACTGAAGCCCCGTTGAACATAATCGTGCACAAAAACCACGAATTGGCCACCAGACAGCAACTGTCGTTAAAAGAAATTTGCGGCTATCCGTTCGTTACATTCCTGAAAGGGATGCATACAAGGAACATGATCGAAAAACTGTTTGCGGCAAATGACATGCACATCGTCCCACAAGTCGAAGTCAACGACACAAACTTGATTCTGGAAATGGTGGAAACCGGGCACTGGATATCCATCCTCTCGCCATTAAGCATCCGACGCAGGGAAAACTGCACCGCCATTCCTATTGCAGATAAGAATGAGATACTATCAGTCTGCATCATGTGGCTCAAAGAACGAAGCAAACAGGTTCTTTGCCAGACACTGATCAATGAAATTGTAGAACCGACAACAGAGCTCACAATCCAATAACAATCATAAACATGAAAGAAATCAAAAAAGAAAAAGCCCTGACTTTCATTGAACCTGGGCCAGTCGTATTGGTTACGACGTACGATGGCGAGAAAAACAACGTAATGACCATTTCATGGACCATGGCCATCGATTTCGCCCAGCATATTGTCATCACCACAGGCCCGTGGAACCATTCGTTTGAAACCATCATGCGCACCAGGGAATGCGTGGTCTGCATCCCGAATGCGAGCATGATAGAAACCACGGTCAAAATAGGAATGACCAGCGGCACAGACACGGACAAATTCAAAACATTCGGCCTAACAGCCCTGCCGGCCAAATACGTACAAGCACCTCTGATTGCCGAATGCATGGCCTGCTTGGAATGTAAGGTTGTGGATTATATTGAAAAATACGGATTTATCGTACTGCATGTGGAACGGGTAGTTAAAAATGAACAGTCGCAAGACCACCGGATGTTCCACGCCGTCGGCGATGGCACATTTGTCATAGATGGGGAAAAGGAGGAACACCGGCAACTCATGGCAGCGAAATTGCCACCCGGCCTATAAAAGAGCCGCGCCATCCCAAAAATAATCGGGATGGCGTGGTTTTACCTTGTTTCCGGAAACACATCAGAACAAACTCCAAGCAACGGTCAAACCGGCCATCACAATGGATACCATGGACATGAGTTTTATCAAGATGTTCAGGCTCGGGCCGGAAGTGTCCTTGAACGGATCACCAACCGTGTCGCCGACAACCGTTGCCTTATGGTTATCACTCCCCTTGCCTCCAAAATGACCTTCTTCGATGTATTTCTTTGCATTGTCCCAAGCTCCGCCGGCATTGGCCATGAAAATGGCCAGCACAAATCCGGCAGCCAAGCCACCGACCAACAACCCCATGACGCCAGCCACGCCTAATAGCAATCCGATGACGACAGGAACAATAATCGCCAACAACGACGGGAAAAGCATTTCATGTTGTGCACCCTTGGTCGATATAGCCACGCAACGCGCGTAATCAGGCGTTCCTTCGCCGGTGAGAATTCCTTTGATTTCACGGAACTGGCGGCGCACTTCCTCCACCATTTTTTGTGCCGCACGGCCTACGGCATTCATGGTCAGACCACAAAACAAAAACGCCATCATTGCACCGACAAACATGCCAATCAGGACTTTCGGGTTCATCAAATTAACCTGGTAATATTCCATAAAATCGCCGAATGAGGCTGTCGGCACGGGAACGGAATCGCCATTCGGCATGTCCAGAACCTCATTTCCCAAACGTATCAGACCGATTTTTATTTCTTCAATATACGAAGCCAGCAAGGCAAGAGCTGTCAAAGCAGCAGAACCGATGGCAAAACCTTTACCAGTTGCGGCCGTCGTATTTCCCAAAGCATCCAACGCATCCGTGCGCTGACGGACTTCCGCCCCCAGACCGCTCATTTCTGCATTTCCGCCGGCATTATCGGCAATCGGCCCATAAGCATCCGTTGCCAACGTGATGCCCAACGTGGAAAGCATACCCACGGCCGCAATGCCAATACCGTACAAGCCCAAACTCAAGTTCTCCGCTGTCAGCATGTTCACAATATCAAAGTTAATGGCACACAAGTAGCTCAACAAAATAGCCAAGGCAATGGCTATCACCGGAATACAACTTGAAATCATACCCAATCCCAAGCCGGAAATAATCACCGTTGCCGGGCCGGTTTGCGCACTGCCCGCCACTTTCTGTGTCGGACGATAAGAATGCGACGTATAATACTCCGTACCCTTACCGATAACGATACCAGCCACCAAACCACAAATCACAGCACAAGAAAGTCCCAGCCAGTTTTGTATACCAAGCAAATACAAAATGGCAAACGTGCAAACGGCAATCAGCGCCGAACTGACATTCACACCCCTGTTCAAAGCAGCCATAAGCTGTTTCATACCTGCACCTTCTTGTGTCTTCACCAAAAAGATGCCTATTATGGAAAGGAATATGCCGACTGCCGCAATCAACATAGGAGCCAAAACGGCTTTTAGCTGCATGTCCGGATTCGCCATAAAGCACGAAGCGCCAAGGGCTGCCGTGGCCAAAATGGAACCACAATAACTTTCGTACAAATCGGCACCCATGCCGGCAACATCGCCCACGTTGTCGCCCACATTGTCGGCAATCGTAGCCGGATTGCGCGGGTCATCTTCCGGGATTCCCGCCTCCACCTTGCCGACCAAGTCAGCTCCCACATCAGCAGCCTTGGTGTAAATGCCGCCACCCACACGGGCAAAAAGCGCCTGCGTACTTGCTCCCATGCCGAAAGTCAACATGGTAGTCGTTATCACCATCAGTTTATGGGCGGCATCAACTTCTTCCTCAACAAACGCATTCAAAATCAAGAACCAAACAGAGATATCCAACAAGGCCAACCCCACAACAACCAAGCCCATCACCGCACCAGAGCGGAACGCTACCTGCAAACCGGCGTTCAGCGACTTACGCGCCGCATTGGCCGTACGAGCCGACGCATATGTGGCTGTTTTCATACCAAAAAAGCCAGCCAAACCAGAGAAGAAACCGCCAGTCAGGAAAGCAAAAGGAACCCAATGGTTTTGCAAATCAAATATTGCCATGACGGCAAAAATAACAGCCAAAACGACAAAAACACCCGCAACAACTTTGTATTGTTGTTTCAAATAAGACATTGCACCCTCGCGAACAAATTGCGCTATGCGCTTCATGGTCGGCGTACCTTCGTCTTGACGAATCATTTTCTTAAAAAAATAATAAGCAAATCCCAAGGCCATAAGCGCCGCCAATGGCACCAAATAAAAAACTGTGTTTGTCATATTCATGATTAAATTTAAGTATGATAAATGAATTACAATCAAAACATGGATATCAGCATTTCTTATTTCCAGTCTTTGTAAGGTTGCTGCGCCAACATCACATTATAATAACGTGTATCATTTGTAACTTCCATGCCCAAGAAATCCGGCCTTTCAAATTGCTGGTCTTCCGATGCCAATTCAATTTCTGCCACGACCAATCCCTGGTTATCGCCCAAGAACTCATCTACTTCAACCAGAATGTTACCGTATGGCACATTATAACGGATTTTGTCAATCACGGAAGGCAAGCACAAATGGAACAGTTCTTCCGCATCCTCCATGGAAATCTGCTTCTCAAATTCGTAGCGGCTCCAACCCAATTCATTCGGACGGCCTTTAATCGTCAGGTAAGCCTTATCACCCTTGCGGCGCACCCGCACGGTGCGATCCGGATCCTGGCTGATATAACCCTGCACAATCCGCATGGACTCCGCCGCCATGCGGCGCCACGACTCATCCTTCACCAAAAATTTCCGTTCAATTTCGATATTCTTCATATGTGAATTACAATAATCCATTTTCTTGCAGCAAAGCAACATATTCACCAATAATAGCGACCGAATAATCCGCGCTGTGCCTCTCCACAAAGTTCCTAGCCGTATCTGCGTGGCGGCTTTCCTCAAAACTGTCCGAAATAATCCTGACCACACACAACAGGACGCCATAATCGTCGCAAACCTGGGCAACGGCAGCACTTTCCATATCGGCACACAACACCGACGGCAAGTTCCTGTTCAAAGCCTTGCACATATCTTGCGTACTGAGATACAAATCGCCCGACGCAACATCACCCACGAACAAGCGAGGCTGTTCAATGTCATTTTCGACCAAGGCGGCACGGAAATCCTTCGCATTCTTCAAAAAATTGTACACCGCCTGGCGCGACATTTCCACCTGTTTCTCCGCTATCTCGAAAGAAGTTTTGCCAGTCAAGGGGACTTCAAAACGCCGCATCAGCGGACGGGCATCCATGTCATGCTGGAAAAGCCGCTGCGCGACAACCACGTCCCCAACATGCAGGTCGCCGGACAAAGCCCGGGCAACACCCGTAAAAAAGATATGATCAACGCCGTACTCGATAATCAGATTAGCCGCCGTAACCGCTGCCGCCACTTTGCCCCAACGCGAAAAGACTGCGACAACCGGTATTCCCAACAATGTACCCTCATAAAAAACACGGTTGCCATGTTCATGGATTCGTTTGTTGCCAATCGTTTTCAGAATCCTTTCCATGTCCTCGGGCGCCGACCCTATTAATCCAAGTTTCATAATCCGTTGTATCTATGTTCTTACAAATGGTGTTATTTCTTTAAGGCAATTACAAAGATACACAAAATCCGCATTCATGCAAACAGACAAATAAAATTATTACCATCTTGAGCACTTATTTTATTCATAATGGCCCCGATCTTCTCAATTATTTTTTCCACTTATTTTATATTATTTGGCGCTTCTTGAACTTAAAGCCTAATACGGATAGAATAATTTGATAATCATGTCCTTGTCCTTTCACATTTTCTTATGAAGTTTTAAAGCAGTGGTAAAGCAAACTTTTTTATCGCCATTTTTGGTATTCCTTTCAAACCTTGTATCTTTGACATCAGAAACAACAAGGCGGTCTTTGTCGTTGCAAGGTCTGTAGTTGTGAGTTCCTTTCAAATCTTGTATCTTTGACATCAGAAACAACATACAATGGACAACGGAGAAGCAATGTATTGGCTGGCGGTAGTGCAACAGGCCAACAATGGCGACAAGGAAGCGATGGAAGTGCTCCGTCAGGAGAACGGGTTCAGAACGGAAACGGGACAACCGACAGTGCAGGAAGAACTGGAAGAGATAGCGAAAGAAGCGGAAATAAAGAACGCCTTGCAGAACGGCAAGGTGATATGGGAACGACCGTAAATACTTCTGATGCCGAATTTGATGAAGATGGTTCACCTTTCGTGCTATCTTCATCAGGAACAACAGTATTTGGTGAGATTAAGGCTGATACAGGCCTAACTCCTGCTCCTATCAAATTAAGTCGTGGTAATTCAAAGTATGGACTTATTCACATTGAAAAACGACACGGTGGGCAAATACGAAATGCCGGATTTGATTCAGTTGAAGAATTTGTAGAATATGTTTGCCAAAACTACAAACGAATCAGCCAAGGCGAAAATAGTGTTGGAGAATCAAATGGAACTTACCTGTTACAAATTGAGGATAGCCACAATAACACTATCTATGTAGAACTTTCAAATGACGGTAGCTATTGGGGTGTTAATAGCGGTGGAATTTTCAGAAATGAATACGGAAAGAATAAGAAAGAAGTATGGTCTGCCTCCGAAGTGCAGAATAAGCAGTCGGCTACTGACAGCACTTTGCAAGGTGAAGAAAAATCCGACAATCAAACACCTTCAAACGGTAATGTGCCCGATACTTCTGTTCGCAAAGGTAGCGAAAGTTCTGCAACCGGCAATAGTTCCGGCAAAAAAAATGTGGTGCATGGAACAAATGCGGACGCAGCTTTGAGCCGTAATGAACCAAGTGACATTGACGCTGAAATTGATGCGGCGAGAAATGGTGACGAAGCAGCTCAGAGAGACCTTGATTTGTATGGGATACCTTGGCAGCACAGGAATGTATACAGGCATGTCGGTCAAAGTGAGGTTGACGAGCTGCGTAGTTCCGGAAAGATAAAAAGCAGAAGGATTGGTGGCAAGATTGATGTAACCGCTTCCGAACTGCCGACCACAAGTGCATCAAGTGGCTATCGTGTCAAGCTAAAAATGGATTTTGACAAGGAAAAATCCGATGGCAACCGTGCTGTAATGAAAAACGGTCAGCTTGCAGACGGATGGATAACAGATGGCCAATATACCCTTGATGAAGTCGAAAGCATAGAAAGGAGAAACGCAGACGGAAGTTACACGGAAATATACAGGGACAACGAATGGGCAGATGGGGGTTCTAAACAAGCTGCAGATAACATTGCCCCCGTTTCAGGAAGTACGGAAACAAAAACCGGCAATGCTTCAACAAGCGTTCGGGAAAGTGAACGAGTTCCGGAATGGCCGTCAGAAATCGCAGAAAGCAGACAGCCGGCAACAAAAGGAATAAGAGAAAGCAGAGAGGATGGCACGCAACAGGAGACTGAAAGCGCAAAGCCTGCTACACTGCTTGACGCGGTAAGGACACTTTACACGAAAGGAAAGGGAGCGGCCTCAAAGCTATTCCAACGTTCATTCTTTGATGTGGCCAAGACACCAAAATTCATGAAAGACCTCGGATTGCGTGGTGACAAGTTTACAATCAAGTACGGTGTAATTGCCCGTCATCTTGACAAGGACGGTTCACACGCACTGACAGAAAAAGATTGGTCGCAGTTACCCAATGCCTTGCAGAATCCTTTTGCCATTGCCAAACTTGACAGCAAGGAGGATTCATACCGCATTTACACGACTGTCCGGACAGATAGTGGCGAGTTTGTGGTTATCGGTGCAGATGTCAAGAATGCAGGTCGTGACATTGAAGTGAATGCCATTTCTACTGTATTCGGTCGCAGGAATAATGCAAATTTGCCACAAAATGAAGATGTGATTTACAGGAGTGATGAAATAACTCCTGAACAATCGTCACTTCTGGAGCGACCCAATTTCGCTCAATATCCGACTGGACAGGAGTTATCTGCAGACAAAGGTAATGAAACTACTCCGAATGTGCAAGAGGCATCACAACAGCCAACCCGGCAAGCCTCCGCAAGCAAGGAAAAGATTGAGGACGTAGGTGAGAAGATTGGCGGTGCGAGAAAGGACAGGATAAAGGAGTATTCGGAAAAGATAAAAGATATAGAAAAGGACAATTCAGATATTTTGTCCGATATAGCGAAGCTTCCGTTGAGCAAGGTATATAACTTTGATTATGCGGCATTGAGAGAAGAGGGCGTTCCGAACGAGGTTGTGACACTCATTGAAACGATGAAAAAGTTCATACCATCGAAACCCCGGACGGAATACAAGTTAAGAAGATGGGTGAGCAATGTGTTCTCTATTTACACCATGGCATTGAGGCTTGTTTCTTCGGAAGGTGGCGTTCAACGTAAATGGTCTGACAAGATTCTCGGGATAGAAGGTGTAAAAAGAAAGTATGATGCATACATGGCTTTGGGCGGCTTTGACGGGAATGCGGACACGGCTGATGCGGAGTTGCAGCAATTGGATCATACGGCAGGTCATTATGGTGCAAATGGAGAATGGATCAGTGCAGAGGGCAAATGGTATGTTTCGAAAGCGGGCAAATACGGAGGCATATATGACACGAAGGAAGAGGCGGTACAGGCATTGCGGAACTTCTCATCTCCGGAATCCACAAAGGTAGAAAAGAAGATAGCGTTTTCGGTATATACATCAAGGAAAGACGGTAAATCGTTTATCACCATCAAAGGTAAGCCTTCCATTGTCATACAAAACGGATTTGATACTGCAAAACAAGCGATTGATTATGTAAATAACAACTACAATGACCTTGTTTCACAGTATTCAAGAATGAAGGAGAAGACAGAGGTTTCATTCAAGGACAACAGGGAAAGGGAAGGCAAGGACTGGCGTTCCGGTAAAGATGTGACGGCCGATGAATTCATGAATACATTCGGTTTTCGGGGTGTTGAGTTCGGCAACTGGACGAACCAGTCAGATAGACAGGATGCGCTGAACAGAGCTTTTGACGCGTTGATGGACTTGTCCGAGGCAATTGGCAAAAGTCCCCGTTCACTGTCTTTGAACGGAGAACTTGCCATAGCATTCGGTGCAAGAGGAGGCGGAAGGGTTTCCGCCCATTACGAATCCGGAAGGACGGTGATAAACCTGACAAAAACGCAGGGTGCTGGTTCTCTTGCCCATGAATGGTGGCATGCTTTGGACAACTATTTTGCCAAGCGGAGAGGAGAGAAACACGGTTTTAACACAGAGCGGGGTGGTTATAAGTATGACAGGGAAAGAAAGGATTTTTCAAGCGACAAGGAGCGCAAGGAGATAACGGACGCTTTCAAGAAACTTGTACATGATATCAACGCGAGTGATTACGGGAAGCGCAGTTCAATGTACGCATCGCTTAAATCAAGCTATTGGAAAGAACCTACGGAATTGGGTGCGAGGGCATTTGCGTCTTGGGTGGAAAGGAAACTTTCAGAGAAAGGTATTGTTAATGACTATTTGTCGAACAATCCTATTCCGACAGGCTTTGAAGAATATGTGGACAGTTTTTATCCCTATCCGATAGAAAGCGATTTTGATATTCTTGACGGCGCATTTGACAACCTGTTCAATGCCATTCAGGAAAAAGTTGACGAGGAAACGGGTAATGTGGTTTTATTCAACATTGCTCCTGTTTCCATACCTTCAATGACCGAATCCCAGCAACTGGCCTTTGATTCCGTTACGGAGATGTTGGGCAAAGCAGGAATCCCTGTTGAAGTGTTGAGCAACGAACAGATGGAGCAGCTGGCCGGAGGCGGTGAAGCGGTATTGCAGGCGAGGATGGGCGCATTGGACAGGACGGCACGCACGATACGCAATTGGGTAAAGCGTGGCGTAAGGGGAAAGTCTCTTACGATAGATTTGCCTGTTTCCGTCAAAACAAAAATCCGAAATGTGATGGGTCGTGACTTTGACAGCCACAACATTACATCAAACAGCCTTGTGCACATATTGAACAACCACGGAGAAGGCGGCAAAAAGCTTTCGGATGGCAGCATACCATTGCGTGAAGAAGACTTGGAGCTGATACCATATATCATGGTTGCTCCCGACCGTGTGGAAAAGAGCAGTACGGACATGAGCGGTCGTGAAAGTGTCCGTTTCTACAAGGATTTAAGCAACGGTTATGTGGTAGTAGTAGAAAAGGAATACAAAAACAGCCCAAATGATATGGAAACCATAACCATGTGGGCTGAAAAGTCATCTGCGGCTACCAATGCTCAGTCAAAGACTGCCCCTGATACACTCGTCCGAAACGCTATCCGCAGCACCGACGTTGCAAAGATACGAAAAGATGCCGAAACTGCAATGGCAGATGATATAAAATCACGCCTTATGACCGCCTACCACGGCAGCGGTGCAAAATTTGACGCATTCGACCATAATTTCATGGGAACAGGCGAAGGCGCGCAGGCATACGGATGGGGAAGCTATGTCACCGAGGTAAAAGGAATAGGAAAGACGTATGCCGAAAAGATGTTGGAGGATAAATACAAAGAGAATAGAATAATAAATGAACTTGCAAGAAATACTCTCAAAACAAATAATGGAGATAAATATGCTTCTTTAGAATATTTAAACTCTTTGTTAACTGAAACGTGGACTGATAAAAAAAGAGTAAGAGGACAGATAAAAGTAATAAAATCAGGAAAAAAACTTCCAGAAGGCAATGTTTTTTTATACACCGTAGAAATACCCGACAATACGGGGGAAAATTATCTTGACTGGGAGAAACCGATGTCTGACAATCAGGCAAAGATTATAGAGAATGCCGCCAAACAGGAGTTTGAGAATGAAATGGCTGATAAGATTATGCGCCCCGTTGTGAAGGGTAATGACTTTAACCGGGTGTACGCCATATTATCCGACAAATCACGTTTAGGCAGCGACAAAGCAGCAAGTGAATTTCTTTCAAGAGCAGGTTTTGTCGGAATATCATACCCTGCCCAATTTACAACAGGAGGACGTTCTGATAATGCGAAAAACTACGTTATCTTCAATGAGGAGGATTTGCAGATAAAGGACAGGATAAGTTTCATGAAAGGC
>CASDOZ010000016.1 GCA_949282265.1 uncultured Bacteroidales bacterium | reverse complement strand
TGAAATGCACCCCAAAAGTTAGACATAAAACTTTTGGGGTGCGTTATGTATAGACATCACGACTTTGAAGAACGGCTAAATGTGGTCAGTCGGATCCTCTCTGGCGAACCAATACAATCAGTATGCCGGGCACTCGCCCTTGATAGGGAGCTGGTCCGGCAATGGTATCTCCGCTATAAGAAATATGGAGAAAATGGATTAAGAGGTACGAGATCATATCATTATTCAGCAAAAGAAAAATCAATGATTATAAAAGAAAATGCAGAAAAAGGTATACCTTTGCATGAGATATGTCTCCGCTATAATTTGAGCCGATCCACCGTTGAGTGTTGGAAAAGGAAAATCCGTAAGGGCTTATCGCTTGAAAACAAACGGCGGGGACGTCCACCGAAAAACCCAATGGCAAGACCGAAGAAGAAAGAACCACAGACTGAACTTGAAAAGCTTCAGGCGGAGAACCTCCGTCTGAGAGCAGAGAACGCCCTGCTAAAAAAAGTGAAGGCCTTAGTCGAGGAACAGGAAGCCCGAGCACGGCTCAATGGACAAAAGCCATCGACGAACTGAGGCCGGAATATCCACTTGACTTACTGTTGAAGTTGAGAAAGATGGCTCGTTCAGTGTTCTATTATCATCTTAAACGTCTGAATAGTAAGGACAAATATGAGAATGAAAGAAAAACCATTGGTTCAATCTTTCATGAACATAAGGGTCGTTACGGCTATAGGCGTGTGACCGCAGAGTTGCATAACAGAGGTTATAAGATCAATCATAAGACTGTTCAGCGACTTATGAATGAGATGGGATTAAAGTGTAAGATCCGCAAGGTCAGGTACCGCTCGTATAAGGGTGAAATCGGAAAGATAGTGCCCAATATCATTGAACGGAACTTTATCGCTGCAGCGCCTAATCGTAAATGGGCAACCGATGTGACACAGATAAACGTAGGGGCAGCAAAGCTGTACATGTCTCCTATTGTGGATATGTTCAATGGCGAGATTGTCTCGTACAGTATCTCCTCAAGTCCCAATATGGATCAGGTCTATGACATGCTGGACAAGGCTTTTGCCAAGTTCGATTGCCTTGACGGTCTCATTCTTCATTCTGACCAGGGCTGGCAATATCAGCATTATGGTTATCGTAAACGTCTGGAGGAACGCCATATCGTGCAAAGCATGTCGCGTAAGGGAAACTGTTTGGACAACGCAATAGCCGAGAATTTCTTTGGCATTATGAAATCCGAGTTGCTTTACGCCGAGAAGTTTGAAACACCTGAAGCCTTCATCATGGCTTTGGAGGAATATATAGAATTAAAGCCCGTTTAAAAGGAAAGAGTCCGGTGCAATACCGAACTCTTTTCCAAAACGGATAATGTTTAAACCGTCCAACTTTTGGGGGGCACTTCATTTTTGAATACCGTATTTCCATTTACACAAAATATTTTATAGTGCCACAAAACAATAAAACATGCCTTGTTTAGAGGCATGTTTTATTGTTTTTGAACTGTTTTTTACGTCCATTCCTTTTCTTCCCAATCCCTCTTTTATCCCATGCGGTTCTTGTAATCTTCATAGCCGAAGCGGCGTATGACTTGCAAGCCTTTTTCGGGGTCGTATATGGCTATCGATGGGTGTGTGACGCCGTTGAACATGGTGGTTTTCACCATTGTGTAATGGATCATGTCGCGGAAAACGATGCGGTCGCCGATTTCTGGCTCGCGGTCGAAAGCCCAGTCGCCGTAAAAATCGCCGGCGAGGCAGCTGTTGCCGCCCATGCGCCATTTTTTCTCGCCTTCCGCCGGCTCGTGTGCGCCGATTATGGTGGGCTTGTACGGCATTTCGAGGCAGTCGGGCATGTGGCAGGCAAACGACACATTGAGCATCAATGTGTTCACGTTGCCGTTGCAGACTTTGTCTTCCACAGTGGAAACTAAACAGCCTGTGTCCCAAGTGAATGCGCTTCCGGGTTCCAGTATCAGCCGCAAGTGCGGATATGCTTGTTGGAAATCGTTCAGGATGCAGATGAGTTCCCGCTCGTCATATTCCTGGTGTGTCATCAGATGGCCGCCACCCATGTTCAGCCAGCGGATTTTGCCGAACAAATGCCCGAATTTTTGCTTTACGGCTTCGAGTGTCCGGCGCAGGTCGTCCGGCCTCGATTCGCACAGGCTGTGGAAGTGCAGTCCCTCAATCCCGTCGGGTAAATCGGGCAGATCAACGGCGCGTATGCCGAGCCGTGAGCCGCTGTCGCATGGATTGTACAGGTCGGTTTCAACGGTGGAGTATTCCGGGTTGATGCGCAACCCGCAGGAAACGCCCGCACGGTGCGCCCGTTCGCCGAAACGGCGGTACTGGTTCAACGAATTGAATGTGATGTGGCTGCTGTAACTGAGCAATTCGTCAATTTCCGTTTCCGTGTAAACCGGTGCGTAGGTGTGTGTCTTGTCGCCGTACTCTTCGAACACCAGGCGCGCCTCGGCGAGCGAACTCGCCGTGGCACCATCCGAGTGTTGTTTCAGGACAGGGAATATGCTCCACATGGCGTTGGCTTTGAGCGCAACGATGATTTCCGCTTTTGTCGCTTTTCTTACTTTGTCTATGGTTTGCAGGTTGGCTTGCAGCAAATCCGTATGCAAGACATAGCACGGCGACGGAATGGCGGAAAAATCCCAGTTGGCAATTGTCTGTTCCTTGTCTGCGGTCATACTTCCAAGTCTATGTCGAATTTTTCAACCCAAGGCAATCCTTGCGGGCCGAGTTCTTTCAAGAATGGATCTGGGTCGAATTGTTCCACATTGTAAACACCTGCACCTTTCCACAGTCCTTTGGCAAACATGGCTGCGCCGAGTGCAGCCGGAACACCGGTTGTGTAACTTACGGCCTGCGTGCCGGTTTCGCGGAATGCCTGTTCGTGGTCGCAGTTGTTGTAAATGTAGTAGGTCCGTTCTTTACCGTCCTTGATTCCCCGGATGCGGCAGCCAATGGAAGTCATGCCGTGGTAGTTCGCGCCGAGCGATTTGGGGTCTGGCAAAACGGCTTTCAGGAACTGTATCGGCACGATTTCCACACCGTTGTACATGATCGGGTCGATGCGTGCCATGCCTATGTTCTGGATAACGCGGAGATGGGTCAGGTATTCCTGTCCGAAGGTCATCCAGAAACGGGCGCGTTTCAAGGTGGGGTAGTGCTTGACCAGCGATTCCAGTTCCTCGTGGTAAATGACGTATGATTCGCGTTCGCCGATTTCAGGATAGGTCAGCGGCTTATGGATTTGATGCGGTTCCGTTTCCACCCATTTGCCGTTTTCGTAGTAGCGTCCTTTTTGTGTTACTTCGCGGATATTGATTTCCGGATTGAAATTGGTCGCGAAAGCCATTCCGTGGTTTCCTGCGTTGCAGTCCACTATGTCCAGATAATGGATTTCATCAAAATGATGCTTGGCCGCGTATGCCGTGAATATGGCCGATACACCTGGGTCGAAACCGCAACCCAGAATAGCCGTCAGCCCTTTTTCTTTGAAACGGTCCTGGTATGCCCATTGCCAGCTATATTCAAAATGGGCTTCGTCTTTGGGCTCGTAATTGGCCGTATCCAAATAGTTCACGCCACATTCAAGGCAGGCATCCATGATGGTCAAATCCTGGTAGGGCAATGCCACGTTGATGACAATGTCCGGTTTGAACGAGCGCATCAGGTCAACCAGCTCGCTTACGCTGTCAGCATCCACACGGGCGGTTTTTATCCGGCTTCCGCCAATTGCCCTGGCTATCTCGTCGCATTTCGACTGTGTGCGGCTGGCCAGCATAATGTCCGTGAAAACCTCGTTTTTGGCAACTTTGTGTGCAACAACGGTTCCTACACCGCCCGCACCGATAATCAAAACTTTACACATGAAAAATGAAGTGTTAATAGTGCAAGGTACAATTATGAGGACCCTGCGGACTCGTTGTTATTTTTCCGATTGATATTTCATACTTAGAATCTGGTAAATAAGCCGTGCCGCCAGAAAATCGGGTGCGCGGTTGCCTTGCATGGGGCACAATTCCACGACATCAAGCCCCACCAGACGGTGCTCTTTCAGCACTTCCGCCACAAAATCCAGTATGTCGCGGTAGGAAAGTCCGTCAGGCTCGGGCGTGCCGGTGGCCGGCATGTAGGCCGGGTCGAGCACATCAAGGTCGATTGTCAGATATACATTTTTGCACAATTGTGCTGTGGCCTCCTGCATCCAGGTGGAGGATTTTTTTATTTTGTATGCGTAAAAAATGCGTTTCGGGTCAATATTGTGCCGTTCCTCGGTACTTGAACTGCGTATGCCGACCTGCGTGCAGTTGGTGGCTACTTCCCTGGCGCGCGCCATGATGCAGGCGTGGTTGTGCGATGAGCCTTCATATTCATCGCGCATGTCGGAGTGGGCATCGAGTTGCAGCACGCTGAATTCCTGGTAATGCTTCGCCACGGCGCGTATGGCACCAATGCTGACCGAATGTTCGCCGCCTAATAGTACGGGGAATTTGCCGTCGTCCAATAGTTGTCTCATGCGTTGTTCTACTGCCTGGGACATCGCTTCAGGCGATGAGGCCTCCGTGACAGGTTCTGCCGTATGGAAACCTTTCCGGAAAACTTCGCTATCGGTTTCTATGTCGTAAAATTCCATATTGGCCGAGGCATCCAGCAAGGCTTCCGGCCCTTTGTCTGCGCCTTTTATCCATGTGCTTGTTCCATCGTATGGTACAGGCAGGAAAACCACGGCTGCATGTTTGTAGTCCGTTATGTCGCATTCAACACCTCCGAATTTTTTCATAAAATGTCCATTTTACAATTTGTCTGCGAAGATACGTTTTTTTGGCAGATTACTGAAACTATTTTGTAATGTGGTTTTGAATTTTGCGGTATGGGCATACCGTATCGGTTGTTGTTGCTATTTTTTTATTAGTTTTGCAGCGGATTGAGGGAATCTCAAATCCGGACATATAAAAGAGCGTTATGCTATTCTTGTAATTTGGAGAACCTAGGAAATTCCTCAAAGTACTTACGAAGATGGCATAGTGGTTTCCCATGCGTTGTGCGTGGGCTGCTATATCCATGTTGTAAGTACAGGTTTTCCTAGGGCCTTCCAAATTAGACATGGCATTGCAGTCCCACGCTTTTTGTTTGTAAATTTCTTATGCGGGACGGTAAGAAATAATTTTTGCCAATGAAACCGATAGGAGAATTAATCCGGGAACAGTTGAAGGCGGAAGGTCGGAGCGTTACGTGGTTTGCCCGCAAATTGTCGTGCAGCCGTGCCAATGTTTATAAAATATTCAGCAAGGAATATATAGACACCGAGTTGCTCAGCCGTATTTCACGGATTTTAAACCATGATTTTTTCCAATACTTTTCCGAATCCTTGAGAAACAGGCCTTGATGTCAATTATTTGGCTACAAAAGTGTCAATGTATAAGATACACTAAAAGTGTGTCTGTTAAACGATTATGTTATAATTTTGCTTTTGTAACAAAAGGACTTGTTATTAGCAGGGAAAAATGTCATAGGAGTATGCCGAAAAGCCTTTAAGTGAGTAGGAAATATTATTTAAATCAATACTTTATGAAGAAACTTATTTTAGTGATGTTGAGTTGTGCATTTTTAGCACCTGTTTTTGCACAGGATGATGCAGGTACTGACGATGCAGGGAAACCCAAGAAGGAAAAGAAAGAATCAAAATTCGGCAATTTCTTGCGCCGTGTGGGTGAAAGCACGACAGGCATTAATATGAGTAATGAGACATTTGTTGCTGTAGATATTAGAGCAAAGCAGTTGGCTGATTTTTCCATTCAATCTTGTGTGGGCGACCCTTCTACTGGCAGCGTCATTCTTACAATTGCTGTTACGGCAAAATCGAATGGATGTAGGTGTGATTTAGGACAATATTCTGGTGAAAAAGCTTATGACAGCAAAGGGAATGAGTATAAGGGCAAGGAGGCTGGAGATGGTTATCCAAAAAATCTTGTTGCTGGTGTCCCTGTTCAATATCAGTTCGTGTTTACGAGTGTTCCAACTTCCTTGGCCCAATTAGAAGTAGTGATGTTAGAATTTTATATCCAAAATTCTAACGATTATGTTGGTAGTAACATGTCTGATGTAGAACCAATGCAAGTACGTAATATTCCTATTGCATGGGGCATCATGGAATAAAGAAGAAATTAATATATAAATCCGATTTATCAGTCATCAAGAGCATGATGGAATTTTGAAAAAAAAACAATAAAAACTGAAAGCTTTTTTGTAAAATTATGGATAAATAGTGTAGTGGCTCAATTGTTATGTTGATGTCCGCTGCGATGTTCTTGCGGTTGTCGGGAGATAACCGCAAGTTTTTTTGCCAAAGTGGGAAATTCTGGAAGTTTGACAGATGTTTTTATTTGTTTGCTTGAAGGATATGTGCTATTTTTGCCGGAACAAAAATTAAAATCTAAGTAGACATGAAAAAGAAATTTGCAAAATTCGCACTTGTTGCTTTCTGTTTGTTTTTGTTTGTGGGTTGTGGCATATCGTATTATCCGGTTATGAACCATAATGTTTCGCAAACACAAGTGTTGTTGTCCCAGAATAATTTCCGGATATTGGGAACTGTTTCGGGAGAGACAACGGCTCAGTATGTTTTGGGTATTGGTGGCTTGTCCTCCAAGGCTGCCAGGGAAAATGCGGTTGCCGAGATGTTCAAGAACGCTAACCTGACTGGTTCACAGACAATTGTGAATATCAATGTGAAGTCGCACATAATGTGTTTTTATGTGTTTTACATGCAGGTGCGTTACACGGCTACCGGGATGATTATCGAGTACGTTGATTGAAAGCAGGATTTGTATCTTTCTTCAACCATAGGCAAGCCCTTCCAGCATAGCGAGGAAGGGCTTGTTTTATATGGGGCAAAAGCTATGTGCCTTTGTCCCGTTGGTATTGGCTTTTGTTTTTTATCTTCCGAAATTGAATATGTCGGAGTGTGTGTGTTCTCTGTCCATTATCGCTTTCAACTCTTCTACTTTGTTGGGATTGGATGCTGCGAGGTCGTTGTCCTCGTGCGGATCCTCTGCTATATTGTATAGCTCGTGCGTGGGGTTGCCGCTTTTTATGTTTTGACGAATTAGCTTCCAGTCGCCTGCACGTACTGCCTGTCGGCCGCCTTCTTCATGGAGTTCCCAATAGAGGAAGTCATGTTCTTGTTGGATTCCTTTTCCTGTAAGGGTCGGGAGAATGGAGAGTCCATCCATTGCTTCAACTCGCCAGTTTTCGTCTTCGCCGAGCAACTCTACGAATGTCGGCATCATATCCCATCCTGCGGCTTGCATATGGCTTATGGCTCCTGCCTGTATCTTGCCCGGCCAGTAGGCTATGAACGGTACGCGCATTCCGCCTTCATACAACGCTCTTTTCAATCCGCGAAGGCGTTCTTCAGTGTTGAAAAATGCGGGGTCGGCTCCGCCTTCGTTGTGAGGTCCGTTGTCGCTGGTAAAGATGAACAGCGTCTTTTCGGCTATTCCCAATCGCTCTAGTTCGGCTATTATCTGACCTACATAGGTGTCGAGACGGGTTATCATGGCAGCAAACTGTGTACGTGGATTGAGTGCCGTTCCGTAATCTCCATTGCTATACCACGGATTGGGTTCATGAAATTTACCATCATACATGGCAACGATACTGTCTTGTGGCTGTGTAAGTTCAGCATGAGGTATCGTGTATGTAAAATATCCGAAAAATGCTTTGTCGGCATTATCACGTATGAATTTCAACGCTTCTTGATGGATGAGGTCTTGCGAATAAGAAATTCTTCCTAAGTGTACTTTTTCCTTGTTGCTCCACAAATATTCAGGATAGTATGTGTGGGCTTTTCGTTGACAGTTGTATCCGTAGAATACATCAAACCCCATATCGTTGGCTTCGCTGCCTGAACCAGGGTATCCCATACCCCATTTGCCGAAGCAACCTGTTACATATCCGTTTTGTTGAAATAGATTTCCGAGAGTTTCTACCTTCGGATCCAGAGGTTCTTGCCCTTCAGGTTGGATTTCTTTGTTGCCCCTAATTTTGGTGTGTCCAGTGTGTTGTCCAGTCATAAGCGATGCGCGAGATGGAGCACTTACTGCTGTACTTGCATAGAACTGGGTAAAACTCATTCCGTTGTTTACCAATCGGGTAAGGTTTGGAGTGGAAATCATTTGTTGACCATATGCTTCTATGTCGCTGTATCCCATATCATCACAAAGCAAGTATATTACATTCGGACGCTCATTGGTGGCTGCTGTATTCCCGTTTTGCGCTTGGCACAAGGATGCGGAAAAAACTAGTCCGCCAGATAGATATAAAAAGTTATTGGCTTTCATGTCTTTATATATAAAGGATTTATGTTTTATATGGTTTTATCTTTTGGAGTAAAATCAGTTATAAGATATCTATGATTGTGTAGCTTCCATTATGAATATTACAAAATCATATACTATGCCCTCGTTGATATTGGCACAATTAGATGCCGGAGTTTTTTGTTCCAATTGAATCCGGATTCTTGTCTTTCCGGGGCTCGCTGTGGCAGGAACGGCTAATGTGTAGTTAGCTGTTTTGCTTGGTATGTCCAATATGGGTAGGGCCGTTTCCTTTTCAAACTCTCCATCCCTGTCCCAATCAGTAAATAATGTTAGTATTTGTGAGGTTGGGTCGACGTTTAGCGTAATGGATAAAATGAATATGTTATCACGGTTTATGAGGCTTGTTTCTTTGGAAACAATAACAAAATATTTGCCAGGTGAGCTATCGCGTGTATAATTGAGTGGATGTATAACGCCATCGCCAGTTGTGGTTGCAGTTGTAATGAAACATGTACCTGTGTTCCCGTTTGGCATTTGGTATAAAGGGTTATCGGAGTACATTCGGCCAAGTCGGATCATTGTTTCAAAAGGATTCTCCGAAATATAATCATTAATGTTTTCTGATTTTAAGGGTGTTTCTGCAGATATGTTTATGATAGAGGAAATCAATAAACCGGCAGTAAATAATAGTTTTGAAGATAATTTATTCATGGTATATATATGTGTTAAATATGATAGTAAAATTTGTCCTAATTAATAAGCTTAAATGTTTATAGATATGGATAATATTGGTATTGATTCTCAGTTCTAAACTGAAATTTGGAAAATATTATTGTTACTATTTGGAATATCATATGGGAATGCTCATACACAATAAATGGTTTGATCCAATGCATTCTATTATAGAATTAGGTATTTACTAGGAATGAAAATAGCATAAGAGAAAAACAAGTCCTTTTTTCATAAATGATAGTTTTGGGGTATTTGAGTAATATATATAGAAGACAGCCAAATATGGATAAAAGGAAGTTGCGGTGATTTATTTTTTTTATTGTTTGCATTTGATAACGTGTTAATGGAGCTTTTGTGTTATTTGAGTCTTTGTATGGTTTAAGCCGTTAGGAAGAATAGACCGATTTCTAAATACAAAGAAAGCGGTTTAGAATTCTAAACCGCTTTCTTATTTTGATGTGGAAAGTTTGTTGCCTTTTATCCTAAATAGCCTTTCAGCAGTTTGCAGCGTGAGTTGTTTCGTAACCTGCGTATAGCTTTTTCTTTTATTTGGCGTACACGTTCGCGCGTCAGTCCAAATTCGTCGCCAATTTCTTCAAGTGTCATTTCTGGTACGCCCAAACCGAAGAATTTTTTTACGATATCGCTTTCACGTTCAGAAAGCGTACTTAGTGCTCGGTCTATTTCCTTAGCCAGTGATTCGTTGATGAGTCCGCGGTCTGCATTTGGTGCATCTTCGTTTACCATTACATCTATCAGGCAGTTATCTTCGCCTTCTACGAACGGTGCGTCCACTGATATGTGGCGTCCTGACATTTTCAATGTGTCTGCAATTTTATCCACCGGAATGTCCAACTCTTCGGCTAACTCTTCTGCAGAAGGTTTGCGCTCATTTTCTTGTTCGAATTTGGAGAATGCCTTGTTTATCTTATTCAGCGAGCCGACTTGGTTCAGTGGCAGGCGTACAATGCGCGATTGTTCGGCCAACGCTTGTAAAATGGATTGCCGGATCCACCACACAGCATACGAAATGAATTTGAATCCACGGGTTTCATCGAATTTCTCGGCTGCTTTGATCAATCCTAAATTTCCTTCGTTGATTAAGTCGGGAAGGCTTAATCCTTGATTTTGGTATTGCTTGGCTACGGAAACTACAAAACGTAGGTTGGCGCGTGTCAACTTTTCCAAAGCAATACGGTCACCGTTACGGATACGTTGTGCAAGCTCAACTTCTTCTTCAACGGTAATTAGTTCTTCACGTCCAATTTCCTGCAAATATTTGTCAAGGGAAGCGCTTTCTCTGTTAGTGATTGATTTTGTGATTTTTAGCTGTCTCATTGCAATCTAAATTTTAGGGCTGCAAAAGTAGTTGTTTTTTTTTGTTTGTCAAAATGAAAATTCAACCTTAAAAAACTCTATTTATAACGTAAATATTTCCGGAGAATATATTTGTCATATAACAATTAAACTGACAAAAATGTTCTCCGGAAACTAAAAAATATTTTTTACATAGAATTTATTCAGCTAGATTTATAGCATAATAAGCGACTTGTCCGTTGGGATATACACCAGCAATGAACAATACTTTTTCGCGTTCGCTGTTTTGCTGTGCAGCTTTGAAAATCGATTCCATGTCATTCTCTGAACGTATAGGCATATTGTTTACTTTCAGGATTATAAACCCTTGTTTTATGCCAGCTGTTTGCATTTTCCCTTTTTTCAGTTCTTTGACTTGTAATCCGTATGAAATGCCTAACGCACGTCTGGTTTTCTCGCCGACTTCATCGAATTTCACTCCGAGTACGTCAATGTCGCTGTTGCTTCTGACAACATCTGTTGTACCTTGACGGTTTTTCAACGTGGCTTCCAAAACTTGCGTTTTCTTATTGCGTATCAACTCAACTTGTACTTTGTCGCCGGGTCTGTACCGCCCAATTTGTTCTTGAAGCTCAGATGCTGATTTTACGGGTGTGCTGTTTATTTTTGTAATAATATCGCCTTTTTTTATGCCTGCTATGGCAGCAGAACTCATTTCAACTACATCGCTTACATAAACACCATCTAAAGTGCCCAAGTCTTTATCCTTGGCTAATTCGTCCGTGATATTTTGTATTTGTACACCTAATACAGCACGTTGTACAGTTCCATACTGTTTGATGTCGGCCACGACTTTTTGTACGATACTTGTTGGGACGGCAAACGAATATCCGCTATATGACCCTGTACGTGAGGCAATTGCTGTGTTGATGCCTACTAACTCACCGCGCGTATTGACCAGCGCGCCGCCGCTATTGCCAGGATTGACGGCAGCATCGGTCTGTATAAAGGATTCTATGCTCATTTCTGCATTTATAATGTTAATGTTACGTGCTTTGGCCGACACGATACCAGCGGTTACGGTGGAAGTCAGGTTGAACGGGTTGCCGACAGCCAGCACCCATTCACCGACTTTCAAGTTGTCAGAATTACCGAATAATATGACTGGCAATCCTGTCGCATCTATTTTCAGCAAGGCGATGTCCGTATTGGGATCGGTTCCAACTAATTCCGCTTTGAAGCTGCGTTTATCGTTAAGTACGACCTCGATGTCATTTGAATTTTCAATTACGTGGTTGTTTGTAACGATGTAGCCATCTTGTGAAATGATAACACCAGATCCAGAACCTTGTTGTTGTGGAACTTCGCGTTCTTCGTATTGTGGCCGGCCGAAAAACCATTCAAAAAATGGGTCACCGGAATAATACTGTTTTTGTGCCGGATATTTGGTTTTGATGTGTACTACGGCGTTTACTGACAATTCTGCAGCAACAGTGAAGTCTGTATCGCCGGCTGGTGTGATGGAAGCGAATTTTGCATATCCTGTTGGTATGCCAGTTGTATCGCTGTTGGTGGTTTGTTCGGTTTGTTTGCTTTGTGTGTAACGTTGGGTAAGCAAGGTTGTACTTGCGCTTATTCCTGCAACAAGGATAATAAGTCCAATAGTTTTTAAATAATTCGTTTTCATATCTGTTGTATATTTGAGAATAGATTTTTTATAACAGTCGGGGGTTATTCAAAGCGCATGCCGAAAGTGTTAAAATCGGACGTGATTTGCCCGATTTTAACACTTCGGCTTTATTGGTTAACGCCATTTTGAGTTTGGGGTGGCAGGTTCAAAAAAAATTAGATTTTGTGTATTCGAAGTGGTTTGCTGATAGTGTCGGTATGGCGGGCTAGTCAGCTTGTTTCAGCAAGATTTGCAGAAAAAGTTTGCGTAGTTTTTTCAAAAAGCGTATTTTTGCACCACTTTTTCAGGCGTGCTCTGGTTCCGTAGCTCAGCTGGATAGAGCAACGCCCTTCTAAGGCGTGGGTCGAGCGTTCGAATCGCTCCGGAATCACAAAGAACGAGTCATAGTATTAATGACTCGTTCTTTGTGTCTCCTGTTGTCAGATAAACTTTCTTTCCCAATAATGCTTTATTGAACTAAAAGTCGTATTTTTGCCGCGTTAATTCTTCTATTATGATATTATGAATATTATCAAGCATCTCCCGAACACGATTACGTGTTTGAATTTGTTTTCCGGTTGCATAGCCATCGTGTTTGCTTTTTCTGCGCGCTTCGATGCCGCGTTGCTGTTTATGATTCTGGCGGCGTTTTTTGATTTTATGGATGGTTTGGCCGCGCGTGCACTGAAAGCATATTCCGCTATCGGCAAGGAACTGGATTCGTTGGCCGACATGGCCAGTTTTGGTTTGTTGCCGGGAGTGATTGTTTATGTCTATTTGTCAGAACATTTGCAGAACCCATATTTGCCGTTTGTCGCATTTCTGATTCCAGTGTTTTCTGCCTTGCGTTTGGCAAAATTCAACCTTGATGAACGGCAGACAACCTCATTTATCGGTATGCCGACTCCGGCCAATGCTTTGTTCTGGGGCGGTCTTATGTATGCATATGCAACATTCTTGCCGCCATATATAATTATGGTGTTGGCTGTGCTGATGAGTCTGTTCTTGGTAGCGGAATTCCCGCTTTTCTCGTTGAAATTCAAAAATCTCAGTTGGCAGGACAATAAGTTGCGTTTTGTGTTTCTGGTTGGTTGCATCATATTGTTGGCCGTTTTCCTGCAAAAGGCGTTGTGTTGGCTGATTGTCTGGTATGTGTTTTTGTCGGTTGTTGACCGTCTGTTTCACATAACGAAGCCGATGGCGGAAAAATAAATTTTCAGTTGTGATATGCTGTTGTCGGTTTAGTCTTGCGGATGCTTCCGGTAAGGCTTTTTTTGTGTTTATAGGTGCTTGGCCAACCATTTGCGCATTTCTGTTGTGCTTTTTCCCCGTTTGCGGGCGTATGCTTCCAGTTGCTCATCGCTGATTTTGCCCACCATGAAATAATAGGCTTCCGGATGTTTGATATATAGGCCGCAAATGCTTGAAAGGGGTTCCATGGCACCGTTTTCGGTCAGCCGGATGCCGATTTGCGATAAATCGAGGATTTTGTCTATTTCAAAAATCAAGGATTGGTCGGGTAGTGATGGGTAACCTACGGCTGGACGTATGCCGCTGTCTCCCAGGGTTTTCTTGTGTAAGTATTCTGCAGCTGCTTCTGCCAGCCGGTTGCAGATAGTTTCACGCAGCAGGTTGTCATACAAGTCATTGGATGTGTTGCCGGTATCTTGGACCGACAATGCGAAAAAGCCGACTTCGTCTTGCGTAGGCGATACGAAATCGGCCAAAGCTGCACACTCGCCACGTTCGTTCAGTTTTTGTTGCCGCAGGGTCGGCAAGTGGATTGTCCCGTCCGGCGTGTCGATGGCGATGTCATCTCCTTCCGATTTGGCTGGCAGGAATGTCCACAAGGCAGAAATCTGCACGGTTTGTTTCTGTGCCATTACGCGGAGGCAGGCTTGCGCATCCCGGAATAGCTTCAATGCTTCTTCCGCTTTTGCCCGTTCTTGTAACGTGAATCTTTGCAGCCACGCGGCTGTACATGCCTCGCAATCGCACAGAGTTTCTATGCCGTCGTAATTCCCTGCAATTTTCCAGGCATGGAAAAAGAATTTCCAGTTGATATAAGGAATGATAGTGCGCAGGTTGATATGTTCTTTTTCTGTCTTCATAGGATCAGTAAACTGAGTGCCATAATGGCCATCCCGCCGATAAAACCGCCTAATGAATAATGGTGCTTCCCGTATTTTTCGGCGTTTGGCAGCAGTTCATCCACCGAGATGAAAACCATGATGCCGGCCACGGCAGCCAGCAAGATGCCTAATACTGTCGGCGTGAGGAACGGGCGCAATACAAGGAATCCGAGCAGGCCGCCAACCGGTTCGGCAAGGCCGGAAAACAACGATGCCAGGAAAGCTTTTTTGCGGTTGCCTGTCGCGTAGTAAATGGGCATGGCCACGGCAATGCCTTCCGGAATGTTGTGTATGGCAATGGCCACGGCAATTGGAATGGCCACATCAATGGCTACCATGGCCGAAGTGAAGGTAGCCATGCCTTCCGGGAAATTGTGTATGGAAACGGCGAGCGCCATCAATATGCCAATGCGTTTCAGCGGTTGTTTGGTTTGTGCCGCCTGGATTTCTTCGGCAGTGTGCACTTCGTGCGGATTTTCGGCCTCGGGCACCAGCATGTCAATCAAGTAGATGCACGCGATTCCGCCGAAAAAGGCAATGACCATCCAAAAATCAGCATGTTTGGGAAATCCGGTGGTAAGCAGGTCAAGCGCTTGCGGAAATAAATCGACGAACGATACGTAAATCATAACACCGGCCGAAAATCCGAGCGCGATCGACAGCAAAGTCGTGTTGGTCGTTTTGGAGAAATAGGGTAGCAGTCCGCCAATTCCTGTGCTTAATCCGGCAAATGATGTTATCAGTAGAGCAATCCAAATGGTTGATTCAAACATAAAATCTTCTTTTTGGTAATACGGGGGCAAAAGTAGCATTTTCCGCGGCTCGTTCAAATTTTCCGATGTTATTTTCACGTTTTCTTTGGTGGCGGCTTGCTAGATGGTTTGTCGGTGTTTTTCACGAAGTTATTTCCGGCAGATGGAAAAAACCGGGATGTCCTGCGTGTTTTTTTGCGGATATACAGAAAATTATTTTTAACTTTGGTGGTTGAAAAGAATGTTTTTTCAGAGCTTGATTTTATGGCTTGGGAGAAGGTTAAAATAATGCTGGATGATGGCAGCGAGGCATACGCGAATGCACCTTACATAATTTCGGCGAGCCGGGTGACGGATATTCCGGCCTTTTATATGGATTGGTTTATGAAGCGCCTGGCAAAAGGTTATTCGGCGTGGACGAATCCGTTTACGAACTGGAAAACTTATGTTTCATATCAAAATTTGGAATTGATTGTTTTCTGGTCGAAAAATCCGAAACCGCTTTTGGATTATACGGATCAACTTGCCACGTATGGTTATTATGTGCAGTACACGTTGAATGATTATGAAACAGAAGGCCTTGAACCGAATCTTCCGCCGCTTGATGAACGTATTGGAACTTTTAAGGAACTGGTTGGACGCTTGGGGAAAGGCAGGGTCATTTGGCGTTTCGATCCTTTGTTGCTGACCGACAAGCTGGATGTTGCCGCATTGTTGGGCAGAATCAAAAACATTGGCGACCGCCTTTGCGGCTATACGGAAAAGTTAGTGTTCAGCTTTGTGGACATATCGGAATATCATCGGGTGGCGAGCAACTTGAAACGTGAAAACGTCAAAGTGCGTGAGTTCACGGTGGATGAGATGCTCGAATTTGCGGAGGGATTGGCTGAATTGAACAAAGACTGGCATTTTGAGCTATGTACTTGTTGTGAAAAGATCGCTTTGGAACATTTTGGCATCCAGCACAACAAATGTGTCGATGACGACCTGATTGTACGGCTGTTTCCGGAAAAAGACCGGTTGCGGAAGTTGCTTGGCATCGAAATCCTGCCGCCGGATATGTTTAGCGAAACGCCGCAAGTAATCAAAACCCGCCGTATCAAGGATAAAGGCCAGCGGCAGTTTTGCGGTTGCATAGTCAGCAAGGACATTGGCGAGTATAATACTTGCCCTCACGGTTGCAAATATTGTTATGCGAATGATAGCCAGGAGAAAGTCGGGGAGAATTGGCACAAACATGCCGCCCATGCGGATGCCGAAACTATTACAGGGTAATGTTGCTTAGGAATGCAGGAAAACTGTTCTTTGATAGATACCTGTGGGATGGATGTGGTGGATGTAATATCTTTTTTGCCATCTCTACATTGCAAAATGCGAAAAAAGTAGTATCTTTGCCGCCGGATTTGAAAAATGTTTTCAGACAGGTAGGCAATTTATCGTATTGCCATGGACAAATAAAAACGACAGGATAGTGGAGGCTTTTTATCGTACACACAAGTATTTGGTTGAGCACGTGGTTTCTCCCGTGCGCCGTGTCTTGATGGATGAGATTGATTGGTCCCAGCGTTTAATTGGTATAAAAGGGAGCCGCGGCGTTGGCAAGACGACTTTTTTGTTGCAATATGCCAAGGAAAAGTTTGATGTGAACAGCCGGAAATGCCTGTATATCAATTTCAACAATTTCTATTTTACCCAACATTCTCTTTTGGAATTTGCCGGCGAATTTTACCGGCAGGGCGGCCGCACTTTATTGATAGACCAAACTTTCAAATATGAAAACTGGTCGCGTGAACTGCGCCAGTGTTACGATATGTTTCCCGAACTGCATATTGTGTTTACTGGTTCTTCCGTCATGCGTTTGATAGAGGACAACAAGGATTTGGCCGACGTGGTCAAATCTTACAACTTGCGGGGGTTTTCTTTTCGTGAATATCTGAATTTGCAGGCGGGCACTTCTTTTCCTACTTGTACGATAGATGAAATATTATATCATCATACCCAAATTGCCGAAGACATTTGCAAGAGCGTAAAACCCTTGTGGTATTTTTCTGATTACCTGCATCATGGTTTTTATCCTTTCTTCCTGGAAAACCGGAACTATTCCGAAAACCTGTTGAAGACCATGAATATGATGCTTGAAGTGGATATTTTGCTAATCAAACAGATTGATTTGAAGTATTTGTCCAAAATCAGGAAACTTCTGCATATTTTGATGAATACGACTCCTTGTTCATTGAATGTGAGTAATTTGAGTCAGGAAATAGAGACTTCGAGGGCTACGATTATGAATTACATTAAGTATTTGCAAGATGCCCGGCTTTTGAATCTTTTATATCCTGAAAATATGCATTTTCCTAAAAAGCCGGCACGTGTATATATGCAAAATACTAATTTAATGTATGCTATTTCTACCCGGACGGCAGAAGAACAAAGTGTAATAGAAACGTTTTTCTATAATGCTTTGCATGTGAGCCATAAGGTATGTGTGGGGAAGCGGAACACGATGTTTATGATAGATGGCCAGTATTTTTTCAATGTATATTCCGAGGAGGGAAAAGCAAAGCCTGTGACAAATGTGGTTTATAATGCTATTAATAATATAGAAATAGGTAAAGGTCATAATATCCCGTTATGGCTATTTGGATTTTTATATTAGGTATTGAGAAATTATGATGAAACAAACTAAATAAAGTATTAATTTGGCATCTGCCCCTTGTAGGGTTGATGCCTTAAAAATCAATTACAAAATGGCAAAAGAAAAGAAATTTTTAACTTGTGATGGAAATCAGGCTGCAGCACATATCTCGTATATGTTCTCAGAAGTAGCCGCCATTTATCCTATCACCCCGTCTTCCACGATGGCAGAATACGTGGATGAATGGGCTGCCCAAGGTCGCAAAAACATCTTTGGCGAAACAGTGCTGGTTCAAGAAATGCAATCAGAGGCTGGTGCAGCTGGTGCTGTACATGGCTCGTTGCAGGCTGGTGCGCTGACCACGACTTACACGGCCTCCCAAGGTTTGTTGCTGATGATTCCGAACATGTACAAGATTGCAGGCGAATTGTTGCCTTGTGTGTTCCATGTTTCGGCACGTACGTTGGCAAGCCATGCTCTGTGTATTTTTGGCGACCATCAGGATGTGATGTCTTGCCGTCAGACCGGTTTTGCCATGTTGGCAGAAGGTTCCGTGCAGGAAGTTATGGACTTGGCTGCCGTGGCCCATTTGTCAACCATCAAGTCGCGTGTTCCGTTCCTCAATTTCTTCGACGGTTTCCGCACATCGCATGAAATCCAGAAAATTGAAGCGCTCGAAAATGATGATTTGGCGCACTTGATTGACCAGAAAGCTTTGGCTGAATTCCGCGCACGCGCGCTGAATCCCAACAAACCGGTTGCACGTGGTATGGCCGAGAATCCTGACCATTTCTTCCAGCATCGCGAAAGCTGCAATCCGTATTACGATGCAGTTCCTGCCGTTGTTGAAGAATACATGGCTGAAATTTCGAAAATCACCGGCCGCCAATATGGCTTGTTCAACTATTACGGTGCTGATGATGCCGACCGCGTAATCATTGCCATGGGTTCGGTTACGGAAGCAATCCGCGAAACTATTGATTACCTGATGGCCAAAGGCGAAAAAGTCGGTTTGGTTGCCGTGCATTTGTATCGTCCGTTCTCGGCCAAGCATTTCTTGGCAGCCCTGCCAAAATCAACCAAACGCATTGCCGTATTGGATCGTACCAAAGAACCGGGTGCAAACGGCGAACCGCTCTATCTCGACGTAAAAGCTGTCCTTTACGGAAAGGAAAATGCCCCGCTTGTTGTTGGCGGACGCTACGGATTGGGTTCAAAAGACACCACGCCGGCACAAATCCTTGCCGTCTATGAAAATTTGGCCATGAACGAGCCGAAGAACCAGTTTACCATTGGTATCAACGATGACGTTACATTCACTTCGCTGCCCAAGAAAGAAGAAATCGCAGTAGGCGGTGCAGGCATGTTTGAAGCCAAATTCTACGGTTTGGGTGCCGATGGTACGGTAGGTGCAAACAAGAATTCCGTAAAAATTATCGGCGACAACACCGACAAGCATTGCCAGGCATATTTCTCCTACGACTCCAAGAAGTCAGGCGGTTTCACCTGTTCGCATTTGCGTTTCGGCGATTCCCCGATTCGTTCCACTTATTTGGTGAACACTCCGAATTTCGTGGCATGCCACGTACAGGCTTATTTGCGTATGTACGATGTGACACGTGGTTTGCAGGAAAACGGTACATTCCTGTTGAACACTGTATGGAATGAAGAAGAATTGATCAAACATTTGCCGAACAACGTAAAACGTTATTTCGCGCAGAAAAACATTACGGTTTACTATATCAACGCAACCCAGATTGCACAGGAAATCGGTTTGGGCAACCGTACCAACACTATTTTGCAATCCGCGTTCTTCCGTATCACTGGTGTTATTCCGGTAGATTTGGCTATTGAGCAGATGAAGAAATTCATTGTGAAATCTTACGGCAAGAAAGGCGAGGATGTTGTGAACAAGAACTATGCGGCAGTTGACCGTGGAGGCGAATACAAACAGTTGCCGGTTGATAAGGCCTGGGCTAATTTGCCGGATGATGTCAAGGTTGCCAATGACGATCCTGCATTCATCAACGAAGTGGTTCGTCCTATCAACGCGCAGGATGGTGATTTGCTGCCGGTTTCCGCATTCAAGGGTATCGAAGACGGTACATGGGAACAGGGCACGGCCAAATATGAGAAACGCGGTGTAGCTGCATTCGTTCCGACTTGGACGGCGGACAACTGTATCCAGTGCAACAAGTGCGCGTATGTTTGCCCGCACGCTTGCATCCGTCCGTTTGTTTTGGATGAAGAAGAAGCCAAGGGCTTAAATGCAGAAATGATAGAAATGAAAGCTCCTGCTGCCATGAAAGGAATGAAATTCCGTATGCAAGTAAGTGTTATGGACTGTTTGGGTTGCGGTAACTGCGTGGATGTTTGTCCGGGCAATCCGAAAGCTGGTGGCAAAGCGCTTGCTATGGTTCCGTTGGAACAAGAATTGGACGAAGCAGCCAACTGGGATTATTGCGCAAAGAACGTGAAGTCCAAACAGCACTTGGTAGATATTGCTTCCAATGTGAAGAACTCGCAGTTTGCGACACCGCTGTTTGAATTCTCCGGTGCTTGCTCCGGTTGTGGTGAAACTCCATATGTGAAATTGATTTCGCAATTGTTTGGCGACCGCGAATTGGTAGCCAACGCGACTGGTTGCTCATCCATTTATTCGGGTTCAGTTCCTTCCACACCTTACACCACCAATGAAAAAGGCCAGGGACCGGCATGGTCGAACTCCTTGTTCGAGGATTTCTGCGAATACGGTATGGGTATGGAGTTGGCCAACGAGAAAATGAAAGCACGCCTGACCCAGTTGATGACCGATGCGCAGAATTGCTCCTGCTGTTCCGACGAGTTGAAAGGCTGGTTCCGTGAATGGATAGAAAATCAGAATGACGCTGCCAAGACCAAGGAGCTGGCAGAGAAAATCATTCCGGCCGTACAGGCTTGCGATTGCGATTACTGCAAGAAAATCAACGAGTTGAGCGGTTATCTGATCAAACGTAGCCAATGGATTATCGGCGGTGACGGTGCATCGTATGATATCGGTTACGGTGGTTTGGACCATGTTATCGCTTCCGGCAAGGATGTGAATATTCTGGTTCTGGATACCGAAGTTTATTCCAACACGGGTGGACAGGCTTCCAAAGCTACGCCGCTCGGTGCTATCGCCAAGTTTGCCGCTTCCGGAAAGCGCGTCCGCAAGAAAGATTTGGGTATGATTGCAACCACTTACGGTTATGTATATGTTGCCCAGATTGCCATGGGAGCAGACCAAGCACAGTGCTTGAAAGCCATCCGCGAAGCCGAGGCATATCCCGGACCTTCGTTGATTATCGCTTATGCGCCATGTATCAACCACGGCTTGAAAAAAGGTATGGGCAAGGCCCAGGCAGAAGAAGCTGCCGCCGTTGAATGCGGTTACTGGCACTTGTGGCGTTACAATCCGTCTTTGGAAGCCGAGGGCAAGAATCCGTTCACCTTGGACAGCAAGGAACCGGATTACAGCAAGTTCCAGGACTTCCTGAAAGGTGAGGTGCGTTATGCTTCTGTAATGAAACAATATCCGGCCGAAGCCGAAGAATTGTTTAAAGCCGCCGAAGAAAATTCCAAGTGGCGTTATAAGAGCTATAAACGCATGGCAAGTGAGAATTGGGGCGAATAATCCGTTTGTTTGAGTGTTGAAAAAGCCGGCAAATCTTAATGGTTTGCCGGCTTTTTTATGCATCAAATGGCCAAAACTGGTAAAAAAAGCAATCTTGTTGTTTTTTTTGCTTTGGGATATGTCAAAAAATGAATTTTTTTGTCTGCCTTCCAATTAGCAATGGAAAAAAGTATAATATTTTTATGGGATAGCTCCTGATTTGGCCAGATATTCGTTCTCCTATTGCCCGCTCTGGTTTTGGTATGTGCTGACTCATTTCTGGGTAAGAATTTGTTATTACTTTAACTTGTGCTTGTACGGTTACAAAAAGAGGCCGGCCTCATTTGTTGTTGAGCCGGCCTCTTTTTATTCCAATCTGTATGGTCTATTTGGAATTATTTTACGACAATCTTGACCGTTTTGTTTTCTGTCCCTTTGATAAATAGCAGGTATGTGCCAACAGCCAAATCATCAGTAGTTACGTATGTGATTTCTGAACTTGTTTCCATACTTTTGATTTTTGTACCTTGCAACGAATAGATTTCAATTGTTTTTGCTCCCTCAGCTGAAACTGTTATGTTTTGGCCTTTTGCAACAAGATTCGGAGATACATGGAAATTCTCTGTATGTATTTCATTTACAGAAGTGGCATTCTTGCCGTAAACTTCAAGTTCTGCTATTTCGGTAGTGACCCAATAGCCAAGCCCGATGGTGAATGCAACGGCTTTGGCATCTTTTGGTTCGGGAAGATTATAGGCAGCATCTGTTCCGCTTGGTGCGATGTGTACAATTTCAAAATCGTTGCCATCTTCTGAAATCTCGAATTTTACTTCTGTGGGAAGGCTCGCTTCTGTGTTCTCTGAATCATGGAAGTAAGACTGGAACCTGTTGATACTCTTCGGAGTATCAAATGTATATACAAACCTAGCAGATTGGTTCTCTGCCGCATAATAGTTAGGAAGGTAAACAGTCGATGTGTTTCCATCTGTCAGGTTGGACAGGGAACCTTTGTTTGCCGGCGTATCTGTTCCTTCTTCATTTTTTGCCGGCAGCATGTTGGAAATAAGGTTCACTAATGAGGCATTATATGTAGTAACAGCAAATGTTGTGCTCTTTTGGTATTCACCGTTAATCAGTGTTACGGTTACATTTGTTTTGCCAACTTCTGCCCCTCCATTCAGCGTAAATGTATAAGTGCCATTATCAGGAGTATTAAGCTCTGATACGGTTACAATATTTTCATTTTCAACAGAAAAACTGATTGCAAAATTGTCTTCTTTTGCAGCATCGCCAAGTGAATATTCTGCTTTGACCTTCAAGGTCGAATTTGTTTCAAGGCTTTGGTCCGGAATGGAAGACAAGGAAACAGAACCTTCTGTTCCGTAAGCCTCAAATTCCCATATACGGATAGTGATGGGTGCGTCGTTATCGTATGGAATAAACTTAATATATCGGGCAGCAGTGGGTTTAATCCAGTCTATGTGATAATTTTCGGCCTTACGTCCTGTGGTGTTCACAACTTCATTCCAATTTTCAAGGTCATTGCTTAATTGGATTTTGTAATTGTTCAAATTGTCGGCTCCGCCTTCGTTTACTTGTGCATCAACAATACGGAATTTATACAATTGATAGGACTGTGTTAGGTCAATGATGACCCAATGCTCTTTTGAACCTCCCACGCACCATTTTTCGTGAATGCTACAACCGGTAACCTTGCCGTCAAGAAGATTGGAGGCCACCTCGCCGGAAGCGGCAATTTCACCGCTCACATCTTCGATTTCCTTGCCCAAGGCCACATTGCCTATTTCTTTGGTGTTGTTTACTTCAATAAGGCCGGTATTGGTTTCTGTCGCTTCACCAACTGGATTCTTAACTTTTACCGTAATGGAGTAGGAACCTTCTTGTGTAAATTTCACTTTGGCTATATTGCCCTCTTGTGAAATGATAGTCGCTCCTGCCGGCAGGACCCATTCGTATGATTCAGGGTTTTTGTTTGCAATGGCAGTCAGGGTAACTTCTTCATTTACTTTTACCAAGGTCGGGGCTGCAATTATGGAAACGTCCGAAATGGTCATTTTGGGATAGTTCAATGTTAGATTGACTTCGTTGCCTTCTTTCATATCCTTGGTTACGGCAACGACACTTGCCACGACAGATTCCTCCCCAGAGGTACGTGTGAATTTAGGGATATAGAAACCTTCATTTCTGGTCTGCCCGACAAGTGTTCTCTGTCCGTTTCTGGTAAGATATACGTTATAATGGTCAACTTCCTCTGATTGTGGAGCATCCCAAATAAGGCGGATGTCACTGATTTCTTCTTGCAGTGAGTTTTGTGATTGAAGGTTGGAAACCTGTGCCGATGCTGAATATGAAGCGGGAAGCACGGCAAGTTGTCCGAGAACTACTTTATAGTCTGCCACATCCACACTTGTCTTGAAATTCAGTGCAATGACAGCCAATGTTTTGCCGGCCATTGATGATAAGTCGATTTCAGCGACAGACCACCCGTTGTTATTTGATGTTTCATTCAGCTTGAATGTCGTAAATGTATCGGGGTTGGTCTTGTCGGCCAGTTTCAATTCAATTGTTCCTGTATGTTCAGTTTTATAAACCAACTGGAATTTATCACCGTTTTCAATAGCTATATTTGTTTTATACAGGTGGGTCAAATGGTCTGCATTGGCTGTCATTGAACCGGAAACGGTTATGCTTGTACCGAAATTATATGCGTCATCCCAATTTAATTCGAAATTCAATTGGTCGGAAGATGATGTTTCTACCCACCAGCGCCAAGTCGGCATGATATTTTGCATACCGCGGTGATACCAGTCTTGGGTTCCGCGTTTTTCTCCGTTCACAAAACGATGCTTGCCCAATCCTGCGCTGAAAGCGGTTACAAACGGTTTGTATTGGATTGCGCTGCGCTCTTGTATGGCGTTTGCCAGACCTGGCCAAGGTTTTGGGTAGGTATTGTCCCTGTCTGTTATGTCGGCAGGATTGTTTTGTGCATTTGTCCAAAAACGTGCTTCATTGGAAAAGACGGTTTTCATTGCTTGATAAGCAGTTTCCCCACAATTGTTCTCTGTGTTCAGAAGGTTTGTAACAACTTTTTTCCAGATGGGTTCTTCGGGGTTGAAGATTTGCATGGAACTGGCATGGCCGGTTTTGGGGAAGCAAGCCTGGAAGTATTGTGCATTTCCAGTCAGCCCGCCTTGGGCTTGTTCAATACCCGAATAGAGTTTTCTGAAGATTTCTTCCGCATTGAAACCTTCATTTTTCAAGGTATTGCAATTATTCGTAATTGTAAGTCCAGTTGCTGAACCATAGTTCGCGAAGAATGAAGTATTGGGATTGGCTTTCATGATATTCAACGAATTATTGACGTATGAGCGGGCATCATACCATTGGATATACATGTCATAATTGCCATCAGCCTCGGCGCATTGGTAGAAATATTTGATCCATTCGGCCCAATCGCTTTCTGTCGATGCAATAGTTTCTTCATTGATAAACCAGCCGTCAAATCCATAATATTTGGCAATCTGATACATTTTCTCGGCATAGGGATAGGTATTGCCTTCTTTGGTCAACATCTGTTCGACCCAGACAGGGTCACCGCTATATGCCCTGGGAGGGAAGAATATATTTCCCAGAATCTTCACGCCGTTCATGTGGCAGGCATCTATGACAGGGGCGGAAGGAGGAACTATAATTCCCTCGCCGGCAGAGCCGCCCCACCATATCACCATATCCATGTATTGCCAATAGGTCGGGTTGTAGCCGATAAAGTTGTTGGCTCCCTGCGAAGGAGTCATGCTGCACATGGGATTCATGGTCAGGCAGGTTGCTATCTGCGCATCAGTGAACTGGTATTGGTTGGCCTTGATATTGTCATCCGTAATACGAGGCTGAAGTTTTACTGTGCTTTTGTTAAACTTGGCATCCGGGTCTTTTTCCGGGCTCCAGTCCTTAATGAAGTCGGGATGCCAGCAGCCTCCATAGGGTTGTTGGGCATAGGTTGTCAGGGCAACCAGTAAGCAGAATACTGCTCCAAGAAGTCTTTTTGTTGTCATATTCGTGTTTATAAGGTTATCAGTTGTTTCGGAAATTATTCGGTTTGTTTCTTTCGCCATTGTCGTTGTTGGTGTCCTGAACGTCCCACCAGACCCTTGTGCTCTGATTTACGTTTTGCGGGACGTTTTCAATATTGTAGGCATACTCGTCTGTGGAATATCCCACACGCTTGATGAACTTGCCGTTGGCTATATCCGTATCCTTGTTGCTCAAGTGGTTGTTCAAACGCGGATAATCTGTCCTTCTGAATTCGGCCCATCCTTCGTTCCCATTCGGGAATACGGCGAGCCATTTCTGGGTGATAATCTGCTCCAGCTGGGCTTCCTTGTCATTGCCGGCAAAAGGATTTTCCTGTGTCCCGTTATAAATGTTTAATCTGTTTATATAGGTTTCAGCGCTGTCGGGCATATTGTAATAATTGAACGATTCTCGGATTCCCTCCTTGAACAGTTCCTCAACAGATCCGTAGGCATAAGTCCATTCTCGGAGTCTTGCTTCTGCAAGCAGGAATTTGCATTCGGCATATCCGAGCCAGATATATTCGCGGCAATATCCGAACCAATAGTTATCATTTAAAACTTTTCCTTCGTGATGATTGCATTTTAATGGAGAATATACGTTTGTTTCATGTGAAATATTATTGTCGCCTATTGCGCAACCTTTGTAGTCGGTATTCATTTCCCGTCCTACTTCAAGGAAATTTTTCGGAGTAGGCCTGTACCAACAAATTCTGCATCTGGGATCTAGTCCTGACCCAAGGTTTTTATAAGCTTGTTCCATATCCAAAGACATGACAACATCACTATACCTGAATCCGCAGTTTGCTACTTCATTTTCAAGTCCACCGTCATCTTCTCCTCCCATATCAATAGGAGCATAATTCGGAATAGTTTTCATCCTGTCGTCTTGAGACAACATTATTCCACCCGGATGGTTCAATGCTGCAATTCCCTCCTTTTGTGCCCATTCCGGGTCGATATTTGAGATACGCAGGGCGAGCCTCAGGCGCAGGGTGTTGGCAAAACGCACCCATTTGGCCTCATCGCCGTTATAGCATTTGTCCTCGCGGTCGGCAAATTTGAATGGACATTTTCCCGGCTGGATGCTGTCGGCGGCTTCCACGCGCAGTTCGGCACTCCGCAGGTCGGTGTTGCTGTCCAAGCCTTTCTGTATCAGAGCCTGCAAGTCGGGGTCGGTGAACAATTCTTCCCAACTCATGGTTGCCATGCTGGTGGTGTCGGTCGTGTCATATTTCTCGCCGAACAGCGAATCGGTTACCATATTTTCCGGCCGCTCGTATTTTCTGTATATGCCGCAACTGCCTGTCAGCAGCAGCAAGGCATTAAGCATTAGTATGGTTACTTTTTTCATCTCTCTCTTTCTTTAGTTTGTTTTCTTTTATCTCGTCCATTTCCGCTTCTATGGCCCAGTCCGGCTGTTCGTATTCTACGGGGTGGAAACGTTCTTCAATCCACTCGAACACGACAAACAGCCCGGGAACGAGGAACAGCAGTACCAGTGTTCCCACGAGCATTCCGCCCACGGCTCCCGTACCCAATGAAGAGTTTCCGTTGGCACCTACGCCGTTGGAGAACATCAACGGAATCATGCCGAAGACCATGGTCAGGGCCGTCATCAGGATAGGACGCAAACGGACTTTGGCTGCGGCAATGGCGGCCTGTGTCAGGCTCATGCCCGCCTTGCGCCGTTTGGTGGCATATTCCGTAATCAGAATGGCTGTTTTTGCCAGCAGTCCTATCAGCATGATGATACCCGTTTGCAGGTATATGTTGTTTTCCAGTCCGAACAGTTTCGCGAACAGGAAGCTTCCCATCAGTCCGCAGGGCACGGAAATGATAACGGCTATCGGAATGAATACACTTTCGTAGAAAGCGCATAGAATCAGGTAAATAAGCACGATGCAAATACCAAATATGATAACGGAACGGTTGGCGGTGCTGTCTTCTTCGCGGGTGATGCCGGAAAACTCGAAGCTGTAGCCTCTCGGCAGGGTCTGTGCGGCAACTTCGCGGATGGCCTTGATGGCATCGCCCGAAGAGTAGCCGTCGGCAGCAGAACCGTTCACGGCAATGGAATTGTACATGTTGAAGCGGTTCAGCGATTGCGGGCCGTACACCTTGGTCAGTGTGAGGAACTGGTTCAGCAGGGCCATTTCACCGTTGTTCATGCGGACATAGGTTTTTTCCAGCGTTTCCGGACTTATCCTGTATTTGGGGTCTGCCTGTATCATGACACGGTATACGTGCGAGAAACGGTTGATGTTGGAGACGTATTGTCCGCCATAGTATCCGCCTACGGTTGAAAGTACCGTTGCGGGTGATACGCCGGCGCGTTTGCATTTGGCGGCATCCACATCAACCATGTATTGCGGATATGATGGATTGAATGATGTGTAGGCCATGGCTATTTCGGGCCGTTTGTTCAGGGCGGCCATAAAATCCTGCGCAATGGCAAAGAAGTCGTTTACATCGCCACCGTTCTTGTCTTGCAGGTGCATTTCAAATCCGTTGGTTACACCGTAACCGGTGATGACCGGCGGTGCGACCGGTATGATTTGCGCGTCCTTGATGTCGGCCGTGCGTGCCATGATTTCAGGAATCAGGGCATCCACCTTGTCGGATGGATCCTGTCGGTAGTCCCAGTTTTTCAGTCGCAATATCAGCATGCCGAAGGTATTCCCATCGCCGGCAATCATGCCGTAGCCGGATACGACGGCCTTCAATTCTACTTGTTCCATGTCTTCCAGCCGTTCATAAATTTCGGTCATGATATTGTCCGTGCTGTGCAATGAACTTCCGGGCCTGGCTGTTACGTTCACCATAATGGTTCCCATGTCCTCATCGGGCACAAGGCCGGTTTTTGTGGTCATCATGAAGGCGACCAACAGTGCAACGCAGACTGCAATGATGCTCCACATGGCCCATTTCTTCCGTATAAAGAACAGGACGCCGTATTTGTAGTGGTCAACGACGGCATTGAAAGATGTTTTGAAGACTTTCCGGAAACGGCTGGAGAAATTGTCTATTTCATTTCCATGGTCGTCTATGTAGGGTTTCATCAGAATAGCGCACAAGGCCGGTGATAGCGTCAGGGCGTTGATGGCCGATATGCCCACGGCCACGGCCATGGTAACTCCGAACTGGGTGTAGAAGATGCCGGAGGTTCCTCCCATCATGGACACGGGGATAAACACGGCCATAAATACCAGCGTGGAGGTTATGATGGCGGCGGTGATGCCGTTCATGGCATCGTTGGTTGCATGGTATGATGATTTGTAGCCGACATCGAACCGTGCCTGCACGGCCTCGACCACGACGATGGAGTTGTCCACCACCGTACCGATTGCCAGTACGAGGGCAAACAATGTCAGTAGGTTGATGGTGAATCCGGCCAGGGCAATGAAAGCAAATGTTCCAATCAGGGAAACGACAATGGATATGGTTGGGATTAATGTAGCCCGTATGTCCTGCAGGAAGAAATAAACTACCAAAACAACCAATATAAAGGCAACTATCAATGACTTGAACACCTCTTTTATGGAGGCATACAAAAAGTCGTTTACACTCATCAGCGTGTCGATTTCCATGTCATCGGGCAAATCTTTTTTAGCTTCTTCCAGAAAGGCGTCTATGCTGTTCACCACTTCGGTGGCATTGGAGCCGGCGGTCTGGAATATCATAGACTGTACGCCGGGATGTCCATCTACTTTTGATAAGTAGTTGTATGTTTCAAGTCCGAGTTCAATCCGTGCTACATCTTTCAGTCGCAGGATTTCGCCGCTTGGTTGGGCGCTGATTATGATTTCACCGAATTCTTCCGGCGTCAGTTTCCTACCGCGGTATTTCATTGTATATTCGTAGGTGGAAGTTGAATTTTCGCCAAAGGAGCCTGTGGCAGCTTCAATGTTCTGTTCGGCCAGCACGGCTGTAATGTCGTCCGGAATCAGGTTGTGCTGTGCCATGGCATCCGGGTTCAGCCAGATACGCATGCTGTACTGGTCGGACAGCAATACGGCATCGCCCACGCCCTTGATACGTTTGATCTGGGGTTCCAGGTTCAACTTCATGTAGTTGGAGAGGAATTTCTGGTCATAAGTCCCGTTCGGGCTGTGCAAGGCAATGATTTTCAGCATGCTGTTTTGCCGTTTTATGACCGTTACGCCGATTTGCGTTACTTCCGCCGGAAGCGAACCTGTCGCCTGCGAAACGCGGTTCTGTACGTTCACGGTAGCCATGTCGGGGTCTGTGCCTTGCCTGAAATAGACGTTTATGCTTACGGAGCCGGAGTTGGTGGAGGTGGATTGCATGTAGTCCATGTTCTCCACGCCGTTGATGGATTCCTCCAGCGGGGCGATAACGGATTTCTGGATGGTTTCGGCGCTTGCACCCGGATAGGATGTTTGTACCATGACGGTCGGGGGCGCAATGTCCGGATATTGTTCGATAGGCAATGTTGCCAGACCAATGATTCCTGCCAGTAGCAAAACGATGGATATTACGCTCGAAAGTACGGGCCTTTCTATAAAAGTTCTCAGATTCATAATGCTATTCCTCCATAGTTTCAATGACCGAACCATCGCGCAGCAATCCTACGCCTTCGGTAACGATAACGTCGCTTTCGTTTAGGCCGGAAGTTACGATATAATGTTCAGCGTCGTTTGCCAGCAGGACATTGAGGGCACATGATGCAGCCTTCCCGTCAACGACTTTGTATACGAAAATCATGTCTTGAATTTCGAAAGTGGCGTTGCAGGGAATCACTATGCTGTTTGGATAGGCTTGCGGCAGGATGATGTTGCCGGATGCGCCGCTGTGGAGCAAACCGCCTTTGTTCGGGAATACGGCGCGTACTGAAACGCTACCTGTACTGGCGTCGATGACGCCGCTGATAGTCTCAATATATCCTTCTTCCCGATATATGGAGCCGTTGTTGAGTTGCAGCCTGACTTTTGGCAGGGCGGCCAACGCTTCTTCCATGGAACCGTGTTCATTGCACAATTCAAGCAGTTTGTTTTCCGATATGGAAAAGTAGACATACATTTCCGAGTTGTCCGACACGGTGGTCATTGGTTGCGGCAATGATGGTGAAACGAGTGCGCCTTCGCGGTAGAGCAGCGTACCTATGACGCCGTCTGCGGGACTGAGTACCATGGTATAGGTCATGTCGTTGCTGGCCGTGACTTCCTGTGCCTGTGCCTGCGCCAATTGTGCCTTTGCTGTGAGCAGGTCGTTGCGGCTTGTCTGCAAGTCGAATTGGGAAATGACACTGTCCGCATACAAAGCCTGTTTGCTGTCATAAACCAACTGTGCAGTTGCGACGGCCGCTTCCGCTGCTTGCACGTTTGCTTGCGCCATTTGCAAGGCAGCTTTGAATGGCACTTGGTCAATGATGAAGAGCGATTGCCCTTTCCGTACGCGTTGTCCCTCCTTGACACATACGTTGGAAACGGTTCCGGACACTTGCGGATAAATGGCAATATCCTGTCGCCCCTGAATGGCTGCCGGATAACTGCTTGCTCTGTAACTCTGTGTCAACGGTTTTGATGGTCATGACTTTGTATGACGCTGTTTGAGATTCCCTGGTTGCCTGTTTGCACCCGAGCAACAGACAACTGCAAATCACAATGGCAGTTGTTTCTACGATTCTTTTCTTCATAATAATATCTGTTTGTTTTTCGGCCGCAAAATTAGAGTATGAATTTGATGTGTGTCGTTTCAGAATATGATGCGTTTTGTTCAAAATCGGAATATTTTTTGTTAATGCAAACAAGTCGATAATACTATTTGCCAATTATTTGAAAATATGGAGAGTACTTTTTCTTATGATGTACAGTCGTTTATGATTCGGGATATAGGATCGGAAATGAACCGCATACATCCCATAAAGTTGCATGGTGGAGCCATAATGTTGTGCAAAACCGGACATGCGGAATTGGTAATCAACACAAAGAAATATGATTTGAGTGCAGGGACGGAGGCCGTTTTGTTGGCCGATTGTATTGTCTCCATAAACAATAGTTCCGAAGATTTTTTGTGCACGATGTTCTATTTTTCCCGGGAAATGTTTTTGCAGGCAAGTGCAAAAATAGAATCTTTCCTGTTTCACCACATTGTACATGCGCCGGTTTACCATTATCCGAAAGATGCGGTCAAAAGCATGGAGTATTATTTTGTCCTAATCAAGCGGATGGCGGCCGATACGGAAAACCGTTACAGGGATGTTATCGTTACGAATTTTTTGCGGAACATATTGCTCGACATTTATGACAAGATTCAGCGTAAGTTACGGATAGATGAGCGCAACCGCGGATATATGCGTGCGGAAGAATTGTTCAATAAATTCATGGATTTGCTGATTACGCACGGAACGGAACACCATGATGTGCAGTTCTACGCCGACCAGCTTTGCATAACTACCCGCTATCTGACCAGCCTGACAACTAAAATTGCCCATAAGAACCCGAAGCAGATTATTGATACCCATGTGCTCCAGGAAATCAAAATCATGCTGACATTTTCCGAAATGACCTTGCAGCAGATTGCTGACTACCTGCATTTTCCGGACCAGTCCTACCTCGGGCGTTTTTTCAAACGCAACACCGGTTATGCCCTGGCGGCATATCGCACCAAGATGTTGGGAATGTAATTTTGCGGGCGTTAAATTTCGTTGGCGCGGGAAGCGCAACTGCTTGAATCTTTGTTTTTGATTTTTCTTTTTGTATCTTTGCGGACGCAAAAAGAACAGAAGTTTTATTTATTATGGCAAAATTCAAAGGAACAGTAGTGGTGAATGTGGAGCGTTGCAAGGGCTGCGAGTTGTGTGTGGCAGCTTGCCCGTCCGGCGTGCTCGGCATGTCGCACCACGCTAACACCAAAGGGTATAACTACGCCCAAATGATAAACGAGGACGCATGTATCGGTTGTGCATCTTGCGGTTACGTGTGTCCCGATGGGTGTTTAACAATTTACAAGCAGAAATATGAATGAGGAAATAAAATTGATGAAAGGCAATGAAGCCATTGCCCACGCTGCAATTCGTAGCGGTTGTGACGGATATTTTGGATATCCGATAACGCCGCAGTCGGAAGTCATGGAAACATTGATGGAAATAGAGCCGTGGAAAACCACCGGCATGGTGGTGCTTCAGGCTGAAAGCGAAGTCGCTTCCATCAACATGGTGTATGGCGGTGCCGGATGCGGCAAGCGCGTAATGACCAGCTCGTCCAGTCCGGGCATCAGCCTGATGCAGGAAGGCATTTCCTATATCGCTTGCGCGGAATTGCCTTGCGTAATCGTGAACGTGATGCGCGGCGGTCCCGGCTTGGGTACAATACAGCCTTCACAGGCCGATTATTTCCAGTCGGTCAAGGGAGGAGGGCACGGCGATTACCGCCTGATTACGCTTGCGCCCAACTCGGTGCAGGAAATGGCCGACCATACGTCATTGGCTTTCGACTTGGCTTTCAAATACCGCACGCCGGTGTTGCTCTTGGCCGATGGAGCCATTGGCCAAATGATGGAAAAAGTTACTTTGCCGCCTGCACGTCCGCGCCGCACGGAAGAGGAAATCCGCAAGGAATGTCCGTGGGCGACACTCGGTAAACGCCATGGGCAAAAAGGCAACGTCATTACATCATTGGCTTTGCTGGCTGAGGAAATGGAAGCGCAGAACCTCAAATTGCAGGCAAAATATGCGGAAATTTCCACGAATGAAATACGGGTTGAAAAATACATGTGCGATGATGCCGACTACGTGGTTGTCGCTTTTGGCTTGTGTGCCCGTATATGCAAGAACGCTGTGGAAACAGCCCGTGCCAACGGGCAGAAGGTCGGTTTGCTTCGCCCGATAACGTTGTGGCCTTTCCCGACGGAAGAAATCCGCGGATTGGCGGAACGCACCAAAGGCATGTTGGTGGTTGAATTGAGCTCGGGGCAAATGGTCGAGGATGTGCGTTTGGCAGCCAACGGCAAAGTGGATGTGCAGTTCTACGGCCGCTTGGGAGGCATTGTTCCTTCGCCTCAGGAAGTAACCGATGCGTTGCATAAATTAATGAATCATTAAAAAGGGAATTTATTATGAACAACGAAATAGCAAAACCCGAAAATCTGGTTTATACGAAAACTCCCGTCCTGAACGATGTGCCTATGCACTATTGCCCGGGATGCAGCCATGGTGTGGTGCACAAACTGATTGCGGAAGTTATTGATGAAATGGGTATCCAGGAAACGGCCATAGGCATTGCGCCGGTAGGTTGTGCCGTTTTTGCCTACAAATATATCGAAATCGACTGGCAGCAGGCTGCCCACGGCCGCGCGCCCGCGCTGGCCACGGCCATCAAGCGCCTGATGCCGAACAAAACAGTGTTCACCTACCAGGGCGACGGCGATTTGGCGGCCATCGGTACGGCGGAAACAATCCATGCCTGCAACCGCGGCGAAAACATTGCCATTATTTTCATAAACAACGGCATTTACGGTATGACGGGCGGCCAAATGGCACCGACCACGCTGGAAGGCATGAAAACATCGACATGTCCTTATGGCCGTAATCCGGAAATAAACGGCTATCCGCTGAATATTACCAAATTAGTTGCGGAATTGGAAGGCACGCGCTACGTGACGCGCCAGGCCGTACACACCGTTGCAGCCGTGCGCAAGGCAAAAAAAGCTATCCGGAAAGCATTTGAATATTCCATGGAGGGCAAAGGAACGTCGTTTGTGGAAATCGTTTCCACTTGCAATTCCGGCTGGAAACTGAGCCCCGTGCAGTCCAACAAATGGATGGAAGAAAATATGTTTAAGGCCTATCCGTTAGGCGATTTTAAAGACAGATAAGTTATGAAAGAAGAAATCATTATAGCCGGCTTCGGCGGACAAGGCGTTTTGTCAATGGGTAAGATTTTGGCCTATTCCGGCCTGATGCAAGGGCAGGAAGTGAGCTGGATGCCCAGTTACGGCCCGGAACAGCGTGGCGGTACGGCCAACGTAACCGTGATTTTGAGCGATGACAGTATCAGTTCGCCAATATTGAACGAATACGACACTGCCATCATTTTGAACCAGCCTTCGCTCGACAAATTCGAGAGCCGTGTCAAAAAAGGCGGCACGCTGATTCTTGACCCGCACGGCATTTCGCGTATGCCCGAACGTAAGGACATAAATATTTATGTCATAGAAGCGACTGACGAGGCCAACCGTACGAACAACCTCAAAACGCTGAACATGATTATTCTGGGCGGATTGCTGAAAGTGCGGCCTATCGTCAAAATTGAGAATGTCATGCTCGGCCTGAAAAAGACCTTGCCGGAACGCCATCATCATTTGCTGCCGCTTAACGAGCAGGCTATCACCATTGGCATGAATCTGATAAAGAAATTGTAAGGAAAATCTATAACAATGAAAAAGCTGTCGGAACGGACAGCTTTTTTTGTATCATGGAGTTGGAGATGCTCGTGTTGGCAATTCAATACCGTTTCATGACACGGTCGATGGCGCGTTTGTCATCTTTTTCTTTGAGCGACTCCCGTTTGTCGTAGTTTTTCTTGCCGCGCGCCAAACCTATTTCCAGTTTGGCCAATCCTTTGTCGTTGATAAACAGTCGGGTAGGGACAATCGTGTAGCCGGTTTCGCGGGTGGCGCGTTGCAGTTTGCCCAGTTCGCGTTTGGTCAGCAGCAGTTTGCGGTCGCGCTTCACATCGTGGTTGTTGTACGTGCCGAAAAAGTAAGTGGCTATGTGCATGTTCTTCACCCACAATTCGTTGTTTATGAACGTGCAGTATGTGTCGGCAAGGCTGGCTTTGTTGTCGCGGATGGATTTGATTTCCGTCCCGAACAGCTGCAGGCCTGCCGTGTAGCGGTCCATGATTTCATAGTCGAAAGTGGCGCGCTTGTTTTTTATGTTTACGTTGGATGGTTTGAACATGTCAGGAATTTTAAAGGTTTAAACTGCTGCATTGGGCAGCATGAAAAACATCAAATGGCTTAAAACCGGCGTTATGAATATGATGACAAGCGTGAAAACCAGCACGATATTGCTGCGTTCTTCTTCCGGAATGTTGAAAACGCTCCGGCAGGCCTCCCACACTAAATAGCCGGTGAATATGTCCAGAATTTGCAGGAAAAACAGGCTCGGGATGATTTCCGTCACCAAGCGCAACATGAACACAATGGTGTAGCAGTAGGATACGACTTTTGTACACATTGCTTTCGGATAACGTTGCGGATATTTCCGGTCCAGATAGCGAAAACAGCCTGCGCAGGCAATGAAATAGCCCCCTGTAAGCGCGACAGCGCTCACAATGGTATTGATGAATGCGGCTTGCCAGGCATTTTCCGATGCGTAAACCAAGCTGCACAAGAACACGACGGCTACATTTACATAGATGAACGGGAACACGTACATGCGGCGTATCTTCTCTTCCGTCGGTTGTTCGGAAGCGATTTTGTCCCATGTTTCCGATGTCGCTATCACCAGTTGCCAGGCGCGGTTTACTATGTGGATGATTCGTTTTCGCATAAATCCGGCTGCAAATGTACAAAAAAATACCTATTCGACTATGCCTGTTTGTTTCCTGCGGTTTGTTTTATCATGCAGCCCTTGTAATTCCCGTGCATGGCGCGTTATATGTTTTTCAATAAAAGTCGGATAAAAATGACGTGTGCAGTCATACTTTTTTTGTACATTTGCAGCCGGAAAAATTATTTGTTTTTTTTATGTTGAAAGAAATTTTGTCGATTACCGGAAAACCTGGTTTGTTCAAATTGGTTTCACGTGGCAACAACATGCTGATTGTGGAGTCCTTGCTCGACGGGAAACGTATGCCTACATATACACGTGATAAAATCGTATCCTTGGGTGACATATCCATGTTTACCACGGATGAAGATGTGCCTCTGTGGCAAGTTCTGGAAAACCTGAAAAAAGTGTGCAAGGATGGCGCCTGTACGGCGGATGTGAAAAACATGTCCAAGGACCAATTGTTCAAGTTTTTTGCGGAGGTCCTGCCTAATTTTGACCGTGACCGCGTTTATCCGACCGATATTCGCAAATTGATTTCGTGGTACAATCTGCTTGTGAAGGCGGGAATAACCGATTTCCAGGAGCAGGAAGATGCGGAAGCTCCTGCAAATGAGGCCGTTGCCGAATAAACTCCGGTTGCAGTGAAAATAGCAGAAATCATATCCTTGCTGGAGCAGGCCGCGCCGTTGGCTTTCCAGGAAAGTTGGGACAATGCGGGATTGCAGGTCGGGCATGTCGATGCCGAGGTGTCCGATGTCTTGTTGTGTGTTGATGTAACCGAAGAGGTACTTGATGAGGCCATTGCGACCGGCTGCCAGTTGGTGGTTTCGCATCACCCGCTTATTTTCCATGGATTGAAAACCCTGCGCGGTGATTCTGCCGTGGAACGTTGCGTGATGAAAGCTATCAAACATGACGTTGCGGTTTACAGCGCGCATACCAATATGGACAATTGGTTGCAGGGCGGCGTTAATGCGCGTATCGCCGGGAAAATCGGCCTGGTGCATTGCGGGCCGCTGTCGCCGGCAACGGCAGAAGGGCAGGCCGGTTCCGGCATGATTGGCGAATTGCCGCAGCCGGAAGACGAAACGGCGTTTTTGCAGCGTGTCAAGGAGATTTTCCACGTACCGTGCCTGAAAATGACGCGCTTGCTTGGCAAGCCGGTACGTAAAGTGGCTTTGTGCGGAGGGGCAGGCAGTTTTTTGTTGCCGGAGGCGTTGGCCCAAGGGGCCGATGTGTTTATCTCGGCCGATTTCAAGTATCATGAATTTTTCATGGCGGAAAACCGCATTGTCATAGCCGACATAGGCCATTATGAAAGCGAACAATATACAAAAGAGATATTTTTTGAGCTTATATCAAAAAAAATTCCTACTTTTGCAATCCATTTTTCGACGGCGGACAGAAGCCCTGTCCATTGTTTGTAATGGGCTGAATAGAAGAATACATAAAAACAAAATAAAATGACAAACGAAGCTAAAGCTGAAAAAGAAGTAACCGTAGAGGACAAACTGAAAGCCTTGTATCATTTGCAACAAGTAGTTTCCGACATAGACAAAATCCGCGTGTTGCGCGGTGAACTTCCTTTGGAAGTGCGTGACTTGGAGGATGAAATCCTGGGTTTGCAGACACGTCTGGAAAATTATGCCGCTGACATTACGACGCAGGAAGCGAATATTAGCGCTATGCGGGTAAAAATCGAAGAGGCCAAAATAAAGATTGCCAAATACAAGGAACAGCAGGAAAACGTACGTAACAGCCGCGAATACGACAATTTGTCCAAGGAAATCGAGTATCAAACACTTGAAATCGAGTTGTGCGAGAAGCGGATTCGCGAATATACCGCAGCGCTGGAACAAAAACAAGCCGACAAGGCGCAAACCATTACTTCTATGGAAGAGCGCAGGCTGGATTTGAACCAGAAAAAGTCCGAGTTGGATGAAATCGTAGCTGAAACCAAGCAGGAAGAGGAAAATTTGCGTGAAAAGGCCAAACAGATTGAAAGTACCGTAGAAGATGAACGGTTGTTGAATGCTTTCAAACGCATACGCAAAAATGCCCGTAACGGTTTGGCGGTCGTAACCGTAGAACGTGGAGCATGCGGTGGTTGCTTCAATAAAATTCCGGCGCAACGCCAGTTGGATATACGGTCGCGCAAGAAAGTCATTGTGTGCGAATATTGCGGGCGCATCCTGGTTGATCCAGAAATGAACGAGAACAATACGCCGGAAGCCTGATTTCCATAGATCGTTGTGTTAATAAAAACGAAGTTTCTTTCGGGGAACTTCGTTTTTTTGTTGGAATAGCCTATCTTTGCCAGAAATGGCGGCAAGGATTATGGCAAAATTGCGCGTGTTGATATGTGTGTGGCTGGTATGCCTTGCGCATTTGTCGGCGCAGGACACCGGTAGCGGGACAACGTTTCAACTCCCGTCCGATGGCTCGTTCCTTTCGTATCCGCACTCTGGCATTGCCCAACCGGCGCTTCCGTTGTACCGCCTGCCGGACAGCTTGTTCCAGATTCCGCCATCCATGCAGTTGCCGCCGGATTTGCGCCTTGAGCTACCGGCTTTTACGGATTACTCTTCTTTTTCATTCGACCGCGACTACAATCGTTCCGGCATGTTGCGTGCCTTTGACAACAGTGCGCTGTTTGCGGCCGGTTCGCGTACGACTTATATCGGTTTGGGGGTTGCGGCCTCTTCCAGCTTGTCGTATGTCTATCGCCCTGTGGACGGATTGCAAATCAGCGTCAGCGCCGTGGCAAACAAATATGCTTTCGGGACGTCGTTCAGCAACCAGTTCGGCTTTTCCGGAAACCTGCGCTACGATTTTAACGAACATGTGGCCTTCAATATGTTCGGGACATATTATTTGCAGCAGCCGTTCTATTCCGTGGCGGCTTATCCTTATATGGGCTATTCTAATTTCAGGGCGTTCATGTCGTTTGAGAACGATTATGTCGGTGCCAACCTGGGGGCGCAACGCTACTACAACCCGATGTTGCGCCGTTGGGAGACCGTGCCGATTGTCATGCCCTATGTCAAGATTGGCGATGTGCCGTTGGGCGTTGATGTGGGCGGCCTGCTGAAATCCCTGCTGATAGATGCCATCCAGCACAAACGCGGACAAGGCGGTTATTTCAACAACGACATTATGGAAGGCCCGTTGTCACCACTGCCGCCTTCCGGCCTGTCCGTGCCCGCCGGCGGCGGAAATCATCTGAACATATCCATCTCGCCTTCACAAAATCATTTGCCGTTTCCCGTGCGGAAATAGGTGAGGGGAGGGTTTCCAGAATTTTCTTCCGAATGAGGAAAAATGAAAAAATCGTGGAATGATGGATTGTTGAAAACAATCATGAATCCAACTTATATACAAGGTAATTTGAATTTTTGAAAAAGATTTTTGTAATAATTTTTTTTCTTATCTTTGTATGAGTCTTTGATGCTAATTGGTGCACTAAAGAAAGATGGTATCAAAAATAAAAAGTGGACATGAATGATATAGCCCAGAACAGTTTTATAACCAATCAGGAAAAACTTCTTTCTGAAATCATTAATGGGATATTACCCAAAACCCGGCAGGTGGATATATTGGTCGGATATTTTTATTTTTCAGGATATAGTCTGATTTCAGAGAAGTTAAAAGACAAAAAAGTCCGCATACTTGTTGGTTTGGATATAGAAATTAATATCTCCAAATGTTTGGTGGAGATAGATACTTTTTCAAAAAGCAATATTTCCCGCGGGCAACAGCGTGAAGACTATTTTAGTAAATTTGTTCGGTTGTTTAATGAAACGGATTTTCTGGACAGTGAGGAAAAATTAAACTCTTTTCGTTTGTTCTATGAGAAAATAAAAAACGGTACGCTGGAAATCCGGCGGACAGAAGATCCGTGCCATGCAAAAATGTATCTTTTCTCTTATACGGACGAGGTCAATGAAGGAGGCGAATTGCCGGGAACGGTTATTACCGGTTCCAGCAATTTGTCTTATGCAGGATTGGCAGGCCGTCTGGAAATCAACGCACGATTTAACGACAAGCATTCGGTGCATGATGGGCAGAAAATATTTGACGAGTTATGGGCCGATTCGGTAGTCATTGCCGATAAGGAAAACCTGGAAGAGTTTGACAGTAAGGTTATCAAGAAGATATGGTATGAAAAACTTTATCAGCCATATTTGATGTACATTCGTGTCTTGAAAGAGTATTTTACCATTCCTACAAAAGAAGACCTGCTTACCCCTTATGATATAACCGAAGGTAAATATGCCAACCTGAAATATCAGACAGATGCGGTGCAGATGGCGCTCAATGCCATAGAAAACCATAGTGGTGCTATTATTGCTGATGTGGTAGGACTTGGAAAAAGTATTATAGCTTCTACAGTAGCCCGTAATTTGCGACTTCGTACTATTGTGATATGTCCGCCTCATTTGTTGCGTCAGTGGGAAGGCTACCGGGATGAATTCCGATTTACGGCTTCTGTATTCAGTAGCGGGCAAATAGAAACAGCACTGAATTATTACAGGGAACAAGTCCATGCAGGGAAACAGTACCTGATTATCATAGACGAGGCTCACCGCTACAGGAATGAATATACGAAAGATTATGCAGATTTACATAATCTTTGTTCTGACAACAAAGTGCTTTTGCTGACGGCCACGCCATTCAACAACCGTCCGGATGATATTTATTCCATGTTGAAATTGTTCCAGATACCAACAAAATCAACCTTGAAAACGGTTGACAACCTTGGCGGGGCGTTTAAGGATTTAATCAAGGTGTATAAACAATTGACGGAGGACCAACGCAACAAAAAACTCACCGAAGATGCTGTGAAAGAACAGGCAAAGCATATAGCACAGACTATCCGTTCCATTATAAGCCCATTGGTAGTGCGCCGTTCCCGGCTTGACTTACAGGATATTCCCGAATATGCAAAAGACTTGAAACAGCAGAAAATTCAATTGGTAATGCCCGATGACCCTGTAGAATTGGAATATGATTTAAGTTCGTTGAAAGAATTGTATTTGAGAACTCTGGATAAAATAGATGCTCCTGAAGACGGACAGGATGGTTTCCAACGTTTTAAAGCTGCCCGTTATTCGCCGGTTACATACGTAAAGCCTGATATGGCAAAGCAACTGGCCAAGGAACTGGAAGACAAAACCGGTGTACAGTTCAATCTGTTGGTTGGGCGACAACAGAACATAGCAGGATTCATGCGCAAACTCCTGGTGCGTCGGTTTGAAAGTTCCGTTGCTGCCTTTAAGACATCGTTGGACTATATGATCGAATCTTCTGAACATATATTGCGCTGGATTGAACATGCGGGGAAAGTGCCGGTTTACAAAAAAGGCAATCTGCCTGATGTGGATACTTTCTATTCCGAAACGGATGATGGTACGGAGGCAATACAGGAGCAGTTTGAAAAATATGAAAAACGCGGTTTCTTTGAAATTGACATGAAGTATATCAATGACAGTTTCGTGCGGGATGTCAATGATGACATAGCGTTGCTCAAGGCCATTCGTACAGAATGGTTCGGGGAAGAAACATCCATACGGAAAGATCCCAAACTGGAATCGTTTAAACGTATCCTGAAAGAGCAGATGCAGAAGGAACCGAACCGCAAATTGATTGTTTTCACGGAGTTTGCCGATACAGCCAACTATTTGGGGTGCGAACTGGCAAACAGTGGATTCCCTGTCTTCAAATATACTTCAGCCGATGCGTCGGATACGAACAAGAACCTGATACGGGCAAATTTCGATGCCGGATATAAACCTGAACTGCAACGCAACGATTTCCACATTCTGATTGCAACCGATGCTATTTCGGAAGGATATAACCTGCATCGTGCAGGCGCTATTATCAATTATGACATTCCTTATAATCCGACCCGTGTTATCCAGCGTATCGGGCGTATCAACCGTATAAACAGGAAAATGTTTGACCATTTGTATATTTACAACTATTTTCCGACAGATGTAGGTGAAACAGAAACACGGACCAAGGAAATTTCAACCTTAAAAATGGCCATGATTCATGCTATTATGGGTGAAGACACCAAGGCACTGACCAAGGATGAGGAATTGCAAGCCTTTTTCAAGGCACGTTATCGTGCGGAATTAGCCAAGGATGAAGAGGCTTCCTGGGATAACCGTTACCGTAAATTGTTCAATGAACTCAAAGGGACGGATGTGTATGACAAGGCAATGGAGATTCCGCATCGGGCACGCACGGGACGCAAAGCAGAAAAACCTTGCCGTGGAGTGCTTATGCTTGGGAAAAAAGGGAATGATTTCGTCTTTAAAATAGCCGCTGAGAACCAGCCTCCCATGGCACTTACGGCAGAACAGGCTATTGGGCTTTTTGAGGCGGAAAAAACAGAGATACCCTATGCCTTGTCGGAAAAATTCGATCCGATATACCAGCAACTGAAACATCGTTTGTTTACCAGTGAAACGGCTGATAAAAACGACAAGGAGCGTCTTAATGCGTTTGCCAAATTGAAATTGATAGTTCAGGCCGGTGTTTTGGACAAGGATTATCTTTTAGACCTTTCGTCCGTATTGCGCAGTGATGCACTTCCCGGATTTGAGATAAGGATGATAAACCAACTTACGGCGAAGGATTTCCATACACTTCCGCAAAAAATAACGCAAGACTATTTGAACCGTATTCTTGCAGCAGGCAACAAGGTGGAGGAAGGAGAAGAAACGCTGATATTGACGGAAGAACTGCAATGACTTTAGGCAACAAATGGAAAACAATAATATCAAATAACCATGGAATTTAATAAGGCATACAACCGCAATGAGTTTGTAAATTTCCTGAAAAGGAATTTTTTGCCGGAGGATTTCCGGCAGGAAGAAACGCGTATTGATTTTTCATCGACTTACACACGTCAGGTAACCAGGTTGGGAGCATCCGATAAATTGGATGTTGTTGTTCTGGAGGTGAAGCATTGCGGAAAGGACGACCCGCGTGTCAGCTTATCCAAAGAGGCATTCCGCATATTGGCCGGCGAATGGGCGAGCCGTGCACTGGTTTTGTTCGTACCGCAGGACAATCCTGCCAATTACCGTTTTTCGTTGATCGAAATAACATTGGAAGGTGATGAGAATACTGCCAAGGTATATCGAAAATACTCCAATCCGCGCAGATATAGCTATTTTTTAGGTGATGGGATTGCATATTATACTCCCAACAAATACCTCAATGAAAAAGGCCGCGTGGTCAGTATTGAAGATTTGCGCAACCGTTTTTCAGTGGAAGTGCTTACCAAAGAGTTCTATCAGGAGTTGTCCGACTGGTATGCCTGGGCCATTAAAATCATACGTTTTCCCAATAATATCAATGACAATACGGATGATGACAAGTTTAACAACGAGGGTGCCATCCGTCTGATTACACGTCTTATATTTGTTTGGTTTCTGAAACAACGCCATCTTGTTCCGGATGAATTTTTCGACGAACAATATATTGCGGCAAATCTGATAAAGGATTTTAACCCTAATACGAAAGTGGATTTGTTCTCCAAATCCAATGAGAGCAAATACTATAAGGCTATTCTTCAGAACTTGTTTTTTGCCATGCTGAATAGTCCTATAACGGCAGAAGGCAGCAAGGAAATTTCTGAGCGACATTTCAGGAAATTGAATGAGCAGGGAAAAGCGGACAGAACTGATTATGACAACAACAAGCTGATGCGCTACGAGTCTTATTTCAAGAATCCGCAGCTGTTTGTTGACCTGGCTAACACAACTGTCCCGTTCTTGAATGGGGTCTGTTTGATTGTCTTGATGATAAGGACAACGGTATGTATTACGATGGTTTCAGCGACCGCGAAGCTGTAAAGAAAGCATTGATTGTTCCCGATTATCTTTTCTTTGGCGAGGAAGTCGGCAAAAACATAGACCTGTCGGAATGGTATGGTGATCAGAAAAAGAAGAAAGTTTCCGCCCGGGGTATTATTGATATTTTGAAACGTTACAACTTTACCGTTGAGGAAAATACACCGTTTGACCAGGAGGTTTCACTCGACCCCGAATTGTTGGGCAAGGTTTTTGAGAATTTGTTGGCCTCATATAACCCCGAGACGCAGACCACGGCACGTAAACAGACCGGCTCGTTCTATACGCCGCGCGAGATTGTGCAGTACATGGTGGACGAAAGCTTGGTAGCACACCTGAAACGTACGGTAGGAGAGGAGATGGAGCCCCAGTACCGCCAGCTCATGCAATACTCGGACGATGACGTGGAGTTGACCGCCGAACAACGCAAAAGCATCATGCAATCCTTATACAATTGCAAGATACTCGACCCAGCCTGCGGCTCGGGAGCTTTTCCTATGGGTATCCTCCAGCAGATGGTGCATATCCTTAACCGTATTGACCCCGGTAATGAAATGTGGAAGGAGATGATGCTTAAAGAGGCCATCGATGAAACGTCGGAAGCTTACCGTAATTTGTCTGATGAGGAACGGAAAGAATCGATTACAGATATTGAGCGTAGTTTCGATGAGAATGTCAACCGCCCCGACTACGCCCGCAAACTCTATCTCATCGAAAACTGTATCTATGGAGTGGATATCCAGCCTATTGCCATACAGATCAGCAAATTGCGCTTCTTTATTTCGTTGGTTGTCGATCAAAATACCAACGCCGCCCCTACCGATAACTTTGGCATACGTCCGCTTCCGAATCTTGAAGCGAAATTTGTAGCGGCCAATACTCTTATGGGATTACAGAAAAAAGATGCTTCTCTGTTTGATAGTGAAGCAATAAAAGCAAAGGAGAATGAATTGAAGATAGCCAAACATAAGATATTTGGAGCAAAGACAATCCGTACCAAACGTAAATATCGCCAGATAGTAAATGATTTACGTCTTGAAATAGCCACTATGTTAAAAGGAAATGGGGCTGTAGGCAATGATGAGGCAAGAGAATTAGCCTCATGGGATATGTTTGATCAAAATTCATCATCGCCTTTTTTTGACCCCGAATGGATGTTTGGGATCAAAGATGATTTTGATATTGTAATTGGTAATCCGCCATACGTTCAATTACAGGCAAATGATGGAACCCTTGGAGCAATGTATGAAAAACTGAATTATAAAACATTTGTTAGAACAGGTGATATTTATTCACTTTTTTATGAAAGAGGATATCAGCTTTTAGTAAGTAAAGGACATTTGTGCTATATTACATCCAATAAATGGATGAGAGCTGCATACGGAGAGAAAACGAGAAAGTTTTTTGCAGAGAAAACAAATCCAAAAGTTTTAATAGATTTTGCTGGAGTAAAAATCTTTGAAAGTGCTACTGTTGATACAAATATATTGTTGTTTTCAAAGGAAAAGAATGAGGGTAAAACTATTGGTGTTTTAGCAAATAAGTTATCTAAAAATAGTATAAATAATTTGAGCGTTTTTGTGCAGCAGAATAGCGTGGAATGCAGTTTCAGCAACTCCGATTCATGGGTCATATTATCTCCAATAGA
>CASDOZ010000015.1 GCA_949282265.1 uncultured Bacteroidales bacterium | reverse complement strand
TGCATCATTCCTCCAATTTATAATGTTATTCCAAGAATTTGTATATTCGATAAAGTGCTTAAATACCTCATACTGTTGCTTACCTTCAGAATAATATTGGGACAGGAATTGTAACGGAGCATTATCACATTCCAAACGAATCATCATGTGCTCAAACATTTCACTATAGATACCATGTGAAGCAAGATAATCCAATAAATCTATATTAAGAATGGCATCGCTCTCGAACATATAATCCTTCAATTCCTTGACAAAATTCTCGATCTTGTCTATATGATATTCGTAGGGCTTACATTCTTCAATCTTCATTGACAGCAGAAGCTCTCTGTCAGCCAACGAAACCATACCTTCATAGAAATATGATATGTAATCATAATAATCTTCATCCAAATAGCCTCTACGTATAAATACATTCATCATAGGGGACAATCCCAAACTCTTAAACTCCTCTGTTTCTCCTAACTTATACTTCTTTATCAAGTCTTTTAATCTCAATGACTTCACTTTGATTTTTTCCTGTTGGATATGTCTATGCTCATTTAGGAAGTATTTAGCGCCTTTCTCTAACAAATCTATTCGTTTGGAATAATTGACTTCATTATCTATTTGTTTAAAATCAATTGTCTTTGATTCTGTAGTTGTATTATCATAATAATAGCGATATTGATATGTTATTTCTTTTTCTTCTATCAACTTAGAAAACAACATTTCACTAGTGGCAGTTTGTTCTAAAGAATAATAATTATTTTCAATACGCACTGATAATGGTCTATTTGACAGTCTATGCCAAAGATTAAATAAAAACAGCCTCCTCAAATCAGCCTTACCTAAATTCTCGTTCTGCTTGAAAATCTGTTCTTTTTTGGATAATTCCTCTTCAGATTTTTCAATAGTTTTCAAGGCAAGAAGGATGAACTTAGACTTGCTGCTGATACACCGATAAACCTTACCTTCCCTACGATGCAACGATGCAAAATCCTGTGGGTAATAGTTCTTGTATACTATCATCCCCAGCAATTTTGTTTTATTGAGTTGATAATTATTTGCCTCACACAGCTTATCCCGATATTGTTTGTACTCATTTACGATATTGGTCAGGATACGCATATCCTGAATGAAAAATGCCATCTCCGACAAATCATCGTCACTGATACCATCGTCTCCACATCCTTTTTTCTCAAGTGCAGATTTAAGCTTGTCTTTTGAATTGGATGGATTGATTACAGGTATTACTGTTGTTATGAAATCAAAGAACTTCGTTCTTTCTTCATCCTTAAAGATGTCATCTTTAATCGCATAGATAAACGTAATATGCCTGCCTACTATTTTTGATTCATTGATAAGCTGATTCAGTTCGCGAAGTTTCAAAAATATATTCGCTGTCCCGAATCTGTCTAGATCCTCGATAATCACAACATTATAATCAGTCACTTGGAAGAAATACAGGATTTCATCAAGATGTTTATTGAATATAGAATTGTTTTCTATAACCTCTATCTCTCCATCTTTCAAGTTCAATTTGTTCAGCTTTGAATTACTATATGATTTGAAAACATAACGGGCAATCTTATATAATGCAAACAAGAGCCATAAGGAAGCAGCAAAATCAAAAACTGTATTCCATGTGTTTCCCCAGCTAAAGAAATCATAGATAGAATCAACCTTGGCAAAAGAAGGCTCAAACACAATGAGAATGCATAGAAGCGTCAATACAAAGGCAACCGGATATTTTACCAGTTCCCATTTCGATAAATGTACAATTTTTCTAAAACGGGAATTCGGCACCGTTTTAGTTTTTTCTCTATAGATAAGTTGCTGAAGAATGCTGTATTCTATTTTACGATTCAGATTCTCTATCCGTTTCTCTCTTTCTTTTTCATCTGATTCTCCACCTGAATCACTGATATTGTTGTCCTCTTCATTTGCCTGCAAAGTTGCAAGAGAAATAGGCAGAAACTTATACTCTTTGGCAAAATCTTCCCTCAGAGTAATAAGTACAGAACTCTTGCCGGATCCAAAAGGACCAGTAAGAGCAATGTTTCTTATGTGCTCTTTTTCCGCTGAAGATAGAGCCTCATTTAACTCAATGACGGATTTATATGAAGCATCTGATTTTTCCAGCTTCTTGGGAAGTAAAGTATCAATTGCCATATAGCTTTATCATATCAAATAGGTTAAATTTTTTGTTTGTATAATTTTACCATTATATCATTGGAAATCAACTCTCCCGGCTGCATTTTAATGCGATATATGAGAACCCTTGCATCACCCAATGAAATAAATGAAGACAGATTCAATTTTAAGCATGGCTTGCTGTCTTTTGAGCCAAAATATACTTTTTCAACCTTATAATAACCGTCAATATCTCCGCCGACCATCGGTAGGAAATACTTGATATCCATCACATTGATAGAGGTTGGTACTCTTTCCATTGTATAGTTTTTTGCGGTATGGTTGTAAAAGTCCGCATAATCCGTATCTGTTTTTCGCACTAAGCCTGTCAGAATATCCTTAGTTTCCGGTTTTGGTAATTTATTCAACGTGCCTACATTTTCGGCAACTTCTACATGAAGTTCCGCATCGAGCATGAAAGGATTGCTGACATAGAAATGGGTTTGCAGACTGTCCAACAATTCGTTATTCTTCTCCACTTCATTTCTGATTACTTCGGGTTTGACACGAAGAGTTTTCCACATGTCGGCTTCTTCGTCTTTCATCAATGCTAGAATCAGATAGTTGCTGTCTGTCTTCGGACGATACAGTTTTCCGTTCAGGCGTTGAAAATTATCCTGGATAAACTGATGGCAATCCATTCCCTCACGTGGCTGGATAGTTCTGAATGTATATAATTGGTTCAAAGTGCCTTGAATCCTGCTTCTGAATTCCTTGCGGACATATTCTCGCCATGTGTTTTGCGCACTTTTATTGTTTCGGCCATATAACGAAACAATGTACAGGAAGTTCACGTCATAATGGCATAGCAAAAGTGTATCACGGTCAAACAGACGATTTTCAAACTGGCGGTTCAGTTGGACACCTCCTCCTTGCGTTTTCAGTTCCCTGTCATCAAAAGAAAGGAATTTTGAACCTCCACTTTGCTTGTCGGGAATTCTTGCGCTAATGAAGAAATTGGGTATCGGATTATATCCTTCTGTCAGTGCATCCCTCAGTTGCGGTTGCTCTCCGTTGCCGTCACCGTCAAGAAAAAGATTCATATTCCACTGGATGACGTTTTTGGCGTATGTGTATTGCTTGTAAATGGACTTGTCGCCAAGCTGCGTCCGGTCATTCTTGGAACGCTTGTAATATTTGCTGTCCCCGATATAGTAAGTCAGTTCCGACCGCAAGTCAGATTGCTCAATAAGCCCTTGCCCGATGAACATGTGGTCGACAAGTTTCCCGTCTTTCTGTTCGGTAAGTTCTTTTGGCAAGTTCTGTTTGTCGTTGCCGCTGATAAGGGTATCAATCATCACTTCGAAAATATGATCGAAGTCTTTGGCAAGCAAAAAGTCTTCCGACTGTCTGTTCATCGCTATCTTATACTCTCTGTCAAAAAACGCATAGCATAAATCCCATATTCGCAGAGCCTTGTCGGAGAAATATTTGTACTTGATTTGTTTCAGACGTTTGCATCCTAAGTTCTTTTTGATGTACGACCGTCTCAGTTTGTCGGGACTTATCAGCTGATAATGGATATTGATTTCAAAAGAAAAGCCATGTGCCTCACGTATGTAGTTCAATATCGAAAAGTAGATGACAAGCAGTTCTTCGTCAAAATTGACCAGTTTCTTTCTGTTGACAGGTTCGATATAGACAGGAGTGTCGTTTTGTATAAAGGCATGCGATGCTGCGATGGTCTTGTTCCAGTTGATTTTGTTGTAACCGGAATGCACGTTTTTAGCGATAAATGTAAAATAGTCCTGATTGTCACGATTGAAGTCACGAAGGGCTATAATCACATCAAGTAAAGTGTTATGCTTCTGTTTCCGGCCTCGGCTTTCTGTTTGGTATTCCTTGCTTTCAAGTATATTGTCATTGTGCGTCTGTTTATACACGCTGATAGTCCTGTAAACCCATATCGAAAGCGTGGAAAGAAACTCCTTGTATTCCTTGCACCCTTCTTCTGTGAACTTGGACTTTATTTTGTCCGATTCAAAGTCAATGATTTCTTGCGGTGATGCGCCGAATATCGTATCATCACCGTTTTCTTCGTTCTGCTCACCGGTCAGCACCACTTTGGGCAGAAAGAAAATGACATCTTTTGCCGCCTTGCTATAACAATACCCTACATACTCAAAGGCGTATCTGTATTCTTTTTCAGGAACGGACACTACATCCTTGAGTACCTCTCTGACGGTCAATCCATCCTTGACCGTTTCATGCAGATTATAAGGGTAGCCTTCGATGAACAGCAGCATAATAGAAATTTTTGAATATTAATCCTCTTATTCGTCCCATTTATCTTCCGCACTATTCTCGTTAATAGGCTTCAAATTCAGTTTGTCCATCATTGAGACAACGAGTCGCTTGCTATCTTCATCATGCAATTTAGAGAAAGAGAAATCCTCATCTGTGGGGAATATGTCGGCATCGCCGTCTTTGCATACATCATTCCACAGATAGAACAATATTTTGTTTCTAAACAAGTCATAGGATATGACCTTTGCCGGTGGATTGACAAAATAATCGCCCAGCATCTTGTCTTCAGAACCGGTGTCTTTCAAAATACGTGTATTGACTTCTTTTTGGAAATCGGTCCAGTTATATTTCAACCCATCAATATCAATCAGCCAATCCGTGTTTTTATATTTTATTGGTTCATATTCCCAGTCCCAACGTCTCTTGAATGCGCTGTCAATCGGGAATAACGATTGGTCGGAGGTATTCATGGTTGCATAGATATAAAGATTTGCCGGCAAACAAAGTTCCCCATCTTTTATGGCAGCACTATCTTTGCCCATTTCATCTTCCAAAAGAGCTTTCAAGTCGGCATCTGCTTTAATAGTGTATTCAGAAACCCCATTCTCATCTCTATCAAGCAATTGAAACAAATCACCAAATATCTGGGCACAGTTTCCTCTGTTGATTTCCTCGATAATAAGATAAACCTTTTCATTAGGTTTCCTGTATGCTTGCATATAAGCGTTAAGAAATGTCTGAGGAATGAAATTGTATACAATTCTAGACTTTTTTGTCTCTTTCAGAAATTCTTCACCAACCGCAATCCCTTTATCAAATTCTACAGTATAATTATCGGACATGCCACAAGCCAATAAAATATCTCTTTTATCAGCCAAAGTAAGTTGTTTTAATGAATACCAATATTTAGCTCCAAATTTTTGTGGAGAATAAGTGACACCTTGCTCCTTTAACTCAGTTAATTTACTGATCAACTCATCTTTCCCATATAAAATCTCACTTTCTTTTTCCATTGTCGGCTTATATGCCCCAACAAAGGTGGAATAATCACTGTCCGGATGGAATGTCGTCCTGAAAATATTTTCTTTTGATACTCCGTCTAATTGCTCCTTGATTTTATGAGACTTTCCAGTTCCAGGTGCTCCGTAAAAGATTATTTGATGAGCAATGGATTTATCAGAACTCGGTTCATCATGCGATGAATTTGATTGGATGTTTTTTCTGTTTGCATCTAACATTTTAGCCATTTGCCAAAGTGTAGAAGCATAACCATATTCAAACTTATCAATATCTGATTGGCCGCATAATAATTCACGTGCTTCATTTGCTGTTATGTCAGGTCTTTCTATATATAATTCGTAAAATTCATCCAATAATTTTTTAGAAATCGTTCTAATACCATAAGCTCCTTTACTACGTGAGATTACTTTATAGCACAACCTATCCTGATCAAAAATTTCTACTTGACCATTTTCCGATAAATCTCCTATTTTTAAGCTATTATATATCATAACAAATTATCCTATTCATACGGTTCATACAAATCTTTCAAATCACATTGTAGCACCCTTGAAATTTCAATCAATTGCGGGGCACTCGGTTGTGTGGTGTTGGTACACCACCGGCTTATGGTCATTTTTGATACCCCAAGTTGTTCTGCCAAATAAGTGTTTGTAATCATTTTCTCAGCCAAGACAACCCTAATCCTATTTTTATATACCTTCTTTTCCATAGAAAACTTTCTACATCTGTGTGCAAAAATAAACATAAATGTGGAAACAAGCAAGTAACATAATTTATGCATAATAGCCGAATAGGCTGTTTTTTATATAATTTATCCGGTTGCTCATCCTTTTCGCCACCCCGATTGCTAATTCCAAGTGGCTTTTAACGATACATATTTTTCTCATTTATGCGGACAACTGTTCATAAAGACAGGCTTTAGATTACTTTCTTTGTTGATGCAGTGGATGGCGTTGCCGGTAGTCCGCTTTTTAGGAAGGACTATTCTTGTTCCCGATTATTTTTCCCGTTCAGTAACGTTTCATATTCAGGCAACTGCCTGTAAAACTGGTAACTTGTCGAACCGTGGTCGGTGTGGCAAGCGTAATGTTCCAGTCCGTTGCTGATGAAAAAGCAATCCACTTGCAGGCGGCTGTTGTAGATGGCCACTTGGTCAAAAACTTCCTGCGACAATTCAACATGCGGCGCTTTCAACTCAATAATGGCCAGCGGTTCGGCCGTAGGCGTGTAGGCTATGGCATCGCAACGTTTTTGCATACCGTTCACGTCCAAAACTTGCTCCACGGCCAGCAGTCCGGCCGGAAAATGCAGGTTATTGACCAAAAAATGCAAAAAATGCTGCCTGACCCATTCTTCGGGTGTCAGCGCAACGAATTTTTTGCGCCACTCATCGTAAATCAGGTATTTTTTATCTGATTTTTTCAGCTTAAAATCGAAAGAGGGTAGGTTGAGTTGAAACATTTTTGTACTTTTGTATTCCGTTTGGCAAAGATAGGCAGATTTTTCCGAAGTCTGGAATATATTTGTTCGTCTTTCCGACTACCGTTTACTTTATAATATTGACAGCTATGAAAACAAAAGAGGAAATTGTGGAAAATTGGTTGCCGCGTTACACCAAACGTCCGTTGGACCAGTTTGACGATTATATTTTGCTGACCAATTTTAATAATTATGTGGAAATGTTTGCCGAATGGTTTGACGTGCCTGTTTTAGGGCGCGACGGCAATATGATCAATGCGTCGGCCAAGGGCATCACGATTATCAATTTCGGCATGGGTAGCCCGAATGCCGCCATTATCATGGATATATTGTCGGCCATACATCCCAAAGCAGCTCTGTTCCTGGGCAAATGCGGCGGCCTGCGCGACAAAAACCATGTGGGCGATTACATCCTGCCGAGCGCGGCCATACGTGGCGAGGGAACATCCAACGACTATTTCCCGCCGGAGATTCCGGCTTTGCCGGCGTTCAATCTGCAGCGTGCCGTTTCGTCCAATATCCGTGACTTCGGGCACGACTACTGGACCGGTACCGTTTACACAACCAACCGCCGTGTGTGGGAACATGATGAGGCGTTCTGCAACTATCTGCGCAGCACGCGCGCCCTGGCTGTGGATATGGAAACCGCGACGCTCTTTTCCGTCGGATTCCACAACAGCATACCCACAGGTGCGTTGCTACTGGTTTCGGACATGCCGCTGCAGCCCGATGGCATTAAGACCTCGGAGAGCGACAGGCACGTAACGGCCAATTATGTGGAAGAACATCTGAAAATCGGCATCAAGTCCCTGACATCGTTGCAACACAACAGCAAGACCATTAAGCATTTGCGTTTTGAATAAACCGGAAATATGCTGAACAAGACCTACGTTTTCCATACCTTGGGCTGCAAACTGAATTTTGCCGAAACATCATCGGTGGGGAAGCAGTTGCAACAAATGGGTTTCCGCAAGGCAAAGGCGGGTGAGGAAGCCGGCGTTTGCATTGTGAATACGTGTTCCGTAACCGAAACTGCCGACCGCAAGGACCGCCAGGCCATTCATAAGATACGCCGCGAGCATCCGCATGCAGTCCTGATTGTAACCGGTTGTTATGCCCAGTTGAAACCGGATGAAGTGGCCGCCATCGATGGCGTGGATCTGGTGCTGGGCATGAACGAAAAGTTCGATATTCCGGCTTTTCTGGAAAAATACGGGCAGAACGAAGTCGCACAAGTGCATTGCAGCCCCATTCGCCAGAGTGATGAGTTCCATGGTGCTTGTTCCAAGGACGACCGCACGCGCTTTTTCCTGAAAGTGCAGGACGGCTGCGATTATTTCTGCACTTATTGCACGGTTCCGTTGGCTCGCGGCAAAAGCCGGAACGGCACCATCGCATCGCTGGTGGCCGAAGCGGAAAACGCCATTGCGGGCGGTGCAAAGGAAATTGTCCTGTCCGGCGTGAATATAGGCGATTTCGGCAAGACGACCGGCGAGTCTTTTTTCGACCTTGTCAAGGCACTTGATGCCATCCAGGCCGATGTCCGCTACCGTATTTCCAGCATAGAGCCGAACTTGCTGACAGATGAGATTATTGATTATGTAGCCTCATCGGCACATTTTGCGCCGCATTTCCATATCCCGCTGCAAAGCGGCAGCAATGACGTGTTGCAACTGATGAAACGGCGTTACACACGCGAGGTTTTCGCAGCCAAGGTGGCTAAAATTAAGGCGGTTATGCCGCACGCCTTTATTGGCGTGGATGTGATTGTCGGTGTCCGCGGCGAAACGGAAGATTTTTTTGCCGATGCCTGCCGTTTCATAGAAAGTCTGGACATATCGCAACTGCATGTGTTCACCTATTCCGAACGCCCGAACACGGAGATGCTGAAAATTCCATATACGGTTCCGCCGCAGGAGAAAAAACGGCGCAGCGATGTGTTACATGCCTTGTCGGCACGTAAGACGGAACAGTTTTATGCAGCACATAAAGGCTACGAGGCTACTGTGTTGTGGGAGAGCAAGAAAACTGGCTCCGTCATGCACGGCTTTACGGAAAACTATATCCGCGTGGAAGCTCCCTACCAAAAAGAATTAGTCAATACATTCCAGAAAATACGTGTCAGTTGAGGCAGAAAGAACAGAAGCAATAATCCATGGGATTTTGCGTTTTTAATGTGTTTTTTGTCGGATAAGACGGAAGTTGAAAGATATTTTGCAGGAATAAAAAAAAGTAGTACTTTTGCACCGTTTTCTGAAACGCACATTAAAAACAAACCTGTTTTTAATAAATTCTGACGATACATTTTTAAAACAGCACGCAAACTTCCGGCTCAGCCGGTTTTCTGGTTGTCGTGTTTTTACCAAAATAAATTTATGAGTAATAATTTCACAATTTTGCAGTTGAATGCAAAAACACTCCCTGAACTGACAGAGATAGCCAAGGGACTTGGGCTTAAAGTAGCAAGTTCAATAAAAAAAGAGGCATTGATATATGCCATTCTTGACCAACAGGCCATAGACAATTCGCAGCGCAAAATGGCAGCTTCGGAAGCGCAGACCGCTCCAAAGAAACGGACCCGTATCCAGGCGAAAAAAGCCGAGCCCGTAGTTGTTGAGAATGTTGTGCAGGAACAAAAAGGGAAAAAAGAAGAGCACGAATCCCCGGCACCCGTACAAACCAAGCCGGAAACACAGGCCAAAACGACAGAACAGAAGTTAGAAGCCTCTGTGCCAGAGCAGCAATCGACTAAAAAAACATCTTCCAAGAAAAAGAAAACGGCTGCTAAAACCGCAGAAAATAAAATGGAACCGAAACAACCGGAAATAGCCGCAGAACAACCGCAACCGGTTGAGAAAGAACAGGCAGTATTAGTAGAAAAGGCTGCCGCAGATAACCAACCGAACCAACCGCAAGCAGAACAGCCGATGCAGCCAGCGCCTCAAAAAAACGGAGAAAGAAAGGAAAAACCATACGATTTTGAAGGCTTCTTGCAAGGAACAGGAACTTTGGAAGTCATTTCAGAAGGTTATGGATTCCTGCGCTCTTCTGACTACAACTATTTCTCGTCTCCCGATGATATTTATGTTTCACAGTCGCAAGTGAAATTGTTCGGCCTGAAAACCGGCGACACGGTTACAGGTGATATCCGGCCGCCCAAGGATGGCGAAAAGTATTTCCCGCTAATCAAGGTGAACAAAATTAACGGGCGTTCGCCCGAGTTCGTGCGCGACCGCGTGGCATTCGAGCATCTGACGCCGCTTTTCCCGAACGAGAAATTCACGCTGACAACTGGCAAAAACGACCCGCTTTCGTGCCGTATCATCGATTTGTTTTCGCCTATCGGCAAAGGGCAGCGCGGCTTGATTGTGGCACAACCGAAAACCGGTAAAACAGTGCTGCTGAAAGAGATTGCCAACGCCATTGCGGCCAACCACCCGGAGGTGTTCATGATTGTGCTGCTGATTGACGAGCGTCCGGAAGAAGTTACGGACATGGCTCGCAGCGTAAAGGCTGAGGTCATTTCCTCCACTTTCGACGAACCGGCAGAGAAACATGTGAAAGTAGCCGGCATCGTCCACGAAAAAGCCAAACGCCTGGTTGAATGCGGGCATGATGTGGTTATCCTGCTTGACTCCATTACGCGTCTGGCACGCGCCTACAACACGGTTGCACCGGCTTCCGGCAAGGTGCTTTCCGGCGGTGTGGATGCCAATGCGTTACACAAACCTAAACGCTTTTTCGGTGCGGCACGCAACATCGAGAACGGCGGCAGCCTGACCATCATCGCAACCGCTTTGATTGATACGGGCTCCAAAATGGACGAGGTTATTTTTGAAGAATTCAAGGGAACGGGAAACATGGAATTGCAGCTTGACCGCCGTTTGTCGAACAAGCGTATTTTCCCTGCCGTGGATATAATGGCCTCCAGCACGCGCCGTGACGATTTGCTGCTTGACCAGGATACGCTGAACCGCATGTGGATTTTGCGCCGTCATTTGGCCGACATGAATTCCCTGGAAGCCATGGAATTTTTAAAAGACCGCATGGAACGCACGGAAAACAATGAGGAATTTTTGTTGTCGATGAATTCATAACGACGGAAAACAAAAGGATAAAGCCAATGTGCAAAGGCCATGAATTAGGCAACGTACATTGGCTTTTGTTTTTATGAAACAACGGATACAGAAAATATCGATTCATGCCGGATTTACTTGTCCAAACCGTGATGGCAGGGTGGGGACAGGCGGTTGCACCTATTGCAACAACCAGACTTTTGTACCCGGATATTGCCAGCCGGCCAAGACTGTCACGCAACAGATTGAAGAAGGAATCGGTTTTTTCCGGAAAAAATATCCTGACCAAAAATATATTGCTTATTTTCAGTCCTATACGAATACATACGCGCCGTTGGAGCGTTTAAAGTCCTTGTATGAGGAAGCGCTTGCATTTCCAGACGTAATCGGTTTGGCCATCGGTACGCGCCCCGACTGCGTTTCAGATGAATTGCTTGATTATTTAGGTGGTTTGGCCGAAAATTATGCCATTACGGTGGAATATGGCGTGGAAAGTACGTGCGATGCCACCTTGCGGCTGATTAACCGGGGACATGATTTTGCCTGCGCCCAAAAGGCGATTCGGGACACGGCGGAACACGGTATAACGGTAGGCGCACATCTGATTTTAGGATTGCCGCAGGAAAACAGGGAAATGATTCTGGCACATGCGGAACGCATTTCCGAACTGCCGGTGCATGTGCTGAAACTGCATCAACTGCAGTTGGTGCGTGGCACGAAAATGGCGGAACAATATCAGGCGCATCCGAAGTGGTTCCGGCTTTATTCCGTCGATGAATATATTGATCTGGTACTTGATTTCAGAGAGAAACTCCGGCCGGATATCCAAATAGAACGGTATATTTCCCAATCCCCGCCGGAATTGCTGATTGCGCCCGACTGGGGATTGAAAAATTATGAATTTGCCGACAAACTCCGAAAACGTATGCGGGAGCGCGGATTGGAGTGAAGAATCAGCTGTTTTGTATCAATCTGTTGCACAATTCGGGTACGCCGATTGCAGCCCGTTTCTGTATGTGCTCCAATGGATTGGATATGCCGGACAAGTTCAGATTTCCAGGATCGACCACATAGACCGGCACGTTCCTGGAAACATAGTGGAGTAGGGAGGCAGCAGGATAAACATTCAGCGACGTTCCTACTACCAGAAAAATTTCTGCCGTTTCCGCAATCTTGATGGCCGTTTCAAACATGGGCACGGATTCGCCGAAAAACACCACGAATGGCCGCAACAGGCTTCCATCGGGATGCTTTGCATCAAGTTTTTGTTCCCAACCTTCAATTGGAACAGTGGCCAGTTCATCGTAACTGCTCCGCAATTTCCGCAATTCCCCGTGCAAATGTGTTATGTGCGTGCTGCCTGCACGTTCGTGCAAATCATCGATATTCTGAGTAATGACCTGTACATCGAAATACTTTTCCAAATCCGCGATGGCATAATGCGCCGCGTTCGGTTTTTTTTCCAGCAACTCTTTCCGGCGGATATTGTAAAACTCTATCACCTTGGCACGGTTTTGCAACAATGCTTCGGGTGTGCAGACTTCCTCTATCCGATAGTTCGCCCAAAGGCCGTCGCTGTCGCGGAATGTGGCTATTCCGCTATCGGCAGAAACGCCTGCCCCTGTAAAAACAACAAGTTTTTTCATGTCTCCAAAAATTAATGCGTCCAAAAATACAGATTAATTTTCGTAAATGATATATATGCAGAAAAATCGAAGTTGTTCATGCTCCGTTTTTTTATGTCGTATCGTTCCTACAAATGGTTTTTATTCAATTTTGCTGGTTCTGAATGGCAAAACGGGCAACCCTGCTTCCGTACGCAGGCTTCCGATTGTGGCATCGTCAAAACAATAGAATACCTGAAATGGTGCTTTGTGTTTCTTAACCGGAATTATCAGTTGCTTGCCTTTAATGTACGCATTTGCCGCAAATTGTTCTCCGTTTATATCTGTGATTATTACGCCCGTAATAGATTTGGTCGTGGAAGCAAGTTTTTCAAAATTACCATCAAATTCGATGATTATATTTCGGTTTTCCAATCTGGTAGCTATCATGCGCGGACTTTCATAAGGCTGGGTAAAATGTCCGTAAACTTTATCCATAGCCAAATATGCCAAGCGTTCACCGATAGCCCTTTTGTTACGTGGATGAATGTCTTGTATATTGTCGACCAAATCAGAGACATTAATCATTGCCGCATTTTCTACGCTGTCGAGCATGATTTGTTGCTGTTCCCGAATCAAAGCCGGCCCATTGTTTCCCGACTGATATGTATGTGGTGCTATTTGTACGTAATAGAAAGGAAAGTTCCAGCCAAAATTTTCCCGCCACGAGTTAACCATTTTTGCGACTAACCGTGCGTAATGTGCAGGATTTTCCCGGTTGCTTTCTCCCTGATACCATATACAACCGGCTATTCTATAAGGAATAAGTGGATGAATCATTCTGTTATACAAAACGCCTGGTGTAACCGGCCACCACGGAGATGCCGTTAAATAATTCCCAGCCAACATGGTATCTTTGTTTATAATTTCCGCTGGTGTCCACACTTCTGCCGGCGTTCCGCCCCAAGCTGACACAAGAATACCGACGGGCACATTTAATTGTTCAGTCAGGTATCGTGCAAAAAAATAGGCAGTCGCACTTGTCCTGCGCATACTTTGGGGTGTTGCCTCTTCCCATTTTGCCTGGCAATCTTCTTGCGGATAATTCGAGCCTTGTTTCGGAACATGGAATATGTGTATTGAAGGGCAGGCTGCGTTTGCTACTTCCTGTTCCCCGTTTTTTATACCCATGTCAGCTGACCACTCCATGTTCGACTGGCCGCTGCATAACCAAACCTCGCCCAGCATCACATCCGAGATTCTGCGGGATTCCCAGATTCCAATGATTTCCACATTGTACGGCCCTCCTGCGCCTTGTGTTGGCATTTTGGTATTCCAACGTCCTTGGTTGTCCACTATTACACGAATGGTGTCTTTCGGTTGCCATTCAGCAACCAATTTCAATTCTTCGGATGGATTTCCCCAACCCCATATATCGACTTGACTGTTTTGTTGCAGGACCATTCCGTCAGAAAAAATGGCCGGAAGTTGGATTTGTGAAGTTGCATTTATGCTTGATATGGCGCAGATACAACTTAAAACTAGTTGTTTCGTTTTTTCCATTATTGGTATGATAATTTAATTGGCATTGATAAAGAATATATGTGTTTTGGATTGTATTGTTTTGATTTACATTTGATTAATATTGTTTTGAATTGGTGATATTCTGTATTCTGTTAGTACGCAATATTATTGAAATTTCATGATATCAGCAAACAAATTCAGATCATAAAATCTTAGTATAAAAATAAGAAATGAATATAGGTCTCAAAATATAACCTTAGTCTCCATTTCTTATAATCAAATAAAAGACGTACATTTGCAACTGAAAAAATGTCTATAATATGATATTACTCCATATAGAAACATCAACAAGTGTTTGTTCGGTCGCTGTTAGCGAAAATGGTGTGTGCCTAATACAAAAAATCAATACGGAAGGTCTGAACCATGCCAAATTATTGAGTGTTTTCATACAAGAAGTTTTAGATTTTCTGAAAATGCAGGGAAAACGTCCGGATGCAGTGGCCTTGAGTCAAGGACCTGGTTCATATACTGGCCTGCGGATAGGTACGGCTACTGCCAAAGGTTTATGTTTCGGTTGGGAAATTCCACTTATTGCCATAGACACGTTGCAAGTAATAGCTGTTGCCGCTCGCAAAAAAATAACAGAAGCGGATGCTTTGCTGTGTCCGATGATCGATGCCCGACGGATGGAAGTTTACAGTGCCTGTTATGACATGCAGTTAAAACGTGTAAGCGAAGTCGTACCTGTTATTGTTACATCGGATTCATATACAGATATTTTGGGAAATCATTCGGTTTGGTTTTTCGGTAATGGAGCGGAAAAATGCCGCACTGTCCTAACTCATCCGAATGTACATTTTCTGGATAATATCTATCCGGAAGCCGCTAACATGATAATGTTGGCCGAACAGCGTTATGCTGCAGGACAATTTGAGAGTGTTGCCTATTTCGACCCATTTTACCTGAAAGAGTTCCAAGCAACTGTACCTAAAAGAAAAGTGCTGTAAAATGAGTTAAATAGTTAAATTCTTTCTTCATAAATCATGAACTGAGGAGAAGGACAGACCTATTATTAATAAATAGTTGTTTGTTGTACGGTTGCGTTTTAAGTTTACCTGTTTATTGGTTTTCAGACTCAAAAACAATTAGAGAATCTTTATGTTCCATATGACTTCGTCAGTATATTTTTGCTTGTTTTTTAGTCCGACTACTTTTACCTTATTCACTTTAGCTGGTAGTTCAACATCGTTCCATTTATAAATACCACATTGGACATCTTTATATTTTTTCCTACCTTGTGAAATGTCGTTTACAAAAAGTTCTACAGAATCACAGTTGGAGTAAACGACAACGGGAGTTACTTTTTCTTTACGTTCATCATAACGCCGGCTTGTAATATAAAGCACAGGTTCATGACTCCAATTGGCTTTGTATATGAAGTAACTGTCTTTTTTTACTTTGCGGTCGTATGTAACCAATCCCTTGTCATTTATACCATCTTGGTCCCCCTCTTTGCGGCCGTCGGATGCAAAATCGAACATGTTCCACACAAATGTTCCCCATACAAAATCACGGGTAGAGATGTCCATCAATGCGTGTTCATGCACAAAATTTTGATATTCTTCAGGGTGAAATTTCCCTCGGTTGGTTACTGGTCTTGCAGGATTTATTTCATGATGATAAATACTAGCACCTGCACCATATTCCGACATGGCAGTTGGACGTTCTTCATCCTTAAAACTGTCCAATTTAGAAGCAAAACTGGGATCTTCTATATACCAACCTGGGTACCAATTCCAAGCAAAAACATCCGAAGCCCACTGCATGATTACTTGCTTGAACAGTCAAGCGTGTGGGATCCTCAATATGGGCTAAATTGTTTAAATCTTTCATCAAAACTTTCATTTGAGCAGTTTCCTGTTCACGAACCTCATTCTGCAAACTCCAAAAACAAATAGATGGACGATTATATTGCTGACGAATTAGTTCACGTAACTGAATCTTGACACCTTCTTTTAATTCTGCAGATGTTCCTAAACCGCCTACAACAGGTATTTCTGCCCAAGCTATCAGTCCATAGCGGTCACATAAATCGTATATGTACGGATCATGCGGATAATGCGCAAAACGTATTGCATTTGCACCTACATCATATATTATTCCGAAATCAATGTTATGTTCATTTTGTGTAATGGCATAACCCATGTTATACCAATCTTGATGACGGTTTACACCACGCAATGGATATAACTTTCCGTTTAGGAAAAAACCATCTTTAGTCACTTCGTAGTAACGAAATCCCACGTGTTGTGATATAGAGTCAATAATCTTACCATTGGCAGAAACGATAAGCTCTACAAGGTAACGATATGGATCTGCTTTCCCATTCCAGAGATGAGGATTGCTTATGGTAATTGTTTCCTTGAATTCAACCGATGAATTAGCTGGGATGGTCACAGTTTTTCTTACAGATTTCAATAGTTTATGCTTTGTTGAATACATTGTGTTCGGGTCAAATAATGGATTCGGTATTTCAGCTATGGCCTGAAATGAGTTAGGGTGCTTCAATATCCCACATAATGACACAGTTTTAGGTTCAAATGAATCATTGACAATTTTTGCACGGATTTCCAGGTCAGCTTTCCTCTCGCTCACATGCCTTGTAGTAAGATATAAACCAGATGATGCATAGTCTGAAAGATCGATATGTACAGGATCGGCCACAACAAGGGAAATATTACGATATATTCCTCCCATGACAGAAAAATCACCGCCTAATGGTATAATATCCTGATTCTTACGATTGTCTACTTTTATGGCAATAAGATTGTCTCCTTTTTTTAACTTTGAAGTAATGTCAAAACGGAACGCAGTGTATCCTCCTTTATGGATTCCAACGGTGTCTTCGTTAACAAAACATACCGCCATTAAACAAGCACCGAGACATTCAAGATACACACGCTTGCCTTCGTATGCATCTGACCAATGCAAATGTTTGCGATACCAACCCACGGAACGCAAATAATTGTCGCCACCATCTTGAGCATCTTTATTATTCCAAGTGTGAGGTATATTTATTGTTTCCCATGCACTGTCATCAAAGTTTATTGATTTTGGAATATTACTTGTATCTGGACAGAAAAATTTCCAATTGTCATTGAGATTTATCACTTGTCGGCCAACTTCACTGGCTCCAACAAATAATGGCAATATAATACCTATTATAAATAATATTTGTTTCTTCATGGGAAATAATTTTACTTAGTAAATTTGTATTTATTATTACATGAATTTTATACTTTGATATCTCCTTTTGTGAATCGTTCTTGATATTCAGATGGTGTTATTTCATATAATTCCTTGAAAATTTTAATAAAATACGCTCTGTTGGTAATCCCGACACTATTCATAACTTCAGATATCCTGATATTAGGATTCTGCAATAACTTTTGGGCACATGACATACGATATGTCAATACATATCGTTTAATAGACATTCCGGTAATTGCTTTTAACTTTCTATATAAATTAGAACGACTAATAGCTAATTGTTGCACAATTTCATCTACATCAATCTCGGCGTTAGCTATGTTGGCTTTCAAAAAACGGTTCAGTTTTTCCATGAATTCATCATCAGACTCAATATTTTTAGGTGCAAATTCATTAAAAATTATCTCGGACGCATTTTTCTCGTTTGAATGCTGAAGCGTTGTTAACAGATTTCTTATTTTTAAATTCAATATATTGACATCAAAGGGTTTGGTTATGTAATCATCCGCTCCATAATTTAATCCTTCCAACATATATTCATTGGAATTCAAGGCGGTAAGCATAATAATCGGTATATGCGCAGTCAATTGGTTCTTTTTCAATTCTTGTGTAAGTTGTATCCCGTTCATAACAGGCATGTTTATGTCACAGAGTATTATGTCAGGTATAAGTTTTAATGTCTTTTGAAGTCCTGTTTTTCCATTATTGGCTGCATAGATGATATATTGTTCTTGTAATGTTGAACGTAACCATACGATAATGTCCGGATTATCTTCTACAATCAGCACGGTAGGCTTGTTAGATTCCTTACGCATATTTTGTAGCAAATTGTTTTCATCAGGTTCATCATAAACGTGGCTTATTATTGTATTGTAATTTACCGGTTTTAACTGGACTGTATATGTTTCGTCGCTATCCGTTGTTTGATCCGTTTTAGCTAGGTCTTCTGCCTTAAAATGTTCATTGCCCATTGGCAAAAAGACAGCAAAACGTGTTATGACATTTTCTACGCTTTCGACTTCAATACTGCCATGATGTAATTCGACCAGATTTTTTGCCAAGGACAAACCGATGCCAGTTCCAGGGCTGTTGTCCTGTATTTGGTAAAATCTGTCAAAAATATGTTCCAGGTCTTTTTGTGGAATTCCTGCTCCTGTATCTTCCACTACAATTTTTACGTACGACTTTTGTTTGTTTGAAAACCTGTATAGCAAATCGAAAGTTTTATTAGTCGTTTCTACTTCTTTTTCCGTGAGGGTTATATAGATGGAAATTCGCCCACCAGCGGGTGTGTGTTTGAAACTATTTGATAACAAGTTAAACAATATACGTTCATACATATCAGAATCAAACCATACGTTTAGATGTTCAAACATGGTTTTCATTTCAAGCTGAATGGCTTGACGTTCTGCAAGTTCTTCAAACGAAGCTATAATTTCTGATGTATGGTATATGATGTCATTTTCTTTTACTTTGAGTTTTCTTGTTCCAGTTTCTGTTTTTCTGAATTCTAACAGTTGATTGACCAATTCCAATAATTTGTTAGTGTTCTTTTGGATCAACAAGAGCATTTTTAATTTTTCACTGTCATGTTCTTCTCCAAGCAGTCGCTGTAATGGGCCGCTGATTAGTGTTAACGGTGTCCGGAACTCATGTGATGTGTTCATAAAGAACTTAACCTTCATGTTGTATAGAGCTTCTGCATTTTCCTTTTTCAATCGGTTTATTTGCAACTCATTTTTTTCTTTTATGTCTATAATGGAATATTTGCGGAAAGCATACATTAAGAGGATAAATGCGATTCCATAACAAGCGAATGCCCACCATGTAGCATATATAGGTGGATGAATATGGATAGCAACTTCTTTAATATCCGGATTGCTAGATAACAACGACCCTGACAAACGTACTTTGAACTTGTATTTTCCTGGTGGAATTTGTGTGTAATTCGCAATTGTATTACTTCCGGCATTTATCCAGTCTTTATCATAACCCTCTAATTGATAAGAATATTGGAAAGGGTAGGAATGCGATAAATTTATTGCAGTATATTCAAAAGAAAATGAATTCTGCCGGTATGTCAAGTCTATTTGTTGTGTATAATCAATATGTTCTTTTAGAGGAGAGTCTGGAGATAATGGTATTTGTTCAGTATTAAACAGTAAAAATTTTGATAAATGAATGACAGATAGATTATTATCATTTTTCAGTTCATTGATATTAAAAAAGATCAATCCATTTGGAGAACCAATATATGCTTTTTGCTCTTCAGTAATAATAAAACCACATGGCATAGTTGTCTGATCTTTTGTCTGGTAGATATATGAAACATTTGGTGCACTACCTTGTTCAGGATCATAAACAATCAATTGTTTGGTTGTTACAATCCATAATAATCCGTCTCCATCTTGTTGCATTTGAATGAAGTCGGCATTATTATAATCACTGGATGCTAATAGCATCTCAAAACCTTCTTCATCTGAAATATATTTAGCTAACCCTTTATTGGTACACAACCAGATATTATCTTTTTTATCTTTGAAAATATTGTTGATATTGAATGAACTCAAATTATATTGACTTGTCCTGAACATAGAGATGGTTTTATCGGAATTGATTCTCACTACTCCGTTTTTAGTTCCGATCCATATGTTATTATCATACTCCAAAAAACATGTACTGCTGTTCTCGTTAGGGGTCGATGGAGAAATATCTGGTCCAAAAAAATAGGTATGGTATTCTTTTGTTTCTGGGTCTAAATGAAAAACACCTGAACGTGTCCCAATCCATATCCACCCTTTACTATCTTTGTACAAAGCCCATATCTGATTGTTTCTGAGAATATCGTCTTTGGGTAATGTACTAAAAGATTCTAAGCTATTGGTGTTTTTATTTAGAATTTGCAAACCTCCTAAAGTTCCAACCCATAGTTTCCCATCATTATCTTCACATATTGTAATTACAATATCTTTTATAGGATTTGTGTTGTCAATATTATGAGCAGAATATATGGGGGTAAAGGTCTCGGTTTCTGGATTATATTTGTTCAATCCCAAATATGTGCCAATCCATATATTTTGTTTGCTATCAATGTACACATCTCTGATTTGTGCGGATGACATGCCGTTGACGTTGTTCGGCACATATTTGGAAAATATTTTGGGTTGTTGCTGTATAATGTCTATTCCTTTACCACCAGTTCCAATCCAGATAGTTCGTTTTTTGTCAATATAAATATTTGTGAGAGTATTACATGATAGTTCATTTGATTGCTTGCCGGTACAATGGTATGAAATTGATTCTTTTGTTTCGATATTATACCTTATCAAGCCGTTTGTCCATGAAGCAATCCAAATATAAGGAGGGTCAACTTGGAAATTAGTATTGCCTTCTAAGGGATATGACAATAGAATCGTATCTTTGTCCATCTGATATTTATATATACCACTCGGAGCGCCAAACCAAATTTGTCCATAAATGTCTTTTTCTATTTTGACCGCAATTTCATCTTGCTTATATTTAGTACTACGTGCTGTTTGGTATGTTGAATATGTGCCAGAAGCAAGATGATATTTGTAAATGTATTCAGCACCAGAAAACCATATATAGCCGTCTGAATTTACAAGAATGGAACGAACCTCTCCGATACGATCGCTTTCCATAAATAGCTTGTACGTCTTCATGATGTTCAGATCCAAAACATAAATTCCTTTATTAGTACGATATGGTTTAGAACTTCCTTATGGCCAAAATGAGTTATTAACAGCATTGTCAAAAGTAAATGATAATATCGTAGTTGTATTGATTTCTGGGAATGCAGTAGCTATGCCATGGGTCAATGATGTGGAATCTATCATACAAGCCTGGTATGGTGGTTCAGAAGCTGGTAACGCAATCGCGGACATTTTGTTTGGAAAAGTCAATCCATCTGGAAAATTGCCATTCAGTTTTGCAAAAAGACTCAATGACTATGGTGCACATGCATTGAATACTTATCCGGGTGATAAAGATGTCTATTATAAAGAAGATATATTTGTTGGCTATCGTTGGTTGGAAAAAAACGAAATTGAACCATTGTTCCCGTTTGGACATGGATTAAGTTATACAACATTTGAATATGGCAAACCTGAATTTTCTTCAACAGTATTGAATCAGAATGATTCAATACGGATAAGTGTACCCATCAAAAATACAGGTAACCAGCAAGGAAAGGAAGTTGTCCAGTTGTATATTGGAGATAAGAAATCTACATTCCAGAGGCCATTAAAAGAACTGAAGGCTTTCAAAAAAATAGAACTACAACCTGGTGAAGAAAAAAATGTTGACTTTAAAATAAGCGTAGCAGACTTGTCGTTCTTTGACGATATCAAACATACCTGGACATACGAAACAGGGAAGTTTACAGTTTACATAGGGGCTTCTTCAGCCGACATCAAGTATAAAACAGAAATAACATTAAAATGACATCATATATCGGAAAAAAATGATATAGTTCTACGAAAAAATCTATATGAAACAAATCATAATAATTTGTGCTTCTATGTTACTTATTTGTAACCTGAAAGCTCGAAATCCTTTTATCACCCATCTATATACAGCGGATCCATCTGCAAGGGTTTTTAACGATACTTTGTATGTGTATCCATCCCACGATGAGGATACTGCTACATGTTTCAGCATGAGGGATTGGCATGTGTTCTCAACTGTAAACATGGATAAATGGGCTGATCATGGAAAAATCTTTTCGATAGATGACATATCGTGGGCCGATAAAGAGGCATGGGCACCGGATTGCATAGAGCATAATGGTTTGTATTATTTTTATTATCCAGTAGAAAAAAGCAAAATAGGGGTAGCTGTAAGCAATTCTCCATATGGAAAATTCAAAGATCCTATTGGAAAACCATTAATAACAATTGATACGGATGGTGTAGTTTGTGATCGTGATTTTATAGATCCGGCAGTGTTCATAGATGACGATGGCCAAGCTTATTTATATATGGGACAACTCGTTGTAAATGCAATAAAGTTGAATGATGATATGGTTTCATATGATGGAAATGTATATCTGTTGGAAGGAACTGATGATTTTTTTGAAGCAGTCTGGATGCATAAATACAATGGTCAATACTATTTGTCATATTCTTCAAAAAGTGGTGAAATTAAATATGCAATGTCGGACAATCCTTTAGGCCCATTCGAATATAAAGGTATCATATTAGATAAAGTCAATAGCGGCACAAATCATCATTCCATTGTTGAATATAAGGGGAAATGGTATATTTTTTACCATAATTCAGCACTTTATTACCTAAAACATCCTAATGAAGTAAAAAAGTTTGGTTGGGATGAACATAGCTACCATACTTTCAGAAGGTCAATATGTGTTGATCGTTTGTATTATAATCCAGACGGCACAATAAGGAAAGTTATACAAACAAGAAATGGAACTACCTCCAAAAACTAATAAGTAGTTATTAAAAGAATAATTTTTGTTTAGCTAAACACGCTCATCCTATATTAGAATTATCCAGTAGAGTAGTTGACTATGCCATAATTTTGCAAATATATTTTATATAAATTATGGCATAGTTTTTTGGGGTTGTTTAATAGTTACGCCCTTCATATTTGCTAATGGCATCACGCCAAGCACTAGATATCATTTTAGATGTGTTCGTTTTAAAATCAAAGCCGACCATGATAGTCTTGCACAGGCATTTGATCCGCTGGGTTTTAGCGCATATAATCCGTTGTACCATGGTGAGGCTCTTGTTACCGATAGCGGTTACGGTCGTCTGCACGAGGATTTCATCTTTTAGAAAAACAGGTTCAATGAAGTCAACTTCTGCATGAGCAATGACAATATCAATTTTTTCCTGTGGTACTTGGTGTCCATAAACGGCATCAAAATAACCCGTTTTACCCAAATCGTAAAAATTGAAATATACCGAATTATTGACATGCCCCAAACCATCGACATCATTAAAACGCAATTGCACAGGAATGCTATGTTTAAAAACCAATTCTTCCATAAAAATATACTCTAAAAAACTATTGCAAAGGTAGATTTTTTTCCGCAAAAAATAGTATCTTTGTCCGAGTTAAAACAATAAATCCTTGATAAATAGTAATCATTTAATTATGAATTGGTTCGAATGTAAAATAAAATACGAGAAAACCCTTGAAGAAGGAAATATAGCCAAAGTCACTGAAGCGTACCTGGTGGATGCCTTGAGTTTCACTGAAGCGGAAGCACGGATCATTGAGGAAATAAAACCGTTCATTACCGGCGAGTTTGAAGTAGCCAACATTCGCAAAGTGAAAATCACAGAAATGTTTCCAAATCCGAATGGAGACAAATGGTACAAAGCCAAGGTGATGTATGTTACTATTGATGAAGAGAAAGGTGTGGAAAAACGCACTGCAAATTTCATGTATGTGCAAGCAAAAGATATAAAAGACGCGCTTTCCGGCTTGACCGAAGGCATGAGCCATTCATTGGTCGATTATGAAATCGTTGCCCTGAACGAAACGGCGTTGTTGGATGTATTCCCTTATCAAGCTGTCTCTGTGGAGAAAACGCCGGTACCAGCCACCGAATAATTCCTATCATTATGATTGTTGAAAATCTGCATAACATACGGGCACATATTCCGGGACATGTCACATTGGTGTGCGTGTCTAAATTCCACTCCAAAGATGACATTATGGAAGCCTATCGTTCAGGTGAGCGCATTTTCGGGGAGAGTAGGGTGCAAGAGTTGTGCGACAAATATGCCGATTTGCCGAAAGACATACGCTGGCATTTTATCGGGCACTTGCAGACCAACAAAATCAAATATATCGTGCCATTTGTGGAACTCATACACGGAGTGGATTCATTCAAACTTCTGAGTGCCATCGATGCGGCCGCAACGAAAGCCGACCGTGTCGTAAATTGCCTGCTGCAAATGCACATTGCCCGCGAAGAAACCAAATTCGGATTTTCAGCAGAAGAATTGGACGAGATGTTGCAACAGGATGACTGGAAATCGTTACGGCACGTGCGGATTTGCGGTTTGATGGGCATGGCTACCTTCACAGACGACCAAAACCAGATAGCACAAGAATTTACGTTGCTCAAAGACACTTTTGACAGCTTGAAACAACACTATTTCCCGACTGATAGCATGTTCAAGGAATTGTCCATGGGCATGAGCGAGGACTACCAGATAGCCATTGGGCACGGGAGTACCATGGTACGCATAGGCAGTTCTATTTTTGGTGCTCGAGTGTAATTAATGTTATTTCAGGCGGAACGCCGATACGTAAGGGAACACCAACATAGCCCAAACCACGATTGACATATAAATATTGATTGTCTTCTTTGTATAAACCTTCCCATTCCGGATATATCCATTTAGATGGCGACCAATGGATATGTTTTGTAATAATGCCTATTTGGGCGGCATGTGTATGCCCTGACAAAGTAAGGAAAATACTTTCATTGCCGATGACTTCAGCACGCCAATGCGAGCTGTCGTGCGAAATCAAGATTTTGGGTACGGAATCTGCTGTGTTCTGAAGTGCAGCATCCAAATCACCGTATTGCTTGAATGGCGGCACACCCCAGTTTTCCACCCCGACAATATCTATTTTTTGGCTGTCTATGGCCACAGTCCGATGCTCGTTCAATAATAAATCGAATCCTAAATTACGAATCCCTTGTTTGGTCTGCTGCAAATTTTGGTCACGCAACTCCTTGCTTTCCCAACGGGTATAATCACCATAATCATGGTTTCCAAGCACGGCATATTTACCGTATGGCGCATAGAGTTTATTGAAAATAGTGTCGTACCCCGTCAGTTCATCGGAAAAATTGTTCACCATGTCTCCAGAAAAAACAATCATATCAGGTTGCTGCTCATTTATGAGCCTGACCATTTTTTCTATGGTTTTGGTATGATTGTTCCAATTGCCTATATGGGCATCGGAGAATTGTGCAATGGTGAATCCGTCAAAAGCAGTCGGCAAACCTGCAACCTGAATGGCAACTTGCTTTACGTGAACACGTTTGCGTCCCGATAGCGCGCCACAAACAAGCATAATTACCGTACAAACAGCCAAGACAGAACCTATGCGGCTGATTATTTTCGGGCGGATGTTGAACAATGTGTGGAACAATATGCTGACAGAATCGAAAATGGCATACAACATTTTCGGCACGTATATGAGAAACAGCAACCAGAATCCCCAAATGACCTGTGCCGCCAATTTGTAAGTGGCAAAGCGGTCTGCACACAAAGTGATATACGCCAAAAATGCGACAAATAACAATGTTGGCAACCAATACATGGCCCGCAACCACGTCTTTTCCACTTTTTTGCGCCAACGGTAATACAACCAACTGTCTGTAACCGCAATTACGAACAACAACAGGGCCAAAGGTATCAAATGCATTCTCATAGAATTTCTTCCTTTTCGGCATCCAAACGAATTTCCACCGCGTTCTTGTGTGCAGTCAAGCCTTCGTGTTCCGCCATGATTTCAATGGCATTTCCCAAATTAAGCAATCCGTTCCGGGTGATGTGCTGGAATGTGATTTTGCGCAAGAAACTGTCAATATTCACACCGTTGTAGGCTTTTGCATAACCATTTGTCGGCAAAGTATGGTTAGTTCCGGAAGCGTAGTCGCCAGCGCTTTCAGGCGTGTAATTCCCAAGAAAGACAGAGCCGGCATTGGTAATCGCATCGGCGACACCCCAATAATAACGGGTGGAAATAATCAAATGTTCCGGTGCGTATTCATTGGTCAGCTCGACTGCTTCTTCAATATTGTGCATCAAAATGATTTTGCTGCTCTCCAAAGCCTTTTCAGCAATATTTTTGCGCGGCAATTGCGCCAATTGAAGCTCAATCTGTTCTTTTACTGGCTCTATCAACTCTTCAGATATGGTAATCAAGACAGCTTGGCTGTCAACACCATGTTCTGCCTGTGACAACATATCAGCTGCAACAAAGGCAGGAACGGCCGTCTCGTCGGCCAGAATCTCAACTTCCGAAGGGCCGGCCGGCATGTCAATGGCTGTATCTTTAAGCGACACCAATTGTTTGGCCGCTGTAACAAACTGGTTGCCGGGCCCGAAAATCTTATACACTTTCGGCACTGTTTCCGTCCCGTATGCCATTGCCCCTATGGCTTGTACACCTCCGATTTTGAACACACGATGCACGCCGGCAACTTTTGCCGCATACAATACGGCAGGGTGGACTTTCCCATCCTGGCACGGCGGCGTGCAGAGCACAATTTCGCGACATTCGGCTATCTGCGCAGGGATTCCCAGCATCAGCACAGTGGAGAACAGCGGTGCTGTGCCTCCCGGCACATACAAGCCGACTTTTTCTATACCGACATATTTTTGCCAACATTCCACCTCAGGCGATGTCTGAATATGTTCCAGTTCATGCAACTGTTCCGAATGGAACTTCCAGATGTTGCGACGCGCCATCTCGATGGCCTGTTTCAATGGCAAATCGACAGTTTGTTCCGCTTCGGCAAATTCTTCCGGAGTAACCTCAAAATGTCCTATTTTTACATGGTCGAACTGTTCCGTATATCGTCTTACGGCCTCATCGCCATGTGCCTTTACGTCGTCCAGAACCTTGCCAACTATGCCGTGCAATTCAGTATAATCCCGTTCCGGACGGGTTATCAAGCGTTTCCATTCCGCTCTCTCAGGATACTTTACTATTTCCATAACTAAAATCTGACAACACACTCTACCACCAATTTGTTATCGTGGTTTTCTATGACGTTATTATAAAAATACTGCTCGTAATTCAATCGTATATCGCTCAAAAATGGCGTACCCAATGAAAAAATGAATCCGCCCGTTATGCGTTGCCTTCCATAATCATCTACAAGGCAATTGCCGGCAGCATCCATGGAAGTTTTATGGTTATCGGTCATAAAGTCATAACGTAGAACCGGTGAAATCTTTTTCAAAGCTTTCCATTTCGGGGTGGGGATATGGTAACAAGCAAAAACCATAGCCGCCTGCGTGTCCTTAAATGCTTTTTTTTCGTATGTTTTATAGACATATTCCGCTTCAGCATGGAACTGGTCCAATGTCCAGTTGAGGCTTGCATCGAACAGGTTCATTCTGATTGCATCTGGTTTCACCGAATTCATGCTTAACGAAAACTCGAAATCATCCATTGGATTGAAAACCACCCGTGCCGCTATGTTGAAATTGTTTTGCCATTCTTTTTGTTCGTATAAACCAGAACCGTTGTATAAACCAGCTGAAATGGAAAACGGGAATTTCTTTGTATATGAATAGCGCATCATTAAACCTACGTCACGAACATCATGGCTCATTTGCTTGGCAATGAAAGAGCGGTTGGCAAAGTAATATAAATGCGGCGAACGCAAATTTTCAGTACTGAACGGGACTTTTTGTTGTCCAATGGTTATATCCCAATTTTCAAGCGGTGTGTAACGAATAAAAGCATCCAACATTTTCATGACCCCTTCGTCGGACAAATCAACTTCTGCCTTGTACGAGATAAAACGGCAAATGTTCCCGTTCACATTCAGCCGTGCATTACGTACCTGGAAACGATGTAAATCATCAGATGTGTTGTATTCGTATTTTGCGCGAATTGTTCCTTGTATTTTCGGACGGTAATCGACAGCTGCCGTGTCTTTCAATGCCGCAAACGCCGGAAGAACAAATGCCCCCGACAAAATGCAACACAAAAAGAACAAGACTCGTTTTGCCATATATTAAATTTTCCGCAAAATTAGCGATTATTTTCCGATTATTAGGCCATTCCTCTTATTTTACAACCTTGGCTGGAATCGATTTTTCCCTGATTTTTATATATATGGTATTGTTCGGTTTCGCATGTTCAACACGAACATAGCCCATTCCTATACCAATTTTTGTGCTTGGCAGCATGATGCCGGAAGTAACATGCCCGATAATATTGCCGTTGCCATCGGCGATTTCATATCCATGGCGCGGGATGCCGCGTTCCTGCAATTCAAAACGCACCAATTTACGTGTTACACCCTCCGTTTTTTGCTGCCACAAACGTTCACGGTCTATGAAATCCTTACCGTCCACAAATTTGGTTATCCAGCCCAAACCTGCTTCAATCGGCGAGGTCGTATCGTCTATGTCATTTCCATACAGGCAAAATCCTTTTTCCAACCTGAGACTGTCGCGCGCTCCCAAACCAATAGGCTCCAAACCGTACTTTGCCCCTACCGCGAACAAGGCATCCCAAATCTGCCTGCCATGTTCCGGCGCGAAATATAACTCAAAACCGCCGGCGCCGGTATATCCTGTATTGGAGATAATGACCGGCTGCACACCGGCAAAACTCCACTCCCGAAAAGCGTAATAGGGAATGCTTTTCAAGTCAATGGAGGTCAGTTCTTGCAACAAATCCGTTGCCTTAGGGCCTTGCACGGCCAATTGTGCCATGCGGTCGGAGGCGTTTTCCAACGTTACGCCTTCGGTATTGTGCGATACGCACCATTGCCAGTCCTTTTCTATGTTGGAAGCATTGACTACCAGCATGTACTTGGTGGTGGAATACTTGTATATCAACAAATCGTCCACTATGCCGCCCTTGCCGTTGGGAAAGCAGGTATATTGTGCCTTGCCTGCATCCAACTTGCTGACATCGTTAGTGGTGATTTTTTGCAGGAAATCCAGCGCGTGTTCGCCTTTCACCCAGAACTCGCCCATGTGGGAAACGTCGAATACTCCGACGCCCGTGCGGACAACTATGTGTTCATGGCTGATACCGTTATATTCTATCGGCATGTTATAACCAGCAAATTCGTGCATTTTAGCACCAAGTGCGATATGAATATCCGTAAAAGGAGTTGTTTTCATGATACTATTTTTTTATGACATAATCAGTTGCACAAATCTTTGTGTTTTTCGGCCAGCAAGGACACCATGGCAACAATTACTTTCATGGCTTTTTGCATACTCTGGATTGGTAAGTATTCAAATCGTCCGTGGAAATTATGCCCGCCAGCGAAGATGTTGGGGCAGGGGAGGCCTTCAAACGAAAGCCTTGCACCATCCGTACCACCTCTTATCGGCTTAACTTTCGGACTGACGCCAATCTGTTCCATGCCCATTTTGGCAAGTTCGACTACATACATGACCGGCTCTATCTTTTCCCGCATGTTGTAATATTGGTCTTTTAGTTCCAGAATGGCCGTGCCCGTTCCAAATTCGGCATTGATTTTATTCGCTAAATGTTGCATTTCTTTTTTGCGGCTTTCAAAACGTGCATGGTCGTGGTCACGTATGATATACGTCAAAACAGTTTCTTCCACAGAGCCTTGCATAGAAGTCATATGATAGAATCCTTCATAGCCTTCGGTATGTTCAGGGGTCTCATGGCGGGGCAACATGTTGGCAAACTGGTATGCAATGCGCATGGAATTGCGCATTTTATGTTTGGCATAGCCGGGATGGACATTCAGCCCTTTGAAAGTGATTTTAGCACTCGCCGCATTGAAATTCTCGAATTCCAGTTCGCCGATTTCACCGCCATCCATGGTATATGCCCATGCCGCACCGAATTTTTGCACATCAAAATGGTCGGCGCCTTGCCCGATTTCCTCATCCGGCGTGAAGCCGACACGAATTTTACCATGCTTGATTTCCGGATGGGATATCAAATATTCCATGGCACTGACAATTTCAGCAATACCAGCTTTGTCATCCGCACCAAGCAATGTTTTGCCATTCGTAACAATAATATCCTGCCCGACATATTGCAAGATTTCCGGATACTTTTCCGTTTCCAGCACAATGGCATCTTCTTCGTTCAATAAAATATCGTTCCCCTGGTAATTCTCGACAATGTGCGGAGCAACATGCTTCCCGCTTGCATCGGGGCTTGTATCCATGTGAGCAATAAATCCGATAACTGGAATGTCCTCTTTGGTATTTGCAGGCAAGGTGGCCATTAAATAACCGTTCTTGTCCAGTTCTATTTCCGTCAAACCAATGGATTTTAGTTCTTTGGCAAGATATTGCGCAAAAATCATTTGACCTGGAGTGCTCGGGTTCATACCAGTGTTTTCATCTGATGTTGTCAAGAAACTGACATATTTTAAAAAGCGGTCGGTGATGTTCATATAATTTAAATGAGTAAGATTATTGAAAGATTAATGCGGCAAATTTACAGATAATATTCGGCTTGATGACGATATTAAATATTTTTCTTTGGAAAAAATCGCACAAGCTTTTGTTTTTTTTATAAGTAGTTATGCTACGTAATATAACTATGTCTTAGTTACCAATAAATCTAAACTCCTTAATATTATGCTTTTCAAAAGTATTTGCGAAAAATCTTATGTCAAATTTCAAAAATTCTAACTTATTTAGTACCTTTGCCGTCTATTTAATGCATTTGTTTTAGTTATTAAAGTATCTAATTAATTAAAATATGAGAGCTTATGTATTTCCCGGCCAGGGTGCCCAATTCGTGGGTATGGGCAAAGATTTATACGATAACTCGCCCGTAGCCAAAGAAATGTTTGAGAAAGCAAATGAAATTCTTGGTTTCCGTATTACAGATTTAATGTTTAACGGTACACCGGAAGATTTGCGGCAGACCAAGGTTACCCAGCCTGCAATATTCTTGCATTCTGTTATTTCTTCCGTAGTATTGGGGGATGAATTCCAACCGGAAATGGTTGCCGGACATTCGTTGGGCGAATTCAGCGCATTGGTTGCATGTGGTGCCTTGACCTTTGAAGATGGATTGGTCTTGGTTAGCAAGCGTGCAATGGCCATGCAAAAAGCCTGTGAAAAAGAACCATCAACTATGGCTGCCATTATTGGCTTACCGGATGAAGTTGTTGATGAAGTATGCGACAACATTACCGATAAAATCGTAGTTGCGGCCAACTTCAACTGCCCGGGACAAATTGTGATTTCCGGCTCCATTGATGGCATAGATGAAGCATGCGCCCAATTGACAGCCAAAGGAGCAAAACGCGCGTTGAAACTAAGCGTAGGCGGCGCCTTCCATTCTCCATTGATGCAACCTGCCGCTGATGAACTCCAGGCAGCCATTATGGAAACCAAGTTCAGCACGCCCAAATGCCCAATATACCAGAATGTCAACGCATACCCGCAAACAGATCCAGAAGCTATCAAAATGAATCTGGTAGCACAGCTTACGGCTCCGGTTCGCTGGACGCAAACCGTCAAAAACATGATTGCTGATGGTGCAACCGAATTTATCGAATTAGGACCAGGCGATGTATTAAAAGGCTTGATACGGAAAGTAGATAAAAACGTGACTGTTGGTTAAAATCCGGATCCAAACAAATTCAACATATTTTCCAATGCCTCCGGAATCTTCCCCTAATAAAGATTTCGGAGGAATTTTTCAATAAACGACTATGTACAGGACAAAAACATGCGGAGAATTACGTCTTGCCAACGCTAACGAAACTGTGACATTGGCGGGGTGGGTACAACGCTCGCGCAAAATGGGTGGAATGACTTTTGTTGATTTACGCGACCGGTATGGAATCACCCAACTGGTTTTTAATCAGGAAATAGATGCCGACTTATGCGAAAAAGCCAACAAGCTCGGACGCGAATATGTCATTCAAATTACCGGTACAGTAGCTGAGCGCAGCAATAAAAATACACACCTGCCGACCGGCGAGATTGAAATACTTGTTTCGTCATTGACCATTCTGAACGAAGCCGTTACGCCGCCCTTTACAATTGAGGACAATACAGACGGGGGTGATGACTTGCGCATGAAATACCGTTATCTGGACTTGCGCCGCAATGCCGTGCGGGCCAATCTGGAACTGCGTCATAAAATGGCCTTTGAAGTGCGCCGTTATCTGGATGCGCATGGATTTCTGGAAGTGGAAACTCCTGTTTTGGTAAATTCCACGCCGGAGGGCGCGCGCGATTTTGTCGTTCCGAGCCGTATGAACCCAGGGCAGTTTTACGCATTGCCGCAGTCCCCGCAAACGCTGAAACAGTTGCTGATGGTTTCCGGTTTTGACCGTTACTTCCAGATTGTCAAGTGTTTCCGCGATGAGGACTTGCGAACGGACCGCCAGCCGGAGTTTACGCAAATTGACTGCGAAATGTCTTTTGTGGAACAAGAGGATATCATACAGATTTTTGAAGGCATGAGCAAACACTTGTTCAAGTACATAAAAGGTATCGATTTGCCAGATTTTCCACGTATGACATGGCATGATGCCATGAAGTATTATGGCTCGGACAAACCCGATATCCGCTTTGACATGCGCTTTGTTGAATTGATGGATATTCTGAAAGGCTATGGTTTCGGGGTGTTTGATTCCGCGGGATACATTGGCGGAATTTGTGCAAAAGGTGCTGCGGGCTATACACGCAAACAGCTTGATGGTTTGACAGAGCTTGTGAAACGTCCGCAAATCGGCGCAAAGGGGCTGGTTTATGCGCGTGTGGAAGCAGATGGTAACGTAAAATCCAGTGTCGATAAGTTTTACAGCCAGGAGGTTCTGCAAAAAATGAAAGCAGCTTTCAATGCGGAAGCAGGCGATCTGATTTTAATCCTGAGCGGAGATAATGCTAATAAAGTACGCAAACAACTGTGCGAGTTGCGTCTGGAAATGGGCAACCAACTTGGATTACGTGATAAAAATCAATATGCTTGCCTGTGGGTTGTGGATTTCCCGTTATTTGAATGGAGTGAGGAAGATCAAAGATATTACGCTATGCATCACCCGTTTACATCGCCAAAACCGGAAGACGTTCCATTGCTTGATACAGATCCGGGAGCCGTGCGTGCCAACGCATACGACATGGTAATCAATGGGGTAGAGGTAGGCGGAGGTTCCATTCGTATCCATGACAGCAAGTTGCAGCACAAAATGTTTGAATTGCTGGGATTCACTCCTGAAAAAGCGGAAGAGCGTTTCGGCTTTTTGATGAACGCTTTCAAATACGGTGCACCTCCTCATGGCGGATTGGCATACGGCTTGGATCGGTTAGTTTCCATTTTTGCCGGCTTGGACAGTATCCGCGATTGTATCGCTTTCCCCAAGAACAACGCAGGGCGCGATGTAATGTTGGATGCACCGGGAACGCTGGATCAAGCGCAATTGGACGAACTTGCCTTACAAATAGTCCAACAATAAAGGCAATTCAAAAAAACGTTGGAGCATGTCCTCCAACGTTTTTCTTTTTTGAATAGATGACAATCTGTAACTAAAACCTGGACGTATGAAAATCGCACTTGTTACTGGTGGTAGCTCCGGCATCGGTTTAGCCACGGCAGAAACATTAATGCAAGCAGGAATGTGCGTTTATGCAGTATCCCGCAATATCACAGAGAAAACACAAACCCATTCCAGCGGAGGACAAATCATCTCAATGCGCATGGATGTAAACAATACTTCGGACATACATGACGTTATAAATCACATTATATCAGCGCATAGCCAATTGGACATACTTATTTGCAGTGCAGGAAACGGCATTGCGGGCGCAATTGAGGAAACGACCGTTGAAGAAGCACAGTATCAGTTCGAAACCTGTTTTTGGGGTATGGTAAAAACCATCAACGCTTGTCTACCCATACTTAGGAAACAAGGCCATGGCCGTATCATTACTATTTCATCAGTTGCAGGAATCATCCCCATACCTTTTCAAGGATTTTATTCGGCCGTAAAAGCAGCTGTTATCAGTTATACCAAAGCACTTGCGTTGGAACTTATGCCATTCGGCGTACAATGTTGTTGTGTTTTGCCTGGTGATACAAAGACAAATTTCACCGCTACGCGCCGCTATGCGGAATTCTCCCAAAAAACGGCTTCCGTATATAGCCGACAAATGCATCATGCCGTTGGAAAAATGGAACGTGATGAATTGAATGGAATGTGTCCTCAAAAAATAGCAACAAGTATAATGCGGCAATTGAAATCCAGACACATGCCAATAGTTGTTGTTCCTCGTATCAATTACAAATTGTTCGCTCTGGCAGTAAGATTGTTTCCGAACAATTTTGTTTTATGGCTTGTCCGGAACGTATATTTGTAAACTTGAAACCAAACGTTCATCGTACAAAAAAATCCATCGGGAATTTGAATATTTCTGATGGATTTTTCTGTCATAGTTTTCTTATAATTTATATTACGGTATGCATCGTATACAAGGAGGTAAAGATTATTATAGTCCTACACAAGATACTGATAAGCGTAAAACAATATCTGGAAATATTAACATAGAATATGCATTTGATAGTAAGCACTTGGTTGGTGGACGGATTGATGTGAATACATTATTTGGTCCTGGTCAAACTAATACAACAACAGAAATCAGGGATGCTGGTACAAATCAATTAGAACAAATCCTCTATGCAAGTAATAATTATTATAAACAAAAAGGGAATAGATATGGCGGAAATCTTTATTATATATCAACTCCTAAAGAAGGGGTAAGTTATACCATTGATTTTAACTATGCTTGGTTTGATGGTGGTTCCGGTAATTGGCAACCCAACAAGTATACATCACCTGATGGGACCATATTACAAGATAATCTTTATAAGTCTGTTAACAAGAGAGATATCAATATATATGCATTATCATATGATCAAATACACCCATTATGGAATGGCGAATTAAAATCAGGACTGAAGTTTTCGTCAGTTAATGCTGATAACAGATATCAATTTTATAATGTAGCAAATGATCAGGAAATAATAGACAAATCACAATCAAATAATTTTAGATATAAAGAACGAATTTTGGCTGCTTATATCTTGTATACTCATTCATTAGGCAACAATGTGAGCATGGAAGCAGGATTACGTGGTGAATATACATTTTCTGATGGAATTTTAAAAACAATAGATGGGGATGGTGATGAAACTAATAAAAGAAATTATTTTAACTTATTCCCTACTTTTAATCTAAATTACAAGATAAATGATAATCACGCAATAACATTAAGCTATGCCAGTAGAATTGATCGCCCTGCATACCAAGATTTAAATCCATTTGAATATTTACTTGATGAGTTGTCTTATTGGAAGGGAAACCCTTTTTTAATTCCGCAGAAAACTTATCAGGCTGATTTAACGTATTCATACAAGCGTACTGCAATTACAGCATCTTACTCATATATGAAAGATTATAAGGCACAGATTACCGATACTCTTTCTGTAAATAAGGTTATAATGACGCCAAGAAATATTGGTAAACAACAACGGGCATCCATCACACTCTATCAAGGAATAAATTTGGCGAAATGGTGGGAAATGAATTTAAACTTAATAGGTTATTATGTAAAAAATGATATAGCATTTGACCAAAATCGAAGGTTTAATCTTGATGGATTTGCGGGTATATTCTCAATACAAAATACTATTCGTTTGCCTTGGCAAATCCAAATGGAGCTAAATGGCTCTTACACTACTAAACGTCTTGGAGCCTCGAATGAATATATTGAACCTTCAGGATTTGTGGATATCGGCTTTAGTAAAAGTTTTGCTGATAAAAAATGGATTGTTAATCTTGCTATGAGTGATGTTTTTTGGACTAATAGATGGGATAACTCCAGTTCATTTTATGGATTCCAATTGTGGAATTGGGGTAAAGGTGAATCAAGGCAGGTTAAACTGAACATAGCATATAGATTTGGTTATAATAAAAGCAATAAACATAATAGTAAATTTGAAGAATTGGACAGACTTTAAATCAATTTTCCATCCATAATATGAAACAAAATTACACAAAGCCCCGCTACACTCCTGAAAATATCACCTGTTTGCAACCCAATGAGATATTTGTTTTTGGCAGTAACCTGGACGGTTTTCATGGTGGTGGGGCAGCCCGTGCCGCGTATAAGCATTTTGGTGCGATATGGGGGCAAGGGATTGGCTTGCAAGGCAGAACGTATGCCATTCCAACCATGCAGGGCGGGGTAGAAACCATTAAACCGTATGTGGACCAGTTTATTGATTATGCGCGGGAGCACAAGGAATACATTTTCTTAGTTACCCGAATCGGTTGCGGTATTGCCGGATTCAGGGATGAAGAGATTGCGCCGCTGTTCAAGGATGCTATTATGCTGGATAACATTGTCTTGCCGGAGAGTTTCGACAAGATTATCAGGTAGTTTTTCCCTTTTCCTGCAACATTTTTATCACTTCCGTATCGGCGGGCAGCCAACGCACAGAATCCAATTCCTGCGGACTAAGCCACGCGGCGTTTTCGTGTTCTTTCAGCACCGGATAACCTGAAAGGATGGAGCAGAAATAGAAATGCAGGGTTATGTGGAAAGACGGATAATCATATTCGACCGTAGTAAGGAAAGCATCTATGCTGATTTCCGTGTCCAATTCTTCACGAAGCTCACGTTTCAAGGCTTCTTCGCGGCTTTCGCCGGATTCCATTTTCCCGCCGGGAAATTCCCAATAGTCTTTAAATTCACCATAACCGCGTTGGGTAACAAAAATTTTTCCGGCATGTCCGATGATTGCAGCGACGACCTCTATTCGTTTCATTGTTTTTGAATCATTCTTATGTGGCGGCAAAGATAATTTATTTCAGTTTTTCCCCGAAACATACGCTGGGAAATTCCGTTTTTACCACATTTTAGTTATATATGTCGTCAGGTGTTATTTTTCCATGAAAAAACTTGGCTTCTGATTTTTCTATAAAATTATTTATTAGCTTTGCCGCACAATCAAACCTATATTATGAAAACACTTATACTTTCTTGCAATATGGGCGGCGGACACAATTCAGCAGCGATGGCATTGGCTGAATATGGAGCAGAAAAGGGGATAGAATGTGAAATAGCTGATACGTTGTCGTTTGTCAGTCCGGCCTTTTCGCAGACCATGTCCGACCTGTACATTTTCACGACCAAAAGCAATTTGATAAAAATAATTTATAAAGCTGGTGAAAGCGTACCACGTTCACGGACAATGAAATCGCCGGTGTATGTAGCCAATAAAATTTATTGTAAAAAACTGTACGACTATATCCGGAGTGGTAATTTCGATGCTATTATCTGCACTCATGTTTTTCCGGCAGAAGCCTTGACATCCCTGAGACGCACTGGATTGCTTACGCAAAAATGTGTTTTTGTGCAGACAGATTATGATGCTTTGCCGTTGATGAAAGATTTGGAAGTAGATGGCATTGTGATTCCGCATCTGCACCTTGTAGAGGAATGTGTTGCTGTTGGTGCGCGGCGGGAATTGTTGTTCCCCTATGGGATACCGGTGTGTAAAGTCTTTTTTACGCGGAATGATAAGTCAGTAGCCCGCAATGAATTAATACACAGTATGGCATTGCCGGATAGTATGTCGTGCCGTTGGTATCTTATCATGTCGGGAAGCATGGGTTTTGGCAAAACGGAACTTTTGATACAGGAAATAATTGCGAAGCATGGGCAAGATGTGGAAATTTTTGCTGTATGCGGCAGCAATCATGAATTGAAACTACGGTTGGACAAATGTTTCAGTGAAAGCCGACATTTACATACCATAGGTTTTACCAACAAGGTTTCCATGTTGATGGATGCTTGCGATGTATTGTTTACCAAACCAGGCGGGCTTTCCAGTACCGAAGCGGCTGCCAAAAATATTCCGCTCGTACATACTGCACCGATACCTGGTTGTGAAACTGATAATGCACGTTTTTTTCATTATCACGGTATGTCGTACAGCACGGTTGATGTGCAACAACAAGTTGCCGTAGCTGACAAGCTTTGCACAGACAGTGCATATCGCATGCAAATGCAGCTTGCACAACAAAGCAATATCTTTTCGGATACATGCAAAAATATTTTCAGTCTGATAGGGTAGTCTTGACAAAAAAATAAAAGAATCAGTTTCTTTTTTGATGTAATTTCCTTTTTGCTTTTTCCAAAATCTTCAATCAACCCAAATTGTAATATTTTCCGGAGTATCAGCTTCATTTATTATCGAATTTGTGCAATTCCTTTTTTTATAATATATTTGCTACCGAAAAATTGAGGTTATAATATATGTATTTTGCATATATTATCTTTTTTGTTGTGGCATGTCGAAAGGTTTTTTCTTGCCCAGTCAATCGCGTATTTGATTTCCATAATTACCAAATTTTCAATAAAATACTAAAAACACAAAAACATGAAAAAAACACTACTTTTATTCCTGATGCCAGTCTTGTGTGTGTATAGCATGAAAGCTTACACCATATATCCTATTCCACAGAATATGGTTGAGGACAATGGGATCATCTCGCTGACAAACAGCGTAAATGTTGTTATGGATGATGGCATCTCCAACAAAATCAAGAATTTTGCAGAAGAGATTCTGACAAACGCCGGATTGAATCCAGTATATTCAAATTATTCATCGGCCAATAGTTATCTGTATATCGGCATTAACGGATCGAATGGGGAGGCTGACAATTTTGCAACCGCATCGAACCTGTCGCGGAGTGTGTTTTCTGGCTCGGACAACATGTTTGACCCTTATGTATTGCAGATAAACAGCAATAAAGACGCTGGCGCTATAGTAATGATAGGGAACGAAGACGGTTCGGCGTTTTACGGACTGGCTACGCTGAAGCAAATCCTTGCCAATGGCACGCAATTGCAAAAAGTAACCATAGAAGATTATGCATATACCCAGTACCGCGGTATTGTAGAAGGCTATTACGGTACTCCGTATAGCGTTGAAAGTATCATATCATTGTTGGATTTTTTCAAAGAATACAAACTCAACACTTTCATTTACGGCCCTAAAGCTGATCCGTACCATGCTGGATTTTGGCAAGAGGATTATCCTGTAAGCATAACTGATGAAGAGAGAAAAAAAGGTTATCTTACCCAAGATGACATGAGGCGTATCAGCGAAAAGGCAATGGAATGCAATGTCCACTTTATATGGGCTATACATCCCGCCATGCAGAATTCGATAGATTTCAGCAGCCCGAGTGCAATGGATCCGGGAATAGAGGAAATAATGGAGAAGTTCGGAAAAATGTATGACCTCGGCGTAAGAGGATTCGGCGTTTTTATTGATGATATTGCTTATGCTCCGAGCGCGCAAATGACAGCTTATTTGCCGGATCAGTTGTATGCCAAACTGAAAGCAAAATATAACGGCAGCGGCAGTGCTCCTGAGGACAGGGTTTCTCCGCTCTTTTTCGTTCCGCAGGAGTATTCATTGGATGTTGGCTCTTCGTCACTTACGCAGTTGAGTACAATCGATCCCGATATCGTGATTCTGTTTACCGGCAGCGGTGTATGGTCGAATGTAAACAACAACGACTGCCAGAGATTTAAGGACATAATAGGCCGGAATCCGCTAATGTGGTGGAACAACCCGTGTAATGATGACCATGATGACAGGATATACATGCACGATATGACTTACAGGTTCTCGGTGCAGAATGCTCCTATTCCAGCTTTGGGGGGTGTGGTTGCCAATCCGATGCAACAGGGGCAAGCATCAAAGATATTCATGTTCGGGCTGGCTGATTATTGTTGGAATACGGCAGAATTCAATGCTTCTGAAAACTGGGAGGCCTCGTTTAAATTTCTTTTCAGGAATGACAATGAATTAGGCAATGCGTTCAGGACATTTTGCATAAACTCGGAATCGACTATTGAACCGAGTGAACTAACATCTTTATATTCTGCATTTAGAAATAATTATTCTGATTTCAATTTACCGGAACCCACAACATCTTCATTGATAGACAAAATGGAAGAGCTAAATAATGCTTTTAATGAGGTGGCTACCATGGAAAATAGCAGGAAAACAGCATATTCGCTTATGTATGAAGATATAAGTCCATGGAACGGGAAACTTGCTTCGATGAGCTATATTATCGGCAGTGCTTTGAAGTGGTTGCAATCACCAGGAACAATAGCCAACTGGACAGAATATACCGGTGCCATTCAACATTACAACAAGTTGCATAGCGATCCTGCATTCAAATCATACGTTCTGGAAGGAAGCGGTACAGAGACTTCTGTGCATTATGTGGAAGCAAATCCGGCAGATACATATATGGAGCCGTTTACGGATTTCATAATGGCCAGATATGCTCCTTATGCACCAGAATTTCCGTATGAAGAAACCTCCCCGCAAATTATCCACAATTTGTCAGAAATCCCATCGGGTGTGTCGTTATCAACAAACGAAACGGAATTTTCTCTTACAGGTCTGACAGATGTATCGCTTGCGCCAAATGAGTACATAGGTATTTTTATGAATGAAATAAAGGAGGTGGCCATTTCGTCGCTGGGTGCCGGCTTTCCTAATGAATTCAGGGTGGAGTATTCGTTGAACGGCAAGAACTGGACAGAAGTCGTCCCCGATGGCTCGACTTACATCGAGATGGCATATTTCCGGATTAAAAATGTATCTGATGAGATAACCAAGCCGGTTAACGTTGCCATGCTGAAAGGAACGGTTAAAATCATTGGGTTGTACTCGCCGACAAATGCATCGACAAATATGCCTCAGTACCAATATTATAGTATCAACAATATTATAAATTACAATTCTTCTTCCTATTTCTGGAGCAGCCGCAACCAGCAGGACGGCGACTGGGTTTCTATTGACCTTGGCAAAGATTGTATTATATATAAAGTGCAACTCGATTTCGAAAGCAACGACCAGCCTGCCGGCGATTGCGTTCTTGAAGTTTCGTCCAACGGCAGTTCATGGGAAGTAATAAATTCGTTCAATTCATCCGAAATAAAAGGCAACCAATATGTCTATGCCATTCCCGGAGACAAATCAGGACGTTACGTCCGCTTTATGATTGTAAAGGCCAGCGGAGGTTGGCTGAAACTGACAAACTTCAAGGTTTACAACGGCCGGGACATAGCGGCAGCCAGAGACAACAACTATATTTACACGACTGCTTTAAATGACCGTTCATTAAATACATATTATACGGCAGATGCCGCTGGATATATCGACTACCAATTTATCGACAATATCAACATCAAGGAGATTACAATATACCACAACTCGACTTACGACGAGGCGTACGGCCTTCCAACCTTGACCCTCTTTGCAAACGGGAACTCATACGATATGGGTGTGCTGGATGATGCGACCAAGATTATTGATGTGGCATCGATTAAGGGTATTTCTACGCTCCGGATAGAATGGAACAACGAGAACATACCTAACATATATGAAATAAGTGCATCGGGAACTCCGTATGTTGAGGATGATAGTTCTGTGGAAACTGGAATCGGTAAAACGACTGAAGAACCGGAAATATTCTTCTCTGGCGATATGATACATATAAACGGACATGGTGGAAAGATTGTCAGGATATACGGCATCAACGGCATTGAACTGTTTAACGGGAGAATCGGTGACAGTTTTTCCATCCAAGCTCCAAATAAAGGCGTATATATCGTGCTGGTTGACAACAAAAGCTATAAAGTCATCCATTGATATCCGTGTTTGGCTTTCAAAAAGGGTTTAAAAGAATGTGCCGGATTTTATTCCGGCACATTCCTTTTTATACGTGGAAATCTGTATAAAATTGATGGTAGAAAAATCTTGTAGTAATTTTTCTTTTTATTGTAAGGGAAGTCGTCCCAAAATAATCCAATTATTCGATTTACATAATTTGAATCAAATAATCGGAGTTAGGTAATAGGCACAACTTTTTTACTTTCAGTTTGTTTTTATTTCCGAAAGCATCGTTTGCCGAATTATAACTTCTTTATGACGTGGCAGGGGTTTCCGGCAGCTATGCAACGGGACGGGATGTCGTGTGTAACGACACTGCCTGCACCGATAGTCGTTTCGTCGCCGATGGTTACTCCAGGCAGGATAATGCTACCGCCACCAATCCATACGTTGCGCCCAATGCGTACTGGAGCGCTCATCGATTTCCAGAACGTGCTGTGCTCCGGCAAGCGTTTCGCAGGGTCGGTATCGTGACAGGCCGCGTATATATGTACGCCAGGTCCTATGCCGGTAAAGTCGCCAATGGTAATTTCGTTGCAGTCCAGAAAGACGCAGTTCATGTTAATCTCCACGTTGTTCCCTATGTGGATGTTCTCCCCGTAGTCCACGAAGAAAGGGGCGGCTATCCACACGTTTTTCCCGTGGGAACCGAGTAACTCGTCAAGAATGGCCGCCAAACGCGGCGCATCGTCCGAAGGAGTGTCGGCATACATTTTTTGCAATTGCTTGGCCCGGTGCCAACGTGTTATCAGTTCCTTGTCAGCGCAGTCGTATGGCTCGCCCGAAAGCATTTTTTCTTTTTCTGTCTTCATAATATTCAGTCTTGTGCGGTTTATGTCGTCTGTGTGCTTACAGCTACCTTGATTACGCCATTCAAACGGTTCTCGAAGATGCGGTAGGCTTCCTCTATTTCGCGGAGCGGGAAACGGTGCGTGATAAGCGGTGTGGTGTCTATCTTGCCTTGCGCAATAAGGCTGAGTATTTCGGCGCAGTCGCAACCGTCCACGCCGCCGGTTTTGAACGTGAGGTTTTTGCCGTACATGTCGGGCAACGGAAGCAGTTGTGGCCGGTCGTAGAGTGCCACGATGGTTACGATAGCGTTAGGACGGGCACATTGCCAGGCCAATTGGAACGTGTCGTCAGCACCGGCAACCTCGATGACTACATCGGCACCGCCATGCGTGCTGTGCCGCGCCGTGAACGCCTTGCATTCTTCGGGACAAACGACATCCACAGTGGGGTAGTGGCTACGTACAAAACGGGCGCGTTCTTTCGATTTTTCACACACGATGATGCGCCGCGGCTGCCGGAGCATGGCGCACAACAACGTGCAGATGCCTGTGGGGCCTGCTCCGATAATGAGTACCGTGTCGTTTGGGGTGATTTCCGAAATGCGCGCCGCCCAAAATCCGGTGGCGAGAATGTCGCCGACGAAAAGTGCTTGTTCATCGGTAACGTTATCTGGAATGCGTGTCAGCCCTTGGTCAGCGTGTGGGACGCGCACGTACTCGGCCTGCCCGCCGTCAATACGGCAGCCTAACGCCCAACCGCCATCGGGGTCAGTGCAATTGTTCACATATCCATGGCGGCAAAAAAAGCACTCGCCGCAGAAGGTTTCCACATTGACCGCCACACGGTCGCCGGGCTTGATAGTATGCACAGCCGCGCCGGTCTTCTCAACGATACCAACCATTTCGTGGCCGACAGTTATGCCGGGTATGGCACTCGGCACGCTACCGTGTTTAATGTGCAAATCACTGGTGCAGATGCTTCCCAACGTAACCCGCACCAAGGCGTCGCGCGGATCTTTCAGTGTGGGTACGTTTTTTTCTGTCAGGGCGAACCGCCCGCGTTCAATGTAAGTATATGCCAGCATATTTTTCATTTTAGTCTATTACTTCAATCAGAAAACTGACAGGCCGGAAACCGTCGTTGCACGAAATCATGGCGGATCGGCCGTTTTTCATCCACCCATCGTATAGGTCAGTCGCGCCGTGCGCCAGCGCCATCACGAAAGGGGAGATTGTCTGCCACGCACTTTCACACAGGCCGGCCGGCTTTTCCCAACCGTCGGCCACAAAAACCTGCCCCTCGTGCAAGTCGCAAGCGTGCTCGATAGGGTTCTCATACTGTTCCATCAGGTCGCGGTAGCACGCCATGCGCATGACGGTGATTCGGATTTTGCGTCTTTGTTCCATAGAGTCCAAGTCTGTGTTTCACGTACAAAAATACGGCAAATTTTCCGGAAATGTTCCCTTATACGCCATTTTTCCGTTCTGTTTTGGCCTGTCCGTTATCTTATGCATGGGAAATATTATCTTTGTGCCGCCTGTGTTTCACACCGCGTGTCGCGCAATTCCCGCAGGCTTTTGTGCAAATGAGTGAATACACCTCTGATAACCTGCGTTCGCGCCTTTCCATCCCGCTTGGCGGGCATGAAGTCCGTGCCTTGGCACAACTGTTATGCCAACCAGCCAATGCACCGTTGGTGGATACCGTGTGTGCACTTCTCGCCGATGACGATAAACGGGTGGGCGATAATGCCGCCTGGGTGCTTTTACATTGCGGCCGTTACGCCGATGAATGGTTGCGCTCCAAGTGCGATATGTTGATGGAACTGGGCATGCACACTTCCAGCCAGACACGTTGCCGGCTGTTGCTTGGCCTATTATTACGGCAAACTCACGCAGTTTGTACGAACGTTGTTTTTCTTGACTTTTGCCTATCGCGTATGCGCTCTACGCGCGAATCTGCAAGCATCAGGGTGTTGTGCATGAAACTCGCCTGCGGCCAATGCCGTCCTTATCCTGAATTGTTGGACGAGCTGCGCCTGACGTTGGAAGATATGGCCGAGGAGCCGATGTCGTCCGGCCTGCGGAACGCCTGGAAAAAGGCAATAACAGATTGCACAAAATCTGCTGATTGCCGTTAAAACGGCGAAGTGGGCGGAAAATTTCTAACGAGCCCCGTTCGCCGCCACGTGCGGCAACAATAAAAAAAACAGGCCCACAATGAAGGATTTCGATTGAAAAACGTACTTTTGCAATCGTAAAGGAAACAAGCAAAACGACTATGGCAGACAATTATCTGGAACGGCAATACGAAGCCTATGAAGCCCGCAAGGCCGCTTGGGAGAAAGCGAAAAAACTAGGCAAGACGCGCAAACCAAAAAACAATTCCAAGGAGGAATAAAACATGCAATTGTGATGAAAAAAAGCCGCGGGGGGTGTGTATCGCTACACACACTCACGGTGAGAATTCTTTTTTCGGCGTTTCAACCGCGGAAAAAGGTGCCGGAAACGTACAAGTTGGTGCGTGAAATTTCCTCCAGCAATGACAAGTGCGACGGCCAGGATGATGAGTACAACGCCGCCCGCCGTACGTACCGTAAACGCCTCATCGAAAACCAAAACACCTAAACAGGGCTGTAACAGGTTCCAGCACACCCAAGATAGCAGTTGGTGTAGCTCCGATATATTGCACGGCTTGTGTGGTACACAGAAATGACACTGTTGTCGGCAGGACGGCCAGTGCCAGCAAATTACCCCATTCCCACAAATGTTCCGGCAAGGATAAGGATGTGCAAAAACGGGTCTTGGCTACAAATAGGAACAGCCCTGCCACAAGTACGTAAAAAGTCATGCTAATAGTCGGTATGTTATTCAGTGGTGGCCGGTTCACACCTGCAATGTAAATGGCATACGACAATGCCGAAATCAGCACCATCAACATGCCTGTTGTATTAAGTGTCGCACCGTCCTCGCCTTTGTAAAGCAATCCAATGCCTATCAGAGCCAGGCAGAGGCAAAAAATTGTGTTCAACGTCAGTCTTTCGTGAAAAAAAAATACCATAATCAAAGCTACCATCATAGGATACACAAACAGCAGGGTGGAAGCAATGCCGGCATCCATATAGTGGTAACTTAGGAAAAGCGTCAGCGACGACATTGCTACCAACAAGCCCATGACGGCAAGCAGTGGGATTGCCTTTGCTTCCACGCGGAAACTGCGTCCCCGTAACCACACCATTATACCCAGTATCGGTATAGCCAGCAGATATCGGAAAAATAACACATCGTCGGTGTTCATACCAGCGCGGTAAAGTGGCAGGGCAAACAAAGGGTTCATACCGTAAGAGGCAGCCGCCACGGCGCCTAATAAATAGCCTTTAGTTTTCGTATTCATAAAACACTATGCAGAAAAAGTCTGCAAAAGTAAACATTTTTCGGTATGACGGTACAAGGTCGCGTTATGAAATGACAAAGAAATGCAACCGTATTACTGTCTGGCGGATATGCGTTCCCGATTTTTATCCGTATCTTTGCACACAAGAAATAAGCAGGACAAGAACAAATGAAGAATATCATGGATACTATGCGAGGTTTGTGCCCGATTTCCGAGCAAACTGAGCGAGAATTGGAATGTTGTTTGACGCTGTGCCATTTCCCGAAAAAGTACCAATTGGTAAAAGAGAACATGTTCTGCCGCTATGCCTATTTCATTGAAAAAGGCATGACGCGCTCATTTTGGTTGGTTGATGGCGAAGAAATAACCACGTCGTTTTCCTGCGAGGGGGGCATCGTATTTAGTATGGACGAACTGTATTACGGCAAGGTAAGCGAGGAGTTTGTGGAAACGCTGGAAGACGTGGAAGCATACAGCATCTTGCTCAGTGATTTAGTCCGTCTGTTCGAAACAAACCTGGAGTTGTGCAATTGGGGACGCATCATTCATCAGAACGAATACAGGCGTCTGCACCGCAGCCATAAAGAACGGCTTACCCTGCCTGCCCGCGAACGCTATGAGGAGTTCAAAAAACAGTTTCCCGACGTTTACCGGCGTGCCAACTTGGGCTATATTGCATCCTACTTGGGCATCACGCTGCCTACACTGAGCCGCCTGCGTGCCAGTTATGGGTGAGGACGGGGAGTGAACTTGCCGACTATCCAGTCATATTTGTGGAAGTCATTCCATATATTTGTATAAAGAAAAAACGCCTGCCGGATAATTCCGACAAGCGTTTTCCCATTATAAAAAGGAGGTAGGCTTATTTACCATCTTTGATGGCGGCTTGTGCAGCAGCCAAACGTGCGATAGGCACGCGGAACGGTGAGCATGAAACGTAGTTCAAGCCAACGCGATGGCAGAACTCCACGGACGAAGGTTCGCCTCCATGTTCGCCGCAAATACCGCATTTCAAGTCTGGGCGTACGCTACGGCCTTTTTCGGTAGCCATTTGTACCAATTGGCCTACGCCATTTTGATCGAGTACCTGGAACGGGTCGTTTTTCAGAATCTTCATATCCAGATAAGCCGGCAAGAACGAAGCGATATCGTCACGGCTGTAACCGAAGGTCATCTGCGTCAAGTCATTTGTACCGAACGAGAAGAACTCTGCTTTTGTGGCAATCTTGTCAGCAGTCAGGGCTGCACGCGGAATCTCAATCATGGTACCAACCTTGTATTCGATGCTGTCACCTTCTTCTTCAAACAACTTGGAGGCAGTTTCGCGTATTACTTTTTCTTGGTTAGCGAATTCATATACAATACCGGTCAGCGGAACCATGATTTCCGGATATACGGTAATGCCTTCTTTCTTCAATTCCAATGCAGCACCTAGGATAGCACGAGTTTGCATTTCCGTGATGCAGGGGTATGTATTCCCCAGACGGCATCCGCGGTGTCCCAACATCGGGTTGGCTTCATGTAGGGCATTTACACGCTGACGGATATAGTTAAACGTTACACCCATAATTTCGGCCAGTTCACGCTGTTCCTTTTCTTCGTGGGGAACAAATTCGTGCAAAGGTGGATCAAGCAGGCGCACAGTAACCGGGCATCCGGCCATGGCACGGAAGATACCTTTAAAGTCTTCTTTCTGATATGGCAGTATCTTGGCGAGAGCTGCACGACGTCCTTCCAAGTTCTCTGCCAGAATCATTTCGCGCATTGCGCGGATTTTCTCGCCTTCGAAGAACATATGTTCCGTACGGCACAGACCAATACCTACGGCACCGAATTTACGAGCCACGGTTGCATCATGTGGTGTGTCGGCATTGGTGCGTACAACCAGACGGGTGTATTTGTCGGCCAAACGCATCAATTCACTGAAATCCTCATCTAATTCGGCGTCTTTAGTTGTAATGGCTCCCATGTAAACATCGCCAGTAGAACCATTTAATGAAATATAGTCGCCTTCTTTCAGCACAGTGTTGCCAATAGTCAATGTTTTGGCAGCGTAGTCGATTACCAATGAACCAGCACCCGATACGCAACATTTACCCATACCGCGAGCTACAACGGCAGCGTGTGAGGTCATACCTCCGCGCGCAGTCAGGATACCTTCGGCAGCAGCCATACCAGCCAAGTCTTCTGGTGATGTTTCGATACGTACCATGACAACTTTTTCGCCTTTGGAGTGCCACAACGCAGCATCATCAGCATTGAACACGATTTTACCGCAGGCAGCACCTGGAGAAGCAGCCAAACCTTTGGCAATGACTTTAGCTGATTTCAAAGCTTCTTTGTCGAAAACAGGGTGGAGTAGTTCGTCAAGTTTGTTAGGTTCAACGCGCATAACAGCTTCCTGTTCGGTCAAAATGCCTTGGTGGAGCATATCCATGGCGATTTTTACCATAGCAGCACCGGTACGTTTGCCATTACGGGTTTGCAAGAACCAGAGTTTGCCTTCCTGTACGGTAAATTCCATGTCTTGCATGTCTTTGTAGTGGTTTTCCAGTTTGGTTTGCAGGGCATCCAATTCTTTGTAGATTTCTGGCATGGCTTCTTCCATGGACGGATATTTAGCTATGCGTTCTTCTTCGGAAATTCCTTGCAGTTTAGCCCAACGTTGTGAACCGATTTTGGTGATTTGTTGCGGTGTACGAATTCCGGCAACCACATCTTCGCCTTGTGCGTTGATAAGGTATTCGCCGACAAACTGGTCTTCACCGGTAGCGGCATCGCGGCTGAATGCTACGCCTGTAGCAGAAGTGTCACCCATATTACCGAATACCATGGCTTGTACGTTTACGGCAGTACCCCATTCAGCAGGAATACCTTCCATTTTGCGGTACAGGATGGCGCGCTCGTTCATCCAGCTGTCGAATACGGCACAAATGGCGCCCCACAATTGTTCGTATGCATCTTCGGGGAAGTCCTTGCCAGTTTGTTTTTTAACAGCAGCTTTGAAGCGTTTTACCAATTCCTGCAAATCAGCAACTTCCAGTTCTGTATCCAATTTTACACCCTTGGCCTCTTTCACTTCTTCAATAATAGCCTCAAACGGGTCAATATCAGTCTTGTTTACAGGCTTCATTCCTAAAACCACGTCGCCGTACATTTGCACAAAACGACGGTAGGAGTCCCATACGAAACGCGGATTTCCGGTTTTCTTTGTCAAACCTTCAACTACTGTGTCATTTAAACCAAGATTCAGAATTGTATCCATCATACCCGGCATGGATGCGCGTGCACCGGAACGAACTGAAACCAACAGAGGATTGGTAATGTCACCGAATTTGGAATTCATCAAGGTTTCTACATGTTGAAGGGCTTTTTCAACATCGTCTTTCAACAACTCAACAACTTTGTCTTTCCCAATTTCATAATATTCGTTACAAACTTCTGTAGTGATGGTGAATCCAGGAGGAACCGGAACACCGATCAAGTTCATTTCAGCAAGGTTGGCACCTTTTCCGCCGAGCAGATTTCTCATGTCCGCTTTACCTTCAGCTTTTCCGTTTCCGAAGGTGTAAACTCGTTTTTTGTTGTTCATTGTAAAATGTTATTATTGTGTTTGGTTAATGATTTTTCGAGGCTGCAAAGGTATATAAAAAGGTTGAATTTGCAAAGTGGGAATTGCAAATCGTGTTAATTTTGTTTTACGGAGTTTTTCGTTGCCATATTGAAAAATTTCGCGTAACTTTGCGACTTTGTTTGAAACGGCTGTACGGCCTTTATACAACGCATTGAATAAAACTCTATGGATAAGACGAAGTACATTTTTGTAACCGGCGGCGTGGCCTCATCATTGGGGAAGGGCATTATTGCCGCATCGCTCGGGAAGTTATTGCAGGCACGTGGTTTTAAAGTTACCAACCAGAAATTGGATCCATACATCAACATAGATCCGGGTACACTGAATCCTTATGAACATGGCGAATGTTACGTTACCGTGGATGGGCACGAGGCCGATTTGGATTTGGGGCATTATGAGCGTTTCCTGAACGTGGAAACCCATCGTTCCAATAATATTACGACGGGACGTATTTACCAGAACGTCATCAACAAGGAACGCCGCGGCGACTACCTTGGCAAAACGGTCCAGATTATCCCGCATATCACCGATGAAATCAAACGGAACATCAAGCTGCTCGGCTCAAAAGGCGATTTCGACTTTGTCATTACGGAAATAGGTGGTACCGTCGGCGATATAGAATCATTACCATATATAGAAAGCGTGCGTCAGTTACGTTGGGAGTTGGGCAAAAATTGCGTGTGCATCCATTTGACCTACGTGCCCTATCTGGCGGCAGCCAAGGAGCTGAAAACCAAACCGACCCAACATTCCGTCAAGGCTTTGCAGGAAGAGGGCGTGCAGCCGGACATTCTGGTGCTCCGTACGGAACATCCCATTCCTTTGGACATGCGCAAAAAGGTGGGCTTGTTCTGCAATGTGGATCCGCAGGCCGTACTGCAATCGATGGATGCGCCGAGCATTTACCGCGTGCCGCTCAACATGCAGGCGGAAAAACTGGATGAAGTTGTCCTTACGAAAGTAGGCTATGACCTGACCAAAGTGCCGGAAGCGGATATGCGCGACTGGAACGCTTTCCTGGCCAAGCTGGAAGGTGCCACGGAAGAGGTTAATATTGCTTTGGTGGGCAAATACGTGCAGTTGCAAGACGCATACAAGTCTATTATGGAATCGCTCTCACACGCAGCAGCTTACAATGACCGCAAACTGAAATTGAAAACCGTCTTGTCCGACAAGTTGACAGCTGAAAACGTGGCTTCGCAACTGGAAGGCATGGATGGCATTCTGATAGCCCCAGGTTTCGGGCAGCGTGGCATAGAAGGCAAATTTGAAGCATTGCGTTACGCCCGTGAAAACAAAATACCTTGCTTAGGTATATGCATGGGAATGCAGGCAATGGTTATTGAATTTGCACGCAACGTATTGGGCTTTGCCGATGCCAATAGTACGGAGCTTGACCCACATACGCCGCACAATGTTGTGGATATGATGGAAGATCAAAAAACCGTATTGAATATGGGCGGAAGCATGCGGCTTGGGGCATACCAATGCGAATTGACACCCAATACGAAAGCGTATGAAATATATGGGTGCAAAAGTATCCGTGAGCGGCATCGTCACCGTTTTGAATTCAACAACCATTATAAAGCTGATTTTGAAAAGGCAGGCATGGTCTGTAGCGGTATAAACCGTGAATCAGATTTAGTGGAAATTGTAGAATATCCGGCTCATCCGTGGTATATCGGTGTGCAGTTCCACCCTGAATATAGTAGCACTGTTCTAAAACCGCATCCGTTGTTTATTAGTTTTGTAAAGGCAGCCATAGAAAATAGGAAACAGAAAACAGGAAAATAAGTACGAAACATAAACTATACACAAACCAGAATGGATAAAAATACGATTATAGGATTAGTTCTCATTGTGTTGATTATTGTCGGATTCAGTATCATGAACCGTCCGACGGAAGAACAGTTGGAAAGACAACTGCGTTACAACGATTCGATTGCGTGGGTACGCAAGGCTGAATTGGAAAAGCAAAAGGCCATCCGTACCGCGAAAATGCTGGCAGAACAGCAATCAGAGGCTGTAGCAGATTCTGCTGCAGCCCGACAGCAATTGCAGGATGTTTATGGAGTATTTGCAGGCTCGGTTATGGGCACGGATACTTTGTACGTATTGGAGAATGATTTGTTGCGGGTCAGAATCAGCAGCAAGGGCGGACGAATTTATTCAGCGGAATTGAAAAACTACCGCACACATGATTCCCTGCCGCTTTTCCTGTTCGATGGCGATGAAAGCCAGTTCGGATTTACGCTTGTCACGAACAACAACCGCGTGCTGAATACGGCTGACATGTATTTTGTTCCGACAGATGGGCAAATTGTCCGCGACAACGAAGGTAACCAGCAATTGACGATGCGACTGAAAACAAGTGGCGAAGCATATATGGATTTTGTATATACTTTGCCCGCAAACGACTATATGCTCAAGATGGACGTCCGTTCCCACGCAATGGAACAAGTATTACCTTTGGGTACAAACTTTTTGGAAATGCAATGGAATGCAAAAGTCCGCCAGCAGGAAAAAGGACGTAAATTTGAAGAACGTTACGCGACTTTGCAGTACAAATTCATGGATGATGAAATAGAAAACCTGAGCGAATCAAAGGATGATAAAAAAGACATTCCCAGCCGGTTGAAATGGATTGCTTTCAAGGATCAGTTTTTCAGCTCGGTGATTATTGCCGATGATGCATTCACTTCGACTGTGGTAGAAAGCGCGATGATGACTGAAAAATCCGGTTACATCAAAAGTTACAAATCATCCATGAGCGTGGAATATGACCCGACAGGAAACCAACCGACCGGATTCCGCTTCTATTTGGGGCCAAACCATTACAAGACCTTGCTGTCGTATGACAAAGGAGTGGACAGGGATGAACGTTTAAGGTTGAACGAACTGATACCGTTAGGCTGGAAAATCGTGGCATGGATAAACCGTATCGGTGTCATTCCCATGTTCAACCTGTTCAGCCGCTGGTTCTCGAATTTCGGCATCATTATCCTGTTGATGACCATTGTCATCAAGATTGTCATTTTCCCGTTCACTTACAAATCATACATTTCCTCAGCCAAAATGCGCGTGCTGAAACCAGAAATTGATGAGATTAATGCGCGTATCCCGGCCGAGAAAATGCAGGAACGCCAGCAGGCCACGATGGCGCTGTATCGGAAAGTGGGCGTAAGCCCGATGAGCGGTTGCTTGCCGCTGTTGTTCCAGTTCCCGATTCTGATGGCCATGTTCTGGTTCTTCCCGACTTCCATAGAATTGCGCCAGCAAAGTTTTCTGTGGGCCAACGATTTGTCCACATACGATGCGATTATCAGTTGGGATGCGTACATTCCGATTATCACACCGTATTTCGGCAACCACATAAGCCTGTTCTGCCTGCTCATGACTGTGACGAATATCATCTATTCGAAAATCAACATGGCCTCGCAGCCCGGCGCAAACGAACAGATGCAGTTCATGAAATGGATGATGTACTTGATGCCGATCATGTTCATGTTCATTTTCAACAATTATGCAGCCGGATTGAGCTATTATTATTTCATCTCGTTGTTGATTACTATCATACAGACTTATATTTTCCGTTGGACAATCGACGAAAAGAAGCTGTTGGAGAAACTTCATGCCAAACGTGCCAAAAACGAGCGCAACCCGAAAAAATCGGGTTTCATGGCACGCCTGGAAAAAATGCAACGTGAACAACAGGCTTATGCCCGTGAACAAGCAAAGAAAAGAAGCAGATAAATGAAAATACTGATTTTAGGTGCTGGAAAAATGGGTACGTTCCTGACGGATGTCATGTGCCTACAACACGAAGTGGCTTTGTTCGACAAAGACCCGAAACGGTTGCGCTTCGTTTTCAACACGCAACGCATGACCCGTTACGAGGAAATCGCCGAGTTCAAGCCGGAAATGGTAATTAACGCCGTCACGTTGAAATACACATTGTCCGCATTCGACGAAGTGATGCCATACTTGCCGGAAAAATGCATCCTTGCAGACATTGCATCCGTAAAAACCGGCTTGAAGGAATATTATGAACATTGCGGCAAGCCGTATGTTTCCACGCATCCCATGTTTGGTCCCACATTTGCAACGCTGGATAACTTGAGCACGCAAAGTGCCATTATCATATCGGAATCCGACCACATGGGTAAGGCCTTTTTCAAGGATTTGTACGGTTCGTTGCATCTGCATCTGTTTGAATACACGTTCCAGGAACATGACGAAACCATTGCTTATTCGCTGTCGATACCTTTTGCATCGACTTTGGTTTTCGCTTCGGTCATGAAACCGATAGAAGCACCCGGAACGACATTTAAGCGGCACATGGATATAGCCAAAGGCTTATTGTCGGAAGACGATTTCCTGCTTTCGGAAATACTTTTCAATCCGTACACACCGCAGCAGGTGGAAAATATACGTGCCAAACTAGCTGAATTGTTGGACATTATCAACGCTCATGACACGGAACGGATGCATCAGTTTATCAAAGGAGTCAGAGAAAACATAAAATAATAATTATGGCAAACCACAGCACATTCTGGGATAAGATCCGGTTCAAATATAGGGTTTCTATTCTGAACGAGAACACGCTCGAAGAAGCATGGCATGCCCGCTTGTCGCGTATTTCGGTTTTCGTATGGATGTGCCTGCTGATTCTTATAACATTCGGTATTTTAACTTTACTCATTCTTTATACGCCACTGAAACATTATTTGCCAGGCTATGGCGATACATCCATTCGGGCGGAACTGCTTGACGAATCAATGAAAGTGGATTCACTTGCCCGGCAATTAGCCATACAAAGTGAATATCTTTCTGTACTTCAAGGAATTGTTTCTGGCGAATTAAAGACGGACTCTGTCATACCTCTTGACTCGATAGCTTTGCAGCAACGTGCGCATATCCAATTGGAAAAATCGAAGATAGAGCAGGAGTTTTGTGAGAATTTTGAAACCGAGGAAAAATATAACTTGTCCATATTGGGAGACAAGCAAGACGCGCAGATGTCCGTATTTTTCCGGCCGACCCAAGGCGTTTTGTCCTCCGATTTCTCCATAGCAGACAGGCGGTTCGGCATTTCCATTGCGGCTGCGCCCAACGAGCATGTCATGAGCGTGTTGGATGGCACGGTTGTCTATGCCACTTTGACCATGGACTTCCAGTGGGTGATTATGGTGCAGCATGAAGGCGAATATCTGTCCGTTTACAAAAATAATTCACGGGTGCTGAAAAAAGTCGGCGACAGGGTACGGGCCGGCGAAACCATTGCCATTGTCGGCAACACGACGACAAATGAGCCCGGCACGCAATTCTATTTTGAACTTTGGCGGAAAGGAACGCCTGTTAATCCGGCAGATGTAATCGCATTATGAAAAGAATAGCTATACTCGGTTCGACCGGCTCCATCGGCACTCAAACACTGGATATTATTTCGCAATTTCCCGACAGGTTTGAAGTATATGCTTTGACAGCCAACAATAATGTGCAATTATTGGCCGAGCAGGCACGGAAATTCCAGCCGGAAATCGTGTGTATAGCAAACGAACAACATTATGCGAAATTGAAGGACAGCTTGGCAGACCTTCCGGTCAAGGTGTATGCCGGTGCGGATGCAATTGCCCAAATGGTCTCTATGGGGCCGATAGATGTAGTGCTGGCATCCATGGTCGGTTATGCCGGTTTGAAACCTACAATAGAAGCCATCAAGGCAGGCAAGCAAATTGCCCTGGCAAACAAAGAAACATTGGTGGTGGCCGGCGAATTGATATGCAAATTATCAAAAGAATACCATTCGCAAATATCACCCGTTGATTCTGAGCATTCTGCCATTTTCCAATGCTTGTCTGGAGAAGGCGACAACCCGATAGAAAAATTGTTATTAACAGCCTCGGGAGGACCGTTCAGGAACAAGTCTATTGATGAGTTGGAGCATGTCAATGCCGCCCAGGCACTGAAACATCCGAACTGGGATATGGGTGCAAAAATCACCATCGACTCGGCAAGCATGATGAACAAAGGGTTCGAAGTCATTGAGGCCAAATGGCTGTTCGGCATCGAACCGGAACGCATCGAAGTCGTGGTACATCCGCAAAGTATCGTGCACAGCATGGTGCAGTTTGCCGACGGTTGCATAAAAGCGCAGCTCGGAATGCCCGATATGCGTATGCCTATATTGTATGCTTTGACATATCCAGACCGCATGGTAACGAATTTGCCGCGTTGGGATTATACGCAATGCGGGCAACTGACTTTTGAAAAACCGGATTTGCAGAAATTCCGTAATCTGGCATTTGCATACCAGGCTATTAAGCAAGGCGGGAACATGCCATGCATCATAAATGCGGCCAATGAAGTGGTCGTGGCCGGTTTTTTACAAGGCAGAATCGGTTTCCTGCAAATGAGCGATATTATCGAAACCGTAATGGCGAAAGCCGCTTTTATACAAAATCCTACATACGAGGATTATGTACAAACTGATTGTGAAGCCCGCGGAATAGCTTCTTCGCTGTTTTGAAAAATAGCTTCATAATGATTATTTAAAAACTTGACATTCAAAATTATGGAAACATTTCTTGTAAGAGCATTACAACTTATTGTCAGCTTTTCGTTCTTAATCGTCATTCATGAATTGGGGCATTTCCTGTTTGCGCGCCTGTTCAAGGTGCGTGTGGAAAAATTCTACATGTTCTTCAATCCGACCCGTTCCATTGTCCGCATGAAAAAAATAAACGGCAAATGGCAGGTGCGCTGGTTCGCCCGCAATGTCCCGGATCCCATCAAACCGCAACTCAATGCAGCTGGTGAAGCTGTGCTGGATGAAAAAGGACGGCAGGTTTATATTCCGATGACCGAGGAAGAAATTGCCGCGCTGCCGGATGACGACTGGCGCAAATATCCCGAAAAGACAGAGTGGGGAATAGGCTGGCTGCCGCTCGGCGGCTATTGCCGCATTGCCGGCATGGTGGACGAGACAACCGGCGCCGATGCTTTGCAAAGCGAACCCAAACCATGGGAATACCGCGCCCAACCGACGTGGAAACGCTTGCCGATTATTATTGGCGGCGTATTGGTCAATTTCATAGCGGCCTTGCTCATTTATGGATGTGTCCTATACACTTGGGGAAAGGAATATTTGCCGTTACAAAATGCTGTTTACGGCCTGAATTATTCAGAAGTAATGCTCCAATATGGTTTTGAAAACGGCGACCGCATCTTGCAGGTTGATGGTGTTTCCATGGAGACCAAATCCGATGTGCTGGAAGCCATATTGGTCGATGGTGGCAGGGATGTCACTGTCCTGCGTGGCACGGATACGCTTAATGTGCTTTTACCGGACGATTTTGACCAAATCGTTCTGGCCAGCAATGAAACCGACTTGTTTGAATATCGCTTCCCTTATGTCATTCAGGAAGTTGTTGCCGATATGCCGGCGGCCAAAGCCTTGATGATGGCCGGTGATAGCATTACAGCCATTAACGGAGTTGCCACACCGGCATTCCAAGATGCGCAAGCAGAGATGCTCAAGCATGCTAACGATAGCGTTACAGTTGATTTCTATCGTGCCGGTGAAGCTATGCAGGCGCGGCTCTTTATCGGAGCTGATGGAAAAATGGGTGTTTATTGCAATTCACCGTGGCTTTATTTGCAAACTCAAAAGCAGGAATACGGATTTTTTGAAGCGATTCCTGCCGGAATTTCCATGGGTTGGGAAACATTGGCAAGTTACGTAAAACAATTCAAACTCGTTTTCACCAAAGAAGGAAGCAAGCAATTGGGCGGTTTCGGAACCATCGGCAAATTGTTCCCGCAAATCTGGGATTGGCAAATTTTCTGGACAATGACAGCGTTCCTGTCCATTATCCTCGCGTTTATGAACATATTGCCCATTCCGGCATTGGATGGCGGACACGTCGTATTTCTGATTTACGAAATGATTACCGGCAAAAAGCCAAGCGACAAATTTATGGAACGTACGACAACCATAGGTTTTGCACTGCTTTTCGCATTGGTCATATACGCCAATCTGAACGATATTATCAAAGCATTCTTCTAACTTTTGTAAAATATGTTGACAGCCATTTCGCCGATAGACGGGCGTTACCAGTCTAAAACCCAGAAATATGCGGCTTATTTTTCGGAATATGCGCTTATCCGTTACCGCGTGCGTGTGGAAATTGAGTATTTTATCGCTTTGTGCGAATTGCCGTTGCCACAACTTGCCGTCGTAAAACCGGAAATATATCCTGCATTACGTACCATCTATCAAGACTTTACGGAAGCCGATGCCCAACGTATCAAGGATATAGAGCAGATAACCAACCATGATGTGAAAGCTGTCGAATATTTCCTGAAAGAAAAATTTGATACATTGGATTTACAGGCTTTCAAGGAATTTATCCATTTCGGACTGACATCGCAAGACATTAACAACACGGCTGTCCCGTTGTCAATCAAGGAAGCCATACAGGATGTATATTTGCCCGAAATGTTGTCGCTCATAGCGGAACTGCAACAAAAGGCGGATGCTTGGAAAGATATTCCGATGTTGGCAAAAACGCACGGGCAACCCGCATCACCGACACGTTTGGGCAAGGAAATCATGGTGTTCGTAAACAGATTGAAGGAACAATTGTCCACATTGCTGGCTGTACCTTGTACAGCCAAATTCGGCGGGGCAACCGGCAATTTCAACGCGCACCATGTGGCTTATCCTGAAATTGACTGGATTTCATTCGGCAACGCTTTCGTAGCCGACAAGCTCGGCTTGCAACGCGAACCGTGGACCACGCAGATTTCCAATTATGATTATTTGGCGGCGCAATTCGATGCCATGAAACGCATCAATACCGTGTTGCTCGATTTCAGCAGGGACATTTGGCTGTATGTTTCCATGGAATACTTCAAACAAAAAATCAAGGCTGGTGAAGTGGGTTCGTCGGCCATGCCGCACAAAGTCAATCCAATTGATTTTGAGAATGCGGAAGGCAACTTGGGCGTGGCCAATGCCATGTTGGAACATTTAGCAGCCAAGCTGCCCAATTCGCGCCTGCAACGCGATTTGACCGACAGTACCGTATTGCGGAACGTCGGTGTACCTTTCGCCCACACGATGATTGCAACACAGAGCCTGCACAAAGGTATCGGAAAACTTCTACTCAACGAAGAAGCATTATACAAGGATTTGGACAATTGCTGGGCTGTTGTTGCCGAAGGAATCCAAACCATATTGCGCAGGGAATCTTATCCTTCGCCTTATGAAGCCTTGAAGGCCTTGACACGTACAAACCAAGCTATTACAGAACAATCCATATCTGATTTCATTGACAAATTGGACGTATCTGAGGCAGTAAAAAAAGAGCTTCACGCCATAACGCCACACAATTATACCGGTATGTAAATGCCATAAAGACAATGTTTTTAGTATAAAAAAGCCGGTTATAATATGTTTTAATATGTTGAACCAACTAAAATTCGTATCTTTGCCAGATATTTTAAAAATTACGTTATGGACTATTACAAACATGAATCTTCATACGTGGATGATGGTTGCCAGATTGGCGCAGGAACGAAAATATGGCATTTTTCGCATATAATGGGCGGTTGTACAATCGGCGAAGACTGCAATATCGGACAAAATGTTGTTATTTCGCCGGATGTAGTGCTTGGTCGTAACGTAAAAATCCAGAATAATGTGTCTGTATATACAGGCGTCATTTGCGAGGATGATGTGTTTTTAGGGCCTTCCATGGTATTTACAAATGTGTTGAATCCTCGGAGCCATGTTTCACGCAAGCATGAATACAAACAGACTATAATACGTAAGGGTGCCAGTATCGGAGCCAATTCGACCATTGTCTGTGGCCATGAAATCGGCTGTTACGCATTGATCGGAGCTGGTTCCGTAGTAACTAAGGATGTAAAACCTTATGCTTTAATGGCTGGTAATCCGGCGCATCAAATCGGCTGGGTAAGTGAATATGGCGAAAAGCTGTATTTTGATGCAGATGGGATAGCTGTATGTCCAGCCACGAAAACAAGATATAAATTAACTAACGGAAATGTAACCAAAATATAAATGATATGATTAAATTTGCTGTAATAGGGCAGGGACATATCGGGAAACGCCACGCTGAAATGATAAGGAGGAATCCTGATTCAGAATTAGTCGCCGTGTGCGATGTCCTTCCCAAGGAACAGACCGGCTGTGAAAATATAGAAGTTCCTTATTTTTCCAGCATCGATGAGTTGTTAAATGCAGGTTTGGATATTGATGTTGTAAATATCTGTACGCCAAACGGATTTCATGCTGACTATGCCATCAAAGCCTTGGAAGCCAAGAAACATGTCGTGCTGGAAAAACCCGCTGCTCTGACCAAAGCTGATGCTGAACGCATCCTTTTCAAATCATTGGAAGTTTCGCGCCATGTGTTCTGCGTAATGCAAAACCGCTATTCACCACCTTCCGTATGGCTGAAAGAAGTAATGACCAACCGGATTCTCGGGGACATATATATGGTTAAACTTGATTGTTACTGGAACCGCGATGACCGCTATTACAAGAAAGGAAACTGGCACGGAGATGCGAAATTGGATGGCGGAACGCTGTTCACGCAGTTCTCACATTTTATTGACATCATGTATTGGCTCTTCGGGGACATTACCAACATTTGCGGCAATTTTGCCGATTTCAACCATCAGAACCTAACTGATTTTGAAGACAGCGGTGTCGTAACATTTGACTTCATAAACGGCGGCATGGGTTGCCTGAATTATTCCACGTCCGTATGGGACACCAATTTGGAAAGTTCACTGACCGTGATAGGCGAACGCGGTACTATCAAAGTAGCTGGACAATACATGAACGAAGTGGCGTATTGCCATGTCAAAGACTATGAGATGCCTACGCTTGCGCCGTCCAATCCGCCTAATGATTACGGCTTGTATAAAGGTTCGGCCCAGAACCACCATTATGTCATACAAAACGTGGTTGAGAAGTTGACAGACAAAGGCTCTATTACGACAAATCTGTTAGAAGGCTTGAAAGTGGTGGATATTATTGAACGTATTTACCAGGTACGGGATAAACAGTGGAAAAAAGCCAAACAATAATCTTTCCAGAAAATATCGAATATGATTCAACGAGTTCAAACACTTTATCTGTTTTTAGTAGTCATTTTATCGGCTGTAATGTTTTTTACGCCCATAGGAGGATTTTACAACAAAACTACATTGGAAGTCTATGACCTGACTTTTATGGGAGTCTTTTTGCAAGACAACATGCAGACAGTGGAGAATAATCCATCTGTCATGCCTGTATGGGGGCTGTCAATATTGACAGCAGTCATTCCGGTGATAGCGCTTATATCTATTTTTTTGTATCGGAAACGCGTATTGCAGGCACGGTTCAATGTATTTAATATCCTGCTGATGGTAGGCTACTATGCTTTGCTGTTTTTTTATATCTGGATAGGAAAGCAGAAATTGCACGCGGATGAATCGTTTTTATGTATTCCAAGTTCATTTCCTTTGATCAGTATCATTCTCAGTGCATTGGCTATCAGAGGAATTTTGAGAGATGAGGCTTTGGTACGCTCGTTGGATAGATTAAGATAAATATTTTTGAAACAATCAGTTTTGAAGAGGTGCGTCGGATTATTCCGGCACACCTCTTTTATTTTTATAATATCCATAGGGATAAAAAAGTCCGGATAGCAAAAGCCCTGGACTTGTCTTGATTATTATCTTTGGATTCATTTCTTGTCATTACAATTGTCTTTGAGTTGGGCATCTCGATTGGTAGTCCCGGCATGGCAACCGGCACAACCTTGGCAACGGCTTTTAGCCTGTAAGGCTTTACGCAAGCGTGCCAGTATCGCCCACAAGGCAATAAATATAATCAGCCCGACAACGGCACTTTGCCATATATTATGCACAATGCTCTGATACACGATAAATGAGACTATCCATGCAAGCAAAATCGTATAGATACTGACAAAAACGGCCCACCACCAACTACCTGTTTCATGCTTTATCGTCGCTATTGTCCCGATACACGGGATATATATCAACACAAACAGCATGAGGCTCAATGCAACCGCAGGAGAAAAAAGCGGTGTCCCATCCGCCCGGATTTCAGTAGCCAATCGCTGTCCAAGTCCGCTTTCGGAATCATCCCCTTCGTTGAACAGGACTCCCAATGTACTGACCACCACTTCCTTGGCTGCAATTCCAGATAAAACAGCCACGCTCGTTTTCCACTCGAAGCCCAACGGTTCCATTATGGGGGAAATAGCTTTTCCGATGCGTCCCAAATATGAATTTGCCTGCTGTTCAGCAACCATTTCCGCTGTCAGCGGTTTCGTTGGGTCTGGGTTTTCATAGCGTGGGAAATAACTTAATGCCCAAATGATAATAGAACCGAGCAAAATGGTTGTCCCTATTTTTTTCAGATATTGCGCACCTTTATCCCATGTGTAGCGTAACAAGGACAGAATGCCAGGGGCACGATAGGGTGGTAGCTCCATCACAAACGGGGTCTCCTCCTTAAAAAACAGGAAACGTTTGAAAATCACAGCCATCAAGGCAGCAAGCAATATGCCGGTCATGTAAATGGCAAACAATACAAATCCTGCATGGTTCGGGAAAAATGTACCGGCCAATAACAGGTAAATGGGCAAACGTGCGCTGCACGAAATCAGAGGTGAAATCAGGATAGTTACCATGCGGTTATTCCTGTTTTCGATGGTACGCGTAGCCATGATGGCGGGAACGTTACAGCCGAATCCCATAATCAGCGGAATGAACGAACGCCCGTGCAGTCCGATTTTATGCATCAATTTATCCATGATAAAAGCTGCGCGAGCCATGTAGCCGGTAGCTTCAAGCAGGGCGATACAGAAATACAGTATCAGAATGTTAGGCAGAAAGACAAGTACGCCGCCGACACCGCCGATAATGCCATCAACCAGCAAGTCTTTTAACATTCCTTCCGGCAATATGTTCCCGAGTTGCACTCCTATCCAACCAACAAGGCTTTCTATCCAGTCCATAGGATATTGCCCGAGCATAAAAGTAGCTTCGAACATAAGCAACAAGGCCAGAAGAAAAATCGGATAGCCCCAAATGCGGCTGGTAACGACATTGTCTATTTTGTCTGTCCGTGTTTTTCCTTTTTTCGGTTTGGCCTGCTGCAATGTTTCCTTCAACGCACCGGAAATGAAGCCGTATTTGGCCTCCATAATGGCATTTTCCGGCGTGTCATGCAATTCCTTTTCGATACGTGCGGTCGATTTTTCGCGTATGTCGCATAGTTCATTATAATTGTCATAGCTCTTGAACAGCGGCTCCATTTCGCGGTCTTTCTCCAGGAACTTCAAGGCTTGGTAGCGCGGCGTATATTCTATGCGGGCCTGTGCATTTTTCTCGATAGCCGCCTTTATTTCCTTAATGGCACTTTCCAATTCTGGCCCATAATTGATGTGGATATGACGGACAATGGTATATAATTCATTTGTCTGTCCGTTATCGGAATTACTTTCATCATCGTTGTGTTTGTGTGACAAATTGATATCGTGATGCAGTTTGTCCAGAAGCTCATCATTTTCAACCGTAGAAATCAGCCGCCCTTCCTTGTCCAATATGTCGCTGCCTTCATATATGCGCAATACCATGTCGAACAGCTCGTTAATTCCCTGATGTTTAGGTGTTACAGTCGGCTGGATTGGAACACCCAGCAAACGTGCCAGCATGTGGTAGTCCAACTTGTCGCCACGTTCCTGCAATTCGTCATACATATTCAATGCAATCACCATGCGCACATTCATGTCCAGCAACTGCGTAGTCAAAAAGAGATTCCGCTCCAAATTAGATGCATCTACCACATTGACAACGACATCCGGTTGTTCTTCTATGATATGTTTCCGGACGTATGCTTCTTCCGGGCTATATGCCGACAATGAATATGTGCCCGGCAAATCAACCACTTGCAAATGATAACCTTTGTAATCGAATTTGCCTCGTACGGCATCGACGGTTACGCCACTGTAATTGCCGACACGTTCGTGTTCGCCGGTCACGGCATTGAACAAACTTGTCTTACCGCAATTCGGGTTTCCTACAAAGGCTATTTTAATGGCTTTACGTCGGTCTAACGCCACTTGGCGGATGTCATCTTCGGTTATTGTTCCATGATAATCGTTTTGCAGGCGTTGTTGCTTGGCTATGGTCTCAGCTTCCTGCATGGAAATTACCTCGATATTATCCGCCTCGCTGCGGCGCAATGATACGCGATAGCCCATAACGTAATATTCAATAGGATCACGCAGTGGAGCCACATTTACGGCTTCCACGATTTTGCCCTTCACAAAGCCCATTTCCACTATACGTTTACGGAATCCGCCATATCCGGACAGTTTGACTATCAAGGCTTTTTCGCCGGTTTTCAGTTCAGACAATTTCATGGGTACGAAAATACTGTTTTTTAGTGTTGCAAAAGTACACATTAATCGTTGCTTGGGCAATCACTATTTCTAAGTATTTTGCGTTGGATGAAGTTTTTTGTTCTGCTCAGACAATTGAACAATAGCTCTGACACACAATTAGTTAAGATATATAAAAATACGGAGTGGGGGAGAATAGTGCTGAAAATCAGGCAATAAATGATTTTATTTGTGCAAATGGGCATATATTTTCTATTTTTGCGGCATGATACGACAAACAGAATTTGAATTGCGGCCATATAGGCGCGGATTTCATCTTGTTACACAAGAGATTATCAGCCATTTACCGGATTTGCCGGAAACTGGCCTCTTGAATTTGTTCATAAAACATACAAGCGCGGCTTTGAGCATCAATGAGAATGCGGATCCAAGTGTGCAGACTGATATGAACGCGGTTTTCGACCATTTGGTGAAAGAACGCGAGCCTTATTACGAACATTCATACGAAGGTGATGATGATATGCCGGCACATGCAAAATCCACATTGGTCGGCACATCGCTGAATATTCCGATTAGAAACAGACAACTGAACTTGGGCATCTGGCAAGGAATTTATTTGTGCGAATTCCGCAATCATGGCGGCAGGCGTAAAATAGTAGCCACCGTGATTTCATAAATTCCAATGAGTAGAGGTATGTTACAATTCCAGATTTTCTATTTTACATAATATAAATTATAATGACCAAAAGCGTGATTATAGTTACCTGACAAGCTGAACTTATTTTTTGCATAACTGAAAGATAGTTCTGTATTCTCACGTAAATTATCCCAATATGAGACTCCATTATTCAGAGAGAAAAAAAAGCCATCAGTTTTTCTTTTATCCATATTAATATTAATAATCCCCCCTGATCCTTCCGCATCATATTGTGCTGAAGGGTTATGTATAACTTCAACAGATGATATTGAAGACGACGGAGTTGTTTTTAAAAGTGAAACTAGCTCATCTTTCTGCATATAAGTTTGTTTCCCGTTAATTACAACCAATACGCTATTTTTACCACCAATGCTTATATTATTTTCGCCATCAACAAAAACTCCAGGCGTCTTTTTCAAAACTTCAAGTGCCGTACTTCCTGCTATAATACTACTGTTTTTGGGAATAAAAATCATTTTCCCTTTTTCAATTTTTATGTGGGGAGATTGTTTTTCACCGACAACCACAATATCATCTAAAAGGAAATTATCGGAAGATAGTTGGATGGCTGGTATAATTGTATCTTTGTCTAATCTAAAAGGTTCACTCACAAATTGTTTATACCCTAAACAACATATATAGATTTGTATATCACCAGAGGTATTCATACAATATTTGCCTTCGGTAGAAGTTATGCCTTGTTGAATTGCAGTTCCACTTTCCGAATCCATTAATACAACAACGGCAGCATCAATAGGAGAACCGATAGAATCAGTAACAATTCCGCTTAATTGATATTGGGCAAAACCTGTTATGCCAACTATAGATAGGAAGAAAAACAGAATAAATCTTTTCATTGAATGTTTCTATGTGTTTCTGCTGTTAAATGCAATAATGAAATTATACAACTTTTTTCAGGAGTGTAACGGGGTTTTGTGTTATTTTGTTCCATATCGTAGTTTATGCGTGTTTCCATATATTTCTACTAAATACAACTATAAAATAGTACGACTTTCCTTTCTGAAAAGATAAAAGTAAGTGTAATTTCTTGAATATCAAAATCACGGTAAATAATTTGTGAAATAACCTTGAAACAAAAGTCGGCATTCCCGTCATTTTTCAAAATATTCAGTCTTCAACCAATAGGCATAAATCGGGTCCTGAAACGAGAATTTGCCAGCATTGTTATCTAATATGTCATTCTTGACAAGTGTGGCCTTTGAGCGGGATATTGAGGTCGTTGAAGAGATTTGATAGCGATGCATCACTTCAGTCGAGCTAATAGCCTTTTCTCCAGCTATAAGAGCCTTGAGG
>CASDOZ010000014.1 GCA_949282265.1 uncultured Bacteroidales bacterium | reverse complement strand
GCCTCCCAGGGCCCCGTGTCGGAGCACGGGGTGACGGCGCAAACGCGCCGTTTGTGCTTTTTTGCCTGTCGCCCACACCCCTACGGTGTCATTCGCTTGCGCGCCAATCGGGCTGCGGTTCGTCATTTCGTGCAAGCATTCCCTCTCGTCATTCCGGGCTTGACCCGGAATCCTGGGCGGCTTGTGCGGGGCATTGCGCTGTACCCTCGTGCTCTCTCTGCACGGCCGCCCGCACTCTCACCATGTCATTCCGGCCTCCGAGCCGGAATCCACTAAGCGCAGCGAGCGCGTAAGCCTCTTGCGGCCATTGCCGCGCCATTGCCATCGCCGCTATTTCCCGAGCAGGATACGTTTGATGTCGTTCAGTTTGTTCAGTGCTTCGATGGGCGTGAGGTTGTCAATGTTCAGTCCGTTTATTTCGTCGCGGATTTGTTCCAGCACGGGGTCGTTGAGCTGGAATATGCTGAGCTGCATACCTGTGCGGCTGCTTGCTATGGTGTCCACGGGCTTGCTTACGGCTTGCTGTTTGTTGTCCTTTTCGAGCTGTTTCAGTATCTCTTCGGCGCGGCGTACAATGCTCAGTGGCATTCCCGCCATTTTGGCCACGTGTATGCCGAAGCTGTGTTCGCTGCCGCCGCGCACGAGCTTGCGCAGGAAAATGACTTGCTTGTCCACTTCCTTGACCGACACGTTGTAGTTGCGTATGCGCTCAAAGGTCTTTTCCATGGCGTTCAGTTCGTGGTAGTGTGTGGCGAAAAGGGTTTTCGCGCGGTATTTGCTTTCGTGTATGTATTCCACAATGGCCCATGCAATGGAGATGCCGTCGTAGGTGCTGGTGCCCCGCCCGAGCTCGTCGAAGAGCACGAGGCTTCGCTCCGACAGGTTGTTCAGTATGCTGGCGGCTTCGTTCATTTCCACCATGAAGGTGGATTCCCCTGCCGATATGTTGTCGCTTGCGCCGACGCGGGTGAATATCTTGTCCACCACGCCTATGGTGGCGCTTTGTGCGGGCACGAAACAGCCTATTTGTGCCATGAGCACGATGAGGGCGGTTTGGCGCAGCAGCGCCGACTTGCCGGCCATGTTCGGGCCGGTGATGATGATGATTTGCTGCCCGTCGTTGTCGAGCAGGACGTTGTTGGCTATGTATGGCTCGTTGTCGGGGAGCTGCCGCTCGATGACGGGATGCCGCCCGTCCTTGATGTCGATGAGCAGCTCGTCGTTAATGACGGGCCTGTTGTATTTGTTGGCTACGGACACGCGGGCGAACGACAATAGGCAGTCCATCTGCGCAATGGCGCTGGCATTGGCCTGTATGGCGTTCACGTATTCGCCTACGGCGGTGACCAGGTCGTTGAAAATGCGGAACTCGATGCTTGCAATGCGTTCTTCCGCGCCGAGTATCTGTATTTCATATTCCTTCAGCTCCGGCGTTATGTAGCGCTCGGCGCTTACCAGGGTCTGTTTGCGTATCCAGTTTTCGGGCACGCGGTCCTTGTAGGTGTTGCGCACTTCTATGTAGTAGCCGAACACGTTGTTGAAGCTTATTTTCAGGCTCGGTATGCCTGTGGCCTGGCTTTCGCGGGCCTGTATTTGCATCAGGTAGTCCTTGCCGGAGGCCGACATGTTGCGGAGTTTGTCCAGTTCTTCGTCCACACCGTTGTTTATGATGCCTGTCTTGGCTATCAGTGAAGGCGGATTGTCGCAGATTTCGCGTCCTATCTTGTCGCGTATGATGGTGCATGGGTTCAGTTGTCCGGCAATCTTGCATAGCGGTTCGCAACCCGAGCGGGTGCATAGCTCCTTTATGGGTTCTATGGCTGTGAGCGCATATCGTAGCTGCACCATTTCGCGCGGCGTGATGCGGTTTACGGCCACCTTGGATATGATGCGTTCCAGGTCGCCTATCAGCGTGAGCTGGCGTGCCAGTTCGTCGCTTTCGGCGGGATGGCGGTAGAAGTATTCCACGGCTTCCTGCCGGTCGGTTATTTGCCGGACGTTCTTCAACGGGAAGGCAATCCAGCGGCGCAACATGCGTGCCCCCATGGGGCTGACGGTCTTGTCAATGACATCGACCAGGGTTTTGGCGCCGTCGTTGGCTGTGCCGTACAGCTCCAGGTTGCGCACCGTGAAGCGGTCGAGCCATACATATTTGTCTTCCTCTATGCGCGACAGGTGCGATATGTGGCTGGTTTGCAGGTGCTGCGTAATGTCCAGGTAGTGCAATATGGCGCCTGCCGCCACAATGCCGTTGCTAAGTTGCTCGACGCCGAAACCTTTCAGCGTCAGCGTGCCGAATTGTTTGAGCAGCCGTTCGTGGGTGCTTTCCGGCGTCATCATCCAGTCTTCCAGCTCGTAGGTGAAGTATTTGTTGCCGAAGCTCTCCTCAAACAGCTTGCGTTTGCCGCGCTCGAACAGGACCTCTTTGGGCGCGAAGTTGCTCAGCAGCTTGTCGGCATATTCCCGCGTGCCTTCCGACAGCAGGAACTCGCCTGTGGATATGTCCAGGAATGCGATGCCCGTCAGCGTCTTGCCGAAATGGACGCAGGCCACGAAATTGTTTTCGCGGTTGTTCAGCACCGTGTCCGAGTAGGAAACGCCCGGGGTGACCAGTTCCGTTACGCCGCGTTTCACCAGCTTCTTGGCCAACTTGGGGTCTTCCAGCTGGTCGCAAATGGCCACGCGCAGGCCGGCACGCACCAATTTGGGCAGGTAGGTGTCCAGGGCATGGTAGGGGAAACCGGCCATTTCCGTGTTGGCGGCGCCGCCGTTGGAACGCCGTGTCAGCGTGATGCCCAATATCTCCGATGCGCGGATGGCATCGGCACAGTAGGTTTCATAAAAATCGCCGCATCGGAACAGCAGAATCGCATCGGGATAGCGTTCCTTGATTTCGTAGAACTGCCGCATCATGGGGGTTACTTCCTGTTTTGCCATATCGAGTCTTTGGGGGTTATTTCTTTGTCAGTTTTTCTGTAAAATCGTTCAGGTCATGAAATATGAGCTGTGTATATGTTTCCGCTTCGGGACAGTCCGTGCCGTTGGTCAGGAATACCGGCGTCATGCCTGCGTTCCGGCCAAACTGCAGGTCGCTGATGGCATCGCCGACCATGAGCGCGTTTCCGAGAACAAGGTCGGGATAATCGGCTTGTGCCTGTATGGCCATTCCTGTGGCCGGCTTTCTGTTGGGGCTGCCTTCGCCTTCCGGGCAGTAATATATCTTGTCTATCCGTCCTCCTGCATTTTCAATGTTCCGGCACATGTATTCGTGCACTTGGCTCAGGTCCTGTTCCGTGAACCGTCCTTTGGATATGCCTTGTTGGTTGGTCGCCACAAAGATATGCCCGAAGCGTCTGGCCAGCTTCGGCATGGCTTCCAATACGTGGGGTAGGAATTCGAACTCGGCGGGTGTCTTGACGTAGTCACCTGCAATACGCCGGTTAATGACACCGTCGCGGTCCAGAAAAAGTGTCTTTGCTGTTTTGAGCGGTAGCTCGGTTTGTGCGCGTGCATAGTCGTCGGGTATGCCGATGTCGATGAAATAGTTTTCGCACACCATGCCGGAAAAGGGCTCCGAATGTTTTTTTTCGAGGATTTCTCGCTCGAAGGAGAATTTCTCGGGCAGTTGTTTTTGCAGGAGCCATTCCCTGTCCAGGCAATAGATTCCGCCGTTTATCAGTCCGGCTCCGCTCTGGTTTCCTTTCTCGCGGAAACCGGTTATGTGTTGCGTGTTGTCCAGCATCACGGCACCGTAGCGGCTTGTGTCATCCACGGGGCGCAGTGCAACGGAAAGCGGGCTTTTGCGGCTGTTGTGGAACTGCATGAACGCCTCCAGCGGAATGTCGAAGAATGTGTCGCCGTTCAGCACGACAACCTGTTCGCTTCCGGCCAGCGGCAGGGCTTTCCGGATGGCGCCTCCCGTAAAAAGGGGCGTCGTCTCCTGCGAATAGGACAGGCGTATCTTCCCGTACCGGTTGCCGAAAAAACCGGCTATCTGTTCGTGCTTGTAACCGGTACACAGGATGACGTGACCGATACCTTCCGCCTGCAATTTGTCCAGCAGGTATGCCAGAAAAGGCCTCCCGTTGATGGGCGCCATGGGTTTGGGCACGTCGCTGACTGCTTGTTGCAGGCGTGTACCGAATCCTCCTGCCAGTACAATTGCTTCTTTCATGTTGCTACGGGTTTTGGTCGTTACCGGATTTGCCGAAAATGGTTTCTTCCACCATTTCGCAGATAATGTGCCCGAGCATGATGTGGGCTTCCTGGATGCGGGGCGTGTCGTCCGACGGTACATTTATCAGGTAGTCGGCCAGTGTTTTCAACTTGCCGCCGGTGCTGCCGGTAAACGCTACGGTAATGACACCGATATTGCGTGCAGTCTCAAAGGCGTTGAGTATGTTTGCCGAGTTTCCGGAGGTGGACAGTCCTACCAGCACATCGCCGCGTGTGCATGCGCCGTTAATCATGCGTGAATAGATATGATCATAACCGTAGTCGTTGGCTACGGCTGTCAGATAGGATGTGTTGCAGTGCAGTGCTTCCGCGTTCAGCGGTGCGCGGTCAAAATAGAAACGCCCGGACAGTTCGGCAGCCAAATGTTGCGCATCGGCGGCGCTGCCTCCGTTTCCGCAGAACAGCACGCGGTGTCCGGTCCGGAGTGCCCGGACCATGCAGGCGGCCACGGCTTCCGTACGCCGGAGCAGGTCTTTATCGGTCAGAATGGCTTGCTTGACCGCAATGGATGATTGTATTTTTGTCTGTATCATGATTTCACGTCTTATGTCAGTTTGTCGAACGCCAGGTTTGCAGTCCTTCCTGGGTGAATTCATAGCGTTTCACTTGTCCGCCGAATTTCATCAGGGCGCTTTCTACCTGATAACGGCTGATTCCAGGGCAGTAGAACGACATGAATCCGCCGCCGCCGGCTCCAGACACCTTTCCGCCGGTGGCTCCGGCGGAAAGTGCCGTTTCGTAGATGTCATCCAGCAGCGCATTGGTAATGCCTTGCGTCATGCGTTTCTTGTGTTCCCAGCCGAAATTCAGAATCTCACCCATTTTGCCCAGTTCGCCTTTCAGGATGGCTTCTTTCATCCAAATGGCCTGCTCCTTGAGTTTGTGCATGGCTTCTATGGAATCGGATTTTTTTTCCGTTACATTGCGTGCCTGCGATTCTATGATTTTTGCCGATTGGCGGCTTGTCTGCGTGTAGAAAAGCAACAGGTTGTGTGCCAGTTCATCCTGCAAGTGTCGCCGGATGCGTAACGGATTGACGATAACTTTGTTTTCTGCATAGAATTCCATGAAGTTGAATCCGCCGAAGGTGGCTGCATACTGGTCTTGCTTGCCGCCGGCCATGTTCAGGTCAATGCGTTCTATCCGGTAGGCCAGTTGTGCAATGTCGTATTCGCCCAGAGGGAGTTTGAGCCATTCCACGAATGCACCCAGCAATGAAACGACCAATGTGGATGATGTGCCCAGTCCGGAGCCAGCGGGTGCATCCACATGCGTTGCAATCCGGAATGAAAGCGGTTTGTGCACGAAGTCGCGTACAATACGGTTGTAAACGCCCTTGTGCAGGATGAACGGTCCTTCCGGTATCAGTTCTTCGGCTGCAGGGAATACTTCGCGTACTCCGCTGTCCGGCATTTCGAAGGTGATGTTGCCGTCTTCCGTGGGTTCTATCGTTGTGTAGGCATAGAGGCTGATGGTGGCGTTCAGTATGGCGCCTCCGTACAGGTCGGAATAGGGCGAAACATCAGTGCCGCCGCCGGCCAGACCCAACCGTAAAGGTGCTTTGCTTCTGATATACATAGGCTTGTTTATTTGACTGCGTGCAAAACGTCCGTGATGGTTTGTGTCATTCTGTTCCACGCATATTTCTGTTTTTCTTCCACAATATGCGCATGGAACGTGTCTTGTTTATTGTTCTGGAAAAAGTCGCACAATGCATCCGCGATGCTTTGTGCATCAACCGGTGTCACATAACCGACCTTGCCATCCGGCACGATTTCCGCCAGACCGCCCACATTCGTTACCAGCATGGGTTTCTCGAAATGGTAGGCAATCTGTGTCACGCCGCTTTGCGTGGCCGATTTGTAGGGCTGCACGATTATGTCGGCCGCATTGAAATAATATTTGACTTCATCGTCGGCAATGAAATCGCTGTGCCAGATAATCTTGTCTGCCAATCCGAGCTCTTTTTCCAGTGTGTGGTATTTCTCGGAATTGTTGTAGAACTCGCCGGCTACAATTAGTCGCACGTTCATTTTGTCAAATCGTTTGTCGGCCAATGCATGCATCAGCAGGTCAAGTCCTTTGTAATCGCGGATAAACCCGAAAAACAGCATGTAGTGTGTGCCGGTATCCAGTCCGAGGTGTGTTGCCGCTTTCTGCCGGTCTGTTTTTTCTCCGAAATGATCATAGAGCGGGTGCGGGCAGAATGCTTTCAGCTTTTTGCGATCGAACAGTTCAACATCGTGCATGACAGAGTCGGACATGGCGACAAAACCATCAGCAGAACCGATGAAATAGTGCGCGAACAGTTTGTCGGCAATTCTTTTTTCGTGCGGGATGACGTTGTCCAGAATGGAAACGACGCGTGTGTGTCCATTCTTGCGTGCAAGGCGTGCAATGGTTCCCAGACATGGGGCCATGAACGGCAACCAGAATTTGATAATCACCAAATCAGGGCGTTTCTTGCGGATTTCGTTTCCTACACGCAGCCAGTTGAACGGATTTACCGAATTTACCTTGCGCACAATCCGTAGCCCGTCGGGAGCTGGACTGTCGGAATATTGCGTTTTCCCAGGGAAGAGGAAATCGGGGTATTGAAGTGTAAACGTATATGTTTCCACATCATGCCCTTCTGATACAAGCTGGCGTGCCAATCGTTCGTTAAAGGCAGACAGGCCGCCGCGGTATGGATATGCTGTTCCTACAATTATTATTTTCATACGATATATTGCAACGACTATGATGCAACGGTTTGCAAAATTACTAAATTTATTGGTAGCGTAAAAGGGACGGCTAAAAAACATGCGATTCACTTCCTGTGTAGTGTCTTTTCACCTTTTTTCGTTTCATATACAGGAGATGGGTTTCGGGAAGCAGGGCTGCATATGGACGGTTGTTTTGCCTTTGAATGGGTGCTTGTGATAAAAAGTCGCAAAAAATGCGTTTTATCTGAACAAAAACAAGAAAAATAGAGATTTTTCTAACAAATGGTTTTGCAATTGAATTTTTTATTATATCTTTGCCGCCGAAAAGAAGAACGGTTCCGTTGGGTTCCGGTTGTTTTTAAGGTATCAAAGGAATATTGTTAACTCCAATAACATTTAGACAATGAAAGTAGAAAAAGTAATGAACGACCTGAGACGTCGTTTCCCGAATGAACCTGAATATCTTCAGGCAGTAGAAGAAGTTTTGAATTCGATTGAGGATGTATATAATGCACATCCCGAATTTGAAAAACAGAACTTGATTGAGCGTCTTTGCATTCCGGATCGTATTTTTACATTCCGCGTTTCTTGGGTGGATGACAAAGGCAATGTCCAGACCAATATGGCATATCGCGTACAACATAATATGGCTATCGGCCCATACAAAGGCGGCATACGTTTCCATGCTTCCGTAAATCCTTCCATTTTGAAATTCTTGGCTTTCGAGCAGACTTTCAAAAATGCGTTGACTACATTGCCTATGGGTGGTGCAAAAGGTGGTTCGGATTTCTCGCCGAGAGGCAAATCCAATGCTGAGGTAATGCGTTTCTGCCAGGCATATATGCTGGAATTGTTCCGCCACATCGGTCCCGATACGGATGTTCCCGCCGGCGATATCGGCGTAGGCGGCCGTGAAGTGGGTTATATGTTCGGCATGTACAAAAAATTGTCGCACGAATTTACCGGAACGTTCACCGGGAAAGGCTTGGAATTCGGCGGTTCGCTGATCCGTCCCGAAGCTACCGGCTACGGAAACATTTATTTCTTGCTGAACATGCTGGCAACCCGCGGCATCGATATCAAGGGCAAGAAGTGTCTGGTTTCCGGTTCAGGAAACGTTGCCCAGTACACTTGCGAAAAACTGTTGCAATTAGGCGCAATTCCTGTAACTTTGTCCGACTCGGATGGTTATATTTATGATCCTGATGGCATTACGCGCGAAAAACTCGATTACGTTATGGAATTGAAAAACGTTTATCGTGGCCGTATCCGCGAATATGCCGAAAAATATGGTTGCAAATATGTTGCCGGCGCGCGTCCATGGAATGAAAAAGCCGACATTGCGCTGCCTTCGGCTACACAGAACGAACTGAATGGCGATGATGCGAAGGCTTTGGTTGCCAATGGCGTAATTGCCGTTTCGGAAGGTGCAAACATGCCGTCTACCCCTGAAGCCATTGAAGTATTCCAGAATGCGAAAATCCTGTATGCTCCGGGTAAAGCAGCCAATGCCGGTGGCGTGGCAACTTCCGGCTTGGAAATGTCGCAGAACTCGGCCCGCCTGAGCTGGAGTGCAGAAGAAGTGGATGCCAAACTGAAAGGTATCATGGCCGACATCCACGCCAATTGCGTGAAATACGGTACGGAACCTGATGGCTATATCAACTATGTGAAAGGCGCAAACATTGCCGGATTCATGAAAGTGGCCAAGGCCATGATGGCACAGGGAATAATTTAATTGATATATTTTGGATTGTTTGGTGTGCGGGTTACCTGAATTTCAGGTAACCCGCAATTTTTTGTAGGTACATTGTCATGACATGAATTTTGTCTGACAGATGGCAATTAATACGAAATGAAGAATAATGGTAATAAAAACAATAATATATAGCAATTATACCTATCCACATTTGTTTTTTATTTCTTACTTCTTTCTTTATTGTACTTTCAGTGGAAGTTCTGGCAACAGATACCTTGTTCAATATATCCGTACCTATAGAATATGAGTCCGACGCAATATAAGCAGTTGATTATTTGGTGATTAGAAAAAATTATTTATCGTATTTTTGTACCACTGAATTAATTAAAAACCATAATCGCTATGCTCACTGAGAACAAAGTTATAGAATTGTCTTGTATGGCACAAGTGGAGCATTCATGGCACAGAATTTTGGATAATTTTATAGTCAACCTCTTGAGTATCATCGCTGCATACTGCTGCTGCCCCCAAAATCCCTGTATCAATGTTTCAAGAACGATTGACACACAGCCTGCCTTATCCTTAATTCGTCGAACTTACGTTAATTACCATATCCAGATATACTAACTATAAACACAAACCTCTGTTTCCTTGCATCTTCACACCATCTTATTGCGAATGGTTCTGGAGGGGTATATCCATATTTCCACGGATTAAGATCATAATCTCTTCTTCGTCTTTCGTCCGCAGCGAGTGTATCTTTATATGTCCAATAAAAAACATCACTCACAAAAAAGCCCTGCAATTGGGATATATCCATTTCTTCCATTGTCTGTCTTATGGAACTAGATTTTGATAATTGTCCCACAATAGTTCCATTGCATATTATATTAAAGACCGTAAATGCCCCATTTTGCCCTCTTTTACGCTCTTTTCTAATGACAACAGGTGCATTCTTTTCCACTTGATTAACTATATTGCGGTTGCTTCCAAAGCCGTAACTGCCAGCATTAAAACCAATATTATAGTTATCTAATCCCGAATTTCTTTCACAAATGCCAAGCGAAATGTCATCACCAGCATATTTCACCATATTCATTACGGCATTCTCTCGTTTACCGAGATATGCCATAAGGAACTTCTTGGCGCGAGTGAATGCTACATATAATAATCGACGCTCTTCTTCTATGCACTCTTTCTCGTGTTCGGAAAGAGGGATATCTTCATAAATCTCTTGGGTTGGGTCAAATGGCAAAGAGGCAATAGAAGGTGTGACTATTACAGCATCAAATTCAAGCCCCTTCACTTTGTGCATAGTGGTAAGGACTACGTTCATTTGTTGTCCTTGAAGAATCCTTTGGCTTTGATATTTATCATACAACTTATATAACTGTGGATTATCCTCTGCTAAAGATGATTTTAAAAATTCAGCCATCTCTTTATATGTGTGCCTTTCATCATCACTTTCTGCAAAGTCAAGATAGTCTAAGACGAGGGTATAAGCAAAGTCCAAATAGAAACTATCCCAATTATTAAGTTTGGAGATCAATGTAGAAACTTTGTTTCTCACCCAATTTTTGGTTTCATCATTCTCTAATTTCAGTTGCTTGTCACCTTCTTTCTCTATTAGGTGGATAACGGCATAGATTTCACGTTTCCTAAAAAGTTCACATTCAGAAACACCCTGTATTCTAATTCTTACATTGGGAATATCCAAGGTTCTTATTAGCGAATATCCATGATATACCTCGCTATTTGTGCGGAAGAATACTGCCACATCCATTATTTGATGCTGTCTTAAAAAAGAAATTGTATGTTGGAAATCCTCTGCCCAATTCCTCTGGTTATTATATATATGTATAGGCTTCTTTAGGCTCTTCCTCCAGATTTTTTTTACAAGCTACAGGCAACCTAGAAGTATCAGATAAGTATCTTGAGGCTTCTGTCAAAATCTTTGGAAATGACCTGTAATTTGTTCTCATACTCATAGTCTTTGGATCCAACTTATCAAGTAATTGGCGGTAATAATACTCAGGATCCATAGATTCTTCTTTTTCAAAGCCGTAAATACTTTGGTCTCTGTCACCAATGGTAAAGAATGCAGGGTGATTATATATCTTATTCAATTCAAACATTGCTTCCAAGCGAGTTTGCGTTATGTCCTGAAACTCGTCGATGAGTATATACTTTATGTCTCCTAAAATCTTGGTCACTTCAACGGGATTACTTTGTAATAATCTTAAAAGTTGCTCCTCCCATTCATTCATTTCCAATCCTTCCAACTGGTCTTTTCCACAAACTTTTTTTGCAAGTCCATGAAAAGTGTAGACATGAAGCTGACTAGCAGATCGGCTCAATCCTAATGAGGTAAAAAGCTTACTTAAACGGGATTTTAACTCAATAACGACTGCCCGGTTATATGCCAAAACGAGAATCTGCCGTGGATTAACTCCTTGACGATATATAAGTTTTGCACATCTCATTGTCAAGACATGTGTTTTTCCCGAACCTGGACCTGCCTCTACATTGATGTTTACATTTGAGTTTTCATTATATATTGCCCATTGTTCAGGGTTATCCTTCATTTTCTCTTCAGCATTCTTGATTGCCGTTTCTCGTATAGCTCCCCAAATTTCATCGTTTTCATCATAGTATTTTCCCAATAATTCAATAAAACCATTGGCATCCGTTTTACTGAAATACGCACTTATCAATTCCTGAAAAGCCTCCTTGTTATTCCCAACTTTAGAAGTTAGGGCATCCATCACACATAATCTAAGATTACGAATCTGCAAAATTTCATCAAACGCCAATTTATCATTATAATCCCGACTATCAGACTTAGTCTCTTCAAGGATTACCTGTTCAGAAATATCTGTCGTGTAAACCTCAACTCCTGTTGGAAGCAGATTATCTGAAGCAATATAGGCCATACCTGAAAGGTATCGCATAATGTTTTCAAAATAGGTAAACCCCTTTTGTCCCAATTCCAAATGGTTAACAGCTTCAGCCCAATTTAAAGTTGTTTTGTTAGCCTGTTGACTTTCATATATATATGTAAGGGTTCGTAAACAGTCTTCTTTGAATTGTGGGAGGAAGTCTTTCCATGTTGTTTTTTCTACAAGAATAGACTGTTTCACACACTTTGCTTCCCTGTCAATGTAAGACTTACACTTAACATCAGGAATTATGTCAAGCAACGTGGAGAAAATCTGCCTAAAACGCTTACCCATTAAGTCTTTCTTATAATTTTTTGCAACAGATAACCCCATGTTACGTGTTCTGTCTTCTTTATTGTACCATGGCATGTAATACCTGGATTCCATTTGACCATTTTCTAATTCTCTTTCAACTTTTTTTAGAACATGGTCAAGAGAAGATGTATCCATGAAAGCCCGTATTTCTTTGTCTAAATACGTTTTTTCTTTGTTAACTACATTTTCTTGAAGCAGTTTCTCAGTCGCATTTATGATAATATGGAAAGCTACATCCAATGAAGGGTGCGTAAGCATGTATGCCACTTCATCTCTACGAGTATTTGCTACTCGACACCTTACTTCTTGATTAATGACTAACAACCTATACTTAGCACATTTTATGAGCAAATCTAGAACTTTGGTTGGATGAATAGACATATCACCAGCCAGTTTCTGTGGTGAAATCTGGATAGTGTTTGTACCTTTCTCTCTTGAAATATTCAACAAACTTTCTATGAGTTTAGCATACATACCCTCTTTTGAGGAGAGCAAGGGTGAATTGGGAACATTTATTTCTTGGATGGTAACGGTAATATGAGCAGGACTAAGATACCCCATCTTTATTCTGTCCATACGTTCGAGCCAATATTCACCGAGTTTGAAATCTGTATGCTCAAAATCAAAAGGAGAACTTGACCATAATGTATTAGGAACAACAACAGGTATTTCTTTTGTCTTCTCAATTGATTGAATATTTGATATATAATCGAGAATATCAGCTCTTATCTCTTCGAGGTTATTCCAACTGAGCATACTTTGCAATAATTGTTCACGAGAATGTTTTATATCCTCAGTAGAATAAAGACATACGGTGGGAATAGGATTGTCTTCACTAAACCCAGCAAGCTGATACATGCCTTTATTCCTGCCTGCACGTCCGACTTCCTGTAAATAATCTTCTAAAACATTTGGTGGTGACAAATGAATGATATAATGAATATTGGGAATATCCATGCCCATACCAAACGCCTTCGTTGCACACAGAATATAAATTGGATCATCGTCTGACTTAAAACGACTATAAGCATCGTCTCTATCGTCGGCATCAAGTCCAGCGTGGAAATAGCCCACCCGCTCAGAAGCATCTCTATCCGGAAGTAATCCTTTATTCACAAGTAGTGAGGGTAAAGAAGCTGCCAATTCCTCACACTGGCTGCGAGTTTTGCAGAAAATGAGCATCCGGCTCTTACCAAAATCAATATTATTCTCATCAATATATTCAATGATGGCTTCAATTCTAGAATTCATATCATGGGAAACCAGCCTAAATGAGGTGCCGATGTGACTCCGAATCGGATTGTAAATTTTCTTATCATTATCCTGTCCAAGTCTCTTTACTGGAACTGTCTCATTGATTTGGTTATAAATCATGTCCGTTACAGTGGCAGAGAACATAGCAATGCACATGCCACCTGTAAATGTCTCTGAAAAGCACTTGCACTTATTAATGACATTCAAATACTCTGGCCTGAATTCCATGCCCCATTGAGATATACAATGGGCTTCATCGAATATCATGTATTCTAACCCTTTGTCATTCATCATTCTGGTCATTAAAGCATTCAGAAAAGCACGAGAACGAAATCTTTCTGGAGTAACATAAAGCAACGCTAATTCACCGCTATTAATTTTCCTGTATATACTCCTTGTTTCTTGATAGGTTCGATCTCCATTCAGAAAATCGACATTGGTGTAAAAACCTTTATCTGCAAGTTCTCGTACTTGGTCTTGCATAAGAGCTTTTAATGGCGTGACAACCAAAGACAAACGGTTCGTGTATGAAGCATTGTAAAGGGCAGGTCCTTGGAAAAGAACAGATTTACCTCCACCTGTTGGAATTGATATAAGATAATTTTCCTTCTTGCTAAGGATTTCTGGTAGTACTTTCTCTTGGATATCAGACCATTTTCGCACGCCATCCCTTTCTGGAACCATTGTCGTTAAAATCACATCCATCGCTCTTTTTACATCTTCAGCATCTTGTTGAACATTGTTAGAAAGATCTTCCTTGAAGAAAGTTTGAGCTTTAGACAAGCAATCATTAAACTCTTTCTCACTATTCCATAGTTGACTAGAAGTTAAGGTACTTGAATTCCATATACTGCTCAGGGTATGATAGTCTTCTAAGAAACTGTCAAGGATATACATTTTGGATGAGCCATTATTCGCTTGTATAAAGCGATTATAATATTGATAAATGGGCCACAAAGAGAGCAACATTGCCTGATAGGTGTCCTTTATAGAACCACTTTTTAATTCTATACCAGTTTCATCTACACCATCACTTAAGATTCCATCTTCTACAGTTCCCTCATTCTGCCACATCATCATATGCTTTTCGACTGCCATTTGATCCCAGACAAAGCAGTATGCTGTATAAAGTCTTTTCTCTATAATGTCGAAGAATTTATCTCTTGAAACAACAAGTAAACCATCGGCTCTTTGAGCAATCTTTTCCAATTTTGAAATTAGTGTTCCTTCCGTAGGAACATAATAGCCCAAATGCTGCGCATATTTAATGACTTGATCTAATTCGAGGTCATTCTCCAAAATGTAGATGATTGGCATTCGACTTTCATGAGAATGTACTTCACTTAACAATGCAAGCTGATACATCCAATACATTGATCGATATCTTGATGTAGAGTTTACACGCTTTTGTTGGAAGTCGAATTTCCTTGGACGTCCGCTCCTGACGAGTGATATACAACGATTGTTTGCATCCTCTTGAGTCCAGGCGATATTATTAATAATAACGTCTGAGTGCAGTTCAGAATATAAGTTTTTTAGCTTTCTTATAAAATTGAAATTATAGTTTACGATATATTTGCCATCTCTTGTCCGTTCTATCCACACATTTGCAGCATCTGAGGGAATTTCGGCAAACAACTTAGACTTCCGGTCTTCTTTTGTTACATATGTGAAACTTGAACCGCCAAGACGCATAGGAATAGAACTCTTTTCGCCCCAGAAATCAGCTGGTCGAAGTTGAGTTGGCAGAGTGTACTGATTCAAACGATTTTCTAATTCGCAGCCAACAAAGTATATCTTATTGTAATTGAGAAGTCCCTGAGTTGCATCGATATACCTTAAATCTGCACATACTATATTAGACGGCACAACAGTCAGGTAATCAAGCAACATGTTATCACTAAAATATTGGATTCTAAGGTATGCAGCAAGATTGGACACTATTGGTGTCTTAGAAATTTGACTAAAACGTAGCAATACAGTTTGAAGGTAAGTATTCTCCAAAGGCTTGTCTTTTAGTTTTTCTTCTGAAATCTGTAGATAATCAATGTCGGATTCTTCTCGGATGAATGATACTGGCAAATGTTCTGCAATTCTATTCCATAGCCTTTGAGGTGCAATAATAAGGGATTTTCCATCACATTCTTCCTCAATAACTCTTAATTTACAAATGAGAGTATCATCAATATCATGAAGATTTTGATAGAAGGAATCTTCTGTACCGCCAGACTTCTTGAAAAATTGAGAGAAGTTTGGCTGACGCAATTCATCTAATATTGACTTTATATTTATCGGCAAGAAATCAGCCAGTTGGGTGCACAGCTGCTCATCCAACGATAAACGATATAGTTGATTCCAGAATAAACGGTCTGTCAGTTCTGTATCGTCTTTGGCATTATGTGCCGTATGAAGCGAATATGCATATCGACAAGGATTGAGAAGTATTTCTATTTCAAGTGTATCCCAGACAAATTCAGGGGAAATATTACCATGCTTTTCCAGTACTTTCAAATCCCACTGCTTGACCCTATGACCAACCACAATTGGCTTTAAATTGATTTCAGCTATAAGAATTCCCAACCGGCCTTCATCTTCATAGTAATGCGTGTAATCGCCAGAGCGGAAGGCAAATTCTCTAACGGAATCGCCATCACTCTCCAAATCGAACACCATATAGGGCAACTTACTTTTCAATTCAGCCCATTGTTCTCCTATATACAAATCAAAAAGTTTGGTGTCAGCAAAATGCCTAGACACGATATTTGTAGCGAATTGTTTGGGGAAGAAACGAAGTAACTGAATTTGTTCATCATCATCTGAAATGGATTTCAGAGCATTAACAACAGCATCATCGCCTAAAGATTTTATGTAGGAATCTTCTTCAATGCCTTCTTCATGTTCAATTAAAGCACCATAGTATTTGATAAATTGAACGACAAATTCTGACGGCTGTAGTGAGACCCATGTTGCGCTTGCATCAAAGTCTTCCATATTATTGAGATATTCAAAATCTCCTGTTTGAACGAACATCTCAACATACATTTCATCACTAAGACATTTATCATTACCCATTAAGTCTACTACACTAAACCCGTGATCTTGGCATGATTTGAAAAAGCCACGTACACTTTCTGCGTTATCTTTTATCTCGTTACTAAGTGCTGTTCGTAATATTCTGTAAGAAGGAAGCACATCATGCCCTGTCTCTATATATTGCTTCCACATGTCCAGGTTTCCTTCAACCTTATATTCCATAAGGATTCGCAAGAAAATTTTAGGGGCATGTTCGTCATCAATCATGTCCTTACACCACTCATTGAAAGTGCTATCCCCTAATAAGTCTGCAACTTTATGATTTCTTATAAAGTTCTCATCTTTATCGGCAAAGTAATGAATACAAAAATCATAAGCATTTGAAGGTTTTTCCTTAAGATATTCTCTAAGTACTTCCCATTCTACATTAAGGGTATTTATCCAACTTTCATCTGACGACAGTTTAGCCAGAATCAAGCGCAATGGTATAGTTTTGGGATCTGTCCTATCCAGATTTAGCTTGTTTTGAATATTATGTACATCGAGCCATGATTCGACAGAGGAAGGCTCTTTTTCCGCATTTGTGACCAGTAGATTCGTCAGGCCTTCTATGTATGAGCTAAAGTCAAATGTGTCAGGTATTTTGGAAAGGTCATTAATTGTACCTGTTTCAAAAATTCGGTTTAATAATATTTTGTTGTATAGCGTATAGACCGCCATATGTGAGTTGTTTTCAGAAGAATAATCACTTTCCGTGAAAATTTGAAATAGGAGATGTTCAAGGAGTGGGTCATCTATAAACTGCTTTATAGTTGACTCTTGTCTCTCAGTTGGTATATTAGCGATGAACTCACAGAAAACGTCAATAACTTCAGAAAATTTAGATTGATCATATGAAATATGGCCATAACTAGTTCTTATTTCTACTAGTTTTCGTATGATTTGATATAAAATATCCTCATCGTAGCTGTCGCCTTTGCTATCGGTACCTTTTATCTTAGCATACTTTCCTCGGTATTTCATTGCAAAAAGCAATGTCTCTCGGTTAAATTCCATGCGTTCAGCATTAAGGGCACTCCAACCTCTTTGAGTTTTGTGAGGGGTAAAAATAATCCACTCACCATCTTTGGGTGAAGAGGATGAGTTCCATTCAGAACTTGTCAGATGCAAACTGAACAATCGCCCTTCATCCTCTGATTTACCGCTTATGCCTTTACTTCCAGATATAACAAATCCCCAACCCTTAAATGAATCAAAGAACTTGATAATACCTATTACACGCTCGGGAATCTTCGGTTTCTTCTCTTTTCTATTATTGTTGCCGCTAAACTCTTTTACAGGGGTAGGCGTAGCTGTCGATGATTCTAACAGGTTCAAAAGATCAATTTGCGATAAATCTATCTTACCTACAACTTTTAATGGAGGCAAATTGTTTTTATCACTCTTTATTAGATGACAAACTTTAGGCGAGATGACTTCAACTTTTTCCTCTGACTTTTTTTCTGAGTCCTCAACTTGGGTAGATACAATCCTCCCATATTTTATATTCCACGCAAGTTTAGGGTCGATAGCATTAAGTTGAGATGCCGTAAGGATGTATTCAGAATTACTGGGCAGTATCACTCCTTTATTTGTGGCAAGCTCATATATTTCCTCTATTGTACATCCTTTGATTGATGCAAGTTGAGATATATTTAGTTTATTAGCCATTCTTCATTGTTATTTTTATTTATGATTAGCATATAGCCTTATTTTAACCCGAGTCATACGTAACATAAACAGTTGATTATATGGTGATTATAAAAATTGTTTATCGTATTTTTATACCACTGAATTAATTAAAAACCATAATCGCTATGCTCACTGAGGACAAAGTTACAGAATTGTTTTGTATGGTACAAGTAGAGCATTCAAGGCACAGAACCTTGGATAATTTTATAGTCAACCTTTTGAGTACCATCACCGCATACTGCTGCTACTCAAAAAAGCCTTGTATCAATCGTTTCATGAATGATTGACACATAGCCTGCCTTATCCTGAATTCGTTGAACTCACGTTGATATACAATTACTGGCGGTTCAAGTATGAAGTCCTGCACAGTCGCTTGCTCCATGTTTGCGTCCTATTTGCTCCGTATTAAATCCGTATATCCTAAAAGGTTTTGTTTGTTAAACAAGGTAGCCTCGTCACACCCTTGTTCGCAACAATACATGAAGAAAAACAAGTCCATTTTTTGCAGGCGATTTTTACTCCCCCTCCTTTCTATGCCAAACACAAAAAAACACGTACATTTGCAAAAGCGAATTTGAAAATGCCGGAAATATGGAACCTTATCTGAAACGCCTTGCACGACTGTTTATGCGACAACAGGCTGCGGAATTGCCGCACCTTACATTCGTTTTTCCGAACCGCCGTGCAGGTCTTTTTTTCACAAGTATCTAGGACAGGTAGCAGGAAAAACCTGTTCTTGCTTCGGAAAGACTGTTGCTTGGTAGTATCTGGCCGGTTCCCATCAACGAGTTGATATGGCGTATACGTATGAAATATCGCAAAAATGAAACCATGCAATTGTTGCAGCAACATGTTAATTAATAGGAATATGTGTATTATGAGAAAAAAGATTTTGCCGTTGATTTTTGTCTTGTCTGGTTTATTGTCTTGTTCAACATCCGAGCAGACTGTGTTCAATGTGGATTATGTGAACGTGCTTATGGGAACCGATTCGGATTTTTCGTTGTCCAACGGGAACACCTATCCGGTCATAGGAATGCCGTGGGGAATGAACTTCTGGACGCCGCAAACCGGATTGATGGGCGATGGCTGGATTTACGGCTATTCGGCCCGAAAGATCAGGGGATTCCGCCAGACCCATCAGCCCAGTCCGTGGATGAACGATTACGGGCAGTTTGCCATCATGCCGGTGGTTGGAAATGTCCCGCCGGATGAAAAAAGCCGTGCATCATGGTTCTCACATAAGGCCGAAACGGCTTCGCCCTATTATTATAAAGTTTATCTTGCCGATTATGATGTAACAACGGAACTTGTTCCGACGGAACGGTGTGCCATGTTTCGAATTACTTATCCGGACACTGATTCGGCCCGCGTAATCATTGACGCTTTCGACAGCGGTTCATACATAAAGGTCGTACCGGAAGAAAACAGGATTGTCGGTTATACGACTAAGAACAGTGGCGGCGTGCTGGAAAATTTCAAGAATTATTTTGTGTTGGAGTTTGACAGGCCGTTTTCGGAAATATCGCTTTATGATGGAGATACTCGTCTGCCGGCTGGGGATTCGGTCAAGGCTGAACATGCCATGGCTGCTGTCGGTTTCAAGACATGCAGGGGTGAGGTTATTACAGTCAAAGCATCGTCTTCGTTCATAAGCATGGAACAGGCTGTCCTGAATATGCGTGAACTTGGAAGCAAAGATTTTGCAACCTTGCAAGCGGAAGGACGCGGACGCTGGAATGATGTGTTGGGCGTGGTGGAAGTCAGGGATGGAAATCTGGATCATGTGCGGACATTTTATTCTTGCCTGTACCGTTCTACGTTGTTCCCGCGTATGTTTTATGAGTATGATGCCGCTGGCAAAATCTGGCATTACAGTCCTTATAACGGCAAAGTCCATCAAGGATACATGTTCACTGACATGGGCACGTGGGATATTTTCCGGGGCTTGATGCCTTTGGTCAACTTGTTGTATCCGGACATGGCGGCCAAAATGCAGGAAGGTTTTTATAATACGTACAAGGAGAGCGGTTTTTTCCCTGAATGGGCAAGTCCCGGCCATCGGGATTGCATGATAGGCAACAACTCGGCTTCCATTGTGGCGGATGCGTACCTGAAAGGTCTCGGCGTATCGGATTCGTTTGGCATGTTTGAAGGATTGATGGCATGTGCCAATGCCAATCATCCTACGGTCAAGGCGACGGGACGTCTCGGATGGGAGGAATACAATACGTTGGGCTATGTTCCATACGACAAGTATAATGAAAGTGCTGCACGGACACTTGAATATGCTTATGATGACTGGTGCATCTACCAGATGGGAAAAGCGATTGGGTATCCGGAGGAAAAAATAGCCGTTTACAAGGAAAGGGCGGCTAATTACAGGAATTTGTTTGATGCGCAGCATAAACTCATGCGTGGCCGGAATGCGGATGGCAGTTTCCAGGCTCCGTTCAACCCGCTCAAATGGGGTGATGCGTTCACGGAAGGGAACAGCTGGCATTATACATGGTCGGTTTTCCATGATGTAAAAGGATTGATTGGTCTGATGGGAGGCGACAGCGTGTTTGTACACATGCTGGATTCGGTTTTTGCCTTGCCGCCCGTGTTTGACGACAGTTATTACGGTTTCACCATTCATGAAATACGCGAAATGCAGATTATGGGTGTCGGCAATTATGCGCATGGCAACCAGCCGGTGCAACACGCCATCTACCTGTACGATTATGCCGGATGCCCTTGGAAAACGCAATATTGGGTGCGGCGTGTCATGGAGGATTTTTACCGGCCGACACCTGATGGTTATTGCGGCGATGAAGACAACGGCCAGACATCGGCATGGTTCGTTTTTTCGGCCATGGGCTTTTATCCGGTCAATCCGGTAAGCGGCGAATATGCTGTCGGTTCACCCTTGTTTGAGGACATACGTGTCCATTTGCAGAATGGTAAAACTGTCAGTATCGAGGCACCCGGCAACAGTGCAAAAACTCCGTATGTCAAGGAATTGGTTGCGGATGGGAAACAGTATTCGCGGAACTATTTGGATTATCAAGATTTGCAAAAAGGCATGAAACTGCGTTTCCGGATGTCAGATGTCCCGGAATATGAAAGAGGCACGTCCATGTCGGATCGTCCTTCGTCCATGTCCGATTGATAGTTTCGGATTCTATGGGCGTTTTAAAAATGTGTTGCTTTTATGTTTTTTCGGTTTGCAGGAATTCCTGCAAACCGATTTTTTTTATGATTGTTTATGTACAAAAGTTTGTCATTCAGAGTTTTACCTGTATGCCTGTTTTGACCCACCGTTGCGGTTGTAATATGCCGCCATAGTCATAATAAGTGCAGTCGGTCTGGTTCGTGGCTTCTGCATAGACGGTGATTTGCTTGTTTGTCCAGTAAATGCGTCCATCGAGCAGCCAGAAAGGCCGGTAGGCGGTTGTAACGCCGCTGCGGTCGGTATATGTGCCCACACGCGACTGGTAGCTGAGTTGCCAGCTGGCACCGAAACCTTTGTATATGCCGTGTTCCAGGCTGAAGACCAATTTGTGTTTCAGATAATCCAGCGCATATTTCGACATGTATTCGCCGGCATCTTTGTCCAGATGGCAGAATGAGTAGGAAACGCCGATATTTTTGAGCCAGTATCCGTAACGGTAGGATACAGAGGCTTCGCCGCCCATGCCGTCCACACGTGTGTGGTTCATGCTGCGCCATTGTTCTTCTTCGGGCAGTTTTATCCAGTCGATAATGTTTTCTCCCATGCGGTAATAGGCGGATATCTGCGTCCGTAAGCCTTTATATGCCCATTTTGCCCCGATTTCGGTGGTGAGTGCCGTTTCCGGTTTTAGTCCGGGATTGGCAATCTGGGTCGCGCTTTTGTAGTACAGGTCGGTGTAGGTCGGCAGGCGCAGCGAACGGTTTATGTTGGCATACACGTTGCCTTCGCGCGTAAACTGGTAGCCTATGTTTGCCCCGAAACAGAAATTGTGTTTGAACATGTTGTTATAGTTTCCTGATATTCCGACAGATGCGGCCCAATTCCCGAAATAGAAGGCCTGTTCGGCAAAATAATTCAGGTTCAGCCGGTCTTTTGAGAACAGGAACATGACGCTGTCTTGTGTGAACGGTACAGGCTTGGGCGTGTCGAGCGAATCGCCGAGCACGGTGCTTAGAATATGGTCGTCGCGAACTTCAATGCCGATGGTGCTTTTGCCTATGCGCGAAAAATAGCTCGCTTTCAAGTTTGCGCCGAGCGTGCGGTTCAAATGGTAATTGTGGCCTGTGTACCACGCCGGTGCGGTGCTCAGGTCGTGGATAAGTTCGAAGCGGTCATAGTGCGTGCGGAAATAGGCCGATGCGGAAATGTTCCATTGGCCGAAGGTCTTGTCCCAGCCGACAGAGCCCAAAAGGGTTTTTGTGGCTTCAAACTGGTCGGGGTAGGAGAGGGAATAAAAAGCGTTTGCGCCGAATTCTTTCAACTGCCCGCCGAGTTGTATGTTCCAGCGGCCGCTGCGGCTCTCCTCGGTTCGTGCCTGCATGAAAATGTTTCCGTACTCATAGCCGGTGTTATAGGTGTATCCGCTGCTTTCGTTGTAGGATGCGGATGCGCTGATGTTCCAAGTACCAGCTTTGAATTTGCCGCCGAGGGCGGGATTGAACAGGCCATATTGTCCGGCAGTGAGCGAGGCGTTGGCTTGCACGGGCGGGGCATCGGGCTTGCTTTGGCCGGTGATTATGTTGATGGCACCGCTGAATGCCGACAATCCGAACAGGTTCATGCTTGTACCTTGCAGGATTTCTATGCGGTCTATCATGCCCAGTTCGATAGGCAGATCCAGGTTGTGGTGCCCGCTTTGCACGTCGGTTATGTTGACACCGTTGAGCAGGATGAGCACTTGGTCAAATGTGCCTCCGCGCATGGAAATGTCGGCTTGCGCGCCGTTGCTGCCGCGTTGGCGTATGTCTATCCCCGGCAGGTAGTCCAACAGTTCGTTGATGTTCTGCACGGGCAAGGCTTCGATGTCATCGCGGGTGAGCGATGTTATGACACGTAGCGACTCGGAGGCTATTTGTGCCCGTTGGGCGGTTACGGTGATTTCTTCGATGTCCATTTCCTTTTCTTCGACGGCAAGAATGGGCAAACATGCCAGCCCGAGGCATAATGTAAAAAATGTCTTTTTCATAAAATAAAAATTGAATTGATAAAAAAAACGGGATTGGCTGATACGTTGCAGTATCGCCAATCCCGCTCTTATGGTTGGATAATGTATATCGGCTTGTGCCGCAGCGGCACAAACATAGTCTGTTTGCAGTGGAAGCATTTTCGCCAAAGACAGCAGGTTTGCTGCATATTCCGGCTCATTCGGGACAGCGTCATCTGTCGATACGGGAACGGATGCCGCGCGGCGGTATTGTCGTTCGGTCTGTTTGCCCGATTTGGCAAGTTCCAAGTCACAAATGTATGATGCTACGTGCCCGAGCGTTACTTCGCGGTGCATGGACCGGAATGCGGCATAGCGTTTCCGTGAGAATGCGCGGAAACGGATGGCTTGGCGGGTATGTAGTTGCTTTTTGAACATTTCTTTTTTCAGGGCGGCAAAGGTAATGCTATTTACAAAAAAATTACTTCCGGGTGCAGTTTTATGTTGAATCGCCCGTACACATCGTTTATGATGCGGTCGGCCAATGCGGCTATGTCTGTTCCACAAGCACCTCCCGTATTGATAAGGACGAGCGGCTGTTTGGGATGCACGCCGGCCTTGCCAAATGTTTTGCCTTTCCAGCCGCACTGTTCAATCAGCCATGCCGCCGGAATTTTTACTTGCCCGTCGGGCAGAAGGTAGTGCGGAATGGCTGGATATTGCGCTTGCAGGTGTTCAAAATGAGTTTTTGGAATCACCGGGTTCATGAAGAAACTACCGGCGTTGCCGGTTTCGGCTGGGTCGGGTAGTTTGGCGCGCCGTATGCAGATGACAGCCTGGCGCACGGCAGCTAGCCGGTCAGGATTGTCCTGCTGTTCCACCGCTTCGCACAAACCTTTGTAATCCAGGTTCAGTTTGGGGATGCGGCTGAGGCGGTAGCGTACAGATGTGATGGCAAAACGCCCCTGCCATTCCGTTTTGAACCGGCTGGTGCGGTAGCCGTATTGCAATTCTTCGTTCCGGAAGCAGAAAATGTTGCCGGTATTGATTTCCATGCAGTTCACTGTTTCAATGATGTCTTTGGCTTCCGCTCCATAGGCGCCAATGTTTTGCACGGCACTTGCTCCTGTCGTGCCGGGTATCAGCGACAGGTTTTCCGCCCCGTACAGTTGATGTTGGACACAATAGGCGACGAAATCATCCCATACGACGCCGGCATCAACTTCTATAAGGCAGGAGCCGGCATCGGTTTCCAGCACTCGGATGTCTTGCATGTCCGATTTGATAATCCAGCCATCAAAATCGTGTGTGAACAGCAGGTTGCTGCCGCCGCCGATGATTAAATAGGGCAAGCCGGATGCCGTTACTTGTCCGCACAATCCATGCAATTCTGCCAACGAACCGAATGTGGCAAAATAGCGCGTCTTGACATCTATCCCGAATGTATTGTAGGGCAACAGCGATATGTTTTCCCGTATCATGTATTTGTAATCAGCTGACAATTTTACAACAAGGCCAGGCGGCTGACATATTTGCCGATAATGTCGAACTCCAAATTCACGATGCTGCCGACCTTGATTTGGTGGAAATTGGTGTGCTCGTGCGTATAGGGGATTATGGCAACTTGGAAGCTGTTGCGTGTTGGGTTGCATACCGTCAGGCTGACACCGTTTACGGTGATGGAACCTTTGTCTACGGTCAGGTAGCCGTGTTTGGCCTTTTCGGCGTCGAATTTATATTCAAATGTGTAATACCAGCTTCCGTCTGTTTCTTCTATGGCTTTGCATACGGCGGTCTGGTCTACGTGGCCTTGCACGATATGCCCGTCAAGCCGGCCGTTCATCAACATGCTGCGTTCCAGATTTACTTTGCTACCTATTTGTAGCAACCCGAGATTTGTGCGGTCGAGTGTTTCTTTGATGGCGGTTACGGTATAGGTGTCATTGGTTTTGCTGACTACTGTCAGGCAAACGCCGTTATGCGCCACGCTTTGGTCTATTTTCAACTCATTGACAAAACTGCACGTCATGGTGATATGCAGGTTTTCCTGTTCTTTTTTCAGCGCGACAACAGTGGCCGCTTCTTCTACGATTCCTGAAAACATAATGACTGGTTCTTTTTACGGTTGCAAAAGTAGGAAAAATATGGCAGATTTCCGACATGATAATACAGTCGTTGTTATACACAGTTGACAATGATTTTTTTTGTGCATCTGGCATACTCTTTGCATAAGAACTACGTTTTAAACTAAAATTGAGGATTATGAAACAGATTGGATGCTTGAAATTTTGGTTGCCTGCCTTTGTGGTTATGGCACTTGCTTTTACATCTTGCAATAAAGACCAGGATGATTGGATGGATGATTTGCAGCCCGGTTCATATATTGCAGTCGGAACAGTGCAACAGGCTGATAACGGCCAATTCTATTTTGTTGAGGATGACAGTACGACTATTTTCCCGAAAAATTTCCAGGCTCTTTCGGACACATTGGTTGGCAAACGGGTTTGGTTCGAGTTCTACAGATATCTGGATGCGAAAGCTGAACCTGGTTATGACATGACTGCCTATTTGTTCAATTTCGGGAATTATGTCCTGACTAAACCTTATTTCGTCGTTGAAACAGAAGCCCAGAATGACAGCATAGGCAATGACCCGGCTATTGTGAATGTAGCTTGGATAACAGGCAAATATCTGCATGTCGTAGCAAGCTATATGGGTACGGGCAATGAGCCTCATTATATCAATCTTGTCAAAAACGAGTATAATTCTGAAGCCACCGATGATGGAAAAATCCATTTGGAGTTCCGGCACAACGACCGCGATGAGGTTTATATGCAACGTTTTGTCAGTGTGTCATCGTTCGATATTTCAGATTACTTCCCCACGGATGGTGAAAGTGTTACGCTATACGTAACCTATCGGCCGGATGCATATTCCACCCGGAGTTTTGAGGTTACGTTGAATTAGTCATGTTGTTTTTGTATGTATCGGGAGTATGCTGTGAAGCATGCTCCCGATTTTTTTTAACGGTTGCAGATGGGGCGGAAAGCGCAATGCTCGCATTGCTTGGCGTTGTTGCACTGTGTGAATGCTATGTCCGGATTGAAAATCTCTTCCAGCAATCCGGTGAGCCTTTGCAGGAAGTCATCCTGATAGGTTTCAAAATCGTTCACGGGTACTGCCGGCATCCTGCTTTCTTTTTGGCATATCTGTGTCTGGAAATTTTCCGTTGATATGTTCTTCAAATAATATATGTGTGGGGCAATTGGTTGTTGGGGCATGTGTTGCCTGCGGTACATCCAAGCGTACAGGAAGGTCTGCAAAGCGTATTTGGGCCTTTTCGGATTATCGCGGTCGAACAGGCTGTCTATGTTGCGGAAATTGAGGTCGCCTTTCCCTGTCTTGTAATCGATAATGCGTATCATGCCGTCCTTGCAGTCCACGCGGTCGATAAAACCTTTGATATTCACTTTGCGGCCGTCGGCCAGACTGATGGTGTTCATGCACTTGCATTCCGATTGCACGTAGGCAAACGGTGTCAGTGTCCTGTCGTATTTGAGCAGCAGGCGCACGTATTTTCCAATGACGTCCATAATCAGTTTGTCGCGTCCTTCGGGTATGATGGTTTCCCCGCTGTCGTCGGCAAGGTATTCGCGCGTATAGGTTTCGTTTATTGTGCGGTCAATGGCTTGCTCGTTGCCGAGTATTCGCGTCAGCGTCCCTTCTTCAATGATTTTGCCTTCGTATGGCAGGTATATTTGCTGCATGGCGGCATGCAGTATTGTGCCGAACATGTCCGCTTCGATGGTTTCCCGCACTTGTGGCGTTTCGCCGATACGTTTCACGTAGAGCAGGTAAAACTGTAGCGGGCAATTCAGGTACGTGTTCAGTGCGCTGGCCGACAAGTGGCGCATTCCCGATGTACTGTCTTGTGTGGTGAAGTTTGCGAGCATCGCCTGTACTTCGGGGGTTTTTTCCACTTGGATTTCATGGGCTTCTTCCGTGGCGGGCTGTCGCGAAATGTTGATGATATTCGGCTGGCAGCCGTATTGGAATTGTAACTGATGTATGAAACGGCTGGGCTCGTTATTGTTCAAGCCGTCGGTGCGTGTATCATACAGGAAATAAATGTTTTTTGCGCGGTATATGAGCCGGTAAAAATTATAGGCGAATACGGCGTTTTGCTGTTCCGTTGTAGGCAAGCCGAAGCCGCAGCGCAGTTCGTATGGAATGAAACTGTTTCCTGCTTGGTTTTTGGGAAACTTTCCCTCGTTCATGGAAGTGATAATGAGGTTGTCGAAATCCAGACCGCGTGTTTCCAATGTTCCCATGATTTGCAGCCCGTTAAGTGGTTCGCCGGAGAACGGGATATTCACGCTTGCGGACAGTTCGCGCAGCAGCATGAACAAGGTTTGGACGCTGATATTTCCGGGCATATCTTGCTGTTCCAGTATGTCGCGCGTGCGGTTTACGGTCGCATAGTATTGGTAAATGTAGTTTTTTTCGTTCTTGTCCTCAAAAGGTTGTTGCAGTAGGCTTTTCAATAGGGTTTGCACGTATGCAATGGCTTCTCCGGCTGTCTGTTGCGGGGAAAAAATGGTTTCAAGCAGCGACCCATCGGCAAAATACTCCTGTGGGATATAGCTTAAATTGTGTTCCACAATTGTGTTTGTCAGCCGGTTTGCCTGTTCCGGGCATAAAGCCTGCATGTATGGATGTTGCAGTATTTTCAGCACGCACTTGTGGTAAAAACGTGTTTTCCCGTTCTTGTCGCTACGGATTTTCTGCTGCAATTCGTACAAGTGCTCCATCAGTGCGAAAACGGCAGTGTTTTTCAGCGGATATCCCATGGTTACATTCACTTGGCCGATATGCGCGGGAATGGCGTGCAGCATGGGCATCAGCAGGTTCTCGTCAGGCAACACAACGGCTGTGCGTGTCCAGTCGGTTGGCTGTCCGGCCGGATGCAGGTTGTGCAGCAGGTTATATATGCAGGTCGTCTGTCCGATATTCGACGGGATGGGAATCAAGTTGATATTGCCGTTGCGGCCGTGCGGACAGCCATCAGCTTTGCTCGCGGGTAGTTCCATAAGCGAAGGGAAACGTCGCTGGTTCTCTCCGATAAACCGGGATGCCAGGTTTTGCGGGTCGTTTGTTTCGGGTGCTTCGTTGTCCCAGTAGAAATCGGCCTGGCCGTTTTTTTGCAGGAATGCCATTAAGGCGGTTTCGCATGGCGTCAGGGCGTTGAAGCCGATAAACACGAACCGTTTTCCGGCCGTTGAGGTTTCCAGGGTGCCGTTCTTTGCGTTTTCCGCAACGCGGCGTTGCAGGCATCCTTCGTATGCACGGCCTTCGGCTGTCATTTCCTGTTGCAGGGTTTGGTAAACGGGGTAGAGATGTTGCCACACATGCAGGAATTTACGGCGGTTTTCGCGCTTCTCGTCTGCGTTGAAACCGTTCCAGAAACGCTCTATGGCTTCTTTTTGTACCGGTGTCAGGTAGTCGAAGCTGTTGTCCAGGCGTTTTAGGTCGCTCAGATTGCCGAACAGCTGTTTGGCCGGTATCAGATATTTGTCTATCTCGTCGAAATCGGACAGCAGCATGTTTCCCCAATATGCGAATTTGTCGAACGCTTCGTTCGTGCCGGTCTCGGCTTTATAGATGCGGTACAGTTTGAACAGCAGGCCCAAATGGTCGGCTGGCTGCATGCCCGACAGCATCTCAAAACATTGGTTTATGGTGATGGTTTCCGGCGCAAGAACAGGTTTTCCTGCTGCCTGTCCCAGATACTTGCGGAAAAAAAGACCCGCACGGCGGTTCGGAAAAACGAATGTAAGGTGCGGCAATTCCGCAGCCTGTTGTTGCATAAACAGTCGTGCAAGGCGTTTCAGATAAGGTTCCATATTTCCGGCATTTTTAAATTCACATTTGCAAATGTACGTGTTTTTTTGTGTTTGTCATAGAAAGGGTGGGGGATTGTTTTGTAAAAATCGCTTGTCAAAAACAGGTTTGGGGATTTTTCATGTATTGCTATGAATAAGGGTGTGGTGAGGCTATTACGATTAACAAAAAATAACTTTTAGGGTATACGGATTTAATATGGAGCAAATAAGGCGCAAATAGGGCGCAAACATGGACCAAGTGGTTGTTCGAATATTTGGCGTGTTTTTATGTTTTTTTAGCGATTTGTTTGTTAAAATATATTTCGTGGTTATTTGTGCTGTGCGTGGCAGTGCAACTTGGCACAAGAAATTTATTTTCCCGCTGTGTTTACAATGAGGATATCTGGAGAGTGGGTAATTTATTAAGGTGTTGTTTCAAATTCGCATTTTCCAGTGTACGTGTTTTTTTTGTGTTTGGTATGGAAAGGGTGGGGGATTGTTTTGTAAAGCTGGCATAGCTATGGGCTAATGTAGGCTGATTTGTAAAAACAGGATTCAGTCATAAAACTTACAACTGAATCCTGTTTCCATTTACACAAAAATTTTATAGTGCCTTTAAATTGATAGGCAACTGTTGTTTTGGATTAGCAAATCCATTCCCATATAATGATGGTTCTTATGTATTCATTGATATCTTGGTCAAATAAAAGTTCACTGTCTCCATAGATTTGATGTGATTGTTTTCTTCATAGATACGAATTATAATCTTCCTGAAATCAAATTATTTACACAAATTTTGGACAGTGGTTACATAAAACTAAGGTCTGCCAATAATTTCTTTTGTCTGGTTCAGTTTGTCCAATAGTTTACTTTTGTCAATTATTCCCATCTCTTTTTCTTTATAGTAAATAATTATCGTAGCCGATGCCTTTGACTTTTAAATCGGCTGGAAGTTCTTTGTTTTTATCGGCTTCCAGATGTTTATTGAAAACCTCAGCCATTGAACGGGCAATGCAGAAGCTACGTGCATCCCAACAAGCTGCGCTCCAAGCAGTACGTATTACAATCGCATTCGGACGTACCTCCAAATGACGAACATAAATCTTTGGATTGCTTGAGTCATGATAACGCTGACAATCAGAATACAGTTGATATTCTTCTTCCATCGTATGAGCAAAATCATCATATAGCTTTTGGGCTGTATCTACATCATTGACCAACAAATCTTCTGCTCCAAACGATTCGTCTCTTTTTTTACCACCAAAGCCAAAATGGAACTGGGTTGGCAAAGCTGGTTCCTGGGCACCGCTTGCTGCCAAAATAGTGATAAGCCAATGATCCTTTGTGGGTGCCAACTTTTGTAAATCCGCCATATAGTCATCCAGCCCCTCCATCTGCTCACCGCTTAAAAGATAAAAAGACTTATAGGGGCGGATTGTACCAACCTCCTTGCTTATAAAATTAAATCCTCCGAATTTGGCAATATAAAATGCAAAAGAGCCCATTACAACTTCACTAAAAGCACTCGGAGCAACTATGGTCACTTTCGACCCTCTATCAATGCAACATCCATAAGAACGGTTTTTTAGAAAGCATTCCACCGCCAATTTATCCTCTGCTTTTTCTTCCAAAGGGCGGGTAGAAGCCAAATTAATCAGACGCAAATTATCAGCTGCAGCCACACCATCCAAAATATCATCTGTTTTCAATCCCATTTGATATTGAATATCTACAATCGATTGAAACTTTGGTATAATTTGATAACCTGAATACCGGTCCAATTTCCGTTCGAATGTGGTATAAATTTTAGCAGCATTTGCCTTGCAGGTCTCCGCATGTACCTCTTCTTCCAGTGATTCTGTAAAACCCGCCCCAATCAGTCCTGCTGGAACAGCGAAAATAGCGATACCCAATATACCGACAATGCAAGCAATAATTCTTCCCCAAAAAGTAATTGGCGGATTGTCTGCAAAACCTCCCGGATCGCCAATGTATTGTGCAAATGCCCAAACTACCGAATCAACTCCATTTACATAAACTTCTGGCTGGGCTTCATGCTCAAGAAAATACAATATAAAGGACAGTATAACTGTAACAATACACAAAAACTGGAGTGACACAAACATCTCATTCCGCTTGGAGTTCACTGCATTCCGTAAAAGTCGGAATGAACGCATAAACCGGAATATCCGCAACAGGCGCATGATACGCAAAGCCTTCAGCGACGTATAAGAAAACGGTAAGAAGAAATGCAAATAGAACGGATAAGTAGCCAACACATCAATCAGCCCATAAAAACTGAAACAGTACCTTATTCTTCCCCAAAAACCCTTGTAGCGGTCATCTAGTAAATCTGCACACCATATACGAAGGGTAACTTCAATAGTGAAAAATACAGTCGTAATGATATCTATCAAATTCAACCATGTACCGTACCTTTCCACGACGCCTTCAAAAGTGGCCAAAAAGATTTCAATGGTACTCAACAATATGAAGCCTATAATCACATAATCGACTATATTCTCCCACTGGCGTGTATGAAGTTTATCATCAAAAACCCGCGCTAAATTTTTTTTAAACTCATGAATACTTATCTTCATAATATCATTGCTATTCTATAATTTTGTTTGTCTATAATTATTTTCCTGTTCATAAACTTTTAGCGGATAAGCCACGAAACGCCTATTCCTGCCAATACATGAAAATTGGTTTTAAGGACACTGCATGAACTGTACAGGTCGATTTGCACGTTTCTATGTGGAAAAACATTGATTCCAGATCCTATCAGACAATCCTTAATTGACATAGGAGTATTATCAGTTTTCTGGAAGGCATTGTAATTCTCGCAAAAAAATCCTACCCGTTCAGACAAACTCACATCAAAACAAAAAGAAAAGTGGGTAAGCGGATGAACGGTGGTTCCGTCCCATTCCACTCCCACGTTGTAACCGAGATTTAACCAAGGCAACAATTTGTTGTCAAAAAGCAAAAGCAAAGAAGGTGCAGGGCATGCATGTTTTTCGCCTTGAACCAAAGGAACTGACAATGCCGTTTGCAGGCTCGTTTCGGGCAACCATCTATGCGGACTGGAAACCCTTACCTTTGTCCCAATCATCAAAGGATTTACCTGATAGGCAAAAGCCTTGTTTTCGTTCCCATAAAAACCCGCATATTCCAGCCATACCTCTGCAAAATTAGTTAGTCCATAACGTAACATCATGGCAGGCAACAATATTTGATCGAAGTCTCCATTTTCATATTCAATGCGTGATTCCAACTGCAATGAACGATATGGCATCACATCTACTCCAGTAGACCTACCGGCACGGCTGGAAATTACGACAATCTCTTCCTGGGCTGACGAGTGTAAAAAACCAAGAAGAGACAGTAGAAACACGATACTAAAAATTCTCATTTAAACACGGAGATAGTTTAGCAGCTTTCAATCTTATAACCAAGATTCTTCTGTACGACGTCTATAAACTTCATGAAAGCACCCGGTTTACCTTGTACGGTTGTTGGCCAGTTCTTAATGTATATACATTGTATATCGATAATGCCTAATCTCACAGTTCCGTAATTTTCAAAATCATATCATAAACAGAAATGCAGCACAAGTATAAACCTATGCTGCTTCCTTTGATTTATTTCTCCCGTTTGAGTGCTTCTTTTGCACTTTCAATTTGTTTTTTAATGTATTCGATTTTCCTGTCGTGCGCTGCTGCCTTATCGATTTTTGCTTTCCTATATGAAGCTTTCGAGGAAGGAGAGGAAGCCCTTTTAATCGAATCTGCATAAGACGCATTGTCTCTTTTCTTGGCTTCCTTTTCTTTGGCTAAATCAGCGCGCAAATCGATGATTTTTTTCTTATAAAATTCCTTACTCATATATTGAGTGTTTTTTTATCCAATCGGTCATTGGAATGCAAGTATCTTTATCTTCCAAATCCAATGACCGAATTGGGTTTAATTGTAAAAACGATAGTCAGTGATTGCTTCTGTATGCAAGATTATTTTCCTGCTGCAGAAATAGTTACATCGTTGTCTGCCAGTTTGCTGTCATCGGCATTTGCCACTTGCACGCCGATTCCATACAATTCAGCTATTTTCTTCTCAAAGTTACCCACTTTGATGTTGCCTTTTACAACCAATTCGCCACCCTTTGCCCCTTCTGCACGGATAGATGCCAGAGTTGCATCATCGTCAGCAAATGCACCTTTGCAAGAAGCACTTTTATATACACGCAAAGTAGAGCCAAAGTTTTCTTTGAACTTTTCCTTCAATGTTTTGACCTTCATGCGGCCATCCAATTTAAATTCTGCCATAATAAATAATGATTTAAAGTTACATGCCTACTCTTCAAGGATTTTCGGCTACCTCCATTCTTTTATTTTTCGCCACGGGCAGCCTGGCCCAAGGTTAGTTTATTGTCCACACAGGTTTTTCCGGCCGGGTCTTTGATTTGCACGGTAAGCCCGTAAACAGAATCAAACAATTTTTCCACTTCACCCACTTTCATGGAGGCTTTTATTTTCAGTTCCTCACTGCTACGGGTATTTACTGTTTTGGAGGTTTTATCATTGAGCTGCTTGATGGCCATTTCCGGGTCTGCCAGTTTTACGCCTTTATAAACAGCCAATGTACATCCAAATGCCTCTTTAAAGTCGGCACAAATTGTTTTCAGTTTTTTGTTGGGAGCCACGCTGAATTCCGCATTCGTAAAGTGGTCCTTAATGTTATTGAGCAATCCCATAATGTATTTTGTTTATTTGATAACAATAAATTCCGTACGACGATTCTCCGGCGATATCGGATTTTCTGTGTTTTTAGGTTTGCTGGAACCATAACCCGCTGCTTCCAAACGGTCGGCATCCACACCTTCATAGTTCACCAGGAAGTCAACAGCCGCTTGTGCGCGTTCTTCGCTCAGTTTTCTGTTCAAGTCGGCATTGCCTTCTGCAGAGGTGTGCCCTTCGATGCGCAAACGCAATTGCGGATTCTGTTTCAGTACTTTCGCCAAATCGTGCAACACGAACTTGGCATCCTGGCTTAATTCAGCTTTGCCCTGTTCAAATTGCGCCGCATTGAAATGGGCTTCTATTTCAGCAATCTGCTGTACATAAACAGTGTCCACCACAACTTTTTCAACTACTTGCACTTGCTTGGGACGCATGAACAGCCAACCCAGCAATATGGCTACTATTAGAGCTAATACCAGAATAATTACCCAGAGTTTGCTCTTTTTTTCTTCCGGTACTGGCGGTACATACCCATTGAGGTATTCCAGTCGATAGCCGCCTTTCTTTCCGCCCTTATCGGCCGCCTCAAATTTGGCAACTACAATGCCGTATTGCTTTGCCCAGTTGACCAATCGTTCAAAGCTTGGTTTGGTCCACATAGAGACGACTGCCACCTTGCGTCCGTCTTGCAAATGGAGCAGACATTCTTCAGCCGTAAAAAAGCCATTCCAATCTTCGCCCTGTGCCGATTTGATCTCCTTCATATCAACCAAATTAGTTTTTACGCCACTATCCGGATTCAATGAATCGGGAAATGCTTTTTTCATGTCTTCCAGAGTGGCGTGCGGATACATGGTCATATAGGCATGCATGATACCTAAAGCCGTACGGTTTTGCGCCTTTCCATATACACGAATTTTGGCATTGGCCAGTTCTGCATCCGTGCCCTCTACTTTCAGTGCCGGTTCCGGCTTGCTTTCGGAAGCCGGTTTCTCTACAGGTTGTGGGGTGGCAACTGTTTCTGCAGCAGGGGCAGATGCGGCTGATTGTTTCACATGACTGTTCAAGTAGTCAATCAATTTTGAGCCAAACTGCCTTGTGTTCCAATCTTCGTCATACGTGAAACCGGTCTTTTCCGAAAGTTCACGCAATGCACCTTTGGCATTGTTTATGGATTGTTTGCTTCCACTTGAGGTACTATATACCATGATAGAGCCACTTTCTTCCTGCTCTATAATGTAGTTTTCAAAATTTGCCGATTTCTTTATCATAGGAAAAACTTTTAATATGAATGACTAATCCGATTTATCAATGAGTCTTGAAGGCTGTACTTTCTATATCTTCCGTCTCTTATTACGAGAGTTTATTAACAAAATCAATCAGTTTTGCGCCAAATTGTCGGGTAGTCCAAGATTTGTCATAGTCAAACGATACTTGAGCTGCCAATTCACGCAAAGAACCTTTAGCATTGTCCGATTCCTCCCATTCGTTTCCATTCTTGCGATATACCGTAATGCTGCCATCGTTGCCTTGTGTAACGAGATAGTCCTTTGTTTCTGCCGATTTTTTCACGTCCGATAAATTGGGTTTGGCTGGGGAAGTTGCAGATGCCGCCGCCGTTTTAGGTTCTTCAGCTGCAGGAGCAGTCGGTTTTTCGTGCTTTGGTTCTGCTTTTGGAGCTTCTGGAGCAACCGTATCCACAACAGTTTCCACTTTCTCAACAACTGGGGCTGCTGTTTTTTCTGCTTTCGGTTCTGCTTTCGGTACTTCTGGGACAGCCGTATCCACAACAGTTTCCGCTTTCTCAACAACTGGGGCTGCTGTTTTTTCCGGTTTCGGTTCTGCTTTCGCTGTTTTAGAAGCTGTTGGTTTGGTTGTTACTTCCACCTTTTCTTCTATGACGGATGCCGTTTTTTTCTTTTCCTTGTCTTTTAAAGGCAGGAAATTCGTAAACTCACACCAACCATCAGCCGCCTTATAAGCCTCAATCGATTCCTCAGGAACATAAACAGGAATGGATTTATCCAAATTGCTTCCCAATGTAGTATCCACTACAGGAGGCTTCACTGCAAAAACTTTAATTTCGCTCAAAATGCCACAATCCTTAAAAACGTTACCTCCCATATACTCCAGTGAACTAGGCAACGTCACAGATGTCAACAAGGAACAACGTAGAAAAGCCCATGCTCCAATATAAAATACGCCATAAGGCACTTCGATAGAAGAAAGAGCAAAACAACTTTCAAAAGCAAGACGACCAATAGTCTGCAAGCTATCCGGCAAAATAACATTCATAAGCGCACCGCTATACGCAAAAGCTCCATCCGCTATGACGCGAGTACCCTTCTCTATTTGATAATCCCCAACAAGCAGTTTCTGCTTGACATCAATCAAGCAATGGTCTATATACAAGACATTGTCCTTCCATTTAGAGGCGTCTTTATAAAGTGCAGTATCTTTAAATGCGTTGTATCCAATAGAAACTACACTATCCGGAATAGATACAGAAGCTAATTGAGAATTTGAACATTTATAAGAAAGAAATCTATAAAATGCGTCAGCTGCAATCACACGTGTCCCTTCAATTATTTTGCAGTTTGTAATTTCTTGTTTCGATGCGACCAAATTTGTACCTATATAAAGCACCCCATCTTTCCAATTGGATTCATTGTTATACAAGGCGGTTTGAAATAGCCACATGTTAGACAAACTCAAGATAGTCGAAGGCATACGAATAGCAAGTAAGTTTTTGCACCCCGAAAAGGCATGTCCATCAATTGACAACACACCATCAGGAAATGAAATGGCCCTTAATGAAGTACATCTATTAAACGCATAGCTCCTAACATACCTCACTGTTTGGGGGATTGCTACAGACACAAGGCGGGTATTATCTACTTGCTCAGTACGAGTTTTAGTTTCTTTCCCATTTCTACCATGATTCTCCGTGTAAGTTTCCGTTCGATAGCTAGGAAATACACAGTGACCATCCCCAATAATCACTACTCCATTGGGGATGATACAATTGGTTACATCCTCTGAACACTTCAACAATGTCTTCTTGTCTTCTGATAAAGTTAAGCCCATATTATTTTTCTCTTTATTATCCGCTTCATCACAAAGCAATGCAGATTGGTTAATAATTAGATAATTTATTTTGTCTGTTTTTTTTGTGGAATGCCAGCACAAAGCACTCCTTGGTTTTATCCAAAAGCTCGTTATCGTAGAGGAAATTATGTTTTTCCATTGCAATCATTTAATATGCAGGAGGGAAACAACTCACCTTTTACGACCATGCATATCCGACCTTTTTTATCACAAAAATTCCTTTATACGACGAATGAATTTTTTTTCCATTTCATAATACAGATAGGCATTTACATTCGAATAAGTATGCCGTCGCATTGACCCATAAAAAGCTACGAAATTTGCATCGTTTTCGAATTCTTTTTTCTTGGTACTCAAAAAATCGTACAACTCTTTGTATGTAATAATTTTATATATGTCGCTCATCTGAGGAACTAACAATTCTTGATTTTTATCCCTCTCTTCTTCCACATCAGGAATGTTATAGTTAGGTGCCATAATCAAGAAATGAGGAGTTATTTCATTGCCATTACCTTCCTTTTTAATCAGCCAGTTAACATAATTATAATATCTTCTTAACTGGTTGCTATGATTCTTGTCCGTACTGATGCTATTAATATCCGACTTGATTTTATTTTCAATAACCACGATATTTTTCCCTTGGTCACGAATAAACAAATCTATGCGGCCACCATTGGGACACTTTTTGCTATCAACACCATCAATTTTTGCTTCTTTTTCACGAGTGACAGAGTAACTTCCCTTCAATTTAATACCAAGTGAACAACCGTTGGAGTAGCATTTCGCCTTTTCGAAAAATTCCTCCCATAACCCTCTATAACGTTCCTGCTCCATAAAATATGCAAGCATATCAGAGAAACAATTTTCATCGTTTTGTAGATGGCAAATATCAATCAACGAAATTTCGCGTTTGGCAATATCTGCATTACTATTAACTTTTGTTTTGTTTTCTTTCCATAAATCGCTATTATTTACCAAATCCCTAATTGTTTGATAATCCTTATCTGCACTTTCCGGGTAGATATATTGTTTAAGTGAGGTCTTTGCCCAATTAAGTTGGCTTAATTTTACCAATAGTGCACCATGTGGTATATCTTTATTGGTATATTTACTATCAAAAGCTATAAATACTTGGCCATTTGGTTTGTAAAAATTCTTTGCCTGATATGTAATAAAGATACTCTGTTGCTCGGCATCGTTGAATATCTGGAGTATTGATACGCCACCATAAGTTATACCGCCATCTTGCTCATTGATATACTTCTTTTGGGCATCCAATATGGCTTCGTTCGTCTTTTTTTTATCTCTCTCGAGTGGCAGGTTTGCCCCAGGAACATCTTCCAGCCCCGTAGCCAGACCAATAACTTCTACCACATTTTGCTTGTGCGATTTTGTAAGCAACATGGTATCAATCCGTCCCTTATGCTTTTTTTCGTAGTTACCCGTAGCGTTCAGATACAAATAATGTTTGCCATTGTCAGCTGCATACATATTGATTATCTCGTGACCGAGATTTTTAAAAATGTATTCCCCAACATACATTCTATTAAGAACAATACCATTTTTTCCCATACTCACTATTATTGCTGAATCTTTAATTGGTTGAACATGTCTCACAGAGGTTTATTATCTTCTTTTCTGTTTTTTTCCTGTTGCTGCATTCAAAACAGAAGCTCCTATCTTGCGCTCCAATCCTTGGCGGGTAGTGGGTATGCCCGTCTTGCGGGCAATTTTGGTTTTGAGTCCGGAAATGCCGACTGCTCTCGAAAGAGAAAAAGAAAGTCCTTTAATCAATCCCATGGTAAAGCCGATTAATAATTCTTGTGAATGTCATTTACATTATAAAAGGTCAGAGACCTCCTTGTTTTTAAGATTTCACAAAATAAAAGTATTCTATTAATTTTTGCAAAGTTCTTTTTGGTTCTTATTTTTATCGGTATGGAAATTATCTGTGGATAGGTTATAAGGGTGTGTTTGTATATTGTTGGTATATAATATGTTATGGCTATATTGGGGTTGTTGTTTGCCTGCGAGAAAACGGCATATCAACAACAAACGACTGAAAAATTACAACAATAATCAATGAAAAAAAAGAAACAACAAGAAACGAAATGGCATAAAACGGTGCTTAATGGAAATGAAGCCACTTAGCGTGCAAATCCATCACGCAAGGTTTCAAGCGTTAGCACCAATGCCTTTTGCATAGCCTCCATATTCAGCGTTGCATTTGCTGCTGAGAGTCTGGCAATTCCAGGGACATGGATGAAGCCTGCTTTCACAGGCAGTTCTTTCACGGTGATATAATGCAATGTGTTATACATCAAATGGTTGCAGACATAGGTGCCAGCACTGTCGGACAGGCTTACGGGTATGCCATGCGATTGCAATGTATGGAAGATATCAAAAATTGGCAAGGTGGAAGCATATTGTCTTTGTCCTGCCGGAGAAATGACAAGATTTTGTGGACGATATACTTCATTATCCGGTTGTCTGGCGTCGGCTATATTGACCGCCACACGCTCCAAAGAAAAAGTATCTCGAGAAGAAGCCTGTCCCAAACTAACAACGAAATCCGGTTGCAGTTCATCTATTTTCTGTAGGAGAATATCCACAGAGGCTTTAAAAGCAACGGGAAGCAAAAGTTTTGTTAGCGACATGCCCGGCAATCCGGGTATGGCTGCGACTATCTCCCATGAGGTATTGACATTACACTGCCCGAAAGGTTCAAAACCCGTTAACAATATGTTGGGACCAACTGTTACTGAGGCTGGCATACGGCACAAGATTACAAATCGCCATTTTTTTTCATTTCCATTTCTATGGAATCATTAATGGCTTTGAGTGTTTCCTGTGACCTTAAATCCCCGCTCTCGGCAGCTTTGGTGTAGTAATAAATGGCCGACTGCAGGTTTTTTGCTGTACCAGTCCCTTCTTCATAACAACGCCCTAATCTGTATTGCGCCGGTGTGATTCCCCTGTCGGATGCTATTTGGAGCAACTCCAAGGCCGCTGCATAATCCTGCGGTACGCCATGTCCTTCCAAGAAACAATTGGCCAACAAGAAAAAGGCGTAGTCATCGTCAAGCTGGGTGGCATCAAAATAGCCTTGGGCCGCCAGTTCCTGGTTCTGTTCAACGCCTTTGCCAAAATAATAACAGTCAGCCAGACAGCGGATAGCTTCCGGATGCTGTTTGGCGGCTGCTTTTGTGTAATGTTCAACTGCTTTTTCGTATTGGCCGTCTTCTTTGTAGCAGGTTGCCAGTAAATAATCAAACTTTGGATTGTCCAAATGTGTACCTTTTTCAAACCATAAAATGGCCTTTTTCAGATCTTTTGGAACGATATTGCCAGTCATATAAATAATGCCTAAGTTATTGATGGCCGTTGCATTCCCTTGCTCGGCGGCCTTGGCGTACCAATAAATGGCCTTATCCGGTTCCTGTTTTCTTGCTATTCCCATTGCATAGGCCTGTGCAATGGCAAGCTGTGCCTTTTCGTTGCCCAAATAGGCATCGTGCAGGGTTTGCCGGTAATATTCCTGGACATCTTTGTTATATTCTTCCCATTCGTACAAACGGGCTAATTCTGCTTGTGCCTTGCCTGATTTTTTGTACCAATATGCAGCTTTCTGTAAGTCGGGTACACAGCCATTTCCTTCCGAATAGCATACACCCAGGTTAAACTGCGCATTCTTGTCGCCCTGGTTGGCTGCTTTCGTAAACCATTTGATGGCTTCGGAAAAATCAAGAGATGCTCCCGTTCCGTTATAATAACAGGAAGCAAGGTTATATTGTGCCTCTACCATTCCTGCCTCTGCCGCTTTTTTATACAGTTCTACAGCTTTCTGGGGATTTTCTTTGAGTCCCTTGCCATAAAAATAACAATTGGCCAATTCAAATTGGGCACTGGCTAATCCTTGTTCAGCAGCTTTGGTATACCAATATACTGTATTCAGTTTGTCTTGCCTCACTCCTTTCCCGTCCCTATAACAGTTGCCCAAAAGAAGTTGTGCCTGTGCATTTCCTTTCTCAGCGGCTTTTGTGGCCCAATATACGGCCTTTTCAAAGTCTTGTCCGACCCGTTGCCCCGTATAATAGGAGTAGGCCAAATAATACTGGGAAGCAACATTGCCTGCATTGCCTCGCTCTATAATAGCCGAGACAGGAAGTTCTTCCAACGTAAAACCTTGTGCGTGGCTTTGGGTGAAAGACAAAAAAGACATTAAAAAGAGTACCCACTTATTTTTCATGATGAAATGTGTTTTTTTTGTTTATAAATTATAACGGCATATCCACTACGGTGTATTCTGCCTGGAAATATTCGGTAACAGGAATGGCTGCAACGGCCTCAATCCATATGTAGGTGGTATAGCGCATGCGTGCATTTTCAAATCCGAGATAGATGGTACGAAGCCCTTGGGTGGGAATGCGTCCGTTGCATGATTGTGTCCCCATGGTAGAATAATCAACATTATACCTTAGTGCGGATGTGGGTTCTCCATTCTGGAACCGTCTTGCCTGTGCAGGGTCGGCAAACACATACATGTCACAATAGACATCCTCTTCACGTAAAGGCCTGTTGTCATCCAGCAGTTGGGAAAGGAGCCCTATGCCTCTTTGTGATTCATAGAGCGGCAATCCCAGGAAACGTATTTTGCGATAAGATGTGGACATGTTATCATAGAATTTTCCGTCGGCATTACGTGCCTGTTCGCTTGTGGAGATACGCAGGTTATACATGACGTCGGTTGCACCTTTCGGTATCTGTAAGGCTACCACGGCGCGGCTATTACCTGAGAAAACCGATTTGAACTGGCTTCGAAGGGTAAATGAACGCGGTTCGTCAAAGATATTTCTCATATCAATTCCTTTTGCCGACAAAACGCGGAATCCTCCTTTTTTGCCTTCCACTATTTCTGTTTTGACTAATTGGGGGTGCATGTACCGTTCCACAGTTGGCGCAGAATAAACAATATCCAATGATGCGTATTGGGTTGTGCGCGGATTCACCTCTACCAGATAAATGGCTTTGTTCTTAATAGGCAAACTGTCCTCGATTGTGGTTCTTCCGATATAGGACTTAACCATGGAACGGCTGTCAGCGTTATAAATGCGGACATCGCACGGTTTCTCCATGTAAATGTTGAATTTCAGGACATCGCCTTTATGCAGATAGACTGGAAAACTTTCGATTGCTTCCATTAGATAGTCGTCTTTTTCCATAACTACCAACACCTGGTTTTTGACAATGTCTTGCATGGCTACATCTATTGCGGAACGTACGGCCTGTGTTCTGTCTTTCAGTTGCTGGCATAATGCGATTGCCGTCGAATCCATATCCATGGGATTATAATCATAATGCAACTCTTGTCTTGCATCCCATAGTTTTCTTTGTTCCGACAAACCGGCCAGATGAATTCCATCCAGTGTCCTTTCCAGTTCTTGTACTTGTGTTAACGTACTGTCATAACGGTTTCTTTCTTCTTCCGGCATTCTTGGTTTACCGGTGTTGGCACAGGCTGTCAGTAAAACCAAAGCCATACTTATTATTGCAAACGATTTTGTCATGGCATGCAGTGTTTTATCCATCATTTTATCAAGTTAATCATTCTTTTTCTTTTCAATCAATTGGTCTATTTTCTTTTCCAAGGCATCTATCTTTTTTTCCAGGTTATCATTATTATCGCTCACCATGGCATCTACGAAAACAGAATTGACCAAAGAAACCCCTATGATGCCTCCCAAAACTAACAGTGCGCTGAAATAAATGCGGGTGAAGCGCGCCAAGGCAGGAGAAGCGTTATTTGCTATTGTATCTGGAATTTCATACCATCCCTCTATGGTAAAAAGCCGGAAAATGGAATAAATGGAATCGGTGGGGGTTGCAAAAAACTCAGGGGCTACGTCTTTATAGATGGCACAACTGATCAAGGCAAAGAGCAAAATGATAATCATAAGTCCAGCGAATACGGCATAGGACTGTTTCATTGCATTTGCGAACCCCCGTGCTATCTGGGAAAAATTGGGGAAGAAATGGAATATGCGGAAAAAACGGAATACGCGCAATACGCGCAAAGCCAACAGGAATGAAAGGCTCATCATTTCAATTGGCAAAACCAGTGATATCAAAGAGGGCAAAGAGAGAATGACCAAGATACCATCCAGGCGGTTCCAACCGGACGACCAGTATTTTTTGACTCCAAGCACTATATGTTTGCAAACCATTTCCACCACAAAGACACAGGTGCAAACAACATCAACAATGACAATCCACAAATCATGCAGGTTGCTTTCCTGCAGATAAATCATGGTTGTATTCAATAGAATGAAAAACAGAATGAACTTGTCATTCATGAACAATTTTAAAAAGAAGCTGTCTTTTTTCATGAAATTCAATTGGTTATGGTTGTTGGAATATGCAAATGATTGTTTGCCCGTTAATAACAGGTTTGCAAAATTAAACATCTTACCATAACCAACCAAAATTCTTTTTGGTTCATATCTGCAAGGAAAGCAGGTATAAAATGCTTGTTTTTAGCAGGGAGGGGATGTGATTTTTCGTAATCCGACAAAAACGTGATTGGTTTTGATTGGATATGCAAGGTGAAATGATTGGAGTTTCTGCAAAAAAAATGTGAATAGAAGCTGCGGGTTGGTTGATATGGCAACGCTAAATTGCAAATGTAAGGTAAAAGGCAACAACATCCAAACACATCGGATAGCAAGACCCAAAAAGAACCAATATGAACCAACATGAACCAATAAGAACCAAACAAATGCTTGGCAAGAGAATGGAATTTTAGCAATTTTGTAATTTGAAAAGAAAAAGAATGGACAAAAAGAGCCCTGAAATAACAGAACTGCGACATAGAATAGAACTTTCTATTAATCGTAAGGTCAAAACTCCGACTGATTTTGATTATCTTTCTGGGGCCGTGTGGGAACAATTGCACGAAACTATTAGCACGAGTACCTTAAAACGCCTATGGGGTTATGTGGACGGTGCTTCGCGAACGCGTAACAGTACTCTAAATCTATTGTCCAGGTTTATCGGTTATGGTGATTGGGATGATTTTTTAAAAGAGCTGGATAACGAAAATGATGTCCAATCAGAAATGATATTGACACAACACATAGAGAGCCAGCACTTGAAAGAGGGGGATATGATTGAGGTGGGCTGGCTGCCTAACCGCCATTGCCTGTTCCGCTATATGGGAAACCGTACATTTGTTGTGGAAAAAGCAAGCAATTCGAAGTTGAGGGTTGGTAACACGTTTATGTGCAGCCTTTTTGTTTTTGGAGAACCGATTTATATTGAGAACCTTATCCAGGAGGGACATCCTCCCATAGCTTTTGTTGTTGGTAACAAAAATGGCCTCACGCTGTTAGAGCTTATTAAGTCTGGTTCGACAAGCCATGAAGATATGCGGTGATTTTCGGTGCTGGCAAGCAGGCAAAGCTGTCATGTAAAGCCAGCGGTCGCTGGCAAATGGTTGTTGAGCCGTGTTTCCTTTGTTTTTTGCAATACCTCCATATACCAATCCAACGGCCTGTTGTTGCATAAACAGTCGTGTAAGGCGTCTCAGATAAGGTCCCATACTTCCATTTTCAAATTCACATTTGCCAGTGTATGTTTTTTGTTTGGTATGGAGAGAGTGGGGAACCAGCAAAACAAGCTTGTGTATTTTCTGGATTTATCGAACTCACGTTAATTTATATTTTCCGTTAAACGATATTCTGATAAATGGCATTAAAAAATAAAGCGAGCAAGTTAATTGCTATAATTATTTTGTAATGTCTTTTTTGCAAAAAAGGGAATCCAAACAGCAGCACCAGTATAGTCGCTGCCCATAGTGCGATAGGCGGGAATATTTTTACTGCCATGATGAAATCGCCCTTGAGCAGGGAGATGAGTGCCCGTTGTGTACCACACAACGGGCAACTAACCCCTAAAAACTGTTTGTAGGAACAAGGAAGGAGATGATTCTCCAGCCAACCAACCCAAGGCATGTTACTACAAATCCAATAAGAGGGCCAAAAGTCCTGTCGAGCCTAAAACGACAACTGCGATAATGTAATATATCACATATAAAGCGCCGAAAATGACTCCTATGATGGATAAGATGCGTCCTGCGCTCAACATGCCATATCCTGTATAGGAGGCAGGAGATCCGTAATAAACCCGTTTGCCTTTACCTCCAAGCACGAGGCCTATGATACCGCAGATAAGTCCGACAAAGAAGCACCCGAATACGATAGAACATATTCCTAAGATCAGTGTTGCAACGGCATAAGGAGCCGTTTGTTTGATTTCAGTTGACATAGTATTTATTTTTTTTGAGATTAATGATATGTTTTTATTTGTAACGGCTATATGCACGTTCTCCTTTTGTGTCAATCAGGAATTCATTTCCGTTCTCATCCTCGACATCGGCATAGCCATCCCAGAAATCGTCGGCATCGGCGTATTTGCAGGAGATTGCCATATCGCCTTTTTTGTTGACGTAGCCATATAGATCGTTTGTTTTGTCGTAGACCAAAGCCAACCCGTCGTTGAAGTTGCCTTCAAAATAATATCTGGAAGGCAAGCGGAACACTTCTTTTCCTTTTGTGTCGATACAGATTTCATCATCTCCATCTTCGACGATGGCAATGCCTTCCGAGAAAGATGAAGCACCATCGTAAATGAAATCTACGACCAGTTTTCCCTTTGTGTCGAAATAGCCATACATATATTCACTGTTTTTGGCCAAAATCATACCGTCAAAAACACTTCCGAGAAATTTGTACTCAAAAGGAATTATAGTTTCACCCTTGGCGTTGAAAGCGCCGTATTCCATCATGTTTTTTTCTGCCACCATGACTCCGTCTTCACACTCGCTGATATCATAATATTCCAAAGGTACTATAATTTCGCCTTTCTTGTTGATTGCCCCTTTTTTCAGGTCTTTCTGGACTATGGCAAGCCCTTCCGAGAACGAACCTGCATAATCATATTTGCATGGAATCACCTCTTTGCCCTTTTTGTTAATGAAACCCGATTGGGATTTGCCGTCCACATCGCATACAACGCATGCCAGGCCGTCGTGAAAGTCATAGATTGTCTTATATTTTTTGTCAACCTGCTGATAAGCCTTTTTTGACATTACTTCCATGGGTGAACCTTCTCCTTTTCCGCCACAAGCCGACAAAGCTATGCATACAATGGGCAGAATTGCTAAAAACTTAATTGTCCGTTTCATGTGCTCAATTTTAAAAACCTAATTCTTGTAATGCATTCTCGTAGTCTTGCATGGATTTTTCCACAGCTTTTTCATAATCTTCCACCGATTTGTCGGCCACTTCTTCGTAGGCTTTCATGGCGCTTTTGGCTGCTTTGGTTGCTGCTTCATATTCGTCAGCTACTTCTTCCACTGCTTTTTCATATTCATCGACAGCTTCTGAGACGGCAGCATTGTAATCGTCTACAACATCGTCAACCGTTTTGCTTGGGCTATCCGAAGCTGACTCTGACGTTGCCTCCGGTGTGGTGACGGATATTATTCCCACCGTGTTATCTTCGTTTTCGGCAGATTCGGTTGATTTGCCTCCACATGAAGCCAGTAGTATTGCGGCCAATATCGAGGCCGCTGCAAATTTTATTGTTTTCATTGCAATTGGAATTTTAAAGTTTAACTTGTTAGAAATTGAAATCATCCATGCAGTTTTCGGAAATTTCCACCATACGTTTCTGTTGTTCAGTGGTGAGTTCTTTTTTCTCCAACTTCAAGGCGATTTTTGCCATCTTGTCATAATCCTTGTTCCGGCAAGCTTTTTCATATTGATTCAACAGGCTGTCAGTGGAACAGCTTGACAAGCCAACCACCATTAAGGCGGCAAATAAGATTTTTTTCATTTTATTCATTTTGAATTAAGTTGAACTAATGGAAAACTTCCAAAATGGGCCCACGCAAAACATTGTCTTCCTTTAACATTTTGCGCTGCAAAGTAAAATGTAAATAAACAAACGTGCAAAGTCCTTTTTAATCCTTGTTTGTTCTATGGCGTCAAGAAAAATGATAACGGATTATAAACCAGGAATGTATGAAAAAAACAGTATGAACAAAGTGTGCTCATACTACATGTAAAAAAGCAAGAGAAGAAAAAAGCAAAAGAAAGTCACTGCAGCTCCATTTGACTTGTAGGCAATCACAAAGAATCCATATATCCTTATTCTGATGCCTGCTGAGCTTGCATCTGATTCATTTCTCTTAAAAGTTCATTATAACTCTCCGATTCCTGGTTATACAAATCATACAGGCGAAGATATTCATCTTGCGATATCCGACCTTCACGATAGTACTCCATGAAAGACGGCATACGGTCAATAAATGCCTGAAGCCGGAGATTAGGTTCATACAAATAATGCATATATTCATCATAGCACTGCACACGAAGAGATTTTTCCACTTGTAATTTCTCTTTGTAATGAAGATTCCAGTCGTAAAACAAAGAAGAGTAACATTTACTTAGGACAATTTGCCCAAATTCTCTATATTGCATTTTTTTCAATTTTTCTTCTACCGCTGCAAATGCAGAGTCAGCACGTTGTTGATATTCTTGCATAATCGACTGAGATTTTTTTTTCTCCTCATCCTCATTCTTCAACCGCTCCACAACATCTTCCGTAACAAGTGAATATTGTGTAAAAAGCCAGGCCAAAGGTATGACAACCAGAAACAACACACTAAAAATTGCAGCAACCGTCCATTTCAATATCCTTGTCCGTTTCAACTGCGTGGCGATATCATTTTCGGTCTGGTAACGCGAATCGGGGTTTGTGCTTTGGCATTTGCGGGCTATGGCCTTGTATTGCGTAGGGAAGAGGAGTTGCAGTAATTTGCCGAAGGCATAAATGTCCGCACGTGCATCTATTTTCATTCCCCGTTGCATCTGTTCGGGTGCAGCATATTTCACCGTACCGGCGGGCTGTTTAAGGACAGCATAGTCATCGGCATCGGAAAGGCCGAAGTCGATAATCTTTACATTGTTGCCATTGTGGGTAATTAGTATGTTGGATGGTTTTAAATCACGGTGTATGATCTGCTTGGAATGAAAATAACGCATCGCATCCAACAATTCGAAAAGGATTTTCCGACGTATCGTGGGTGATGGCTTGGTCTTGAGGAATTCGGACAATGTGCAACCGTCGATATATTCCATCAGCAAGGAAGGGCCCGCCACCGGGTCATTTTCCCGGGTGAAAACCCTGACGATGTTCGGGTGGTCGAGCTGTATGGTCAAATCGAATTCTTTCCGGAGCAGTTCCAAATAAAAAGCCTGGTTCACATATTCCGCTTTCAAGCCTTTCAGCACGAACCAGCGTCCATAACGTTTCACCTTGAACAAACGGTTAAAGCCATTGCAAGGCATCTCGTTATACTCGGTAAAACCCCTGTCGGGAGTGGAAAACTCCGCTTCCAGGATATTTGATGATGAAATAGATGTTGTCGAATCCATAGACTTTTTTGCAAAAATAAGACCTTTTGCATGAACTGGCAAGCATGGGGCAGGGAGAACCGGCTTAAAAGAACCAAGAAGGTATTTGGAGCTTAACCAAAATTTTATCACTTTTGCATATGAAAAAAATGAAACGATGAACAAGAAAAGCCCCGAAATTATTGAATTACGCCACAGGATAGAGTTATCCATCAGCAGGAAGGTAAAGACTCCGGCAGATTTTGATTTTCTGGCTGGTGTCGTGTGGGAACGTTTGCATGAAACAATCAGCCCTACGACACTCAAGCGGCTGTGGGGCTATATTGATGGGGCGGACACGACACGTAACAGCACGTTGAACCTGCTGTCGAAGTTTGTTGGCTACAAGGACTGGGACGGTTTCCTGAAAGAGCTGGAAAACAACAATGAAATCCAGTCGGCTCCTATCCTGAGCCGGCATATCCTGACCCAGGACCTCCAGCCGGCCGACATGATTGAGGTGGGTTGGCAGCCTAACCGTTATTGCCTGTTCCGCTATCTGGGAAATTCCGTTTTCAAGGTGGAAAAGTCAAGCAATTCAAAGCTCAAGGTGGGGGATACGTTTATGTGCAACCTGTTCATAATGGGCGAGCCGCTTTACATGGATAACCTGATACAGGAAGGGCGGCCGCCCGTCGCTTTTGTTGTCGGGAACAAAACCGGCCTTACGTTGCTGGAGCTTGTCAAGTCTGCTTCGACAAGCCATGAAGCTGTGCAGTAATGGCCTGTGCCGGCAAACAGGCAAGGCAGCCTGGCAAAGCCAGCGGCCGCAGGCAAATGGTTGTTGAACCACTTTTTTGTCCTTTCCGTAATTTAAACTCCCCGTGCGGCTTCCGTGCCGCTAACTCCGTTTTACCTGTTGTCATATAAGCAGTCGTGCAAGTCGGCCTGATATGAGTCCATGCTTCCGGCATTTTATTCCTTTTCCGTAAATGCAGGTTTTATGCTTGTTTGTGGTGTGCGTGGCCGGCAATGCCGGACGGGCATGCCTATGGCGTTTTGGACGGTGGTCTTGTGTGTGCTTCTGCATTTGGCTGGATGCGTTTTGACCGGTTGGCAATATTTTTTTAAATTTGCGGCCGATAAGTGCAATGGCCGGCGGCGTGCCGGTGTGTGAAATTTTCTGTTTCCCGCCTGCCGGGTGGCTGTTGCATAGCCCTGCGCCGATGGTTTTTCCTGCAAGGGAAAAGCGGTAGGGTAGGGCAAGACATATTGAAAAGGCGTTTACTACGCTTTGGTTTTGACGTTCTGAAATCCTGAGAAAATTTCAAATTGTTTGTCAAAAACAAAGCAACGTGAATGTCCCGTGGGTATGTTATATGCATGCCTCACATGTGCCGTGCGTCCATGGGTGTACTTGTATGCCTGATGGATAGCTGGTGTGGGGTTGTTATACATATCGGCGTGGGGCTTTGGCGTTGCTCGTTTCGACAAACAGGGCAATTCTCAGGGCCTCAGAACGTGGAGCGAGCGACAGTGCAGGGCTTCACGCTTTTTTTATGTCTTGAAAAAACAAATGTCAGTTTGCGGTATTCGTAGCCCTTGGCCGCGCAATGTGTAAAGAGGCTATATGTCTGCAACCAAACAAGGCAGCCTGCAAACCAAATCGAAAGAGCGGGTGGTGCAACGGGGCGAGGTGTTCATGGCAGAGCATGAGGTGAATGCCATGTGCGACCTTGTGAAGCACAAGTGCATCCGTCCTGATTCCCGTTTTCTGGAGCTGGCTTGCGGTGATGGCAATTCCCTGTCAGTCATACTCAAGCGCAAACTGGCTGAACTCCAAAGAAAATACAAGAACAGTCCTTATGGCTATACAAAAAAAGTTTTAGCCATAGGGATTCTTTGTTTCGTGAGATAAATTTTAATGATTTGATATTGCTGTATGGACATATGACGAACGAACAACGCACAAGAATATGGTTGCAAATAAAAGCAAAGGGATAAAACTTGAGAGTGCATTAAAAATCCAGATATATGTTTAAATAAGATTTTAAATTTTATGAATAGAAAATCAATAACAGATACCACAATGACCATTACTAAAATGTATTGTGGAGGAAAAATTTCAATGCAAATGTACGGACCTCACTCCTTAAATAAAGATGGGAGCATAATGCCATTTGAAGAACAGTTGGCGATAGTGTCTCACTATTTGCACAATCAAGGCTATAAATATGCAAAACCATATGAGAAAAAAGCAGAAGGATTGATAGAAGATATATATAGTTTGTATCAAAAAGAAAATGAGAATCATAGTATTTCTGATTCTTGTGCACAATACTCATTATTTTCTGATTTGTTTTCTGTTCCGTTCTTGCCTGTGAAAGAACCTAAATTTACATTCATTGATTTATTTGCAGGTATTGGTGGATTCAGATTGGCTATGCAAAATCTTGGTGGGAAGTGTGTTTTTTCTTCTGAATGGGATGTCCAGGCACAAAAAACTTATTTGTTGAATTATGGAGAAGTCCCTTTTGGTGATATTACCCAAGAATATACAAAATCATTTATTCCAGATGATTTTGATGTGCTGTGTGCTGGTTTTCCATGTCAAGCTTTTTCTTTGGCGGGAAAACGCCTCGGGTTTGAGGAGACCAGAGGAACTTTGTTTTTTGATGTTGCAGAAATAATACGTCGTAAGCGTCCCAAAGCCTTATTTTTAGAAAATGTTAAGGGACTACTTATTCATGATAAAGGCAAAACCATTCAAACCATTTTAAAGGTATTAAGAGAAGATTTGGATTATTATGTCCCAGAGCCGCAAATTGTGAATGCTATGAATTTTGGGGTACCACAACATCGTGAAAGGGTTTATATAGTGGGATTTCGAAAAGATCAGAATGTAAATGAATTTACATATCCAGAGCCCACGGATAAAAGTAAAACATTTGCAGATATAAAAGAAGAGAATACGGTTTCTGCAAAATATTATCTATCTACTCAATATGTAAAAACCCTTGTCGCTCACAAAGAGCGTCATGCGGCAAAGGGTAATGGTTTCGGTTATGAAATAATCCCTGATAACGGTATCGCAAATGCCATTGTAGTTGGAGGTATGGGTAGGGAACGTAATTTAGTAATAGATAATCGCCTTGAGGATTTTACTCCAGTTACAAATATAAAGGGAGAGATCAATCGCGATGGATTGAGGCGAATGACACCACGTGAGTGGGCTCGTTTGCAAGGTTTTCCGGATGATTTTATCATTGGGGTTGCAGATGCTTCTGCTTATAAACAGTTTGGAAATTCTGTCGCTGTCCCTGCAGTTCAAGCTACTGCGCAGGAAATAATCAAAAGAATTAATTTCTTAAAATCTAAAGCATATGGCATTGGCAGGAAATAAAGGAGAATGGAGTGAAATATATACTTTGCTCAAATTGTTAGGTGAAGGTAAGGTCTATGCTGGAGATCAAAACTTGAATAAAATCCAAGATTTGTTTTATCCTATCATAATGATTCTTCGTCAAGAAAAGGAGGGTAGCTTTAATTATAAATTGCAAGATACAGATGTTGTGATCCAGACTCCAGAGAGAGAAGAACTGTTAAGGATTCCTGCAGCCGTTTTTTTAGTGGAAGCAGAGCAGTTGTTGAAGGCTATTAATGAAAATGACGGCGCATTTGTCATTCCGCAAATTGAGAAATTTATGCATAGAATTTATTGCCATTCCTTAAAAGCAAAATCGTCAGATAAAACTGATATAAGAATTATTTTGCATGATCGCAGAACCAAAATAAATTCTGAAATGGGATTTAGTATAAAGTCCCAACTTGGTGGAGATTCAACTTTGTTGAACGCAAGCAAAGCGACTAACTTTAATTTTAAAATAGAGGGTATTTCCCTTTCAGATGAAGATATTGCTACTATAAATTCATTGAATCCCAAACGAAATAAAGTTATTGACAGGGTTAATGCTATTAAGAAAAAAGGAGGTAGATTGGTGTTCGATAAAGTAGAAAACACTACATTTCGCAATAATCTTATTCTGCTAGATGGAGATTTGTCAGGCATAATTGCGAATTTGCTTTTAGAACAACTCAATTCAGGCGTTTCTACACTACAAGAATTAGTGGAGAAACTTACAGAGAGCAATCCCTTGCAATATGATCTGGCACAGGACTCACCTTTTTATGAGTATAAGATCAAACATCTTTTGACATCGGCAGCATTAGGTATGATGCCAGCTACAGCTTGGAGCGGCCGGTTTGATGCAAATGGTGGCTATTTGGTAGTAAAAAAGGATGGTGAAATCTTATGTTACCATTTCTATGATCGCAATAGATTAGAGGATTATCTTTTTTCTAATGCTTATTTGGAGCGTTCGAGTACCTCACGTCATGAATATGCTTCAATAATAAAAGAAGGCGATGGAACCTTCTCATTCAAACTAAATTTTCAAGTAAGGCTAAAATAGAATTTAAGAGTCTTATTTTTTTGGGGAATATGTAGAAATAGATGCTTTTATGTGGATTATTGTGAAAACTTGATATTTTGGTGTAGTAAGCATGTAACTATATAGTTTTGCTGAAAGAGAACCTTTGTATTTGGTGTTATAGGTAGTTGTAGCCAATAATTTGTTTAACCTATTGTTGTTTGGTTTTTTTGCAGCAATACGCTGCAGATGTTTTTTATGTATATTGGGATTTGTTTTGTGTTGATAACGAAATAATTGCGATGTTATCGCTATTTTTGTACAAAATAACGAGGAAAATTATGCTTGATCAATCTTTTAGCTATGATACAATCAACACCGTCTTTATGCAATCAAATCGCAAAGGACAAGTAAAGAAGGAATTCCTTTCAGCAGAATATTTAGAAGCTGCAAAGGAATATAGAGTTATGCGTCATAGT
>CASDOZ010000013.1 GCA_949282265.1 uncultured Bacteroidales bacterium | reverse complement strand
CGGCAAATGCACCGTCAGCCGGCAATTTTCCCGTCAATGCATCTGCCTGATGCAATGCCGTCAGGTAACGGCTTTTGTCCTTGCTTTTCACCACTATCATCGGGTAATTGTGTCGTGCCAATATATAGTTGACCATCAAACGGGCTATGCGGCCATTGCCATCTTCAAACGGGTGAATGCGTATATAACGGTAATGAAAAACGGATGCCAATTCAATGGGCGACAAGTCGGCTTTTGCCTCCGCTTCATTATACCAATTCACCAAATCGGCCATTAAGGCAGGTGTTTCCTCCGGCGAAGCGTATTCAAAGCGCTCACCTGTAACCGTTATCACCGAATTGGGACGGGTTTTGTAAACGCCCGCATGAACGGTATAGGAAGTGTTCGTGCCGTCCGGCAACCGGCGGTAACAAACATAATCCTCACGCAACATGGTCCGGTGCAGCTGGCGGATAAATGTTTCCGTCAGCGGCTTATCTTTTTCTGCCGCCTCGGTCTGCATCATTTTCAGACACACATTGTGGGCTTTCATTTCCTCCAAATCCTTCATATTGGCTTCATCCACCACCTTGCCGAAAAGCAGGAGCAATTCTGTTTGTCCATAAGTCAGCGTATTGCCTTCGATATGGTTGGAATTATAGTTGAACTCCAACATGAATTTGCGGTCCAAACGACTTTGGTCTTCCGGCTTTAAAGGCAACAACGACTGCCATTCATTATATAATTGTTCAATACGGTTCATAGTGAAAATATTATGCTTAATATCCCAATTCCTTCAAATACTCTTTCATTTTTGCCTGCACTTCGGCCAATTCGGCTTCAAGCGCATCAATCTCCTGCTGTACGGCGGGAATATCCACTTCGGCTTCCTCTTCAAAGGTATCGACATAGCGCGGAATGTTCAGGTTGAAATCGTTTTCCCGAATATCGGCAGGAGTGGCCACAAAGGCATATTTGTCTTCCGCCACGCCGGCATCCAGTTCGCCATTGGCAAAGCGGCGGTAAACGCTGACAATATGGTCAATGTCCTGCGGGCGGAGCTTGTTCTGGTTCTTGCCGTTTTCATACTCACGGCTGGCATCGACAAACAACACATGGTCGGTTTTCTTGCCTTTGTTGAAAATGGCGATGGCTGCTGGAATGCCTGTACCGTAGAACAAGTTGGCCGGAAGCCCGATTACCGCTTCCAACAGATTTTCTTCAATGACATGCTGGCGGATTTTGCCCTCACTCGCGCCACGAAACAGCACGCCATGAGGAATGACCACACCCACCTTGCCGCTGCCTTCCTGCGCCACCTCTATCATGTGCGAGATGAAAGCCCAGTCGCCTTTGCTTTTGGGCGGAATGCCACGCCAGAAACGGTTATACGGGTCGGCGGCCGCTTCATCGGCGCCCCACTTGTCCAGGGAGAAAGGAGGGTTGGCCACTACCGTATCGAATTTCATCAGCCGGTCATTCTCTTTCAGCTTGGGATTGCGCAATGTGTCGCCCCAACGGATAACGGCATTGTCGAAGCCATGCAGGAACATGTTCATCATGGCCAATGCCCATGTACTGCCGTTCACTTCCTGTCCGTAAAGCGAAAAATTGTTGTTGCCCACTTCCTTGCCTGCCTTAATCAGCAGGGAACCGGAACCACAAGTTGGGTCGCAGATACGGGCACCCGGCTTGCTTTTGGTCAGTTTGGCCAACAAGGTGGACACCTCGGCCGGCGTGAAAAACTCGCCCGCCTTCTTGCCCGACTCGCTGGCAAACGTGGAAACAAGGTACATATAGGAATCTCCTATGATATCGTTGTCTTCCAAATGGAATTCATCTAATTCCAGTTCGCTGAAATCGACCAACAGGTTTTTCAAGCGTGCGTTTTTTTCCTTGGGTTCGCCCAAGTTGGCCGAATTGAAACTGATGTTGCGGAAAATGCTGCTGCCGTCTTCGCTGCTCATCTTTTCACGGTTGGCATCCTCCAAATCGGCCAAAGCCATGTCAATCAGCTCGCCTATATTGTTTGCATTGCGATTGGCATAAAGATAGCCGAAAGAACTGGACTCGGGCACCATAAAGCGCTCGTGACGCATGGCACGCGAGGCACGTTCGGCATCGCCTTCATATTTCTTATAATATTCCGCATATTTGGCTTTGTAAACATCGCTTACATATTTCAAGAAAAGCATGGTCAATATGTAGTCTTTGTACTGGCTGGGGTCAATGACGCCGCGGAAGGTGTCGCACGCTTTCCACACTACCCTATTTATTTTTACCTGGTCTGTTTTCTGATTTTCCATATATCTGATTATTTTATGCTGTCCATTAATAACTGCTGCAAAATAGCCTGTTTGCGATTGATGATGCTTTCCTGCAGTTCCTTTTCTTTTTGAGCCAACCGCGATATTTTTACAATAAGCCGCTGCTGTCCGGCAGGAATAACCGGAATATCCAAATTTTCCAAAACCGATTTGTGAATTAGCGGAGTTGTGCTTCCCGCCTGATATGTTTTAAAATAAACTTCCACGGACGGTTGCCGCAAATACCAACACAGATATTCGGGCAACACCTTGACCGATTTCAAGCGAATGACAAAAAAAGAAGTGGAAGCCACAGCTTTGATTTCTTCGTCATACATCACGCAAAAAAAGGAGTTCCCCTTTGCGGTAAAAAGCACATCTCCTTTTTGCAGCAGATTTTTGTCCGTTTTCGTACAGGAAAAAGTCCGCATGGCCGCATCAGCACGGATACCATCCACGCAATCTTTGGTCTGCAAATAGACAATCTCCCCATCCGGCACAGTCGGGACATACACACCCGAAAAAACAGCCGCCAGTTCACTCAACAATATTTTTTCATTAGTAGCCATCTTACTAATCGGAATATAATGTGCAAATATATAAACAAATCTTGCATATCTCCAAATATTTTGCTTATTTTTTTCGAGTAATCGTTATACTAAATTTTCAACTGGCAAAAAAAGTATAATGGAATTATACCAGCATTACAACTATACAAATGGCGTATAACCCTGGAAAAGAAACAAAAACGAGCAAAAAAAAAGACTATTGTTGCCAATAGTCTTTATAAAACGACGACATTCAAAACACCTTTACCCGTTTTTCGCACAGGTATTTCCTATAACGTTTTTGCTTGCCGGGCGACAGTTGTTGAATGGTTTCATTGGAAAATATTATATCATTCGAGCCGGCGGCAAAATGTGCCCGCACAAAATATGCCGGCAACAGGTTAATGACTTCCTCCAAAGGGACGGAATCAGTCCGGCACGCTTCCACATCAATAAAATCAAGTGCTTCAAAATCGGGAAGTTGTACCGGCAATTTGTTCCAGGCCGTGTCATATAGCGAAACGATGGAGCTGCAAATCGGAGCACAAGCCGTTTCTATCATGCCGATATGGCAGACGGAATCATTCGGTTGCCGGACAAGCAAAAGCTCCATTTCCGTGCCTTTTGCCAAAGAAAATCGGAGATAGCCGCGTTTCGTATCCACCTCCGGCATATAGCTCCATGCGCCAAACTTATTCACTATGCTATCCGCCATCCCGGCCTTGGCATATTCCAGCAACTCCAAACGCTGTTGTGCATCCAATATCGGATTCAGCGCAAACGGCATATCCAAAAACACCTTTTCTATGGTCTGGGCTACCGACCAGGAACTACAAAACACCACTATAAGCATCAACCACCATCTTGTCCTCATTTTTTCTTACCCTCCTTTTCTTTTTTCTCTTTTTTCTGGAACAACTTTTTCAATGTGTCATAATAACCGCGCAACAATTCACCAACCGTATTGAAATCTTCCTTATAAACCAGACCCAAGCCTTGCTGTGTCTGCGCCGTTTTCAATGAATATTTGTCTACCGTATGGGTATATGCTTTGGCACGCAAATTTCCCGACGAGTTCAGCAGGTATTCCACATCCATATCGCCAATGAATTTGTTGCTCGACACATCATCGTCCCGGTAGCCGAACTTGCCGTTCACGACAAGACGGTTATTGGGCTGGTACAGAAACTCCGTTTCATATTCCTGCGTGGCTTCCTCGCCCTCGCCGCTGGAACGCACATTGAAACCGAACGAGAAATCCTGTGTCAGTTTGGATATCCAGCTGTTTATCTGGTTTGTCACGGTTGAACTAAGCAATGAATATGCATCGCCCGTACCCACCGCTGCCGTATTTGCCTGCAAGTATTCAGGAGTATAGAATTTATTGAAAACCAACAGATAAATAATCTGGCGGTTCATCATTTCGTCTGTGTTGATAATATTCTTCACCTGCTGTTTTATGGCTTCATCGCTGTTAGGCAAATCAATATCAAAATTGATTTTCGGGCTCATCAGATTATCGGACAGGTTCAGGATACAATTCACCGGCACGCTCGTGCGCGTAGTGGAACGCAGCAAAGATTCATCCATCAAATCCTTCAATGAGGCTGTCAGAGAATAGATACCACGGATATTCACTTGCGCATTAAACGGGTTTCCCGTCCAAGTGATGCTGCTTCCGTTATCCAATTTGAACTCGCGGCGGAACATGTCCTGCAACGTAAACAAATAAGACCCCGACAAAATCGTATAAGTCCCCAACAGGTTGATGTTCTGCTGCGTATCATATTCAAAGCGCATACTTCCATTGCCCTTGGCCGTAATCATATCACCACCGCCTTTGGGGTCAATCAACAACTGTATGCTTGCCTCGGGTGTAACCTCGACCTGTAAAACCAACTTCAACACATGGTTGATATCAGCATCTTCGACTTTCTTATCCGGCTTTTCCTGGACCGGAAGCGTCGGATTCACAAATGTAATAAATGAATTATCCGCCGCAACAGATGTTGAACCCAGCGAGATGTTGAACTTGGATTTTGCATTCGTCCTCGCATTTACATAGATATTTGTTTCCGCTTGTCCTCCAAAAATAGACACGTTGCCCGTCGCGTAGATTTTCCCAAAAAAGAAATCATTATCGGCCATGGTCGTATTCATGCCAATGATATTATCGCAACTGACACGCAAATTATATTGCAAATCCTGGAATTGGCCATTGTGCCCGATATAAGCATTCACTCGTCCCGTATGCCCTTCCATGTCCGTTATACCCATGTCTTTTATATTAATGGAGGTTGGAGTCATAATAATGGAATCGGAAAACGTATAACGTGTCCCAAGCATATCCAATCCGACCGAGCCATCCCGTACCCAAGTTTGAGCCTCAATCCAAGTCTTTTTTTGCGATGGCTTGCCAAATATATGAACATTACCATAACCAGTGCCAGATACATCCTGCAACACAGACCCTAACCATCTGTTCAAAAATCCCAAATCCAAACCATTGGCTTTGAATTTCAGATCCAAAGAATCAAGCTGCGGTGCAAACAATCCCACTACCTTAGCTATCGTGTCCATTTCCATTTTGCACAGACCATTTATTAGCACACTCTTGCTTTCACGTTCCCATTTAGCTTCTGCTTCTACTGTACCCAAAGAAACATCATTCATAGTCGCATTCGTAACGGATGCATAGGCATCAAAAACCGGTTGGCGGAACAAGCTGTACAAATAACCATCACCTGAAACACGTCCATCAAATGAAAGCGAATTTGCCATTTCTGTAAATGACAAAAAATAACCTAATTGCAAATCTTTCATGTGAATACGTATACTGTCCTGCTCTGTATTTCCGGCAATACCATCAATCCGGACAAACTGGTCTGTACGCCCGAAATTGAAATCTTTGATATGAACGGTACTGTCCATATAAACAGCAATATCACTTTTACCCAACTGCCATACTGAATCGGAGATAACTATTTGCGACGGGTACAAATGTACATTGGCCAGCTGTCCGTCCGGTTGGCGGGCAATGGATACATTCGTATTGATTACGCCAGAATTGACAACCGTATCATTGTTCGACCACTGCACACGGGAATAAATAGAGTCATTCCTGGCAACTGCATGAGCATATCCGGTTATACGGTTCTGCATTGTTCCTTTTTGCAAATAAGCGAGTAAGTTAACCTGGTCATCTGCGTTGTCACAATTCAAAGTAAAATCTTCTACGGTTGTTCCTGCAAATTGAATGACAGGTAAACCAATACGCAAATTAAAATAATTACGAGGCTCATTTATACGGCCTTTCACCATAGATATCTCTGGAAAATGGACAGGGAACTCCAAAATACGTGTGATTTCATCCGTTCTCTTCAAATACACATCAAATTCAAAAATATTATCGGATGTTGTTGCCATTAATGCTTCATGTTGCTCGGCTGGTATCAAAGTGGGTAAATATTTCATGATAAACTTTTGAATCGTATTTGCCAACGTACTATAACGATAACGCCCATTCACAATAGCGTTCAAATAATCTGACTGTACGGAAAAATGGTTCATTTTCTCTGAAGTCGTGGCATTAACCGAAATATCACCAACATTTAAAATTTCGCCTTTGTTGCGGAATTGCAAATTTTCCAACACAATATAACCATTTATATCGTCCAATGAGTTACCAATCAGATTAATGGTTGCAACTGTCGAAATATTGGAATTCTCATATTTTTCCGTCAAATGTAAAGCGTTCAGATTTAGCGAGTCAAGGGCTATATCAATATTGATTAAAGGCAAATCCTGGGTTAAATCGAACAGGCCATCGATGCGACAAGTCAGGTTTTCATCCTCAATACCTAAATGTCCATCAAAACCACCGTAATTATAATTACCCCGAATCACGATGCCGCGATAATCATATTGCTTGTAGCCAAATGATTTTATACGGGCATTCACTCGTCCGTTCAAAGGCTCTTTTGGAGTCTTTTGAGCCGACATATTAACATTGAACGTTATGTTACCCACGTCATTGCTCCCTAACAAACGTCCTATGCGGAAATTACGCGAGCGCACTGTTCCATTCATGCTGATGCGCTGAAAATCATCCGCACTTTTTAGCAAAACGTCTGTGGCGATCACACCTAAATCGGTTTTGACCATTCCATAAGCAACCATCTCGCTCAAGAAACCTGTCAAGCTACCAGAATAACGCACTTGGCCTAAGGATTGCAATTGGTCTGGCAACGTAAAAGGTTCATTACGCATATCTGCAATAAAATCTTGTACACTGCTTTTACTCAACCACAAATCAGATACTTCTGCATAAAAATAAGCATCCGACAATGAAGGCAAGCCATCAACACTCATGCTGGCTGCCAATAATGGACGCTGATTATAACAGACTACTAAATTGTCCATTTTAAGGCTTGACACGCTCCCACGCAAATGTGCAGATAATTCAAGCACACCGCTGATTCGCTGAAAAGCAGGAATCAAAGCCCCAATATCAGATAAAGCAACTTGTGCGTGCTCCAAAGGCACATCAATTTGTACATTGTGCCAAAGATCGGCAAAAGCCGCCTCTATGCTGTCATATCGCAAAACAATTTGCCCAACCGTAATATCGGAATGAGGCAAACTCAAATCCAAAACTGGAATTTCAGCTCCACAAGTACCTGCCACAATCTGAGTTTTCAGATCCGATAAAACAAAACCGGACTGTTCACGAAAAGACAAATGATGAATGGAAGCATTCAAAGAATCAGTTGAAAAATAAGCCAGTTCAAGCCGGGCATTCAAATCATGCACGGAAATGTCACCTGCAGAAAAAACATTGGTATAATGCGCTGGGAAACCCGCTTTTTGGAAACGGAATGTAGCCGATTTTAATGTTATGTCTTTAATAGAAACAAGACCATCATATTTTTTTTTCTCTTTTTGTCCTCTATCTGAAAACAAAAAAGCAAAATTCATTAAACCTGATTCATCGACAGATAAATTCGCTTGCAAACCATCCAACAAGCATTCAGAAATGAGCACCTGCTTTCTGAACAAACGAAAGAAACGGAATTCAGCCAAGACATCATGGACATAAAACAAGGTATCTTGTTGCAAATCTTCTATATAAACATCCCGAATCTGAATCTTATTGAATAATTGGTAATCTATCGATCCGACTTCTACTTTAGTCTGAAAATTATCCGACAAGGCAGTCGCAACAACCTGAACAATAGCATTTTGAACCCGATTACTTTTCAGCAGGGCAATCAACATTATCACTACCAAAAACAGGCAAAGTAATAACACGGACAATATTTTCAGGATTTTTTTTATACTTTTGGGGCTTTAATCGGACAACGGACAAAAGTAGCTATTTTTTCGGACAATCGGAACAACCGACTGAAAACAATATCACTTACAACAAGAAACAAGATATTTAACACATATTTTAATTATGGAAAAGACAAAATCCATTGTAATATTAGGCATAGAATCTTCATGCGACGACACTTCCGCCGCTATTATCAAGGATGGCATATTACGTGCCAATGTCACAGCCAGCCAGGCTGTGCATGAATCATACGGTGGCGTTGTCCCTGAATTGGCTTCACGGGCACACCAGCAGAATATTGTCCCTGTCGTACACGAGGCATTGAAACGAGCCGGCGTAACACGCGACGAACTAAGCGCTATCGCATTCACGCGCGGACCAGGACTTTTAGGTTCCTTGTTAGTGGGAACCTCATTCGCAAAAGGACTGGCACAAGCATTGGAAATTCCCATTATCGACGTAAACCACTTACATGCACACGTGTTGGCACATTTCATTTCAGAAGGCAAACCAGAGGAACACCATCCCGACTTTCCATTCCTATGCTTATTGGTTTCCGGCGGAAATTCACAAATTATCATGGTCCGCTCCTACAATCAAATGGAAATCGTAGGGCAAACCATAGACGATGCCGCCGGCGAAGCATTCGACAAATGCGCAAAAGTGCTCGGCCTTCCCTATCCCGGCGGCCCCCACATTGACCGGCTGGCCAAACAAGGTAATCCTAAACGCTTTGAATTCAACAAACCCAATTTGCCAGGATATGATTACAGCTTCAGCGGGCTGAAAACATCATTCCTGTATTTTTTACGCGACCAAATAGCCATAAACCCGAATTTCATTGAAGAAAACACGCCGGATCTATGTGCTTCACTGCAAGCCACCGTCATCGACATTCTCATGAAAAAAGTAAAAAAAGCAGCACACGACTTACACATAAACCAAGTAGCCGTTGCGGGCGGCGTTTCAGCCAACAGCGGCCTGCGACAGGCATTTCTAGACTACGGACAAAAATACAACTGGCAAGTTTACATTCCACCTTTCTCTTTCACGACCGACAACGCGGCAATGGTCGCCATAACAGGTTACTACAAATATCTTGATGGTATCTTTTGCCCTATCGATGAAGTCCCTTTTGCCCGTACAACGGTATAAAAACACAAAATTTCCGCAATTATAACCCGGCACGACATTCCATTTAGAAGTGTCGGGATTATTGTTTGTTATCTCCAAAAGTCACATAAGTAAAAACATTATTTATAATACGGCTGTCAAAATAAATTATTTCTCAACCGGACTTTCCCGAAATATCTGTTATTGTGCATCCTGAAATCAGATATAATTGACAAATACAACTTACTTCAAACAACAACGGAGGAAAAACATATTTCTTTGAAGATGTTTGCAAGCTCAATTTTCCAATTTCATAAACTCCTTTATTCTTCTAACCTTCTTGTTATAAAAATGCAGAGAAAAAGAATTAAATACTTTTTGTAACTTTGTGCTGGATTTTCTTACCATAAACCCAATATTATTATGTCCTTCGAATTATTCATACTAATTGGATCCATACTTCTGTTTTTCAGCATTATAGTAGGCAAAACTGGATATAAGTTCGGTGTTCCGACCTTGTTGCTCTTTCTTTTGATCGGCATTATTGCAGGGAACGACGTTTTAGGTCTGATCGAATTCAACAATCCTAAAATTGCCCAATACATTGGCGTAATTGCCCTAAACATTATTCTTTTCTCTGGCGGTATGGACACACGTATCGCAGACATCCGTCCCATTGTCTTTGCAGGTATCACATTAGCCACTGTAGGGGTTTTGCTTACTGCGCTCATCACAGGCTTTTTCATCTATTGGCTGACAAACAATATCATCCATTCCGTGACATTCAGCCTAATGCAGGCGATTCTTCTTGCCAGCGTCATGGCATCCACCGACTCCGCATCCGTTTTTGCTATTCTGCGTAGCAAAGGCCTGTCACTCAAAGAGCATCTTCGTCCGCTATTGGAATTGGAAAGCGGTAGTAACGACCCCATGGCTTACATGCTGACCATCGTCACCATACAATTGCTTTCTGTTCCGGAAATCAGCGGTTGGTCTATCTTATGGCTGTTCCTAAAACAACTATTATTGGGCGCACTATGCGGTATGCTGTTGGGAAAACTGTCTGTGAGAATAATGAACAAGATTAATTTGGACAATGATGCTTTATACTCTGTTCTGCTCCTGACAATCATGTTTTTCCTGTTCGGTTTCACCAGTTTCATTGGCGGTAACGGCTATCTGGCCGTCTATGTCGGTGGGTTGCTCATGGGAAACCATCGTTTTGTGCACAAACGCAGCTCCATCCGTTTCTTCGATGGTTTGACCTGGCTATTCCAAATTGTCATGTTCCTGTCGTTGGGCCTGCTAGTCAATCCGAGCGAACTACTGCCCGTGGCAAGCATAGGAATAATCATCGGTGTTTTCATGATTCTTGTCGCCCGTCCGCTGGCGGTATTTATCAGTTTGCTGCCCTTCAGGAAATTCTCATTCAAAGCACGTGTTTTCACTTCGTGGGTCGGCCTGCGTGGTGCAGTACCTATCATATTTGCCACCTATCCGCTCATGAGCAACGTCCCACAGGCGAACACCATGTTCAACATCGTCTTTTTCATAACAATCCTCTCGCTGATTGTTCAAGGCACACAAGTTTCCAGCATGGCCAAAAGGTTGGGACTTGCCTTGCCCACACAAGAAGAAAGAAAACTGAAAGAGTTTGATGTGGAATTCTCCGATGACATAAAATCTGCCATGTGTGAAATAAAAGTCAAGCCTCAAATGCTGGAAAACGGTAAACGCCTAATGGACATATCATTACCCGACCACACCTTGGTAGCCATGGTAAAACGCGGCAAGAAGTATTTCATTCCACGCGGGAACACTCTCCTGAAAGAAAACGATGTCTTGCTGATTATTACTGATGATGAGGAGGCGATGCACAACACGCGCAAGCTATTAGGCGCATAAATCCTACCCTCCTACTACAAAAAATGTATATCATTAATTACTTGGACACCGACAGCCTTATTCAGATTACCGATCAGAATACTCTTGCTCAGAAACAGTTCATGCCTTAATGCCGCCGAAGAAATCTTTGCATACAAGATTTTATTCTTGATGTACAAATTTTCCGTATAGCTGTTGATATAAGTGCCCAGAACAGTTTCCCAGGAGCGGATCAACTGTACTTCATACAAACGCCCATCCAAGTGGTTCTCGCGTAATACCTGACGAATAACATCACCTAATATTTCTGTATTTTGCTTTCTCATCGCAAACGCAAAATTTGCCCTTCAAAAGGCGGGATATTCTGTGGCATACCGTTCAAAGCGCACAACTTTTTGAGTTTTATGCCATATAACTGCGCAATATCATACATGGTTTCATCCGGCCTTACTTTGTGGGTTGTATTAGCTTTCCCCGCCTTGTTCTTTTTCATTTGTAAATACACACGTTCCCCGCCATTGAAATGCCTGTCCTGTGCGACATCATTATAGCGCATTAAACGCTTCTCTGGAATACCAAACTCAACGGACAAATCAGCAAAAGTTTCACCGGCCGACACAATCACATATTTTACACCATTACGTTTCTTGACCTCATGCTGAAATGAAGCCGCAATCGTGCCCATGGAAGATGACTTTGCAGTAAGCTGCTTACCAGAAGATTTTTTCGGATATGTATCATCAGCCAACGTGTTGTCCTGGGCTACCGCTTGTTTTTCTTGTTTCGTTTTCCCCTTTCCAACATCAAAACGGTGCAGGTCATAATCCTCTATCAATTTAATCAACTTTTCTGCATATTTCGGATCCGTCGCATAGCCGGCCTTTTTCAAGCCATGCGCCCAGCCGCGATAATCCGTCGGTTTCAACTTGAACAGACTTTCATAACGCGGACGCAACAAAAACTGCGAATGGTCTTCGTATGAATCTTCCACCTTACGGTACTTGCGGAAACACTCATTTTTCCGGTCATCATCATAATAATACTTTTGACCGGTCCACGTATCATGGCATTTGATGCCAAAATGATTATTCGACTCCACTGCCAGTTCACTCAATCCGGCACCAGACTCCAACAACCCTTGCGCCAAAGTTATGCTGGCAGGAATTCCATACTTTTTTTGTTCCGTCACCGCAATATCTGCATATTTATCTATATAATCCAAATATGCCTGATTCAGTTTCTGGGCTTTTAATCCGCCCAAACATAAACTGCACAACAGCAGCACATAAATCCGATCAATGGTCATTTTCAGCATAACAAAAATTTGACTTTACAAAATTAGAATTATTTCCCGAATTGGCATAAACAAAAGAAGTTTGCCATAGGCAAACTTCCTAAAAAATTGTCCGTATTATTTCCACAGCCAACGAATATGATATTGCCTTGACATAATGGAAACTCCGACTTTGATGCCGCATGACAATGGAACAGCCGATTTGATTGCATTCTGCTCCAGAATGCTATGATAGGTTATATTGCCATCTGCCCCCAACTCATACATGTTTGACTGGGCAGAATTTCCCAACGGCATATATCCACAATCCAAATAAAGACCCAGATACAAGTTACCTATCAAATCATAAGTCTTATTGTTGCTCAACAATGCTGTTTGAAAAGAACGTGCGAATCCAAGGTCTATATAAACAGAAGGATAAAGTTTCAGCTGGTTTTTTCCTGTAAAATCACGAGTTCCCTTTGTAAAACCATGTTGAGGAGTATTGCTAATTTCCACATTATATGCAGGATAATAGCCCCTCGTCTCAACCACGCCTGATGCTGCATATTTCACAGACACAGGGATATTCAGTTTGGGCCCGAAATTGGTAACAAACGACCAATCCGATGCCATAGCACATTTATAAGAAACCAACAAAGGAATACCTACCGCCAAAACATCCTGTTTTTCAGCCCAATCTGTAAAATATGCCCGAAACTCGTATGGCAAATTATTTTGTGTGTCATAACTTTCGTGGCTTGTCATGCCATCAAACGCTGATTTTCCCTGCCATAATGATATACCGATGTCCGTCCCGACACCCCAGTTTTCATGAAAGTAGAAACGGTATCCCAATGAAAGCATCGCATTATAACTCGTCTTAGCTGACAAATCCTCGACTTTGTTATAAAACAGATTCTGTGAGCCGCCACCCAGATTGACAGAGAAAGAATGTCCCATCTGGGCGAATGCAGAAAAACTGGAAAACAACAAAACAATCAAGGAAAAATATACTTTTTTCATAACATCCATGTTTCTACATTATTTAATCACAACCACTTTCGTATTGATTCGTTTCCCGTTTGCCAACAACAGGGAGGAAACATATTGTCCTGCCGGCAACCGTAATTCTTGCTGTTCAATAACATTGTCTGACTTATAAATCAGCTCGCCCACAACATTATATACATACAATATGGCTTGCTGCAACTCTTCGTCTGTAAAGCCAGTCAATTTCATAACCATCGGTTCCGCAGCAGAAGAAGGATTCGGATATATCGCAACTTTTTGCTCTACGGTAGTCTCCGTTTTCTCAAATGTAAGTACTTCCGAATTACGCCGGATACCCAACTGGGAATCAAACACACTTACATGGTAAGAACCAGACAATCCGCCAGACTCAACATAGTATTGGTTAGTTGCACCAGGAATTATTTCATCATTCCGATACCATTGGTATTGACTATAACGCTCTTCCGAATTGTCGCAGACAATCACATCATCCCACATTTTCACGATTCTCGGCGGCTCATAACCATTGACATATACCATTACGGCATTGCTGTATCCGACACCACAGTCATTTTCCGCTGCAAAACGCAATTGCCAGCCATTGTAGCTTTCATCTATTTTCTGGCCGTTGTAAACGACAATCGTAGCAAAATCATCGCCGCTTATTTCCCAACGCTGATACTTCAGATTTTCTGAATTTGAAACTGAAGGTACTTCCGGCAAGACAATAGGCGTATTAATATCCACAACACTAACCTGCCCTATCTGGCCTACCACAGGACCATTATTTACCGTCAATTGCAAAGTCACCTTGCTTGGCAAAACATCACCATCATATATTTTATATACATTTGTATAAATTCCAGAAACCGTCCCCACATCAAAAATCGTATCTCCGAATGCATACGGCAGCTCGTTATCGCAAATCGTTACTGATTCCGAAATAGTCTGCGTCGGAAGAACATACAAATTCAATTTATAAACAATGCTATCACAGCCATACTCTGAATACAATCTATATTCATAAATACCTGATTGGGAATATTTTTTCCCATCCCTCCAAGTATAAGTGTCTCCCAACGCGATTTGAGCCTGTTCCTCTATAGTCGTACTCGTCTGGACAGTCAGATCCAACACATAAATACTGTCACAACCTTCCGGAGTAGCTTCTTGTACACGGTGGGTTACGATTCCGCTCTGATAATAAGTCTGACCAAACCACGTATAGCTACCACATGCGATCACAGACTCTAAGGTATCGTAAACATTTTCGGCTATCGTCAAATGCAATTCTACAATACTATCACAACCCAAAGCGGTTTGCCATGGAATCAAATGTACACCCGACTGCGTCGTATCAATGCCAAACTTGATGGGTTCATTGATACCGTTCGGGTCACGATAGGTCAATGGCATATCACGACGTTTGATATCCTTGTAATCCGTTACATAATACGATGGATTGACTGTCAAATCCAACACGAGAACACTATCACAACCGCATCCTACTGTCTGCAACGTATCTGTATAAATACCGGTCTGATTATATTCCCGGCCTCGCCAATGATATGTTTCGTTGCTGCAAATCGTATCGTACAGAATGCTGGCTGGTTCATAAGCCGGATTTATTTGGTGTACGACTGTCAGGATGCTGTCATAAACGGCAACAGCCGTTGGAACTCCAAATGCCGGATCCTTGTATGTCGCCACATTTCCACACAGCAAGTCAATCGGCTGTTGAGCCGCTTCCAAAGTAATATTCTGCTTTTGGGCCGTACCGTTGTAAGTATATGCAAAATCATAAGGGAATTCATTGTCACAACGTGTTACCAGAGAATCATTCAGCACACGGATATGAAATGCCGTTACTTTATCCCTGGTCAACCGGTCCGTACTTTCTTTTTCTTCATAAAAGACTGCGTTGTCACCGAGTTGCAGATCCGACCCCTTATAGGTATAACCATCTTTTGTATAAACCGAACTTTCACGGATAGAAGCCGTGTAATACACCGTATCAATCGGCCATACGGTCAATTTCAAAGCATACACGCTATCACAACCAACAACGTTGGCACCTCCAATCCGAGAGAATACATTAACACCGACCGGCAAATCCCTGACATTTTGCGTAAAGCCATAACGGCTGTACGTATTCGGAGTTATCCGCTGGCAAACCGTATCCGTATAGAACACGGTATCCGACGATGCCTTCAAAATGCGCAGATTCACGGTTCTGACAGCATCATTCCTGGTTGCAGTCATTGTTGCCGTATTGATTGCCGCACCACAGTCTGTCATGCCCACATTGGTTGTCTTGTCAAATACAAAATTCGGAACAACAATCGTATTTTCCCAGACAACATCCAAATCACTCGTAAACTGCACCTGCGTAACCACGCTGTCCACATTTTCAGTGCTTTGGAAACGAATCGGCATAGCAGCAACTGCCGCCACATCCGTATTTGCCACGGGCTTAGGACGAGGATACAAATCAGCAGCCTGCTCCCAGTTTACGGCATCATTGAAAGGCTGGCCGTTCAACAAATCTGTTGTAGGCTTAAGCACACCATCTGCCGCCAAAACCATACACATTTGATTGTCGGCATAGCAATCGGAACAAGTCGATGCTCCCAAGAAACCATACACGGCCCCAACGGAAGATGTTCCTTGAACTGTTCCTACATTAATGGACTTATTCAGGCTTGAACCATTGGCAACAGAGCCGACCAAACCGCCGACAGATTCCATACCCCACAGATTCCCGCTATTCATACAATACTCAACCGTAGAATTTTCCTCCATATAGCCGACAACACCACCGACACTATAAGCAGAAGCTGCGGTCACATCACCTGAATTCACACAAGAAACCAAACCGGCTTTATACATATAACCAGCCACGCCACCTATATTCACAAGGGAACCTTGTACACTTGCACCATTCGTGCAATTACGGATAGTCGCGTTCTTGGCATAGCCCAAAATACCACCGACATTGTCAATACCAACCACAGTTCCGCTGTTCAGTGATATATTTTCCAACACGGCGCCATCATTTATATAACCAAACAAACCCTGGTTCTGGGTTGTCGCATTTACATTAATGTTTGTCAACTTATGGAATGCACCATCAAAATTGCCTTTAAACGGACTTGACTTGGATCCGATTGCCGTCCAAGGTCCCATCTCTATATCGGCAGTCAGTACAATAAACTTACCGAGTCCTCCATCTGAGAAATCCACCGTCTTATAGGTGGTTTTTGAATTGATTGCTGTCGCAAAACTTCTGAACTCTTCCAGGCTACTAACCATCAACGGATTATCCCTGCTTCCCAACTCCGGCACATTTGTCACCTCAATTGCAACCTGCCTGTAGGTTTTGCCGTTAATAGTTGCCAGAAGAGTATCTTGACCCAATTTTAACAAGGAGAAATTGCCATCCACACCGGCATCGACAGCACCGGTAACACTCTTCCAGACCACGGAATTGTCTATAGCCGCCTTGAAAATGGTTTCTATGCCGGAAACAGGTTCACTATTATCTAAAAACACCGGTGCAGCAGCAGCATGTGCAGCTTTGCTTGTTTCCGTTCCTGCCGGAACCGGATACAAGTCTGTGCGTCTCAACCAGTTCGCATCATCAAAAACATTCATGCCGGCCAGTTCCATTGTTTGTTTGGGAGTTGTATTATTATCACCGGTTGATGTTCCTTGCTGAGTACACATTTGTGAATCATAATAACAGCCTTGGAGCGTACCACTATTGCCATACACAATTGCGACAGCCGGATTAGTCACTGGAGCTACATTCAAACATGAAGTTATGCTCGCACCATTAGCATTTATACCGGCAATGCCACCACCTTGCGATGCTCCAATAAGACCTGCATTCACACAATATTGAACCGTTCCATTATTCTGCCCGACAATACCACCGACATAGTCCACTGTCTGCGAGACAGGTTTGATAAAACCCGTATTGATACAATTCGATACTGTTGCGTTGTTTAATGCACAAATACCCGCAACTGTTTTATTTCCAGAAACAGATGCATTATTCGTGCAATACCGTATAATAGTCGAATTGTTGGCATTGGCACAAATGGCCGCAACATTTTCAGCTCCCTTCACGGTGCCGCTTCCGATATGCAAACTTTCTACGGTCGCGCCATCCAGATAACCAAAGAAACCCTGATTATTGAAAGATTCATCAGTCACAAGACCATTTATTTCAAAGTTATTACCATTGAAAGTTCCTTTAAATGGAGCGGTATTAGTCCCGATTGGAACCCAGATTGCATCACTCAAATCTATATCGTTGGCCTTGAGCGCTATATATTTCCCAGTAAAACCATCTTGAGCACTTACATTTTTATAAGTCCCTTTGTCATTAACTGCATCTCTAAATTGTATCAATTCATCTTTTGATGCAACAAATAAAGGATTATTTTCTGACCCCGGAGCAACAAAACCAGGTTCAATACTAATAACAATTAATTTGTATTTTTCTCCTCCTGATATTGTAAACAAAGTGTCAATACCTGACTGTAACAAAGCAGTCGTACCATCACTACCAATATCAACCTTACCAGTAGCGCTTTGCCATGAAACAGAATTCTCAACACACACATTAAATGGTGTTGTAATTTTGGCAGCGTTATCAGTTGGAGCAGTTATCAGTACCGGTGAAGCTGCTGCTGTAGCGAATTGCGTATTCTCCAAACCGGCAGGAATAGGATATAAGCCCGACCTAAAAACGAAGTTCTCTGCTGACAAATCGGCGGCCAATGCTGTACCCAATAAATTCTGGGTTGTACGTCCGTTTACATCTCCTGTGCTACCACTGCACAATTTATTATCAAAGTAACATTTTGAAACTGTCACACCGGTTGTTCCACTTATACCACTACTTGTAGTTGAACTACCGCTGACACATTCAGTCAATATAGCGTTACCACCATCTCCACAAATACCGCCAACGGAAGTTGTTCCTGCAACGAATGTGTAAGATGTCGTATAACGGATTTCCGCGCTATTTGCTGCTTTTCCGAAGATACCACCCACTGCAGTAGTTCCTGTCACACAACCCGATGCCAAAGACTTCTGAATCCTCGTATCCGATGCATAACCGCAGATTCCACCAACCGATGTTGTTCCCGAATGACGCCCCGTAATCAAGAACTGCTCCAGACTGGAAGTCTCCGCCCGGCCTATCATACCACCGACATTCTCTGTCCCATACACATTTGCACGCACATAACAATTACTGATAGTCGTATTTTTGATCTGTCCCGCAAAACCGCCGACATTATTTTTTCCCGATACGACAGCATCGCGCAAACGCAGATTCTGAATAGTAGCCCCATCAACAACACCAAAGAAACCTTGATTGTCCTGGGTTGGATTATTCACAACGGGATTATCTATAATATAATTGCCTCCATCCAGATTACCCTTGAAAGGATTTGTACTCGTTCCAACAGGAGTCCAAGGCTGGGTCAAAGTAATGTAATTTGCAATCATAAAATGCAATCCTGCACCACCATCAACAAGAGTCGTGTTTTTATACTGGTATTGTGCCGGATTATTTATGGCATTACGAAATGCTATCAGTTCCTCTTCCGTACTTATCAACAGCGGATTAAGTTCAGAACCCGGTTCTGCCAGCACAGCTATGTTCACGATAACCTCCTTAACCGCTTTGCCATCATAGCCTGCCACCAAAGTATCCGCACCTAATTCCAGAAGACTTACATCTCCTGCCGCACCAATATCCAACTTGTTTGCCTTGCTTGACCATTGTACATTATTGCCAACACCGACAGAAAAAGCCCTGGATATGGAATTTGCATGATCTGATTCATGAAGAAGAACCGGAGTAGCCGCAACTATCGCTTCCTTATTTTGCTCCAAGCCTTTGGGAATAGGATATAAGCCATCGACCAAACTCCAATTATCCACATCCACAAAAGTATTCATTCCCAACAAAGCCGTAGTTAAGCGGCCTTCCGCCTGACCAATGACATCGGAACTACCCTTGGCATTACCTTGACCCAATTGTGAAAGCAACTGCTTATCATAATAACAAGACTGCAACTTGCTACCTGCTTCCAAGCTACCAGATAAAGCACCAACTAGAGCAATTTGCGGACAAACTACCGCACCAATATTAATAGATTCCTTTATCTCCGAATTAGTTGCCACATATCCACCTAAACCACCTATTTTTGAAGCAGACTCATTATCAACAACTATATTACTCACATTAACACTATACGATATTTTACCACTTCTTATATCTCCCACTAATCCACCAATAAATTCACTAGTAGCATATATATACCCCACGCTAAAACATGAAGTTATCGTAACATTGCTATAAGCTCTTCCAAACACACCTCCCAAATAACTCGTACCCGTCAAAGTGGCGGCATTCAAACAATTGGTTGCATTTACATATACATATCCATATCCTCCAATACCTCCGACATAGTTCGTTCCCTTGATAGAAGCCTTATTTATACAACTAGTCATAGAGCACGGCCGACTCGCAGATCCCCATATATATCCAACAATACCACCTACATATTGTTGTCCCGTGATGGATCCACTTTCCACAACTATACTATCCAAAGATATAGATCCACCATTACTATACTGCACATACCCAAACAATCCCTGATAGTCACTACCCGGATTATTGATAAACAGATTACTTATCTTATGCCCTTTGCCATTGAAGTTACCACGGAATGGATATTCTTCTGTACCGATAGGAGTCCAGGTGGCACCTCCCCAGCTGCCATCTGCATTTTGCACACCACCCATATCAATATCAGCGGTCAACACAAAATACAAACCGGCACCACCAGAATAACTACCCTGCTGCATAGGAACACCCTTGTATGTACCATTGTCATTTACTGCATTTCGGAATTCTTTAAACTCATCTAGATTGTCTATCGTCAATGGATTAGACTGTGAGCCCAAAGATTGGGAAAAAGCAGAAAGCACACTAATCAAACTTAAGCAACCAAATAAAAATATCTTTTTCATAATCACGTAATTACTGGAGAAAGAAAAAATAGATTACCTAAAATACAAAACACAACTCTCCTATATATAATGCGGTGCAAAAGTACAACTATTATTTAAAACAACAAAAAAATCTCCTAAAAACAGTCTATTGTTCATTAGGAGATTCATAAATCCTTACAGGAATTCTCTACAAACGCGACTTGATTGCCTTGGTCGCTTCTTCATAACCCGGCTTTTCCAGCAAAGCGAACATGTTTTTCTTATAAGCTTCCACGCCAGGCTGGTCAAACGGGTTCACTCCGAGCAAATAACCGCTGATACCGCAGGCTTTTTCAAAGAAATAAATCAACTGTCCCAAATAATACTCGTTCAATTTCGGCAACTCTACCCGAAGGTTAGGAACGCCACCATCTACATGCGCCAACATGGTACCCAATTCCGCCATTTTGTTCACTTCATCGACACGCTTGCCTGCCAAGAAATTAAGGCCATCCAAATTGGCATCGTTATGCGGGAATAAAACCGTATGGTTCGGTTCGGCCACACTGATAACCGTCTCAAATATGATACGTTCACCTTCCTGAATCCATTGTCCCATGGAATGCAGATCCGTTGTAAAATCGACAGAAGCGGGGAAAATACCCTTATGCTCCTTCCCTTCACTTTCGCCATACAATTGTTTCCACCACTCGGAAACATAATGCAATTTCGGATGGAAGTTCACAAGGATTTCTATCTTTTTGCCGGAACGGTATAGTTCATTACGCACAGCAGCATATTGGGCAGCAGGATTTTGCTCAAATGCCGTATCTTGGCCACAAACCTCCTGCATACGCAATGCGCCGGCCACCAGTTGGCGTACATCAAAACCGGCACAGGCTATCGGCAGCAAACCCACCGGTGACAATACGGAAAAACGGCCACCGATATTGTCCTCTATCACAAACGTTTTATATCCTTCCCGGGTTGCCAATGTACGCAAGGCACCGCGGGCCTTGTCCGTAATACAGACAATCAGATCTTTTGCTTCCGCTTTTCCCTGTTGCTCCTCCAATTGGGTTTTCAGCAGACGGAATGCCAGAGCCGGCTCGGTCGTTGTTCCCGATTTGGATATGGAGATTATGCCGAATTTCCTGTTCTTCAACAGTTGCTGCAGTTCAAACAAATAGTCTTCACCAATATTTTGTCCGGCATACACAATAACAGGCTTGTGCTGCTCCAGCCATGCGAACGAACTGGACAAGGCATCGTTCACTGCCTTTGCACCCAGGTAGCTGCCCCCGATGCCGATAACAACTATCACCTCACAATTGTCACGCAACAATTTTGCAGTTGTTTCTATGTCGGCCAGATGCTCATCCGTTATTTCTGCAGGCAAGTTCAGCCAACCCAGAAAATCATTTCCTTTTCCGGTTCCCTGGTGTAACATTTCCTGGCATTTGGCAACTTCTGCCTCATAACCGGCCACCGCTTCTTTTGAAACGAAGCCATACGTTTTGTCAATTGTCAATCTAATATCCATGTTATGTCTTTCACTTTTTAAGAATTACATGATTCCACCGGCAGAAAGGTTCCGGGATTGAGTTATTAGTATTTTATGTTGTCAATTGTTGTCCAAGATTTCATCAAGCCAGCTTTTCCGTCAATTTGCGGATTTCCAATGTCGGTGAGCAACGATTATACAGAATATTATATACGGCATCCACAATTGGCATGCTGACCTGGAATTTCTCGTTTAATTCATAAATACATTTGGTTGCATAATAACCCTCGGCAATCATTTCCATTTCCATTTGGGCGGTTTTTACCGAATAGCCCTTGCCTATCATGCTGCCGAACAAACGGTTACGGCTGAATTTGGAATATGCGGTTACCAGCAGATCGCCCAGATAGGCCGATTCGTTGATATCCCGATGTCCATGGTTGGTGGCATATGAAAACCGGTTGATTTCCTGAATGGCGTTGGAAATCAGCACGGCCTGGAAATTGTCTCCATATTTCAGTCCATGGCAAATGCCGGCCGCAACCGAATAGATATTTTTCATGACTGATGAGTATTCCAGTCCATGTATGTCATCGCTTATGTTGGTGCGCACAAACGGCGTTGTCATGCACTGTGCAATTTCACGCGATTTTTCCCGGTCCTGACAGCCAATGGTCAGGTATGAAAGGCGTTCCAAGGCCACCTCTTCCGCATGGCACGGACCGGCCAGCACGGCAATATTTTCCATGGGAACGCCATGGACAACATGGAAATAGTCGGAAACAATCATGTTTTCATCCGGCACCATGCCCTTAATGGCCGAAACAATGATTTTTTTGTTGATTTTACGCCGCAACTTTTTGATATGCTGTTTCAGGAATGGAGATGGGATGGCAAAAATAAGAATATCGGATGTTTTCACCAGCTCGTTGATATCGCTTGTAAAAGTGATTTTGCTGGTGTCGAATTTTGTTGCCGTCAAATAAGATGGATTTTTGCTCAGCCGGATAAACTCATCAATCTGATCCTGACGACGCATATACCAGTTGATAGATTCTGCATTTGTCAGAACGATTTTCGCTATGGCCGTAGCCCAGCTGCCTCCGCCCAGAACCGCGATTCGCTTATCAGTACAATACATGTCCGTACGAGATTAGGTTAATTATTTTCTTCTGGTGCATCTTCCTTCCTGTTGCTTTTTTCAGGCTTCATTTGCGGGAAAAAGAGCACTTCCTGAATCGTCTGCTGTCCTGTAAGCAACATAACCAGCCTGTCCATTCCGATGCCCATGCCCGATGTCGGCGGCATACCATATTCCAGGGCACGCACAAAGTCCATGTCAATGAACATGGCCTCATCATCTCCTTTTTCGCTCAAGCGCAACTGTTCCTGGAAACGTTCCAGCTGGTCTATCGGGTCGTTCAGTTCCGAATAGGCATTTGCCAGTTCTTTTCCGTTGACCATTAATTCAAAACGCTCGGTCAGAGCCGGATTTGAACGGTGTTTCTTGGTCAGCGGACTCATTTCCACAGGATAATCGATTATAAAGGTCGGCTGAATGTAATTACCCTCACACTTCTCGCCAAAAATCTCATCAATGAGCTTACCCTTGCCCATGGTCTCGTCAACCTCGATATGCAACTGTTTGCAGACATCGCGCAACTGGGCTTCATCCATCCCTGAAATGTCTATTCCCGTAAATTCCTTAATGGCATCTATCATCGTAACCCGTTTGTAAGGGGCTTTGAAGTCGATAAGATGCTCGCCCACCTGCACCTGGGTCGTACCGTTCACTTCCAGACAGATTTTTTCCAGCATTCTTTCCGTAAAATCCATCATCCAATTGTAATCCTTGTAGGAAACATAGATTTCCATGCAGGTAAACTCCGGATTGTGGGTGCGGTCCATCCCTTCGTTACGGAAATTCTTGGAAAACTCATACACGCCCTCGAACCCGCCGACAATCAAACGTTTCAAATATAACTCATCAGCAATACGCAAATAGAGCGGAATATCCAATGCATTATGGTGTGTGATAAAAGGACGTGCAGCCGCACCTCCGGGAATAGATTGCAAGACAGGGGTTTCCACTTCCATATAACCGTGCGCATTGAAAAAGTTACGCATCGATTGGTAAATCATGGTACGCTTCCGGAAGATTTCCTTGACACCACCGTTCACGACCAAATCAACATAACGTTGGCGATAACGTTGTTCAGGATCTTCGAATGCGTCATAAGCAACGCCATCCTTGTATTTTACAATTGGAAGCGGGCGCAAAGATTTGCTCAAAACCGTCAATTCCTGGGCGTGGACACTGATTTCACCCATTTGGGTGCGGAATATAAAGCCTTTTATCCCGATGAAATCGCCTATATCAAGCAATTTTTTGAAAACGACATTGTACATTTCCGGCTGTTCCGGCGTATTTATGTCGTCGCGGCTGACATAGACTTGGATACGTCCCTTGGAATCTTGTATTTCTATGAAAGAGGCCTTCCCCATAATACGGCGGCTCATCAACCGTCCGGCAATCACAGCCGGTTCTCCCGTATTTTCATCCTTGAAATTGGCTTTAATGTCCGACGAATAGTGCGTTACTTTATACTCTGCGGCAGGATAGGGCTCTATGCCCATAGAACGCAATTGAATCAAACTATTCCTTCGAATCGCTTCTTGTTCATTCAGTTCCATTTCACAATAATAGTTTTATTGAAAACGGCAAAGGTACAAAAAAGGATTGATTTTATTTTATTTTCCAGCAGAAAAAGTTATGCCGGATAATTTATCCGTTATTTCAAATTGCAGCCCCATCTCATTCCTTGTCTGCTACTGAGTTTTCACCGTCCGCCGTACAAGTCAATATACGGGCTACTTTGCCTATCTTTTCAAAAGCCGCACGCAACATGTCAGGATTGGTCTTTGAGGCATTATAAGTTACAGCAACTTCCTGATTTTCAAAATCAATATCCAGACCGGTAACTCCCTTTTCAAACGCGATGTTTTTCTCAATTTTGTTTACACAACCTTGGCAATCCATAGAAACGCTGAACACAACTGTTTCCCGATTGTTTTTTTTCGCTGCGGCAACTGTTTGTGTTCCTACGGCAAAAATCGCCAACAATAAAATTAAAACCGTTTTTTTCATAAGCACCAATTTATTATATTTGAATCACACATGGCCAACAACAGCGACCACATCCAGAAACGTAGCATGTATACTCGTAAAACGAAAACCTTCCTTTATTTTTTATCACGCCACCATGAATGCGTACGGAATAAATCGTAACTAATAGTCAAGGAACCACGCATGTGCGTCATATTATATTCCAAAATTTTATCGACAGAATCATCATTCGGAAAGATATCTCGCTGAAAAATATCCTTGAAACCGGCATACACACGCAATCCTATATTGATACGCTGGTAAAGTTCACGTTCGTAACCGAACGTAATACCCGCATCCCATTTGGAAGTGAAACGCGAAAAATCCATGCGGGTAACATCAGAAGGCGCCTGAATGACAACATCTACTTTGTCTGGGGCAGAGCCTGTATAACCCATTTGAGGATCAGTTACAAATGTCGCACGCATAACCCATGCACCATAACCACCAAACATGATTTTATCTTTTCCGTTTGGGAAAACATATTTTGCATACAACGGGATTTCCAACATGGTAAACGACATGTTCATAGTTGCCTGGCCGGAAAAATACTGTTTCAAATAACCTTGAACCAATCCTGTTTCTATATTCACATTCGGAGCAAAAGCCAACTGGTTCTCCACCAAGGCATCTGCCGACATTTCCACCGTCTTATAATTGGCTTCCAAACCCAAATCCCAACCAGGAGCCAACGAAATGGAAGTCCTTGCTCCTATTGACATATACATTTTCGGATATGGGCGGAACACTTTCGGGATAAACTCCAATTTGGTAGGCAAAGCGCCACCGACATCCGTACCAATTTGCACACCGAACGTATTGAAACTGAGGTTTTTCCAGAAATTTTCAGCCGAGACTATTGAACTGAAACACAATGCCCCCCCTATCAATATTATTACTATTTTCCGCATAGCCCTAATAATTCAATTTAACATTATCCACATACATTAAACTACCCACATCCCCTTTCAACTGGTCGCCCAGATAACTTGTACTGTATGCCACATGAATATGGGTCGGCAACAAATCAGACGTATATTCCACATTGACCGTTTTAGTTTCCCAACCATTTGTCGCACCAAACTCCGCACGCCCTTGTCCTACAACTGTTATATTGGCCTCATCGCCTATGGTATGATACTCAAACTGGCCGGCCGGTCCATCATAATGCAGCAAATGTATTTCTATAGAACCTTTGTCCGTACTTCCGCCTGGCGTATAACTTATGTCCGTCGTCAGCGAAAGCGGCTTGGCCGTGAACGGAATGCCGAAATAAGTCATTTTTTTCGGCGTGTTCATTTGGCTGATATTCATTTGAAAATAGCCTAGGAACAAATTACCGGCGGCGAAAGTACTTACAACAGGTGCTTTCTTGGCCTCTAACCTGGCATACGTATTACTACCTTCCGTTCCTTTTGTGGTCAATGTAACATAAGAATTGTTTGCGCTCGCCCAATCTCCACCCGGGGTGGTATTATTAGTCCAAATGCTCATATCGCTGTTTGCCAATTGGGGTTCATACGAAACAACAATTGTCCAATTGACCGTATTCGTACCATCTTCCGAAGTTATGCTGAACGATTTCGTATAATTATTCGGATCGAAAGGCGTAGAGTTGCTTATGGCATCAAACGACAGCTGGCTTCCGCTTGTTCCGGTCAGTGCTCCCGACAGTTTTGCGCCCTCCGACACCGTTGCGGCGGCCTTGAACGAGAAGGCTCCGGAACCGGTTTCCGTCACACTGATTTTCACGATTCGATTGACATGGTCAACATTCGGTTGCTTGACAGTGTAACCGGAAGCCACGTTGGAAACCGTAAAACCGGTCAACTCGGCGGCATTGTTCTTTTCGGGCGTCAGGTCTTCCAGACGCAATGTCCACTCGTTTGTTGTCGCTTCGTCCTGCGAACGCACCGTGATTTTATGCGTATCGGAAACAGAATTGAACGTAATCCAGTCCTGCGTTATGTCATTGCCTGCTATGGTCGCCTTGTAGGAAATGGCCATATCCGCCTTGATTTGCAGAGGCATGTCATCTGAAAAATCCGTAACCTGCACGGTAATCGTCTTTGCGGCTTTGTCTATGATACCGGTCGTATTGAGCGTCAGCTTGTTGGCCGGAGTCGTTTTCTGTGTCACGACAAAACTCTCCACATCGGCGGCCGTATTCAACGTGCCGGCAAATATCAGCCGTATCGACCACGGCTTTTCCGTGCCATCTTCGGCCACGACGGTGAAGTTCTTCGTACTGCCTATTTCATTAAAATCATAATAGACTCCATTTACAAAATCCTTTACGGTAGCATATTCCGAAACGGTTATTTCCGATTTCAGTTTCAAGGGGAACTGGTCCGTGCCATCCAGAATCGGAATAATAATTTGCCCGAGCGAACTCTCTATTTCAATGTTTTCCACATCAATTTCTATTTTGCCGGGAGTAGAGCCCAGCAAAGAAAAGTCGAGCACTTCCGCTTCCGAATTTTGCCATTCGCCCAGTCCTATTTTCCAGCGTTTTTTTATGCCGTTTACACGGTCAAAGATGTAAAAGGCATGCACATCATCCATTGTATTGAAAGTCAAGGTATCACCCATTGTATATCCCAATATCTCGCTGCCTTGTCTGGCATTGAAACGAATGGTCAGGTCCAGCGGGAAATCGGGCAAATAGCTACGGGTCTTTGTCGTATTTTTTTTCACCACGACAGTAATCCGGTTTTCTACCGAGTCTATGTCCGACCGCATGTACCGATTGGTTCCCGTATCCAGCAAGTTGACCTGCAACGAGGCCGCATCCACATTCAGCGGATACAATTGCTCATTGCTCAAGCTGCCGTTGATTTCATCATAGATTGGATAACCCAGAATCACGGAAATTTCCCAGTTCTTGGTCGTACCATCCTCTGCCATGACGCTCAGTTCAAGCACATCGTCCAGGGTCTGGAATTCCAAAGCCTCGACGGTCGTGACCAGACGGGCGCCAGCCGAAAGGACAATGGAGTCCGGCACAACGGTGAAGGGAAAAGATACATCCGGCGAAATAATCTGCACTTTGTTCTTGTTCGGTACAATATAGGCCGAATCGGAAACAAGCACGCCGGCGGGTGTATGGGATTTTATGAAGAATCCGAGAATCTCTTTCTCTGAACTGCGTGGTTTTTCCGTCAACTCAATAAACCACTCCCGTGCCTCACCGTTCTCGGCCACCATGAAAAACGACACTTTCTCGTCCTTGCTCTGGAACACAATGGAATCCTGCTTAATATTCAGGACTTTCTGCGCACCATGGTGCGGGCTGATGACAGCCGAAAAAACAATGTTCGTGTCTTTGACAAAAGTGCCGAATTCTATCGGGATGAAAACGATTGACACACTGTCGGCAATCTGCGGTTCATCCATTTGCAGGCCGGCAGTAAACACGCTGTCTACCATGAAACCTCCGATTCCCGTATCGTTGGACAGCCTGTCCAGTTCCGCACATGCTCCGCCCGACAACACGGCCGCCACGCCCAACATGGCGAACAGCTTGCCGGTTTTGCGCTTTAACACAATTACAATTTCATTTAAAAACTCCATATCTGACAAATTTATACGACAGCCTGAGAAAAGCCTATTCCTCACGCTCCAGCGACCAGCGGAAACCTATATAGATTTTCCTGCCATGCACTGGTCCCCAGACCATTGTGGCATCGAACATGTCACCAAAAGGCTCCGCCGCACCGATTATCGGATTTGACTGCACAAAATTACTCAAATTTTCCGAACCTGCATAAATAGACCATGTTTTGAAATATTTTGTTATCTGTGCATTCAATATTATGTATGGGTCAAAGGTCTCGTTCCATGCCGGAACTTCCTGCCCATCCGTTCCCGATGCCACATAGTAAGTGTCCGGCAGACGGCCTCCGCCATTGAACTGGGCCGTAAAATCGAACTGCCATTTTTTCAGCGGTGTCTGATAGGATAGCGATGCCAGACCTTTGAACCGGTTGGTCAGCGGCTTTTCACGCAAACGTCCCTGAATGGTCGTCTTGACATCCGTCAGGCGGTAGGCCAGGGTTGCCGTGAAGCCCTTGAACACCTCCATGTTGGCTTCTATCTGCGCACTGCTTGCATACGAACGGCCGGAAAGGTTGGAAAAGATGACCTTGTGCGGGTCGGTGTCCATATCCACGACAATCTGGTTAATGAAGTCCGTATAGTACCATTCGGCCGACAAGGTCAGTTCGCGGCTGGCAATGGGGATATAGCCCGTAAGGCTGACACCGTAATTCCAGGCATTCTCCATTTTCAAGTCATCGGCAATCTCCATAACGCGGCTGCTGGCCAACAAATTGTTGTTTTCCGCAAGCACAGCCGGCGCGCGGTAGCCTTTCCCGACGGAAGCCCGGACATGCAGAAAATCCCACGGATTATATTTGACATTCAAACGCGGCGTTACAAAAAAACCGTACAAATTATGGTAGTCGGCACGCAGCCCGCCCAACAGAATCAGCTTGTCCTTCCAGTTGAACGTATATTCGGCAAACACACCGGGCACAATCTCATTCCGTACCGTGGCATGCAGCGTGTCGGTGCGCAGACATTCGTCATAACGGTCGTAGTTCAGGCTCAGGCCCGTACTGAGCTTGTGCATGTCCGTCCAGCTTGTCTGGAAAATCGCATTCAGATAAGCATTCCATTGCGTGCCATCATAGCCTTTCCTGCCGTACACGGCATGCTGGTCGTGCCAGGTCGCATTGGTTATGATGCCTATGCTGGTACCGCTTTCATGGTCGAACACATAACCGTTTTTCATAAACAGTTCGGCACGGCCTGTTTCTATATCTATGCGGTATGGATCGGAAATGGATTTCAGCTGCCCGCCGCGACGGTTTTCATACAACCCGCGGGCAAATATCTGCCCCGTATAGTCTCCTTTTTTCACATACCAGCGGTCTATCAAATTATATTGCGCCACACGCGGCATGTCCAGAAAACCATCGCCATTGTGGTCCCACTCGGCAAATTCGTCGGATGCGTGCAGCATAACGCCGGTGCTCACGTAAGGATTGACATCGAAAGCGGCCAGGGCGTTCAATTCGGCACGGGCGGCGTCGCTGGCAAACAGATTGACTGCCACTTTCTCGCTCGTCTGCGGTTTTTTATACTCCACATTTATCTGGCCCGTCAAAGCCTCATAACCGTTCAGGACCGATGCCGTGCCTTTGGATATCTGAATGCTTTCCATCCAGGGGCCGGGAATATATCCCAGACCGTAAGGCGAAGAAATTCCCCGAAAATTCGGGATATTTTCCGTCAGCATTTGCACATACTGGCCGGAAAGTCCCAGCAGGCGGATTTGCTTGGCACCGGTGGCCGCATCGCTGTAATTGACATCAACGGAAGCGTTGGTCTCGAAACTTTCGGAAAGGTTGCAGCAGGCTGCCTTGCAAAGCTCATCGCCCGTGATTTTCTGCGTATCGAACACCGACACGCGCGACTTTACCGCAGCCACTCTGCGTGCCGCAACATCCACCTCGGCCAGCTCCAGCTCCGACAACATCTGGATTTGCAGGGGCTGATGTTCTCTGATAACAATCGTATCGGTAACATACGACACAAAACTGACCACTATTTTATCATGTCCGGCCAACGGCTCAAGCGAAAAACGCCCATCTGCATCAGTAGCCACACCGGTTTGCGTACCGGCCCAATACACATTGGCTCCAACCAGCGGGGCACCGGACTCATCCACGACAACTCCCCACACATGCGCTTGCACTGCCGTAACCACACAGCAGCATATTATCATAAAAATAAAATGTCTCATTGTTTCAATAACAGGTTTTTGGGTTTGTAAAAAGCAAAATAGCACGGCATTCCTTTTTCAGGAAAGCCACAGGAAAACGCCAGGAACAAACACCATGGCGACAAAAAACAAACCTGTCAAATGATCCAGATGCAAATACGCGGGAGCAGGTCTTTTCCCGGTGGACAGAAAAATATAGATTCCGGAAATGCGCATGCAGGCATGTCCTGCGCAAGAAATGCAAACGGATTGCAGAACGAATCGGGCGTCAGCGCATCGGCTGCTACCACAAACTCGGCCACCGGCGGCACATTCTGTTTCTGTTGCAAAACCGTATTATCCAGAACCAAACGCAACAAATGGCAACACTCTTCCGTATGATGCTGCAAGTCAGAGCAAGCAAAATCGCGGCAACCCCCTGACGGCAACGCTTCCGGCCCGGAATGATGATGGATTGCGCCACACGAACGGGCAGCAACCTGCTCTATGCCGGCGTGTTCGCACGCCGTGCAACAAAAACGGACCAAATTCCAGCCCATGCCGGCAAACAGAAAATAAACCGCCAGCACAGAAGCCATAAAATATGTCTGCCATTGCCTTTTCATTGCGCGGCAAAGATACGGTTTTTCCCGTTACCAAACAAAACAGCGACAAACAAGAAACACCGGAAGGAGACACAAAACACTTGCCGGACTATTTTATCCACAGCCAGCAACAGGAAACAGCCAATTTTACAAAAAAAACGTTATTCGCGACCGCCCATAACCACAATATAAATTTATTTCCTACTTTTGCGCTTTACACAAATCACATAAAACAAGGTAAAAACATTATGGACAAAAAACTGTTAGTACCTCTATTTTTAGGGACAGCCGCCCAATATGCCTTAACCGCCCAGGAATCCCCCAACATCGTGCTCATCCTATGCGATGACATGGGCTTCTCCGATTTGGGTTGTTACGGAAGCGAGATACAGACCCCAAACATCGACCAGCTGGCAGAAAACGGCGTGCGTTTCAGCCAGTTCAAAAACACGGGCAGGAGTTGCCCGAGCCGGGCTTCGTTGGTCACGGGAAGATACCAGCATGAAGTCGGAATGGGGTGGATGGCCGATGTCGATGAACACCGCCCCGGATACAGGGGACAATTGAACAAAGAATATCCCACCATTGCAGAAATACTGAAAACAGGTGGATACTCCACGTACATGGCTGGCAAATGGCATCTGACAACCAAAGGGGCATACAACGCCCCCAACGGCACATATCCCGTGCAAAGGGGCTTTGACAGATATTACGGTTGCCTGACAGGAGGAGGAAACTACTACAAACCATCTCCCATATACAACAACCTTGAACGGGTGACAGAACTGCCGGACGATTATTATTACACAAATGCCATTAACGATTCGGCGGCCAGCTTCATAAAACAGCACGACCCGGACAACCCCATGTTCCTGTATGTAGCACATTACGCGCCGCATTTGCCGCTGCAAGCACCAGAACATGCCATCCAGAAATGCATAGACAGGTATAAAGCCGGATATGATGTATTGCGCCGGCAACGGTTTGAAAGACAAAAAGCAACCGGGCTCGTACCCGCGGATATGGAACTGCCCGTGCACGACAAGGAATTCAACGGGAAACGGCCGGCCTGGGAAGAACTCACGGCGGAACAGCAGGAACAATGGACCAGGAACATGGCCACATACGCCGCCATGATTGAAATCATGGATGCCGGAATAGGACACATTGTGGAAGCACTCGAAGCAAAAGGCATGTTGGACAACACCGTGTTTTTATTCATGAGCGACAACGGGGCCAGCGAAGAAGCCGGATTCCTTGGGCGGCTGATGGCCGACCTATCAAACACCCCATACAGAAGCTACAAACAATGGTGCTTCCAAGGGGGGACAAGCTCGCCGCTCATTCTGGCATACGGCAACAGCAAGAAAAACAAGGCCAAAGGCCAGATTTGCCGACAACCGGCACATATCATTGACATATTGCCCACATGCATGGCATTGGGCAACGTTCCATATCCGGAGAACTACAGACACTCCGATTTGCCCGGAATGAACCTGTTGCCAGCTATCGCAAACAAACAGACCGAACCCCGCACGCTTTTTTTTGAACACCAAGGTTCATGTGCCATTATTGAGGGGAACTGGAAACTCGTGCGGGAAAACAGGAACCTGCACTGGGAACTGATAGACCTTGCCACAGACCCGTTTGAAACCAACGACTTGGCAAAAGAAATGCCCGAAAAGGCGGAAGAACTGGAAGCAAAATGGATTAACTGGGCCGAACAGCACCATGTTTTCCCTCTGGAAGACAAGTCTTGGGGCGAACGGATTAATTTTTATCTCGAAAAAAATCCTGACCAAAGCGGAAAATAAACATATACACACAGGATTTTGCCGATTACGGTTTCCCAAAAGTTTTTTCCAAAAACCGCGCGCAAACCCTTTGTTTATATTATATTTTAAATAGCAAAAGAATGATAAAAAATATTTCTGCGACTTCTGTTTTTACCCCGAATGGGGTCTTTATACAGAATGGGTTGTATATATTTTAAAAATCGGAACAAAACCAAATTGGTTTATATAAAATTCTTTCATTCACTTAATTTATTATCAGTAAAACACTTAGAGTATGAAAAAACACTTATTTTTTCTTTGCATGACATTGCTGTCAAGCACATTCGTTTTTGCACAAGACAAGTATGCACAAAATTTCGGCAACGGAAACAGTGAGGCTAACGGGCGCAGTTGGACCAACACCGTATTCCAGACAGCAACTGATGAAACAAAAACAGTTAATGTCAACTTCGATACGAGCAACCAAAGTTCGTACACCATCTTCAGCGATGAATTGGCTACAGAAGAAAACAAAATTACTGTCCTTAGAGGCGAAACATTCAACATTACCATCAATGGAAATCTGAACTGGATGTACACAATGGTCTATATTGACTGGAATGCAGATGGCAGCTTTGATGAAACAACGGAAAAAATCGGTATCCTGCCTTCAACAGAAAGAGCTTTCAATAATGGCACCGCCGAGGGAAGTAGCGCTTCACGCACCCATACCATTACTGTTCCTGAAGACGCTACCATTACCGAAAACACTCGCATAAGGATTCTTATCGGCTGGTACAGAACGCTTGACGACAGTGGAAGTTTACTTGATGAAGCAAATTGGGAAAACTGGAGCAGCACAACAATTGACCAGAAAAAGGATGCCATGGTTCGCGACTTTGCCCTGGCAATCGAAAACAATACCATACCAGAACGTACCATTACCGTAGAGAGCTCGGCTCCGGAAATGGGCACCGTTGCCATTGTAGGTACAACAGAACAAAGCATAACCACCAGTGAATTGGAGGTTACCGTCATCGCCACTCCTAAAGAAGGTTACATGTTCATTGATTGGCGTAATATAGACAATGAGGTTATCAGCACGTCTGCCACTTATGTCTATAACGGCCTTGCAGGCATTACCTTGTATGCCATGTTTGCAGAAAAAACCTATCCGATTATGTACCGTACCTATACCACAGCCAATCAGCAAAACAGATACCTGAGAGAAGTTGTGGCTACTGTAAATAACGAACAACAAACCATCTTTAGTGCAACCACACAACAAGATTTGCCATATACGGAATGGACAAGTGGCACGGTTACTGAAGGTGCCCTGATTGACAAGACCGAAACTCCGGTTACAATAGAACAAGGAACAGGAGTATTCAGCATGACATTCAAGCCATGGACCGAAAATATAACAATCGTCGGCCAAAGCAAAGCATCCGAATTGGTTTGGACACAGCAGGCTTGCTATATTGACTGGAACGGCGACAAAGACTTTGAAGATGAAGGCGAAATTTATGCCAGTGTAGGTACGCCGGCAAACAACAACAATTTCGGAGATGAAAACGGGAACGCTACAAATGGCTGGACACGCGAATTTTCCATACCAAACACAGTTACGCCAGGCACATATCGCATGCGTGTTGTATATGCTGAACCTGCTTCCGGCACATTAGATGCGGCAACTTTCTTCAGTGGTGGCCAAGGCACCTGCCGGAACGGCGTAAGCTATGATTTCGCTATTACCATAGAAAAGGCCTCTACGACTGCACTACAAACAGCTACTAAATTGCAGGCATATTATAGTGCCACAACTGAAAGCATTGTCTGCGGACAACCTGCACGCATCTGCATTTACGACATGGCAGGCAAGATGTTGCTGAACGGCGATAACGTATCGCAACTGTCCGTTGCCACATTGAATCAAGGCGTATATATTGCCAACGTAAACGGCCAGCCGTTCAAGTTCGTGAAATAAAATAGACCAGTATTGTTTATTTCCGCAGGAAGCCAGCGTTTCCTGCGGAATTTTCATTATGAGACACGCAACCATATCAACAAAACTCGCAACGCCAATATCCATCCCAATAGCACACAAACAAACGACAAAAAACGCATTACATTTCCAATAGTCTGTTTTTTTTAAGTTCACGACAAGAAATCATTCAAACTCAAATAAATTTGTTTATTAAACAAATACAAAAAAAAAAAAAACAATTAAAGCAACAACAAATCCCAACAAACCACGTTCTGATATTCCAATTTTTGGATATATTTGCAGTCGAATCTTATTTTTTACCTTACAATTATTACTCATGTCTAACAATTAATTTTTTATGATTATGAAGAAAAAAATTATTTCAACTTATGCGTTGACATTCTGTTTAGGTATCGTTTCTGCGACAGCCGCCGTCACGCCACCAAATGCAAATCAGGTTGTAGCCCCCCAAACCAGTACCGCAGATGAGCCCGTATGGTACATCATGATGTCATCCCACCTCAGCGATTCGGACCGTCAGAACAGATTTTTGAAATGGGACGGCACCAACGCCGTGACAGAAAAGTTTAATGACGGAATGGCCGACGATCAAATTACTGACGCGTACAGATGGCGCTTGGATGATACCGACAACGACGGATATATCGTGTTTGTGAATGCAGCAAACGGACTCCAAATCACTGTGCCCGGCACAGCAAACGCTACCAACAACACGGGACTGACCATGACCGAAAGCGGTTCCAAATGGGAAATGAAATTAAGCTCGGCTACCGGACAAAGCGATTGTGCCGACAAGCAATACTGTTTTGATTATGTTGACTATTCAGGGGGTTCAGCGGCTTATCTGAATGCCATGCCCGGCGCAAATATACCTTCTTATGGAATTACCATATATGAAGCGGGAGTCCATCAGGCATCCGGCTGGTTCTTCTATGAAGCCCCCAAAGAAGAAGAAGTGCCGACAGCCATACGGGAAACCGCTACAACAAGCTTCTACTACAATGCCGCAGCCCAGACTATTTTCTGCGGACAACCTGCACATATTGTCATCTACGACATAACAGGCAAAACAAGGCTGGAAGCCCAGAATACGAACCAGCTTTCCATAGCCTCCTTGCCTACAGGCATCTACATTGCCAACATAAACGGAAAACCGTTGAAATTCACAAAATAAGAAAAACCCATTTTTGTTCCACAAGAAGCACACAATTTGTCTGTGCTTCTTGTGGAATTTATTGTTTTTATTACCATGAATAAATCCACACTGAAACTATTGGCCGGGATTATTCTGTCAATAATTCCGATAATGCCCGGAGTAGCGCAAAGTTCTGATGACATCGGCAGCTACATTTCCGAAAATCCGTTTGAAACCATGATAAGGCTTGGCCGCCTCAACACCAAAAACATAATATACCAAATGCCGGGCGGCAATGCAGGCAACTTTTTCATCACAGCCGCCACTACAACCGGCGACGGTGTCCTGTACCCGCTCAACTACTCACGCGACAGCTCGCCAAGCAGACATTTTGTCATCGTTTCAAAAGAAACAAGCCTTGTGAACCGCGACAACACCTTCACATTGTGCATCACGCAGAACACCGACCCGACAGGACAATCCATTGCCCTGTATACTGACTGGGACAGAAACGGTGAATTCGAACCGGCCAATGCCCGGACTGAGGTTGATGCACAAAACAAAACCACCCGGCACACATTGTCCGTCCCTGCCACGGCAGAACCGGGAAAAACACGCGTCAGGGTACGTTTGGAACAAACCGCAGGCACATCGGCCGATGCCAGTGTAAGCGGTGGCATCGTATATGACTTTGTCATCTTCGTCATGGATGGAGAACCGCGCAACGACTGCTTCATCAGCGTATCCGCCAACAACACGCAACTCGGCACAGCCAGCATAACCACTCCTCCGAACGAGGCCGGAAGATATGACAAAGGAACAAACGTAACCGTCAAGGCCACCGTCAATACCCATTACGAATATGCCGTAACCTTCAACGGATGGCAACAGAACGGTCAAATCATCAGTACCGCATCCGAATACACATTCAACGTAACCGAAAGCGTAAACCTCATTGCCATTTTTGAAGCGGAAACGCCACAAATGGCAGAACCGGAAACAAGCACGGCCGACAATCCGATCTGGTATCAGATTATGAATGCACATACGGATGAAAACAGAAAAGAAAGATACATCGCATACGACACAAATACAAACACGACATATTCAACCAGCCTGCGGGTTGAAAAACCGGCCGACACAACCGACAAGTTCCTGTGGCGTCTGGAAGACACGGGCAACAACAGGGTGCAAATCGTAAACAAAGGCTCCGGCCTGCGGATACACGGACAGCAGATTTTGGAAACCGCCGCCTTTGAAGCCACGACAACGGGTAGTGACTTTGCCATCGCACCGAGCGGACACACCAACGGAAGCTATTCCATCAAATACAATGGCAACGATGGCTACCTGCTGAACGCACAGGACGGCACCTGGAAACTGGTGCTTTACAACGCCGGCATTGGCACGGGCTCCGGATGGTATTTTTACAAGGTAAAACTGAACGAACAGACAACGGACTACAACAAATCCGAAAAACCCGTATTCAAGGCATCCCTAAACAATGGTGTACTGAAAATAACGGGATTGGACGACAACTATAAAATTACGGTTGTGAATCTGACCGGACAATTGTTAGGCATGTTCCATACCACGGACACATATTTTGAAGATAGCATCAAATATCCGGAAAACTTCGTAATACTCGTCGCCGAATCAGCCAAAGGCCGGCAATACATAACCAAACTCTATGATACACAAATCTAACAGATTGAAAAGCATGAACACAAATAAACTTCTATACCTGTCGGGCGGACTTGCCTTCTCGGCAACCATGTGCCCGGCACAAGACAACGCAACTGTTGCTACCACCGAACGGCCAAACGTCATTTACCTTTTGTGCGATGACATGGGTTACAGCGACCTGGAGGCCTACGGCCAGCAAATGATATCAACCCCGAACCTGAACCGGCTCGCCCAAAACGGCATGAGCTTCACGCAATTTTATGCCAGCACCGCCGTGAGCGCACCATCAAGGGCATCGCTCATGACCGGACAACACACAGGACACACCAAAATCCGGGGAAACAAGGAAATACAACCCGAAGGACAAGAACCGTTAGACCCCAATGTGGAAACCATAGGCCACCTCTTCCAACAGAGCGGCTATGTAACAGGTTGCTTTGGAAAATGGGGCATGGGCTATCCCGGCTCGGGCGGCGAAGCCAACGACATGGGATTCGATGTCTTTTACGGATACAACTGCCAGCGCAAGGCACATTCCTACTATCCGGAATACCTGTGGGACAACAAAACCAAAGTGAACCAGAACGGGGCCTATTCCCAGGACATCATCCACCAACAGGCCATGCAGTTCATCGAAGACAACAAGGACAAAGCCTTTTTCGGCTATTTCACCTATACCATTCCGCATGCCGAACTATGCCAGCCGCAGGACAGCATTGTTGACATGTACAGAGGCAAGTTCCATGAACCCAAAGCATGGTATGATGACGGCGACTATGGCACCGCACTGAACCCGAGAACCCAGTTTGCGGCCATGATTACGCGCCTCGACACCTACGTAGGTCAGATAATAGCCGAGTTGGAACGTTTGGGAATAGCAGAGAAAACACTGTTCATCTTTACCAGCGACAACGGCCCCCATCAGGAAGGCGGGGCAGACCCGAACTTTTTCAACACGGAAGCACGGCTGCGCGGCCTGAAACGCGCCTTGTATGAAGGAGGAATGCGGGTGCCCTACATCGCCTATTGGCCGGGAACCATTGAAGCAGGAGCTGTCAGCCACCTCCAAGCTGCTGGTTGGGACATGATGCCCACCTTCGTGGAACTGCTCGGCGAAGATGCCACATGGAGGGATGAAGCTATGGACGGAATCTCCATCCTGCCGACACTGACCGGAAAAGGGCACCAGGAAGAACATGACTTCCTCTATTGGGAATTCCACGAAGAAGGCGGACGACAGGCCGTCAGAGCCGGAGACTGGAAACTGATCCGACAGAACATACAAAGCGGAAATCCGACACTTGAACTGTACAACATTGCCGACGACCCCCACGAAGACCGGGATCTGGCTGCCTCTTATCCGGACAAGGTAGCTGAACTGCAGGAAATCATGGACAGGGAACACACGCATTCCGACATGTTCAACTTCGGAAGATAGGCTTCCACACCGCATAACCGCACACGGGGACAAATGGTTTTCCTACAGAACAACCGTTTGTCCCCGCTGTTTCAACCAACCTGAACCTACATGCAGAAGCGGCGGACACAAAAAACAAATTCACACAAAACATTTGGTTCATGTGGTTTTAATACGTATTTTTGCCCGGAATCCAAACAGAAAATATTATGACTACAATCCGACCGGCTGCCGGCTTCATGGCAGCTATCTGCATCCTGTTGGCGGCATGTAACCCTCAGTCACAACCGATTGAAACGGAAAACCACACGCTCAACGACACAATCCTGCTCGTGCAGGGACAACCTTATTGCCTGACTGTCAGTTTCGACATAGACTATCCGGCCTCCTATCCGGATGAAAATGTCTTAAAATCCATCCGGAAACAACTGCTCGCCTCCCTGTTCGATGAAAACTATACGGACTTGGACATCGGGGAAGCCATGTCGCACTACAAGGACGACCTGGGAACGGAATACCGGCTCAATAACGAACCCATTCTGCCCGAACTGGAAGAAAATGCCGGTGAAACCATGTACAGCCTGCTCCACAACGAACACATACTGAAAGGCTATGTCATGTTCGACAGCGACCATGTATTCTCATACGCCATAGAACGCTTCGTGTTCATGGGCGGAGCACACGGAATTACCACACGCATGTTCTGCAACTTCAACAAAAAAAACGGCCGGTTCTTGAACGAAGAAGACCTGTTTACAGAAAATTATGTGGAAAAGCTGACACCGCTGCTGATACAAAACCTGATACGGCAAAATGAAAACATGGAATCGGCCGATGACCTGGAAGCGGCATCCTATTATGTGGAATCCATCAAGCCAAACAACAATTTCTACATCTCGGACGAAGGCATCACATACGTTTTCAATCCTTACGAAATTGCACCCTACTACATGGGCGAAATAGACATCCTGATTCCGGCCAGCGAACTGGAGCCGTTACTGAATCCGGACACACCCCTGTTCTGACAGGACTGACACCCATGTTTTCCCGACCCAATATTTTTTGCTATTTTTGCCACAACATTCATTCAGACATAACCAATAAAAACAACCATTATGGAAAAAACACTCTTGATTTTAAAACCGTCCGCCATTCAGCGCGAACTGGTGGGAACCGTACTACAACGCTTTGAACGCAAGGGCCTGCGCATAGCGGGACTCAAAATGATGCAGCTGACCGATGCCCTGCTCGACGAACACTACGCCCATCTGAAAGACCGCCCGTTCTTCCAGCGCATCAAAAACTCCATGATGATAACGCCGGTAATCGTTTGCTGTCTGGAAGGCAAGGAAGCCGTACAGGTTGTACGCAAAATGGCCGGCACAACCAACGCCTGCAATGCCGAACAAGGCACCATACGCGGCGACTTCGCCCTGAGCATGCAGGAAAATATCGTACACACATCCGATTCCGTCGAAAATGCCGCCGTTGAACTGGCACGTTTCTTCGCACCGGAAGAAATCTTCGAATACACACAAAACGCCAAGCCATTCCTGTACGCAAACGATGAAGTGTAAGATGAAACAGACCAGATGGACATGCACATTGTTTGCGTGTTTCCTGACTGCCGCCCTGCTGAAAGCTGAACCCATTGACATGGATGGATATTCGTTCGAGATACGGCACGACACGCTGTTTGTTTCGTGCGACTCGCTACATATCCCCGGCGACCTGGTTGTAGTGCTCAACGACCGGACCAACATCTACAAAAAACTGTTCCACGACGAAACAGACGACTTGATGGAAGACCACCCGGCCGATGATTTGTACAAAAACATCTGGACCCGCGAACGCATAAACGCATACAACACGCCGATAGACAGCATCCCCGACTCCATCTATATCAATTGCCGGGAATTCTGCATGCCGGCGCAAGGTTATATCACATCCAAATTCGGCCCGCGCCGCTACCGTTTCCATTATGGCACGGATGTGAAAGTGCAAATCGGCGATACTATCCGTGCCGCCTTTACCGGACAGGTACGCATCATTGACTACGAAGCACGCGGATACGGACACTATGTGGTTGTACGGCACGACAACGGTCTGGAAACCGTCTATGCGCACATGTCCAAAGTCCTGGTGGACGAAAACATGCGTATCTATTGCGGCGAACCGATCGGCCTGGGAGGCAACACCGGCCGCTCCACCGGCTCGCACCTGCATTTCGAGACACGCTATCTGGGCAATGCCATCAACCCGGAAATGATTATCGATTTCTCGACCGGCAACATCAGGGACGACCAATACCTGATAGCCAAAAACACGACATTCAAATACTACGAGGAACAAAAAGCACTGGCGGCAGCGAAGTATTACACCGTACGCAGCGGCGACAACCTGAGCACGATTGCACGCCGTTACGGCACCAGTGTCAGAAGCATTTGCCGGCTGAGCGGCATCAAGGAAACATCCATCCTGCGCGTCGGGCAACGCCTGCGCATCCGCTGAAACCGGACACATGAAAAAGACGGCATGATTAGGTTCTTGCCGTCTTTTTCATATTTTCCCGACAATGCTAATCCGAGAAATCGGCCGCCACATCCATAAAATTCCGGATAATACGATACGGAAAGCGGCTGTAATCATCGCCGTTGGAATCGACAATGTATATCTTGCCCGCACCGGCATTCTCGGCTGCCTTGATGCCCGCCGGCGAATCCTCAAAAACAGCAATGTCGTACATGGGCAAACCTATTTTTCCGGCCGCGGCCAGAAAAATATCGGGCGCCGGTTTTCCGCGGTATGTGCCATCGTTATAGACAATCCGCTCACGCGGAAACCATTTTGCCATGTCCAGATGTTCATAGTAAAAATTCATGTTCTCCACACCGACCGAAGAACCAATGGTAAACGGAATATCCCGCTTGCGCAAAAATTCAAAAAACGCTTCCGCACCCGGAGCAAATTCCACACAGTCGCGGCACAGGTCCTGATAAATCAGTTCCTTCTCCACAGCATAACGGTGCGACTCCTCGCGCGACAGGACACAACCGAAAATGGCGTGCATGATGTCGATATTCGACTTACCGTATATTTTTTGCCGCTTGTCTTCCTCGCTGAAATGGACATGGTATCGTTCCAGAAAAATATCGAACGCCTGGCTATGAAAATGCGTATCCCAAAACAAAGTGCCGTTAAAATCAAAAATTACTCCTTTCATGGCAAAACTCCTTCCTGCATAAGCGGACTGTAACGCACCTTGACATCGTCAATTATGGCAAACAGCTCGTCCAATTTTTCCGCACGTAACATGGCTATCCGTGTTTCCCGGAAATGTGGTATTCCCTTGAACACAGGAGTAGCCGCCAAATGACGCCTGCTATGCACAATACCTTTGCGTTCATCGCCTAACCATTCTATGCTTCGTAACACATGCTCCTTGAGCAAATCGATTTGCCACGCGAACCTATATACCGGCATACGCTCGCCGGTGGTTAGGAAATGCTTCATTCCCTGGAAAATCCAAGGTTGTCCGATGGCTGCACGCCCGATCATGACAGCATCCACGCCATAGCGGTCGAAACACTCACGAGCACGCTCCGGCGTGGTTACATCGCCGTTCCCAATAATCGGGATATGCATCCGCGGGTTGTTTTTCACTTCACCAATCAACGCCCAGTCCGCCTCGCCTTTGTACATCTGGCAACGAGTCCGACCGTGAATGGCCAACGCCCGAATGCCGCAATCCTGCAACTGTTCGGCCAAAGTAACGATAATCTTGTTGTCATCATCCCAACCCAGACGGGTTTTGACCGTAACCGGTTTTTTCACGGCACGCACAACCGCCCGCGTGATTTCCAGCATTTTTGGAATATCGCGCAACAAGCCCGCACCGGCTCCCTTGCCCGCCACTTTCTTGACAGGGCAACCAAAATTCAGGTCAATAATGTCCGGATTGGCCTGCTCGGCAATACGCGCTGCCTCAGCCACGGCATCCGGCTCACGGCCGTAAATCTGCATGACAACCGGCCTTTCCTCCTCATAAATAGTCAGTTTCTGTTCCGTGCGTTTCACATTGCGCACCAGCGCATCAGCCGAGATAAACTCCGTATAAACCATATCCGCCCCGAAACGCTTGCACATCAGGCGGAACGCGGGGTCGGTAACATCTTCCATCGGAGCTAAAAACAAAGGATAGTCAGGAAACAAAATGTCGGCTATCTGCATAAATTCTGATTTTTATTTTCCGCCCACAAAAGTACAATTTAATTTGCGTATTTTTGCACTGAAAAAACAAGCTATGACCAGCTATCTGCAAATAGAAAATTTATCGAAGCATTTCGGGGACAAGATCCTGTTCGAGAACATCTCGTTCGGCATTGCTGACAACCAGCGTGTGGCGTTGATTGCCCGTAACGGCATGGGGAAAACCACGCTGCTCAACATCATTGCCGGAATAGAGGACCACAACGGCGGCAGCATCTCATTCAAACGCGATTTGCGTGTCGGCTATCTGAAACAAAAGCCCGAATTCGACCCGCAACTCCCAGTTATCGATGCTTGCCTACAATGCGACAACCAAGCCATCCAGACCATTGCCAGATATGAACATTGCCTGCAAAGCGGGAACCAAGAGCAACTGGCCGAAGTCATGGCAGAAATGGATGTACACAAGGCATGGGACTATGAAAACCGGATCAAACAGATATTAAGCAAATTGCATATTGTAAATTTCGAGCAAAAAATGGGCGAGCTGTCCGGTGGACAGCAAAAACGGGTTGCATTGGCCAACGTACTCATTTCCGAATCGGAATTGCTTATCCTTGACGAACCGACCAACCATTTGGATTTAGAAATGGTTGAATGGCTCGAAGACTTCCTGAACCGTTCCACAATGGCACTGCTTATGGTCACGCATGACCGCTATTTTCTGGACCGTGTGTGCACGGACATTCTTGAAATAGACCATCGGCAACTTTTTGCATACAAAGGCAATTACAGCTATTATCTGGAAAAACGCGCCGAACGCTTGGATAATTGGAACGCCGAAACCGAGAAATATGCCAACCTGTACCGCCGCGAACTGGAATGGATGCGCCGCATGCCGCAAGCACGCGGCCATAAGGCACAAGCACGCATCGACGCTTTCTACGGCATTGAAGAACGCGCTAAACAGCGTTTACAAAACGATTCAGTGCGCCTGGAAGTCAAGGCATCATATTTGGGTAGCAAAATTTTCGAAGCGAAATACATCTGTAAAGCATACGGCGACCTGAAAATCTTGGATAATTTCTACTACAATTTCGCCCGTTATGAAAAAATGGGTATCATCGGCAAGAACGGCACCGGCAAATCCACTTTCTTAAAAATGCTCATGGGCGAAGTCAAGCCCGACAGCGGCAGTTTCGACATTGGCGAGACTGTACGTTTCGGTTACTATCGGCAGGAAGGTTTGCATTTTGACGAACAAATGAAAGTGATTGACGTCATACGCGACATTGCCGAGGAAATTGACTTGGGCGGCGGACGCAAGCTGAACGCGTCCCAGTTCCTGCAACACTTTCTGTTCGCTCCCGAACAACAACACAACTACGTGTATAAGCTCAGCGGCGGGGAGAAACAACGCCTGCATTTGTGCACCGTACTGATACAGAACCCGAATTTCCTGATTCTGGACGAACCGACCAACGACTTGGACATCGTTACGCTAAATGTGCTGGAAGAATATCTGCAAGCATTCAAAGGCTGTGTCATTGTAGTGAGCCACGACCGCTATTTCATGGACAAAGTTATTGACCATCTGCTGGTTTTCAAAGGGAACGGCATTGTAAAGGATTTCCCCGGAAATTATACGCAGTACCGGGAAAGCCAAACCAACGAAAACACACAGCAAACGAACAGTACGATTTCTAACAAAAACAATTTACCCGAAAACAAACCAACCAAAAACATAAAAGAAACTGGAAGCAGCGGGAAACCGCGCAAACTCACGTTCAAGGAAAAACAGGAACTTGCTTCCTTGGACAAGGAAATTCCAGCCTTGGAAGCTGAAAAGCAGCAACTGGAACAAGACATGTCATCCGGCAGGCTCGGCACAGAAGAAATTATCAAAGCATCCGAACGCTTCAGCGCTTTATCCGAAGAATTAGACATCAAAAGTATGCGTTGGCTCGAATTAAGCGAACTCGCTTAATTTTTGTACCAATACGAAAATATCCGGATGTTTAACACTCCGGATATTAACCAAATAACCAGACGCACAAAAAAAGCACGAAACAACAACCATTCCTGCCTTCTTCATGCGAGTTATATATCAATCCTTCCCCAGAAAGTTGTTTTGCTCTTTTACTCTATATATTTATTTAGGAAAATATGTGCTAACAAGCCCACCACCATAACTACTAATGCCGAAAGCAACATACTATTGGGCTGAGTTTGGCCAAAATAATAAGCGGTAAGAATGCCAACACCGACAAAGACCAGAATTATTCCTACGTATTTCAATAAGGTTTTCATTGTTATGTATTTTTATTGTTTTCTGCTTGCAAATAAAATGTTTTTTTCGCATTTACTAAAATAAATCGGCATAAAAAACTTTTATTAACCAACGTTTACGCCATTGGTTACCGGCCGGCTCGGCTGCACAAGCACCAAACGGCCATCCGCATCTTCCGCACTCAGAATCATGCCCTCGCTGTCTATACCTTTCAAGCGGCGTGTCGGGAAATTGGCCACATACAACACCTGCATACCCACCAATTCCTCTGGATTCGGATAGCTCTGGGCTATTCCCGACAAAATCGTACGGCCACCCATGCCGTCATCCAACTTGAATTGCAGCAACTTGTCCGCTTTCGGCACTTTGGTGCACTCCAAAACCGTCGCTACCCGGATATCCATCTTGCAAAAATCGTCAAATGTGACATTCTCCTTGATTGCAGCCGGTTTATAAGCCTTGATTTCATTGGCCTTTTTCGTATCCAGCAATTTTTGCACCTGCGCTTCAACCGCACTGTCATCGATTTTCTCGAACAATAAAGTCGGTGTACCCAATTGATGACCAGACGACAATAAATTTATTTTACCCAAATCATTCCAACTAAAACTCGGCATGTTCAGCATTTTCCGGAGTTTTTCCGACGAAAAAGGCAGGAACGGTTCAAACGCAATAGCCAGATTGGCAACGATTTGCAAGGACAAATGCAAAATAGTAGCAACACGTTCCATGTCCGTCTTGGCTATTTTCCAAGGCTCCGTGTCCGCCAGATATTTGTTACCGATACGGGCAAGAGTCATAGCTTCCTTCTGGGCATCACGGAAACGGAACACATCCAGATAACGTTCCACATCAGCCTTGACATCAGTAAATTCACGCAAAGTTTCCTTGTCGTAATCAGTAAGTTCGCCACAAGCAGGAACCTTGCCATCGAAATATTTCTGTGTCAGCACCAAAGCACGGTTTACAAAATTGCCGTAAACAGCCACCAGCTCATTGTTGTTGCGCGCTTGGAAATCTTTCCACGTAAAATCATTGTCCTTGGTTTCCGGCGCATTGGCTGTCAGGACATATCGCAACACATCCTGCTTGCCCGGGAAGTCTTCCAAGTATTCATGCAGCCATACCGCCCAGTTGCGCGAAGTGGAAATCTTATCTCCTTCCAAATTCAAAAACTCATTGGCAGGGACGTTGTCCGGCAAAATATAGCTGCCTTCGGCCTTGAGCATGGCAGGGAACACGATGCAGTGAAATACGATATTGTCCTTGCCTATGAAATGCACCAGGCGGGTTTCCGGGTCTTTCCACCATTTTTCCCAACTGTCGGGCAGCAGTTCTTTGGTATTCGATATGTAACCGATAGGCGCATCAAACCAGACGTAAAGCACTTTTCCTTCCGCGCCTTCCACCGGCACGGGAATGCCCCAATCCAGATCGCGGCTCACGGCACGCGGCTGCAAGCCCATGTCGAGCCAGCTCTTGCATTGACCGTAAACATTGGTTTTCCATTCCTTATGTTCCTCCAATATCCATTGGCTCAACCATTTCTCATGCTTGTCAAGCGGCAAATACCAATGTTTCGTTTCGCGCAATACAGGTTTCGATCCGGTAATCGTCGATTTCGGATTAATCAGTTCAAGCGGCGACAAGGAAGTCCCGCATTTCTCGCATTGGTCGCCATACGCTCCTTCCGCATGGCAATGCGGGCACTCGCCGGTAATGTAACGGTCTGCCAGGAACTGGCCGGCTTCTTCATCGTAATACTGTTCGGAAGTCTTTTCCACAAATTCCCCTTTGTCGTACAGTTTGCGGAAAAAATCGGAAGCAAACTGGTGATGCACCGGCGATGTCGTGCGGGAATACACGTCGAATGAAATGCCGAACTCCTCAAATGATTTTTTAATGATGTTATGATAGCGGTCCACTATGTCCTGAGGGGTTACGCCCTCTTTTTTGGCTTTTATGGTAATTGGTACGCCATGCTCGTCAGAGCCGCCTATGAACAGGACATCTTCGCCTTTCAGGCGCAAATAGCGCACATAAATATCGGCAGGCACATAAACCCCGGCCAAATGCCCGATATGGACAGGACCATTAGCGTACGGCAGGGCCGATGTCACAGTTGTACGTTTGAATTGTTTCATATCTGGTTGGTCTAAAATTTTCAGTTTGCAAAAATAACGTTTTTCTTGCGGTTGTAAAAACAGAATTTACTAGGAAACCATCCTGTCTGTTCCCGCATGGCAAACGAACGTTCAGTTTGCATGGCAGTAATCATACCACTGCTCGGAAAGCATCTGCTCCAGTTCTTCTGGCTTCACTCCGGTTTTGACTTCATCGCCGATAACATAAGATATTTTACCGGTTTCTTCCGAGACAACCACGGCTATCGCATCTGTTTTTTCCGCAATACCAAGCGCAGCCCTGTGCCGCAAGCCGAACTGTTTCGGTATGTTCTGTTTTTTCGAGATCGGCAAAATACATGCAGCCGAATGCAGCCGGCCGCCCACAATCAACAAGGCACCATCATGCAACGGGCTGTTTTTGAAGAAGATATTTTCAATCAGCCGCGAATTGATCATGGCGTCTATCCGTTCGCCGGACACGGCATATTGCTGCAAATCCTGCTTTCTGGTAAAAACAATCAAAGCACCGGTCTTGGTCCTTGACATATTCTTACAAGCCAGCACAATCTGCACTACTGACTGGTCGGCTTCCTGTTGCTTGCTCTTGGCCCGCACTTTTTTCGACAATTGCTTGAACATGTCAAACATCCGCCAATTATCGCCAATACGGGAGAAAAACATGCGGATTTCATCCTGGAATATGACAATCAATGCAATAGCTCCGACATTGATAACCTTGTCGAACAAGCCGCCAAGCAATTGCATCTCAAAAACGCGAGACACCAGAAACCACACCAAAATAAAAGCGAACACACCGACAAAGACACTCGCCGCACCCGATTTCTTCAGCAACTTATACGTTTCGTACAACAGAATGGCAACGAGCAGAATATCAATAATATCTTTGACAATCTGGAATCCCATGATTTATTTATTAAATTGCAGTTGTAACATCATATTTCCGTGTTTCGCAAACGACTTTTATGGCTTCCATTGCCGCTTTCACGTCATGCACGCGCAGAAGGTCGGCACCATTCAGCAATGCCAGCGTATTGGCCACCGTTGTCCCGTTCAAGGCTTCCTGCGGCGTTCCCCCCAGCAACCTGTAAATCATCGATTTTCGGGAAACACCTGCCATGACCGGCAAATGCAAAGCTTTCAAATACGACATTTTTTGCAACAGTTCATAATTCTGCTCCAAAGTTTTCGCAAAACCGAAACCTGGATCAAGAACAATGTCTTTCACGCCCAGTTGTTTCAGGGCCGCCACACGCTGTTGGAAAAAGCCGATTATCTCCGCCAACAAATTTTCATAATGCGTGTGTTGTTGCATTGTTTGCGGATTGCCCTGCATGTGCATCAGCACATAAGCCACTCCCAGCCTGCCCACAGTTTCAAACATAGTATCATCCAATGTGCCGCCGGAAACATCATTCACCATGGCCACGCCAAAATCTTTTACGGCAATTTCAGCCACGCGCGCCCGGAATGTATCCACCGACAGGAACAACCGTGGAAATTCTTTCCTTATAATGGTGAATGCGGCTGAAATCCGCCTGATTTCCTCTTCTTCGGGCACGACATCTGCATCCGGACGGGTTGAATATCCACCCACATCCAATATAGTTGCGCCTTCCGCTACCGCGTTCTCCACCTTTTGGAGTATCTCCCTGTCGCTTTTGCACGACTCATAAAACGAATCCGGCGTGATATTGACAATTGCCATCACGACCGGACGGTCCAACGATACAAGTTTTCCATTCAGGTTGATGCTGTATTCACTCATAAAAATCAAAATCAGGGGACAAAGTTACAAAAAATAAAAAAAAACAACTCCAACACATACTTTTTCCGGTCAAAATCAGTTATACAGATGTTTTTTTGCTTAAATTAGTGTTTTTTTTAGCAGAATAATTCCGAATACGCAAAAAAAATGTAACTTTGCACCCTAAATTCATTTATTCATATATGAAGAACGTAACGAAATTCGCTTTCGCATTAACAACCATTGTGTTAGCATCGTGTGCTTCGCAACCGGACAACACTATCAGTCCAACCTCATCCAACACGACCGGTTGGAGGTATAATGACGGAAATTCCACCGGATTTGAGGTAAACCCCAAATTCAAAAGCGATATTCCCATTGGCATGGTTCCCATTCAGGGCGGCCAATTCAACATCGGTGCCAGAGGTGAATACATAACCGCACCGCGCGACAATAACAGACGTTCAATTACGGTCAGTTCCTTTTACATGGACAAATATGAAGTTTCCAACCTAAACTGGCGCGAATATCTGCATTGGATGCAGTTGGTTTTCGGAAAAGTTGCCCCCCAATTGGTGGAACAAGCCCAACCAGACCAAACCGTTTGGCGCGAAGAGTTGGCATACAACGAACCGTATTTGCAAAACTACTTTGAACATCCTGCATTCAGCAACTATCCCGTAGTAGGCGTAACCTGGGAACAGGCAATGGATTTCTGCGCATGGCGTACTGACCGCGTCAATGAAATGGCATTAGTGAAAGCCGGTATCATAGCTGCACCCGATTTTTCGAGCCTGCAAAGCAACGAAAACTTCGAGGACATTACCAAGAACTTCATTTTCAACACTAACAAATACTTATACGACGAAACATATAATCCGACAGTCGGCAAAAAGCCCAAGACTGACTTGAAAGGGAATGAGCGTAAAGTAAAACGTTCCGACGGTATTTTGTTTGCAGACTACCGCCTGCCGACAGAGGCCGAATGGGAATTTGCCGCATATGCACCTGTTGCCGGCCAAGATGGTCTGACAACCGAAGGCAAAATCTATCCGTGGTCAGGTTATCACGTACGCAACATTTCTAAAAAACAGTTTGGACAATTGCAGGCCAACTTCGTACGAGGCAAAGGTGACATGATGGGTGTCTCTGGCGCATTGAACGATGGAGCTGTTATCACAGCACCGGTAAACGCTTACTTCCCGAACGATTTCGGTTTGTATAACATGGCTGGAAATGTGAACGAATGGGTACTCGATGTATATCGTACCACGACTTTTGACGATGCTGCAGAATACAACACCTTCCGTGGAAACGAATATCAAACTCCGCTTTTGAGCAAAAACGAGAATGGCCAACAGATTTGCGAGATAGACAGCCTCGGACGCGCCAAAGCTGAAATCCGTTATGGTGACGATGTGCGCGACTATAAAGATGGTGACCCGGAGACCGTACTCAACACAGATTATCCGCTGTTCGCATTGGCTGACTCGGCAAATATTGAAGCAGGATACAAGGATCCGACCGATGTCTTGGCCCCGCACATAACCAACAAGACCCGCGTATACAAAGGCGGTTCGTGGAAGGACCGTATCTATTGGCTGAATCCATCCACACGTCGTTATTTGGATCAGGACAAATGTAGCAGCACAATCGGATTCCGCTGTGCCATGAGCATGGCTGGCGATGAAAACAGCGAAAACAGAACAGTTATGTAAAACCCCAATGTTAGTTTAATTATATCAGAACCGGCCGGTTAAGCATTGCTAACCGGCCGGTTTGTGTACAATGTATATCCTTTTTCTTACCTCTGCAAACCAAAAGTCTTACACAACACAACAAAAAAAGCCGGAACAAAACGCCCCGGCCTATTATAAGAAACGGCAAAACTCAAAGCCGCAAAATGATATACAAAACATAAATCAAAACCATAAGCATGCCTTCTGAACGCAAGATACGGTGCTTTTTGTTGGTAGAAACAAACAACAGCACCAACAAGCAGCAACCGCCGGCAAGCAACGCATCCTGCCACATATTGGCATAAACCGGCAACGGATGAATAACCGCACTGATACCCAACACAAAGAACACATTGAAAATATTGCTGCCGATAACATTCCCCAGTGCCATGTCGGTGTTCTTTTTATAAGCGGCAACGACCGAAGTAGCCAATTCTGGCAACGATGTACCCAAGGCCACTATGGTCAAACCGATAATGGACTGCGGCACGCCAAGCATATGCGCCAACTCCGTGGAAGCATTCACAATAAGCTGCCCGCCGAAAACCAGTGCAACCAACCCGCCGACTATCATCAACAGGGCCAACCAAACTTTAATGGGCTTGAAATTTTCCGGCGTATCCGTGCCATCCAAGCCGCGACGTACGGTAACATACATGAACACGGCAAACACCAGCAACAGGATAACACCATCCATACGGCCGATTTCCTTATCCGGGCCCAATGACAAAAATATCAGCATGAAACCCGCCAACGCACTGAGCGGAATATCAAACATGCGCGAACTCTTGGGCGACGGAATCGGATAGAGAGCAGCCGCCCAGCCCAAAATAACCAGCACATTAATGATATTGCTGCCTATGATATTGGTCAGGGCTATATCCGTCGCACCACGCACGGCCGCAACGATATTGACAACCATCTCCGGTGCGGAAGTACCGAACGCCACGACCGTCAGACCAATAACCAAATCCGGCACACGGTAACGCTTGGCCAGCCCAGAAGCCCCATCAACCAGATAATTGGCCCCGCCGATAAGGAAGACAAAACCTACGACTATCAAAAGTAATTGTAACCACATAATCTTCAAAATGTTTATTTCAGCCAATTTGCATTATGGACATGCACCTTCTGGATATTGAAATGCAAATCTTCTTTCAACGGCACACGGACTGTATATATCTTGCCCTGCGGATTGGCAAGGCTTCGCGATACAAGCCATGGATTGAAATCCTTCAGTTGCGAATAAGTTATGCCGTGTTCCTTGGCCCACGCCGCCCAATCGGAGACGGATGTATTGACCACCACATCCTTTGTACGCACAGTGTGATAGAAATGCTCCTTCTTAAAATGGAAATTGTAGGCCGACGGATTTTCAAGGAACAATTTGGCCGCCAGAATACGGAAAACGTAACGGCTCGTCTCGCTTACAAGTAACATGTCAAACGAGCTTTGCACCTGCTGTCTGTCCTGTTCGGTCGAGATGCGCGCCTGCCCCGCGTTGTAAGACGCACAAGTGGTCGGCCAGTCGCCAAAACGGGCATACGCATCTTTCAGGTACTGGCAAGCCGCCACGGTGGCTTTCTCCACGTGATAGCGTTCGTCCACTTCGCTGTTCACTTCCAAGCCGTACTGCTGCGCCGTCTTGGCCATGAACTGCCACAATCCTGCCGCCTTGGCCGGCGATACGGCACGTGGATTCAGGCTACTTTCTATCACCGCCAGATATTTCAAGTCATCAGGAATGCCGTTTCGTTTCAATATCGGCTCGATAATGGGAAAATAGCGGTTAGCGCGCTTGACCAACTGGATACTGGAAGAGTGCATGTACATAAAAGCCAGCTGCTCGCGATCAAAACGCTCACGCATGTCGTAACGCGACAAATTGATGGTCTGGCCGCAAAACTCCACACTCTCGGGAACTGGGAGCGAAACAGTAGGCTGCGCCGCGGCCAGCAAACCAATTCCCCAAAAACACAGGCAGGCAACCACCCGTAAAACAATACCTTGCATGTACATCTATTTTTTTTATCAACAAAATGCAAAGGTACACAAATTCCGTGATTCATCATGCACATGAACACACTGCCGCAAAACAAAAAACTGAACAAAAAAAAGTTTTTATTCGCTGACTTATGTTTTTGCATTTCCAATAAAATCAATACTTTTGTAACGAAGTAAAAGTGTTCAATGACTAAACTATGAGCTGTTATATATCAAAACGAAATGCAAAACCCTTTGTCAAATGGGCTGGAGGGAAAACCCAACTACTACAAGATATAGAACAATCTTTACCTTCCCAGCTATTAGACGGACAAGAAATGACCTACATCGAACCATTTGTTGGTGGAGGAGCTGTTTTATTTTGGATACTACAAAAATATCCTAATATAAAAAAAGCTATTATAAACGACATCAATCCCCAGCTCATGACTACATATAGAGTAGTTAAAGAACAGCCAAATCAAATTATTTCTCTATTACACAAACTACAGAATGAATACATACAACTGAAAGAAGAAGACAGGAAAATCTATTACCTGGAAAAACGTGATATATACAATACAGAAAATTTATCAGAGACAGACATAGCTTCCTTATTCATTTTTTTAAACAGGACATGTTTTAATGGTTTATATAGAGTTAATTCAAGAGGATGTTTCAATGTTCCTCATGGCAAATACTCCAACCCCAAAATCTGCGATGCAGATACGATTCTTGCCGATTCTTTAATTCTCCAAAGAGTTGAAATTTTATGTGGCGATTTTGAAAAAACAGATATTTATGCTTCTCCTAATAGCTTATTTTATTTTGATCCTCCATACAAACCTTTAAGCAAAACATCTTCTTTTAATTCTTATGCCAAAGAAGAATTTAATGATGAAGAGCAGATCCGGTTACGCAACTTTTGCCATAAAATAACAAAATGTAAAGCCAATTTCATTTTAAGTAATTCAGACGTAAAAGGCAAAGACAATAATGACAATTTCTTTGACAACATATATAAGGAATATCGTATTCTAAGAGTAATGGCAACTCGAATGGTCAATGCCAATCCTGAAAAAAGAGGCAAATTATCTGAACTGCTCATTAGAAATTACGAAATAGACAAACCTTACTTATTAGTTTAATATGATTAGCAGCAAAATTATTGAATATATGATGCCGTTATTCAAGATAATAGGCAATTCAAAAGGAAAAACAATAGGACAGATTAAAAATGAGCTTGGTATTGAACGAGACAAAATGTTAAAAGGCGCATCGGGACTTATTATTGAAAACTTGTTGGGCATCCAAAACAATAATCGCGATGAAGCAGATATTCCCGAAATTGGATGTGAGATAAAAATTCTTCCTCTACAAAAAAATCGTAATGGAGAAATAAAGGCTAAAGAACCTACAGCCATTCAAATGATTAATTATATGGAAGTCTCTCAAGAAACATGGGAAACTGCAAAATTAAGAAACAAGATAAACTTGACATTTTGGGTAGCGTATCTTGCTAAAAAAGACGGGAAATCCCTCCAACAGAATGACTATGTAATTGTCGACTATTTTCTGGATCATCCGACCGATGTGCAAAATGGCATATTCAGAAAAGATTGGGAAGACATTCAAAAATACATCATCGAAGGACGCGCCGACCAGTTATCTTGCAGTATGGGAATATATCTTGAACCAAAAACAAAAGGAGCAAACAATCAAGATAAAACTTATGCGCCCGATGGGAAAGGAGGAACCATAATGGCACGCCGACGTGCATTCTATTACAAAAAAAATTATACAAATACCGCTATTATCCCTCAAATAGATTTGTCATCTATAAAATAAAAAATGATTACCCCGTTCTTCCGTTCTCCTGACCGCGCTTTCACAGTGCTCCACGGTGATTGCATCGAACTGCTGAAACAATTCAATTTCAAATTCGACATGATATTTGCCGATCCACCCTATTTCTTAAGCAATGGAGGCATAAGCGTACAAAGTGGCAAAGTGGTTTGCGTTGATAAAGGAGATTGGGACAAAGGAAGCACACCGGAATACATGGACACTTTCAATCGGGAATGGATAAGCGAATGCAGACAAAAACTCAAAGAAAACGGCACAATATGGATTAGCGGCACATACCATAATATATTTTCCATTGCTAACATTCTGACGGGACAGGGTTTCAAGATTCTGAATGTAATAACATGGGCAAAAACAAATCCGCCGCCCAACATCTCATGCCGCTATTTCACACATTCAACGGAATTTATCATTTGGGCACGCAAGTCTGCCAAGATTCCGCATTGTTACAACTATGACATTATGAAAAAAATCAACGACAACAAGCAAATGACAGACGTATGGCATTTGCCCGCCATTGCCCGTTGGGAAAAATCGTGTGGGAAACATCCCACACAAAAACCTTTGGCCGTATTGTCGCGTATCATTTTAGCATCGACCCACAGTAGCGCCTGGATTCTCGACCCTTTTACTGGCAGCAGCACCACAGGCATTGCCGCCAATCTGCTTGGAAGACGTTTTTTAGGAATTGACAAAGAGGAAGAATATCTGAACATCAGCAGGGATAGAAAAAAAGAAATTGAAAATACAACTACTTTCGTACTATTCCGCAATAAGATAAAGGACATTGCAACTATCAACAACAGCCATATTTCAAATATGGTATGTGAAGATAACACACAAGGTTACGACTTGCCATTCTGAAACGGGGATTTCATAGAAATGAAACGGTACTGATTCCGGATATTATCCACGAAATCAGTACCGACAAAAACTTTATAAAATCCAATACACTCCTTTTTTTGAGTCAATAGCCAGTCTATCGAAACAAAAGAAAGATGTTTTTAATACGAAGATATGAATACCTTTACAAATTACCGGATTCCATATTAGGCCCAAACAAACAACGGTCAAAGCACAACCTTTGCACTCTTTCCTGCGCAACGGACAACATAAAGTCCAGCATCCAGTTCCATTCTGTTGCGACCAGGCACAGCCATAAACTCTGCAACCTTGCAACCATTCAGATTATAAACAGTTACTGTTTCAGGAGCAGGCAAATTATCAACAACAAGAGTACGTCCGGCCGCATAGATGCTGAACGAATCATATTGGGTTGATTCTATTCCGGTGGATTTTATTTCATATATATATTTGAACTTGTTCCAACCGGAAGCCTTTGAATAATCTTCCATTGTGTTCTCTGGCACATAAAGTTTGCAGTTTTCAGGAAGCCCCTCAAACACCCATTGAGCGCATGAAGGAGGTACGGTTGCATAACATACAACAGTATCCAGTTCAACACACTCAAGGATAATCGCATCTGCCAAATATTCAAGCTCGGCTGGCAACACCAGCTTCTTCATGCCGGCACAACCGTAGAACGCTTCCCGACCAATTTCAGTTACAGGAGAAGAAAGGACCATCTCTGTCAGTGACTTGCAACCGGAAAACGCTTCGAAACCGACAATTTCTATATTCTTGCTCCAGCCAACGCTTTTCAATGATGCGCAGCTGTGAAAAGCCTGACCGCCAATACTTGTAACGCTTTCTGGTATATCAATTGATTCAAGAAGACTACAGCCGGCAAACAAGTCATTGCCTATGGCAGTAATACCGTCCGGCAAAACAGCCGACTTCAAAGCATAGCAATAGGCAAACACCCAGTCTTCCAATGTTGTCACTGTGTTTGGCAAAACAATCTGCTCCAGCGCAACACAGTTGTAGAATGCACCTTGAAGTACGGATTTCACATTATCGCCAACAGTAACAGATTTGAGAGCACGGCAGGAATAGAAAGCATTCTCACCAATTGTTGTTACAAAAGAAGGGATAACATAGGTATCGCCTTTCATATTCGGATACGAAACCAGCGTTGTCTTATCGGCATTGAATAAAACACCGTCCTCGACTGAGAAATACTCCCCAGCGCCATCCATAACAAACTCCCTCAAATCAAAACAATTGCAGAAAGCCTGATTTCCAATGCTTTCCAAAGCCACCGGCAATGTTATGGATTTTATTTTGCTTCCGTTGAACGCAAACCTGCCTATCGTCTTCAGGCTGTTTGAGAGGACGACATCCGTAAGCGCAGTACACGTCATGAAACAATCATTATTCAGTACGGTTACTGTATTTGGCATTTCAACAGATGTCAGTTGCTGACACCTTGTAAATCCCTGTGCTGCAACCTCAGTCACCGTATATTCCTTATCACCATCATACACCTTTTCAGGAATGACCAGAGCACCATCCGGATCGGCAGAGCCTTTGGAAACGCTGACCGTCATGTTTTCTTCCGACAAAACAGAATAATTCAATCCTTGATATTCAAATGCAAACATCCGGCCGCAAAACAATGTCAAGACACCGGCAACAAACAATCGTGTAGATTTTTTCATATTTTAAGTCCTATATTAATGTAAGTTCAGAGGATTATAAGTAGCTGAAAATTTGATAATCAACAAAGAATGCCATATCTCTATGGTACTAAAAACAAAGAATTACGAACAATAATTGCCATGATCACCGGGGACAAAGTTACGGAATTATTTTGAATATCAGATAATTTCTGCAAACTTTCTGATGCTTTGCTGTAAAACAAACATGAGTTCAACAAATGATAAGCCGGATTCAAAAACATGGCACAAGTGGGACATGCAAGGCGCAGGAACTTTGACAGTTTGATTGTCCACCTTTTGAGTGCCAACACCGCTTATGTCTTAATCCTTGTTTTAGTGGAAGATGGTTTCTGAGAAACTGTTGAAAACGAAAACGCAACAAACGAAGTAGTCTTAATCCTTGTTTTAGTGGAAGATGGTTTCTGAGTTTTAATTAAAAAACTAAAATAACTTCCCAAGTTGGTCTTAATCCTTGTTTTAGTGGAAGATGGTTTCTGAGTTGTTCCAAATGGTAATAATGCCATATTTGGAAAAGTCTTAATCCTTGTTTTAGTGGAAGATGGTTTCTGAGTGTTGCAGAACTGCTTAAAAGTGGATGCAAGAAAGTCTTAATCCTTGTTTTAGTGGAAGATGGTTTCTGAGGTAGCTCTATTTGAGTTTTTGGCGCGTAAAATATTGTCTTAATCCTTGTTTTAGTGGAAGATGGTTTCTGAGTTGTTTGAAAAACGTTTGAACGATGAGCTATGGACAGGTCTTAATCCTTGTTTTAGTGGAAGATGGTTTCTGAGACAGCAAGAGTACAATGAAAAAAAACATGGGGCTAAGGTCTTAATCCTTGTTTTAGTGGAAGATGGTTTCTGAGGCACGCACCAGAATTAGACGGGATTGGATTCCAAGAGTCTTAATCCTTGTTTTAGTGGAAGATGGTTTCTGAGCATTAAATTTAACAATTATGAATTTACAGGGAAAAGTCTTAATCCTTGTTTTAGTGGAAGATGGTTTCTGAGTGCGAAAAAGCGATGGCACGTACACCACTACGACAGTCTTAATCCTTGTTTTAGTGGAAGATGGTTTCTGAGAATACTTGTCTATACCCTTGACCGCCGGTTGATAAGTCTTAATCCTTGTTTTAGTGGAAGATGGTTTCTGAGAGCAATTTATTTTAAAACGCTATTATTTTGGCAATTATCAAAGAACGTAAAATGCTTATATACAGCTATCAAGAAAGATATTCCCTGAACCTTCGGAAACGGAACGAAACTTCCTTTACGTCGTTTCCCTTTTCAACAACCAGACGTTCCGTCGTGGAAGCCACGCAACGTATTCCCTCAATACATTTTGCAGCACTCTACCCGTTCCTGCCCAGACAGGATTCTGTTATTGTAGATTAACTCACGAATCACACGAAATCTATTTATCCTTTTCTTTTAGCATTTTAATAACTCGGTCGAAATCGCTTTCAAACAAACTCATTTCGCGCTGTCGGTATATTTCGAATTCTTTTTGAGCCTTTTCCATCGCTTCTTTATGGGAAATATTTCCATTGCCTATCAACACCTTGCGTTTGTTGGCGATAATTTGATTATCCAGCGTCTCTATCCAATCTTTCATGGTCATCGGATTCATCTCCAACGCCTGAAACTCAGCAAAATCCAAAAATCCAGACACAAGCAGATTCAACCGCTGCAATTCTATCTCCGATAGATAATTCTTGGCAATTTTCACATCGTCTTTGGTCACATAGTTGCCTTTGAAGTTCGTCATTCCGACAAAGGGTTTTTCACTGTCCACCCGATTATAGATTACCTCGGCAGCGGTATTTTCATGGACAGCATAATGCAACTTGTTCTGAACGGTAGCAAAGAAAGTTTTGGTCATATCGCTACGAGGGTCGTAATCAACAGCGGTTGCATAAATGTCCGTAACCTGCTGATAAAAATTGCGTTCGCTGCTGCGAATATCCCGAATGCGTTGCAAGAGTTCGCGGAAGTAGCGGTTGCCACCCTGTTTAAGCCGTTCATCATCCATTGCAAACCCCTTTTGTATGTACTCGTGGAGTCTTTGCGTAGCCCAGCGACGAAAGCGTGTGGCAATCTGCGACTGGACACGATAGCCCAACGCGATAATCATATCGAGGTTGTAATGGTCGATATTGCGTTTCACCTGACGCGATCCTTCGGTTTGAACTAACAAGAATTTCTTGTGAGTTGCTTCATCCAGTTCATTATCGCGGTATATATTGGCAATATGCTGCGCAATATTCTGCTGTGTCGTGTCATATATATCGGCTAATTGATTCTGGGTAAGCCACAAATCTTCGTCTGCAAAACGGACGGACACGCGTGTTATCTCGTTATCATCTTGATAGATAAGTATTTTATTGTCTTCCATTATTTTACCATATTTAAAACAACACAAACTTGGCAATTATGAATCGTATTATCATAGCACATAGCACCCCGTCGTTGCAAAAGTTCCTTGATAGAAATTCTCCATATCCAGCGACAAAAATATGAAAAAATATAATATCGTAAATTCGCACTATTGGCTATATTGCATTAAAAATTCCGTTCTTCCGACACACCTTGTTCGACAGCTAACAAGATAACAGCAATGTCTGATACCTTCTATCATGCCATGTATAAGGCAGATGCTGGTTTACCCTTATGCCACGAAACATGTTGCAATTTATTAAAAACCAATCCCCTATACCCGCCAAACCTCATGACGCCCACCAGGCCGGCATCCCGTGGAGTTGCATATTAATCCTTGTTTTAGTAGAAGATGGTTTCTGAGTCTTTAATCAATCAATCACAATGAAAACAGAGAATTTAAGTCTTAATCCTTGTTTTAGTGGAAGATGGTTTCTGAGCCGACAGACTACCAACATATAAAGTACGGAGCTTTATGTCTTAATCCTTGTTTTAGTGGAAGATGGTTTCTGAGAAGGCTACTTCAATTTGAAGAACGTCGAGCAATTCTGTCTTAATCCTTGTTTTAGTGGAAGATGGTTTCTGAGTAATCGAATGTAATACTAACGTTGCTTCGGCAATGCGGTCTTAATCCTTGTTTTAGTGGAAGATGGTTTCTGAGACCATTAAAACAAACACCATGTCTGCAAAGGCCGCTTAGTCTTAATCCTTGTTTTAATGGAAAATAGTCTATGAGAGAGCTTCTTCCTGTGTGGGAAGATTGGAGGCTATGTGTCTTAATCCTTGTTTTAATGGAAAATAGTCTATGAGAACATAAATCAGTTTTTAGAGTTTTGCGAAAAGAAGTCTTAATCCTTGTTTTAATGGAAAATAGTCTATGAGGAAAAAACATTAGCGTGCCGGTAAAGTACAACGAGTCTTAATCCTTGTTTTAATGGAAAATAGTCTATGAGAAATCAAGAATTCATTCAGCGAGAAAGGCCAAGAGGCGTCTTAATCCTTGTTTTAATGGAAAATAGTCTATGAGAACAAGTATTGAGTATTGAACAAATGCAACTCCTGCAGTCTTAATCCTTGTTTTAGTGGAAGATGGTTTCTGAGAATCCGGCCGTTATAGCACATGGTCGGTATTGAACGGTCTTAATCCTTGTTTTAGTGGAAATCGACTTTGAAAGGGACTTACGATGACTGGCAGGATGCCAGATGTGGATCTTAATCCTTGTTTTAGTGGAAGATGGTTTCTGAGACAATGAAAACAGAAAATTTAATCGGTTTTTTTGAGTCTTAATCCTTGTTTTAGTGGAAGATGGTTTCTGAGCCTTCACGTTGGAAGAGGTTAAAGCTGCCAATGGGGGCAGTCTTAATCCTTGTTTTAGTGGAAGATGGTTTCTGAGTTTAGAATAGCCAAAGAACGTAAAATGCTTATATACAGCTATCAAGAAAGATATTCCCTGAACCTTCGGAAACGGAACGAAACTTCCTTTACGTCGTTTCCCTTTTCAACGACCAGACGTTCCGTCGTGGAAGCCACGCAACGTATTCCCTCGGCAAGCAACGCCTGCACTATCCGGCAGGTCAGCACCATCTCGCCCATTACATGCACCGTCAGGTCATACTCCCGTCCCAAAGCAAGCACCAGCCCTATATACTCTCCGGCAAGCATATCCATATCGGCCTCATCCGCCTCGTCTGGCACATTCGGGAAAGGCATATCCCTGATTTCACCATAAATCCGCGCCGCAGCCAGTTGCGTTTCTGTCCATTGCCCGCTCGGGTGGTTGCTCAGGTTCACAAACAATTTCGGCTTCTCCTCCCTGCGGACTTCCGGCATACGCACGCAAACATCTTCCAGCTCCTTAAAATAACCCTTTATGTTGTTCTTCAAACGTTCCACACTCATCGGATTGTTCCGCATGCCCGAGTGGTTCACATCATTCCGCGTGTTGCGGATATTGGCAAACAGGCCAGCCAACGCGCGCAAATCGGCATTTTCCATAAGCATTTTCACCCGGGCAGCCTTGTCGGCCGGACAAGGGTTTGCCGGGTCCTTTGCCAACACCCATTTTTCCTCCGGAGTGTTTTCCTGATAAAACTTGAAAGCATTGCCCACCAGGTTGCGGCCTTCCTCATGTTCCCAGTCCAAGCCTTCTTCCATGCAAATCAGGGTAACCATGTTTTCATACATAAGGGTCAGGGCCTGCTGGTACAACCCGTTCTGCAAACACCACTCGGCAGCCCGGAAACCGTTCTGCGGATTGGCTTGCACGTCAAATCCGCTGAAATTGGACTTTATTTTCTCAAACACCGGCACAAAAGGCGTAATAAAAGGCTGCCCCATATTGTCCGCCTCCTTTTTCATCCGCCCTATGTTGGTGGCTTTTACCAGGCTGATGCCCCTGCATGTACGCATTTCATCAATCACCATTGGCAAATACTTGATAAAACGCCCCAACGCACTGGCATCCGGATTGCTACCCTGCGCTGCCTGCAAAATCGGCTTCAGCGTATCCTTGCCCAGCGCAACCAACTGTTGCGGGTTACCGTTGTCTAAATAGTTGGCGGCGGCGTATGTCCAGTCCTGCAACGCCGACAACGACAGCAAATCCACAAAAGGTGCCGTTTCCGTTTCCCTGTCCCGGTTTTCCCAGTTGCCGTAGCTTATGGAACACGTATGCGTCCCTTTCAAAAACTTGGCATAATTGCAAAAAACAAGGAGCATCATGGGCAGATACCTGAAACTGTGGGTTATGTCCACATACAGCTCATCTCCTTCCTCTATCTGGGAAAACAACTTGTTGAATATCTCCCACATCTCCGCCTCATTCTTCCCTTCGGGTATATCCACATCGCAAATACCGGCTGCAAGGTTCATTTTTCCCAGCTCATCCTTCAGTCCGACGTATTCCTCTTCCAAACCGCTCCAGGGACACCGGCGCCGGCCGCTTGCGGAAGTTTCCCAATTGTCCTTGCGCGCCTTGTCCGTAAGCAGGAAAAACAACCTGTCATCCCCCGTCCAAGGCACAATGCTTTGCAGCCGCTCCAAAGTGGCCAGCTGGACAAAACGGGTGGCTGTCGAACAAAAACCATCGCTGGCATAACTGCATGTGGTATAAAACCCGGTGCCGAGCACCGAAATAAAAACTTTCCGTCCCATATTCATTTTGTATTGATAGCGTATAACTCCGTGTTGAGTAACCAGCCCAAGGCCTTCTCTGCGCCTAAGCCCTTGTGGTCATCTGACAGCGAAAAGTGCAATATCTTGTATTCATCACATTTGTCGCTGACAGCATCCGTCATTCTTCCCAGCGTAACAAACAGGGCTTTGCTGCCCATGCCGCCATAAGTCTTCACCACACTGTGGAACTTGTCCACATCCGTGCTGTTCCATACCTGCGTCTTGCACTCCACAAACAGGATTTTCGTACCCGTGTTCACGATAATATCCACTTCGTTCTTGTCTATATTGGACTTGTAGGGGAAACGGCAATTCAGGCAAATCTCCTTGGCCTTCTCCCATTTGGATAACAAACAGGCCACCTTGTACTCAAACCAGCCCGATTTGAACGCCAAATGAATGGCATGTTCGGAACATATGCTCGCCGCACTTTGCTGCCCGTTTTTCCTGACCAGCACAATGTCCACACGCTCCATATTGCCGGCACGCTCCCATGCCACATATGAACCACGTTCCCCATCAAAGCGGTCTTGTCTTGAATTTTTCAGCTTCTTCTCGGCTTTCGTGTCCAGCTTGGCCAACAATTCCTTGAACGACTCGTAGTCAAAAGAACGGATTTTTTCTATCTGCCCGATGGCCTTTCTATCCGCATCGGTATAGGCCTCAAAAGGAATGTAATTGTTCTCTATGGAATTGCCGTAAAGTTTAAACTGCATGTGCATGTCGAACTCAAAATCCTCGCTCGCCGACATGGCCGTGTAATTCCACAACACATTATTTTGGTCCATATACACGATGGAAGCATTGGCATATTGCCCGAACACAAGGCTGAAAAAATAGGCCCATGGCTTCGTGCCGCTCGAAATATTGACCGTCACTTCATCGTTCCTGTACCGCTCCGCCAGTTTTCCGGCTTCCTGCCGGATGGCCTTAGGGTCCACAGGATCCATACGGCATTCAACCGAAGGAACATCAAGCACATCTTTCAGTTTTCCCAACGTACCCAACGAATCCTGCGAGCAGACAAAAACAACACAGTCAGGCTGGAGCGCCTTTATGACGTTATACACCGGAGCGGCCTGACCGCCCACCAAAGCTATATGCACTTTCGACATAAACTCCTCAAAGAATACGTAATTTCACAAAACCCAGAAGTTCACCATCCGTATCGACCCGACGGGTTTTGGGAAAATCATACTGTTCATAATTATAATTCTTCGGACGGGAAGCGGGCACAACCACATCCCTGAAATTACCAAACGGCTCCGTCCATGCCCCGGTCATGAAACGCCAGCCGGAACCATGACCGATGCGCATGACGCACTCGTGCCCCGCCTCACAACGCGCGGCACTTTCCCTGATTTCCTCAATCTTGCCGATATAAATATCCACCATGCCGCTTTCATCAAATTCCACACGCTCTTGCCAGTAAGCAATTTCCTCTTCAAGCAACTTGAGCGTATGGGCATTAATGGTACGGAACAACACGTCAACATTGCGCATAACATCAGGAATAACAATGTCGCGATCGGCCGGTTGCTTTATACGCAACTCAAAAACGCTTTCATCACCCGGACACAGCGCCTCCACAAGTTGTGGTTTGCTGACATCCCAAAAAGACTGAGCTTCCCGTTCGTTCAGGTTGACCATGCGTATGGCTACTTCATAATTTCGGCCGAAACAGGCATCGCCTACTTGCAAAAAACGGAACACATCCGTATTGGGCGAACTTCCGAACAAACGGCCTTCTATCGCGCTCGCACTTGGCCGACGTCCGCCCCCGCCAATCAGATGTTCATATTGCGGCCCTACAACAGAAGCCAGAACTGCCGTACGGATTGCACCTTTTATGGAACTGCCCGGAATATAGGCCTTGCCCGCACCATTATGCATCAGTTCCTTCAACGTATCACCAGGCTTTATGTTACCGACACAATCCAAAACAACACGCTTGGCATAATCATTGGGAACCGCACGCGGAACAAATTGCCTCACAATGGCATCCGTAGGCTCATGCTTCTCTATGCCGGTCACCCAGCGGCCTATGTTTGCCTCGCCTATCAATGACAGCACTTTACGCGGGTCCACGACAACAAGACAACTTTCATCATCCTGCTCACCCAGCACAAAATCATTACCGTATTGGAGAATATTGCCGGAACCTATATGGACACATGTCAATGTCTCTATACTTATCTTACTCATACTTCTTTTTGTTTAATTGGTATGCACATGGGAATTCCGCTTCGATACACGGGATGCATGGCCGCATCATTCCACTCCGGACGCAGGTCCACAACCTTGCCTCTCAACAAAGCCGTAGTCGGAAAAACAGAACCGGCATTCAGCATGTAAACGGATTTCTTGAGCAAATGCCGGAATTCCTCTTCCTGGCTGCCAGCCATATAACCGCCCCGCCTCAACAAATCATATCTGGATTCCGGCAAGTGTAGCTGTTCCAATTCTTCCTCGGTCGGGATATACAGCGACAACAACATGGTTGCATCCGCATCGTCCGGACAAACAATTTCCAGTTGTTCCGTTTCCACATCAAACCGGCCTCCCCCGACATTCCTGTCCGTACCAATGCCGGCCTCGCCCAACAAAGAAAACAAACGGACAAGCTCCGCCTCTTTTTCTTTCGGGGCTTGCAACAAACAATACAGTCCTGCCTGCGGATGATAAAACTTCCACTCAAAGAAAAAAGGCCGGGCATCGTCACTACCATCCCTCGGAACCATGACACGCTGCACAACCTGCGACGCATACACTGGCTCCATTGACATTTGTAACTGGCCTGTCAGAAACTCACCTTGCAACTGGCCGCTCTCCACAACCAGTTCTTCGCCACGCACCAGTTCCTGCCACAAAGGCAGTTCCACATATTTTACTTTCTTCAAGGATTTCCTGTATTCATGCTCTTCCCTTCCTTTCACCCTGACAGCAATCTTGCCTTGTGGTTTCGGAAGGAAATAGCTCGCACCCCAATACGGAAAAGCGGAACTGACCACAAAAGACTCCATAAACCCTTTCACATCACATTCACCCGATGTCTGTACCTTTATGGCCGCCAAGGCAGCCGAAATGGTATCGGAATGCAACTGGACCGCGGAAAAATCATAGTTCTCTTTTCCGTTGCCAACATGCAAAGGAGTCATGTTCTTAAATTTGACTATCGTGTACCGGGGCATATTAATAAGTTTTGGTTTCTTCCTTTATCTCGATAAACTTCACTTGCCCGTAACCGCGCGAACCATTGCCGCCAAGATAATCATCTTCCAGCAACTCACGGGCCTTGTCAAACGTATGCCTCAACTCTTCTTCATTTTCCCCCTCAAAGATATTCAACACAATGCTGAAATTGAATTTTGCCCCCGCAGGAACACGCTCAAACGTACGGGGCTTAGCTTCTGACGTAACCCTGTCAATGGCTACTTCGGTTTTGCTTTCCGTGTACGGCAAATCCGTATTTTCAAAATTGCACGAATCGACATCCAGTTCCGCATCGCGCACGATTATACGGGAAGGATGACTGCTTTCATTGTCGCCGGAAGTCCCAAACAATGCCCCGGCTCTGGTGTTTACATCATTTGTAGGTTTTCCGTTGTTCGTCTCACCGTATGCCAGTTCCACCAACGCACGCATCTTACCCTTGAGCGAACTACCCGGAATATACGGAATATTGTTTATCGGGTTACGTACAACAAACTTGTCCGGACCGCCTATGTTGAGTGCCGCATTCGTGCCCCCTATGTGCAAACCTGTCAGCAATTCTATTTTACCGCTGTATATGATTTTCTTTTTCAACTTAATAGTACTCATAATATCATTTATTTAATCATTAAACATACTGTTACATTCTTTTGTCTGAAAAACACACATCAATCTTTTCCTCCGTTGGCCTTGTGGTAAGCCAGGACGGCCTCTATCAGGTTACAGAAGTTTTGATAGCTTTTCTCATCCGTTACAAAATCAAAACTCCTGTCAAAAAGCAGCTTGAACATCTTCAAACCCCGGTTCTTCTCATCGCGTCCCAACGCATAGGCCACTTTGGGTTTCAACAAATAGAATGAAGCCTTCTCCTTTTCAAATTTCCCCATCTGGATACGCTTGATTTCGCCATAAATGCTGCGGATTTTTGATTTGGTCAGTCCATTCTCCACCATATACTTCCCCATGGTTTCGGCAAAAGCCACCAATTCCTTGTCCGCCTGGCCCGTTATCCATTTGGATTGAAAATTCGCATTCCGGAAAACATTTTCGGGTGACTCCACCGGAGAACGATTGTCTCTTACGCCCGAAGTTTCTCTCCCTCCCCTAAAATTGTTGGGTCTAAAATCATTTTGTAGCATAATTCTTCTTTTTTTATGTTTATAATTTGTTACCTGTTATTTTTTACTTCTTGTTTCCAATTCTGCCCAACGACATGCAAAAGCCCATAGCTCCAGTGCATGATAGTCGGTTTCCAGCGCCAGCCCGGCCAGCGTCTTGAGGTTGGAACATATTTCCAGCTTGCATTGGTTGACAAAGGACCTCGCCTCGGCTGTCTTGAGCCGCTGTGTCAACCGGCTCAAATCGTATGTCAGCATCCAGAATGTCTTATACCGCCTTACGCTGTGATTCCTTATGTCGGCGTTTGCAGCATGCGACATAACCTTTGATATGAACGACTTCGGAAGCTGTCCGCTTTCAAGAAACGACACCAGTTTGTCCTTCAAGGAAAGAACGGCAGGGAACTCCTTTTCCCAGTTAAGCGGAAAATCCATAAACGAAATGGAATTCTTCTGCTGCCCGGCACAAACATGGCCCTTGGCATTCTTCTCTTCCACTTCACTCTCTTCTGCCGCCTTCATTATGGGATATGTGGCCGGAACAATCGCAATACCGCCGGAAATGGAAAAAACAGGGTTCTCACAACTATATGCCTTGAAATCCTTCCATATCCTGTGAGCCAGGCGGATAACACAATCCCAACTCCCGACTATGAACAAATCATCCCCACCGCTGTAAATAATAAAAGAGCGTTCCGGTTCAATCTCTTTCCAAATGGTATTGAGATAACCGGAGAAAAAATAATCGAAACTGCGGCTCAACGCAGCATAACGCGACAAGGTTGCCCTGTTTGCATCAATCCCATTCTGGAATATCTCCCCAAGATTGTCCACATCCATGCGCAAAACACCTAAACGTGAAAAAGCATCCTCGCTTTTTGTTTCACACATTTCCTCAAACGTATTGTTGTTGAAGGTGTTGCCGCCATAAAATTCAAGTCCGTAGATATTATTTATTCCATCCACCTTGCCCATAAAGTCACAATCACCATCCGTGCCGTTTAGCGTAACGACGGAAACCTTGTCTGCGGAAGCGCGCAACTGGTCTTTGGCTTGCTCCAAATCTTTCCTGTTCAGAAAATAATAGGTAAAACCCAATTCGGCAGGAGCCATATGCACCTTGTCATGCCAATAATTGATATCTCCATCTGCAACAACCATGATTTCCGTATCACGCAGGGCCTTACCCAATTCTATTTGCGCCTTCGTAAGCGGCTTTATAAGCAAATCGCCTTCTTTTATGATTTTCTCATTAAGCCCGAACTCCTCTCCTGTAATGCTGTCACGCCGTATATTGCCGGATGGAACAAAAAAACGATTATAATCACCGGATATGAGATCCGAAAATTTGTTCTGCTTCTTGCTGTCGCGTTTTATAAACAACTCCTTCCAGGCATTATGCAAATTCTTCTGGTTCTTGTGCATAAGCGTGTCCCTGTCTATTTCCACATAGTCAATCGCAACAAACAGCGATGTCTTGTGTGCTTCAAAAAGCCTGCTTTCTATGGTTGCTATGGCGTTTTGCAATTGTTCCCTTACCCGGGAAGTGTTGGGCGCGATAATATAAAAACCGCCGCCCGAATTATATATGACATTGGCTTGGAATAAATCCAATTCTTTCAGAATGAAACGGACTATTGCATCCGACAACAACCGCAAATAAAAAGACCTGCCTTTCAGATTCTTCCCGGCATATTTGGAAATGATTTCATAAATATACGATTGGATACCGCTAACATCTGCCCCTATAAGCAAAAAAGGCTTCTCTACCACCGTTTTTTCCTGCTCAAGTTCATACAAGCAAACAGCCAAGGCTGCCGTGGTCTTTAAATGGTCATACAGGGAAACATCCGGAAAATGTATCGTACTCGACGGAATGTAGGTAGCATATTTATACAGCAAACTCAACAAGGTTTCCGAAAAAGCATGATACGTATTGGCTTGTATAAACTTGAAATCACGCTCAAATTGTTCCCATAACATCTTGTAATCCGGAGCCGTATCAAAACTTTTCCGAGGGAAATTACCCTTTGACAAAGTTACAGGCTGGACCGGCAAATGAAAAAATTCCTGGTCACAACCTTTTGCACGAACTGTCTGCAAAATAGAAACCATTCTGGTCTTTTTAAATTGATCCCAGCTGCTCTCGGCTTGATCATCACGGAAAGACTCTTCCGAATCCCGATCCATACCGGACGACAAACAATCCGCCTCCTTTATCAACCTGCCAAGCTCGGATAACTGGCCTTTGCTCAAGTGATGACCGGCTGCCAGCTTTACCAAAGTATCGGAAACAACAAAATCGCCAGAATCATGCTTCACCAGGTTCTTAAAAACCGTACTGTATCGCTCTATGAACTGAGCCGTCCATAAAACATGCTTGTGGGTATAAATTCCATTATGACAAGGGCAAAAAGAGCCCTCCTCTTTGCAATGATCTGTTAAATAAATACTGTTCTTTACAGAACCGGCATCCGCACGCTGATAAAACTTGCCAATATCGTGCAAAAGCGCCGCAAGATAAATCAATTCCTTTTTCTTATCCATATCATCATTCTTTATTGTTTTTATCCTTCCTTTCCCTTACGCGGGTTACAACCCCATAGCCTATACTCGCATGCTTGCCTATACCCGCAAAATCGGGCAAAGACAAATTAGCCTTGAACTCCACATCAAACGCCATAAGTTTCACATGTTTACTAAGCATTTGATAAGGCTGGCTTATTTCTGTAATATTCACCACAAGGGGCTGGTCTATATGTATTCCCACACCCTTTGTAAAAGACAGCAGATTTGCTGTCAATATGCTTTCCAACAACTTTATACGTTCCGCTGCTCCCTCTGTATGAATGTATTTATCATAATTGACCGAATTCAAAGGAAGCCATTTCCTTATCCTGTACCTGAAAAAACTGTTCCATGCCTGCACCGTCACCTGCCGGGGTTGAATACGCTCTATCTCCAAATGAACCGGAGTGTCGCCCAACTGGATAGTCATTGTACCCTGACTAAACAATCGGCCTATTTCTTCCGTGCCTTCCTTCATACACACAATGGCAGCATTGCCATGGATACGCTTGTATTGGATCAGCGGATAAGAATAGCGGAACTTATCCTCTATGTGGTTATGGAACAGCAGATGCACATTGTCACCCAGCAAACGGATAACGGCACCTCGAAATAACGGCACTTGGGAAAAGAATATTGGATTCCTGAAACGTATGACAAGGATATTCAGTTTATTCATGGTATTTATTGAGATTTCGACAAAAATACTGATTTTTTTTAAATCAACATTATTACACATGATATAAAATATCAAAACACATCACAAAAAAACATGACTATCACAAAATAATCCACACATGCATTCTTAGGCAAAGCAATTTCAACAGCAAAGCCAGAACGGCTGGCAAGAGAAAACATACAGAAAAAACGGGGCAATAAGCCGCCCGACGACCAACAACAGGGGGCACAAAAAAACGTATATACGATTTTAGGCAACGATTCAGAACTTCTCAAATTTCAAGTTGTTCTGCATTTCTTTCAGGTCTATCCCCGGCCGGAAGTTCACCTTGCTACCCTTGATGAGGGAGCTGTTGAACTTCTCTTCCGTCTCCGACCCTCCACTGCTCAAACTGACCTGGAAAGAGCCAAAATCGCCCAAGCGCACAATCTTTCCATCCGACAAATGCTCAACAAGCAGTTCAGTAAGCGCGACCAATACCGCCTGTGTATCGGCCGAACGAACTGTGCAGCGTGCCGCAATTTCCTTACCCAATTTGCGCAATGTAACATCGCCCGTACTTTTCGCATTGGCATACCATTTCTTTGGCTGCCCGGGATCCAACGGATTCCCTTTTTCTACAATAGTAAATTTTACTGCCATAAAAAATAAATTAAATGATTAAACAATACACCACAAATATACAAGCAATTTTGTTAAAATAAAATACTTTGTTTAAAATAATTTCAACATTTTAACAAAATAACCCCCGAAAAAAGATGGAACAGCAAGAAAATCAGACACATAGAGTAGTGTGAATCCAGTAATTTTCTCCGAAAAACACACGGCGGAGAACCTCGGAAAGCCTTGTTGAAGCACCTCCACAAGGGAAAATCCACTGTTTTCCAAACAGTCCGCAGCAAAAAAAATAGCGGCTTATTCCGCTTTTTTGCGTATTTTTGCGGCAAAATCAGAACGGCTTTGACAAACAAGAAAAAGAACATGGCTGAGATTTATGACTTACCACTCCGCTATTTTATTCCGAAACTCGGAGTAAACTATGCATTCAAACGCTATTACAGGCCTTACATCGTGGTCGGCGAAGAAAATATCCCGCGCGATGCGCCGTTCATTTTTGCTGCCAACCACCTGAACGCGCTTATGGATGCGCTGGCCATGCTGTCCATCATGCCGTGGCGCCACAGCATCGTTTTCCTGGCACGCGCCGACATGTTCCGCAACAAGACGGCGGCTTTCTGGCTCAATTACCTGAAAATCATGCCGGCTTTCCGCATACGCGACGGCCGCGAAAACATGACCCAGAATAACGACACGTTCGAAAAATCGGTGGCCGTGCTGCACGCCGGAAACGCCATCGGCATCCTGCCCGAAGGTAACCAGGGTTCGCAACGCAAAATGCGCCCGCTGCAAAAAGGCATTTGCCGCATAGCTTTCACGGCACAAGAGAAATACGGACAGGAAAAGAAAGTAAAGGTCGTTTCTGTCGGACTGGACTACGGCGACTTTATCAAATACGGCAAACACATCATCATCAATATCGGGAAACCTATTGAGGTTGCCGATTACATGCCGGAATATATGGAAAACGCGCCGGCGGCCATGAACAGCCTGCGCGACAAAATAGCCGCCGACCTGCACGGCCTAACCCTTGACCTGGCAAGCAACGAACACTACGAGGCGTTTGAAACGATAGCTTATGCGCTTGACCGTCATGTCTGCGAACAACAGCAACAAAAACCAAACGTGCTAAACAAGTTCCGCGCGCGGCAGCAACTGGCCGGAAAACTCTGTGCCGCCGAAGCAAGCAACCCGGAACAAACAGCCTTCCTGGCCGCACAAGCCGAACGGCTGGAACTGGCATTAAAAGCCACCCACCTGAAAGCATGGTTGTTGCAACGCCCGAAACCGGGCAAAGGCATCCTGCTGCTCCAACTGCTTGCGTTGCTGGCCTGCTCGCCGATATTCATCATCGGCTTCGTGTGCAACTGCCTGCCGTTCTTCTTGCCGGTAATCATCCGCAGAGACCTGCTCAAAGCACGCAACCCCTTGTTCTATTCGTCCGTGCATTTCGGTTTCACACTGATTACCTACCCGCTGCTCTATATCCTGCAATTGGTTGCAGTCGGCCTTTGCGTGTCGTGGCATCCGGCCGTGCTGTTGGGTGCATTGGCTGCATTCGCCCTGTCGGGCCGGCCGGCCTGCATTTGGTACAGCCAGCTGCGCAAATGGATAGGCAAAATCCGGTACACGCGGCTTTCCCGCAAAAACGACACGCACCTGCAAGAAGCCTTGCAGGCATACAACGAACTGAAAAAATGGTATGACACGCAATCCTGAACCCATGAACTATTCCGACAAACTCCAGGCACCGGTATTTTCCATCCTGTCGGACATTGCCGACGAAATGGGCAAAGAAAGCTATGTCATTGGCGGATATGTGCGCGACTTGTTCCTGCACCGCCCATCCAAGGACATTGATGTGGTGGTGGTCGGAAGCGGGATAGAAATGGCACAGGCTTTCGCCAGGAAACTGGGCAAGCACGCGCATTTGTCCGTGTTTAAGAACTTCGGCACGGCGCAAGTCAAATACAAGGACTTGGAAGTGGAATTTGTCGGCGCGCGCCGCGAATCGTACCGGCACGACTCGCGCAACCCCATTGTGGAGGACGGCACGCTGGAAGACGACCAGAACCGGCGCGACTTCACCATAAACGCGCTCGCCCTGTGCCTGAACAAGAACCGTTTCGGCGAACTGGTGGACCCGTTCGGGGGCATGGAAGACATGGAGAACCTGATTATCCGCACGCCGCTCGACCCGGACATCACCTTTTCCGACGACCCGTTGCGCATGATGCGCGGCATACGCTTTGCCTCCCAGCTCGGTTTCTACTTGGAACTGGGGACGTTCGAGGCCATAGAACGCAACAAGGAGCGCATCTCCATTATCAGCCGCGAGCGGATTATTGACGAACTGAATAAAATCATGCTGTCGCGGCGGCCATCGGTAGGGTTCCTGCTGTTAGACAAAACCGGCCTGCTGCCGCTGATTTTTCCTGAACTCGCCGCACTGAAAGGCACGCAAACCATTGACGGCTGCGGGCACAAGGACAATTTCATGCACACGATAACCGTTGTGGACAAGGTTGCCGAGACATCGGACAACCTGTGGTTGCGCTGGGCGGCACTGCTGCACGACATAGGAAAACCGCGCACCAAACGTTACGACAAACGCCTCGGCTGGACATTCCACAACCACAACTTTGTCGGCGCGAAAATGATTCCGGGCATATTTAAAACCATGAAATTGCCGCTGAACGACAAAATGAAATATGTGCAGAAATTAGTCAACCTGCACATGCGCCCCATTGTGCTCAGCGAAGACGAAATCACCGACTCGGCCGTAAGGCGGCTGCTTTTCGAGGCCGGCAACGACATTGACGACCTGATGGTGCTGTGCAATGCGGACATCACTTCCAAGAACCAGGAAAAAGTGAAACGCTACCGCCAGAACTTCCAGATTGTGCGCCAGAAACTGAAAGACATAGAAGAGAAAGACCGCATCCGCAATTTCCAGCCGCCCATTAACGGCCAGGAAATCATGGAGACGTTCAACCTGCCACCCAGCAACCAGGTGGGCGACCTGAAAGCCGCCATCAAGGATGCCATTCTGGACGGCATTATCCCTAACGAATATGAAGCCGCCCGCGCATTCATGTTGCAGAAAGCCGCGGAGATGGGCATTGGTAAACCCGAAGGAACAACCGCCTAAATCATAAAGCCATGACCGATTTCCGTTTAAAAGTATTCGTCAGCGTGGCCCAGAACCTGAGTTTCACCAAAGCCGCAGAAGAAACTTTCATCAGCCAGCCGGCCATTACCAAGCATATCAAGGAACTTGAAAGCACTTTCCAGACATCCCTGTTTGAACGGTTCGGCAACAAAATATCACTGACTGCCGCCGGCAAATTGCTGTTGGAACACAGCCAGCATATCCTGGAAGCATACAACCGGATGGATTACGAAATGAGTATGCTCCGCAACTCCGGACAAGGCGAACTGCGCATAGGGGCCAGCACAACCATAGCCCAATACGTGTTGCCTCCGCTGCTGGCCGAATTTTCCGAGAAGTTCCCGCACATTTCCATTTCCATGTTGAACGACAACTCGGCCGGCATAGAAAACGCCCTGCAACAGCACCAAATCGATTTGGGCATGGTGGAAGGGCAACACAAGCAAGTAAATCTGAAATACAGCAAGTTCATGGACGATGAGCTGGTGGCTGTCGTACACAACCGCAGCAAGCTGGCAGTGCATGATGAAATTTCCGTAGGACAGTTGCGGCAAATACCGCTCGTGTTGCGTGAAAACGGCTCGGGCACGCTGGAAATCGTCAAAGCCGCCCTGTCCGCCCACGGCCTGAAACTGTCCGACATGTGCATACGGCTGCAATTAGGCAGCACGGAGAGCATCAAGCGTTTTTTGGAAAACGCCGATTGCATGAGCATTCTCTCTATCCGTTCCATCAACAGGGAATTGGCACAAGGCATGTTCAAGGTAGTGGAAATCAGTGACATGGAAATGCAACGGGAATTCCACTTCGTGCAACGCCAAGGCGAAGAAGCCGGGCTTCCGCAACAATTCATCCGCTTTGCCGAATTGTGCTCCAAAGACCAGCTTTTCCGATAAAGCCCCCAAAAGGATTTGAAGAAAAAACAGAAAATCAGAAGCTGAGCGCTACGCGTATGCCGCCGCCAAAAATGCTGGCATTGCCTTCATAGCCGAAAGTTTCGTTTTCGATGACACGCTCCATCCCCGCCGTCGTCTGCTGCACACGGAAGAAAGCCCCGATATGAAATGCCGTACGGCCATTGATGCGGTATCTGCCACCCACAGAAAGCTCGGAAAACAAGCCGCCGCCCATATCACCGTCCACCTTGAACATGTATCCCGCCCCAAGCGAAAAGTCAGGCGAGAAACGCTTTTTCTGGAAACTGGTGTTCAAATGCAAAAACAGCGGGATAAACCGCGAAGGATTATCCTGGATGAAAATTTTTGTATAACCGGAACCTATGCCAAGGAATATATTTTCCGGCAGCAGGTTCCTGACACCCAGAACCATGTGCAAATCGACAAAACCGGTCGCCCCCTGCTGCGGGACACTGCACAAACCACCCTGTCCGGCCACAATCATGCCGAACGCCGGACTTTGTTCCACCGGCAGCCAGTCGGTTTCCTGCTGCAAGTCGGCCTCGGTCGCTTCGCGTATTGTTTCCACCTCGGCAGCCGGATACTGGAACTTCTCGCCGGCTTCCGTTTCTATGACAATGACATCGTCCGACTGGAACACGACAGTACCGCATTTCACCTCACCTGACTGCAACTGCAAAGCCTGCAAGCCGGCCGTTTCTTGCGCAAACACAAAGCCTGCGAACAGGACAAGTACACTTATGGCAATTATGCGATTCATATTTTGTCAGATATTAATCCAATTCATCCAACACCGTTTCCAAACGTTTCAGGAACAAATCGGCGTCTTCTTTTGACAGGCACAGAGGCGGCAAAAGCCGGATTACGTTCGTACCGCTGGCACCCGTAAACACATGCTGCTCATACAACAGTTTTTCCCGAAGAGGCTTTACGGGCTTTTCAAATTCCAGGCCTATCATCAAGCCGCGTCCCCGCACTTCCTTGATTTGCGGGATTTTTTCCAATGCCCCTTTGAGGTACGCACCTACATGCTGGCAATTTTCCATCAGTTTTTCGGCCTGCATAATGTCAAGCACGGCGATGGCCGCCGTACATGCCAGGTGGTTACCTCCGAACGTGGTGCCCAACATTCCGTATTCAGGTTTGAATTTTGGGCTAATCAGCACGCCGCCGATAGGAAAGCCATTGGCCATACCTTTTGCCACCGTGATTATGTCGGGCCGGATGCCGGCATACTGATGAGCAAAGAATTTGCCGCTGCGGCCATAACCGGACTGGATTTCATCCAGAATCAGCACCGTGTCGGTGCGGTTGCAGGCGGCTTGCAGCTGGCGCAGGAACTCATCATCCGGGACGCGGATGCCGCCTACGCCTTGTATGCCTTCCACGATGACGGCGCAAACATCACCTTTGTCCAGCGATTCGGCAATGCGTTCCATATCGTTCATCGGCACAAATTCCACCTCGCCGACATTGATAGGAGCAGTAATTTTGGGATTATCCGTCACGCAGACGGCTTCAGATGTACGCCCGTGGAATGCCCCGCGCAAAGCAATGGCCTTTTTCCGGCCATTGTAGAACGAAGCCAATTTCAAGGCATTCTCGTTGGCTTCCGCGCCTGAATTAATCAGGAAAAGACTGTAATCATCATACCCGGACATTTTACCAAGTTTACGCGCAAGCTCCTGTTGCAGGCTGTTATGTACGGAATTGGAATAAAAAATCAATTTTTCCATTTGCGCCTGCAATTTCTGCAAATAATAGGGATGCGAATGCCCTACCGAAATCACGGCATGGCCGCCATACAAATCCAGGTACTCCTGCCCTTCCTTGTCGAACGTGCGGCAACCTTCTCCCCTGACGATTTCCACGTCAAATAACGGGTACACATCAAACAAATCCATATCTTCTCACTTAATCGGTAACTTCATGCAATGCTTCCATCACATTGATGATATAGTCACCCAATTTTTCACATTCCACAATCGTATCCATATAAGTAACGCTGGCTTGATACGGATATTTCTTTTCGTTCACGTTTACTATGTTCTGGATTTTGAGCTGGTTCCGGAAGTTGTTGATTTCCGCTTCTATGTTTTTGGAACGGTTGAACACATCATCGCCGATGTGATTGCTCTGCAACGATATATCCATTTGATAAATAGCACCTTCTACCAGATTGAACATCAACTCAATATTATTTTCCACTTCCGGAATATAAGTCAGGTTTTCATTGCGCTGACGCTGTATAACACGCGCTATGTTATAGCAACTGTCATTCACGCTTTCTATTTCGGAAATGACGCGTAGCATGATATGCAGTTCGTGTTTGGTCGGTTCACTCAATCGGCCGTCGGCCACCGCGTTCAAGTAAGTTGCAATTTCCACTTCCATGCGGTCGCTGATATTCTCGTATTTTTCAATCCGGCTGAATTCCTTGGTAAATTCATTTTCGTTCTTTTCATGATACAAATGCCGGACAAGCCCGAACATTTTATATGTCCTGTCGCCATAGGCTTTGATTTCTTTCCAAGCCTGCAAAATAGACAACTCAGAAGTGGAAAGCATGCCGGTAGAAATATATTTGAGCTGGAATTCCACATCCTCCGCATTGTCTTTCGGTTTAATCAAAGCCGTAACACACTTGGCTATCAGCCCCACAAACCCGATCATTATGGTCGTATTGATCAAATTGAACATGGTGTGGAACAAAGACAACGCGTATGTAGTTGCAACTTGATAACCTAACAACTGTTCACGAAGCGCCGACTGTTCTGGTGTCAAGGTTGCATCCGGATTACTAATAAGCTGCAAGGTCTCAGGCGACAGCGAATGGGCAAACGTGGTCAATTGCGTCGGATCGCCCGGCCCCATTGTACCGACCAAATGAGCTATCATACGGGTAAACGGATAAAAAACGCACAACATCCAGATAACACCAAAAACATTGAACATCAGATGCGATAGAGCCGCACGCTTGGCAGAAATATTAGCTGGGATAGCAGCTATGTTGGCCGTGATAGTCGTTCCGATATTTTCACCCAAAACCATAGCCGCCGCAAGGTCGAACGGGATCCATCCTTTACTACACATAATCAACGTAATAGCCATGGTAGCACTGGAACTCTGCACGACAACCGTAAGCAACGTGCCTATCAACAGGAAAATAAGCACCGAGCCAAAACCCATTTCCGTCCAACGGGATAGGAAAGCCAGCATCTCAGGGTTGGATTGCAAATCGGGCATCGAATTTTTCAGCATTTCCAATCCCATAAACAAAAGCGCAAAACCCATGATAAATTCACCCCAGGATTTGCGTTTCCCCTTATTGGAAAATATGAATGGAATGGAAATAGCGATAAGCGGTACTGCGAACGCGGCTATACTAACCTTGAAACCGAATAATGATATAATCCATGCTGTTACCGTTGTACCGATATTGGCACCCATGATGACCGTAATGGATTGCATCAACGTGAGTAATCCTGCATTGACAAAACTGACCACCATCACGGTAGTTGCAGAAGACGACTGGATTAAGGCAGTGATCAGAAGGCCGGTCAAAACACCCATAACCCGATTCTTGGTCATGGCAGTAAGGATAGATCGAAGTTTATTTCCGGCCACCTTTTGCAGGGCTTCGCTCATAAGTTTCATGCCGTACAGGAAAAGACCCAGCGACCCAATGAGCGTCATAAAATCGAAGAATGAATACTCCATACGATTATTTGCGAATTAAAATTTTCGCAAATTTACTTCAAATTAGGGGTTTGTACAAAAAAAAAAGGATAAAATTTACCGGATCGCGTTTACAGCTTTTTAATCAATTGATTTTTTGTACCTTTGCCCCTCCATAAGGACAGGCATCGGATTTGCCTTGTCATTCGGTTTAACAATACGCATATTTCACTTATTTAATATTATGAATATAGAGAATATCCTCACCTCGTTGGTACAAAGTTCCGTAAAATCGTTATACGGCATAGACGCAACGCCGGAACAAATCCAATTGTCCAAGACAAAAAAAGAATTTGCAGGAAACATGACGCTTGTCACATTCCCGTTCGTGAAATTGGCGCGCAAATCGCCGGAAGCCATCGGGCAGGAAATAGGCGCCGACATGCAGTCACGCTCGGACATCATCGCCGGCTTCAACGTAGTGAAAGGCTTCCTGAACCTGACGCTAAACCCGCATTTCTGGATCGAGACCCTGAAAGAAATCCACAACGATGCAAATTTTGGCAAACAGACGCCGGCAAACGACGCCCCGTTGATGATGGTAGAATATTCATCGCCGAACACGAACAAGCCCCTCCATCTTGGACACATCCGGAACAACCTGTTGGGATACAGCATTGCCGAAATACAAAAAGCCAACGGCTGGAAAGTCATCAAAACCAACATTGTGAACGACCGCGGTATACATATCTGCAAATCCATGTTGGCCTGGCTGCGTTTCGGCAACGGCGAAACGCCCGAAACATCCGGCAAAAAAGGCGACCATCTGGTTGGCGACTACTATGTCAAGTTTGACCAGGAATACAAAAAACAGGTCAAACAACTGATGGACGAGCAACATCTGTCCGAAGAGGAAGCCAAGAAACAAGCCCCGCTGATGCAGGAAGCCCAGGCCATGTTGCTCAAATGGGAGCAAAATGACCCCGAAGTACGCGCCTTGTGGCAAAAAATGAACAGCTGGGTATATGCAGGATTTGATGAGACGTACAAAGCGCTCGGCGTCGATTTCGACAAAATCTATTACGAATCGGAAACCTATCTGGAAGGTAAAAAGAAAGTGGAAGAAGGCTTGGAGAAAGGCATATTCTACCGCCGTCCGGACGGTTCCGTGTGGGCAGACCTGACCCAAGACGGCTTAGATGAAAAACTGCTGCTCCGTACCGATGGCACATCCGTCTATATGACCCAGGACATCGGGACAGCCAAACTCCGTTTCGAGGATTACCCGATAGACAAAATGGTTTACGTGGTCGGGAACGAGCAGAACTACCATTTCCAGGTATTGTCCATCCTGCTAGACCGGCTCGGTTTTGCATGGGGCAAGTCACTGGTACATTTCTCATACGGTATGGTTGAATTACCGGAAGGAAAGATGAAAAGCCGCGAAGGCACCGTAGTCGATGCAGATGACCTGATTGCCGATATGATTACAACGGCACGGGAGACATCCACGGGATTGGGCAAGCTGGATGACTGTACGCCGGAAGAAGCCGCCAACGTATTCCGCATGGTCGGACTCGGCGCGCTGAAATACTTCATTCTGAAAGTGGACCCGCGTAAAAACATGCTGTTCAACCCGAAAGAATCCATCGACTTCAACGGCAACACGGGACCATTCATCCAATACACGCATGCACGCATCAAATCCGTTTTACGGAAAGCAGCCGAACAAGGCATCGCATTCGACAACTGGGATGCCAAACCCGAAATTTCTGACAAGGAAATCACGCTGATACAGTTATTGGCCGAATTTCCCGCTGTTGTCAAGCAGGCTGGCGACGACTTCAGTCCTGCGCTGATAGCCAACTACGTGTATGAACTTGCCAAAGAATTCAACCAGTTCTACCATGACTTCACCATACTCGGCGAAACGGATGCGGACAAGAAATGCCTGCGGCTGCTCATTTCCGCCGACGTGGCCAAAGTCATCAAAACGGGCATGGGCTTGCTGGGTATCGAAGTGCCGGAACGCATGTAAAAGTTCAGACAAGCAATTCTATTTCATCAATCGTCATATCACTCTCATCGGTTTCGCGGAAACGCCTGCCGATGGGAGTTTTTTGCAGACTCTCTGCATTGAATTTCTCACCAAAAGACAGGTAGAAGCCTTGCTTCAACAGTTGCTCCGCCAACTGCGGCTTTCCCCTGAACCCGTGCACGACAAAACAGAAACCGAGATTGCCTTTGGGGTTGCCTGCTGCCGGACTGTCGGGAAATTGCCGTTTCAGCGCCATCAATTCGTTGAAGCAACGCACACAATGCACAATGACCGGCTTGTCCAGCCGTCGTGCCAAGTCGATTTGCCGCAGAAAGACATCCGTCTGCAACGGGAGCGGCGCTTGCGCACCTTTGTCCAAGCCGCATTCGCCGATGGCAAAAACTCGTGGATCGACAGCCAAACGTTCCAGCAAAGCCCAATTGACCGGTTTGTGCGCATCCCAAGGATGAATGCCAACGGAAAACAAGCCCTCCACATCGGTTTGCAGAAGTCGTTCCGCTTCGGGCAGGGTGAGATTGCGCACACTACCTGTGCCTGCGTCCGTATGATGCGTATGAATATCGCGGATAAGCATACGGCAAAGATAAACAGAAAAACACGTTACGCCAAACAATGTAAGTTTGTGCAGTTGGCGGAAAAAACGTACTTTTGCAGCCCGTTTCAAATGCTGGAAATAAACAAATCATATAATTATGGAAACATTATTTTCTACCCTGCCCTATAAAGTGGCAGACATCACATTGGCCGACTTCGGCCGGAAAGAAATCGAGCTGGCCGAAAAGGAAATGCCAGGCTTGATGGCCTTACGCGAAAAATACGGTGCACAAAAGCCATTGAAAGGCGCACGCATCATGGGTTCGTTGCACATGACCATACAGACAGCCGTGCTGATTGAAACCTTGGTGGAACTTGGTGCCGAAGTGCGCTGGTGCAGCTGCAACATTTACTCCACGCAAGACCATGCGGCAGCAGCCATAGCCGCCAGCGGCGTACCCGTATTTGCCTGGAAAGGCGAAACGTTAGACGAATATTGGTGGTGCACTTTGCAGGCGCTGCATTTCGGCAACGGCAAAGGCCCGACCGTCATTGTCGATGACGGAGGCGATGCTACGCTGATGATACACGCCGGCGTTGCTGCTGAAAAAGATCCCAGCACCTTGGACAAGGAAACACACGGCGAAGATGAAAAATGCCTGTATGCCCTGCTGAAACAGATCCTGCAACAAAACGGGAACTTGTGGCGCAACATGGCAACCGAAGTACGCGGCGTCTCGGAAGAAACTACTACCGGTGTTCACCGCCTTTACCAAATGATGGAAAACCACACGCTGCTGTTCCCGGCCTTCAACGTGAACGACTCCGTGACCAAATCGAAATTCGACAACCTGTACGGCTGCCGCGAATCGCTGGCGGACGGCATCAAGCGCGCCACGGACATTATGCTGGCCGGCAAAATCGTGGTTGTCTGCGGCTACGGTGATGTGGGCAAAGGCTGCGCACGCTCCATGCGGGCATACGGTGCACGTGTCATCGTAACGGAAATAGACCCGATCTGCGCCTTGCAGGCAAGCATGGAGGGCTTTGAGGTAACCACCGTGGAAGATGCATTACCCGAAGGCGATGTGTATGTTACCACCACCGGCAACTGCGACATTATCCGCATTGAACACATCGAAAAAATGAAAGATGCAGCCATTATTTGCAACATCGGCCATTTTGACAACGAAATCCAAGTGGATAAATTGAAAAGCTATCCGGGCATCCGCTGCGTGAACATAAAACCGCAGGTGGACAAATACATTTTCCCAGACGGACACAGCGTGTTGCTTTTGGCAGACGGCCGGCTGGTGAACCTCGGCTGCGCAACCGGACACCCTTCGTTTGTAATGAGCAACTCATTCACCAACCAAACGCTGGCACAAATAGAATTGTACACCAAACATTATGAAACGGGCGTTTACCGCCTACCGAAACACTTGGATGAAGAAGTGGCACGGCTGCACCTGGAAAAACTCGGCGTGAAACTGACACGCCTGACCCAAAAACAGGCCGATTATATCGGGGTGCCGGTTGATGGACCATACAAAGCCGAACATTACCGTTACTAAAAAAATACAACACAAAAAGCTGCAACCGGATAGTTTGCAGCTTTTTTTTGTCAAAATCGCCACAGGAATGCAGAGAGCAGCAATTTATCTATATTTGTCTATATGCAAAACATAAGTTAATTCTTTATATTTGCAAACGATAATCCATTAATTTCAACAAGCTATGAAAAAAGATTTACTTATCATTGCCTTCACGCTGCTTGCAGCAGGCGGCATTGTGGCGCAACAAAGCATCGGCTTGCAAAACGGAATTTCCGACAGGCAAAACCCGCATGTAAAAGTACTCCCGGTAAAAAAACAACAAGGGGAAAAACTAATCCGGCCGACCGACATGCCGGTTTCGCTGAGGGCGGACGGTTCAGAAACATTGATGTTTACCATCGGCGACTTGACCTATTCCGTAACTGATGAAGCCAATCAAGAAGCAACAATAACCGGTTGCACGGTAACAGCTACTGCTGTGACTATCCCCGCCACCGTAACTTACAACGGCGTGGAGTACAGCGTGACAGGTATTGCAGAACTGGTCTTTACCAATTGTCCGGCATTGACAGCAATCGAAGTTGTTCCTGAGAACACCCATTACAGCTCGCAGGATGGCGTATTGTTCAACAAGGACAAAACGGTGCTTGTCCAATATCCGAGAGCCAAGGCAGGTAACAGTTACGACATTCCGAGTAGCGTGGACAGCATTGGTAGCAGGGCTTTCCAATTATGCTCCACACTTACGCAAATAACCATTCCGGAAAACGTAACAAAAATTGGAGAGTGGGTTTTCGCAGGCAGCGCACTCACGCAGGTAACTATTCCAAGCAGTGTTACAAGCATTGGCATCGGAGCTTTCCAGGAATGCCCGGAATTGGCGGAAGTTACCCTTGGATGCCCGAATATAGGCACACAAATGTTCGCAATGGACTCAAAATTGACGACAGTAAATTTGCAGGATGGAGTAACAAGCATTGGTGATTTTGCTTTCTACTCCTGCACCGGGATTCAAGGGATAGCCATTCCCAACAACGTAATTAGTATTGGAAATTCGGCATTTTACTATTGCTCGGCACTTACAGAAATCGCCTTTCCTGAAAAATTGGCCAGCATTGGTAATTATGCGTTTGAAAGTTGCCATGCTCTTACGCAAGTAACCATTCCCAACAACGTAACACATATTGGGGAAGGAGTCTTCTACGCCTGCGCCATGTTGGAAACAGTAACCATAGGCAACGGCGTAAACTACATGGGATTCAATGCATTTGCATATTGTGCTGCATTGACAGAAGTCAACCTAAGCTGTCCTAACATAGGACAACAAGCCTTTTCTTTCTGTGAAAAACTGGCTACCGTCAACCTTCTGGATGGTGTAGAAAACATCGGAAGCTATGCATTTGCATATTGCCCATTCACGACAATAAGCATACCCAACAGCGTAAGGAATATCGGATATGGAGCTTTTTACGAATGTACCACACTGGCACAAGTGACCATAGGCAACGGCGTGGAAAAAATTGCCCAAATGGCATTTCTCAATACTGCATTGTTAAATGATGCAGGCAACTGGACCGACAATGTATTGTACATAGGCAATTATCTGATTGCCGCGAACCAGGAAATAAACGGCAGCTATACCGTAGCGGATGGCACACGGCTGATAGCTGACGGGGCATTCCAGAATTGTAGCGGGCTGACGGAAGTAACCATACCGGCAAGCGTAATCGGCATAGGGGAATCTGCTTTTGCTGCTTGCAGCAACTTAGTTGTCCTGAATGTGGAGGCGACTATCCCGCCGGCAATAATCAACAACACTTTCAACGGTGTAAGCAAAGACATCCAACTGAACGTGCCGGCAGGAAGCATGGATGCGTACATGGCCGATCCGAACTGGCAAATCCTGTTCCAGATTATAGACGGCAAGATAACCGGCACATGCGGCGAAAGCCTGACGTTTGAGCTTGTCATTGAAACCGGCACACTCACCATTTCCGGCACAGGAAGCATGTATGATTTTGACGAGCAGCCGGGTTGGAATCCTTACAGTGCGTATATTTCAACGATCAACCTGCCCGAAGGCATTGAAAATATAGGAAGCCATGCTTTTTATCAATGTTCCGCGCTCACACAAATCAATATTCCAAACACTATCAGCAGAATTGGGGACTGGGTCTTTATGGGTTGTTCCTCGCTAACAGAAATAGAACTGAACAATGGCATAACCTATATCGGGCAATACGCATTTTCCGATTGCTCATCACTTACACAAATAAACATACCTGAAACAGTAACAGAGATTGGAGTTGGAGCATTCAACCTCTGTTCCGCACTTACGGGAATAACGATTCCAAGCAAGGTGACTAACATCAGACAGGGAATGTTCTATGGATGTTCTGCTTTGGAACAAATAACCCTTCACGATGATGTAACAAGCATTGGAAACCATGTGTTCTACGAATGTAGAGCACTAAGAGGCATAACCATCCCCGACAAAGTAACAAGTATTGGGGCTGTGGCATTCTACAACTGCCGGGTACTTGAACAACTAATCATAGGGAATAGCGTACAAAGCATTGGGGAATCTGCATTTTACGGCTGTTCCAGACTTACGGAAATAACCATTCCCGAAAATGTGACAAGTATTGGAACACAAGCATTCGACAGATGTAACGCACTCACAAAAGTAAACTGGAATGCCATCAACTGCGGAGAGTTCATAAATGGCGGAAACATAACTCCGCTCTTCTTTAGTATTTCCACCAACATCACAGAATTTACGTTTGGCGAGCAAGTGGAATATATACCCATAGGATTGTGTTACGGAATGACTAAACTTACGCAAATAACCATTCCCGAAAGCATAAAAAATATCGGAACACAAGCATTCGATGGATGTACCGCACTCACAAAAGTAAACTGGAATGCCATCAACTGTAAAGAAACCATAAGCGGTGAAAACCTATATCCACCTTTCTTTAATATTGCCGCCAACATCACTGAATTCACATTTGGCGAACAAGTGGAATACATACCCCAGGCATTGTGTTACGGAATGGCCAAACTTACGGAAATAACCATACCCGCCAGCGTAACAAGTTTTGGCCTGCAAGTATTGGATAACTGCCCTGCACTTGCAAAGGTAAATTGGAACGCCATTCATTGTGCTCCCATTATTGCTGAAGACGGATTTTATCCTTTCTTCAATGACGCTGAAATCAACATTACCAATTTCACGTTTGGCGGACAAGTGGAATACATACCCATCGGCCTGTGCTACGGGATGACCAAACTTACGCAAATAACCATACCCGGCAGCGTGACAGAGATTGGGGATTACGCATTTTACAATTGCTCGGCCATTTCGCGAATGACTGTCAATCCCATTGTGCCGCCCGCAGTGGTAGCCAGCACCTTCTATAACGTATCCCGCAACATCCCGGTATATGTTCCCAAGGGCTCTTTGCAAGACTACCAGAATGCAGAAATCTGGAAAGAATTCCTGCTGCAAACCACGCCGGCAACCGCCCTGCAAACAACTGCCTTGCCGGAGAGCATAAGCGTGTACGGCGGCATGTTGCACAACCCGCAAGGCTTGCCCGTAAGCATTTATGACATGCAAGGGCGTCGGGTTTACAGCGGTACCGCCACCACCGTAAGCCAGCCCGCAGGTGCGTATGTGGTGCGTTGCGCAGGCACAAGCAGCAAAATGATATTCTAAAAAAGCTGGCTCTTTGATTATTATGTGGGCGGGGCATTTCTGTCCCGCCCGTTTTTTTATATCCCGCTGCCACCGTTCCTACAAAACATACTTCAACTGTCGATTTCCTTACGCTCACTTTACATATTCCCTTCCATCATGTAACCCTGTCACTCCATTGTGATGCAGTATCTTGGATGGTGTTCCCGAAGATGTCAAACGTTGACACGTAAATGAATTATAAAAAAGTAATTCCACAAGTTTCCCAAAAGGTAGATTTACAAGAAATAAGCGAAAGGGTTATATAAATAGAACTTCTTGTGATATTCGCATTCATAAACAAACAACAAAATAAGCCCACGATATAGAAATCCGGAGAAAAAAAACGTGCAGGACGCCCAAAAACAGGACGCAAAATGCCCATATTTTGCCCCAAAATCCAGTGTTAATATACCTTTAATGCAATTTTTCTTTTGCCTATTCTACAATTTTTCCCGATTTGAACAGCAAATTTTCCATTCAGCACTTTCAAATCATTTAAAAAATATGGTATCTTCTTTTGTTTTTATAGTTTTTCATGCTATTTACTGCAACACTTTAATTTTTTTGCATTCTTTCACAAGTAAAATTTTTCGGAGGCTATTGGACGGCCAAAAATCTTTGCATAACTTTGGCAGGAAACCAAACGGATTTTTCATCGGACATGGACGCGAAACATGAAAACAGCATTTTTTCCCGCAGCGGGATGCCGGCACGGAAACCGGCCTGCGTTGCCGCGGCCTACCTCCCGCATCCTGTTAAAACACACACACACACACACACACACAGCATCGATATTTAACACGCGCGGAATATACGCATTTTTATCATGCCTGGCAACAGGGAGTTGTTCCCCATTGGCAGGTTTTCACATGCCCGCCGGTTTCCCAGCGGGCCTAAAAATCGTCATATCCATGTATAAAAGAAAGTTGATGACCCTGCTGGGCGGCCTCGTCCTGTGTTTCGGGCTGGCCGCCCAGGAACTGCCCGACTCGACCCGCCTGTTCCGTTTCGTCCCGGGCGATGACATGTTCTATGTGCCGTGGAACGGCAACGGCGAGGCTCTGGACGCGCTGTTGGACAGCCTGCGGCCGTATGCGCCGCAGTTGGAGGCGGGGCAAATGTACCTTTGCGTGTCGAGTTACGCCCCCACGGGCAACGACAGCATCCCTTCCGGCCGCATGGGCTACCTGCGCAACAGCCGCGTGAAGTCGGCCTTTATCACCATGGGAGGCCTGACAGAGGAAATGTTCGTAACCGACCGCGTTTTCAGCAGCCCCTACGAAGTGGGCGGCAAGGCCTTGCGCGATGTGGTTACGGTCATGTGGCCGGCGAGCATAGAAAAGATTGCCGCCATTGCAGGGGCGGAAGCGGCCGCCAGGGTGGAAGCCTACAACCGCGGACTGTCGCAGCCCGAAACCGTAACCACGCCGGAACAGCCGGAGGCGGACACTGCCGTGCAAACCGAACCGCAAGCCGAACCCATTTCCCCGATGGAAACGGAAGAAACGGCGCAGACAGAAACCGTAACCTTGCCGGAAACGGTCGCGGAAATTGCCGCGGCAGAAATGGAACCGCAGCAAACGGAAATACCGGCCGACAGCCCGGCGGGAACCGAAACCCCAACCAGTTACCATTTGTCCCTGCGCGCCAACCTGCTGCGCTGGGCGACGCTGACCCCCGATTTAGGGCTTGAGTGGCGCATCTGCCCATCGTGGGGCATACTGGTGAACGGCTCATGGACTTCGTGGACGTGGAGCGACAAGGACCGCCGCTATGCCCTCTGGGAAGTAATGCCGGAAGTGCGCTGGTACTTGGGCGGACAGAAAGCATGGTATCTGGGCGCGATGTTCAAGGCCGGGCAGTTCAACTACAAACTTTCGGACACCGGCAAGCAGGGCGACCTGATGGGCGGCGGCATCACCGGCGGCTACCAGCTGCGGCTGGGCAACGCATTGTCGTTGGATTTCGGCCTCGCCTTGGGCTACCTGCATGTGGATATGGAAAAATATGCCGTCATCAGTGATGTGCGCGTGCGCCGCGGCAACGAGACAAAGGACTGGTGGGGACCCATCAACGCCGGCGTAACACTTGTTTGGGAAATTTTTTGACAGAGGGAGGAACACGATATGAAAGCAAGACAATATATAAATATGATGGGAATGGCAGCCGCCGTGCTGCTCTCTTCCTGCGTGAAGGACACGCTTTATGACACGCCGCACCCCG
>CASDOZ010000012.1 GCA_949282265.1 uncultured Bacteroidales bacterium | reverse complement strand
GGAATGCCATTTTGTACCTATCCATTCCTTTGTTGCACCTTGAGTGGACAGCATTCGTCCGGTAATTTAACAGCGAATAGATTTGGTGCTATTTTGTTACCTACAACTCTCAAAAATGCATTTATATTATTGATAACTAATGATATATAATTACTAACTGATATAATAGCCTATTTCCTCAAAAGGGCGGATTCTCCTGCCGGTGAGAAAAACAAACAAGTTACGGGAAGTGGCGATACGGCTTTGGAACATACCATTATACGTTGGTATATTGATTCTGCACCCAAAGGAGCAGATGTATATTGGAGGGTAGTTTCATCAACACCTGATGTCAAAAACACCAACCAACTGTATTTAGGAACGACGCCTTATGAAAGCACTGAATCTTTTGACATTAAAGGTTTGACATTTAATAATTCGGGAGATGTCCAGATTGAAATTTCATGTGAGAAAAGTGGATATTCACCTCAGCGTAAAAGGTTCAATGTCCGGCAGGCTATAGAGCAGAAAGAAATTTCTACTAAGTTTAATCTAATAGAGGAGTAAGATCCGAATGAATTTAGTTGTAACAATTAATAAAAATGATGTATATGTTATTCAAACGACATAAAATAAGGACTATAAGAATTTTTTCCTTATTCTTCATATGTGTCTGGGCTTTTATGCAATATGGATGCGTGACAAACCAGAATGTAAAGCCTGCAGCAACAGTAGCTATTCGGTTAAAGTTTGAGCAACAACAGCCAATAAACGTTTTCACGAATCTGGATTATGGTGTTAGGCTTAATGTCATTGACAAAAGAACGGATAAGCCAATTATAAACCAATTCCTTACTATAAACCCTAATGTACCCAAATCGAATGTGTTTACCATTCCTGATATTCAATCATTCGTTTCTGGAAGTATGATGCAATATATGCGATTATTGGGATTTGGTCTGAATGATGACTTTAATACGGATTATATGCTTCAAGTAGAAATAACACAATATGAGCTTAATCTAGTTTCTCTTACATGGACTGGTATGATTAGTTTTAATATACAATTGTCGGATAATAACAACAATGTAGTATATAGACAGATTGTTACGGGAAGAGGTGGCGATAGGGGATGTAGTGCACAAAAGGCATTAAATGAAGCGTATGCTAACACTATGGAAAATATGGACTGGAGCAGGATTGCTTCTTTTCTTAAAAGAGCCGAAACTCCTATTGGCGAAAAGAACAAACAAGTCACAGGAGAAGGCGATACGGCTTTGGAGCATACCATTATACGTTGGTATATTGATTCTGCGCCAAAAGGAGCAGATGTTTTTTGGAGGGTCGTTTCATCGACGCCAGATGTAAAAAACACCAACCAGTTATATTTGGGAACGACTCCGTATGAAAGCACTGAATCTTTTGACATTAAAGGTTTGACATTTAATAATTCGGGAGATGTCCAGATTGAAATTTCATGTGAGAAAATTGGATATTCAACCCAGCGTAAAAGGTTCAATGTCCGGCAAGCCATAGATCAGAAAGAAATTTCTACTAAGTTTAATTTGATAGAGGAATAACCTTGTTTCTTTTCTTGAATAAATGAATAGGAACGGTTGTCTTGTACATGAGGCAACCGTTCTTATTGTTAAACTTTTCGTTTCACCCTCTCCCTTTCTTTACATAATTGCCCAAAAAATCGTATTTTTGCAAACTGAAAGCGGAAATGCGGTTTTTGCTGTATTTTTATAGTGCGGATTGCATGTGGCTTTTAGTTTGTAAACCATTATTCAATAACAACATATCAAAATGACTATCACTATTATTGGTATCGGGAATATGGGCGGTGCCATTGCCCGCGGTTTGTGTGCCGGCACGTTGGTTGCTCCCGGTAATATCCGTGTGTCCGACCCTGACCAATCGCATTTGGAAGCGATGAAACATTTCAATCCTGCTGTTCAGACTTTTTCTGACAACAAGGCTGCTGTCATCGATGCGGACATTGTGTTGTTGGCCGTAAAACCGTGGTTGGTGGAAACGGTGGCCGAAGAAATTGCGGACTCGTTGGATTCGCAGCGGCAGATACTTATTTCAATTGCTGCCGGCGTGGAATTGCAAAAACTGCAAATGCTCTTCGGTTTCAAACAGGCTTTGTTCCGTATTATCCCGAACACGGCTATTGATGTGCGCCAGAGCGTGAATACGATTTCGTCGCTCAATGCTACGCCGGAACAGGAACAGCTCGTATGCGACATTTTCAACGAACTCGGCCATTCCTACCTTGTGCCAGAAAAACAGTTGGATGCCTTGATGGCCTTGTCGAGTTGCGGCATTGCTTATGCGTTCCGCTATATCCGCGCAGCGATGGAAGGCGGCGTTGAAATGGGCATATACCCCAACGTGGCCAAAGAAGTCGTGTTGCAGACCTTGCGCGGGGCTGTCGAGTTGCTGGAACATACGGGAAACCACCCCGAAGCGGAGATAGACAAGGTAACAACGCCCGGCGGCATAACCATCAAGGGGTTGAACGAAATGGAAGCGGCCGGTTTTACGACGGCCGTTATCAAAGGCTTGCGGGCATCATTGATAAAACATTAATTTGAAAGAGATTACGATATGAACGAACAAATCAGACAGATAGCCATGCGGCTGGCCGGTTTGCGTGATGCGCTGGACTTGTCGGTGGAAGAAATGGCAGCCAAAGCCGGTGTCTCGGCTGATGATATCAGGCTGTATGAATCGGGTACTTCTGATATCCCGATGAGTTTCCTGTGCAGTGTGGCGCAGGCTTGCGGTGTGGAAACCAGCACGTTGGTGAGTGGCGCGGAACCTCATTCCCAAAGTTTTTACCTGACACGCAAAGGCACGGGGCCTTCCGTGGAGCGTGTGGCGGCATACAAGTACAACGATTTGGCCAGCGGTTTCAAAAATGCGAAATCCACGCCGTTTGAGGTTACAGTGGAGCCGAACGACAAGCCGATGCACCTGAACACCCATGCCGGGCAGGAATTCAACTTGGTGTTGGAAGGCACGTTGATGCTGCAGATTGCCGGCACGAACCTGATTCTGACCGAAGGGGACAGCATCTATTTTGATGCGACCAAACCGCACGGAATGAAAGCCATGAATAACGCTAAAGTACGTTTCTTGGCCATAATCATTTAATCGTAAACAGAAAGGAAACATATGTTATTGCAAAAATATCTGGCACAGACGGAATTCAGTTCCTACGAAGACTTTTGCCAAAATTACCGGCTGACCGTTCCCGACGATTTTAATTTCGGTTACGATATTGTGGATGAATGGGCGGCTCAGGAACCGGACAAACTGGCGCTTTTGTGGACAAACGACCACGGTGACTGCAAGCGTTTTACGTTTGCCGACATGAAGCGTGAAACGGACAATACGGCGGCTTATTTCCAGTCGTTGGGCATAAAAAAAGGCGATATGGTCATGGCCATTCTTAAACGGCGTTACGAATTTTGGTTTACAATTGTTGCCTTGCACAAAATCGGTGCTGTGATTATCCCGGCTACCCATTTGCTCACCAAAAAGGACATTGTTTACCGCAATAATGCCGCCAGTATCAAGGCGATTATCGCCGTAGGCGAAGAGCCTATCATCACGCACATAAACGATGCCATGCCGGAATCGCCGACCATACAGTTCCTGATTTCCGTGGGCAGCATTGTGCCCGATGGCTGGCACGATTTCCATGCGGAGCGCCAGCACGCAGGCGTGTTTGTGCGTCCGGCGGAACATAACAAAAGTACGGATCCAATGCTGTTCAGTTTTACGTCAGGGACGACTGGGAATCCAAAACTGGTGATGCATGATTTCGCATATCCGTTGGCACATATCGTAACGGCCAAATATTGGCACAACCTGCATGAAAAAAGTTTGCATCTGACTATTGCAGACACCGGCTGGCTCAAAGCCGTTTGGGGAAAATTGTACGGGCAATGGATTGTGGGTGCGGCCGTTTTTGTGTACGACCATGAGAAGTTTACGCCCGCCGACATGCTGGCCATGATTGAAAAGTATAAACTGACATCCTTGTGTGCGCCTCCTACCATTTTCCGTTTCCTGATCCGGGAAGACTTGACGAAATACGATTTGTCGAGCTTGGAATGGTGCACGATAGCCGGCGAGGCATTGAATCCGGCTGTGTATGAACAGTTCCATCAACTGACGGGCATAAAACTGCGCGAAGGTTACGGCCAGAGCGAAACGACCTTGTCAGTGCTGACGCCGCCTTGGATAGAGCCCAAGCCGGGAAGTATGGGACGGCCGAGCCCGCATTACGATGTGGATTTGCTGACGCCTGACGGACGCAGTGCCGAGGTCGGCGAGCAGGGGCAAATCGTTATCCGCATAGATAAACAATATCCGGCCGGCCTGTTCGATGGCTATTACCGCAGCCAGGAGCTGGCCGATGAGGTTCGGCACGATGGCGTGTATTACACCGGCGACCTGGCTTGGAAGGACGAGGACGGATATTTCTGGTTTGTCGGCCGTGCCGATGATGTCATCAAAAGTTCTGGTTACCGTATCGGCCCGTTCGAGGTGGAAAGTGCGCTTATGACGCATCCGGCAGTGGTTGAATGTGCCATCACAGGCGTCCCGGATGAAATTCGCGGGCAGGTGGTCAAGGCAACTATCGTGTTGGCCAAGGACTATAAAGCCAAGGCCGGTCCCGAACTGGTCAAGGAAATACAAGACCATGTGAAAGCCGTTACAGCGCCTTACAAATATCCGCGGGTCGTGGAGTTTGTGGATGAGTTGCCGAAAACCATTTCCGGCAAAATCCGCCGCGTGGAAATCCGCAAGAAGGATGCCCGTTAAGGCGTTTCGAACGACAGATAAGGCCGTAACCGTTGCAGGTCGTCATCGTTCAGTTCATCCAATTTCCGTAATTGTTCCAAGTCGGAAAGTTTGATTTTGAGCCTGCGCAATTCGTAAATGGCCCGGGCTTGCGTGAACGTAAGGTACGGATGCCGTTTCAGCCTCTCGACAGATGCGCGGTTTACATACAATGGCGTGATAAGGGAACTATCTACCGTAAAGGAATCTTTTATGCGTAGGTAGTTCTCTTCGTTCATACGCGGGACTTCGCGTAGTTGTTCCACGCAGTAAAATCCGCCTAATTGTTCCCTGTACCGCACGATATTTTGGGCATACCATCGCCCGATGCCGCGTATCATCATCAATCCGGCCGTGTCGGCCGTGTTCAGTTCCAACACGGTGTCTTTCTTCTGTGGGAAAAGCGGTTTTTGCGGTGTGGTATCCGTTTTCACAAGAACAGTTTCCGTTTCCGGGCTTTGGATTTGTATGTAAGGTGCCAATTCCTGGTATTTTTCTTCCGATATGCCATAGATGCGTGCGAAGTCTTCGGGCTTGCGGAAATTTCCGCCTTTGGCGCGATATTTCAAGATGTTTCCGGCAATGTACGGGCGCAGGCCCAAACGGACAAAATCGGCTGAATCGGCAGTGTTCGGGTCGAATGGGAAAAGGTTGTATGGAATGTCTTTTTCCTGCTTTCCTGGCTGGTAGCCGGAATATCGCCGGGTGTATTCCGGCTTGTTGTAGCGGCTCTTTTGCTGTTTTTCCAATGAATCTTCAAAGGCTTTTAATTCATTTTGGAATTCTTGTGTGGCTATATAGTCAGTGTTGTCATTTTGAAAAAAAAGTGGCAGCAGATGAATGGCCGCTATGGTAAGCACGATCAATGCAATTAGAATCAGGATGCCGATACGTTGCGATTTGGAAAAAAAGAAGAAATCTTTCATGGTATGTTTCTATGTTTTTTATATTTTTGCGCTCAATTAATTTGAGCTGCATGTGGGTTTTAGTCCTTATTTTGTTTTTGACCGTCACTGTATTGGGTGTTTTAGCTTATACGTTGCGTAAGCATAAGCCGGAATCTGTTGAGAAACCGGAGCCTAAGCCGGACGTTCCCTCTGATTGTTGCGGACAACATGCTGTCTGCGAACGCGATAGTCTGTTGAACAAGGGCATGGAAATCATTTACTACGATGATGAAGAGCTGGATGCGTTGGCCGGTATCTCGCCTATCGATTTTACGCCTGAACAGTTGCAGCAATTGGAATACGTGTTTTACACCTTGCAGGAGAAAGACGTGGCCGGTTGGCTGCGTAGCCTTCAAGCCCGTAATATTCAATTGCCAATCGACTTACGCGAAGAAGCGTTGCTCATTGTCAGTGAACGCCGCAACAAGTAAATCCCTGCACAACACAATATGCCGCTCAGAATTCCGGCCCACAGTGTAGTGCCGAATCCGAACGAATCCAACATTTCCTCATTCCAGTTATTTTGTTCCACAATGTAATAGCTGATGACGGCAAAAGCGTTGTTGACAAAATGTGCCAGTATAGGAAGCCATAAACTTCCGCTCCAAACGTACAGATAGCCAAATAAGGCGCCTAACAGCATACGTGGGATAAATCCATAGAATTGCAGGTGGATGGCGCTGAAAAGGATGGCACATGCCCAGATGGCGACATGCATCTTTCCTCTTTCTGAAAATAGATGCAATAATATGCCCCTGAACAACAGTTCTTCTGAAAATGCTGGCAATATGGCCATAAGTAAAATGTTGAAAGATAATCCGTAGATGGTATTTGCAGCCAAAAACCTTTCTGTCAGAAGGTTCGCAGCGTCTTCCGATTCTTTCATCCAGACCTCCACTCCCGACAAAAATGCTGGTAATTCCATGTGGCGGTTCCATTCGCTAAGCAGATTAATGAATGGCAAGGCAATCAACATAAAGACAATTACACTTACAGCAGCCGACCATGTTATTTTTTTGTTGAGACCCATCGTTGTTAACGGTTGTGCATACCATAAATACATACACAATAGACATGGAAGTATCATAACTCCGATCGATTGTAGCAATTGCATGATTTTGAGCGAATTTGTCGTTTGGCTGCCACCTGTGAACAACAACCATAAACTCATTGCAGCTATTGAACATAGCAGCATACAGATGACCAGAATAAGTGCTTTTAGTAGAAAATGCACATTTTGGAATTTAGCTTTCATATAATTTATTATTCTTCAGGGACAAAGATACATAAAATAATATGACGTGGAAAAATTCGTGTTTTTACCTGCATCCGTTTTCTTGCACTTATATCTAAATCTGTCATATTAGCAGGGCTATTTGAAAGAATAATAAGAAAATACTATAAATAATCTACAAAATATAATATATTTGCAGAGAAATCTATAGAAAAGTCAGTTGCTATGAAAAAGGTATTGGTTGCTATGAGTGGCGGTACAGACAGTTCGGTTGCTTGCATGTTATTACGTGAGCAAGGTTATGACATACAAGGTGTTACAATGCGCATGTGGGATACACCTGCAAAGTTCAGTCAGCCGGAGCAGGAAGAACCGGATTACATTCTGGAAGCACGTCGCCTGGCTGCGGAGATGAATTTCCCGCATCATGTCATAGACATGCGGCAGGTTTTCCGCCGATGTGTTATCGGGGATTTTGTTGATGAATATCTTGCTGGTCGAACTCCAAATCCTTGTGTTCAATGCAATATACATATCAAAACGAAGTTTTTGTTGCAAAAGGCGAATGAATTGGGTTGTGATTTTATTGCTACAGGACATTATGCCAACATAGCAGAGGATGGTGGTGTTTTCTTTATAGAAAAAGGTAAGGATATTAAAAAGGACCAGTCTTATTTTTTATGGGGGCTTCCGCAGACAGTGTTGCAACGTATGATTTTCCCATTGGGCGGTTATAGCAAGCAGGAAATCCGGGCGAAGGCTTGTGAAGCAGGTTTCAAATACATAGCGGAAAAAACCGAAAGCCAGGATATTTGCTTTATCGACGACGATTATCGAGATTTTCTTAAATTGCAGGTGCCGGACATGGATGAGCGTGTCGGAACGGGGAATTTCGTGGATATTTCAGGCAAGGTAGTGGGGCGGCATAACGGTTTCCCATATTATACAATCGGTCAGCGCAAAGGCTTGGGCATAGCTATGGGGGAGCCTATGTATGTTTTGAAAATTAATGCAGAATCAAATGAAATCATGATAGGGACAAAAGACAATCTGCAAGTTTCCGAAATGAGGTTGCGCAATTGTAATTTCCCCGCACCGCATTTAGTTTCTTCCAATGAAATTCTTATGGTACGTATTCGTTATAAAAGTCGTCCTATTTCGGCATACGTGGAAAAAATAGATAGAGGTAGTGCTATTGTGAAGTTTGTAACACCAGTGGAAGCTGTAACACCAGGACAATCTGCTGTAATATATCGGAATGAAAGAGTGCTTGGTGGTGGCATAATTTGTTAAGAAAAATAATACCCGGCAAGTATTGTTAAAACTATGTTATAAAACATGGTTTTTGGGTATTTATGTTTGCGTGAAGACTGGAAAACATGTACTTTTGCACCGTGTTTTTTCATGGTATTAGATTTAAGGTTAATAATTAGGGTTGGGTTGTCGTGAGACAACCTTTCTTTTTATGGAAATGTCGATGCACTTACTATTAATAACGTTTGGGTTGATTTGTTAATTAGTGCTTGTTCGATTCCATCTTGTGTAAAAGATGTTATAAAATGGGGTTTTTGGAGGGAATATCTTGTATAATGATATGTGATGTCTTATCTTTGCATCGTGTTTTTCATGGTATTTAGATTTAAGGTTAATAATTAAGGTTGGGTTGTCGTGAGACAACCTTTCTTTTTTGTTTTTGTACTTCACCTTTTTTGTAACGCTATCTCTTGTCAAGATTCAGCAATTCGTTTAAGTTAGCCATAATTTGTACATGAGGGTACTTGTTCAGTTCGTATGCGGGGGTAACGCCGTGTAGGATACCGGCAAAATCTATTTGCCCGGCTTGTGCAGTTTCCGCATCTACTGTGCTGTCGCCTATGTATAGGGTTTCTAGGGGCTTGGCACCTAAGCATTGGATAGCGTATAGCAAACCCTCTGGTGATGGTTTGGGTAATTGCACATCTTCACCTCCAACGATAATATCCATAAATCCAGTGGGGAAATGTATGTCCAGCAACTCTTGGATCCGGAAGCGGTATTTGGTTGAAATAATTCCCAATTGTGCCCCTTGCTTTTTCAGTTCAGTCAATATGAATTTTGTTTCGGGAAATAGCACTGTGTTTATGGTCATATAGGTGTCTGCCTCTTTTGTGTATTCCTTTTTGAAACCAAGTAATGTGTTCTCATCTTTGATGCCGGTGAGTATCGAAAATGATTCTTCAAGTGTTTTCCCAATAGTCCGTTTGATGGCATCGTCTGTTACTTGTATGTATCCATGCTGTGTGAGCACGTTGCGAAAACAAGTTACGATGCCTTTGGAAGAATCTGCAAGTGTATAATCAAAGTCAAAAAGATAGGTCGTATAATGCATAATCTGCTTTTTGTGGCAAAAGTACGAAAATAGCAGGAAAGTATTGTATGCGGTTTGTGCTTATTTGCCGTTTTGCTCCCGAATGGATAAAATATGTTATAAAACATAGTTTTTGAACATTTTATTTGGTGGTTACATAAGGAAACGTTACTTTTGCACCGTGTTTTTCATGGTATTAGATTTAAGGTTAAAAATTGAGATTGGGTTGTCGTGAGACAACCTTTCTTTTTTTGTGCATTTAATACCTTGATGTAAAAATAAAAGGAGATTGCCAGGCGGCAATCTCCTTTTTAAATAAAACATGATGCTCTAATTACTTAACAAGAACTTTGTAAGTTTTACCTCCATTTATGACAACTGCATATATTCCAGCCGGTACGGAAACAGATTCGGTGCCATTAACATTAACCGAACTGATGCAAGCTCCGTTCATGTTGTAGATTTTAGCAGTTGTAGATTCTGCAATTATTTTTATGCCTCCTTTGACGCTGTAAATCTTTGCATTATCATATATTGTGGGTTCTACGCCACTGACAAGATCCTCGCCAGTAAATACGGCTTTAATGTGGAGATTTGATTCAACGGTATGTTCTATGTCTCCATAATTCCTGAACAACTCATCTTGAGTCATATCTTTACCGTTGACAACAATGCTTTCCAATGTATTTTCCCCTACTGGGAAAGCAAAAATGTACACATTGCCTTTATAAGGAAGTTCTGCATTCAAACTATATTGTTCTCCGGCAGGTTTAACAAACTGTCCTGCTGGCGTAGATTCTGTCCATGTGTCACCAGACCAGACTTCAACATAACCGCTACCCTTAACTTCATAAGTTAATATATATTTGGGCTCAACAAACTCAAATTTGGCAGTATATGTTGCAGAACTGGTTATGTTGGATACGGTATATTCCGAATCTGTACTTACTTGTGTGCCATTGGCATCGTACCAGCCGATAAATTGGTAGCTTTCGGCAGGTTGAGCTTTCAAAACACAAGAACCGTTTTCTTCTACTCCCAACGAAGCTGTTGCACCGAATGTACCATCGTTTATGGCAACCGTGCCTCCATTTGAAGGATCTGCTTTTGCAGTGATAACCGGTTTCCCCTTGTCAACATAGAACACATAATCGCAATAGTTCAACTCTTCTATACCTGTTGCACACGGATTGTCGTTTAATGTGGTTTTGTGCACGATAAATCTTATCACTACAGCATTGCCCATGTATGATTCTATAGGTATGGTTATTGGGAAAGTTATTGTTCCATCCGATTCATTTGCCGTAGCCAAATCATCTGCAGCATTGATGTTTGAAAACAGTGTTGTTGTAGCTGCATCTGTCGCCCATGCTCCTTCGTACGGGCCATATATCATTGTGTAATCGTCGGAAGAAGTCATCTGATATACACTGAGACTTCCCCAGCCTTCCGTTCCGTAGGTAACTTTAAGGTCAAAAGTTGCACCGGATTCTACTTTTACCATGTCGCTTCTGTTGCTCCATGCCTGATTTGCCGTGCTGCCGCTCGGATAAAATTCCATAGTAGAACCAGCTATGACACCCGTGGCATTCAGTATTTCACCCTTCGACTGCGCACGTTTGTTTCCACCGGTAGTAGCTGCCGGAGTACAAAATTCGTCATAAGGCGCGGGAGTAAAGTTTGCCACATAGTTTTTGTCTCCTTCGGTGTTGTCAATCAAATCGGCGGTTCTGGCAACAACGGCACCGTTAATCGTCCAACTGGTGAACGCATATCCGGGGTTCGACACAGCTTTAAGCACGATGGGACCTTCTGCGGTTTGAGAAACAGTCCCTTCTGTTCCTATATATGCTGTACCCATTGAGGCATCATTTACGCTTACGGTTATCGTTCTGCTCGGAGCTTTCGCATCTGGTATGGGAATCTGGATTTCCGTCATCTGGAACCAGCTGGAAGTTGCTGCAGTCAAGCTGAAACGGATATATTGAGCCTCTTTGTTCAACGCGCTGCAGGAATAAAGATAGTTGGTTCCTGCTCCGCCTATCTCACTTTGAGTAAAGCTAACCAACTCCTCATACTGTGAACCATCATTCGAAATTTCGATTTTTGCAGCGGTAGGTTGGTCGCCGGATGCGAAATAGAGATTGATTTCCTGCAATGGCTGTATGGTTCCCAAATCAACCAAAATGTACTGATTTGCAGCTTGTGGGCCACCCGACCAGAACTTGGTTTTGAAATCACCATCTGTAAGATTGTTCAGATTGTAATTTTCGTTAGTAGACATGTTGGATGTAATGTTTGCTATCGTATAATTCTCTGCCGACACGGATTGCGACATGAACAACGCAGCGCACATAATCATAAAAGGTAAAAATATTTTTTTCATAAACACTGATTGTTTTTAAAGTTAATAAATAGGAATACTTTTGTTCTTTTGAAAAGATGATTTTTGATTTTGTTAATATGAATAAAACTAATTATCACAAAGATATGTGTTTTAGGGGCTTCCTACAATAAAGGATTTGCGGTTTTATGTATATTTAACGTATTGCAATTGTAATAATGGCTTGATTTTTTGAGGGTAAACTTATTTCGTAAAATAAGTTTCAACGGTTAAGTGTCTGGTATATCAAAGCTATTGAACATGATTTTTGAAGTGTTGGGAATGTTTGTTTTGTCAAGTGGAATAGGTAAGATTGTCCTTTTTAAATTCATAGGTGGAATTGTGATATTACCAACGAATATGATTAATGTGTCAAGGTTGTTTTAACCGTTTATATCCCTATTTTTCATTCGTTTTTTGTATGCTGTTCAAGTTTGTTCTTTTTGGTATAATGTTTTCAACTTGCAGGAAATGTTAAAAATATGTTATAAAACATGTTTTTTGCTCATATTTCTTGCATGGTATTGTAGAAAGCATTACTTTTGCATCGTGTTTTTCATGGTATTAGATTTAAGGTTAAGTAAAGATTGGGTTGTCGTGAGACAACCTTTCTTTTTTTGTGCCAGCAGGGATATTTTATTGCCATAGTTTGCAACTTAAAATAATCAGGTTTTAATACACTAAGAATATGCGGAAAGTCATCAGTTTGTTATTGGTTTGTATGTGTTTCGCTTCGTTGAGCGCATCGGGTAGGCAAGAATATACCTTTAAAAAAGGTTGGAAGTTTACCAAAGGTGAAGTCCAGGAAGGCTGGAGGCCGGATTTGGATGTGAGTGGTTGGCAGGATGTCGTTGTCCCGCATGATTGGGCGATTTATGGACCGTTCAGCATTGACAATGACAAGCAGGAAATGGCCATTGTCCAAGATGGGCAGCAGGAAGCGCTGGAACATGCCGGACGTACGGGCGGCTTGCCGTTTGTGGGTGTCGGTTGGTATCGATTGACTTTTGATGCACCTGGTTTTGAAGAAGGAAAGACAGCTACCTTGGTTTTTGATGGAGCAATGAGCCATGCACGTGTGTATGTGAACGGTCAGGAAGCCGGATATTGGCCGTATGGTTATAATTCATTTTATTTTGACGTAACATCTTTCTTGAAGCCGGGACAGAAAAACGAGTTGGCGGTACGTTTGGAAAACGACAGGGAATCTTCGCGTTGGTATCCGGGGGCGGGACTGTATCGCAATGTGCATTTGATTATCCAGGAAGATGCTTATGTTCCCGTATGGGGCACATACGTTACAACGCCGGTTGTTACGGATAAATACGCTAAAGTATCTTTAAAGACATCATGGATTAGTCCGGAAGGCGCGGACAAAGATAATTATCGCATTGTTACTGAAATAAAGGACAGGAACGGCAAGGTTGTCGCAACCGGAGAGAGCGGCTTGAGCCTTTTTGATGATTCGCTGTTCGAGCAGGAATTTGCAGTTGCAGATCCTGAACTGTGGAGTCCCGAATCACCGGTGCTTTATACCGCAGAGTCGAAAATTTTTGATGGCAATGTCCAAAAAGATACATACACGACCCGTTTTGGCATTCGTACTTTGGAAATAATTCCTGACAAGGGCTTTTTCTTGAACGGGGAAATGGTAAAATTCCGGGGAGTTTGCAATCATCATGATTTAGGGCCGTTGGGTGGTGCGGTCAATTCGGCTGCTATCCGCCGGCAGATACGCATTTTGAAAGATATGGGTTGCAATGCGATCCGTACATCCCACAACATGCCTGCGCCCGAATTGGTCGAGGCTTGCGATGAAATGGGCATGATGCTGATGTTGGAATCCTTTGATGAATGGAAAGCTGCCAAGATGGCCAATGGCTACCATAAGGTATTTGATGAATGGGCTGAGCGTGATTTGACAAATTTGGTGCGTCATTACCGCAATAATCCGAGTGTGGTCATGTGGTGCATTGGCAACGAAGTACCTGACCAATGGAATGGCGGGGATGGCCCGAAACTTTCGCGCATGTTGCAGGATATTTGCCACCGTGAAGACCCGACACGTCCTGTTACGCAAGGGATGGATGCTCCTGATGCTGTGGTCAATAACAATATGGCGGCTGTGATGGATGTAGCCGGATTCAATTATCGCCCGCATAAATATTCTGAAAATTACAGCAAATTACCGCAACAGATTATTTTGGGAAGCGAAACGGCTTCGACCGTGAGTTCGCGTGGCGTTTACAAGTTCCCGGTTGTCCGTCAGTCGATGAAAAAATATGATGACCACCAGTCTTCTTCTTATGATGTTGAGCATTGCGGTTGGTCCAACCTGCCAGAGGATGATTGGATTTGGCACGAAGACAAGCCTTGGTGCATCGGGGAGTTTGTGTGGACGGGTTTTGATTACCTTGGTGAACCTACACCGTATTATACAGATTGGCCCAGCCATTCTTCGTTGTTCGGCATAGTGGACTTGGCAGGATTGCCCAAAGACCGTTATTATTTGTATCGTAGCCATTGGAACAAAGATGTGGAGACTTTGCATATTTTGCCGCATTGGACCTGGCCGGGACGTGAAGGCGAGGTAACGCCGGTTTTTGTTTATACCAATTATCCGTCGGCGGAGTTGTTCATAAACGGCAAGAGTCAAGGTAAACGTACCAAAGATTTGACCGTAACGGCCGAGAATAGTGCCGATTCGGCCTCTACGGCCGATTTCAAACGCCAGAAACGTTACCGTTTGATGTGGATGGACACGAAATATGAACCTGGTACGGTGAAAGTGGTTGCTTACAATGAAGCCGGTGAGCCGGTGGCAGAAAAGGAAATCCATACGGCGGGCAAGCCAGCCCGGATTGAGTTGTCGGCAGACCGGACGGTTTTGTCGGCCGACGGTGAGGATTTGGCTTTTGTTACGGCTAAAATTGTGGATAAGGACGGGAATTTGTGCCCGGGTGAAGCTAAAAAACTGAAATTCAAGGTTTCCGGTGCAATTGGTTATCGGGCAGCTTGTAGCGGAGATCCCACTTCTTTGGAATTGTTCCACTTGCCGGAAATGACGACGTTTAGCGGTATGCTGGTTGTTGTCGTGCAGGCAAAGGAACTTGCCGGCAAAGGTAAGTTGGTGGTTTCCGGCCAGGGACTAAAAACAGCAAGTGTGGAGATAGAAACGAAAAAATAAGCGAAAAACCAGTTCAAGATAATTGTTATAAATTCAGGCGGACATTTTTTGTCCGCCTGAATTTATTTTGGGATTTCATTGAAACCTTTTGTCCAGCTCATCGTGTGTTATAATTGTGACGATGGGTTTGCCATCGGGTGTAATGGCGTGGGCGGAGCACGCGAACAACCTGTTTATCAAATCGTTCATTTCTTCGGTTCCCAGTTCTTTGCCGTGATGTATGCTGGTGGCTCTGGCCAACGAGAGTGCGACGGTTTCCTGTTTGTTTTGCCGGATATCGATGGCTGTATTTTTGGAAGCATCGAGTATGTCATGAATCGTCCCGGTTATTTCTGCAGCGTTCAAGTCGGATGGAATACCGTTTATGGAAAATGTATTTTTTCCGTTCTTTTCCATGTCGAATCCGAGTGCATGCAGGTCTGGTAATAAATCTTCCAGGATTGGTGTGTCTTCCATGCCAATTTCTATTGTTTCAGGAAAAAGCAATTGTTGGGAGATACCTTTACGTTGCTCCAGCTGCTGCAAATACTGTTCGTACAGAATGCGGATATGCGCCCGTTGCTGGTCTATAAGCATCAAGCCCGATTTTACCGGTGTCAGAATGTATTTGTCTTTGAACTGGAACACTTTGGATATGGTGTCATCGATATGCAAGGTACTTGGTTCAGTTGTTTTTTCCATGTCGGCGGCAGTTTGCGGCAATATGTCCTGCGTTGTTGTTTCTTTCTTCTCAAAACCCGCATATAGTTTTTCCCAATCCAAGGGTTGGCGTTTGTAGCTGCCCGACGATGTGTTGCCAAATGGGTTGTAGTTCGGATTGAACGAGGTTTGCGGCGGACGTATGTTGCTCAACTCGCTTTTGCTCGGTACTGGCATTTCTAGTGCGTTGTCTTGGTCAAAATCAATGGTCGGCGCGACAGTGAATTTTCCTAACGTTTCTTTGACAGCTGCCATTAATATAGGCCATATCAATTGTTCTTCCGCAAATTTGATTTCCGTTTTGGTGGGGTGTATGTTCACGTCAATCATGTCCGGCTCCAGTTCGAAATAGATGAAGTAGTTCGGGGTGTTTTCACCTTGCAGCAGGCCGGAATAGGCTGTCATGACAGCTTTGTGGAAATAAGGATGCCGCATGTATCGCCCGTTAACGAAGAAATATTGGTGGGCGTTTTTCTGTGCGGCTTCAGGGCGACCGATATATCCTTTTATTTTGACTAGATTGGTGGCGGTTTCGATGTCCAGCAGTTGTTGTGAGAACGATTTTTTGCTGATTTTCCCGAAAATCGCATCAATGCGCTGTTTGGTGTTGCTTTCCGGTAGGTCGAAAAGTTCTTCATCGTCAGCAGTAAATTTGAATGCAATGTGTGGATTTACCAAAGCGATACGGTAAAATTCGGTTAGCAGGTGTGCCATTTCCGTTGAGTTCTTTTTCAGAAAACGGCGTCGTGCCGGTACGTTGAAAAACAGGTTTTTTATGGAAAAGACTGAACCCACAGGACACATGATTGGTTCTTGTTTGGTAACGCGTGAACCAGCTATTTCCACTTTTGTGCCTAATTCATCTTCTGCACGCCGGGTTTGCAAATCGACGTGCGCCACGGCGGCGATGGATGCCAAGGCTTCGCCCCGGAATCCCATGGTGTGCAAAGAGAACAGGTCGGCGGCTTCTTTGATTTTGGATGTTGCGTGCCGCTCGAACGCCAGACGCGCGTCGGTTTCGCTCATGCCTGTCCCGTTGTCGATGATTCTGATCAGCGTCCGTCCAGCATCTTTGATAATGATTTGGATGTAAGTCGCCTTCGCGTCAATTGCATTTTCCACAAGTTCTTTCAGAACTGATGCAGGACGCTGAATAACTTCGCCTGCCGCTATTTGGTTGGCAACGGCATCTGGTAAGAGATGAATTATGTCCATTCAAAAATTACGATAATAGCCACCACAAAAGCAGCAACAACATAAATAAGATGATAAATACGCGTATGTTGGCCTGCTTGTTTTGTTTTACGCGCGTGCTTTGGTTCCGTTCGGCTGCTTCGCGGAACGAACCGCGATGCAAATTATGTTGCTGGCCTTCTTGTGCAGGTTCGCTTTGCTTTTTTTCGGTTGCTTCGCGTTCTTCCTGCAATTGGTGCAAACGTTCTTTGCGGCGTTCCTTTTCTTCATCATAATAAATGGGGCGGTAGTCCCATTGCCGCGGTTTCGGTAATTTTGGGAAAAAAATAGACATGATCAGTTGTATTTTCCGTTAAATTTGACTTGTGCATCGTTGACATATTGCCTGATGGCGTGTTCGTTTTCTTTTTTACAGATAAGCAATACGTTGTCGGCTTCCGCAACTATGTAACCATCCAAGTCGTTGATGACGGCCAGTTTGCCTTGCGGCAATGCCACGATGTTGTTCTGGCTTTCGTAAAATGCCGTTTGGCACTTCAATGTTACGTTGGCGTGTTCGTCTTTGTCCGACAGGTCGTATAAAGCTCCCCATGTGCCCAGATCCGACCAGTCGAAATCGGCGCAGAGCACATAAACGTTGTCCGCTTTTTCCATGATGCCGTAATCGATGGAAATATTCGGGCACGCCGCAAAAATCTGGTCGATGTATTCTTCTTCTTTCGGCGTGTTGAAATATTCGGCTCCCGCATTGAATTTGGCTTCTATTTCCGGAAGTTGTTTTTCAAACGCCTCCGTAATGGCTTGCAAATTCCATAGGAACATGCCTGAATTCCAGAAAAATTCACCGCTTTCCACAAAAACCTTTGCCAATTCCGCGTTTGGCTTTTCCGTGAATGTTTTCACTTTTCGCAGGGCGGTGTTGCCGTCTTCAATCTGAATGTAGCCGTAACCGGTTTCCGGCCGTGTCGGTTTTATGCCTAATGTCAGCAAGGCGTTGTGTTTGGAGATAAAGTCGATTCCGGTGCGGATGTTTTGGGCGAAAATGTCGTTGTTCAATATCAGATGGTCCGAGGGAGTCACGACGATATTGGCCTTGTCAGTCATGGCTTTTATCCGATGTATGGCATACGCAATGCATGGCGCGGTGTTGCGCCTCGCCGGTTCGAGCAAAATCTGGTTTTCAGTGATTCCTGGCAATTGGTTGAGAATCAAATTTTTGTACATTACATTGCTGACAATCAGTATGTTCTCAGTAGGTACAATCTGTTTGAAGCGGTCAAATGTCATTTGAAGCAGGGAGCGTCCTGTGCCTAAAAAATCCAGGAACTGTTTAGGGCGGTTGTTCCGGCTGAAAGGCCAAAAACGGCTTCCGATTCCTCCTGCCATAATAACGCAATAATTGTTGTTCATATCTTTTGTGTCCATAATATTGATATGTATGAAAAAACTTAGTTTCGTCGGACTAAATTACAACATTTTTGTCAATCGGGCAAAAACAATCTTCCAAAAAAGCCTAATATTTTGCATATCTTGCAACAAAAAAGTTTTTAACGTTCTTTTTCCAAATAAATTCCCGACTTTATTTCAAAATAAACGCTGAAAATGCTTACCTTTGTAAAGTCTTATAAGATTGATTTTTGAAGGGTGAGGACATGATTTCTGCATCAACCAAATTTAAGAAGGATTCTGCCGCCATTGCGTTTGATGAAAAGCACCGGCAAACCATAAAATTCAATATTTCGCGCTACGACAATGCTGTGGCGAAGGGTTTCACGCGCTATAATAATTTGTCGCGTGCAAAAGCGGAAGCCGCCCGGATCAAGCGCGATGTGTTGCGCCATTGGGATGAATACCTGCTCCAGTTTGAGAAAAACATCACGGCGCATGGTGCGCGTGTGTTGTGGGCTGAGAATGTGGAAGAAGCGCTCGGGCACATAAAGAAACTGTTGTTGGAGCATGAAGCCAAGCTGCTGGTCAAGAGCAAATCGATGACAACGGAAGAAATCGGCTTGAATGAGATGGCCGGAAGTATCGGTTGCGAGTCGGTGGAGACGGATTTGGGCGAGTTTATCGTGCAGGTGGCGGGTGAACGTCCTTATCATATCGTGACACCGGCCATGCACAAAAGCAAAGGGGACATTGCGCGCTTGTTCAACGAAAAATTCGGTACGCCGCCCGACAGCACGCCGACTGAAATGGCCAATTATGTGCGTGGAGTCCTACGGAAAAAATATACGACTGCCGATGTCGGGGTTACGGGTGCAAACTTCCTGATTGCCGATGCCGGTGCAATTTCCGTTACGGAAAATGAAGGCAATGGTGTGATGTCCACATCATTCCCCAAATTGCATATTGTTGTTGCTGGTATAGAAAAACTGATTCCGAAAATGGACCAGCTCGGCCTGTTTTATCCGTTGTTGGCCGTTCATGGAACAGGACAACAGATAACGGCTTACAATACCATAATTTCCGGCCCTAAAAAGGGCGACGAATGTGATGGGCCGGAAGAAATGGTGGTTGTCCTGATAGACAATGGACGTACAAATTTGTATGCCGATCCGGTGGCATGGGAGGCGTTGTCATGTATCCGTTGCGGTGCGTGCCTGAACGGTTGCCCTGTCTATAAAACTGTCGGCGGCTATACGTATGACACGACTTATTCAGGCCCGATTGGTTCGGCCATTACGCCTCATTTGCGTGATTTCGGGCAATATGTGCATTTGAGCTTTGCCTGTTCGCTGTGCGGCAAATGTGCCGAAGGCTGTCCAGTCAGGATTCCTTTGACGGAAATCATGCTTGCCAACCGGCAGAAGGCGGTGCGTGGACATCTCCGGCCTGCGGCGGAAAAGGCTGCAATGCGAGGTTTCAAAACCATTGCTTCCCGTCGTATCGGCTTTGACTTGTTCCCGTCGTGGTGCAAGAATTTGGCCGTGTCACCTTTTAATCATGTCGGGTGGGGGCCACGACGGGCCATGCCTAAATTTGCGAAAACGGATTTTTCGCAAATGGTGCGTAACAGGAAAAAAAGAAAATGAAAAAACGTATTTGTCTGGATGTTATGTTAGATAAATACAAATCGGTTATTCCCAATTTGTTTTGGGCAAATTATTTCCCATAAAAGAAACATTTGGACAGGTAATTTGATATGTTCCGGAAATTCACAGCCATATTGATTTGTCTTTTTGCCGCACTCAACATGTTAGCGCAAGATATTGGCTTGGTCCTCAGCGGTGGCGCCGCCCGGGGATTGGCTCATTTGGGGGTGATTAAGGCACTGGAAGAAAACGGCATCCCGATTGATTATATCACGGGGACATCCATGGGGGCTATAATCGGTAGTTTTTACGCTATGGGTTTGACAACGGATGAAATGATTCAATTAATCAAATCGGAGGATTTCCGTTATTGGCAGACGGGAGAAATTGAAATGACCAATCGTTATTATTTCCGTCATCCAGACCCAAAGCCCGATTTCCTGACTTTAAATTTACGTTTTTCCCGGAAAGATTCTGCAAAAATCAATGTCCAAACCAACTTTTTGCCGACAAGCATTATGCCGCCGCGGCAAATGAATTATGCTTTTGTACCGTTGTATGCACCTTCGACGGCAGCATGTCAGGGCGATTTTGACCGTCTGATGATTCCTTTCCGTTGCGTGGCTTCCGATATTTATAAAAAGAAAGCTGTTGTTTTCCGTTCTGGTGATTTGGGCGATGCCGTGCGTGCCTCCATGTCCTTCCCGTTTGTGTTCAGGCCGGTAGTAATAGACAGCATGTTGCTCTTTGATGGAGGAATTTACAACAATTTTCCGGTGGATGTCATGGAAAAAGATTTTAATCCGGATTATATAATCGGCAGTACGGTTTCGTTGGTTCATTCCGCAAGGCCTGACCCGGATAACATCTTGGAGCAGATAGAAACCATGATTGTTCAGCGTGAGGATTATCCTATAAAAAACGGCATCTTGCTACAATTTAATTTAGAAGACCAAAATTTGTGGAATTTTTCCGTAGTGGACAAGTTAGTTAAGCTTGGTTATGACTCAACTATGGCTCACATGGATGAAATAATGGCTGCTACCACACGACGGGTAACCAAAGAACAACTTACACGCAAACGTGAGGAATTCAATGCCCGGAAGCCGGTGCTGACATTCGACACGATTGTTTTTAATGGATTGAAGCCATCGCAAGAAAATTATATCAAGCAAAATTTTCAAAAAGGCAATGAGGTTTTTGATGAAGCGACATTTCATGATGGTTATTATAAATTGATATCGGACAAAGTTGTTTCTGAAATTGTGCCGCATGCAGTTTATAATGATCAGACGGGAATGTTTACATTGATGCTTGATGTTACAACAGAAGATCAATTAAAAATATCCATAGGAGGAAATATATCGACACCATTACCCAATCAAACTTATTTGGGGCTGACATATCAGAATCTTACGGATTTTGCGCAATCAGCGTGGTTGGATATTCATTTCGGCAGGACATATAATGGTTTGAGCTTGGGCACGCGTATGGATGTCGGTAGGGATGTTTTTTTGAAACCACAATTTGTAGTGCACCGGATCAATTATTATGAGGATAATGATAATATGTTTTTGAAAGATAACAATAGTACAGCTTTTGTCCAGCAAGATGAACTGTATGCAAAGTTATCTGTCGGTTTCCCGTTGACCCAGAAAGCTCAGCAGGAATATGGAGTGGGTTATGGCTATTTGAAGGACAATTATATTCAAGATATTCAGTTGGCAACTGAATACCGCGAATATGACAAAAGTTTGTATTCTGTTTTTAGCGGTTTTGCTAAAATGGAAAGTAATATGTTGAACAATCGGATGTATCCGACGGAGGGCAGGGGTTGGAGTGCTGTCGCGCAACTCTTGTATGGAAACAACAAGTATTATTCAAGTGCTTATCCTTCTGAAAGCGAATTATATGCCCCGAGTTTATGGTTCCAAGCCAAAGGGCATTATGAGGAGTATTTCAAAATTGCCAGGTATTTCCGTTTGGGCGCCAGTTTTGATATAGCCATATCGACCCGTAAGTTGCTTCAAAATTATACGGCTACCATTATTCAGGCGCCACGTTTTACGCCTACACCGCATAGCCAGTTGTATTTTAACGAGGGCTTTTGCGCGAACAATTATGCGGCGGTCGGCATAAAACCGATATGTCCGATTAATGACCGCCTTAGCGTCCGGTGGGAAAACTATGTTTTTGTGCCGTACCAGACCATTAACCGCAAGGCAGATAATACGCCTTATTATTCGGGCTTGTTCCCGACAGTGCGTTTTATAAGTGAAGTCAGTGTTTCGTATGATTTGCGTTTGGTAACAGCCAGTGCTTATGCGAATTACTATTCTTATGGAAATGAATGGAATGTAGGGTTCAACATAGGATTCCTTTTATTCAACAAGAAATTTATCGAATAGGGAAAAAATGATTGTATGCTGAATTATTTTGGTTTGATTATCGGAGTCGCTACTTTTATGATTATAGGTATTTTTCATCCTATTGTCATAAAAGCGGAGTATTATTTTGGTGTAGCATGTTGGTGGATTTTCTTATTACTAGGGTGTATTGGCGTAGCAGTTTCTTTATTGCTTGAAAATGATACATTTTCCACTTTATCCGGTGTTTTTGCATTTTCTTCGTTTTGGAGTATTTTTGAATTGTTCGAGCAAAGGGAACGTGTCCGTAAGGGTTGGTTTCCGAAAAATCCTAAACGGAAGTATGATGAAGAAAAAGTGAAATCTTGATATTCCAGTTTATTTATTCTAAATACCAGATTAATTCTAGTTGGTTGCTTTTTAACAGGTCCGATGGCCATACCATTGGATATGGAAATCCAGGAATTGTGTGTCGTCTCCCGCCGGAAACATCTATACCAACTTGTTTGTAAGCGTGGTAAATCAGTTCTGTACAATACATTTGTGTTGTGTCTTCCAAGTTGAAAGCCGTGTCGAACAGCAGGCGTCGTCGATAAAAGTCTAATGCGGATTTGGCAGCTTTGCCGGCTATGCTGTCAGGAACAGGTAGGCGATAGATGGCGCATTTTCTGGCTCTGTCGCTACGGAAGAATAAAGGGATGGTGTCCATTTTCATGGTGTCTTGTGCTCCTTTCTCGGCTTCTCCGGGTACGGCGTGCACAATGTGCCAATTATCATTGGTAAAAACAATGATACCGACGTGCGAAAATGTGGTAGAACGGTCGGCCGTAATCACCGCGGCACTTTCGATGCTGTTACCCATACGGAAAGCCAAATCACCGTTGCGTAATTGGATGTTTTGTGGAAGTTGCCGATAGGTAGGTTGCGGTCTGCATGCCACTATTGTAGATAATAATATAAAATAAAAAACCGGCATCAATATATGCCGGTTTTTATTCAGTAACTTAAAACAATAAGACAAGCCATTTGCCATCGACTTTTGTTACTTTTGTTGTTGATGTTTGAGTAGTGGCTTCTGCTCCTGCTTCTTCGATAATTACTTCTTCTACTTCAACAGTAGCATTTTCACCATCTTCGGCAATGGTTTCGCTTAGGATTTTGTGGCTTTTAACAACATAACCTTTTTGGGACATACCTTCTAATTTGCCAACTAAAACAGGAATGTCTCCTTCATCGCTGACCTTTATATAGGAAACAGCTTTCTCAAAGTCGCCTTTTTCCAACGCGGTGTAGTAGGCATCTACAGTTCCGGATGGTGTTGCTGTCGAGCCACCGCATCCGACCATTGCAATTGCTATTACAGCAATCGACAGGAATGAAATCAGTTTTTTCATACAATAAAAATTATTAGTTAGTAAATAGTGAATAGTGCCTTTCGGCTTTTTTTCTGTTTAGAACGGAAGCCACTCTTGCCTTCCTATTTTTTTCTTGATTCTATAGCGCGTGCTGTAAACACTGTTGACATCGACTTTGAACAATCTGGCTATATCGTTGGGATACATCCCGATGATGAAGCAAATAATGTATTGCATGTTAAGTATGGATAATTTGCTTTCTGCATTTTGAATAATTACGGCAATGCTATTCCATTCCAGCTGGTCGAATGATTTAGCGTAGATTGCTTTGGATTGTTCATTCAAATTGGAGATATCCAGTTGGGTTTTTAAATAATTGACTAATGTCCGTGATAATGTTGCAAACCTATGTGTTTGTTCCGTGACTTCCGTCTTATTTTCCTCTGGTATCATATTAATGTCTGTGTCTGTTTGTGTTGTCTTCGCTTCTGTTTGGCAAAGGTAGTTCACAAAGGCATATAAACATATAGACAAATATAGATTTTTATACATAACATTTATGTTAATGTACATTTTTCTGTAATTTCTGTAAATTCTTGGTCTTTTTCAGAAGAGGAATTCATAGTCTTTTGGATACTTCTTTTTTATGCGATAACGTACGGTGTACACGCTGGCCGTTGTTACATTGAACAGCAAGGCGATTGTTGGCACTTCCATGCCGACCATAAAACAGAGAATGTATTTTTTATCCATTGTGGATAGTTTTTCCAATGCGTCGGTAAACATTATTTCTATTTTTTCAAATGGTAATTGTTGTAGTTTTGAGGAGAATATGGCTGAATCTTTTCCTAAAACATTCAATTCATCGTTGAGCTTGTTGGCTATTTTTTGTGATGGAAGTTCGGTAAGTTGTTTGTGTATAGCTTCCAGGTCTTTGGCGTATTGGTCTGCATTGGCCTGGTTTTGTTCTGCCAGTTGTTGTAAGTGCTCGTATTCTTTACGCAATGTTTCCATTTCCTGTTTATGTATTAATAACTCCTCACGTGAGTTGTCGGCGAGCATTGCAGTCTCGTATAACTTCATTTTTGTGTTTTTCCTATGTAAATGTAGGGAAATTAATAGTAAAGATACGGCAATTATACTTATTATTATGATAATTGTCATTCCGATTAGAATCTTGTGGGTCTGTTTGTTTTCCATTTCCAGAGCGGCAATACGTTGTTTTTTATGTTCTACTTCGTATTGTATCCTTAGGTCGTGCAATGCAGTGTTTTTTTCGGTATTGAAGCGTATGTGGCTAGCTTCAGTTACCTTTTTCTGATATTCTAATGCTTTAGCTAATTGTCCGGATTCTTCCATGAGCATTTCTAAAAAAATGTATGCTTCTTCCCGTTCCGATGTAATGACATTCGGAGCTTCTTGTGCTACTTCGTCAATTAATTTCAGCACATATAGCATTTTTTCTTCTGCTTCTTTGTATTTACCTTGATAGTAGAGTTGCCATGCCCATAGGTCATCTATGCTGATTTTACATTCCTTGAACATGGTGTCATTGGAATCCGGATACCTGTTTTTATTGACGGTCTCGGCTTTTTCCAGATATACTTTTATACTATCTTGCAATGGTGGATTCCAATATAAGTCGTATAACAGTGCAATGTTGTAATAGGTCCAAACGGGATTTATGTTATATTTGCTCTGGATTTCGGCTGACAATTTTTCTTGATAGAAGGCTGCTTTTTTAGACAATAGTTCTGCGCTATCCCGTTCTGTTATGGAAAAATCTGGCTTGGAATCTATTTTGTGTTGGTAATAGGCAGAAAGAATGGAGTAATAATTATAAGCGATAAATGTATTATTAGGGTATTGTTTGTATAATTGCAACGCCGCTTTACTGATTGCCTGCGAACCGACAACATCGCACATGGCTACATAGTCGACTGCCAACAAATAATAACAGTCTGATATGATTTCTTCCTGCCCGGGCAAACTTCTGTATAATTCTATTGCTTTGTGCAGGTAAGAGTGTGTAAGTTCGACACTGCCTTTTCGTATAGTGCTGGCAGCATAAAGATGATAAATGTCCGCTTGAATTTTTTTATTTTGGATGTAATCAACCAGAATGATTAAAGAGTCACGTATGGCTTGTCTGTGCGCAAGATTTTTTGATTGCTGATAATCAGCAATCATTTTTTCGGCATGTGTGTCAATTGTTGGCCCGGTTTTTCCTGCAGAAATAATAAAAATTGCAAAAATAGCAATTCCAATGATTTTGGCTAGTATTGTTACAGGTCGTGCTTTTTGGGGGCTTCTGGAATCGGTCATGTTGCGTCTGGAGATTTATTGATTACATGTTTTAATCGCCCAAAGATAAAAAGAAAAATGCAAAAAGGATTTATGAGAGTTTACAAAATGTGTGAACAAGAGTTTTGGGAGATTTTTACTACCTCTGGATTTATGTACATTGTTTGTTTCGCATTTTTATGTACCTTTGCAGGTCTTTTTTACTTTAGTTGAGGTCTGCTCGAGAAAACGGTTGTGGGCTTATTACATGACAATTATGGAATATAATTTTAGAGAAATTGAACAGAAGTGGCAGCGCTATTGGCAGGACCATGCTACTTATAAAGTGTCGGTGGATGCGCAAAAGCCGAAATATTATGTTTTGGACATGTTCCCTTATCCGTCAGGAGCGGGTTTGCATGTAGGACATCCGCTCGGCTATATTGCTTCTGATATTTTCAGCCGTTACAAGCGTTTGCAGGGTTTCAATGTGTTACATCCCATGGGATATGATGCTTATGGTTTGCCTGCAGAGCAATATGCCATTCAAACGGGACAGCATCCGGCCATTACAACCGAGAAAAATATAAACCGTTATCGGGAGCAGCTGGACAAAATAGGCTTCTGTTATGATTGGAGCCGTGAAATACGCACTTGCGATCCGGTTTACTACAAATGGACGCAATGGGCATTCCAGCAAATGTTTAATCATTGGTATTGCCTTTATGCCAATGCTGCCCGTCCTATTTCTCTGTTAATCGATATTTTTAACGAGCAAGGCAATGCAAAAGTACGTGCCGTCGCATCGGAAGTGCCGGTGTTCACTGCCGAAGAGTGGAAAAGCTGGGATGAGAAAAAACAGCAGGAAATTTTGATGAATTACCGGATTGCCTACCTGGCAGACACGAAAGTGAACTTCTGTCCGGCGTTGGGCTGTGTGCTGGCCAACGATGAGGTCAGCGACGGGCTTTCCGTCAGGGGCGGCCATCCGGTAGAGCAGCGTGTGATGCGCCAGTGGAACTTGCGTGTGTCGGCTTATGCACAGCGCTTGCTGGACGGGCTGGAAAAGATTGACTGGACAGAATCGCTGAAGGAAACACAGAAAAACTGGATAGGACGCAGCGAAGGAGCCGAGATGACGTTCCGTGTCAAGGATTCTGATGCAAGCCTGCTTATTTTTACAACACGTGCCGACACGACATTCGGCGTAACATTCATGGTGTTGGCACCGGAAAGCGAATATGTGGACAAGGTTACCAAACCGGAACAGCGTGCCCAAGTGGATGCCTATCTGGATACCGTGAAAAGGCGTACCGAACGCGAACGTATTTCCGACCGTAAGGTTACGGGTGTGTTTACGGGCTCATATGCCATCAATCCGTTCAACGGGGATGAAATTCCTATCTGGATTTCTGATTATGTGCTGGCCGGATATGGAACAGGCGCTATCATGGCGGTTCCGGCGCACGACAGCCGCGACTATGCTTTTGCCAAACATTTCGGTCTGCCGATTGTCCCGCTGATTGAAGGTTGCGATGTGAGCACGGAAAGTTATGATGCCAAGGAAGGCATAATGATGAACTCCGGATTCCTGAACGGCCTGACTGTCAAGGATGCCATAGCGGCAGCAAAAAAATACATTAGGGAAAAGGGAATCGGACGTGTGAAAGTCAATTACCGCCTGCGGGATGCCATTTTCAGTCGCCAGCGCTACTGGGGCGAGCCGTTCCCTGTTTATTACAAGAACGACATGCCGTATATGATTCCGTTTGACAAGTTGCCGCTGGAATTACCCAACATAGACAAGTTCCTGCCGACGGAAAGCGGCGAGCCTCCGCTCGGCCATGCCAGACATTGGGCGTGGGACGAGGCAAACCAGTGTTTGGCCGACACGGCTGCCATTGACCACAAGACAGTGTTCCCGTTGGAATTGTGCACAATGCCCGGATTTGCCGGTTCGAGCGCTTATTATCTGCGCTATATGGACCCGAAAAACCAGGATGCGTTGGTCAGCAAGGAAGCTGATGAATATTGGCAGAATGTCGATTTGTACCTTGGCGGTTCGGAACATGCTACCGGTCATCTGATTTACAGCCGTTTCTGGAACAAGTTCCTGTTCGATCTTGGCGTGGTTTGCAAGGATGAACCGTTCCAGAAGCTGATAAATCAAGGAATGATTCAGGGACGCTCCAATTTTGTGTATCGGATTGTCGGTACGAACAAATTCGTGTCCTACAATCTGAAAGACCAGTATGAAACACAGCAAATCCATGTGGATGTGAACAAGGTCAGCAACGATGTGTTGGACATAGAGGCCTTCCGGAACTGGATGCCGGAGTACAAAGATGCCGAGTTCATCCTGGAGGATGGCAAATATATTTGCGGCTGGGGTGTGGAAAAAATGTCCAAATCCATGTTCAATGTGGTCAATCCGGACGATATTGTGGAGCGCTATGGAGCAGATACGTTGCGGTTGTATGAAATGTTTCTGGGCCCGCTGGAACAGTCCAAACCGTGGGACACGAACGGCATTGATGGTGTGCACCGTTTCCTGAAAAAGTTATGGGGGCTTTTCTTTAAGGACGATGAATTGGCTGTTTCCACAGAGGCTCCTGTTGCAGAGGAGTTGAAGACCTTGCATAAAACAATCAAGAAAATTACGTTTGACATAGAACATTTTTCGTTTAACACGTCAGTTTCGGCGTTTATGATTTGCGTGAACGAATTGGCCGCGCAGAAATGCAACAAAAAGGATATTCTGGAACCGTTGGTTGTCTTGCTGGCGCCCTTTGCTCCGCATGTTGCCGAGGAATTGTGGCACCTGCTGGGTCATGAAACCACCGTTTGCGACGCACATTTCCCTGTGTGCGATGAGCAATATCTGGCGGAATCGACGGTGAAATACCCGGTTTCGTTCAACGGCAAGGTGCGTTTTACCTTGGATCTGCCGGCGGGCCTGGCGAAAGATGAAGTAGAAAAAGCGGCGTTGGCATGTGAGCAAACCGCCAAATATATGAACGGGAATACGCCAAAGAAGATTATTGTCGTTCCTGGTAAAATCATAAATATAGTTCTTTGACATGTCCGGTAATTTGTCAAAACATTGGCTTGTTATTCGTGAGTATATCATGATAGCATTGGGCTTGTTGCTTTATGCGGCAGCCTGGAAAGGATTATTGTTGCCGCATCAGATTGTAGGCGGTGGAGCTACCGGTATCGGGGCTTTGGTATATTTTGCCATAGGCGTGCCTATTTCGGTAACGTATTTCTTGATTAATCTGGTCTTGCTGATTATTGCCATCAAGTCCATTGGTCTGAGTTTTTGCATACGCACCATTTATGGTGTTGCCGTGCTGACTTTTTATCTGGCTGTGTTGCCAGAGGCAACCATAGGTACCTTTGTCGGTGAAAACGATAACTTCATGGCGTGTGTAATCGGCGGAATCATGTGGGGCATCGGCATTGGTATCGTGTTTATCAATAACGGCAGTTCCGGCGGGACGGATATTATCGCCAAGATTGTGAACAAGCACCGCAACATTACGTTGGGGCGCATGTTGCTTTATTGCGATGTGGTCATCATCAGTTCATCCTATTTTCTGGAAGGCGGTAGCATTGAAAAAACCGTATATGGACTTTGTGCCATGGTGATAGCCACGTTTTCGGTCGATATGGTGGTCAACGGTGTGCGGCAGTCGGTGCAGTTTTTCATTTTTTCCCAACATTACGAACAGATTGCGGATGCCATTAACAAGGAGGTGCATCGTGGCGTAACCATTTTGGACGGCATGGGCTGGTATTCCAAGCACCCGGTCAAAGTGATTACCGTGCTGGCACGCAAGAATGAGTCCGTGAAAATTTTCCGGATTGTGAAAGACATTGACCCCAATGCTTTCGTGTCGCAAAGTTCCGCCATTGGCGTATATGGGGAGGGTTTTGATGTGATGAAAACGAAATAAAACCCTTGTGTCAAACTCCTAAATATCTATAACAAATTTGAGCCGGCACTGAAAAACGATTATTTTTGTCCGGTTAATACGTCAATTAGTAACATGAAGTCTAAATTTTCCGTATTTCTTTTTTCATGTGTGTGTTGCCTTGTGCTGACTGCCTGTGAGCAGGATGAGTGGGCTGATTGGCGCGTGCAGAACCAGCTCTGGCTGGAACAGAACAAAACGAAAGAAGGCGTACAGGTAACCCATACCGGTTTGCAATATAAGGTTGTGGCCAGCCCGTCGCAGGCGGAACGCCGACCCAATTCAACCAGTCTTATCAGCGCATCCTACAAGGGGACATTGATAGATGGTACGCCCTTTGACCCCTCCACGGGTGAAGGAACTTCTACCTATTACAACTATCTGTCTTCTGCAATAGCCGGTTGGCAGGAAGGCATACAGAAAATGCATGTGCATGACACATATATTTTCTATATCCCTTATAATCTGGCTTATGGGGAGGATGGTAGCGGTACGGAAGGCTCCAGCAGTTTTATCCCGCCGTATTCGACATTGATTTTTGAAGTGACCTTGACAGGGGCGAATAATTGATAGCGTATGGAACTGTATAAAAATATGGCCTTTACCCGTTGTGGAAACAGCGGGCTTTTTTTTCCGAAGATTGCGCTTGGATTATGGCACAACTTCGGAGATGTGGACGATTCCGAAGAGGCTTTGAAAATGCTATCGTATGCCTTTGATTATGGAATTACCCATTTCGATCTGGCTGACAATTATGGTACGCCGGCCGGTAGCGCGGAGCGTAATTTTGGCAAATTGTTGACAACCCAGTTTGCTGGTCATCGCGACGAAATGCTGATTTCCACCAAAGCCGGTCATGACATGTGGGAAGGCCCTTACGGCACATGGGGTAGCCGCAAGCATTTGATGGCTGGTATTGACCAGAGCCTCCGGCGTATGGGGCTGGAATACGTCGATATTTTCTATTCACATCGCTATGACCCCGGAACGCCGCTTGAAGAAACCATGGGTGCGTTGTCGGATATTGTCAGGAGCGGCAAGGCACTTTATGTGGGCTTGTCGAAATATCCGGCCGACAAATTGCAGCAGGCTATCGATTTGCTGAAACAAGCCGGTACGCCGTGCCTCGTTTATCAGGACAGGTATAATATTTTCGCCCCACAGGCGGAAGAAACCGTATTGCCGGTGGTTCGGGAAAACCGCTGCGGTTTTGTGGCGTTCTCACCGTTGGCGCAAGGCCTGCTGTCCGATAAGTATTTGCATGGCATCCCGGAAAACTCGCGGGCGGCGCACTCATACGGATTCCTGAAACGTGAAACCATTACGCCTGATATGTTGGCACGTATTGCGCAATTGAACGGCATAGCCGCTTTGCGCGGCCAAAGTTTGGCGCAAATGGCGCTTGCCTGGTGTTTGCGCCGGCCGGAATTGACCTCGGTCATTATCGGCGCAAGTTCGCTGCAACAATTGCAGGATAATTTGCAAAGCCTTCGCAATACGGAATTTTCAGCCGAAGAGCTGAATGCCATAAAACAAGCCGGACTATGATTGCCTGTCTGAAAAAAGGGATGATGTGGGTTGCTATCTTGCTGCTGTCGTCTTGCAACCAAAATAATTTGTCGCCCATTCCGGATTATACGGTCAACCTGCAACTGAACCTTAATACGGAATACGCTACTTTCACAGCTCCTTGCCAATACCTGACCTTTACCGAGCGGCATTTGGAAACCGACCGTATCGGTTATGGCGGCATATTGGTTTATATCGGCTTCGACAGTGAGTATTATGCTTTTGACTTGGCTTGTCCCAAGGAATGCGACCGCAATGTGCGTGTCGTGCCCAACGATGTCGGCGAGGCCGTATGCGAAAGTTGCGGCGAGGTTTACGATGTTTCCTATGGCTTTGGATTGCCTAAAAATGGCATATCCCGCTACCCGCTTAAATCCTACAAAGTGCGCAATTCACGCAATATCCTGTACATAACGTTGAAGTGACAGGCCTTGGCGGGAGTATGTTTATACTCCGCTCTGTTATGCCGTGCTTTTTTCTGTCATTCGTTAGACGCCAGTTGAACTGGCCTTTTTTGTCATTCCCGCCTCCGAGCGGGAATTCCGGTGGCCTTATGCGTGGTATTACGTTACACTACCGCCGTGCCATTGTTCATTCTCGCTTTCATCACCCAAGGCCCCGTGTCGGAGCACGGGGTGACGGTGCTGTTTGCGCCGCTGTGTTGCTGTGTTCTTCTGCACCGCCGCTTGGTCTTTTCACTGTGTCATGCCGCACTTGATGCGGCATCCAGTAAGCGTGGTCTTATGTGGGGTTTTGCGGCGCAACGCTGTGCGTGTTGCATGTACTCCATAACACAAAAACCGCCGGAAACGGAAACGTTTCCGGCGGGATAAAAGACTATACGTACTGGTAGCTATATTACTTTCTCAAATAGTTTATGCTTTTCTGTCGTATAACAGTATGAAAACTGTAATAAAATATTTCCAGTTAGTTGATTATTAGTGACTGTTTATTAATAGATTAGATGCATGGTTTATTCATTAGTTTCTTTTGGCACCAACTCGAAAAAAGTGCTTATTTCTTGTTGGTCTATGGCTTGTCTTACATTAAATCGCTTGATTTGATCTTCGTAGCCAGATTTTGAAACCCTAAATTCTATTTGTACATCACGAGAATTTTCATAGCTTAATCCGAGAATATTAAACGCACGTGTTTCTTCATAAGGGGTGGTCATCAAATAAGTTTCATTTGTGTTTTTAACAATCTGAGGAATATTTGATATTACTCTCCAAAATATTCTTGCACCTTGCGGGTCTGAATCAACTTTCCACCTAATTATTGTTTTTTCCAATCCTGTCTGTCCAGGATTATCTCTGCTAACCATATTATTTTCTTCACCTGCCATGATAGTTGGATCTGTTACTTTTGTCTGTATTTTGTCTTTTATTTGATAAACGCCATTTATAACTGCCAAATCTCCGGGATTATATGTGACTTCTCTTGATGACCCATATTGATTTACGAATTTTAGAGTCCAATTTTTATAAGTAGTCACTGTCGTGGCATTAACCTTAAACCCCCTCGAAACTGAGTTTACTTGATAATTAGCAACTAATGGGAGGGTTATGGCACAAGGAGTTTGTCCCATGAATTGGTTATTATAAAAGACTAACTCTCCTTTTTGAGGTGTTTCAATTTCAACTCGTACATTTTGTGTACTGGAGGTTGTTGTGTTGAAAGTTGCGCAAGATGTTATGAACGCAAAAACACTAAGTAATAAAAAACTTTTTTTCATAATATATGTATTTTAAATTGGTTCCACATTAATTTTTGGGTACTAATTGGAAGAAGGCACTGATTTCTTGTTGATCTATAGCTTGCCTTACATTAAATCGTTTGATTTGGTCTTCATAGCCTACTTTTGTTACTTTTATCTCTATTTGTACATTTGCTGAGTTTTCATAGGTTAAACCTTTGATTGAAAAAGACTTTGTTTCTTCATATGGAGTTGACATTAAGTAATTCTCGTTGGTATTATGTACTTCGTTGGGGACATTTGAAACAACCCTCCAGAATACTCTTGCCCCTCGTGGTTCAGAATCTATTTGCCATCTAATGATTATTTCATCTAATCCTATTTGATTTTCTTGTTCATAGGTATTTGTGTTGTTAAGGATATATATTTGTTGATTGGATGTATCATTTGTTTTTCGCTGCATGTTGATGTAATAGTCCTTTTGGTCGGGTTTCATAACGCAACCAGTAGCAAGATCTACGACATATCCAGGCAATCCGAAAAGTAATAGGTTTCCCAATGAAGCGGCATTAAATTTTTTCTGTATAGAAAACTCATATGGTTCATATAATTCCGATGTTACAGAAACTGTTACAGGTTTATAACCAGATGTTACTTTTATCTTGTAGGGTAAATTTACATTATTGTAATATCTTTTCCCTACTGTAATATCTACAGGTTCTTTGACTTTGTCATCATGAAGCGTCACTTTGCTTCCATTGAGAAGTGTACCGCAAGACGCTAACATTGAGGTGAAGCAGAAAATTAAGAAAGTGTTGTAAGTTTTCATGTTTTAAAATATTTATTGTTATTGTGTTTTAGCCGTGTTTATTTTTGCTGTTTTATTTTTGGTTTTATGGAACTGTAGATTGAATTATTTTAAAATTATATAGAATGTTGATTGCTTATTTGACTTATTGTCCATTTGCTATAGTAACTCATATTTGTCATAGCATTGTACCTAAAATTGTAAATAGATGCAGTTTCTTGATTAAAGTATTTTATTGTTAAAACCTACTCTATTTAAGGGTTTTCGGTTTTTCCCCATTGTTTTCGGCTACAAAGATATTATATTTTTTCTGAAAAACCATAATATATGCAGTTTTTTATTTTATGTCTTAATATAGTATGGATTTTGTGTGCGGTTTCTGCTATTTGGAAAAACTCCTACTTTTGTTGATTAAATATCTTTATTTTCATGACAAAAGCTATACAGCCTGGTCAAGATCCGCGGTTAGAGAAAATAGGTAAGCGTATAAAAAAGTTGCGTATAGAAAAAGGTTATACAAGTGCGGAGATATTTGCGTATGAGCATGGGTTGAATCGTGTGAGTTATTGGCGTATGGAAAAAGGTTGTAATTTGACACTTGTCTCGCTGTTACGTATTTTAGATATACATGGAATATCATTGGAAACATTCTTTTCGGATTTTGCTTCCGAAGAAATCAGTGATGGTGATATTGTCTAATTTTTTTTGTAACCAGACTTTAGATTTTCTACTTAATTGATAAAGAGAAATATATAGAAGATTTTCTCATTTCCCCTTTTTCCATTTTCCGCCGCCGAATTTCCAGCGCACAAGAAAACGCATGTTGGTCGTGCGGTTGCCCTCTATGGTTTCATAGGAGGTGCCGATGGATTCTCGTCCGTCGGCATATACGGTTTGGCCGACTTTGAACCAGAAGCACAGTTGGTCGTTCAGTTCATATTTCATGTTCAAGTAGTAGCGTGCGCCGCGGCCATAGTACATGGGAATGGAAAAAGCGTACAAAATGTCTTTCTCGTAGCTGTAAAAACGGTTGTCGTAAACAGGTGCATCGAACACTTGGAAGCGCAGGTCGATGGTGAGTGGCACATTGGCAAATCGGTAGCTGATATCCTGCAAGGCCATAATGCCGAAAGTCGGTTTGCCTATATTGTTGGCAGCCAGATTGGCTTCCATAATATTTTTGAATGTCAGGCGGTTGTCGCCGTATGTGAGATAATAACGTATGGAGGCTTTGTTGACAGGAACAATGGTTGCCAGGTTCGTGTTAGCATCGCTCAAGTTGCTGCTTTTGCGTTCCCATTTCAGCCGCCAATACATGCTGGTGGTGCGTGTGGCGGAGAAATCGGCTTGCAACAGATAGTCGAACCCGTCGCTTGGCGCATCCGTGCCGTATTTCGGGAACATGAAACGAAAGCCGTCGGCGTAGGCGGAAATTTTCCATCGCCGGAACGGGTATATTTCCGTGCCGAGATACAAGCCTTGTTCGTTGTTGTTGCGTGAGTTTTCGCCGAAGGCGGTGGCGAACAGGTTGTCGAATTTCGGCGAATAATAACGGTGTAGCATGACTAATCCTACGGTGGAAACCGGCGTGTAGGATAGCCCGTTCAGGGTGGCGATGCCTCGGGTACTGCTCAGGGCTGTTTCGCCGAAAACGGTGAGCCGGTTAATGCGGAAGCGGTAGTCTGTTCCGGCTACAAGCAGTCTTTTCCCGCTGAAATAGGGCGCGTTGTAGGTGTTCGGCTCGGGCACGAGCGTGTCGCTAAACAGCGTGTATGCCGCGGTCAGGCCAATGTGGAAGCGTTTGTAGTCCACGCTGGCATTGCAGCCGATCACTTGTTGGTTCACGTTGCGTTTTTTAGCCCGTTCGGTTTCAGTGCGGTGTAGTCCGGTTTTGTAAATGCTGCTGAATTTGCCGTCGGTTACGTCAGCATCAATGTTTTTGTTGGAATAGAATACGCTTATGTCGGCAGGGCCGAGACGGAGTGTGGCGCCTGCCCCGCGGAAAAAGTTGTATTCGTCGGTCGAACTGAACTTTTTCAAGCCGCTGTTGCGAGGCGTCACGTTGAGTACGTAGGCTGATTTCCCGAACCCGAATTCGGGGCGCACAACCAGCCCGAGACCGAAGTTGGCGCGGTAGTCGCCTGCCACAATGGTTTTGAATTTCCAGATGTCGTCCAGTTGCAGGAAGGCGGAGTAGAAGTCGTAGCCTTTGTTGTAATCTCCCCAAAATTGTTCGCCGGCATCTTTTTCGGCCGAAAAGCCGAATTGTACGCGGTTCGCGTAGTTGAAACGGTAGCGTAGTGATGTGTAGAACGGGTCGCCGGCATATGTCCTTTTGGTGGTCTGGTTGCCGGCTTCGTCTTCCTCGATAGTTGTTTTGTAGCCCTTTTTTTGTTCTATGATGCGGTCAAGGCGTAAAAGCAGTTCGTTTTTGCCGTAATAGAAAATGTTCCGCAGGTTTGTCGGTGGCGGTTTTCGGGCGGTTTGTCCGCTGGCTTGCACAAAAGGAAGCAGATTTCGTATTTCCAATGTCGTAAGTCCGTCAATCAGTTGCAGTTCATATATGGTCTGCATGTTGCCCGTGCTGTAAACATAGTAAAGTATGTTGTCAATTTGCATGTCCGACAGGAATTGCAGTTTTTCCAAATCGCTTTTGGTGGCTGTATTGAGATTGATGGGGGATTGCGAAAGCGCGTACAAATCCTCGAAAAAAGTGGTGAAATCCAATTCCTCTTCGCTCTCTTCGGACAACTGTTCGTATATGTCGGCAATGATTTGTTCTATTTGCGCATCTGGATCCGGTTGGGCAATAATACGTAGCGGTATCAGAACGAGGAGCAATATGTAATATTTGCTTTTCACGTTCCGCTTATTTGAGTTTGTAACTGAGGTTTCCGAGCAGGTTGACTCCCAAGACCGGATGCAGTTCGCTGTTCAGGTCGAAACCGAATCCGCCGAAATGCAGCCCGACTCCTAGGCAGCCCACGAAATATTCCGACCCGTAGCCGCCTATTTTTAACGTGAACTGTTCGACCATGTCCCATTCAAATCCCGTTGCGAAACGGAAACTGCTGCTCACTTCCTTGTCTATTTGTGTTGTCCAGCAGAAATCTTCGGCAAAACGCAGGTCTGTACCGAGCGAAAACAGCGATGGCAGCCGTTTTTCAATATGGTCTGTGTGCAAATTCTGTTGGAATGGGTTGAAAGCATGGAAACCGAGTGTGAAATTGGTTGCCAGATGCGCCGTCATGCCCACTTGTGGAATGAATGCGTATTGATAGCCGACTTCATCGGAAAAATAACTGGCATACAGGTTTCCTTGCACACCTATCGAAAATTTGTCGCCGAAATTGCGAGACAGTGCAATGCCGGCCAGCATTTCGTTGTATTTGCTGTATCCGAAGTGTGAGAATCCGATGCCTATGTTCACGATGTTGTTTGTATAGGCGGCTTGGATTAACTTGGTGGACAGTTCCGGAATCAGGTATTTGTTTTCAAATTGCATGGCAGCCTGCCATGTTTCGGGTTGTATCAACGTAGCCGGATTGCTGAAGCATGACCACACATCCGTTCGTGCCACAGTCGTATTGGCTATTGGTGTTCCGGAAGGAATAATGTCTGTAACTTGAGCGGCAGCCCGGAAAAAGATTCCGACAAGAAGTATGAAAAGTGTTTTGGATTTCATAACTGTCGTTCTTGAAAATTATGAGCCAAATATACAAAAAAAATAAATAAACCCAAGCATTTTTCAATTATGTAACTTTATCCGCTTTTTCCTTTGTGTTTCAATTATATTCTGTATTTTTGCACAGATATGTGCAAACGACGTTATATATGTTTCTGTTTGCTGTTAATAAGCATAGTCAGAGTTTATGCCGACGCACAGACAGGTAATGTATCCGGAACAGAATTGATGTTGCAAATTAGAGGGGATGATACGTTGTATTTGGCTACATTACATGATATTTACGTTTTTCCGCCTATAAAGTTCAAAAACAAAAGGCAGGAGCAGTTTTATTGGCGCACGGTACGTGATGTCAAGAAAACTTTACCTTATGCTAAACTGATTGCACTTGAAATGCAGCGTACCAATACGGCCTTGGCACAATTTTCAACGCAAAAGGAACAGCGGGAATATATACGTACATATGAAAAAGGTTTGTTTAAGAAGTATGAACCGGCATTCCGGAAAATGACTGCTCGCCAAGGGCAATTATTGATGAAGTTGGTGGATCGAGAATGCAATAAGACTTCGTATGAATTGATAAAACTGTACAAAGGTTCTGTAACAGCTTTTTTCTGGCAAGGGTTTGCACGTATTTTCGGGAATAACCTGAAAGCGGAATATGACGCGTTGGATCAGGATCGTATAACGGAACGGATTATCCTGCTGGTAGAAGCAGGACAATTATAAAATAATGAATAGATGATTGAGAGGTTGTGGGGAGCATTGGAAAAAAAACTGTTTCCCGAAAGGTATTTGCGTACGAAAGAAAATAAGGAAATCATACGCATGGATTTTTCTGCACGCCGGCGTTCCTTGTCCACAGACAAGGTGCATGCGTTATCGGAAAAAATCATGTCCAAAATAGAGCAGAGTAGGGAATTCATCAATGCCCGCACGATTTTGATTTATCATCCTATACATAACGAAGTGGACACGCGGATTTTACTGGAGAAATGGCATGATAAGAAACAATTCTTGTTGCCGGTAGTCAAAAGTGGAAACAAAATGGAACTGCATTATTATGTGGATGAGAATAATTTGAAAACAGGGAAATTTGGTATACAAGAGCCTGACTCTAAATGCTTTAAAGGAAAGCCAGATCTGATTATTCTACCGGGGGTCGCTTTTGACCGGCAACGCAACCGTTTGGGACGCGGCAGGGGCTTTTATGACAGGTTACTCCAGCGAGCAAGGCATGTGCCAACCATTGGAGTGGCTTATGACTTCCAGCTCGTAAGTGTGTTGCCAACATCAATCATGGACAAAAAAGTTTCTTTTGTTTACACGCCGTCGCAGATTATACGGTAATTAAGGTAATGAAAAAAATAAACAGGTAAGCAGTATTTCTAAAACCTTCTACTTGTTTGATTTTTTTTATGTCTGCGAGTTGGCTTTATTTTATACATTGAACCTGAAATGCATGATATCACCGTCCTGCACAAGGTATTCTTTGCCCTCGACGCCCATTTTTCCAGCTTCCTTGACAGCAGCTTCCGAACCGTATTTAATGTAATCCTCGTATTTGATGACTTCTGCGCGGATAAATCCTTTTTCAAAATCCGTGTGGATAATGCCTGCACATTGCGGAGCTTTATATCCGTCGATAAATGTCCATGCACGAACTTCATCGCTGCCTGCGGTCAGGAATGTTTTCAGTTTCAGCAGGCTGTATGCCGCTTTTATCAGCCGGCTGACGCCCGATTCCTGCAAGCCGATTTCTTCCAGGAAAAGTTGCCGTTCCTCGTATGTTTCCAGTTCGGCAATTTCTGATTCGATTTTGGCTGCTACTACAAGCACGTCGGCATTCTCGTCGCTTACGGCTTTCCGCACATCTTCTACATAATGGTTGCCGTTCACGGCAGATGCTTCATCAACATTGCAAACGTACAACACTGGTTTGTTGGTGAGCAGGAACAAATCGTGTGCAATGGCCTGTTCATCTTTGGTTTCGAGTTGTACCGTGCGCGCCGACTTCCCTTGTTCCAGCGCGGTTTTATATTTCAACAAAACTTCATAAACGGCTTTTGCTTGTTTGTCGCCGCCGGTTTGTGCCTGTTTCTGTACTTTTTGTATGCGGCTGTCAATGGTTTCCAAGTCGCGCAGCTGCAGTTCCGCATCGATGATTTCCTTGTCACGCACCGGATTTACCGAACCATCCACATGCACGACATTCGGATCGTCGAAACACCGGAGCACATGCAGGATGGCATCCGTTTCACGTATATTGGCCAAAAACTTGTTGCCCAAGCCTTCGCCTTTGCTTGCGCCTTTGACCAGGCCGGCAATATCAACGATTTCTACCGTTGTCGGGATGACACGTTGCGGTTTGCAGATTTCAGCCAGGCGATTCAGCCGCTCATCAGGCACGGTAATGACTCCCACATTGGGTTCTATTGTGCAAAAAGGGAAATTGGCAGCCTGCGCCTTTGCATTCGACAGGCAGTTGAATAAGGTGGATTTACCGACGTTCGGTAATCCTACTATTCCGCATTGTAAAGACATGATCGTTTCTTTTATTAGATTCTAATCCTAAATCCCTTTTCGGATTTGGGCTGCAAAGATAATCATAATCGGTAAGGTGGGGAAATGGCAGAGAATGTTTTTTTGCAATTTGGTTTTCTGGCATAACCGGATAATATGCTAAAGCATAGATTAAAATTATCAGTATTTGTATAAATTGTATTGCAAATGTTTGTAAAATGTAGTAGCTTTGCATTGAAATTTTTAAATTAATTATTATGGATAAGAAAATTACAATTTTAGGCGTCTGGAAAGAAGGTTGGGAGATCACTATGAAAAACTTGTTGTCTATATTAGGAGCGGTGGTTCTTTATGTATTGACCATTTGGATTCCTTATCTGAATGTGGGAACAACGATTGCCATGACAACAATTCCGATTGAATTAAGCAAAGGCCATGTGATTTCACCTTTATTTATTTTCGATGCAAAATATCGCCGTTACATGGGTGAATATTTTATGTTGATTGGTTTGATGGTTATGGCTCTGATTCCTGCTTATTTGTTTTTGCTGATTCCAGGCATAGTGATTTCGTATGCATGGTCACTGGCTTTTTATTTGTTACTTGACAAAAAAATGGCACCGGGTGAAGCTGTTGTAAAAAGTAATGAGGCGACTTATGGCTACAAATGGACAATATTCATATGTACAATTGCGGTTTATGTTGCGGTTGGTGTGGTTGCTGGAATTGCCAATGCAATTAACGACGTGTTCGGAAGTATTGTCAATATTATCCTTATGATAGTGGCAATGCCTTTTATATTTGCTTGCTATGCTGTTATTTATCGCAACTTGACAGCAGAAGAACCACCTGTTGCAAATTTGTCTGGCAATGCCACAGAAATAGCAGAGCCGGTTGCGGGCGAATAATATCAATAAATATAATGGGGCTAAAAGTGCGTTTTCCGGGACGCACTTTTTTATGTCAGCTTGCTTTGTAAAACTTGTTTTTCTGTCGGTTTAGCCGCTTTTATTCAATCATTTGTTGGTTTCCAATATATTTTTGTACCTTTGCAGCCCTTTTAAAAACCATTTGGAAATGAAAATTTTATCCACGCAAGCGTTGCTGCGTAACGAATTGGAGCAATTGAAAGCAGCTGGGAAAACGGTCGGTTTTGTTCCTACCATGGGAGCTTTGCACGCCGGACATTGTTCATTGGTAAAACGTTGTGTTGCAGAGAACGACGTGTGCGTTGTTAGTGTTTTTGTAAATCCGACGCAATTCAACAATGCCGAGGATCTGGCCAAATATCCACGTTCCTTGGAGCGTGATGCTGCCTTGCTTGAACAACAAGGAGCTACACTTGTTTTTGCCCCAACACCAGAAGAAATGTATACTCCAGAAGAAATGAGCCATACATTCGACTTTGATTTCGGAGGCTTGGACCAGGTTATGGAAGGTAAATATCGTCCCGGACATTTCAATGGTGTCGTGCAGGTGGTGAGCAAGTTGTTCCGTCTGGTACAGCCCCGGAAGGCCTATTTCGGCGAAAAGGATTACCAGCAGTTGGCCATTATCCGCCGTATGGTGAAGGTGATGGGTTTTGATGTGGAAATTGTTGGATGTCCCATTGTGCGCGAAGAAAGCGGCTTGGCACTGAGCAGCCGTAACGAACGTTTGTCAGCGGAAGAGAAACAGCGTGCCGTACATATCTCTCAGGTTCTTTTTGAAAGCCGCAATCTGGCAAGTACGCACTCCGTACAATATGTGCAGAATTGGGTTGGGGAACAGATTAACAATGTAGCAGGCTTGCAGGTTGAGTATTACGAAATCGTTGATGGAACGACTTTGCAACCGACTTCCGTATGGGAAAACGCTGTTGGTTGTGTAACGGTCTATTGCGGTCCAGCACGTCTGATAGACAATATTAAATATACGACAACGCAGAATCAATAAATTCGGAATTATGTTTATTCACGTAGTTAAATCGAAGATTCATCGGGTTACCGTTACCGAAGCCAACTTGAACTACATCGGCAGCATAACCATAGATGAGGATTTGATGGATGCAGCAAACATTATTGCCAACGAGAAAGTAAGTATTGTAGACAATAACAACGGTGCCCGTCTGGAAACGTATGTTATTCCTGGCAAACGCGGTTCCGGACAAATCTGCCTGAACGGTGCAGCAGCCCGCTTAGTACAACCCGGAGATATTGTCATTATTATGGCATACGCCATGATGGATGCCGAAGAAGCGAAAACGTTCAAACCGGCAGTAATTTTCCCGGACACCAAAACAAACAAATTGATTTGATTCCAGTCAATTCCTCTCCCCAAATTTTTGGAGGATAAAACCAGCGGAGAAAATGTTGAAGACCTCAAACACCAAACCCACAGTCGCGGTTGTGAAATACAATGCCGGCAATGTCCGTTCCGTACTTTTTGCGTTGGAACGTTTGGGTGTAGAGGCTTTTGTTACGGATGAACCGGATGTTCTCCGGAATGCAGACCGTGTCATTTTTCCGGGGGTAGGTGAGGCACGTTCCGCCATGGACTATTTGAAACAGAAGAAGTTGGATGTCCTAATCAAATCTTTGACCCAGCCTGTTTTGGGGATTTGTTTGGGTATGCAGTTGATGTGTGCCCATTCGGAAGAGAATGACACGTCCTGCTTAGGTATTTTTGGCGGTAATGTCAGAATGTTCGAGGCGAGGGCAGGCGTAAAAGTGCCGCAAATAGGCTGGAACGATATTTATAATCTGGAAACCCCGGCTTTTGATGGAGTTGCCGAACACAGTTTTGTTTATTTTGTACATAGCTATTATGTAGAATTGTCGGAACATACGGTGGCGACCGCCGACTACATAAAGCCATATAGCGCAGCATTGCATAAAAACAATTTTTACGGCATGCAGTTCCATCCTGAAAAATCGGGAAACATCGGCGCGTTGTTATTGCGTAACTTTATTTTTGGACAGGAATGACGTTTGAATTACAACATACTGATGTGAACAATGCGGCGCGTGCCGGTCTTATCACGACTGACCATGGCCAGATAGAAACGCCGATTTTCATGCCTGTCGGGACGGCAGCTTCTGTAAAGGCCGTGCAGATACCCGATTTGGAAAATGATGTGAAAGCACAGATTATTCTTGGCAATACTTATCATTTGTATTTGCGTCCAGGTTTATCGGTGCTTGAACAAGCGGGCGGCTTGCATAAATTCAATGCTTGGAACCATCCGATATTGACCGACAGCGGTGGATTCCAGGTATTTTCCTTGTCCGGCACGCGCAAAATGAGCGAAGAAGGTGTCGTTTTTTATTCGCATATCGATGGCAGTAAGCATTTGTTCACACCTGAGCGTGTTGTGGAAATCCAGCGCACAATCGGTGCAGACATAATGATGGCTTTTGATGAGTGCACGCCGGGAACGGCCGATTACGGTTATGCTAAAAAATCCATGGAAATGACACACCGGTGGCTGAAGCGTGGTTTGGCACATTTCGATGAAACAGAACCAAAATACGGTTACAAACAGACTTTTTTCCCGATTGTGCAGGGATGCGTTTACCCTGATTTGCGGCGCGAGTCGGCCAAATTCATTGCCGACCAAGGCCGCGAAGGCAACGCCATCGGAGGCTTGGCTGTCGGCGAACCGACCGAGAAAATGTATGAAATGATTGAGATTGTCAATGACATATTACCCAAAGACAAGCCGCGTTACCTGATGGGGGTCGGAACGCCACAAAATTTGTTGGAAGGCATTGCACGCGGGGTGGACTTGTTCGATTGCGTGATGCCCACACGCAACGGGCGCAACGGCATGTTGTTCACCAGCAGGGGAATCATGAACATGCGGAACGAAAAGTGGAAAAATGATTTTTCGCCGCTCGATGAAGAAGGGACTTCTTATGTTGACCATTTGTACAGCAAGGCTTATTTGCGCCATTTGTTCCACAGCAAGGAATTGTTGGCCATGCAGATAGCTTCGCTGCATAATTTGGCGTTTTATTTGTGGCTTGTGAAGGAAGCACGCAAACATATCTTGGACGGCACTTTTGCCGCTTGGAAAAATGAAATGACAGAACGGGTCGGCCGCCGGCTCTGATTGATTTGTCCAAACAAAACGAAGTACAGTGAAAAAAATAGACACATATATCATAAAAAAGTTCTTGGGAACTTATTTTTTCTCTATTGTGCTTATTTTGAGCATTGCCGTCGTGTTTGACTTGACTGAAAAAATGGATAATTTCTTCGATTCGAACGCGCCGCTTCGTGCCATTGTTGTAGATTATTATTTCAATTTCATCCCTTACTACATGAATATGTTCAGCTCGCTGTTCGTATTCATATCCGTGATTTTCTTCACCTCCAAACTGGCGGGCAACAGCGAAATCATTGCTATGTTGGCAAGTGGTATCAGCTTCAAACGCCTGATGTTGCCTTACGCCATATCGGCATTCGTCATTTTTGCCATTTCATACGGTTTAGGCGGTTATGTGATTCCGCGTTCCACCCAAAAAATGCTGGAATTTGAAAACACCTATATCAAAAAGTTCAAGTCTGACAACGCCCGCAACGTACAAATGGAAATTGAACCGGGCGTTATCATGTATATAGAAAGTTTTCAAGCCCGGACGAATAAGGGTTACCGTTTTTCGTTGGAAAAATTCGATGGGAAAACGCTTGTGTCGCGCCTGACGGCGGAACGCATTGTCTGGGATTCCGTATATCAATGGCACATAGAGGATTATCTTTTACGTGAATTTGATGGTATGCGCGAAACCGTATCACGGGGAAACAAAATGGACACGGTCATCATGGTGCAACCGGCCGAGTTTTACATAACATCCGAAGAAAGCGCACAAATGACCAACCGTGAATTGCGTGAATATCTGCAAAAACAGCAGCAACGTGGCATTGGAAATATCCAGGCATTCAAAAACGAATACTACAAACGTTCGGCGACGCCCCTGGCTGCATTTATCATGACGTTGATAGGCGTTTCTCTTTCCGCCAAGAAAGTACGCGGTGGAATGGGCCTGAATTTAGGAGTAGGAATTGCGTTGAGTGCATTGTATATCCTTTTCTCCACAGTTTCCACATCATTTTCTGTGAATGGGACAATGACGCCTTTCCTAGCCGTATGGTTGCCGAACTTTATCTTTTTGCTAATTGGTATTGTACTTTATTTTAGGATGCCAAAATGATACCTTTATTTTCAGTTCGGGATGCAGTACTCCGCGATCCGCAGCTTTGTTTCTCAGGTCCCGTCTCATTGACGTTAGAATACGGCGAACAATTGGCTATTGTAGGAGAAAATGGCGGGGGGAAAAGTATTCTGGCCAATCTGATAATTGGTTCTTATCCTTTGCTTTCAGGAACAATAGAATATGCTTTCTCGCCAGTATATGACCATGTAAAAATAATTACTTTTCGTGACAGTTATGGTCCTGCGGATGCATCGTATTATCTGCAACAACGTTGGCATTCGCAAGATTGCGAATCATCGCCTGTCGTGCGTGAGAAACTTGGCGATTATGCAAAATCGGCATTGCATCGCGTGCTTTTCGAACTGTTTGGTATCGATGAAATGCTTGACAAACCCATGGTGCTGCTGTCCAGCGGAGAATTGCGCAAAGTACAGCTCGTGCGCGCTTTACTCTCCAATCCGAGTCTGCTGATAATCGACAAACCCTTTATCGGTCTGGATGCAGAAACCCGTTCCCAGCTATCCGCTCTATTGGCAAAACTGGTGAATTTGCATCAATTGCAACTGATTTTGCTGTTGTCCAAAACAGATGAAATTCCCGGCTTCATTACGCATATAGTCCCGGTAAACGGCCGTTGCTGCGGTGTCAAGATTCCTGTCAAAGAATACCAGAGGCCGCAACCCGTCAAGCCGCAGTTGCCACCCTTCTGTCCGCCTTCCATTTGTCCCATCAAGGAAACTATGCCGGACAGGGTAATTGACATGGAGCAGGTAACCATACGTTATGGAGAGCGTACCATTTTAAAGAATCTGGACTGGCATGTCAAATGTGGAGAAAAATGGGCTGTACTCGGACAAAACGGTGCCGGCAAATCAACTTTATTAAGCCTGATTTGTGCCGATAATCCGCAGGCTTATGCGTGCAACATGAGCTTGTTCGGCCACAAGCGCGGCACAGGAGAAAGCATTTGGGAAATAAAAAAACATATTGGTTACGTAAGTCCGGAAATGCATAGGGCATATTCTGCCGATTTGCCGGCTGCCGACATTGTGGCCAGCGGTTTGCACGACAGTGTCGGTTTGTATGTCAAGCCGCGGCCGGAACAACAACATGTATGTTCCTGGTGGATGGATATGTTCGGCATAACGCACTTGCAGGAGCGCAGTTTTCTCCGGCTTTCAGATGGCGAACAACGCCTCGTGCTGCTTGCGCGTGCGTTTGTGAAGAATCCCGGTTTACTGATTCTGGATGAGCCCATGCATGGCTTGGACGACAATAATCGTCTGCGCGTAAGGACGATCATTGATGCTTTTTGCCGGCAAAGTGGTAAAACCCTGATTATGGTAACACATTATCAAGAAGAATTACCGGCATGTATAACCAACCGTTTGCTACTGCGAAGAGAAGAATAAATAGGATTTGTCGGCATAATGCCGAATATCAATTTATAACTATATCTAATGATTATGAAACCTGTAGAAGTAAAAAACACAAATGACAAGTTATTTACAGAGTTGTATGACTTGTATGAAGAAGCCTTCCCCACGACAGAACGGCGTGACAAAAACGGTTTTATGGAAAAAATGCTACATGAACCACGTTTCCATTGCACGGCATTTATCCATGATACAATTTTTGCTGGTTTTCTCACCTATTGGCAGTTTGGTTCTTTCCTGTATGTAGAGCATTTCGCCATAAGTGAAAAGTTACGAGGGAACAATTTGGGCGGCAAAGTGTTATCACAATTTGTAAAAAAAACTTTGTTGCCGGTGGTCTTGGAAGTAGAAACTCCTGATACACCCATAGCCAAACGTCGTATTGCATTTTATGAGCGTCATGGTTTCAGGATTGTTCGGAACGACTATGTACAACCTCCATATATAGAGGGGTATCCTTCGATTCCCATGTTTTTAATGAGTACGGCGGAAATTTTTACGGACGGACAAGTTAGGGAATTGCAACAGGCGGTTTATGGCATTAAGTAACGCAAGATGTTGTCAGGTTTTGTAGGCGTTAGCAGTCGGGTTGCTGCTTCTTTGAAAAAAAGAGTTATTTTTGTAACCGATTATAATAAAATCAAGACAGAAAAAGATATGATAGAGATAAGGCAGGTGAAAAGCCGAAAGGATTTAAAACAATTCGTTTTGTTTGGTATAGAATTGTACAAAGGGGCGGAGAATTTTTGTCCTCCATTGATTTTTGATGAGATAAATACGTTTTGTCCCGATAAAAATCCTGCACATGCGGTGAGTGAGAGTATTTGCTTTTTGGCTTGGCGCGATGGTCGCATTGTTGGGCGTATAGCCGGCATCATTAATCATGAGGCCAATCGTGCATGGAACCAGAAGCGCGTGCGTTTTGGCTGGTTCGATTTTGTGGATGAGTATGAGGTGTCGGAAGTTTTGTTGGCTGCGGTTGAGCAATGGGGTAAATCGAAAGGAATGGAGAAAATGAATGGGCCGCTTGGTTTTACAGATTTTGACCATCAGGGATTGTTGTTGGAAGGTTTTGAATATGATTCCCCTATGGCAAGTTTATACAATTATCCGTATTATCCGGAACATTTTGAAAAATTTGGTTTGTCGAAAGAAATGGATTGGATTGAATATCGTATTTTTCCTCCAACAGAAGTACCGGAGCGTATGGCACGGGTTGGAAACATCATTAGGGAGAAATATGGATTAAACATTGTGAAAGTGAAATCGGCCAAGGAACTGAAACGCCGTTATGGCTATACGTATCTGGATGTAATTGACGCAGCTTATCAGCCGTTATACAATTTCCAGCCGTTGACACCGGAGCAGAAAAAATATTATTGCGACATGTATTTTCCTCTGTTAAACTATGATTTTGTTACGTTGGTTACCAACAAAGATGACGAGATTGTCGGTTGCGGCGTGGGAATGCCTAACATTTCTCATGCTTTGCGAAAATGTGGTGGACGCCTGTTCCCTTTTGGTTGGTTTCATGTCCTGAGAGCCCTGAAGACAAAACATATCGAATCTTTCGATTTGTTGTTGATAGCCGTCCGTCCTGATTATCAGAATAAAGGAATAAATTCATTGTTTTTTATTGACCAAATACCATACTTTATTAAATATGGCATTAAGAGTGTAGAAACGACTGCTATTTTGGAAGTAAACGCAAAAAATCAGGCCAACTTCGAGTATTTTGAAAAAATTCAACATAAACGCCGGCGTGCATATTTGAAAAAAATATAAAAATAAAATCGGTATAATCCGAACCGTTTTTTTTTATACTTTTGCAAGAGTCATATGTGCGTCAATGTTTAATCAACAATAAATTGATATTTATGAAAAGAATAAATTCATTGTGCTGCTTGCTTTTTATTGTTATGGCAGTATCGGCGCAAAAACCGGTCATCGAATTTTCAAAAAAGACTTATGATTTCGGTACAATTAACGAAGCGGATGGAAAGGTAACGACAGTATTCGAATTTACAAATACGGGCATGGCCCCTTTGGTAGTCAATCGTGTGCGTGCGAGTTGCGGCTGCACAACACCCAACTGGACAAAAACACCCATAGAACCAGGACAAAAAGGAACGATCTCTGTTACTTACAATCCTGCAGGTCGACCTGGAAGATTTACAAAAACCATTACAGTAAGCTCCAATGCAACGGAGTCTGATACGCGCTTGATTATTCGTGGGGAAGTTACGCCGAAACCGGTTGATAAATCCGTACAATATCCAGTAAAAATGGATGAACTCGGATTGAAAACCAATTTGTTGCAATTCAATACCCTCATAAAAGGCACGGAAGGGCAGCGTACAATTAATGTGGCAAATTTTGGTACGGAAGATATTCGTATTTCAGTCCAGAACCCATTCCCTTATTTAGAAATTGGTATTATTCCGGAAGTATTGAAACCGAATGAAACCGGTAATATCTATGTGAAATTCAATACAAACCGTTGTAGCCAATGGGGGCCGGTTGCTGAGCGTATTTATGTCATTTTGAATGACCAAAAAATTATTTCCGATACATATAGCTTGCGTGTCCGTGCCAATATCGTTGAGGATTTTGCAAAAATGACTCTTGAAGAAAAAAGAGAGGCGCCTATCATGGAGATTGCAAACTTGAACGCTTCCAGGACAATTGATTTAGGCAAGATTCCTGCCAATATGGTCAAATCTTATAAAATATCTGTTGCTAATAAAGGTATTAAGCCGTTGCTTATACGTCGCATTGTAAACAATAATTCAGACATGAAGGTAACGGCTTCAAAAACAAGTATCAGCAGTGGGAAAAAAGCGGATATCAAATTTGATATTAACACGAAAGGAAATAAAGCCGGAGCTCCTTATCGTCGTACGTTCAGCATTCAGACCAATGACCCTGAAAACAGTTATACGACCATAAATCTTGTTTGGGAAGTAGAATAAAATTATGAAATACCATCCTGAAAATGACCCGCAACATATCGGCCTGTCTGTAAATGAAGGTGTTTCCGATGTGCCTACTGTTAATCCTTATTTCCGTCCGAAACGCAAGAAACCTTTGCTTTCTGTTGCTGAATACGTAGAAGGCATCCGTAAAGGGGATATTTCCGTTCTTGGCCAAGCGGTTACGCTTGTGGAAAGTTCGTTGCAGGTACATCAGGATCTGGCGCAGCAAATTATTGAGGCATGTTTGCCCTATTCGGGTAATGCCATCCGTTTGGGTATAACGGGCGTTCCTGGGGCAGGAAAGAGTACATTCATCGAAGCTTTAGGAATGAAATTAATCCGCGAAGGCCACAAATTGGCCGTGTTGGCCATTGACCCGAGCAGTGAACGCAGTAAAGGCAGTATTTTGGGCGACAAGACCCGCATGGTGGAGTTGTCAGCGGCGAAAAATGCTTTTATCCGCCCTTCGCCATCGGCAGGTTCATTGGGAGGCGTGGCGCGTAAAACCCGCGAAAGCATTGTGTTGTGCGAAGCAGCCGGGTTCGATACCATTTTTGTGGAAACGGTTGGCGTTGGCCAATCTGAAACAGCCGTACATTCCATGGTTGATTTCTTCTTGTTGCTCCAATTGGCAGGAACAGGCGATGAGTTGCAAGGTATAAAACGAGGCATTATGGAAATGGCAGATGGCATTGCCATTAACAAGTGCGATGGATCCAATGTAGAAAAAGCCAAAGTGGCACGTAGCCAGTTCCAAAATGCATTGCATTTGTTCCCCGCACCAGAAAGTGGTTGGTCGCCTGAAGTAGTAACTTGTTCATCTGTCGCGGGAAATGGTATACCGGAGGTATGGGATATGGTGGAACGTTATATTACGTTTGTGAAGAACAACGGATATTTTGAATACAAGCGGACAGGGCAAGCCAAGTATTGGATGTATGAAAGTATAAATGAACAATTGCAGCGTCATTTTTATCAGGACGAGAAAATACAGCGTCTTTTGGAAATAAATGAGCAGAAGGTTCTGAACAATGAATTAAGTTCGTTTGTAGCTGCTCACACTTTGTTAAATGAGTATTTTGGGCATTGACGTTGGAAATAAATAAGATATATCAACTTTCATGTTTGGAAGGTATGCGTGGGATGCCGGATGCTTGTGTTGACATGATTTTTACGGATCCTCCTTATTTTCAGTATCGTGCTCAGAATGTGAGTGGGTTGAAGAATCATAAAGATTTAGTTACAGAGTTTGAATTCGATGCATTCCATTCGGAAGCAGACTATTTGAGTTTTTTGGAGGAGGTTTTGGTACAATGTTACCGTATTTCTAAAGAAGGTGCAGTTGGATATATGTGGTGTGGTGATGATTTTGTCTCGTATCTGAATCGATTGGTGGAGCGTGTTGGTTTCCAATTCCGCAAGGTGATCCATTGGCATAAGACCAATCCGTTTCCGGCTATATATACGCGCAAGATGTTTGCTAACAGTATGGAGATGATGGTGCATTTCAGCAAGGGGACTCCCAAAACCTGGAACCATAAGCCGGTCAATGAGATGCATAATTTCATAGAAGCGCCGATTTGCATGGGCAAGGAGCGGACGGCACACAAGACACAAAAACCATTGCGGGTCTGCACTCCGTTTATTGAAATCAGCAGCAATGCCGGTGATTTGGTGCTCGACCCGTTCATGGGGAGCGGAAGCACTGCCGTAGCTGCCAAACGGCTGAAACGTAATTATATAGGTTTTGAAATAAATCCCGATTATGTGGCTATTGCGGAAGCAAGGTTGGCTGAGATAAAATGATATAACAGTATAACAATAAAATTCACATGCGACCATGAAAAAGGAAATTAAGTTTAGTTTGGTTTACCGTGATATGTGGCAATCGTCCGGTAAGTACGTTCCGCGCAAAGACCAATTGGCGCAGATTGCACCTGTCATTATCGATATGGGCTGCTTTGCCCGTGTGGAAACAAACGGGGGAGCTTCGGAGCAGGTGAATTTGTTATATGGGGAAAATCCAAACCTGGCAGTCCGGACATTTACCAAACCTTTTAACGAGGCCGGTATACAAACGCACATGCTTGACCGCGGACTGAACGGCATTCGCATGAATCCGGTGCCGGCCGATGTACGCCAACTGATGTACAAGGTGAAAAAGGCGCAAGGCACCGATATTACACGTATTTTCTGCGGTTTGAACGACCCGCGCAACATAATCCCTTCCATAGGTTGGGCAAAACAGGCCGGCATGATTGCGCAGGCGACCATGTGCATTACATATTCGTCCGTACATACGGCGGAATATTATATTGAACTGGCCGAACAATTGATTGCCGGAGGTGCACAGGAGTTGTGCCTGAAAGACATGGCCGGAATCGGCCGGCCCGATACGTTGGGCAAGATAGTGAAAGCGATAAAATCAGCGCATCCTGACATTATAATTCAGTATCATGGCCATACGGGGCCCGGCTTCTCGGTTGCATCCATGCTGGAGGTGGCCAAGGCCGGCGGTGATATTTTCGACGTCGCCATGGAGCCGCTGTCGTGGGGAATGGTACATCCAGACGTCATTACCATTCAAGCCATGCTGAAGGATGCCGGTTTTGCAGTACCGGAAATCAACATGAAGGCTTATATGGAAGCTCGACGCCTGACGCAGAGTTTCATGGATGATTTTCTGGGCTATTTCATTGATCCGCGAAACCGTTTCATGTCGTCGTTGCTGGTTGGCTGCGGTTTGCCAGGCGGCATGATGGGTTCGTTGATGGCCGACCTGAAAGGTATGCACGCAGCCATAAATGCCAACTTGAAAGCTGCCGGAAAAGCAGAATTGACCGAAGATGAGTTGTTGGTGCAACTCTTTGAGGAAGTGCAATATGTTTGGCCGAAGTTAGGCAATCCGCCGCTTGTAACACCGTTCAGTCAATATGTGAAGAATGTCGCATTGATGAATATCTTTGCCATGAGCAAAGGACAGGAGCGTTTCACCATGATAGACAAAAACACATGGGACATGATTTTGGGCAAGGCAGGTAAATTGCCAGGCAAGTTGGCTCCGGAAATCATCGCCTTGGCGGAAAAGAACCAATACGAATTTTTTACCGGCAACCCACAAGACAATTATCCTGACGAATTGCCGCGTTTCATTGTCGAAATGGAAAAATTGGGCTGGGAACGCGGACAAGATGATGAAGAGCTGTTTGAATTTGCCATGCACGAAAAGCAATACCGCGAATACAAATCGGGCGAGGCGAAACGCCGTTTCAATGCGGAATTGTTGGAGGCGATGGAAAAACATGCTTCCGGAACAGGCAAACCAATGACGGCGGCAGACAAACGCGCCTTGCTGCACCCCAAAGCAGAACCTGTCATCGCACCCGTGAATGGCCGCGTTTTCTGGGAATTCGATTTTGAGGAAAAATCAATGGAACCGCCAGTAGGAAAGATGTTCAAGGAGAATGACTGGCTGTGTGCCTTGCAGACGCGCAACGGCTTGGAAAATATTTTCAGTTTTTGTACGGGCAAAATCGTTGAAGTGGAAAAGGCGCAAGGAGATTTGGCGCAAAAAGGAGAAACCATCGCGTGGTTGGAGAAACAGGAATCATGATTCCTGTTTTTCATTTATTGCAAAAATTGAATCATCACCATTGAATTATGACAAAAAAGCAGAATTATGACTCCGCCATGGCGGAATTGGAACAGCTTGTTGCCGAACTTGAAAATGAAACGGCTGTAAGCATGGAAGAATATGCCAAAAAAGCAAAACGTGCTACAGAATTGATAGCCTATTGCACAGAAAGGCTTCACACATTTGATGCCGATTTACAAAAAATCGCACAGCAAAATCAATAAGGCATTATTCCATTCCATAGAGTTGCATTTTACTCCAAATGTGAGAGGACAGATAGGCAGGAAGAACATCTTCCGGCACATAAATCGGTACTTGCTTCGGGTCAAATGTCATTTCCGTAATAATGGGCGGAATAGCGCTTCGGACTGTTATGTATTTGAGCCGCTCGCAAAACAAGAATACATTCTCACCTAATTTTGCCGTTTTCTCGGGAATATCCACACTTCTCAGATTTTTGCAAGTCAAAAAGGCGCAGTTTCCGATTTCTTTTAATCCGTCTGGCAGGATAATCGCTGTTTGATGGATGCAATTGATAAAAGCCTCATGTCCTATATATTTGACACGGCTTGGAATCGCATAGACAGGTTTCGTTTTCCCAGCCGGAAATTGGATCAATGTTGTTTGCTTTTTATCGAACAAGACACCATTTTCTGAACAATAATTTGTGTTCTGCCCATCCACTTGGATATATTCCAACTTTTTGCACATGCTGAAAGCGCTGATTCCGATATTTTTTGTCATGGCTGGTATGCAAATGGAAACCAAGTTGCCGCAATTGTAAAAGGCGAGTTTCCCAATTACCGAAAGATTTTTACCGAGCTGTACACTTGCCAGATTATGGCAGTCAGCAAAAGCATAGTCGCATAAACCCGTTATCTCCTCCCCAATGAAGACCTGCCGGATGTAAGGACGAAGTCCTGACCATGGAATAAAATCCATTGCCGGATATGCATCCATTCCGCCTTTGCCAGAAACGGTTAACCAGCCTTCTTTATGCAGGAATTTCCATGTGATATTGTCCCCGCATTGACCGCTGGTTATTTGTTGCGTTTGGGTGCTTGCGTCCGGTTCATATTCCGATTTCATGCCAAACAATGTTGATTGTTCCTGCAAACTCCATCAGGATACTTTTTGGTAACACATGCGATTCAAACATAAAAAGAAAGCGCGGGAGTCTGTACTTGTCGCCCGTCCCGCTCATCAAGGCCTTCGCATTGCCCACACAGTCTGAACGAGCAACGCAGAAGCCCACGCCGATATGTATATACAATGCTTTGACACATTGTTTGTGCCAAAGTATGACATATCCCGCAGACATCTACCGCTGCTTTGTGTCTGACTGTGTATCCAAAAGTTGCGAAGTTTTGACAAGCCGAAACCAAAACGTTAGTAAACGCCTTTCTCAATATGTTTACCCACTCCAACCACCTCTCTATGAGGCTTTCGGCGCAGGTTCGGCTACAAAAGTAGGGAATTGTTTTTGAATGTACAAACAAGATTCCTTTATGTAATATGAAATTCGTTTTCCGGAATAAGGTTTTAGGTAAAATGGTGGCAAAAAAAGAGGAACAAAATTATTGTCCCTCTTCTTGAAAAATTCAGCAGTTAAGTTTTTAAAAATACTTTACCTCTTTGCCCTCTATTGAGCTTAACAGGTTGTTTGCCAAACGGCTTGCGCCAAAGCGGAAGTATTTGTTGTCGAGCCATTCCTGCCCCAGCACTTCTTTGACTATTGTGTAGTGGGCAACCGCCTCCTCCGTTGTCGATATGCCGCCCGCCGGTTTGTAGCCAACTTTCATGCCGGTTTTTTCATGCCATTCTTTTATGGCTTTGCACATGATGTAGGTGGCTTCCGGCGTAGCTGATACGGCGATTTTGCCTGTTGATGTTTTTATAAAGTCTGCTCCGGCCTGCATGGCAAGGATGGATGCTTTTTTGATGTTGGTTGCTGATTTTAACGCTCCTGTTTCCAAAATGACTTTCAAATGTGCATTGCGGCACGCTCCCTTAATCTCACACAGTTCATCATATACGGTTTGATAATCGCCTTCCAGGAATTTGCCAATGGAAATGACTACATCTATTTCAGTCGCTCCTTCCAGTACGGCCATTGCGACTTCTGCAATTTTTACTTCCAGAAATGTTTGCGAGGCGGGAAAACCAGCGGCAACGGAAGCAATTCCTATAGGTTCAGTCAAAGTTGATTTCACGGTTGAAACCATGGCTGGATAAACACAAATGGCTGCGACATTGCCCGATTGTGGGAATTGGTTTTTGAATGCGTTGACTTTCTCAACCATTGCTTTGACTTTGGATTTTGTATCATCTCCATTCAATGTTGTCAAATCAATCTGGTGGAGGCATTGTTTGTACACATCAAGATTGTCATTTTCAGCAAAATGCTTTTCAAGAATTTCTGCGACTGCTTGTTTAACAGATTCGTCACTGAGTTTATCGCAGTCATACTGTGCAAAAAGTGATTCAAATTTATTCATTGAGTCTAGCTATAATGGTTTCATTTCCGGTGGTTTTATCACCATATTCTACAAATATCTCTGTGCCCATTGGTAAAAACAAATCGACACGCGATCCGAACTTGATAAACCCGAGTTGTTCGTTCAAATGGCATTGTTTACCGGCTTGTGCGTATGTAACGATGCGGCGTGCTAATGCGCCAGCAATTTGTCGTACAAGTATTTGTGTTTTTGCGGGTGTTTCTATCACGATGGTCGAACGCTCGTTTTCTGTACTCGATTTTGGTAAATAAGCAGCCATGTGATTCCCATTGTGATGGGCGGTTTTAATGACTTTCCCTGCAATCGGATACCAATTTGCATGTACGTTGAATACGGACATGAAAATAGAAACTTGTATTCGTTTATCACCGAAATATTCGTTTTCTTCAGTTGGTTCGATTACGACAATGGTTCCATCCGCCGGGGCAACGACCAGGCTTGGGTCATCTATTTCAAATACGCGAGCTGGATTTCTAAAAAAGTAGGTGAAAAAGATGAGCAGTCCTGCTGATATTATTATGTTGATTGCAAATACAACATTGCTTGAGCCTATATACACCCATAAATTAATGACAAATATCAGCAAAATAAGTCCTAACAATATTACCCGTCCTTCCTTATGTATTTTTATGTGTTTCATGACATGTGTTAAAAGCAATAGCGTGCAAAGGTAGCGATAATATTTTATTTACAAAACATATAAAACTAGGAGAATGCTCCTGTTATAAATCTTGTAAAGATTGGCAATCTGCTGGTTAGTCGAACTTATTTACTGGATGGCATTGGCTAATTCAGAGCCGGTTTTAAATTTTACGACTTTCTTGCCTTCTAATACTTTTTTTGAGTTGCAGGATTGATACCGGTTTGGGCAGAACGTTTAACAACAGAAAAAGAGTCAATCCGACCAAATTGATTTTTTCACTTTTGGCAAGGGTTTCTGATATGGTTTTTAGAATGGCATCCAATGCTTTTTTTGCTTTATTTTTGTTTAGGTTGGCTTTTGGCTATAGCAAGATTAAATCTGCCTTGTTCATAATAAAAGGATTTAAATGTTAGATATACGGTGTCTGATTGGGAATTTTAATAAAGAAATACATACATTTGCAAATACGAGTTTTTAGCCACGCGGAAACAAGCATATGGCGTAAAAAAACGTTTTTTTGATGCGACATTTTAAAAATATACTGAAAAGCATAAGTCACAACGGGAAAATGTATACTTTTGCAATTCTTTGTATATGCTTTTGGCTGATTGTTTGCTTTGATTGATTATGTGTTTGATTAATTGGTCAATAGGTTTAAAAATGAATTTTGTGATTTTTATTTTATGAATGAACGTTCTACATTCTTGTCCAACCTCCCGCCGGTTGTAAAGAATTTACTTATTATTAATTTTATTTTTTGGTTGGCAGATCTTGCGTTGCCTCGCTTGTTGGGAGGTGCATACCAAGATTTCAGCCTTTCCAATATCTTGGGTATGCACTATTGGGCATCTGAGCAGTTCCATATTTACCAAATACTGACTTATATGTTTATACATGGTGGATTTAGCCATATGTTTTTCAATATGTTTGCATTGTTTATGTTCGGTGCGGCGATTGAGCAACGTTGGGGAACGAAGCGTTTTTTATTGTTCTATTTGGTTTCCGGTATCGGTGCGGCAATCGTACAGCAGCTTATGTGGACTATTGATTTCGCACCCATGATTTCCGCCCTGAATGATGCAATTCAGCAAAACTCGTCTACACCTTTGGTCGGAGTGGAAGAGAAATTGCGCAAGTTCTTGCATTTTGGAAGTTTGTCTTCAGTCAATTCTGTAACAGCTTTGTCTATGAAGCAGTTGATTATAAATTCGCCGGTTACAGTCGGTGCTTCCGGTGCCATATTCGGTTTGTTATTCGCATTCGGCTGGCTGTTCCCGGAAGCACGGCTGATGTTGATATTTTTGCCTGTACCGATTCCTGCGCGGATTTTTGTTGCTTTGTACGCCATTGTGGAGTTGTTTCTCGGGGTTGCTGGATTCTCGTTTGACAATATAGCGCATTTTGCTCATTTGGGCGGCATGCTGTTTGGCTGGCTGCTTATTCTATATTGGAAAAAGAAAGGGACATTGTATTGGTAAAAACATGGGGATATGCCATTTTGGCAATTGTTGCCGATTGGCATACATTGTGCAAATCCCGACTTTAAATAAATAAAATGGTTGATTTAAAATCTCTTTTCAAAAATGGAAACGCTGTAACACGTTTGATTTTTATCAATGTAGCAGTGTTTCTGGTTGTTAAATTGGTTGCTATTTTCTTGCAACTGTTCAATGTCTCGCATATTTCCCTGATTACCTATTTGGCATTGCCGGCTTCCTTGCATGTCTTGCCCCTACGTTTTTGGACCTTGCTGACATACATGTTTCTGCATGAGGGGGTATTTCATTTGTTTTTCAATATGTTGTGCCTTTATTGGTTTGGGAAAATTGCGTTAATGTATTTGAGTGAAAAACAGTTTGTTGGTATATATTTGGTGGGTGGATTAATTGCGGGACTATTTTATCTGTTGGCCTACAATTTATTTCCTTATTATGAACCATTGGTAGATGCGAGCCTGCTGGTCGGTGCATCTGGTGCAATTATGGCCATTATCGTGGCTACAGCCATGCTTGCGCCCAACATGGAAGTCATGTTAATGTTCTTGGGGCGGATCAAATTGAAATGGCTGGCTCTGATAACTGTTCTTATCAGCTTGTTCGGCATCACATCAAGTAATGGCGGTGGAGAATTGGCACATGTTGGCGGGGCTTTGGCAGGTTATATTTTTGTTGTACTTTTGCGGCGTGGAACGGATGTATCCACCTATGTGAGCCGGATTATTGACAAAATAGTGAATCTGTTCAAGCGTCCCAAGCGCAAAAAACAGCCTAAGTTCCATTATTCCAAGCCGATGAACGATGGTGAATACAACCAGTACAAGGCGCGCAAGAACGCTGAAATAGATGCTATTCTGGATAAAATCAAACGCTCCGGTTACGATAGCCTGAGTGCGGAAGAAAAAAGGAAATTGTTTGAAAAATAAAAGGAAAAAATCGGTCGGCCTCCGTTTGGTGTACAGCCTGATGCTGGTCTTGAATGCAATAGTTGCGGTATGTCTGTTGCTCGGGGCTTTTTCTACGAATGTTGATCCGTGCTTGTGGGTTTTGCCGGCATACATGGGGCTTGTTTTTCCGGTTCTTTTTACCATAAACCTCTGTTTCCTGCTGTTTTGGATTGTTGTCCGCCAATGGTGGTTCCTGTTTGCCTTGGCAGTGTTGCTGTTGGCCTATTTCCCGGCAAGGAACACATTCGGTTTCTCTATCAAGAAAGCGGACTTGCAGGACTGCGATACCAGGAAGATAAGCGTGTTGAGCTACAACACCATGTCTTTGGGGAAATATGCTAAGCCCCAAAAGAACAAAACAGTGAACAATGTTTTGGATTACATTGTGGCGCAAGATGCAGATGTGGTTTGTTTACAGGAATTTGCTGTCAGTAAAAAATCTCGGCATTTAACTTGGCAGGATGTGATGGCGCATTTAGAAAAATATCCCTACCATCATGTATCTTATCGAATTGATAATTCTGCGCGCCAGATAGGCATAGCTACGTTTTCCAAATATCCGATTATCAACAAAAAGGTGTTGGATATTGAGTCAACATTCAACATGGCGCATTATTCCGATATTGTCATAAACGGTGATACGATCCGGTTTTTCAATAACCATTTGGAATCCAACCGCCTGACGGAGCGGGATATTATCGAGCCGACCGAAAACACGCTCGGGCCGAATTTTTTGAGCTCGTATGCCGGCCGGCTGGGCGGAAAACTGGCAGTGGCATATCGCGTGCGGGCCAAACAAGCCGAGTTGGTTGCACAGGAAATCAGCGCATCGCCCTACAAGGTGGTCGTATGCGGCGACTTCAACGATGTCCCGGTTTCCTATACTTACAAAACCATAAGGGGCAACTTGGAAGATGCGTTTGTAAACAACCATTTCCTTAGTCTGGGAAATTCGTTTGAAGAAAGTTGGTTGTGTGTGCGCATCGACTATATATTGTATGATTCGTCCATGTCATCGGCACATTTTGCCGTGGACAAAGTGAAATATTCGGACCATTATCCGGTACATTGTGAATTGGCGTTGTAAATTTTAAATAAACGAGTTATGAACATTCCTGAAAATCTGAAGTACACGAATGAACACGAATGGATTCGTGTGGAAGGCGAAACCGCTTATGTAGGCATTACTGATTTTGCACAGAATGAACTGGGCGAAATCGTGTTTGTCGAAGTTGAAACCGTTGGCGAAACATTGGCTGCAGGTGCTGTTTTCGGAACGGTGGAAGCCGTAAAAACCGTATCGGACCTGAACATGCCGGTTTCCGGTGAAGTGCTCGAATTCAACGAGAACCTGAACGACCATCCGGAGGTGGTCAATCAGGATCCCTACGGCGAAGGATGGATGATCAAGATTTCCGTACCTAATCCGGCCGAGCTGGATGCACTGCTCGATGCCGAAGGCTACAAGGCAATTATTTGATGAATGCGTGAAAATGGATAAAAGGAAATGAAAACGCCGAGAGTAAGTATCATTATGGGCAGCACATCCGATTTGCCCGTTATGGAAAAGGCGGCCAAATTGTTCGATGAGTTTGAAATCCCTTTTGAAATGCTGGCTTTGTCAGCCCATCGGACGCCGCACGAAGTGGAAGATTTTGCCGTGAATGCCCAGCAGCGCGGCATACAAGTGATTATTGCTGCCGCCGGAATGGCAGCGGCCTTGCCCGGCGTGATTGCCAGCATGACCGCCCTGCCGGTTATTGGCGTGCCAATCAATTCATCGCTGGAAGGCATGGATGCCTTGTTGTCTATTGTACAGATGCCTCCGGGAATACCCGTGGCCACCGTCGGCATCAACGGCTCGCTCAATGCCGCGTTGCTGGCCGTGCAAATCATGGCCACAGCCGATGCGGAACTGGCGCAAAAACTGGCCGCCTACAAGGAAAACCTGAAACAGAAAATCGTGAAGGCAAATCAGGAACTGGCCAAAGTGGAATATAAATTCAAATGTTGATAACATTTCAAATAACCTCAAAAAAATTACAGTTATGACAATTGATCAATTTAATTTTGCCGGAAAGAAGGCAATTGTCCGCGTGGATTTCAACGTGCCACTGGACGAGAATGGAAAAATTACGGATGACACCCGCATCCGCGGTGCAATGCCGACACTGAAGAAAATTCTGAACGATGGCGGAAGCCTGATTATCATGTCGCATATGGGAAAACCCAAGAAAAACCCGGACATGAAATTTTCATTGGGACAGATTGTGGATGCTGTTTCTGAACAATTGGGTGTAAAAGTACAGTTTGCTCCCGACTGCATGAAAGCCGATGATGCTGTTGCAGCCCTGAAACCCGGCGAAGCATTGCTGTTGGAAAACTTGCGTTTCTACGCCGAAGAGGAAGGCAAACCCCGCGGCGAATTTGCCACCGATGAAGAAAAAGCTGCTGCCAAGGCTGCCATGAAAGCTCCGCAAAAGGAATTTGCCAAACATTTGGCTTCCTATGCAGACTGCTACGTAAACGATGCGTTCGGTACTGCACACCGCAAACACGCTTCGACGGCCATTATCGCCGATTATTTCGATGCAGACCACAAAATGCTGGGCTACCTGATGGAAAAGGAAGTCAAGGCCGTAGATAATGTTTTGAGCAACATCAAGCGTCCGTTCACGGCCATTATGGGCGGTTCCAAGGTTTCCACGAAAATCGGTATCATTGAAAACCTGATGGACAAGGTGGACAACCTGATTTTGTGCGGCGGAATGACCTACACTTTTGCAAAAGCACAAGGCGGCAAGGTAGGCCAGTCCATTTGCGAAGATGACAAGCTGGATTTGGCATTGGATATCATAGCCAAAGCCAAGGCCAAAGGCGTAAATCTGATTCTGGGCACTGACTGTGTGGCTGCTGATTCGTTCTCGAATGATGCGAAAACACAGATTGTTCCAGCCAATGACATTCCTGATGGTTGGGAAGGTTTGGATGCAGGCCCGGAAACCCGCAAGGCTTTTGCTGCCGCCATTGAAGGCGCTAAAACCATTCTGTGGAACGGTCCTGCCGGCGTGTTCGAGTTCGACAACTTTACGGCTGGTTCGCGTGCCATTGCCGAGGCCATTGCCAAGGCTACGGCCAACGGTGCATTCTCATTGATTGGTGGCGGTGATTCCGTGGCTTGTATCAACAAGTTCGGCATGGCCGACAAGGTCTCTTACATTTCGACCGGTGGCGGTGCCTTGCTGGAAGCCATCGAAGGCAAAGTGCTGCCGGGCATAGCTGCCATCAAAGGCTAAACAGTCCGTCTGAAATCTGAAAAAGCGGATGCGACCGAATAAACCGGTTGTATCCGCTTTTTTTGTGCTTTGTGGTGTCTTGCAGGGGATACAGCTCGTCAGTTTGTGCAAGCCCAGTTGCACTTACCTTGTGCCGATTGTCCGCAGCGGGTGTGGGATGGCGGTGGAGAGGGTAACAGATACCCGTCATTAAGGGTAACAGATACTCGTCGTTAAGGGTAACAGATACTCGTGGGCAAGGGTAACAGATACCCTTGATAGGGAGTATCCGTGAGGTTCTGACAAGGGGCGTTTCAGTTCTGCCAGTTCCGCTTTAAGGATTAGTGCCGGAATATGGTGCATGGTGGGCCGCATGGCATCTACACAAAAACCGCCGGAAACGTTTCCATTTCCGGCGGGATAAAAGCCCTTGGCTTGCGGCTGTTTAGAACAGCACTTTGCCGCTTGCGCCTGCGCAACGCAGCACGTATGCGCCTGCGGGCTGGCTTACGGTGGCGGCGGTGCCGCTGTAAACCATGCGTCCCTGCATGTCATAGATACTTACGGGCAACTGCTGCGGGTTGTGCAACAGACCACCATATACGCTTATGCTCTCCGGCATGGACGGCGTTTGCAGGACGGTAGTTGGCATGGCTTGCAGGTCGAATTCTTTCCAGACTTCGGCGTTTTGGTAGTCTTCCAAAGCCTCGGCAGGCACGTACACGGGTATGTTGCGGCTGATGTTATAAAAGGCAACTCCTTCTACAGTAGGAGGTACAATAGCCAATACGGTTATTTCCGTAAGTGCGGAGCAATCGTAGAATGCCCTATCTTCAATGGTTTTTACACTATTTC
>CASDOZ010000011.1 GCA_949282265.1 uncultured Bacteroidales bacterium | reverse complement strand
CCTTCCACTACCTTACCGTCTAGATCGACTACCACCATGTCCGTGGCCTTCATCTCGTCATAGCTTACACCACTGGGCTTGATGACCACCAGCCCGCTTTCGCGGTCGATGGCGGACACGTTCCCCCAGGTGAAGATGACCAGCCCGTGCTTCACCAGATCGAGGTTGGCACGGAACACTTTTTCTTTCAGTTCTTCTAACATATCCTGTTTCATTTTAAACAGGGGAAACAACCAATATGGCAGAAGTTTTCCCCTCTCATATTACACAATTTCCTTGCTGGCAAATTTATATTTTGTTTTTCAAAAAATCTACGGTATATTTGCGAACACTTACACTATATTTGCTCTATAATACAAAATTGGCAATATACCAAAAATCCATGTCATGAAACATATTTCCATTGAAAGTGTAACTCCAAATCTCAATTCATCTTTTTTGTGCGCGCAATTAGAAAACAGTTACTTCAACCGACCGTTGCATGTCCATCCGGAATACGAACTCATTCTGCTGGAAAAAGGCGGCGGAATGATATTTGTCGGTGACATGACAGCCCCTTTGCAAGAAGGCATGTTCATGCTTTTAGGCCCTAACCTGCCGCATTTCTGGCTCAGTTCATCCGAATATTACCAGCCTCAAAACAATCTGGTTTCCCGTTGCTCATACAGCCAATTCATGCCAGATATATTCCCTAAAAACTGGGAACAAATGCCGGAATTTTACATTATACACGATTTGTTACTGCAATCAGAACGCGGCGTACTCTTCAACGGGAAAGAAAAAGGACATATTGCCGCACGCTTTTGCAAACTACGCGAGATGGACAGTTTCCAACGGCTAACCGGCCTATACACCATTTTACATGAATTGGCCGTACTGGAAAACAACCAGTGCATGTCAAGCATCGCCTACAAAGCATCACCAAAACATGCGATAGACCCAATCGTGCAAAAAGTGGAGCTGTTCCTGAACACAAATTACAACACAGACATTTCCCTGACTCAAATTGCGAATGCCTCCAACATGAATTCCACTGCGCTTTGCCGCCACTATAAAAAACAAACCGGAAAAACTATTTTTGAACGCCTGACGGAACTCCGCATTTCCTATGCGAGCAAATTGCTACTCAACAAATCCATATCCATCAGCAATGTTGCCTATGATTGCGGTTATACGAGCCGCTCCCATTTCAATGAGCAATTCAAAAAGCTCATGGGCAAGACACCACGTGAATACGCTCGACAACTCAATAACAATTAGCAAACAAGGACAAGAAAGTGCGGTCCGTCAAAACCGCACTTTCCAACTTACACAACTTTTATTTACCAAAAATAAATATAGAACGCTACCGTAATAGCAATAATAATCACAGTATGGATCACATCCCAATAGTTCCAGCTGGCACGGGTAGCAGCCTTTTGCTCCGGTGTAGCCGTCCCGAACACCAACCCTTGAATTTGGGTAGCTTCCGGCTGACGCGTAAACAAACTGACAACAAATACAACTGCACAGCAAAACAAAAACATCCAACCACAAAAGAAGAGCCAGTTGATATCAAAGAACACCGTTTTAAACAATGAATCATTCACGACAGCCACATTCTCATAATAAATTTTAGCTCCCAAACGAGTCAAACCAATAACAAGCCCGGCAATCAATCCCCACATGCCGCCTTTGGCCGAAGCACGTTTCCACGTGATACCCAATAAAAACGCCGCAGCAATACCAGGTGCCAAAACCGATTGGACTTCCTGCAAATAAGCATACAGCACATCGCCCACACTACGCATAATCGGAATCCACAAAATACCCAATACAACGATGACAACCGTAGCTACTTGGCCAATAATAACCAATTTCTTTTCCGGGGTTTCCGGTTTAAAACGTTTGTAGAAATCAATCGTGAACAACATGGCCGATGAATTGAACAAAGAAGCCAACGAACTCATCAAAGCAGCCAAGATACCACACACGACCAATCCTTTTACACCAGCCGGTAATAATTTAGAGACCAAAGTCGGAAATGCTGCATCTGCATTTACTGCACCATTAGCCAATACAGGTAAAAAACCTGCTGCGCCATTTTGCTGATATTCCACATGTAAAGCAAATGCTATCATCCCAGGAATCAAAAATAGAAATACAGGTAATAATTTCAAATATGCTCCGAAAATAGCTCCACGCCGCGCTTCACGTTCACTTTTTCCTGACAAAACACGCTATACAATAAACTGGTCCGTACACCAATACCAGAATCCAATAATAGCAGAACCAATCAACGCACCAGCCCATGGATATTGAGGGTCATGGTTGTCACGCATCAGGTCGGTCATCTTATCACCGTAATCATTAATAGGCACGGCGCCGCAAATTTCCATCATGTGATTCCAGCCGCCCAATTCGCGCAACCCCAGCACCAAAATGATCAAGGAGCCAAGTAACAAAATCGGCGTCTGGAGCACCGAAGTATAAAGAACGGACTTCATTCCGCCGAGTACAGTGTAGATTGCCGTAAGTAAAACCAGACCGACTGCCGCAATCCAGAAAAAATCAATGCCCCATAATTCTTCTATTCCAAAGACTTGTTGGAACACCAAACCACCGGCATACACGGTAACAGCCACTTTGGTCATCACATAACTGATCAATGAAATAACGGAAAGAATGGTCCGGGATTCCTTGTTGTAGCGGCGCTCCAGAAACTCCGGCATGGTCAGCACCATACTGCGCTCATAAAAAGGCACGAACACCCAACCCAACAACAATATTATCCATCCCTGAATTTCCCAATGCGCCATTGCCATACCACTGCTCGCACCAGCACCCGCCAATCCGATAAGATGTTCAGAGCCAATATTAGACGCAAAAATAGAAGCACCTATCGCTATCCATGTAGCATCACGTCCACCCAAAAAATAATCTTTGGAATCATTGGCTTTCTGACGCATAACCCATATCACAATGCCAACCAAAGCCAAACAAAAAGCGCCTATTACAATCCAGTCTAAAATTTGCATGATATTTTCTTTAAAAGTTAAGTAATAAAGTCCATTTGCATGCAAAAATAGATACAATTCTTTATCAATGACGTCGGGATATTTGCCAAAATGGTCGATATATTTGCCCAAATAATAGAATATGGTTAAAATAACCTACTTACAAAAAAAGAAACGGACTCATTTCGAAAGCCCGCTTCCACAATAAATTCCTGTTTATGTTATCATTATATCAATCTGCCAATGAAAATTTGAATATGCAGTTGCTATGATAGGTCTGGCCAGGTTCCAGCACAACCGTCGGCCAATCCGGTTTGTTCGGACTGTCTGGATAATGCTGTGTTTCCAAGCAAACGGCCGCCCGTTGCTGATAAACAATACCGTTCTTTCCAGTAATGGTCCCATCTAAAAAATTCCCCGTATAAACCTGGATGCCAGGTTCATCCGTATAGACTTCCAACACAATCCCGCTTGCCGGCGAATACAATCGGGCTGCAACTTGTGTCAAATCACCGCTTGTGGTCAACACCCAATTATGGTCATAACCATTGCCGTTTTTCAGTTGTTCGAAATCATAATTAGCGATTTCTGCCCCAATCGCCTTCGGTGTCGTGAAATCCATCGGCGTACCAGCAACTGGTAAAATCTCACCTGTAGTCATAAACGTGGAATCGACCGGCGTGAAATTGTCGGCATTTATATACAATATATTGTCCAGAACCGTCGTGTTCGCATCGCCAGACAAATTGAAATAACTATGGTTTGTCATATTAATAATTGTCGTCGCATCGGTGGTTGCCGTATATGCAATTTGAATGGCATTATCGTCCGTCAGCGTATAAACGACCTTGGCAGTTACATTTCCCGGAAAGTTTTCATCACCATCCGGCGAGTCCATAATCAGTTCGAGAGTCTGTCCGTCTATCTGTTGGGCGGCATATACCTTATATTGCCAGCCATTGGGGCCGCCGTGCAAACAATGGCCGAAATTATTTTGCGGCAACTGGATCGTATCACCGGACAACACAACACGCCCCTTGTTGATACGGTTTGCGTAACGTCCAATAGATGCCCCGAAATCGGACGGGATATTCTGATAATCGGCTATCTTGTCAAAACCAAGCACGACATCACGCATAACGCCATCTCTGTCCGGCACCATGACAGACACAATACGTCCACCAAAATTTTTATGCAGACTTCCATACCAACCTTATTAGTCAATGTATAAAGTTGCACAGGAAGCTCATCTACAGTTGCTTCAAAATTATGCGGGTCAAGCCCTGACAATGTTTTTTCCTGTTTAGCTGTACAGGCAGCCAAAACACCAAATAAAATACAAATTACATAAAACTTACTTTTTTTCATGACATATTTATTGTTGATTGGTCAAAAATAAAAATTAATAGCAATAAGCAATGCGCAAAAGTAACATATTTTCGACAAGATACAAACCAACAACTATAAATTGGTTAAGAAATACCATTTTTTGCAACAAAAATGAGATATTGCAGTACATATTGATAAAAAATTTCCCAACAACTACAAATAAAACTATTGCAGATCTACTTCCTTCAATTTCGATAAACAAAAACATTACATCAAGTTATTTAATGTGGCTGAAGTTTTTAGTTTATACCAAAGAAAAAAAGATAAGTATCAACTGCTTGAAATCTTTCCTACGAAACCACCACACGGAAATTTACGCCCCTTTGAATTGCCACGGCCATCCTAGCCGTATGCAAAGACATATTCCCGATTATTTTTCGTAACTTTGCAGCGTTTTTCAAAAATCGCTGTACAACATGAAAGTTCAAAAAACTCCTGAACGCATTTCAGGTGCTGAAGCATTGCTAAGATCCTTGCAGTATCAAGGTACGGAAACTATCTTCGGCTATCCGGGAGGACAGGCAATTCCGATTTTCGATGCATTATACGATTTCAAAGGCATACGCTACATACTAACCCGCCATGAACAGGGAGCGACACACGCCGCACAAGGTTATGCCCGTGTTTCGGGCAAAGCCGGCGTCTGCATTGTAACCTCTGGGCCGGGTGCCACAAACACAATCACCGGCATCGGCGACGCCATGCTCGACAGCACACCCATGATAGTCATTATGGGACAAGTCGGCGTTTCCTTGCTGGGAACAGATGCTTTCCAGGAAATAGACGTGGTGGGCATCACACAGCCTATCACCAAATGGAGCTACCAGATCCGCTCCGCCAGCGAAATTTCGTGGGCGGTAGCGCGCGCATTCTACATTGCGCAAAGCGGACGTCCCGGACCAGTCGTACTCGACTTTACAAAAAACGCACAGACCGAATTGGTTGATTACCAACCAGAAAAATGCAGTTTCATCCGTAGTTATCTACCTAAAAAAGAAATAGATGAAACATGTGTGCAATCGGCAGCCAAGTTGATTGACTCCGCGCAAAAACCGTTGGCCATTATCGGGCAAGGCGTCATTTTGGGACAGGCAGAAAAAGAAGTCATCGGTTTTCTGGAAAAAGCCGACATCCCAGCCGCCTACACTTTGCTGGGTGAGTCGGCAATGCCTTCCGATTTCCGTTTAAACCAAGGCATGGTGGGGATGCATGGAAATATCGCGCCCAACGTGAAAACCAACGAATGTGATGTACTGATTGCCATCGGAATGCGTTTCGACGACCGCGTCACAGGCAACTTGAACACATACGCCAAACAGGCACGCATCATCCATTTCGACATCGACCCTGCGGAAATCGACAAGAACGTCAAAACCGACGTGGCCATTGTGGGCGATGTAAAACAGAGCCTGCCCATGGTTACAGCATTGATACACAAAAACCGGCATACGGAATGGATAAATTCATTTGAGGAACACCACAAGCGCGAACAAAAAGCCGTCATTGCACGCGAACTGCATCCGACAGGCTCCACAATTACGATGGGTGAAGTTGTCAACCGGATTTCAGCTGCAACCGGCCACGATGCCGTTGTCGTAACCGACGTAGGCCAAAACCAAATGATTGCGGCACGTTACAGCCGTTTCCGCCGTTCGCGTTGCTTCATCACCTCTGGCGGATTGGGGACAATGGGGTTCGGCATTCCGGCAGCCATCGGCGCAAAAATAGCAGCACCCAAGGAAAAGGTTATCCTTTACATGGGTGATGGCGGTTTCCAGATGACCATGCAGGAGCTCGGTACCATCATGCAAGAACAAACCGGCATCAAAATGGTTATTCTGAACAACGATTACCTCGGCATGGTACGTCAATGGCAAGAACTGTTCTACGCTTGCCGCTATTCATCCACGCCGCTCGTGAATCCCGATTTCGGCAAGATTGCCGAAGCATACGGCATCGCGACCACGACCGTAACACGGCGCGACCAGTTAGATGGCGCCATTGCCGACATGCTCCGCGATGACCGGCCTTATTTGCTCGTCGTGCACGTGGAACCACAAGGCATCGTTTACCCGATGACGCCTGCCGGCGAAACTGTCACCCACATCCTGACCGAATAACCGCCAGCCCGTATGCAACTGATACTGACACCGGAACAAGCCGCACGGCCGGAACTGCTGCGCAAGGCCATTGCCGCCGGGCTCGGCGTTGCCGAGGCGCGCATAGTGGACTACCATATCGTCAAGAAATCGGTTGATGCACGCTCCAAATTCCCGAAAGTGCTACTGACCGTCGATGCCTCCATTGACCGGCCGGCACCAGAATTGCAATACGAAAAGCCGGATTACAAGAACGTGGAACATGCCGAACCGGTCATCATTGCCGGAGCTGGGCCGGCCGGACTGTTTGCCGCGCTGCAACTGCTTGAAAAAGGCCTGAAACCAGTCATTCTGGAACGCGGCAAAGATGTGGGCGAGCGCAAAAAAGACATAGCCTTGCTGAACCGCAATCAAGGTTTCCAGCCCGAATCAAACTACTGTTTCGGTGAGGGAGGCGCAGGCACATTCTCGGATGGTAAACTGTTTTCGCGCAGCAAGAAACGCGGCAACATACAACGCATACTCGAACTGTTCCATTACCACGGCGCATCCGACACAGTCCTGTACGAAGCGCATCCGCATATCGGTTCCGACAAACTGCCGCAAATCATCAAAAACATGCGGCAAACCATTCTGGAACACGGTGGCGAAATACATTTCAACACCCGCGTTTCCGAAATCCTGTTGCATGGGGATGCCGTAAGCGGTTGCAGGACAGCTGACGGCAAAACATACACAGCCAGGCACCTCATTCTGGCCACCGGGCATTCGGCGCACGACATTTACAGCATGTTGCACGAAGCCGGCATACAATTAGAAGCCAAAGGTTTCGCCATGGGCGTGCGCGTGGAACACCCGCAAAAACTGATTGACAGCATCCAATATCACAGCAAACAACGCGACCCGTATCTGCCGGCGGCTTCATACAGCCTCGTGACGCAGGTAAACGGCCGCGGCGTATATTCATTCTGCATGTGCCCGGGCGGACATATCGTTCCGGCAGGAAGCGGAAAGGAGCAAATCGTGGTGAACGGCATGTCCGCTTCGCAACGCAACTCACCATACGCCAATTCCGGCATCGTGGTGGAGATACGGCCGGAAGACATTCCCGCCGATTTCCAGCAATACGGCGCACTTGCCGGCCTGCATTTCCAGCAATATGTAGAAAATCTTGCCTATAAGAACAACGGCGGTAAAGGGCTTGCCGCCCCGGCACAACGGCTGGCCGATTTTGTCAGCGGCCGCCTGTCGCCCGACCTGCCGGCATGTTCCTATTTGCCCGGACTGATTTCGTCCCCGTTGCATTTCTGGCTGCCCGACATGATAGGCAAACGCTTGCAGCAAGGTTTCCGCGACTTCGACCGCAAAATGCACGGTTACCTGACCAACCAAGCCGTGGTCGTCGGTGTCGAATCGCGCAGCAGCTCGCCGGTGCGCATCCCGCGCGACGCGGAAACACGGCAACATATCCGCATCAAAGGGCTCTATCCCTGCGGCGAAGGTGCCGGATACGCCGGAGGCATCACATCATCGGCCATGGATGGCATCCTGTCCGCCCTGGCCATAAATCCATAAAAAACAAAAACTATGGCAAAACAACGCACACAACCCGAATTCAAAAACGGAAAGAAAATAATTCCCTGCACCCGTTTCCGCGTCACGGAAACGGCCGAACTCATGCAATTCCTGCTCGCCAAAATGGGCGGCATGAGCCGTAATTCCGTAAAATCACTGCTGGCGCACAGGCAGGTGCAGGTAAACGGACAAATCCAGACCCAATACAACTTGCCGCTGAATGCCGGCGACAGCGTTATCGTATCTGCCGGAAAAGGCAACGAGGAACTAAAACATCCGAAATTGCGGGTCGTTTACGAAGATGACGACCTGATTGTCGTTGAAAAGAAAGAAGGCCTGCTCACCGTCGCGACGGAACGCAATTCCTTGGAAACGACGGCATTCTCCATTTTGAGGCACTACGTCAAACAGTCAAACCCGCGGAACGGCATCTATACCGTGCATCGCCTTGACCGCGAGACATCCGGCCTGCTCGTCTTTGCCAAAAGCAAGGAAACGCAGGAATACATGCAAACGTGCTGGAAAAACATTGTTACACAACGCGCATACGTTGCTGTAGTGGAAGGGAAACCCGCCGAACCGCAAGGAACTATCCGCACATGGCTGACGGAAAACCAGAAATCGAAAAAGGTTTATTCGTCACCGACGGACAACGGAGGACAATTGAGCATAACGCACTACAAGTTATTGGAAAGCAACGAACGTTATTCGTTGCTCCGGCTGCAACTCGAAACCGGACGCAAGAACCAAATCCGCGTCCACCTGGCCGACATGGGAAACCCTGTGGCCGGAGACAAGAAATACGGCAGCGGCACGACTCCCATAAGGCGCATCGCGTTGCACGCCTACCTGCTGGAATTCATACATCCAGTAACCCAGCAGAAACTGCGTTTTGAAAGCGCAATGCCCAAATCGTTCAGGCTGTTGCTGCAACCGGCAAAAGCGTAAATCAGATCTTGAATCCCAGTTTGTCCAGCCAAGCGCGGATGAGCGTTTCGCTGGAATTATTGAACAACTTGCCGTCTTTCCAATCCAAATTCGGATAAGTTTTTTTCAGTATCGCAACGCTGTTGGTAATGGTGCTGCCGCCCGATGTGGCGAACGGGACAACTGTTTTGCCGGTCAAGTCATGAACTTCAAAAAATGTGTTCACTACATGCGGAGCAAGATCCCACCAAATGGGATAGCCAATGAAAACCACATCGTAAGCAGCAATGTTTTCCTTTCTGCCTTGGATAGCCGGCCGTGCATCCGGATTTTCCATTTCCACCGAGCTGCGCGACTTTTTGTTGCGCCAATCCAAGTCAGCAGCCGAATAAGGTTTTTCCGGCTGAATGGCGTAAAGATCGCCATGTGTCATTCCCGCTATTTTTTCTGCTACTGCGGCAGTCGTTCCCGTTGCTGAAAAATAGGCCACCAATATACGACCATCTCCATTTTTTGTTGTTCCGGCACTTTGTGCCATTACCTGCAAATCCATAACCATCAATGTAATAAGCGTAAATAAAACTTGTTTTGTTTTCATAGGCTTTTGGAATACCAAATTATTCTTCTGCTGCAAAATTACAGCAAAAAGCTGCTTCGCATGTATCCGATTTACGGATATTTCTACCCGAATCCCGGATTTTGCGAAATACAAGATGTACTGAAAGTACTGGGACAAAAAAACTGTCCGACAAACATATCGGACAGTTTTCCATATGGCATCAAGCTACCATTATTCCGTTTTTACATTGCGTATCAGCGAGTTGTAAATCAACTGCCGCAACTGCATCCGCTGGGTTTCCACCTCCTTGCGCTCAGCCGGTTTGAAGTCCTCGGCATACTTGCATTTGGCCGGACGGATGCGCATGTCATCGAAATTACCCTTAACATCTACGCCAATGCGCAACGGCCGCAACAGCGAAATATGGTAATCGAACGTCATGTCCAGATTGTGGCGGCCGCCCACGGCTGCCTGGTATTTGTCCATTGTAACCAGGAACGGATAAATGTCCACCTCGTTACGAAAAACAGTCAAATCAGCAGAAATGCTATCCACCTTGTTCTCCGTCTTTTTCTTGAACATCAAAAGTTTGGCTATCTCGGAGAATGTCTCGCCATCCATCAGCACCAAATCATAGCCGCGAATGGACGAAGCACCGCGCAAAGTAGATTTTTTCAGGTTGTAATTCCCATCCAGATAGGTTTCCGCGGCAATATGGAACTCCGCCAGCCCCTTGAACGAACGCAACATGGGCAAAATGGAATCCACTTCCGGAATCATGTCTATCAATTCCTCAATATGGATATCCATCATGTGGTAATCCAAACCGAGGTACAAATGGTTCTTGCGCGGCGTCTTGTACATGGCCGTAAGTTGCAGGCGGGCGGCATTGCACACAAATCCCATTTCTTCCAGAATCAGCGTGCCATCCTCCACATACAGGTTTCCGCCCAGATTCCGCACAACCTGTTTGCCGACAAGCGCTTCCTTTATGTTCGTATGCAAGACCAAATCCACGCCTTTCGGCACCATATACGGGTTCGGTTCCGAGGCTGCGTCATCCGCAGGAACTGCGTCCACCGCTTGTGCTGTTTCCACCTCGAGTGAATCCGTTTCCGAACCCAAACCGCTCGTCCATTCCATCAACTGGTTCACATCGGTCATGTTCGACACAAAATCAAGTTCGCCGGTCAGCAGGCCTTTGTCGGCCAGCCAGTCAGCAATATTGTGAATCTCGCCTTTCAACTGGAAGTCAGAGTTTCCAAGGACAATACGGCTGTCGTCAATCGCAAAACGACGGTTGTTGAAATTAAACTTTATATCCGGGATAATTATTGTTTCGGGGAAACCTGCCATGTTGATTTTGCCTGCCTGCAAATCCACATTCAGCCGCGGATTCCATTGAAGCAGAAGATTTTCGCCAGCGGCGTTATAATAAGCGTTCGCAACCAATCCCAAGTTGTTTGTTTCCGCCTGCACAAAATTCCCCATCCTTGCTTGCAAGGCCGTACAGCCATAATCGACACGCAAACGCGGCTGCGACTTGTCCTGACGGGTTCCCGTCATGTTGACGTTGAGTGACGGATTTTCTATACGCGCAGAAACCGTGTCCATTTTTCCTTTCAGTTCCGTCATTGCCAAATTAGCCGAAACTACGGGCAAAGCCGTGGAATCCTGCATGTCCATCCGGACAAAAGCATGGCCTTTCGGAGCTTGCAATTCCGCTGAAATATCATCCATATTGGCAGCCAGGCCATCCAAACCGAAATCACAAACGGCTGACAGATAACGTCTATCAGACAAAACATCAGACAACTGCACGTTTATTTGCGATTTCTGCAAGACAGCAGCCATAGCCGCTCCCTGCTTCATGTCCAATCCGTTGCAAGCCAATTGCACATCGGCAAAACCGACATATTTATTGGCCGGTTTCCTGTTCGGAATAGTCAGTTCCAGCCCGGTCTTTCCTGTGTTGACTTGCAAGCTATCGTACACGACAGCCAAACTGTTTGTCGTAAACTTGCCGTTGATACGCATGTGCCCGACATCCATTTTTTCCAACTGTTTCATGGAAAAAGCAGCCGTCAGCCAACCATCAAGCATACCCTGCATGGACAAATCCATGTCCTCCGGCAGAAGCGGCTGCAATTCAGGCAAATTCAGACGGGCTTTGCATTGCAAATCAAACAACATATTGTCAGACAGCAATTTATCTACCCTGCCAGACAATTCCACCGACGAACGCCCTGTTTTGGCAGCCACCGCATTCAAGCGAACCCATGCCGAATCGGCACGGTTCAAATCCACATGCGCCTGCAAATCCAATTGCAAATCGCTCAAACGGTACGGGATTTCCGGCATGGAAAAACGCCCTTCATCCAACAGCACATCGGCGGTTACCAACGGCATGAGCGAATCGTTGAACGTGCCGGAAACCTGCCCGGAAAGGTTCAACATCCCCGCGGCATCCAGTCCTTCCGGCAAGATTTCCAAACCAGCCGGCACCATGGCCAATAACGGTTCGACCGGCCAATCCTTGCAGCTGTATGCCATATCCAACAATATGTCGCCATTTTCCGACATTGCCGCGCTGCCATCCAAAACAAGCACATAATCATTCAGCATGACTGACGCTTTCTGCAAAAGCAACCGCATATCGCCCAAATCAGCCTCAAACGGCACATTCAGGACCAGCGACGCATGTTGCAGGTAATCCGTGCTGTCCATGCGGAACGACAGGTCAGGAACGGACAATGCCAATAAGGATTTGGCTACATTGTCGCGCAAGTCCAGTTCCATATCGGCCTCCACGCCCGACACTGCAACCGACATCTGCGACGACAAATCGGTATAAGTGGCCTGAATGTCGCGCAAAGCTATTTCCTGCAACTCGATGACCTCGAACGGCAAACTGAAAGCTGCCGTATCCGGCTCACTCGCCACCGTGTCGGTTACAAAAATATCATAGTTAGCCGTACCATCGGCAGCCACAAAAACATTGGCACGCAAGCCATCCAACTGCAAGCCATTCAGAACAATGCTATTGTTTTTCCACAGTTCGCGCAAGTTGATTTCCGCAACCAGTTTATCGACATAAGCCACCGTGTCCGACGGCGCGGCTGAAAGCGGATTTTGCAACAAAACACGGTCTATGCGCAACCCGAAATTCGGGAACGTGCTGAAAAACGTCAGTTCCACGTTGCCTATTTCATACGGGCACGTAACATATCCGGCAGCATAGTTACGCACAATTGGTGTCAGCTTTTGCGGCGAGAAAACAATCCACACGGCAATGCTGGCAGCCAACAAGACTACCACAAACAGCGACAACAGCGTCCATCCGATAATTTTCCAAACCTTTTTCATATTTTTCTCCATAAAAAATGCCGGACAAGAGCATAAACACCCCAAGTCCGGCAATCTGGTTTTCTTAATTTACTTTGGTAAAACTGTAAGAATTACCAAAATCATCTTTGTAGGCCAGCTGCGTTTCCGTCAAAGTTGTCAACGTATAAACTTTCGGGACTGATTCACCACCTGTTATCTCAATAATGTGGATATGCGTCAGCGATGAATCCGTAAAAGACAATTCCCACCTGAACCTTTGCGCTTCTTCTTCCGTGACATCATCCGCCGTGTCCCATGTCGCACCATAACCATTAGAATCATAACGCCAATATTCGGTGTCGGAACGCCATTTCCCGATAATCAAACTTTCATCTTCAATAATTTCGCCTCCAAGGCCCAAATCACAGGAAGTAAAAGTGCATGCGACCAATACGCAAGCCAACAAAACATACACAAAACGTTTCATAATTTTCTGGATTTTTATTTATTTGAAAACACAAAGGACAAAGATACACTTTTTCTGTGGAAAATCAATTGCCAAACCTGAAAAAAATCAGTATCTTTGCCAACTATTTTATGAAAAATGCCCTACAACATAGAATTTTGATTCTCGATGGCGCCATGGGAACGCAAATCCAGCGTTACAATTTGCGTGAAGAAGATTATCGGGGAAAGCGTTTTGCCAACTGCACGATATTGCAACGCGGCAACAACGATTTATTGTGCCTGACACAGCCGCAAATCATTTCGGAAATCCATCATGCATATCTGGAAGCCGGCGCAGATATTATCGAAACCTGCACGTTCAATGCACAACGCATCTCGATGGAAGAATACGGCATGGCCGACCACGTGCGGGAAATAAACCTAGCCGCGACCAGGCTGGCACGGGCAGCCGCCGACGAATTCACTGCACGCAATCCGGAAAAGCCGCGTTTCGTTGCCGGTTCCGTCGGTCCGACGCCCAAAACTTGTTCCATGTCGCCTGACGTGAACAATCCGGCTTTCCGGGCCCTCACGTTCGACGATTTGACAGATGCCTACGTTGAACAAATGACGGCACTTATCGAAGGCGGTGTAGATGCACTGCTGATAGAAACCATTTTCGATACGCTCAATGCCAAAGCGGCCATCTATGCCGCACACAAAGCCATGGAGCAATGCGGAAAACGGGTGGAAATCATGCTATCGGCCACCGTGGCCGACATTTCAGGCCGAACCTTGTCCGGGCAAACCATAGATGCGTTCATGGCATCGGTCGCACACGCCGGAATGCTTTCCATAGGGTTGAACTGCTCATTTGGCGCGGCACAACTGAAACCATATTTGCAAGAAATCAGCAAACGTGCGGATTGCTATGTCAGCGCATATCCGAACGCCGGCTTGCCCAATGAAATGGGATTGTACGACGAAACACCAGAAACAATGGCGGCGCAAGTCAAACAATACATCGACGAACAACTAGTAAATATAATCGGCGGTTGCTGCGGTACGTCGCCCGCACACATAGCTGCCTACGGCAAACTGATAGAAAACGCCATCCCGCGCAAACCGCAACCCAAAAATACGCGCCTGCAGTTGGCGGGATTGGAACTGATTGAAATTTAACAAAACGCTTCCTACGACAGGAAATTGTTTTTTTGAATTATGGAAATATTACTTACAAATGATGATGGTTACCAAGCCAAAGGATTGCAAACACTTATCAAACTCATGCGCCCTTTCGGCAAGGTAACAGTTGTTGCCCCCGATGGTCCCCGTTCGGGGCAATCGAATGCACTTACGGCCACTGCGCCCATACGGCTGCGTTTATTGGAAGAGGCAGAGAATCTACGCATTTTTATAACCAACGGCACGCCGACTGACTGTGTAAAACTGGCATTGAACGAGATATTCACTGAAAAGAAACCAGATTTACTTGTTTCCGGTATCAACCACGGTTCAAACGCCGCCATCAACGTCATTTATTCCGGCACAATGGGCGCTGTTTTTGAAGGCTGCGTAAACGGCATCTTATCCATCGGTTATTCGCTGTGCGACCACAGCCAAAATGCAGACTTCTCAACATTCGAGCCCTACATAACATCCATTACGAAACAAATGCTTGCCCAAGGACTTCCATACGGCACTTGCCTGAACGTGAATGCCCCCAAAGGAACGATAAAAGGTATAAAAACAGCACGCCAATGCGAAGGACACTGGGCCAAGGAGTTTGACAAGCGAATAGACCCGACCGGGAAGCCTTACTATTGGATGACCGGCTACTTCCACAACCACGAACCGGAAGCGACCGACACCGATGAATGGGCATTGGCCAACGGCTATATTTCGGTAGTCCCGACCAAAATGGATATGACCGATTACACCATGCTGGACAAACTGGATTTACAATTTTAAGTTCTTGCCAACCCCACGCACCTTATGCAACGTTTCGACAAATATTGGATAGGCATAGTTGCCGGCATATTGATACCAGCGCTTTTTGCTGCCGCATACGTGGAACGTATGGGACTTTGGAATGCCTTGTTACATTACAATATGTACGGCATGTTAAACAAACTTTTTTTGGTAGCCGTGTTCCCGAACATGGCGTTGTTCTTCCTGCTCTACAAAGCCGAGACATGGAAACTGGCCAAGGGGATTATCATTGGAGCCATTCCCTACCCGATTATAGCACTGATTATTAATTTCATTTAAAACGCGACAAATCCATGAAGTACTTTATCATTGCCGGCGAAGCCTCAGGCGATTTGCACGCGTCCAATCTGATGCACGAGCTGAAAAGATTGGATCCGCAAGCCGATTTCCTGTGCCTCGGTGGCGACAAAATGGCGGCCCAGGGCGGACGGCTCATCCGGCACTATCGCGACATGGCCTTCATGGGATTCGTCAGCGTCATGCGGAACTGGCACAAAATATCCGACAATTTCCGATATGCCAAGCAAGCGCTTCTTGACTACCGGCCGGACGTGGTAATTCTGGTCGACTATCCGAGCTTCAACCTGAAAATGGCAAAATTCGTCAAAAAACATTTGCCAGAAACGCCTGTTGATTATTATATCTCACCGAAATTATGGGCTTGGAAAACGTTCCGGATCAAGAGTATCAAAAAGTACATCAACCACATGTACACCATATTCCCGTTCGAGACTGAATTTTATGCCCGTTTCGGTTATCAGGTTGATTATGTGGGAAACCCAACGCAGGAGGTTATTGCGGAACGCCCCGGCAAGGACGAGGATTTTACAACATTTGTAGAACGGAACAACTTGGAAGGCAGCCCAATCATTGCCCTGTTGGCAGGAAGCCGCATACAGGAAATAGACAACTGCCTGCCACGCATGATACAAGCCGCCACAGCGTTCCCAAACTGTCAGCCCGTGATTGCCGGAGCACCGGGGATAGAACCGGCACATTATGCAGGGCTCGCGGGCAATGTGCCCGTCCTGTTCGGACAAACCTACGAGCTGCTGCAACAGGCCCGCGCCGCCATTGTCAACTCCGGCACAGCCACACTCGAAACAGCATTGATAGGCACACCGCAAGTAGTTGTCTATCACGCTCCTGGCGGACGATTCACCATGCTAATGAAAAAACTGTTCATCAAAACAAAATACATATCGCTGGTGAATATCATTGCAGGGCAAGAAATCGTCAGGGAATTGATTGCTCACCTGTTCACCGCCGGAAACGTACAGACAGAACTGGCAAAATTGCTGCACGACGAAACATACCGGAACAACATGCGGCAAGCCTATCTGTCCATTAAAGAAAACATAGGAAATGGAAAAGCTGCACAAACAGCAGCAACATTAATCATTAACAGATATAAAAAATAAAATATGCGACCAGAGTACATTTTTGAGACGAGTTGGGAAGTATGCAACAAAGTAGGAGGAATCTACACCGTGCTATCCACAAGAGCTGCAACTCTGCAACAAACAAACAAGGACAAAATCATATTTTTCGGGCCGGACATTTGGCAAGACAAGGAAAATCCATATTTCACCGAATCAGCATCGCTACTGAAAGGCTGGAAAAAAGCCGCTGCCGAAAAAGGTTTGCAACTACGGATCGGCCGCTGGAACATTCCCGGCAAGCCCATCGCCGTCCTGGTGGACTTCCGTCCTTTTTTCCTACAGAAAAATGAAATATACGGCCACGTATGGGAACGCTTCGGTGTCAATTCCATTGCCGCATACGGCGACTACGACGAATCGTCGATGTTCGGATATGCTGCCGGCGCCGCCATGGTGAGTTACTACAAATATCACAATTTGAGCAAAAACAACCTGACCGTCGCACATTTCAATGAATGGATGACCTCATTCGGGTTGTATTACGTGAAGGAATACGAACCGCGCATCGCCACATTGTTCACTACGCACGCCACTTCGATAGGCCGCTCGATTGCCGGCAACAAAAAACCGTTGTACGACTATCTGCATGAATACAACGGCGACCAAATGGCGGAAGAACTGAACATGGTTTCCAAACACAGCACTGAAAAACGCGCTGCCCATTTAGCCGACTGTTTCACGACCGTAAGCACGATTACCGACCGTGAATGCGAGCAACTGCTCGAAAAGAAAGCCAATGTGGTTACGCCCAACGGCTTTGAAGCAGACTTTGTACCGGCAGGAAAACTTTTCACGGAAAAACGCAAACAAGCACGTGACAAAATACGAGCCGTAACAGAAGCCATCATCGGGCAAAAAGTTTCCCCTGATGCCCTATTCGTCGCCACAAGTGGCCGCTACGAATACAAAAACAAAGGCATAGACGTGTTTATCGAAGCACTCAAACGGCTAAACGACAAGCAATACTTGAACCGTGAAATCGTGGCATTCATTGCTGTACCAGCCTATATCTCCGGGCCGCGGAGAAGTTTGCAGGAAGCGTTGCGAAACCATACGACAGTCGATTCGTGGAACAAATTTACCACACACAAACTTTATGACTACCAACATGACCCCGTCATCTCGGCTTTGCGCTGGTTCCACTTGCTGAACCAACCCGAAAACAAAGTCAAAGTCATTTTCGTACCATCATATATTTGTGAGAACGGCGGCATATTCAATTGCCCATATTATGATTTCCTGATCGGATTTGACATAACCGTGTTCCCGAGCTATTACGAGCCATGGGGCTACACGCCGCTCGAAAGCATTGCATTCCACATACCGACCATTACGACCGACTTGTCCGGATTCGGCCAATGGGTTTCAGAATACAGTACCAGCATAGAAAACGGCATCGGTGTAATCCACCGCTCCGACTACAATACACACGAAGTGGTAGAAAAAATTGCTGACATGCTGATGCAATATGCTGGAATGAAAGCCAAACAACACGAACAAATCAGCAAAAAAGCCGCCGACATTTCCAAAAAAGCGTTGTGGAAATATTTCATACAATATTACTATAAGGCATACGAAATAGCACTGCTGAAAAAACAGATGTAGGAAAAGGCGTTTCAAAAAAAACACGGGATTGCACAATGACTACAAACAGAGCCGCCCGAATCTGAAATCTCAGATCCGGGCGGCTTCACTCTATCCAAATTTATACCTTAACAACCCAACCTTTTAGTCAATAATCAACTTCCGCGCTTTCCGGTTTGCACCATCATTCAGCACAAACACTGCACAATGTGTATTTAATTCCTGTTTATTAATGGACAACACATCTTTAACCACAGACGAGTAAACCGTACGCCCAAAAAGGTCAACAACATTTAAGTCAATATCGTGGTTTGCCGTATTCACTACCGTTACGGTATTCTCACCCTGACTGATTATGAAGAAATCAGGAACATCAGCTTTCGGAGAGAAAATAGCCGTTTTACTCGGATATTCATAAGCTCCAATATCCCGTACACCAACTTTCATATAACCGCGGATGTCAGTTTCCGGGACAAGATCTGCATATTCGCCTTCCGAATACCCGGCATCCACCGCATCGCTGTTTTCTGCCGTCAAGGCCAGATATGGCACAAAACTATTTTCATTGGACAAGGAGGTAGCCAATGCGACCATCGACAAAGGATAAGTTGCAGTAGTCGCAACTTTATTATTATACTCCGACTGTTTTTCATTAAAACACTCATCGTCGATATTTTCATTCACGCCACGCTCCGTTCCCACAACAATATTATTGTAACCAATAATAGGAGCACGATAGTCTGCCACAGAATAGTTATCTGCTCCAAGGATACCGGCCTTTTCGGCATAAATCAAATTATTAATCATAATAACTTCCCCACCTTTTTCTGCCCATATATCGCCAACACGTACAGCACCATCTTGCTTATAGAACGTGTTGTTGATAAGTTGAATCTTCGTTTGGTCATTATGAGTGAAATCCACCGCTGCCTGATATGCTGTCGGGGTTGTATTTTCCAAGAATGTACTGTTCGCGATTTTTGCGGTCTGTATATTCGAATATTTATTGCCCTCAGACGCATCAAACAAAGAAATTGCCGTTCCATTACCCCAGTCAGTCATTTTATTTTGATAAAAAGTACAATTCTCCACAAGCAAAGTGTTATCGGTGGAATCATCATTTTTACCAGAATGCATGACTGCCGCACCTTCACCTCCTGAGAACAAATAGTTCCCCTCAAAATATGAATTGCGAATGATAAGGTGTTTACCACGCGAACCAATAGCTCCACCACCCGATCCAGCCTCATTGTTCAAAAATTTACAACTATCGATTTCCAAAGTTTCTCCATCAAAGAAGATGGCTCCTCCCGAATAATATTCTATCTGACGACCATTCTGGAACGTAATACCTTTTATATTGATGTTACTTCCTGATGACAAACGAAGAATACGTGCTCCTTGTCCGGCTGCTCCAGGTTGATTTGCAGCCTGAATCGTTGTATTGTCGCCGATAATGCTCAATTGCATATTTTCTCCCAAAGTCAAAGTTCCCCCCGTATCGAAAAGGGCATCCGGCTCCAAATAAATAATCGTTTCTTCATTGGGGTTCACGCTTGACACTGCCTTTTGCAATGTCTTGAAAGCGGTGTTCCACGAAGCTCCATTATAATTGTCGTTACCGCTTCCTGCTTTTACATAAATCTCCGTTGCGGCAAAGGCACTTGCACCAAAACAACATGCCATCAATCCTGATAATAATGATTTTTTATTCATAAACTTATAAATTAATTGGTTTATAATATGACTTTTTCTGTTATCCGAGTTACCCCATTCGTTGCAACGAGCAACAAGACTCCCTGCGGAAGCGCATTTCTGCTTATTGCAACAGAATGTTGCAATGGCATCGTCGCCACCAAACGGCCGTCCATTTGTATAAGACTCAATTCAAATTGTTCTTCCGAATGATTCTCTACGACAAGCTGGCTTTCTTGTACTGATACGGACAATTTCGCGCGCAAATCATTATCAAGCAATCCGGTTCCGGGGCCTTGGGTCTGTTCCACATACTCGTATGCGCCAATATCAGTTCCACCGTCGTTGCGGCTATTGCCTAACACATCAACTGCCGGCACAATATTTTCGTTCGATACCAAGTATTCATTAATGCCTGCATTTACCAACGGACTTGTCTCATTTATTGCCAAATAAGGTACAAAATTATCAGTATTCAATGTGGAGGAAATTCCCACTTCTGCCATTAAACCGTTCAAAGCTTCAATATCCGCTATAAAAGGATCGCCTGCATTTGATTCACGTGCTGTCAGCAATACATTGCCATTCTGGCCATTAACCAGTTCTGAAACATTTCCATGAGGTTCGACAACCACATTGTAATTATTATAACAAAAAATCTCCCTATCAGTTGCCACAGGCGAAATAACCGCGCTACGCATTCCGACGACAGCATTGTTTACAAAATACAATGTATTGTTTTGGTTTACATTTATCGCCGCCGTGCGTTTATAAACAGCTTTCATACGTTCTTGGTCACCTGACTCTTCACCTGGATCTTCCTCGCGTCGGTCAAAATAAAACGTATTGTTTACTACTTGCACCTCGTTAGACGAGCCTGTTATCAGAATATTCGGAACCGAACCCGTTGGAACTGTCCTTGTCGTGTTGTTGTAAAAAGTATTATTGACAAACCTGGCTTTCACATTTTCACAATCATCATAAAATCCGACCGACATGGCACCCGATTGTGATTCTACAGTCATATTGCCCTCGAAAGTCGAATTCGACACCTCAAATGTTCCATTTTTCCCTTTGTGGAGAACTGCTGCTCCACGCATCGTATCACCATATTTATCAACCGAATTGTTTTTAAAGATACTATTCGTTATTGTAACATTCATGTCATTAGCATCCGTTGCAATGGCAACTCCGCCATTTATATACTCACTGTTTCCTGGCATTGAATTATCCACAAACACACAACTGTCCACAATCAAATCGGAACTTGCATCTGCAACACCACGGAAAAACAATGCGCCACCCGAACCATATGAATAATCTACATTACGGAATGTTATTCCTTTCAATTCTAGGCGAGCCGCTCTCGTTATCAAGATACGTTTGTTTTGAATTCCTGCAAAAGTCGTATTATGGCCAATAATTTTGACATAAGCCCTTTGTTCAAATAAAATATCACCCTCTGAAAAGGTACAATCCGGTTTCAAGTAAATCGTTGTCGGCTCTGTTTCCGTTAGTTGGGAAACAGCAGCCGCCAAAGTTGTATAAACGGCATCCACTGTCATATTCTCAGGATTGTTACCATCCGGATCAACATAATACACTTTATCCGCTTTTACGGACAAGCTACACAAAACAGTCATTAAGACTGTCCCTACAAGCATAATTCGTTTTTTCATGATTTTGTTCTTTTACTATTTAACTAAGTGTTTATTGGTATATTCTGACATAATCAATTACATATTCACGGGGCAAAGCCTCCACATCCACGCCTTCGCGGCCTCCCCAGCCGCCACCAAAAGCGAAATTGAGCATCAAATAAAAATCTTTGTCAAACGGCCAATTGCTGACTGAATAATTCTTCGACCGAATCACAGTTGCTTCCAAAACGCCATCCACATACCAGTACATTCTGTCCTTATGCCATTCAAAAGCATAGACATGCCAGTCTTCCGGATTTTCAATTGGCGCACTGTTCGCATAACGATTCGGCTGGTTATTACCATTCAACTCGGTTGTATGGAGTGTGAAATATACATCTCCGGGCGCATAACCTACATGTTCCATAATATCTATTTCACCACAAGCGGGCCAATCACTCCTATCTTGCGGGAACATCCAGATTGCCGGCCACGAGCCCAGGCATACGGGCAGTTTGGCACGTACCTCGACACGCCCATACGTAAAAGCAAATTTGCCTTTCGTGTTGATGCTCGCGGAAGTGATTGGAATAATTGTATCCTTACGATAGCCATGCGATCCATCCCCGCTCCAAGGTTTTTCATATAAGGCATTTTCTATCAATGCACTGTCGTTGCGGCACACTATATGCAAACAACCATCAGCAAGGTAGCAATTCTCTTCACGTGCTACCGTGTAATACTGCTCTTCGCCATTTCGCACATAGCCTTCCTCGTAACCCCATTTCCCTGCATCTGGCAAACCAATACCTTCAAATTCATCGGAAAACACCAATTTAGTAAAACGTTCAGGCACCGGGACTGCTTTCAACGTACCATCATTATCGCATTCCAAACTCCAACGTGTACCATCTTCCGATTTAAGCAACAAAACGGTTTCTGCAGACATGGCATACGGTACGGTAGCCAATTCCTGCGTCGTTGTAAATACAGATTCACTGCCACCTGCCAGTTCCAATTCTGTCTTGATAAAGATTTTTCCCCACCAATCAAGTGTCGCAAAATTTCCCTCAAGAGGCGTACCTGTACCGACCTGCAAACAAACCATGCCATTGGCATCTGTCATTACGGTATGCGTTTCACTATAAAGCGTTGCTGGAACAGCATCGTCCTTGGTTGACAAAATCCTTTGAATATAAAACCGGATTGTCAATTCTTCGTTCGGCATAGGGTTGCCCTGAGAGTCGCGCACAACTGTCTGATAAGGTATGCCAATTACATTCCGAGCAAACAAGCCAATCCGTGGTAACAAAACTGCCGCTATAATTAATAGATAAAGTTTCTTCATTTGAATCTCATTTTTTTAAAACCAACACAGAACGGTTGCCCACCGCATTTTCAATTTTCAATACATATTCTCCGGCCGCTTTGCCAGAAAAACTGATTATAGCAGAATGGCCATCCGCCAACATGCCCGAATGAAGCAAACGGCCTTGCAAGTCATACAAACGCCATGTTGCATCAATGTCCGTTCCGGCTACCGAAATTTTCAACTCATCAATTACTGGATTCGGCCAAGCACTGAATGCCAATTCATCCGCACTGACATTAAGGATGCCCGTAGCTGGAATGGTAAACGGTTGATTAAAACCTTGCGAGAAACGGACGACATTGGAACGTAAAACCGACTCAGTAAAAACTTCGCCCAATGTCCATGTCATCATATCCGTACTACCGCCTGCAACTGCTACCACCGATTGCGCTGTGGCCACACCACCCAAAATCGACAGAAAAAATACAAACGCTGTTTTTTTCATATATCCCTGTTTTATTCCGTTACAACTTCCGCCGAAATGGTACCATCATTACCAACTTTGATCCGCCACAATCTTCCATCAGGAGAATTCACATGCACATTATCCGCACTTACAGCACATTTGGCATAAGGAACGCTCAACAGTTGCTGGGTTCCTATGCTTACAAAACCGTTTCCACGATCAATTTGGGTTTCAAAATAATAATCATCGGCACTCCAATCTATGTCTGTAAATAAAGTCATGCGTGATGAATTTACCCCCTCACCTACTTTCAAAGTAACGATGCCAGCTGCGTTACTCGAAGTTATATGTTCTTCTTCATACACCACCGTGCCATCGGCCGTACCCTGGTGCAGTCTTATTTTTATTTCAAACGGCTCATTAGAGGCAACCGTACCATCGTCATTCCGCATCAGTGCCTGATATTGAAATGAAGTTGGTATCTGAGCCACCGCTACCACAGCCATTACAAGAACACCCAAAATCGAAATAATCTTTTTTTTCATAACTGATAATTTAATTTTTAAATATGACAGATTAAAATATAGTTCGTATTTATTTCATATAAACATTTTCAACATTGCAAATGTAAATCTAATTCCTGCTGGGCATTTACAACAAACACGACATTATTTGAAATTTTGCGTTCAGTATTGCGAAAATGTAGCAAAAACTTAGACTTATGTTGCAAACACGCACACAAATAAAAAAACAGCTTGTAAAAAGCTGTTTTTTCCTAATATGACGTCCATTCAAAGATCGGAGGTTCTGACAAAGTTCCTCCTTCGTTATATCGCTGGTTATTGGGAAGATCTGCTTGCCCAACTCCTTTCTTCATCAAGGTTTCCAGTTCATTCAAATAAGATTGATACACTTGCCGAGGCGTCGCATCATATTTTTTACAAAGCGATGCCGCCATACCAACGACCTCGCCCATCATACCCGTGGTACGCATGACGCGCACTGTACCCAATGCCACATGTGTCACACTTATATTGCGCCCCGCCATAAACAAATTATCCGTATTACGTGAATACAAGCAACGATAAGGCACCGCATAAGGATAGATTGGAATATGCCTTGCCTCCGAAATAAATTCTCCACTTGGAAAATAGACGGAATTAAGTGAATCCGGATAATGCAAATCAATTGTCCATGTGGTTGTAAACGAGGCATCTTCATGAAAAACATTCTTGCACAAATCATCCTGTTTCAATATATAATCACCCATCAGGCGGCGTGATTCCCGTTTGCCTGCCACATAAGCGACCCATTCAAGACGCCTCTTGGCATAGGATTTATCCTTCATACCGTTTTTCAAGAAACTCCAATTTGAAAACACAACCATCAGTCCATAATCACGTATGCGCTCGGAATCAGTAATCTGATCATAATCCATTCCTGTTTCCCATGTCCACTCTCCCATAGTAACGAATTGGCAATTCATTTCATTAAAATCCAGCCCATAGCTAAATTCAGGGAAAGAAACCGGTTGTTTGGTTTCCACCGAATACCATTGTACGGATGCGCCCATCGTCATGCTATCCGGCACTTCTGGAGCGGCTACCTCGCCAAATTCATCACGCGATTCGCGACCCATACGATAATCAGCTCCAGCCAAATAACCTACCGTACCATCACCCGTACAATCAGCAAAACAACGTCCTGAGAAACGTACTTCTTGACCCGTCTCAATGTGTTTTGCAAGAAGACTTCCGATACGCCGACCTTCCATATCCACACCTATCACACGATAATTCAGATATAAATCAATATTTTCCTCTGATAGCACTGCTTCCATTTTCTTTGCATCCTCATAATAATCGGCCGGTTTGGCATTCCCTTCCCTTTCCGGGCCTATTTCCTTTATCAAATTACCCAACTGCGGATATTTACCTATTTCTATACGCCCACCGAGATGTACCCTAATTTCGGAACTATTGCAGCCTCCCAAAACAGGGCGATCGTTTATCAAGGCGACCTTACAACCAAGACGGGCTGCTGAAATAGCCGCACTAATACCGGCAATACCACCTCCTGCCACAACTAAATCATAACCTTCGGCCATGTTTATTTGTCCATGCGGATTCAACAAATTACGACGGAATTTTTCTAAATCTTCTCCTCCGGCCGGTGGCAAACATGTCGTATCTGTTGTAAAATAAACAGCATCACACCGTCCATTAAACCCACTCAGATCATGTAGGCTCAACACGACTTCCCCTGCTTTCAATTTCACTTTCCCAGCCGGTTGCCACTGCCACGCATCACCTGTATCTCCCAATGTTCCAGAAATCTTTTTCCCATTTACTTTCAAATAGAAAGCACCAGGCCCGACACCAGTATACCAAGGAGCTGTCCAATTATAAGTACGTACAAACACATAATAAACTCCTGCCTCATCAAACACAACCGTTGTACTTGCATCGGCCACTGGCTTCCCCAAACCATGAGCCATTAAATATGGCGACCCCATCTGATCCATAAATTGCTGGTCAACAACCCAACCACCTTTATCATGAAAGTTCTCTGCCTCTACCAAAACTTCCATACCCCAAGTTCGTATAGAGATCAGAAATAGAACTATAATCAATTTATTTTTCATATCTCTTGCTTACTATAAGTAGCCATTTTATTTATACTATGCAAAACATTGCATAACAAACCTATATTTGGGGAAATAGATTTTCCCAAACAAACTAAATCTCCCTAACAATCATCATACAAATATCCGACAAAAAATCTTCTACACTTATCACAGAAAATGCCATTTATCAATTTAGAAAAGTAGACGAAAGTACACTCTAATTATCATTTTCAACGATAAACCCGTACGTAATCAATGATATACTCTTGCGGCAAGCAACCTAGATCTACTCCTTGGTTTCCTCCCCAACCTCCTCCAAATGCAAAATTAAGTATCAAGTAAAAAGGCCGGTCGAATGGCCAAGCCTCCCAATCGGTTTCTTCTTTTGTTACGGAATACTTTTCAACACCATCAAGATACCACGTAAGTTTGTCTGCACGCCACTCAAATCCATAAATATGGAAATCCGAAGCAACCGTTGGGCAATCGACCGTATGCCGCCTCTGATTGTTTTTCATGTGGTTGTATTTTTCGGTATGGATAGCATAATGAACTTTACCCAAATCATAACCCACATTTTCCATAATATCTATCTCACCACTTTTGGGCCATGTGCCGTAATGGTCTTCAGCCGGCATCATCCAAATAGCAGGCCAAGTACCCAGACAATCAGGCAATTTTGCCCGTACTTCTATCCGACAATACTTCCACTCGGCAATACCTCGCGTAGTAATACTGGCAGACGTTACAGGTGCCATTCCGGCACGGCGTAACGTATCGGTCGTATTTTCCCAAGGTTTGCAAAAACGGCCGTTCTCTATCCATGCACTATCATTGCGCGCCACAATATGCAGGCAACCATCCTTCTGATAACAATTTTCTGGACGGGCAACCGTATAATACTGCAATTCACCATTACGCAAATAACCTTCTTCATAATTCCAACGGGATGTGTCAGGAATACCAATTCCATCAAAATTGTCCTCAAACACCAATTCATTCGTGCTGCCACATGAAATCAGCAAACATAAAGGCATGCTTAATAAAAACAATCGTACTTTTTTCATGATTTTATCTATTATAATTATACAGTGCAAAGATATACACTAAAACAAACATGGCCGTTTCAAATATGTAGCACAGATTTCAATTTATGTGGAAAGGCTTTCCTTGGACAAAAACACATGCAAACATGCCATTTTTTCAATCTGCACCATGCTTTTCTTCATCCATCTCGTTCTGTTCATCTGCACCACCGCGGTTTAATTCCACATAACGGCTTGGCGACATGCCATAAAACTCACGGAAACTATTCGAAAAATGCGAAAGTGAGGAAAAACCGGCTTCGTATGTCACCTCTGAAATGGAAAGATTTTTTGTCGTAAGCAAAAGTGCCGCATAACGCAGACGGGATGTTTTCAAATAATCGCTCGGATTCTGATTCGTGAGTTGCTTCAACTTGCGTTGTAATTGTGAACGACTGACACCAATTTGCCGGCTAATGGTTTCCACCGACAAATCTGGATCAGAAATTTGTTCTTTCACAATTTGCTCCAATTTTTCAAGAAGCTTTTCATCCACCGATTTGATTTTAATATCTTCTTTGTGCAATTCATGTTTTCCTTCATATTTTTCCTTTATTGTACGGCGCAATTCTATTAACTTACGTACCCGGGTCCTCAAATGTTCCACATTGAAAGGTTTCGGGATATAAGAATCCGCACCGACCTCCAAACCTTCAATACGCTGTTCGACGGCTGTTTTTGCTGTAAGCATAATGACTGGGATATGACAAGTCTTGTCATTCGACTTGATTTTCTTGCACAATTCGATGCCATCCATTTCAGGCATCATGACATCCGTAATCACACAATCAGGCAACTCTCCCATAACAAGTTCCAGCCCGCGTAACCCATCTGCCGCTTCAATAATCCGGTAATTACGGCCAAATATTTCCTTCAAATATTTGCGTATGTCCTTATCATCTTCAACAACCAATAATTTGTACTTGAAAACACTTGTCGTACCTTGCGGGGCATCTTCTGCAACCTCTTCCACGAAATCCGACAAAGCAGGCTGTACCAAAGTTGCAAGGCTTTTCTCCGACGGCTCCACCTGCATTTCCTCTTTTTTCAGATAATCATTGCCAAGCGGCAAAGTTATAGCGAATACTGCACCCACCGGAGAATCCTCTACATAGATATGCCCATGATGAATCTCCATAAGGCTACGGGACAAATGCAAACCTATGCCAGTACCCACCTTATTGTGATTATGCATTGTCGGAACCTGATAAAAGCGGTTGAATATCAGTTCGCGCTGTTCAGCAGGAATACCTTCGCCCGAATCGGCAATACGTATTTTCAGGAAATTGCCATCACGTCCTGCCCACATTGTGATGTTTCCCCCTTCCGGAGTATATTTGAACGCATTGGAAAGGACATTGAAAATCACTTTGTCCAATTTTTCCTGATCAATCCATACAACCGGCAAATCCGGTTCAAACTGAAGTTCAAAACTGATTTTCTTTTCTGCCGCAATGTTTTCGAAAGCAGAAGCCACATCCCTGACAAATTGTTCCACATCGGTTTGTACCGCCGAAAGCCGCACTTGCCCGCGATCAAGCTTACGCATTTCCATAACCTGATTTATCAGCCGCAATATGCGCTGGCCATTCTGATTGATCAGTTTATACGTATTTTTCAGTTGTCCGTCAGGGGTATCCTTAATCAAATGTTCCACTGGTGCCAGTATCAAAGTAAGCGGCGTGCGTATTTCATGCGAAATATCCGTCAAAAACTGGAGTTTGGATTGCATAATCAAATTATCATTTTCTTTTTGTATGGCCTCTTTCTTGCGCCGGACACGTTTTTCCATCATGTAAAAAAACAAAAATAAGGCAGCAAGAACACACACGATATAAAATGATTTGGCCCACCACGTAAGCCACAATGGAGGAGTAATAACAATAGACAAGCTCCGTTCAACCGGTTTTGTATCTGGCAAGAAAGCCCGTACCATAAAAGTATAAGCCCCATGATTCAGGTTGGTATAAGTTGCCAAACGGCTACCTGCGGGCAAAGTACGCCATTCCGTATCAAAATTATCCATCTTTACTTGGTAAATCACTTTATCAGGAGCATTATATTCCAAAGCAGCAAATCCTATGGAAAAACTCCTGATATCATACCCTATCTCAATCTGATCAGTTACGTTTATATTACGCTGAAGTATTGTCCCATCATCACTGCCATTCCCAATTTCCACCTTTTCATTATATAAGTACAAGTTTGTGAACATAAGATTCCTGACGGCATGTTCTGCATGGGATGTAAAAGGATAAAAAGCGGTCAATCCATCTATACCGCCAAAAAACAGTTCCCCCGCTTCCGACTGGAAATGTGCACCACGTCGAAATTCATTATTCAGCAAACCATCGGATATATAATAATTGGAAAACGTTTGTGCTCCCGTATCATAAAAAGAAAGGCCAAGTGAGGTGCTTATCCATAAATTATGGTTTGTATCAATTTCTATCCCTGCAATGGAAGCATTCGACAAGCCATCGGCTTCTGTGTACAAAATTGTCGTATCTTTAACCAAATCCAGATAATGCAATCCGCCTTTGGTTCCAACCCAAATATTGCCAAGAGAGTCTTGTGCCACAGCATAGACATTGTTGTTTTTCAGTTTCCCGTTCTCCACGTCATAGTCATAAAACACATTGGTTCTCTGGTCATAACAACTTAGCCCCGCACTGCTTGTCCCTATCCAAACTAGACTGTCCTGTCCAAAAAGGACCGTGTGAATGGAATTACTCGAAATCTGGCTACCGCTTCGAAGCATGTCATAAGTATAACATTTAACCTTTTGTGTTTCATGATTGTACAAGCATAAACCATTTTCATTAGTCCCAATCCACAATGTTCCATCGGAATTTTCTTTTATCGTATAAATATCTTGTACATCTTTTCCCTTTACCCGCAATCTTATTTTATGAAAACTGTCAGTACCTTCATCATACAAAAACAAACCATGCAAATAAGTCCCCAACCATATCCGTTTCTGGCTATCTTCAAAAATTGTCAATACAACATTGGCTGGAAGTTTATCTGACTTATAATGCCGATCCACTTCCCTGCCAGCATTCAAACGATATATACCATCCCCATCCGTACCAATCCATAAACGATTAGAAGAATCTTCCATGATACTCAACACGCATTTTGTTCCTATATTCAGTTCCGGATGAAAAAAGTTGAATCCCCAATTGTGAAAAATCCTTTTTTGCTGAGGTATCATCATAATTCCTTTCTGATACAGCGCAACCCACAAATTTCCTTGCACATCTTCAATTATTCCATGGACTTTTGCACTGTTCATATCAATTGATGTCAAATCTGATTCATAAGTACTGACTATCTTTGTCACATAATCAAACTTTTTCAACCCATATCCATCCGTCCCGATCCAAACAGCATTCCCCGGACTTCTTTTTATAGTAAAGATACCATCAACCGAAGGAATATAATTCCTGATTATTTTCTTTGAAGCATAATCGAACAAATCCACTCCGCCATCTATCATCCCTATCAGCATATTGCCATCTGGCAACTCCATGATAGAAAAGACCTTATTACTTGACAATGAATTAACATCCGCTGGATCATGCGCATAATTCACCAGAGTGTGGTTATCAACGTTCAGCACACTAATGCCATTGTCCTGCGAACCTATCCATATATTCCCAAACCCATCCTCATATATGGTATTGATTTTATCGCTGCATATATTGCTGTTAGTTGTCAAATAATAAATAGGATTTTTACCATTTTTCAGGCAAATTACTCCAGCCCTGCTAGTTGACAACCAAATATTTCCCTTACGGTCTTCAATAATGCAACTCACATAACTGAAATCTGTTATGTAAGGATAGGAAAATTGTACTGTAGAAAAGCGTTCAGTCTCCCGATCGAATAACTCAAGCCCACCAGTCGTTCCCACCCACAAGTTACCCCTACTGTCATCATATATGGAAAGTACAGAATTATTTCCAAGCGATGTTGTATCATCTTGTATATGGTAATATGTCTTAAATTCCAAGCCATCAAAACTATTGAGACCATTATCCGTACAAATCCAAATAAGGCCATTCCTGTCTTGATAAATATTATTGACATGACTGTTAGACAATCCTTCCCGCATACCATACAATTTATCTGTATTAGCTAAAACTGGAAACATTGACACACACAATAACAAAATACTGAGTACTTTCTTCTTTTGTCTCATAAAACTAAGTAATACTTGGAAAAATCTATCCAAAGATTTCAACGACAAATGTAATGTTTTTTCATTAAATATAACGAGAACAAAAAAACAGCGACATATCTTTAATTCTTTGCTACATTTTTACAAACTACTATGCTTATACGAAAATACTAATACTTATATGTGCAAACTATAATGAAAACGACAAACTATCTTTGACACATAATTTTTCAAACATATAAAGGAACTAAAATCAAACATAATTACTACACAATTTTTATTTCTAATCATGGAAAAAAAGATTTCTATTCCAAAACGAACAAAAAACAGCATCAAGAATTTCCTTCTTGTCTTGTCGTTCATGATTTGCGGTAGTACCGCATTTGCCCAGTCTAAAAATATTTCAGGTGTCGTTGTTTCATCAGGCGAACCTTTAGTAGGAGCCACCATTCTTGAAAAAGGAACCGGCAATGGAACAATAACAGACATAGATGGCCAGTTCACATTGGCGGTTTCTCCAAATGCGACCTTGGAAATTTCATATTTGGGCTATGAAACAATGACTGTACAAGTAAAAGGCAAAACATTCTTTTCTATTGAATTACAAGAAACGGTCAACATGCTTGACGAATTTGTTGCCATAGGTTACGGCGTACAACAAAAGAAGCTAATTACCGGTGCAACTGTACAAGTGAAAGGCGATGACATTTCCAAATTGAACACGATAAACACACTTGGGGCTTTACAAAGCCAGACACCGGGTGTCAATATCACAAAACAAAGCGGTAAACCTGGAGATGGATTCAAAGTTACCATACGCGGCCTTGGAACTATTGGTGACTCTGATCCGCTTTATATTATAGATGGTGTACCCAACGGCGACATCGGCATGCTCAACCCATCTGATATCGAATCGGTCGATGTACTCAAGGACGCAGCCTCAGCAGCCATCTACGGAGCACGCGCCGCCAACGGAGTAATCCTCGTCACCACCAAACAAGGCAAGAAAGGGAAAGCTACCGTGGAGTACGACGGTTACATAGGCTGGCAGAATATAGCTAAAACCGTTACCCCCCTGAACGCAAAACAATACCTCGAGATTTTGAACGAAGCAGGCTACAACCGCCAATATTTCGTTGATCGCATACCAGGTTACATACTTGAAGGTGTGGATAATGGCACCTTTACCGGCACCAACTGGCTTCAGGAAATGACGCTAAAAAATGCTCCACAGCAAAGCCATGCCATCAACGTAACAAGCGGGAGTGACGTATCTACCTACTCGCTGGGCTTCTCCTACACCTCACAAGCACCTATTATCGGTTTGAAAAATCCGGAAGTGGATTCAAAATACGAACGCTACACGCTGCGCATCAACTCCGAGCACAATGTAATACGCAATAACCAACGTAACATTCTCACCATCGGCCAAACACTCACCGCCGGCTACGTGAACAGTTCCGGGCTAGGTATGGGCACGGGCAACATCTATTGGAACGATGTGCGCAACGCCTTGGGCGGTAACCCGCTATTACCTGTGTACGACCCCAAAACGGGCGATTACCACCGCCCTCTCGAAGGACTGGACTACACAGCCACCAACCCGCTGGCAGAAATGGACTATCTACGCTCACGCGTGAACAGCAAGAACTACTCCACTCGAGGTAGCCTGTATCTGGTATTTGAACCTATCAAAGGCCTGAAATACCGCTCCACTTTTGGTTTCGCCTACAACGGTGGCACCAGCCGTGAATATGTACCCGCCTACGAACTAAACTCGGTGGATTTTTCTGAATTGGACAAAGTGAGCCAAGGTTCATGGAACGGTTTACAATGGAGCTGGGACAATACTATCACCTATGACTTCGAAATAGGTTCCGGACACAAATTCACCACCTTAGTGGGTAACTCGCTCGAACGCTGGGGCTACGGAGAAAACCTCAACGGCTCTAACAAGGGTTCAGAATTTAACTCCTTCGAATACGCCTACCTGAGTAACGTAAAAACTATCGCCAGCGGCACTACTACCCTGACAGGAACACCATGGGACGATGGAGGCATTGCTTCTTTCTTCGCCCGTATCAACTACGACTACGCAGGCAAGTACATGGCCAGTGTTACCATGCGTGCCGACGGGTCGTCCAACTTCGCACGCGGCCACCGCTGGGGCTATTTTCCTTCCGTATCAGCCGGTTGGAATATCAGCGAAGAAAATTTCTTCAAGGATAATATACGAGGCATTGACCAGTTGAAACTGCGTGCTAGCTGGGGAGAGAACGGTAATGCCGACATCACTCGCTTGGCTTACCTCGCCACTATCGCTATCGGCAGCCCGAGCAATGTAGGTATCTACTACTTCGGCGATGACAAGTCGGTGTACAGCATTGGTGCATATCCTGACAAAATAGCCAACCCTGATCTCACGTGGGAAACCTCACGGCAAACCGATATAGGACTGGACAGCCGCTTCCTGCAAAGCAGGTTAGGCTTCTCGTTCGACTGGTACCGTAAAATGACACTCGACTGGCTGGTACAACCCACTGCATTGGGCATCTGGGGTACAGGCGCTCCCTATATTAATGGCGGCGACATCAAGAACACCGGAGTGGAAATATCACTTGACTGGAACGACCACATTGGCGATTTCAGCTATGGCGTCCGTGGCAACATGTCATTCAACCGCAACGAAGTCATCAGCATAGACAATGATGAAGGTTTCATCAACGGCACGGCGGGCATACTGTCACATAATACCACTTACCTAGCACGCGCTGAAGTAGGACAACCTTTAGGTTTCTTCCACGGCTATAAAACCAACGGTATTTTCCAAAACCAGGAAAAAATAGACAACTATACGTGGACCAACCCTGAAACCGGTGAGACAAACAAGATACAACCCAATGCACAACCAGGTGATGTGCGGTTTGTTGACTACAACAACGATGGCATCATTAGCGATGATGACAAGACCTTTATCGGCAATCCGCACCCAGACGTAACCTATGGCGTGACACTCACATTAGCTTACAAAGGTATCGACTTTTCCGTTACAGGTTACGGCGTAGCAGGAAACCAGATTGCCAAATCGTACCGCAACAACACGAACACCACGTTTGACAACTACACTACTGAAATTTTAGGACGTTGGCATGGCGAAGGTACGTCCAACCGCCTGCCGTCCATAAACGGAAGCAGCATCAACTATGGCTACGTGTCCGATCTCTACATTGAGGACGGCGACTACTTCCGCATCAGCAACGTGACACTAGGCTATGATTTCCGAAAGTTGTTCGAATCCAAGTTTATCTCGCAACTTCGCCTGTACGGCAGCGTGCAAAACCTGTTCACCTTCACCAAATACTCAGGCATGGATCCCGAAGTGGGTTACGGCGGAGGCGACAACTGGACCTCTGGCATAGACTTGGGATACTATCCTGGTGCACGTACCTACATGGTGGGACTCAACATTAAATTTTAACTATGATGATATTTTAACCATTCTATAAAACATTTTGTATATGAAAAAAATATTGCTTTTCCTGACAGGTATCTGCCTGCTCACCAGTTGTGAAGACTTCCTCGATGCAAGTAACAAGACCAAGAAAGACTCTAGCAACTTCCCACGCACGGAAAACGACGCCATGCAACTGCTCACGGGTGTATACTCCATCATTGGACGCCCCGAACCTCTGGGCAGCGTGTTCTTCACATCCGAACTAATGTCTGACGACCGTTTGGGTGGAGGAGGCCCAGACGACCGCAGTTGCAAAGCCATGGACCAGTTCCTGAAAGACGGCGACGACACCTTCAACAATTCGTGGCGGGCGCACTACTTCGGCGTGTTCCGCAGCAACTACCTCATTGACAACCTCGACTTAGTAGAATGGGAAACCGAAGGGTTGCGCGAAAAAGTCACGGGCGAAGTACACTTCTTACGTGCCTATTTCTACTTTGACCTAGTACGTCTCTTCGGCGAAGTGCCTTTGGTAACAAAGCCTGAACCCGTCAATATTCCCAAAACTCCGGCCAATGAATTATATGCACAAATAGCTACTGACTTGAAAACTTCCATCGAACTATTGCCCAATGTCAAGTTTCAGGACATAGATCGCGCCAATGATCTTGGACGAGCTACCAAATGGGCAGCAGAAGCTTTGATGGCACGTGTGTTCCTATTCTATACCGGATATTATGAAAAGGAAACGTTACCGCTGGTCAACGGTGAAGAAATTACTAAAGACCAAGTAAATGCATGGCTCGTGGACTGTATTGAAAACAGCGGTCACGATTTACTGCCCGATTTCCGCAATTTATGGGCCTACTCCTATGTTAAGGACTACAAATACGTCATGGACAATAATCTTGAATGGGCTGGTGATGGAAATATGGAGACCGTATTTTCCATTAAATATTCAGCTCTTGCGAATGACTGGGAATCACCTCATCAAAAAAGCAACCAAATATGCCTTTATTCAGGTTTCCGCGAACAAGATTATACAAAAACATTTCCCTTTGGCCAAGGTTGGGGTATGGGAACGGTCAATCCCAAGATATGGGAAGAATGGGACAGCAACGACCTGCGCCGGGATGCATCAATCCTTGATGTAAGAAACACGGATGAGATAGCAGAATTCGACTACGGAGGCGGTAACCAAGAAGACAACACATGTTTCTGGCAAAAAAAATACACACCCGTAAATGTATGGACTGATGAAACAAAAACCGCCGTCCACAATTTCAGTTATGAATTGTACAGCATGGCAGGAACGGATTACATGCGGGACAACATCCAAGATCTGATTATTATCCGCTTTGCCGATGTGCTGCTCATGGCTGCCGAACTCGGAGCACCAAACGCACAACAATACCTTGACAAGGTAAGAAACCGCGTTGGATTGCCATCCGTACCCGTTACGTTGGAAAACATCAAGGCTGAACGTCGTTTTGAACTCGCATTTGAAGGCGTACGCTATCACGACCTACTCCGCTGGCATGACGAAGATTTGATTACCATCAACCAAACCGACATTGTTACCTACAACCGGCGCGGCCAACCCAACGCAGAAAAGAAATCAATTGTTTTCCGTCCTGAAACAGGAGGATTCCTGCCTATTCCACAAACACAAATAGACCTTTCTGGTGGCGTATTGACACAGAGTCCAGGATGGGTAGGCAGCGAACATTACCTGAATTAAATCTTGCTAAAATTTAGTTTTCAAAATAGCACACATTATTCAACGAAGAAATAGATAAAATGAGAAATCTCGCGACAAGAATATTGCTTTTCCTGGTTGTGACACTGACCACCGCCTGCAACCAAAGCCAGCAAATGGGAAACGAAGCCTTGTCATTATGTGACAAAAAAGCAACAGCTGAAACTGTCCGGTTATATCGCGAACTGAAAGAAAAACAAAAAATAGGTATTATGCTCGGCCATCAGGACGCATTGGCATATGGCAACAACTGGTTTTTGGAAGAAGGGCGTTCCGATGTCAAATCCGTTTGCGGAGATTATCCGGCTGTTTTTGGATGGAACATAGGCAATATTGAAAACAAAGAATTAAAGAACCAAGATTCAATTCCTTTCGCAACAATCATTTCCTATGTGCGCATAGTTGAACAATGGGGAGGTATATCCACTTTCATTTGGCCTGCCGGTAATCCTGTTACCGGCAGGAACTCAAATGAAAAACTTTCCAAAGACGCTGTGAAACAGATTCTTGAAAACGAAGCTATTCAGAAACAATTCTTAACTTCATTAGACAAGGTTGTAAACTTTTTCAACCAGCTGACCGACGAGAAAGGAAGACCGATACCTGTCATATTCCAACCGTTCCATGGGCACAATGCAAAAAATGCCCTCTGGTGGAACACAAAATCATGTACAGCTGATGATTTCAAAGAACTATGGAAGATGACAATCAATTATTTGCGCAATGAAAAAGGAATACATCATATATTGTATGCTTATTCCGTTTACGGCGATAAAAACATAAATACGTTCGAAAGCTACTATCCAGGAAACGACTATGTTGACATTATCGGCTTAAATTCACATTGGTTACAAAATGGCGATTTAAACGAACAGGATTTTATTCGGGAACTGAACCGGGACATAAGCATAATCACCCATTTTGCTGAAAAGAACGACAAAATACCGGCTATTACCAGCACAGGAATGGAAGGCATAAAAATATCCAATTTCTTTTCTGAATACCTTTATCCAGTTATTTCACAATACAAGCTATCGTACATACTCTTCGAAAAAAATGCATGGAATCAAGAAAAGCATTATTTTATCCCAGTTCCAGGACATCCAGCAAGCGAAGATTTTGTACGTTTTGTGAATTATCCGAACATTCTGACATGCAAAGACATGAAAGAATAATTTCAAACCATAAAAAATTGAAATATGGGACAAACAAAAATTACCAGAAGGGATTTCCTAAAAAAAAGCGGAATGCTTATAGCAGCTTCAGCAGTTCCTGCATTGCTAAGTTCACAAGATAAAAAAATGACAAGAGAACAGATGTCGTTAAAAAACAAGAAAATACAAATAAACGACCAATGGGATGTCATTGTTGTGGGCGGAGGGCCAGCCGGCTGTACGGCTGCCATTGCTGCAGCACGCGAAGGAGCTAAGACCTTGCTCATTGAGGCTACGGGGCAATTAGGAGGAATGGGAACAACAGGAATGATTCCTGCATGGTGCCCGTTTTCCGATGGTGAAAAAATCATATATCGCGGATTAGCGGAGAAGGTATTCCGCGCGGCAAAAAAAGGCGTGCCCCATGAACCAGAAAACAAATTGGACTGGGTTTCTATAAATCCAGAACAACTCATGTCCGTTTACGACGAGATGGTAAGTGCATCCGGAGCAAAGATACTGTTCTTTTCACGTCTGGCCGCAGTTGAGATGGCATCAAACGACACGATTGATGCCATCATCGTAGCCAACAAAAAGGGGTTGTCCGCATTCAAGGCCAAAGTATTCATAGATTGTACCGGAGATGGAGACCTTGCTGTATGGGCCGGTGCCAACTACTTTATGGGCAATGCTGACGACAAGGTCCAGAAATCCACATTATGTTTTTCCGTTGCCAATGTCGATTCATACGGCTACAACACAAGCCCCAACCTATACTGGGAAAACAAAAACAGCCCCATCCATGATGCACTCAAATCCGGCAAATATCCGCTGATAGACCAGCATAGCTGCAACAATCTTATCGGGCCTGGTGTCGTGCAATTCAATGCGGGACACATTGATATGAAAGACACGACAGATCCTTGGCAAATATCTGAAGCCATGATACAAGGCAGGAAAGTCGCAGCGGAATACCTCCGTATGCTGAAAGACTATCAGCCACAGGTGTATGGTAACGCATTTATCGTAAAAACGGCAAGTTTGCTCGGCGTACGCGAAAGCCGGCGCATTGAAGGAGACTACATATTCACTATTCAAGACTGGTTAGAACGTAAAAGTTTCAACGATGAAATCGGACGCAACTGTTATTTTGTCGATGTACATACAAGCGGGTATGAAGCCAAACACTACGGACGCGGCGAATCGCATGGAATCCCCTATCGCATTTTGACACCCAAAGGTATCAAAAACCTGCTGACAGCCGGCCGTTGTATTTCTGCCGATGAAGAAGCGCTCGGTAGCTTGCGCGTCATGCCACCTGCATTGGTTACAGGGGAAGCAGCTGGAACAGCTGCTGCAATTGCCATAAAACAGGCGAAAAACGATGTGCACAACATAGACACCGACTTCTTACGAAAACGCTTGCGTGAAGAAGGGCAATATTTCATATAAGAAAGTAACAAGCCACATTTTCAATCAGATATTACAAAAAAAACGATATGAAGCATTTTTCTTTCAAAAAAAGCATTATCTTAGTTCTCATACTGGTTGCAGTACCCCAGTTAGAAGCACAGACACACGTTCCGATCTATCTGGATGACAGCCAACCAATGGAGGCACGCATCGAAGATGCTTTATCGCGCATGACCTTGCAGGAAAAAATCGCAATGATCCATGCACAGTCAAAATTCAGCAGCCCGGGATGCCCTCGTTTGGGAATACCGGAATTATGGCTCAGTGATGGGCCGCACGGTGTACGCATGGAATTTGTCTGGGATACATGGGATCACGCTGGATGGACAAATGACTCATGCACAGCCTATCCCGCACTCACATGCCTGGCAGCTACTTTCAATCCGGAGCTGGCTTTTCAATATGGGAATGCAATCGGCCAAGAAGCCAGATTCCGCAAGAAAGATGTCATACTCGGACCTGGAGTAAATATCTATCGGACACCGTTGAGTGGCCGCAATTTTGAATATATGGGAGAAGATCCATACTTGTCATCCCGAATGGTTGTTCCATACATCAAAGGAATGCAACAAAATGGAGTTGCTGCTTGTGTCAAGCATTTTGCCCTGAACAATCAAGAAAAAAACCGCGACAAAATCAACGTTGAGGTGAGCGACCGCGCTTTGCATGAAATCTACCTTCCTGCGTTCAAAGCAGCCGTGCAAGAAGGCGGTGTATGGGCTGTCATGGGTTCATACAACAAATTCAGGGGACAATATTGCACACATAACGAAATACTCGTGAACCAGATACTAAAAAAAGACTGGGGCTTCGACGGCGTCATGATGACCGACTGGGGATCCGCACACGATACGGAAGAAGCAGCACGCAACGGCCTTGACCTCGAAATGGGTTCTTGGACCAATGGGTTGACTTGGGGACTAAGTTCTGCATACGACAACTATTATCTGGCACAACCTTTCCTGGAAAAAATCAGAAACGGAGAGTTACCAGAATCATTATTAGACGAAAAAGTACGACGAGTATTACGCTTATGTTACCGCACAAATATGGACAGGAACCGCCCATACGGCTGCAAATTAACTCCTGAACATACGGCAATAGCCCGCCAGGTAGCCGAGGAAGGCATCGTTTTACTAAAAAACGACAACAACTTTTTCCCCATAGAAAAAGAACGTTACCAGAAAATAGCCATCATAGGCGAAAATGCCATAAAAAAGCTAAGCCTTGGAGGAGGTTCTTCCGAATTGAAACCACAAAAGGAAATTTCGCCTTTACAAGGTATGCAGGAAAAATACGGTAAAGAACACATTATTTTCACATTGGGCTATGCATCGGGAGAACCAAACTACAGCAACGAACTTCCTTCTGGCCTAAATGCTGATTCTCTTGTACAAGAAGCCCTGAAAGTAGCAAAAGAAGCCGATGTTGTACTATTCTTCGGTGGTCTGAATAAAAACTACACACAAGACTGTGAAGGAGACGACCGCCTGAGTATGGATCTACCTTTTGGACAAAACAAATTGATTGAGAAAATCATCCAAGTAAATCCAAATACGGGAATCATACTTATAAGTGGCAATGCAGTTAGTATGCCGTGGCTCGACGACATCAAAGGCCTGATACAATCATGGTACTTAGGTTCACAAGCCGGAACGGCTACGGCCAACGTCGTATGCGGTGACGTCAATCCATCCGGAAAGTTGCCGTTTTCAATTCCTGTCAAACTGGAAGACAATAGCGCACATTATTATGGTGAAGAATCTTATCCGGGAATAAACAACACGCAGTATTACAAAGACGATATTCTTGTTGGTTACCGCTGGTATGACACAAAAAAAATAAAACCACAATTCCCATTCGGATACGGACTTTCATACACTACTTTCCTATATGGAAAAGCACAAACAGACAAAAAAGAATATCAAGCTGGCGAATCCATAAAAATTTCATTCACACTGAAAAACACAGGGAACCGGCCCGGAGCTGAAACCGTGCAATTATACATGAGCCAGAAGAAACCAAGTGTCATCCGGCCAATAAAAGAATTAAAAAGTTTCCAGAAAATACATCTTGAAGCCGATGAAGAGCAATTGGTGGAAATGGAAATTCCTGTACAATCATTTGCGTTTTACGATAAAGCAAATTCCAAATGGAAATTAGAAGAAGACAGCTATACGCTTCACATTGCCTCCTCATCAAGAAACATACAATCATCCGTTACTATTAAAATAACCGATTCTGCTGACAAACACTAAAGAAATACCCATATGAAAAAAAACATTCTGGCAGGACTTCTGTTCTGCATTACATTTTTCACACATGCACAAGAATACAGACATCATTTCTTGCTTGCCGGCGCATCATTTGCCGTGCCTGAAAATGGCTGGTTCGAACTTGTATGCGAAGCGTTCAACGCAGAAGCCATGAACAAAGCCGTGTCGGGCGATGCTATCAAACACACAGCGAGCGCCATGTTCAATAATACGTTTTACACTACTGAAGAACTCGAACGCACAGACGCATTCATCATTATGCATGTCCATAATCAAGACGTTGCCAACACAGACGGTATAAAAGAGAATTATGAAGACTACACATATGATGAGATACAGCAATACCACTTGGCTTACGATTATGTGATAAAGAAATACAAAGCCGACTGTTACAACCTGAAAAACGACCCGGACTCCAAATACTACCAGACTGAAAACGGAAAACCGGCTACAATACTCCTATGCACACACTGGCATGATTCGCGGACTACATACAACCAAAGTATCCGTACACTGGCTGAACGCTGGAAGTTACCGCTCATTAAATGGGATGAGAACATTGGATTCACACGCAAAGAGCTGGATCCAGACGGGCAGCAACCAAGCATCAAATATTCCTGCGATACAGAAACTATTTACAGAATCACTTTCGGCTGGCATCCATTGCGCGGCAAAGAACAATACATACAACAAAAAATGGCACAAATATGCATGGAAGAATTGGCAAAATTGTTCGAGCCCGTAGCTGCGACGGCTAAAATAAGCGAAAAAAGCAAACTGATTGCAAGCAAAGAAAATGATGCATACGTCATATTCACTTTCACGGGTGTACCACCTTGGAATCTGACTTATTCTGTCAATGGACAAGAAATACAATTGAATGGCATTTTGGAAAATCCGCAAATAATCCAAGTCAAAGCAGACACAAAAACAACAATAGTACGTCCTGTTTCCGTAAGCAACGCCAACACGGAAAACGGTGAAGTATCTGGCGAAACCTGTATCCATATCTGTGACCAAAGCATCCTGCCATTTTTTGATACATATGTACATCAAGCGAACAAAACGAACGATTACGCGACCGACAATCATTTGGAAGTGAAAGGCAATTCAGACACGCATACCCGTGAAGCCTTCCTGTCATTCACCACAGACGAAATAAATTCCAATGCAGAACAAATTATACTACGCGCCTATTATTATGACTGCATATATCCGAACTGGCCAAGAAAAGAAACACACTACATAGAAATTGCCGGCAATACAGAACAATACTTTGCATTAACTTGGGAAACAAAGCCAGACGATTTTACGGTAATTGGCGAAAACGCCATTCATGGCAATGAACTCAACAGTTATATAGACTGGGATGTTACTGAATGGACAAAACAACAGATAGCCGCCGGTAAAAATACCGTTACATTCCGTCTGCGATTCGGTAACACCGATGGAAGCGGATTATTATATTTCCATTCAGCAGAATCTGAACAAGCAGAAAAACCACAATTGCTCATCTATTCGGGACAAGCGGCAAACAACGCAAACACATTAACAGTCCCCAAAATATCCGCCATAGCAGCAAACAACGAAATCATAATAAAAGGCATTGAAAGTCCCTGCCGGCTTTCCTGCCATTCGTTGTGCGGACAAACCTTGTTCGCTGAACAAATTACAGCAAACAAAACCATCAAATTGCCCGATTGCCTTTCCGGAATTTACGTACTGCAATTGCATAACGGGCAACAACAATATGCCTGCAAAATTGTGTTATAAACCCATTCAAAACACGCATCAACAAAGATTCTAACACACCACTTGAAATAATCAACCAAAAACAAATAAATTTGTACTTCAACTTAATTCTAATTCATAACCTGCAATGAAAACAAAATTTTTAATACTCTTTTGTGCAACCTCAATCATAACAAGTTGCACAACACCAACCGATTCAAAAGAAGAGCATTTTGTAGAAGACCTATTGCGTAAAATGACATTGGCCGAAAAAATAGGGCAAATGAACCAACTCAATTTCGACCAGCCATTAGACTCCGTCAAAGCCCAAATACGCCGTGGGGAAATCAGCTCCATGCTCAACATCGACCCCACAATTATCAATGAAATACAAAAAACCGCCGTGGAGGAATCCCGTTTAGGCATTCCACTCATAATCGGGCGCGACATCATACACGGTTATAAAACCGTATTCCCTATCCCATTAGGCCAAGCAGCCAGTTTTAATCCGGAAATCGTTGAAACAGGTGCGCACATTGCAGCTACCGAAGCACGGGAACAAGGTATAACATGGACATTCGCACCGATGCTTGATATTTCGCGCGATGCCCGCTGGGGACGCATTGCCGAAAGTTTAGGTGAAGATCCGTATCTGGCCGGAGAACTTGGAAGCGCAATGGTACGAGGATTCCAAGGAGACAACTTATCCGACAACAATGCCATTGCCGCCTGCGTCAAGCACTTCGTCGGCTACGGAGCTGCCGAGGGTGGCAGGGACTATAACTCGACCAACATACCGGAGCGTCTGTTACGGAACGTGTACTTGATCCCTTTCCAAAAATCCATTGAGGCCGGAGCCGCCACCTTAATGACATCATTCAATGACAACGATGGCATTCCGGCCTCTGGCAATGACTTCCTGCTACGCAAAGTGTTGCGCGATGAATGGAATTTCGATGGTTTCGTCGTATCCGATTGGTGTTCCATGAGCGAAATGATTGCCCACGGATATGCTGCTGACAGGAAAGATGTCGCACGCATTTCAGCCAACGCCGGGGTTGACATGGAAATGGTGAGCCAAACATATATCGATTATATAGAAGGATTGGTTGCAGAAAACAAAGTATCCATGCAAGTCATTGACGATGCTGTCCGCAATATCCTACGCATAAAATACCGCCTCGGATTATTTGATAATCCATATATTGACACAACAAAAGCAACAACCATTTATTCAGACAAGCATTTACAAGCTGCCCGGCGTGCTGCCGTTGAATCTGCTATTTTGTTGAAAAACAATGGAATACTTCCATTAAAACCAGAACAGACCATAGCTATTATAGGCCCAATGGCTCATGCACCGCACGACCAACTTGGTACATGGTCGTTCGATGGAGAGAAGAACCGCACCGTAACACCGCTAAGAGCCTTGCAAACAGATGAGTACAAACACATTAAATACCGTTATGAGGCCGGTTTGGACTATTCAAGGGATTCAGACATCAAAAATTTCAGCAAGGTCAAAGCAACTGTAAAGCAGTCGGATGTCGCACTTGTGTTCGTGGGTGAGGAAGCCATCCTTTCGGGTGAAGCCCATTCGCTGTCCAATATAAACCTGATTGGGGCACAATCAGAACTGCTCAAAGCCGTAAAAAGTACAGGAAAACCTGTCGTAATGGTTGTAATTGCAGGACGTCCGCTAACCATTGAACGCGATCTGCCCTATGCAGATGCAGTGCTATACAATTTCCATCCGGGCACCATGGGCGGACTGGCTATCATGGATTTATTATACGGCAAGGAAAATCCGAGCGGGAAACTACCAGTTACATTTGTACGTGAAGTTGGACAAATCCCGATGTACTATAACCACAACAATACTGGACGGCCGGCCCAAGACTGGATAACCTTGATAAAAGACATTCCATTGGAAGCACCCCAAACATCTTTGGGCAATACATCGTTTTACTTGGATTCCGGAAAAGATCCGTTGTTCGTATTCGGCTATGGGCTTTCATACAGCACTTTTGAATATTCTGATTTCAGACTATCCAGCCATGAAGCTGGCATAAATGACACAATAACCGCCACTGCCACTATTAAAAACACAAGCAATACCGATGGGACAGAAATCGTACAACTATATGTACGTGACTTGGTCGGTTCCATTGCGCGGCCGATAAAAGAATTGAAAGGCTTCCAACGTATTAGCATAAAAGCAGGTGAAAGTAAAACCGTTACGTTCAAATTACCTGTTTCAGAACTGGCATTCTACGGAAAAGACTTGCTGAAAAAAGTAGAAGCCGGAGAATTCGACATTTGGATTGCACCCAATAGTAAAGAAGGTATAAAAGAGAGTTTCGTGATAACTGAATGAATGCGGATATAACGGTAACAGTTATCATAACACAAAATCCTCTTTGTCTGACATTGGACAAGGAGGATTTTGCTAAAAAAAACTATTGCTGTCCGATAAAACTTTTCAAACCCTCAATAACTTATTGATATACATAAAATTAAGCGGCAACTTTAACAAAGAGGCTTATCCATAAAAACAATACTGATAATCAGCCTATTGAATATGTTTATCGGACACTAATGAAAAAAAACTTACGATTATCTCCCGACAATCGTAAACACATGTAAATCAAGAATGTTTAACCTTTTAATTACATAATCAATTTATCCAAGATTCACAAAAAATATTCGGTTTATTTTTTGTCTTTAAGTTCTTCATATTCCTGCAAATCGATAAAGACAATTTTTTCCAAATTGGCATTCTTTTCCAATCTCACCATATCTTCCTCATCCTCCGCCGAAAAATAGATAGCTTCTTCTACCGAATATTCACTGCCGGCTGGCAACACATCACCATCCTTGCCTGAATAAAGGGAAGATTTATCGATGTCTATCACATTTCCAGCATTATCCAGCAGCTTATAATACAGCGTCAAATAAGCGGGGAATTTGGTGTATTTTGACTGATATTCAGAAACCAATACCGTATCCTTGTCCAGTTTCATTTTCAGCTCATACATTACCCTGAATTGGGTACTGGAAAAAGCATCCACCCCCGTTATTTTTGGAACCGATATTTCGTATGGCAAGCTTTCGGGAGCCGAATAGGCAATTTCCGTACCGACAATCTTTTCACCGGCACTCAGAATTTTCTGTTCATATTCGCTCTTCAACTTGTCAACTTGAACCATATATTTTTCAAGGTCTTTCATTGTAGTTTTTTCATCAAACGAGTATTTGGCTGACAAGGCTTCTCCTTCTTCATAAAATTCTTTAACCAAGCCAGGAACTTCGCCGAAATACTTGCTCTTTACACCGCCGCCACATGATACGAAAACAACCATGGACGCCACAACAAATAGACCAACTGACAATTTTTTCATTCTTCCATAATTTATTGATTATACCTACCTTATTCCAAAGCGCCCCATGCAATCGGAATATTGCGCACTTGCATAGGTTCTACGCTGGACATGTTACTTCCGATATGGTTATCATTGCTGTCTATATAGAATTCTACCTGGACAACCTCTATTTGAGCCACTGTCGTCGGCACATCTGAGAAAACAAACTGGTACTGTACAGGAACACCGGCTGGATTGTCTTTCCGCCCTATCTCCGTATAGCTTCCAACTTCTTTACCTTCAAATGTAGCGCCTTTTGCATCATAAGCTGTAACATAATCGCTATTGTTCACCCTTTTTCCCAGATTGGTTTTAACACCATTCTTTTTTGCTTTCGCTGTCAGAGTTAGCAAAATAGTTCCTGTATTAGGATCACCTGTGCAAGATTGCACTGCAAAATCAACCATCTGCTGGGCTTCAAAGGCGATAGCGACAAACGTCTCGTTACTCATGTTGATACCCGTTGTACTTTCACCTACACGACGCAAGAAATTACCAAATTTCGATGGTTTCTTCTCTTTCTTTTCATTTTTAACTTCACCGGCATCATTGGCACTTGCATCATCTTGTGCAAACACAGGCATTAAAAATGCACAACTCAAAACTACTAAAATAAGCTTTTTCATAATATCATGGATTAAATAATACTGCCTACTCACTTAAAAGGCTTTTCGGCATACTCCTTTGCTTTTTTATTATTCTCTATCTCTATTACGCAGTCCGTCAACTTATACATTCAGGATTTCCGAAGAAACCATCTTACACATTTGTGCCTTGCAACGGTACAAATGAATGTTTTAAAACTTTATGAAGGCAAAATAATGGAAAATAAAAAAAACCGCATATAGACAAATATGGATTTTTTTGCATGACCATGCATTTCAGCAACTTTTTTCATACAATAAATTTTAAAACCATAAAAATTCGACAGTTGCCTGCAACGGCATTTAGCAAAAACTGGCACATATTCCCACTTCAAGCCCAGTTTACTTTTTTAGATACATTATTTTTTTAGAAATTTCTTGAATTACATTATCTTTGTGGCCGAATTTCGGACAAATAATTTAGCCAACAGCAAAATGGAAGAAACGACAAAAAAAAGCCTGAATTTCATAGAGGCAATTGTGGAAGAAGACATTAAGAACGGAGTGAACAACGGTCGTATACAGACACGTTTCCCGCCAGAGCCGAACGGTTACCTGCATATCGGACACGCCAAAGCCATCTGTATGGATTTCGGTATCGCACAAAAATATAACGGTGTCTGCAATCTGCGTTTTGACGACACGAACCCCGTCAAGGAAGATGTTGAATATGTCGATTCCATAATGGAAGACATACGTTGGCTCGGTTACGAATGGGGCAACGTATATTATGCATCCGACTATTTCCAACAATTGTGGGATTTGGCCATCCGCCTGATCAAAGAAGGCAAAGCCTATGTGGACGAGCAAAGTGCGGAAACCATTGCCCAGCAGAAAGGCACGCCGACACAGCCAGGCATAGAAAGCCCGTACAGGAACCGCCCGATAGAAGAAAACCTGGAACTGTTCCACAAAATGAATTCAGGCGAAGTGCCCGAAGGCGCCATGGTGCTCCGCGCCAAAATAGACATGGCCAATCCGAACATGCATTTCCGTGACCCGATCATGTACCGTGTCATCACGTCGCATCCGCACCACCGCACGGGATTCAAATGGAAAGCCTATCCGATGTACGACTACGCGCACGGGCAATCGGATTATTTCGAAGGAGTAACCCACTCCATTTGCACCTTGGAATTTGTCGTGCACCGGCCGCTCTACGACTGGTTCATCGACCAGTTCAAAGACAGCGACTACCGGCCGCGCCAATACGAATTCAACCGCCTGAACATAACCTACACTGTCATGAGCAAGCGCAAAATGCTCCAATTAGTGCGCGAAAGCCTCGTGGCAGGCTGGGATGACCCGCGTATGCCAACTGTTTGCGGGCTGCGCCGCCGCGGCTACACGCCGGAATCGATTCACAGTTTTATCGATAAAATCGGCTACACCAAAGTGGAAGGGACAATTGATTTGGGACTGCTGGAACATTCCATCCGTGAAGACCTGAAACCCAAGGCCGCCCGCGTATGCGCCATCATGGAGCCTGTCAAATTGGTCATAACCAACTATCCGGAAGGCCAAACGGAAACGCTGACAACGGAAAACAACCCGGACAACGAAGCTGGCGGCACACGCGAAATGGTTTTCGGCCGCGAACTGTACATTGAGCGGGGCGACTTTATGGAAGACGCGCCGAAAGATTTCTACCGCCTGACACCCAACGGCCGTGAAGTGCGCCTCAAAAGCGCGTACATCATCCGTTGTACAGGCGTGAAGAAAAACAGCCAAGGCGAAATCGAGGAAATCTACTGCGAATATGACCCGGAAACCAAAAGCGGCACCGAAGGCGGAAACCGTAAAGTCAAAAGCACCATCAACTGGGTCGAAATCAATTCCAGTGTCCCGGCTGAAGTGCGCCTGTACGACCGCCTGTTTGCCGTGGAAGACCCATCGGCATCCGACCAGGACTTCCGCGAGCTGCTGAATCCAGACTCGCTGAAAACCATGAACGGTTGCCGCATTGAAGGCGCGCTGAAAAACGCCAAGCCAATGGAACATTTCCAATTCCTGAAACAAGGCTATTTCTGCGTGGACAAGGACAGCACGCCCGAACATCTGATTTTTAACCGGACAGTTTCGCTCAAAGACAACTGGAAAAAATAATGTTTATAACTATTCTTGCCGGATAGGCGTTTTTTTCATTACTTTGCAGCATTGGAAAATCAATTAATTTGCAATTTATAAAACAAACAGAATCATGGAATTAGTAATTACAGACAGTAATATTCAGGAATTATTGTCAAGCGGCAAACCTTTGGTAGTGGACTTTTGGGCGCCCTGGTGCGGACCTTGCAAAATGATAGGCCCGATCATCGAAGAACTGGCCAAAGAATACGAAGGCAAAGTGAATATCGGCAAACTGAACGTGGACGACAACGACGAGACTTGCACCCAGTTCGGCATCCGCAACATTCCGACCATCTTATTCTTCAAAAACGGGCAACTTGCCGACAAACATGTCGGTTCCGCCCCGAAATCGGTATTGGCGCAAAAAATCGACGCACTGCTCGGTTAAGATTATACAATAATATTATACCAGATATGCCGGATGTTTGTCCGGCATATTTTTTATGTCCGGAGCATGAAATTCAATATTTTGTTGTGGCTGGAAACGTATATTTTCTTACCTTTGCACCCTGAATTTAAAAACCATTTGTAAGGTATTATGATTAAAGTAACTTTCCCTGACGGGAGTGTCCGCGAGTACGCCAAGGGCGTGACCGGAATGCAAATTGCTGAGAGCATCAGCAGCAGGTTGGCACAAGAGGTGCTTTCCATAACAGTAAACGACGAAGTACGCGATTTAATGCGCCCCATTGAAGAAGATTGCAGCATCAAGCTGCACAAGTTCGATGATGAAGCCGGCAAACACACATTCTGGCACACATCGGCCCACTTGATGGCTGAGGCGCTCCAAGAATTATATCCAGGCATCAAATTCGGCATCGGGCCGGCCATAGAAAACGGATTCTATTATGATGTAGATCCGGGCGAAGCCGTTATCAAGGAAGGCGACCTGCCTGCCATTGAAGCCAAAATGCAACAACTGGCTGCCCGCAAGGAACCGCTTGTCCGCACCGAAATAAGCAAAGTCGACGCGCTGAAAATGTTCAGTGAACGCGGCGAGACCTACAAAATAGAACTAATCAACGATTTGGAAGACGGAACCATAACCACCTACACGCAAGGCGCGTTCACCGATTTGTGCCGCGGACCGCACTTGCCGAACACAGGTGACATCAAGGCCATAAAATTAACTGCTGTGGCAGGAGCATATTGGCGCGGTGACGAAACACGCCCTATGCTGACGCGCATATACGGCATCACGTTCCCGAAAAAGAAAATGCTTGATGAATATCTGGCATTGATGGAAGAAGCCAAAAAGCGCGACCACCGCAAAATAGGCAAAGAACTGGAACTGTTCATGTTCTCCGACACGGTCGGGAAAGGATTGCCGCTCTGGCTTCCACGCGGAACCGCCCTACGCCTGCGCCTGGAAGACTTCTTGAAAAAAATACAACGCCGGTTCGGTTACGAACAAGTCATGACGCCGCATATCGGGAACAAACAACTGTACGTGACTTCCGGACACTATGCCAAATACGGCAAAGACTCGTTCCAGCCCATCCATACGCCCGAAGAAGGCGAAGAATACCTGCTGAAACCGATGAACTGCCCGCACCACTGCGAGATATATAAAGTGAAACCACGTTCGTACAAGGACCTGCCGTTGCGTTTTGCCGAATTTGGCACCGTTTACCGCTACGAACAAAGCGGTGAGTTGCACGGCCTGACGCGCGTGCGCAGTTTCACGCAGGACGATGCTCATTTATTCTGCCGGCCCGACCAACTCAAAGAAGAATTCCTGAAAGTAATGGACATTATTTTCATTATTTTCAAAGCTCTTGACTTTGAGAATTTTGAGGCCCAAATTTCATTACGCGACCCGAACAATAAAGAAAAATACATCGGCTCGGACGAGAATTGGGAAAAAGCCGAACGCGCCATTGTGGAAGCCTGCCAGGAAAAAGGCTTGAACGCGCGTGTCGAATTGGGCGAAGCTGCATTCTACGGCCCAAAACTGGACTTCATGGTCAAAGATGCCATCGGCCGCCGCTGGCAATTAGGTACCATCCAAGTAGATTACAACCTGCCCGAACGCTTTGAACTCGAATATACCGGCGAGGACAACCAAAAACACCGCCCGGTAATGATACACCGTGCACCCTTCGGCAGCATGGAACGTTTCGTCGCCGTACTTATTGAACATACGGCCGGCAAATTCCCGCTCTGGCTGACTCCCGACCAAGTAGTAATCTTGCCTATCAGCGAAAAGTTCAACGACTACGCAAATCAAGTTGCAGAAACCTTGAAAGCACAGGATATCCGCGTCATTGTTGACGACCGTAATGAAAAAATCGGCCGGAAAATCAGGGACAATGAGTTGAAACGCATCCCATACATGCTGGTTGTCGGCGAAAAAGAAGCTGAAAACGGAGAAGTAGCCGTGCGCGAGCAAGGAGGAGGCGACAAAGGTGTCATGAAAATTGCGGATTTCGCTAAAATGATAACCGATACTGTAGAAGAAATGCTGAACAGGTATTAATATAGCTTGTACATAAATAAAATGGACGATATGCATTTAGACATGTCGTCCATTTTTGTAAAAAAGAAATCCAAAATATTTTTAAATACGCGCAAACTGAAACAAAGGAAAACGAAAATAATCCTCAAAAAAAGCAACACTATTCTAAAAAAACGACAAATGAAACAAAAAGATAGGGGATAATGTATGAATGTTCCATTTTTATATTATCTTTGCCACTGTAATTTATACATGACACACAAATGGAAAATTTAATTGCAAAAATTCAGGAGGTATATAGTGCATTTACGACAGATGCAAACCTCCAAGCTGGCAAAGGTAACAAAGCCGCCGGAACACGTGCCCGTAAGGCATCATTGGAATTAGAAAAACTGATGAAAGAGTTCCGCAAAGCTTCCTTGGAAGAATCAAAAAAATAAGTTCCTAAGAAGTAACCTTAATTCAGCCTTATTTTTTGAAGGATGTTCCCCAGCAGATAATGGTGGAGAGAACGAAAACGAAATTAAAGCACTGCTTTGAAATTTTAAGGAATCCGGTAATTACTCCTAAACAACTATGGAGTTTACCGGATTTCTTTGTCCATAAAAATACAGATTATTCGTATCACATCGACAAAAAAGACAGAACAAAACAAAAGTTGGCACAAATCCAAGAAATCACATACAAAATATTCCCTATTCAAATTTTCGCTACAATGAGTTAAAACAGGCGAATACGTTTACGTATGATGATTTTTAGCACATGTTCGCATTGGAGCGCATGGAAGCAACAGGAAACAAACAATAAAAAAGGAACTTGAACTATCCGAAAAGGGATATTTTTTTCAACGACATAGAAAAAATATCGGATAGTTCAAGTTTCTCAAACATCTAAACGTACAAAATGGCAAATTATTGCATTGTCTCCAAGACAAAAAAGACTTCTCTGTTTTTGACTGATTTCCCCTACTCTATTCTGCATACGCAGACGGCAGCATGACAATGCAAAACACACGCACACGACGAACGCACTACACCATCATCCCATGTGTCGACATGGGGCCTTGAAAGGTGAAGACGAGGATAGCATGCGCGACGATTGGCGCAATACCACGCATAACGCCGCTCTGAATTCTGGCACGTTTCCATTTTCGCCATCATGCCCGCTTCCATAGGAACAGTCGGCATGGCAAACCGCAGCACATTTCTGAAAACAAACCCAGATGCCTCCCTTGCTCTCCTGCCCAGTCAAGTATACCATGAAGTGGTGATTGCATAATATGCGCAAGAAGGACAAGGTACGGCAATGCAAAAAACTAAAACAAAAGCAACACGGCCACAGGCAAAAATACGTGGAGATCACGCAAAATCCGGTTTTATGTTGTATCTTTGCCGAATCGTTAAAAACAACGCGCATGAACGGAGACCCTGCATTGTACAGGCTGCTGGAAGAACTTGATATTCCGTATGAATATATCGAGCATCCGGCGGCGCCGACCATAGAAATAGCCAAGCAGTATTGGGCGGGACACGACGCCAAACACTGCAAAAACCTGTTCTTTCGCAACCACAAAGGCAACCGGCACTACCTGGTGTTGCTCGACTGCGACTGCAACATGGACATACACGCCATAGAAAAGCAACTGCACCAGGGCAAGTTGAGTTTCGCTTCGCCGGAACGGCTGATGCGCTACTTGGGCGTGCAACCCGGCTCCGTGACGCCTTTCGGGCTGATAAACGACACGGAACACCACGTGCACGTGTTCATTGACAAAAACCTGCAACAAGCCGAACGACTGAGTTTCCATCCATGCGCCAATACAGCTTCGCTGATAATAGGCCGCGAAGACTTTATCCGATTCATGAACCATACGCAAAACACTTACGAGTGGATAGACGTATATTAACCGCACGACATGATCATTTCTCCAGAAACCGTAGCACAAGCCCTGCGACAAACAGGTGCAACCGACATCAAACAGCTCTCCATCCGCGAAATGGGCAAGTTGGTGAGCATTATCGAGAGACTGACGGGCATCGAGTTCATCCACATGGAAATGGGCGTGCCCGGGCTGCCCGCCTGCGAGATAGGGCTGCAAGCCGAACGCGAGGCGTTGGACACGGGCTGCGCCTCACAGTACACCAACATTGAGGGCATTGCCTGCTTGAAGCCGGAGATAGCGCGCTTTGCGCGGAATTTCATGGACATAGACGTGCCGCCGGAGAGTTGCATACCGACTGTGGGTTCCATGCAAGGCAGTTTCGCCGTATTCCTGGCCGCCGCCCGCAGCGATGCCAAACGTCCCTGCACGCTGTTCATTGACCCGGGGTTCCCGGTACAGAAACAACAGCTCACCTTGCTGGGCTGCCCGTTCAAGTCGTTCGACCTGATAGACTGCCGCGGGCAGAAACTCCGCGGACGGCTGGAAAGTTTCCTGTCGCAAGGCGACATTTGCAGCATCAGCTACTCATCGCCCAACAATCCGGCCTGGGTCTGCCTGACCGAAGAAGAGTTGCAAATCATCGGCGAGCTGGCCACAAAATACGACGTCATGGTCATTGAAGACCTGGCCTATTTCGGCATGGATTTCCGGCACGACTACGGCCATCCGGGCGTCCCGCCCTACCAGCCGACCGTGGCGCACTACACGGACAACTATATCCTGCTCATGTCCGCGTCCAAGATATTCAGCTACGCCGGGCAGCGCATCGCCATGATGATTATCAGCCCGAAACTCTACGGGCGCAGCTACCCGGACTTGCGGAACTACTTCACAACGGACAAACTCGGGCATTTCATCCCTTACGGCGTGCTGTACGCCACGACGGCAGGCACCTCGCACACGGCACAGATTGCGCTTGCGGCCATGCTCAAGGCAGCCAACGAGGGTGTTTTCAACTTTGTGGAACCGCTGAAAGACTACGAGCGCAAGGCGGCGCGCATGAAAGAATTGTTCCTGCAAAACGGCTTCCACCTGGTCTATACGGAAACCGGCGACCGCCTGGCCGACGGCTTCTATTTCACCATAGCCTACAAGGACATGGGCAGCGGCGAACTGCTGGCCGAACTGCTGAACTACGGCATCAGCGCCATCGCGCTGGACATAACCGGCAGCACCAACAAACAAGGCTTGCGGGCCTGCGTGTCGTTCGTGCGGCACGACCAAATGGACGAACTGGAAAAGCGGTTGCGGATGTTCGCACGGGAACATTAAAACGCCACTATATAAATACGGTTGCAGTTGATATGAAAAAAGATTAATTACTTCTATAAGTTTACAAAGACTACTTTATTGTTATGGAAGAATTTAGTAGCTTTGCAATCAGAAAATAATGATGAAAACTTTATAAATATGAGTGACAAACTTCAACAATTAACAGACAAAATCTACAACGAAGGTGTAGAAAAAGGCAAGGCGGAAGCCGCCGAAATCATTGCGAAAGCCAAAGCCGAGGCCAGCGAAATTGTGTCCAAAGCCAAAGCCGAAGCAGACAAAGTGCTCACCATAGCCCAACAGAATGCTGCGGAACTTGACAAGAACACCCGCTCCGAGCTGAAACTGTTTGCCGAGCAGTCGGTGAACGCCCTGAAAACAGAAATCACAAACCTGTTGTGCGACAAATTGGCAAGCGATTCGGTAAAAGCAGCCACGGCCGACAAAACATTCATGCAGAAAATCATAGCCGAACTGGCTGCCCAATGGGCCAAGAACGGCGAAGTAACCATCGAGACCAAGGATGCCAAGGCCTTGACCGATTATTTTGCAGCAAACGCAAAACAGTTGCTGACAAACGGCGTTACCATCAAGGAAACTAAAGGTATCAAAACCGACTTTGTCATAAAGCCGGCACAGGGAGGTTACAAAATCACCTTCGGCGATGAAGAATTTATCGCCTACTTCAAAGAATTCTTACGTCCGAAATTAGTAGAAATGCTTTTCTGACGTATTTTCCCGAAAAAACAAGTCCCGTTACGGGTAACCCAAAAAACAACCGTGTCCTGCAAAAAGGACCAACCATGTTTATATGAATTATTATTGTTTAATCGCAGGTTTGCCTGACCTACAATTGGATCAAGCCAAAAACTTGCCTTCCATGGAAACGCTGTTGGAAGAACTACAAGGCACATTGTCCGCAGCCGATGCCGCGTGGCTCCGCCTGCTGCAAATGCAGTACGACAACCGCAACCTGCTGGCATATCTGGCCGACAAAAACGCGCCCCTGCATCCGCTCGGCACACTGACTGCTGCGGATTGGGCAGAATTGATGGTCCTGATAGACGAAACGGACAACCCGAAAGATGCACGCCTGCAACCCTACATGCTTACGTTCCTGCAAGCCGTAAACGACGAAAAAACGCGGGAAAACATACATTCGCAGGAAGACTTCCTGGCCACGCTGTATTACGATTTCGGCAGCAAATCCGAAAATAAATTCGTTGCCGACTGGTTCAACTACTGCTTGGACATAAACAACATTCTGGCAGCGCTCATTTGCCGCAAGCATGGCCTTGACGTCAAACAAGCCATCGTGGGCAACAATGCCGTAGCCAAAGCCATACGCAAGAACAACACCCGCGACTTCGGGCTGACCGGCATATTCGATGGCCTGGATGCGTTGATGCTCCTTGCCGAAGAACCGAACCTGCTGGAACGCGAAAGGAAAATCGACCAACTCAAATGGAACTGGCTGGAAGAACACACATTCTTCCACTATTTCTCGGTAGAGCGCGTACTGGCGTTCTGGCTCAAATGCGAAATACTGCACCGCTGGGACAACCTGACGGCCGAAAACGGCCAGCAGATTTTCCGGCAGTTGCTGGACGAACTGAAAAAAGATGTCAAATTGTAACACCACAACGAACAAGTAATAAAAACAAAAATATATGGCAACAAAAGGAAAAGTAAAAGGTATTATTTCCAACCTCGTAACCATCGAGGTTGATGGGCCGGTTGCCCAAAATGAAATATGCTATATTACGCTGGGAGAACAACGGCTCATGGCCGAAGTGCTGAAAGTGACCGGCGACACCGTGTCCGTGCAAGTATTTGAAAGCACACGCGGCCTGAAAGTCGGCAACGACGTAGAATTTACCGGACACATGCTGGAAGTTATTTTAGGGCCGGGACTGCTGAGCCGCAAATACGACGGCCTGCAAAACGACCTGGACAAGCTGACCGGCATATTCCTGAAACGCGGAGAATACAACTTCCCGTTGGACAAAGAGCAAAAGTGGGCGTTCAAACCTCTTGCAAAAGCCGGCGACCAGGTAGAAGCCGCTTCATGGCTCGGCGAAGTGGATGAAAACCACCAGCCGCACAAAATCATGGTGCCGTTTGTCATGGAAGGACATTACACCGTGAAAACCATCGCGCCGGCCGGCGAATACACCATCGAGGAAACAATTGCCGTGCTAACCGATGCCGACGGCAACGAGTACAACATCACCATGATACAGAAATGGCCGGTCAAAAAAGCCATCAACGTGCATGTGGAAAAGCCACGCCCGTTCAAGTTGCTGGAAACCGGCGTGCGCACTATCGACACCGTAAACCCAATTACGGAAGGCGGCACAGGATTCATCCCCGGCCCGTTCGGAACCGGCAAGACCGTGCTGCAACACGCCATATCCAAACAGGCCGAAGCCGATGTGGTTATCATTGCCGCCTGCGGCGAACGTGCCAACGAGGTTGTGGAAACTTTCGTGGAATTCCCTGAACTGGAAGACCCGCACACCGGCCGCAAGTTGATGGAACGTACCATCATTATCGCCAACACATCAAACATGCCAGTTGCCGCACGTGAAGCCTCCGTTTACACGGCAATGACCATTTCGGAATACTACCGCGCCATGGGATTGCGCGTGCTGCTCATGGCCGACTCCACTTCACGTTGGGCACAGGCCTTGCGTGAAATGAGTAACCGTATGGAGGAATTACCCGGACAGGACGCTTTCCCTATGGACTTGTCAGCCATTATCGGCGCATTCTACAGCCGGGCAGGCTACGTATATCTGAAAAACGGCAAAACAGGCTCCATCACGTTCATAGGAACCGTATCGCCGGCCGGAGGTAACTTGAAAGAACCCGTTACGGAAGGAACAAAAAAGGCGGCACGATGCTTCTACGCGCTGGAACAAAACCGCGCCGACCGCAAACGCTATCCGGCCGTAAACCCGATAGACAGCTATTCGAAATATCTGGAATACCCGGAATTTGAAGAATACATTTCAGAACGCATCTCGCCCGACTGGACCAAGAAAGTGAACGACATGAAGACCCTGTTGCAACGCGGCAAGGAAGTGCAAGAACAAATCAACATTCTGGGCGACGATGGCGTGCCGGTAGATTACCACGAGACATTCTGGAAATCGGAGGTCATAGACTTCGTCATACTACAACAGGACGCTTTCGACGCCATAGACGCCGTTTGCCCGTTGGAAAGGCAGGAATTCATGCTGAACACCGTCATGGACATTTGCCGCCACGACTACAATTTTGACAACTTTGTGGACGTCAGCGAATATTTCAAACGTGTCATCAACATTTGCAAACAAATGAATTACAGCGAGTTCCATTCGGAACAGTTCGAGAAATATGTGGGCGAGCTGAATAATCTGCTGGCAGAACGCCAGATTGCGGAAGCATAAACCCGTATGTCCAAACCAAGCAATAAAATTGAAAACATATATGGCAACAAAAGCATTTCAAAAGATTTACACTAAAATTACCTCCATAAACAAGGCCACCTGCTCGTTGAAAGCCACCGGCGTGGGCAATGATGAGCTGGCTACCGTAAACGGCAAACTGGCACAGGTGGTTAAAATCATGGGAGATGACATTACCCTGCAAGTGTTCCAGGGTACGGAAGGCATTCCTACCGATGCAGAAGTCGTATTCTTAGGCAAAGCCCCGTCGCTGAAAGTCAGCGACCAGCTGGCAGGACGTTTCTTCAACGCATTCGGCCAACCGATTGACGGCGGCCCGGAGATTGAAGGCACGGATGTGGAAATCGGCGGTCCGAGCGTGAACCCCGTGCGCCGTAAACAACCATCGGAACTGATCGCGACCGGTATTGCCGGCATTGACTTGAACAACACGCTCGTTTCGGGACAAAAAATCCCGTTCTTCGCCGACCCTGACCAGCCCTACAACCAAGTGATGGCCAACGTGGCGTTGCGTGCGAAAGCCGACAAAATCATTCTGGGCGGCATGGGCTTGACCAACGACGATTACCTGTATTTCAAAAACGTATTCAACAACGCCGGCGTGCTGGACCGTATCGTTTCGTTCGTGAACACGACCGAGAACCCGCCGGTAGAACGCCTGCTGATTCCGGACATGGCGCTGACCGCCGCCGAATATTTCGCGGTGGAAAAGAACCAGAAAGTACTGGTGCTCTTGACCGACATGACGTCATACGCCGACGCATTGGCCATCGTTTCAAACCGTATGGACCAAATCCCGTCCAAGGATTCCATGCCCGGCTCGCTCTACTCCGACCTGGCCAAGATTTATGAAAAGGCCGTACAGTTCCCGACGGGCGGTTCCATCACCATCATTGCCGTAACAACCTTGTCTGGCGGCGACATCACGCACGCCGTGCCGGACAACACCGGTTACATTACGGAAGGACAGCTCTACTTGCGCCGCGACAGCGATATCGGAAAAGTCATTGTGGACCCGTTCCGCTCCTTGTCGCGTCTGAAACAGCTCGTTGCCGGCAAAAAGACCCGCGAAGACCACCCGCAGGTGATGAACGCGGCCGTCCGCCTGTATGCCGACGCAGCCAACGCCAAAACCAAGCTGGAAAACGGTTTCGACCTGACCAATTATGACGAACGTTGCCTGTCGTTCGCGAAAGACTACTCGAACGACCTGCTGGCTATTGACGTGAACATAGACACGACCCAAATGTTGGATGTCGCCTGGGGCTTGTTCGCCAAATACTTCAAGCCGGAAGAAGTGAACATCAAACAGGAACTGGTCGAGAAATATTGGAAGAAATAACTGGCTCATATTGGTTTAGCCTTACAGAACAATTATGGCAATTACATTTCAATATAACAAAACGTCGCTTCAGAACCTGGAAAAGAACCTGAAAATGCGCGTGCGTTCCTTGCCGACCATCAAGAACAAGGAAAGCGCATTGCGCATGGAGGTGAAAAAAGCCAAATCGGAGATTGCACGCATAGAGCAGGATTTCGAACAGCGCATTGCATCCTACGATCGTATGCTGGCCTTGTGGGGCGAGTTCGACACGAGCCTGCTACATGTGGACGACGTGAAAATGAATGTCAAAAAGATTGCGGGCGTCCGTATTCCCGTGCTCGAAGAAGTCATCTACAGCACCAAGCCATTCAGCGTGTTCAACAGCCCGAAATGGTTTGCCGACGGATTGACACAGCTCAAAGAATTGGCGCAAGTCGGGATAGAACGCGAATTTGCCGCGCAAAAACTGCAACTGCTGGAATTTGCACGCAAAAAAACGACGCAGAAAGTCAATCTTTTTGAAAAAGTCCAGATTCCGGGATACGAGGATGCCATACGCAAAATCAAACGGTTCATGGAAGACGAGGAAAACTTGTCCAAGTCGTCCCAGAAAATCGTGAAAATGCGTCATTCCACCGAATCGGCAAATGTTTAACGATACAACCGGAGATTGAGTTATGATAGTAAAAATGAAAAAATATGTGTTTCTGGTTTACCACCGGCAATACACCGATTTTCTGGAAAAACTGAGGAATGTCGGTGTCGTGCACGTGGCGGAAAAACCGGAAGGCATAGCAGAAAATGACCAATTGCGCGACAAGATGCAACTGGCGGCCAAGGTCAAGAAGACCATAGCCGAGACAGAAGCCCTGTTGCTGCCGGGAACGACACCCGCCGATGCATCTGCAACCATCGACGGGGCTGCCTTGGTGCAAGCCTTCGATGAAATGCAGGCTGAAAAACAACGCCTGCAACAAGCCATCGCCAACACGCGCAAAGAAGCCGAACGCATAGCCGTATGGGGCAATTACGATACAAAACGGCTGCAAGAATTGGCCGAGGCCGGTTACAAACTGCAATTTTACGCATGTAGCGAAAGCAAATTCAAACCTGAATGGGAAACTGAACACAATGCTTTCGTCATAGGAAAGGTTGCGGCTACGCTGTACTTCGTGGTTGTAAGCGACGGGCAAGCCGTGCCCGACATTGATGCGGAAACCATCACGCTGAACGAAAAGAACAGCGCGCAACTCCTTTTAGACGTAGAAGGGTTGAACCACTTGCTGGTAGCACATGAGGCAAAAATGCAAGCATGGGTAATTGCCAACTCCAAAAACTTGCAACAATACGCGCTTCAGATAGAAGAAACCATTGATTTCCAGAAAGTGGAACAGAGCACGGAACAGACGGCGGAAAACAAAGTGATGTTGCTGGAAGGTTACTGCCCGCAAGGCGCAGAAACAAACCTGAACGCCATGCTTGAACAGGAAGATATTTATTATGAAATATCCAATCCCGTAATGGGCGAAAACGTCCCTGTCAAACTGAAAAACAACTTCTTCGCGAAGCTGTTCGAGCCGATTACCAAGCTGTATGCACTGCCGAATTACAGTGAAATTGACCCGACGCCTTTCTTTGCACCATTCTTTATGCTGTTTTTCGGCCTCTGTTTAGGCGACGGCGGATACGGCCTGCTGATACTGGTTGCAGCCACTATCTTGCGAATCAAAAAACCGGCATTCCGGAACCTGGCCATATTAGGCCAATTTCTGGGCGGCGCGACCATGGTGGTCGGACTGCTGACCGGCGTATTTTTCGGCATTATGCTCGACTCGGTTACCTGGCCGTGGCTGGCAGAAGTGAAACAATATTTCATCACATCCAACAATTACGCGGACAAACTGGGCGGCTACGACCCGATGATGCTTGTGGCCATTGGCGTCGGCGTGCTGCAAATCCTGTTCGCCATAGGATTCAATGCTGCCAAAACCACCATACAGCACGGATTCAAATACGCGCTCTCCACGGTAGGCTGGTTAGTCGGCATCCTGAGCATGATGGCCGCGTTCCTGCTGCCGCTCGTAGGCATAACCATTCCGCAGGCTATTCTGTATGTCCTGTATGCGATAGCCGGCTTGTGCGCCATGGTTATCCTGTTCCACAACTCGCCCGACAAGAACATTTTTGCCAATTTCGGTTCAGGGTTGTGGGGCACATACAACATGGTCAGCGGCCTGTTGGGCGATGTGCTGTCATACATCCGTCTGTTCGCGTTGGGACTGGCGGGCGGTATCCTTGGTAACGTGTTCAACATGCTGGCAACCGACCTGACAGCCGACATGTCGGCTTATATCCGCTGGCTGCCCATGCTGCTGATTCTGCTGATAGGACATTCGCTGAATTTCATTTTGTGCATTATCAGTTCCATCGTGCACCCGCTGCGTCTGACGTTCGTGGAATTCTACAAGAATGCCGGATTCGAAGGCGGAGGCGAAGCATACAACCCTTTCAAATCAAAGACAAAAACATCTGTGAATCAATAAAAATCAAATAATAAAAACAATAACAACTAAAATCAAAAGATTATGGATTTCAATTTAATTTTAGCCTATGTAGGCATAGCCTTAATGGTAGGCTTGACTGGTATCGGTAGTGTTTACGGCTTGACTATATGCGGTAATGCCGTAGTAGGAGCTTTGAAAAAACGTCCCGATGCATTGGGTACATACATTTTGTTGTCGGCTTTGCCTTCTACACAAGGTATTTACGGTTTCGTAGGTTACTTTCTGTTACAAGGTTTCCTGACAGCGCAAATCACCGCCTTGCAGGCAGCCGCTGTTTTCGGTGCAGGAGCCGCTCTCGGTTTCGTCGGATTATTCTCATCCTTGCGCCAAGGACAAGTTTGTGCTAACGGTATCGCCGCAACCGGCGCAGGACACAACGTTACGGCCGGTACCATGATTATGGCTGCTTTCCCGGAATTTTACGCTATTCTGGCTTTGCTGTTGTTGATTCTTATCAGCGGTACCATTTAACCGGAAGACAAGCATTTTTCCAGAAGCCGTTCCGCGCACTTGCAGAACGGCTTCTTTTATGGAAAAAACAAGCAGCAAAGCGCCTGCCGGCTTTGCACATCTGATATTTATCACGTACATTTGCAGCAAAATAGTCCAATTCACGACAAACAGAAAAAACATGAAAAAAACGACCGTACTGCTTACCTGCTGCATCCTGTTTTCCGCCCTGCTTCATGCGCAACCGAAAAAACGCGAAATGCGCGCCGTATGGATAGCCACGGTTGCGAACATCGACTGGCCAAGCCTGTCGGCACAAACGCAGCCTGCCCTGCAACGGCAGGAAATGCGCAACATGCTCGACACATTTGCCAAAAACAACATTAACGCCATCGTGTTCCAGATAAGGCCGACAGCCGACACGTTCTATCCATCCACTCTGGAGCCATGGTCGCAATGGCTGACGGGCGAACAAGGACAGGCACCGCAACCCTACTACGACCCTTTGCAATTCGTCATTGAGGAGGCGCACGCACGTTGCATGGATGTGCACGTGTGGCTGAACCCGTACCGCGTAACCAATTCGGCCGACATTGCGCAACTCAGCGACAGCCACATATACCACCAGCATCCGGAATGGTTTGTCGAATATGGCGGCAAATGGTATTTCGACCCGGGACTGGACGAAACGCGCGCATTCCTGAACAAAGTAGTGCGCGACATTGTGGAACGCTATGATGTGGACGCCATACACTTCGACGACTATTTTTACCCCTACCGCGTCAAAGGCAAGGATTTTCCCGACGATAAGACGTTTGCGGCAAATCCGCGCGGATTCCTGCCCGACCAGAAAGACGACTGGCGGCGCAACAACGTGAACATGATTATCAGCGAACTGCAACAAACCATCAAGAGCATAAAACCCTGGGTGGAATTCGGTATCAGCCCGTTCGGTGTGTGGCGCAACAAAAGCAACGATCCCAACGGCTCGGACACGCAGGCCGGCGTGCAAAACTACGATGACCTGTACGCCGATATCCTGAAATGGCTCCGCGAAGGTTCCATCGACTATGTGGTGCCGCAACTCTACTGGGAAATTGGCAAAAAGGTAGCCGATTACGAGATTCTGGCCGACTGGTGGAGCAAAAACAGCTACGGCAAAAACCTGTACATCGGACTCTACGCCTCGCAGCTCGGAAACAAGAAGGCAGCCGCTGCCTGGTGCAAACCCAACGAGCTGGTGCGCCAGCTGGAACTGAACAAACAACATCCGGAAATAGACGGGGCAGTCTATTTCAGTGCCCAAGGCTTTATGCGCAACCCGCAGGGACTGTGCGACAGCCTGCAAACCAATTTCTACAAATATCCGGCCTTGTGCCCCATCAACCGCAACATAGAAGGGGATACACCCGCACACCCGCAAAACCTGCGCATTATCAAAGACGGACACAACGCATACCTGTGGTGGGACACCGTGCACGAGAACGGTGGCTGCGCCACAGCCTATTATGTGGTGTACGCCTTCAAGGGCAAGAAAACCGGAAACATGGACAACCCAGCCAACATTCTTTGCCGGACTACTGACAATTGCATTGACTTAAACGAATTGGGGAAACGTTTCAAAGGCACATACACCTTTGTCGTTACCACGGTGAACAAATACAAGCACGAGAGCACGCCCACCTATGGCGTAACGCGCAAACTGTAAAAAAACAAACGGAACGTGAAGTTAGACACGCTGTCCATATTGAACTACAAGAATATCAAGGAAGCCAACCTGCTGTTTTCCGACAAAATAAACTGCTTTATCGGCCGGAACGGCATGGGCAAGACCAACGTGCTCGATGCCATCTATTACCTGTCGTTCTGCAAGAGCCACTCCAACCTGATTGACTCGCAAAACATAGAGCACGATGCCGAATTTTGCCTGATACAAGGCAATTATACGCTGCGCGACAACCAAGAGGAAGTGTATTGCGGCATGAAAAGGCGGCAGAAAAAGCAGTTCAAACGCAACAAGAAAACCTACGACCGGCTTACCGACCATATCGGGCTGCTGCCGCTCGTGCTGGTGTCGCCCGACGACTCGGAACTGATTGCCGACGGCAGCGATGAACGCCGCAAATTCATGGACGGTGTCATATCGCAGTATGACAAAACCTACCTGAACCACTTGCTCAGCTACAACAATGCCCTGAAACAGCGCAACGCCTTGCTGAAAAACGAAACCTTGCCGGACATATCGCTGTTTGAAATTCTGGAAGACCAAATGGCATTCCATGCCGAATACATCCACCGCGAACGGGACCGATTCATCGAGCAGTTCACGCCTATTTTCATCGAGTTCTACAACACCATTGCCGAAAACAGGGAAAAGGTCAGCCTGCGCTACACCTCGCAACTGCAAGACCGCGACCTGCGCGAAGCCTTCGGGCGCACCCGCGAGCGCGACCACATCTTAGGATACAGCACGCAAGGCATACACAAAGACGAGCTGGAGATGATGCTCGGCGATTACCCCATCAAGCGGGTCGGCTCGCAAGGGCAGAACAAAACCTACCTGATTGCGCTGAAACTCGCGCAGTTCGACTTCCTGAAGCGCACGCACGGCATACCGCCCTTGCTCCTGCTGGATGACATTTTCGACAAACTGGACAGCCAGCGCGTACAAAAAATCGTCGAGCTGGTCGCAAGCGAACGGTTCGGCCAGATATTCATCACCGACACGAACCGCGAACACATCGATAGCATACTGCAAAACATTTCGCAACCATCCAAAATGTTCTACGTCGAGGACGGCAACATACGCGAAATATAGATGCGCCCGCGCCGCAACATTTTTTAAGGACGAACATTTTGCCGTTTGGAATATATTCCGTTCCTTTGCTGCCAATTTTAATAAACCTATTAAATACGCTTATTAAACAACGTAATGAATAGATACAGCGCAAAGGAGGAACTCATACTGCAAGCCGCCGAGGCTCTGTTCCTCACCAAAGGATACACAAACACATCCACCACGGAAATAGCCCAGAAAGCCGGCTGTAACCAAGCTTTGGTGCATTATTATTTCCGCACGAAGGAAAACCTCTTCCAACAGATTTTTATCAAAAAAGTAATGTCGCTGTTCGCAGAATTCATGAAAACACGGCCGGCTGGCATGGATTTCACGGAAAGCCTGCGTGAACGCATGGGCATGTACTTCGACTTTATCGAAGCCAACAAGCAGCTCCCGTTTATGGTCATCAACGAACTGGCGGCCAACCTTGAAAGGCGGCAAGCCTTTTGCGAGGAATTGCGCACCAATCCCATATACACGCAACTCTACCGGCAATTCGACGATGAAGTGCAACGCGAGATACAAGCGGGACGCATCTGTCCCATCGACACGACCGACCTGTACATGGACATCATCTCGCTCACCATCTGCACGTTCATAACCCTGCCCACCTACCGTGTGCTCTTACAGTTTGACAACGAAGCGGAAAAGCAATACATCCGCCGGCGCAAGGAAGAACTGATAACAACCATCCAGAAACGGCTACGGCCATAAAACAGCACAACACATGTACTATTTAGGCATAGACATAGGTTCAACTACGCTGAAAATCGCGTTGCTCGATGAAAACGGCCGGCTCGTTTATTCCGACTACCGCCGGCACAACGCCAACATCATGCAGACAGCTGCCGAAATGGCTACCGACTTGTACAACCAGCTCGGAAACATACAGTTTCAAATCACCATAACCGGCTCTGTGGGTATGGGCTACGCCGAACGCTTCGGGCTTGATTTCGTGCAGGAAGTTGTGGCCGCTGCCGAATTCATACAGCAGCGTCATCCCGACGTGCACACCTTTATCGACATGGGCGGCGAAGACAGCAAAATGATATTCTTCGAAGCCGGCAAGGTGCCCGACATACGCATGAACGGCAACTGCGCCGGCGGCACGGGCGCGTTCATCGACCAGATGGCCACCCTGCTCAACGTAGATGTGGCTCGGCTGAGCGACTTGGCGGCACAAGCACAGACCGTTTATCCGATAGCATCACGATGCGGTGTGTTCTCCAAGACGGACATACAGAACCTGATAAGCCGCAACGTCAGCAAGGCCGACATTGCCGCGTCCGTGTTCCATGCCGTGGCCTTGCAGGTAGTCAGCGCGCTGACGCACGGCACGGACATCAAACCCAACGTATTTTTTTGCGGCGGGCCGTTCGCGTTCCTGCCGGAACTGCACAAGCATTTCCGCAGCGTGCTGCAAATAGACGAAACCGTCTGCATCTTGCCCGACAAGGCAGAGCTGATACCCTCGCAGGGATGCGCGCTCATGGCTCAACGGCAACAGAACCCACGCAGTTTTTCACTGTTGCAAGTGTTGCACACGGTGCGTTTCCAGAAAGAAACCAATACAGCCTTCGTGTCAGGACGGTTGCCCGCCCTGTTTGCCGACCGTGCAGAGTTCGACGCCTGGGAAGCCTCCAAAAACGCCGTTGCCGTGCCAACGGCCAGCCTTCAACCCGGGCTGAACAGATGCTACCTCGGCGTGGATTCGGGCAGCACGACCACCAAAATAGTGCTGCTGGACGAGCAGGGAAAACTGGTTTACAAGGACTACCGCCGCAACAACGGCAATAGCTTCCAGACCTTCCTGTCGGCGCTGCAAGACCTGAAAGCGGCGGCTGCAGCCAACGGCAGCGAGATACAGTTTGCGGGCAGCGCGGCCACCGGCTACGGCGAGAACCTGCTCAAAACAGCGTTCAGCCTCCAGCACGGCATTGTGGAAACCATAGCCCACTTCATGGCGGCGCGCCACCTGAAACCGGACGTGTCGTTCGTGCTTGACATTGGCGGGCAAGACATGAAAGCCATTTTCATCGAAAACGGTTCCATCAGGCGCATCGAAATCAACGAAGCCTGCTCGTCGGGCTGCGGTTCATTCATAGAAACTTTCGCACGCATGTTGCAACACCCCGTCGAGGAGTTCGCACGCATGGCCTGCATGGCCAAACAGCCCTGCGACCTGGGCACGCGCTGCACCGTGTTCATGAACTCCAAAGTGAAGCAGGCCATGCGTGAAGGCGCAGCCGTGGAAGACATTGCCGCCGGATTCTCCTACTCCGTCATCAAAAACTGCCTCTTCAAGGTCATGAAGCTGAAGGACGTCAAGGAATTAGGCGACAACATTGTGGTGCAGGGAGGCACGTTCAAGAACAAATCCATTGTGCGCGCACTGGAAAAGATGACCGGCCGCGACGTTTTATTCACCGACATCCCGGAGCTGATGGGTGCCTACGGGGCAGCCCTGTACGCCCGCGGGCAAAACCAGAAACAAGCATGACAACACCGACAAGCCAACCCCGCCTGGAAGACCTGCTCGATGCGCAGCACTACGAGTCAGGCATAGAAGTATGCAGCGGTTGCGAAAACCACTGTACCGTCAAAGTATTCCGTTTCCAGAACGGGCGTTCCTTCTATTCAGGCAACAATTGCGAGAAAGTCTATTCCAACGAAGCCGAAAAGAAAGCCCGCGGCGTAAACATGTTTGCCGAAAAATATGCCCTGCTGTTCCGCCGCAAAAGCGTACCGCCCGAACAGGCACGCATGACCATAGGCATCCCGCGTGCGTTGGGCATATACGAAAACTACCCGTTCTGGCATACGCTGTTCACACGCTGCGGCATACGGGTCATGCTGTCCGCACCATCCACCGACCGCCTTTACGCCACCGGCATCAAGAGCATCATGGCCGACAACATCTGCTTCCCCGCCAAGCTGATGCACGGGCACATCATGAACCTGCTCGACAAAAAGCCCGACCGCATTTTCTATCCCTACGTGGTGTACGAACACAAGGAAGACCCCAGCTCGGGTAACAGCTTCAACTGTCCCATCGTAACAGGCTACTCGGATGTCATCAAAAGCGCCATCGACACGGACAAAAACTACAACATCCCGTTCGACGCACCTGTCATCACCTTCAAGGACAACGACCTGCTCCACGCTTCGTGCACCGAATACCTGCACACGCTGGGCATAGACCGCAAGACCGCCCGCGCAGCCATTAACGCGGCCATAGCCGAACAGGCAAACTACCTACACACGCTTACCGCCCGCGCCTTGGACGTATGGCACAAAGCTGAGGCTGAAAACCGCATCACCATCCTGCTGGCCGGCCGTCCATACCACACCGACCCCTACATTGAGCACAAGGTGGCTGAGTCGATTGTCGACATGGGCATAGATGTCATTACGGAGCACGCGGCCGCCGGCGCAAGCCAGGTGTTCGCCGAGTTGCAGTCGGTCAGCCAGTGGGCCTACCCGAACCGCATTTTCAAGGCCGCCTACTTTGTGGGCAAGCAGGGACGCAACCTGCAAATGGTGGAACTGACCTCATTCGGCTGCGGGCCGGATGCCTTTATCATAGACGAGGTGGGCAACCTGCTCAGGCGGCGCAACAAAAACCTGACCCTATTGAAGATAGACGATGTGAACAACATAGGCTCGCTGCGCCTGCGCATACGCTCGTTGGTGGAGAGCCTGCAAATAAGCCGCAACGAGCCCGCCGCTGCCGAAAAGCCTTTGTGCACCACGCCTATTTTCGGACTGGAAGACAAACGGCGTACCCTGCTCGCGCCCTATTTCGGCGAAGGATATTCGGAATATATCCCCACCCTGTTCAGCCTGATGGGCTACAAGCTCGAAAATCTGCCCATGGGTAGCCAAAGCGATGCGGAAACCGGCTTGAAATATGCCAACAACGACATTTGCTACCCCGCCACCATTGTGGTAGGTTCCATTATCAACGCGCTGCAAAGCGGCAAGTACGACCGCTCGCAGACAGCCGTCATCATCACGCAGACAGGTGGCCAGTGCCGCGCAACCAACTACATGTCGCTCATCAAAAACGCCCTGCTGGAAGCCGGCTTCGACGACATACCCGTTGTTTCGCTCGCCTTGGGCGACAACCTGCGCAACCAACAGCCGGGCTTTACGCCCGACTGGCTCAAAATTGCACGCATCGTGGTTTACACCATGCTTTACGCCGACTGCATCAACAAAATGTATTATGCAGCCTGCGTGCGCGAAAAACAACCTGGAGCCGCCAAGGAACTGCGGATGCGCTACATACAAGATGCATTGCCCCTGGTGGAACGCCGCGACTGCAAAGGACTCACCGCGCTGCTTGCCGAAGCCGTCCGCGACTTCACCAAATGCACGGACAACAGCAAGGAGGCCCCGCGCATAGGTGTCGTGGGTGAGATTTACGTCAAATACAACAGTTTCAGCCACAAAAACGTGCTCAACTGGCTTATCACCCAAGGTGTGGAGGTTGTGCCGCCGAGCATCTACAATTTCTTTGCGCAAAGCCTTGTGAACCATCACATCAACAAGGACAAACACATACAGCGCAACAGCATGCCCTTGTTCATGAACGACGCCATCTACGCCTGGATTAAACGGCGCACGCGGCAGTTCGATGCGATATGCGCCGGATTCCCGCACTACATGCCCTTTTCCGACATGTTCCAGGACGAGCGCGCCGCCTCGCACATTGTGAACACGGCAGCCAACTTCGGAGAAGGATGGCTTATACCTGCCGAAATAAGCAACCTGGCCGCCCACGGCGTGCGGAACATCATCAGCCTGCAACCCTTCGGATGCATAGCCAACCATGTCATATCCAAAGGCATAGAAAAGCGCATCAAGGAGTTGTTCCCGAAAGTGAACCTGCTGTTCCTCGACTTCGACAGCAGCACCTCCGACGCCAACATATTCAACCGCCTGCACTTCATGGTGGAACACGCACGCCACAGCCTCTGAACACGCGCCTCCCTTCCCCGCACCCGCTCTTCCTGCGTCGTCATGCCGACCGCCAAGCCGGCAACCTTAAAGGCGATGGCGAGGCATTGTAGAGACGTTGCGTGCAGCGTCTCCAACGATAGCGACGCGGCAATGGCCGCGGAACAGCACAAACGGCACAAACAGCGCCGTCATGCCGCACTTGATGCGGGACCCTGGAAGGCGAGTGCGAGGATGACAATGGCGCGGCGATTAGCGGTAGCGCAATACCCCAACATAACACAGCCCAATTGACGCGCAAGCGAATGACACCGTGAAAAGAATGGGCGGCCATGCAAAAGGGTGCGATGGTACAGCGGCACAACAGCGCCGTCACCCCGTGCTCCGACACGGGGCCTTGGGAGGCGTTGGCGGGGATGGCAACGGCACGGCACAACGCAATACCCCGCATAAGGCTGCCCAGGATTCCCGCTCGGAGGCGGGAATGACACAGTAGTAATACGAGCGACAGCGTAAAAGAACGCACCGGCGGCGCAATGCCCCTTGTTCTCTGCGCGTCTCTTCTCCGCCGTCATGCCGGCCGCCGAGCCGGCATCCATGCGCGAGGCGATGGCGGGGGCATTGTAGAGACGTTGCGTGCAGCGTCTCCGACGAGGACAACCGCGTCGCGGCCGCGAACACGAACGCATAAGGCCGCGCTTGATGGATTCCGGCTCGGAGGCCGGAATGACAGGTGAGTGAGCGCAAGCGGGGGCATTGTAGAGACGTTGCGTACAGCGTCTCCAATAACAACGCGGATGGCAAACCCTGCAAAAAGAAACGCCCCTCCACCGCCCACAACGGCTTTCCTGCGCGCACCCCAAAAAAACACCTCCCAAAAACCTTGAATTTCTAAAAAATATCATTACTTTTGCAGCGATAACAAAAACATACATGAAAATTAACAATACATACAACTCCCGCCTGAGGCTGCCAAACAGCCCGGATTTGTTATGTAAGTTAATTTTACCCCCCCCCCCCGTTAACATTTGATAATCAGTTAGTTATATGCATAATTAAAAGATTGTCGGCAGGGCTGCAAAACATCTGGAAACCTCGCCGCAAACCGGCGGCAAGCCTGCAAAACATCTGGAAACCTTGCCGCAAACCGTCGGCAAGCCTGCAAAACATCTGGAAACCTTGCCGCAAACCGTCGGCAAGCCTGCAAAACATCTGGAAACCTTGCCGCAAACCGGCGGCAAGCCTGCAAAACATCTGGAAACCTTGCCGCAAACTGGCGGCAAGCCTGCAAACTTCTGGAAACCCTGCCGCAAACCGGCGGCAAGCCTGCAAAACATCTGGAAACCTTGCCGCAAACCGGCGGCAAGCCTGCAAAACTTCTGGAAACCTTGCCGCAAACTGGCGGCAAGCCTGCAAACTTCTGGAAACCCTGCCGCGAACCGGCGGCAAGCCTGCAAAACATCTGGAAACCTTGCCGCAAACTGGCGGCAAGCCTGCAAACTTCTGGAAACCCTGCCGCGAACCGGCGACAAGCCTGCAAAACATCTGGAAACCTTGCCGCAAACCGGCGGCAAGCCTGCAAACTTCCGGAAGCCCTGCCGCAAACCGGCGGCAAGCCTGCAAAACATCTGGAAACCCTGCCGCGAACTGGCGGCAAGCCTGCAAACTTCTGGAAGCCCTGCCGCGAACCGGCGGCAAACTACACGAAACTTTTTCCGGCACCATGCCGGCATTTCTTTTTTATCAACCAATCTAAATCCGTAAAATTATGGCTACCCTTATCAAAAA
>CASDOZ010000010.1 GCA_949282265.1 uncultured Bacteroidales bacterium | reverse complement strand
ATATTATTTGATGTATTTTTATATGATAAAGTTTATAATTAATAATTAGAGATATGATATACGGATACATTAGAGTAAGTAGTGACAAGCAGACAGTAGAGAATCAAAGATTTGAAATTAATAATTTCTGTAAGAAATCAAATCTAGAAATTGATGGATGGATTGAGGAGACAATCAGTGGTACAAAGAACTATAATAAAAGAGAACTTGGACGATTACTAAAGAGAATACAAAAACTTGGACGATTACTAAAGAGAATACAAAAGAATGATTTGATTATATGTGCAGAGCTTTCTCGTTTAGGTAGAAATCTGTTTATGATAATGGAAATTTTGAATATTTGTATGACTAAAGAATGTCGGGTATGGACTATCAAAGACAATTATAGGTTAGGGGATGATATTCAAAGTAAGGTCCTTGCATTTGCTTTCGGTTTGTCTGCGGAAATAGAAAGAAATTTGATAAGTCAAAGAACAAAAGAAGCATTGGCAAGAAAAAGGTCGGAAGGTGTTGTCCTGGGAAGACCTAAAGGCAGGAAGACTCAGCCGGAAAAGTATAAACTTTTTACAAAACACAATCTTATTCGTGAATTATTGGCAGCTCATGTCTCAAAACGAAGAATAGCAGATATATGTAAGGTTGATAGGAATACTTTGGCGAGGTACATAAAATGTTTTATGTGACATTTTACTATCTGGGTGTTGGAAAATACTTTAAACATGCAGTGTTTTTAATGGCTCTCTAAACAAAATGAGTGTCTAAACGGTTACAAAATACTCCTCAATGTGTAGATTTAGTACAAAAAATATTGTACAGTTGTTTTCTATGGGAATTATTGTATATTTGTGATAATTTATGTCTTGGTGGAAAATATATGTAATTATGTCAAATCTATTATGACACACTTGGCAAACATAGATAAGGATTACGCCTCCTGGATTGAAGAACTCAGCCAGAGGTACAAGCATAGCCAAATAAAGGCGGCGACGCATGTGAATAGTGAGATACTGCAATTTTACTGGTCGTTGGGAAAGGACATTGTGACGCTTCATGCGGAGAGTCGTTGGGGCGAAAAATTCCTTGTAAATTTAAGTTCGGACCTGCGTGCCAAACTTCCAGGGGTAAAGGGACTTTCGGAAACAAGTATTGGATATGCTAAAAGATTTTATCTGCTTTATAATGAATGGCTTACAATTCACCCCCAAGTTGGGGGTGAATTACAGGAGAGCGCCATTTGGCGTATCCCTTGGGGACATCACAAATATATCATAGACAAATGTTTCAACGAGCCAGAGAAAGCCATGTTCTTTGTGCGAAAGACACTTGAAAACGGTTGGAGTCGGAACGTCCTTTTGAATTTTATGGATACAGACCTTTACGAACGGCAAGGGAAGGCCATTACCAACTTCAAGGTGTCACTGCCTGTTCCGCAAAGCGACCTTGCACAAGAAATGACCAAAGACCCATACAAGTTCGATTTTCTTACGATGACCGAAGGATATCGTGAAAAGGAATTGAAAGATGCACTGGAGGTGAATATCCGCAATTTCCTTTTGGAGCTTGGGACGGGCTTTGCCTATATGGGGCGTGAATACCGCCTTATGATAGGGCAAACCGAAAAGTTTATAGACATGCTGTTCTACAATCTGAATCTCCGCTGCTATGTGGTTGTCGAAATAAAGACCGGTAAGTTTGAATCGGAATATATCGGACAATTGGGTACATACGTCGCTGCCGTGAACCACCTGCTGAAAAAGGAAATTGATAATCCTACGTTGGGACTTCTGATTTGTAAGTCTAAGGACAATGTGTTGGCCCAATATGCCTTGGAGTCTTCTAATCAACCTATAGGTATTTCTGAATATGAACTGTCCAAACTTTATCCGACAGACTTTAAAGGTACGTTGCCAAGCATAGAAGAGATAGAAAATGAATTAAAATAGTTCGTATGAGCAGACTAAGTGATTTATATAAAGCTATGGAAACTCTTCGGAAAGAGGGGCTTCCAGTAAACGAAGACCTTGAAAGAAAAGCCAATGAACAGGAAGAAGAAATAATCAAAAAAGAGATTCTTCCCGTGTTGAGCAAAACGATAGAACCGGCCTTGCAACCGGTTAAGCGTGAACTTGTATTGGTTGTGGATTATATACCCGGACAGCCGTTGAGTGTTCATTTGAGCCGCAAACGCAACTTTGCGGCAGAACTGACGGATGCCAAAGAGATGGTGCTTGACCCAGAAGTAACCCATGGTAACCATACTTCCCGCTCTGATGAAAAGATTGAAAGGAAACCAGCTCGGGATATGACGGTAATTTTTCCGGATGGAACCGTTATCGCTGAAAAAACAGCCGTGGAAACCTTGGTTGCAGTAGTAAGGAAAATAGGTGTGGCAAACGTCCGAAAGGTAGTTGAGGAACATAATCTCAGGTTTTGCAAGGTTCCTGTGATTTCCAACCGTCGGGACACAAAATATGGCAGAAGTCAGAAAGATTTGGGTGGCGGCTGGTTGTTGATTACCCATTGCAATAATTCTATGAAAAAGACTTTTATTGAGAAAGTTTCCGATATTCTTGGTCTGGGAATCAAGGTTTTTCTGAATGAATAAGGGTACAAACAAATCAGTAGCACACAAAAAACGCCGCGCAAGGATTTTGTACCTTGCGCGGCGTTTTCTTGTTTCTGTGATTGTGGCGTGGTGCTCAATCGTTTTCCATGTACGTGTATCCGTACAGTCCGGAGCGGTAGTTGGACAGGAACTCGCGTCCTTCTTCGGCTGATATGTTGCCTTTCTTCACGGCTGCCGACACCCATACTTCAATGGAACGCGCCATGCGCTTGGGGTTGAACTGCACGTAGTCGAGCACATCGGCAATCGTCTCGCCCTCAATTACTTTGTCTATCGTGTAGTCGTTTCCTTTCACTTTGATGTGCACCACGTTCGTGTCGCCAAACAGGTTGTGCAGGTCGCCCAGGATTTCCTGGTACGCACCCACAAGGAACACGCCCAGATAATATGGTTCGTCGTCTTTGAGCGTATGCACGGGCAGGTGGTATGAAAAGTTTTTGGTCGAGATGAAGTTGTCTATTTTGCCATCCGAATCGCAGGTTATGTCCTGGATGGTGGCCGATTTGGTCGGCTGTTCGTTCAGCCGGCCGATGGGCATGATCGGGAAAATCTGGTCGATGGCCCATGAGTCCGGCAGCGACTGGAACAGTGAGAAATTGCAGAAATACTTGTCCGGCAGCAGCTTGGAAATCTTTTTCAGCTCGTCGGGCGCATGTTTGATGCTCATGGCCATTTCATACACCTCGCGTGCAATGGACCAGAACAGGCGTTCCACGCGCGCCCTCGTTTTGAGGTCTATCAGTCCGAGGTTGAACAGGTCCAACGCTTCTTCGCGGCATTGGAGCGTGTCGTGCCATGTTTCCAGGATGCGCGTCTGGTTCAGCGTGTCCCACAGGTTGTACAGTTCCTTGACAAGCTCGTGCTCGTTTTCGCCAAGTTCCTCGCTGTCGTCGCATTGGGGCAGGCTGGTGCTGGTCAGCGCTTCAATGATAAGCACGGAATGGTGCGCGGTCAGCGAGCGTCCCGATTCGATGATGATGTTGGGTTGTTGCAGGCCGTTTTTCTCGCATACGTCGGCAATGGACGATACGGCGTCGTTCACATATTCCTGTATGGAGTAGTTCATGCTGTTCCCGCTGAGCGATGAGCGCGTGCCGTCGTAGTCCACGCCGAGGCCGCCACCAATATCGACGAAACTTATGTTGAAGTCCATGCGTTGCAATTGCACATAGAACTGGGTTGCTTCTTTAAGGGCGGTTTTGACGTTCCGTATGTTGGTGACCTGGCTGCCTATGTGAAAATGTATCAGTTTGAGGCAGTCTTTCAGGTTGTTTGCTTCGAGGAACTCGAGCGCATCGAGCAGTTCGCTGGAATTGAGGCCGAATTTGCTCACGTCGCCGCCTGATTCTTCCCACTTGCCGCTTCCGGAGCTTGCCAACTTGATGCGTATGCCAATGTTGGGCTTGACCCGCATTTTCTTGGCCAGGCGCGCTATAGTGTGCAGTTCCATCATCTTTTCCACTACGAGGAAGATTTGCCGTCCCATTTTTTGTGCCAGCAAGGCCAGTTCTATGTAGCTTTCGTCCTTATAGCCGTTACATATAATGAGTGCGTCGTTGTCTATGTCGATGGATAGCACGGCGTGCAATTCAGGTTTGGAACCGGCTTCCAAGCCGATGTTGTATTGGTTTCCGTGGCTTACGATTTCTTCCACGACGGGACGCATCTGGTTTACCTTGATAGGGTAAATGACGTAACTTTTGGCGTTGTAGCCATATTCCTTGGATGCAATGTCGAAACAAGCGGATATTTTTTCAATCCGGTTGTTCAGGATGTCCGGAAACCGGAGCAGGACGGGCGCAGGTACATCGTGTATTTGCAATTCATCCATCAGCTCTTTCAGGTCTATGGCAGGGCCATCGGCCTTCGGTTTTACCGTTACATGTCCTTTTTCGTTTACCGAAAAATAATCCAATCCCCAGCCGTTGATGTTATACAACTCTGCCGAGTCTTCAATTTTCCACTTTCTCATTTACTGTAAACCTTGTTTAAGTATGAATAAATCAATTTTCCCTGTTTTATGATATGTTTTGTTTGATAGATTGCAATGTGTTCCTTATGTTCCGTAGGCGTTCTATGGCCTGTTGTTTTTTTTCTACCTCGCTTCGGTTATCGGACAGCCGTTTTTTTATGGCGTCCATGCCCAAATGTTCTTCGTTTCTCAAGTAATCAATCTGTTTGACAATTTCGATATCTTGTTTGGTATAAAAACGTCGTCCGTTGCTCCTGTGTGGGGCAAGTTGCTTGAACTGGCGTTCCCAGTGGCGTAGGGTAGGCTGTGTTATGTGCAGCATTTCCGACACTTCCGCTATCGAGTAGAATATCCTCTCCATTTCTTACCTGTATATTTTGAGCGTTTGGCCTATGCGAATAGTAGTCCCTTTCAGGCGATTCCATTTTTGCAACTGGCTTACGGTTACGTGGTAGCGTTGTGCTATGCCTCCCAGTGTGTTGCCGGCTTTTACTTTATAATAGGTTATGTTGCCACTTGTGTAACTGCCGTCAAAGTCGGTTTTCTGCGCCAAGTCGATTTCCGCACGTCGGTTGTTTATCAGTTCGTCGGCCTTGTAGGCCAGAATTTCCGGTTCGTGGTCAATAAATGCCAGCGCGTAATTGTGTGGCAGGCAGATAGCGTAGTTTTTGCCGTTACCGGGTACTATGTCGCGGCGATATTGCGGATTCAGTGCACGCAGGTCAGCTATCGGCATGTCCAATACGACAGCAATTTGCTCTAAATGAATGCGTTTCCCGGTCATGATAGTATCCACTACCAGCGGCATATCTACGTTTTTAGGACAAATCTTATGCTCCTGATAAAAATTCATAGCGTAGCAGGCGCCGATAAATGTAGGAACGTAGCCACGGGTCTCGCGAGGCAGGTAGGGGTAAATTTCCCAATAATCGCGTTTGCCTCCTGAACGGCGTATAGCTTTGTTTACATTTCCGGGACCACAATTGTAAGCGGCAATAACCAAATGCCAATCACCATAAATGGAATACAAGTCTTTTAGAAAACGGCAAGCTGCATCAGTTGATTTGAGTGGGTCACAGCGTTCGTCTATCAGGCTGTTTACTTCCAGGCCGTACATGCGTCCTGTTGCTACCATGAATTGCCATAGTCCGGCAGCACCCGCCCTAGATACAATGCTTGGGTTCAGGGCAGATTCGATAATGGGCAAGTGGCTCAATTCTAGCGGTAGTCCGTATTGGTTGAGTTTTTCTTCAAACATTGGTGCATAATAGTCATACATACCAATCATGGAGCCTAAATATTTCCGTCGTTTGTCTACGTACAGGTTTATGAATGCTCGTACACGGCTGTTATAAGGCATCTCCATAACGTATGGTAATGTTTGCAGGCGTTCTTTGTACACAGAATCAGGAAAAACAGGACCAATGGAGTCGGTTGTACAGTCGGTCGATTCTTCATATTTCAGCATCCATGCGTGTAGCATGTCATCCAAGGCATTTTCTACTTCTTGTGGTACGCTGATGGTTGAATCGAGCAGTTGTATTATGCTGACTGAATCAGTGGAAAGCCTTTCTGTTTGTGCGAGTGTGGTGGTGTCGGCTTTCAACGTGTCTGTTACTACTTTTTGTATTTTGGCTTGGCTGATTGCTGCAGGCAATAGCAGTAAAATGATTGTAAGTAAATGTAGTCGGTTCCTATTTTTCATATCGTTTTGTCTCTTCTAAAATCGGAATGTAAACATTAGTTCAGCTCCATGTTTGTTATATTCGTCTTTATAAATTACAGGCTGTACGTTCAGGCTCAAATCGGGACTTATGTCAAAATCGTATAATTGGGCATCTACGTATGCGTCAATAAGTGTGAGGGCATATACTCCGATAGTAACGAAAATACTTAAGTCACGGTAACGGCGGTATGTGTTCATACGGGTTTGCAATACGTTTTGGTATGCACTCATACCTCCTAAACTTTCTATGGTGTAACCTTCGGGCAATATATCCATGAAACTGTTGGTATTCGGGTCATTGTCGATAATGTCACGATATGCGTTTTTATAATCGGTGTACATGCCGTTGTTCCAGGAAATAGCGTATGCACAACCCAGAAACCCACCATATACGATAGGGAGTTTCCAATATTTCCGGTTATAAATCTGTCCTAATCCCGGTACAATTGCGCCCAACCAGACAGACTTCATCGGGTCGGGTTTCCAGCCTTGCTTTAGAACGATGGCATCTGACTCGATAACCGTATCGAGTAGCAAGGCTTCCGGCATTTCCTCGCTTTGAATACTGTCATTTTGTATAAGCATCGGAGAGCCGTCGTTTATTTGTGCGGCAATCGTGTCATTGTCTGCCGCTTGCAGGCAGCCTGATGTAATTGACAAAATGCAAACAAGTATGGCAAGCAGTTTCTTCACGTCCGATCGTTGATGCTATCTAATTTCTCCATGATTTTTGCAAGTTCCCCGTCGTTGGCGAATGGGATACTGATTTTTCCCTTGCCTTTGTCATTGCAGTTAAACTGGACTTTGGTCTCGAACAGATCAGACAATCGTTGTTGCAATTGGGCGTATTCAGGCAATTTGCGCACCTGGTTTTCTGGTTTTGTCTGCTGCTTGTCGCTTTCGTCCCGCACAATTTCTTCCACTTTGCGGACAGAAAGTCCTTCGTTCAGGATGCGTTTGTAAATGTCCAATTGGTTGGCGGGATTATCTGTACCCAGCAGGGCGCGTGCGTGTCCCATGTCGATTTTGTGCTCTGTTATGCCCATTTGGATTTCAGCCGGCAGACGCAGCAGGCGTAAGTAATTGGCAATGGTTGCACGCTTTTTGCCGACACGCTGGCTCATGCGCTCTTGGGTCAGCGAATATTCGTCCATCAGGCGCTGGTATGTCAGGGCTATTTCTATGGCGTTTAGGTCTTCGCGTTGTATGTTTTCAATAAGCGCCATTTCCATGACTTGTTCATCGGCGGCTGTTTTTATGTAGGCTGGAATGGTTTTCAGCCCGACTTTTTTGGCGGCACGGTAGCGGCGTTCGCCGGCAATGATTTGGTAGGTATCATCCTCGTTTTTCCGCAGTGTGATGGGGGAGATAACACCCAATTCACGTATGGAAGTGGCCAGCTCTTCGAGTGCCTCCTCATCGAAATGTGTCCGCGGTTGGTTCGGGTTCGGCGAAATGGCCGACAATTCCACTTCATTTATCGATGATGATCCATTCGTTATGACATGTTCTGTGTCTATCAGCGCATCCAGTCCGCGCCCAAGTCCAAATCCTTTTGCCATGTTCCGTGTATGATGTTTGGTTTTAAAAATCCGTGTTTGTTTTTATTGATTGTTTGCTTCGCGTGCAATGACTTCCTTGGCCAGATCCATGTAGTTTGCGGCTCCTTTTGATTCTGCATCGTACAAGATAATCGGTTTGCCGTGGCTCGGGGCTTCGCTCAAGCGTACGTTGCGCGCAATGCTTGTGTCGAATACCATATTTCCAAAATGTTTCTTTACCTCTTCGTATACTTGGTTGGCCGAGCGCAGGCGGTTGTCGTACATGGTGAGCAGGAAGCCCGCAATGTTCAGTCCCGGATTCAGTTTCGACTTGATGATTTTAATCGTGTTGAGCAGTTTGCCAATGCCTTCCAATGCAAAATATTCGCTTTGCACGGGAATGATGACCGAGTCGGACGCTGTTAGCGCATTAACAGTAATCAGTCCCAAAGAAGGCGAACAATCTATCAGAATGTAATCGTAATTGCTTTTCAGCGGTGACAACATATCGCGCATTACTTTTTCGCGGTCGGGCAGATTCAGCATTTCTATTTCAGCACCTACCAAGTCGATATGTGATGGCATGACATATAAATTTTCAATTTCTGTCGGGACGATGGCTTGTTGTGTCGGCACACCATCAATCAGACATTCATATATCGTATATTTAAGTTTGCGGATGTCAATCCCCAAGCCGGATGAGGCGTTTGCCTGCGGGTCGGCATCAACTAACAGTACTTTTTTGCCGAGTGTAGCGAGTGATGCGGCCAGGTTTATGCTTGTCGTGGTTTTGCCTACGCCACCTTTCTGATTTGCTAATGAGATGATTTTACCCATATCTTCAAAGTTTTAATAATCAAATTAATTGAACGGTTGATTGACATCATTATTTTGCCGCATCCGTTTTCATTTTCAATTTAAGTTCCACTTTTTCAATGACCTGTTGCGCCGTTATACCTTTTATGCAGGCAAAATCTTGGCGTTTACATGTGTCTGTGCCGTTTATGGTGCATGGTCGGCAGGGCAAATCCAATTGCAGCATATTGTCCGGTCGTTGGTTCCATGCGTAGAATCCAGCATACGGATGCGTGCCGCCCCACACGCTGATGGCCGACTGTCCTATCAGCGCCGCCAGATGTTTATTGGCCGAATCCATGCAAACCATGACATCCAGTTTGCGCATCAACGCAAGTTCTCCATCCAACAGGAGCCGGCCTGCTACGCAAGTCACGTTGCCGAACACGTCTGCCCATTGTTGCAACATCTCGCTTTCTATTTCGCCGGCACCAAAAAGGAAAACTTTCGTGTTGGGGCGTTGGGAAAAATAGGCAATAATGTCTTTGGTCGTGCGGAAGGGCAGGCGGTTGCTTGCATATTTGGCAAAGGGTGCGATGCCAATCCACTGGCCTTCTTTTTTGCCGAAACGTTTTTCTATCGCAGCATTGGCGGCAAGATCTTCCTGTATGGAAACGAAGCTCTTGTCTGTTTTCAGGCCTATTTTCTCGAATGTCTCCGCATAAAAGTCAAACATGCTTTTGATCGGTCGGGCTTCCGCAGCCCCTTTGCGGACAAGTTCGCATTTTGCTTTCAGACCTTTGTCTATGGCAACGGTTTTGCAGCCCGAAAACGCAAATATGCGGCGCAACCATATGGACGGATATTCGTTTTGCAGGTCAATGACTTTTTTGATGTCATATTTGCTTTTCAATTCCTTGTACAAGTGCCACATTCCTTTGATTCCCTTGTGCTTGCCAGACAGGTCGACAGTTTCAAAATGGATGTTTTCGTAACCGTGGAACATGGGCGCAAGCAATTTGCGCGATACCACAACGAACTGATGTTCGGGATATCGTGTAGCCACTGAATGTAGTACCGGCACACTCATGGCGACATTGCCGATCGTAGAAAAACGTAATACTAAATAGGTCATAAATCAGTGTGCAAAGATACGAAAATTAATCATGTAACAAACGGGTTGTACAGCCGTAAAAAAAATGTAATTTTGCAGCCTGTTAGAAAACAGGCCTTGACGGGGTAAATTTTTTATCAACAATTCCGCTTCCCAAGGTTTGCAAAACGGAAAAAATATGGTTTTGAATTATATCTGGATAGGTTTTGTCCTGATTGCTTTTATTGCCGGATGTCTGCAATTCTTTATCAATGGAGACATCGATGTCTTTTCCCGGATAGTTAATTCTACTTTTGATTCGGCAAAGTCAGGATTTGAAATATCCTTGGGATTGACGGGAGTACTTGCGTTGTGGCTCGGCATTATGAAGATTGGTGAACGTGGCGGTGTGGTGTCGGCGTTTTCGCGCATGGTCGCCCCATTTTTCTGCCGGATTTTTCCGGACATTCCCAAAAACCATCCGGCCATGGGCAATATCTTTATGAATGTGGCGGCCAATATGCTCGGGTTGGACAATGCGGCTACACCCATGGGGCTGAAAGCCATGAAGGAAATGCAGGATCTGAATCCCGATAAAAACAAGGCTTCCAATCCGATGATTATGTTTTTGGTGCTCAACACTTCCGGCCTGACCTTGGTACCGGTAAGTGTTATGGTGTACCGTGCACAGTTGGGTGCCGCCAATCCTGCCGACATATTTTTGCCGATTTTGCTGGCAACTTTTGCCTCGACGCTTGCTGGTTTTCTGGCTGTGGCCATCTATCAGCGTATTAACTTGTTCGATAAAGTGATTCTTGGTACATTGTTAGGATTGGCTGTTTTGGTTGGAGGACTTGTATTCCTGCTTAGCCGTTTACCCAAAGAGCAATTGTCTGTCTATTCTTCGGTCATTTCCAGTTGCATTTTGTTGTCGCTGATAATTTTATTCATTGGCATGGCGGCTTGGAAAAAAATAAATGTGTATGATGCTTTCATTGATGGTGCCAAGGAAGGATTCCAGGTAGCCATTGGCATAATTCCTTATTTGATAGCCATTTTGGTAGCCATTGGCATGTTTCGCGCATCGGGTGCAATGGATTTCATGATTGAAGGGCTGGCCCGCTTTTTTGCATGGCTCGGTTTGAATACGGATTTTGTCGGGGCGTTGCCCACGGCTCTGATGAAACCGTTGAGCGGCAGCGGTGCACGCGGCATGATGGTCGATGCCATGACGCAATATGGCGCCGATTCGTTTGTCGGCCGTTTGGCTTCCACCATACAGGGGTCTACGGACACGACATTTTATATATTGGCCGTCTATTTCGGTTCGGTAGGCATTAAGAATACGCGGTATGCGGTTACGTGTGGCTTGATAGCTGACGTGGTCGGTATTATCGCTGCCATTCTGATAGGATATTTGTTTTTTCATTGATTTGTCAAACGTTTTGTAAATCATGGGTATAGTTTTTTTCAGCAACTTGTTCGGCCGTCGGCGGCCATCTGATACGCCAGCGCAGCCGGAAATACCGGTAGCTCCCCAACCCGAGCCGGAAGAACAGCCGAAAACGCCTTGGCAACATCTTGTGGCAAAGGAAATGGCGCAAGGTAATATAACCGAAGCGGACAAGGAATTGTTGCATGAAGTGGATTTGCCGGATGTGCTGAACTGCGAGGCTATTGTGGAAAATCTGAAAAAGAAAGTCGCTGCGGGTTATCTGATGCCTAAGATAAACGCAGACAGGCTGGAACGCAACAAGGCTTTTGAAGGTTTTTTGCTGAAGAAATTCGACAAGCGTACTTTCAAGGTTCTGGAACGCAATGGTTTGATGGATCAAGCCGTGGATGCAGAACGTCAGGCGGTAACACGTCCCGCATTGGTGTTTTCCATTGGCAAGGGAGAAGAACCCCAGCGCTTTGGGGTGGAGTGTAAATGGCTTGCCCAGAATCATGAGCAAGGGTTTGTGTGTTCCAGCAAAACAGTTCTGGCAAGGGCAAAGGTTTTTGAACGCGAGATGAATATCCCGGTTTTCATCGTGGCTGCTTCCGGCGGGACACCGGCCTTGCCCGAACATTTGTATGTCATTCCGGTGCGCGACATACAGTCGAACTACGTGTCAAGCGAACAAATGATACATTATGAGAAAGACTTGGATGAGCCGTTTCGTTTTGATCGGCAAAATCTGGAATTGTATTGAAATACAATGTGTAAAATCAAATCAATATGATCAGTTACTATTTGGATGATGCATGTCCGGCTTTCCCGCAATTCAGACGGCGGGTGGTATCGGCGTGGATAAAGGATGTTGTGACAGGTTATAATAAGAATGTCGGTGATGTGTCTTTTGTCTTTTGTAACGATGAACGTATTTTGGAGACTAATCGGCAATTCTTGCAGCATGATTACTATACAGATGTAATAACTTTTGACTATACCGACGGAAGCACAATTTCCGGGGATATTTTTATTAGTATCGATACGGTAGCTTCTAATGCCAAGGATTTTGGCAATTCCTTTATGGACGAATTGATGCGTGTCATGATTCATGGAATACTACATTTGTGCGGCCAGGATGATCAGACGCCCGGGCAACGCAAAACCATGACAGAGAAAGAAAATAATGCGCTCGCGAAGTTACGTTGATGTTCTCTATTTTTTGTTAAATTAATTTCGCCCCTTTCCTTTCATGGGAATACATTGGAAGATATTAATTAATTTTGCCCCGTATTTTGGCATGCGACAAAATTTTTTGCACTAAACGGCGTTTTTATCTGAAAAACAGAAAGTAGCTCAATATGATACGTATCTTCAGATATTGTTTTGCGTTAGTGTCGGTGTTGTTGCTGTCGACAGGAATTCGCGGAGAACGTTACTTGTGTGAAATTGGCCCAATCGGCGGCGGGTCGTATTATGTCGGCGATGCTACGCCTACGGTCTTCCAGCATATGCGTCCGGTTTATGGTGCGGTTTTTCGTTACAAGTTCGATTCGCGTTGGTCTCTTGCTGTGAAAGGGCAGCACGGAGATATTGAATACAAATTTGAAAACGCGTTATTTAAAAACGAGATAACGACTTTGGATTTTTCCGGTGAGTTCAACTTCTTCAAAATGGAGCGAAAAATGTACGACAGTAGTTGTAAAAATTATTCGCCCTATTTGAATGTAGGTATAGGTGCCGGACTTTCGGGTAGGCGAAATGATCTGGGTTTCTATATACCCCTAGGAATAGGATTCAAGTGGAATGTCATTCCGTTGTTGAATCTCCAAATAGAATGGCAACACCAATTCTATTTGTCTGACAAACTGGAAGGAAATGAAGCCCTGGCAAATTCGTACAAGTTGAACGGAAGCAATTTTTTAAGAAACGATATGTTTTCAACTATAACTTTCGGCATAACGGTCAACTTGTTTAAAGAACGTGATGTATGCCGAATGTGTGATATGTTTTTATGATTTGGAAGGAAAGAATAGACAGAAGCAATTTGCCGACGCATGTGGCTATAATCATGGACGGTAATGGGCGTTGGGCGCAAGAACGCGGCTATAACCGTATATATGGGCATCAACATGGTGTTGATTCTGTGCGTGAGGCCACGGAAGCAGCTGCTGAACTTGGTATTAAATACTTGACGTTATATGCTTTTTCTACTGAAAATTGGAATCGCCCTTCGGAAGAAGTGGAGGCTCTGATGGAGTTACTGGTCGATACGATAGAAAAAGAAACACCTACGTTGAATAAGAACAACGTCCGTTTGCGGGCGATAGGTGACTTGGCCCGTTTGCCGCGCATGACTAAGGAAAAATTTGAACGTTGCATGGAAGAAACTTCCGGCAATACGGGTTTGAACTTGGTGCTGGCCATTAGCTATTCATCCCGTTGGGAAATAACAGCTGCTGTCAGACAAATTGCAGCTGAGGTGTTGTCTGGTTCTTTGTCGCCTGAGCAGATAAACGAGCAAGTAGTGGCAGAGCATTTAAATACGAAAGATATTCCGGATCCTGATTTGTTGATACGTACAAGTGGTGAACAACGTATCAGCAATTTCCTGCTATGGCAAATGGCATATTCAGAGCTTTTCTTTACGGATGTGAATTGGCCGGATTTTAGAAAAGAACAGTTTTATAATGCAATATATTCCTACCAGCACCGTGAACGTCGATACGGAAAAACCAGTGAGCAAATAACCCGGTTTCACCGTTGAAGCAGGATTTTTAGACTATGAACAAAAGCATGTGTAACCGAGTTATAGTTACGTTATCCATATTTTCGTGGATTATGTTACCTGTCTATGCGCAACAAAATGCGTTAGACAGCGTGCAGCAGAATGTACAGGATGTTGAGCCTGTGGACTTACACATAGACTATGCTTCACCGCAAACATGTGAAATTGCTGAAATCAAAGTAACTGGTGCTGATAATTTTGAAGATTTTGTCTTGATTGGTTATTCTGGCTTGGCTGTTGGCGATGTCGTGGATATACCGGGAGAAAAAATTACCAATGCAGTCCAGCGTTTCATGCGTCAAGGGCTTTTTTCTGATGTCAAGATAAAAGCGACGGATATAAAAGATGGCAAAGTCTGGTTGACAATAGAATTGACACAGCGGCCACGTGTTTCTGAAATCAATTATATCGGTTTGAAGAAATCTGAACAGGAAGACCTGGAAGTGAAGGTTGGTATTGTGAAAGGTAACCAAATCACGCCCAATATCTCCGACAGGGCAAAAGTGCTGGTAAAGAATTATCTGGAAGAAAAAGGATACCATGATGCGCAGGTCGATGTCTATCAGCGTGATGCAGAAGAACCCGGCAATGTGATTGTTGATGTGGTTGTGGACAAAAAACAAAAAACCAAAGTAAGCGAGATCCATATCACAGGTAATGAAGCCTTGAGTTATAACCAAATAAACAGGGCTATGAAAAAAACAAACGATAATCATATCTTGAACTTCTTCCGCACGAAGAAATTTGTTTCCGAGGAGTATGAGAAAGATAAAATCGCCTTGATTGACAAGTATAATGAAATTGGTTATCGTGATGCTTGTATTGTAGCAGACAGTGTGGTGCCATCCAAAGTGGAAGAAGGCAAGGTTGATGTCTATATCACAGTGGATGAAGGCGAAAAGTATTATTTCCGTGATATACAATGGATAGGTAATACGCTTTATCCGCATGAATATCTGTCGGCGGTGCTGGGTATCAAAAAAGGCGATGTATATAATCTGAAACAGTTGAACAAGCGGTTGATTGAGGATGACGATGCTGTGAGCAAATTATACAACGACCGTGGTTATCTGTTTTTCAATGTCGAGCCGGTCGAGGTGCAGATTGACGGTGATTCCATTGATTTTGAGATGCGCATGTATGAGGGCAAGCCGGCAACGATAAACGAAATCAATATAGCGGGCAACACACGTGTCTATGAAAATGTAGTGCGCCGTGAATTATATACCAAGCCGGGCCAATTGTACAGCCAGTCGCTGATTATGCGTTCGTTGCGTGAATTGGCCCAGATGGGACATTTTGACCAGGAAAAGTTAGTGCCGGATATTCAGCCAAATCCGGAAGATGGTACGGTTGACATTACATACCAGCTGGAAACCAAAAGTTCCGACCAGGTGGAATTTTCATTAGGGTGGGGTGCAACCGGCATTGTCGGCAGTGCGGGCGTCAAGTTCAGCAATTTTGCCATCCAGAATTTGTTCAAGCCGGAAACCTACCGCATTGTGCCGCAAGGCGAAGGGCAGACTTTTTCCATAAATGCCCGGACGAATGCCAGTTATTATTCATCGGCCAGCATTTCGTTCCTGGAGCCATGGCTCGGCGGGAAACGTCCGAACTCGCTTTCAGCCTCTTTCTTTTTCGCGACCCAGTCGGGCATGAGCGACCGTTACTATTCCAATTTGAGCAGTTATTACCAGAACTACTATAACTATTATTACTATGGTTACGGGGACAGTTATTATAACAGCACGTTGTATGGAAACGAGGCTGACCCTGAAACGTATATGCGCACTTTGGGCGCGAGTATTGGGTATGGTAAGCGTTTGAGCTGGCCGGATGATTATTTCCAGTTCTACGGTGAGTTCTCCTATCAAATGTACATGCTCAGCAATTGGCCATCGTACTATTTGCGTGTAACGGATGGCATTTGCCATGATTTGGCACTGAACCTCGTGTTGAGCCGTAATTCAATTGATAACCCCATTTACACGAGGCGCGGCTCCACTTTTACGTTAGGGTTGAAAATAACGCCGCCTTATTCGCTTATCAATGGCAAGGACTATTCGAAAATGGATGACCAGGAACGCTACAAATTCATCGAATACCACAAATGGACATTCTCTGCCAAGACATTCACGCCGCTGACCCGCGATGATAAGCTCGTGTTGATGGCGCGTGCCGAATTTGGATATGTAGGCCATTATAACGAGTATGCAAAATCTCCGTTCGGGCTTTATTACATGGGAGGTGATGGTATGTCTTCATATTCTACATATGCTACAGAATACATCGCATTCCGTGGTTATGATGCCGGCTCACTCACACCTTACGATTTGGAAACGGGTTATCAGGCAGGATACTTGTATAATAAGTTCACACTTGAAATGCGTTATCCTATTTCATTGGAGCAAAATGCCACAATATGGGCATTGGCCTTTGTAGATGCAGGAAACTGTTTTAGTTCCATAAAGGAGTATAATCCGTTTGACTTGAAACGTTCGGCAGGTGTCGGTGTCCGTATTTATTTGCCCATGTTCGGTTTGATGGGTATCGATTGGGCATACGGTTTCGATGCTATCAGTGGAACAAAGGATTATAGTGGAAGTCAGTTCCATTTTGTACTTGGTCAAGAATTGTAAACTTTATAAAAAACAGACGTGATATGAAACGATTATTTTTATCAATCATTCTCATGGCGGGATTTACATCCTTCCTGTCGGCGCAAAAATACGCTTTGGTAGATATGGAATATATCATGAAAAATATTCCAGCTTACGAAACAGCCAATGAGCAATTGAATATGGTTTCGAAAAAATGGCAGAAGGAAGTGGAAGCGCAGTTGCAAGAAGTGCAGACCATGTATAAAAATTACCAGACGGAATTGGTATTCCTGTCGGAAGAAATGAAAGTGCAACGTGAGGAAGAAATTGTGGCTAAAGAGAAAGCAGCCAATGAGTTGAAACGGAAGTATTTTGGGCAGGATGGCGAATTGTTCAAGAAACGTGAAAGCTTGATAAAGCCTATTCAGGATGAAATTTATACGGCTATCCAGGAAATCGCCAAGGAAAAAGGTTACGACATGGTCTTGGATAAAACTACGACTATCAGCCTGATATATTCGGTTCCGAAGTTGGATATAAGCGACATGGTGTTGGAAAAGTTGGGTTATTCGAAATAATTTCGTATTTTTGCAATCTATTATAGGCACAGGAATTCATATAACTAAAAACAAATAAAGAAAAACAGAAAACATGAAAAAGTTTATTGTAGCAGTTTTATTGGCACTGCCTTTCAGCCTGTTCGCACAGGATAAATTGGGATATATTAATACAGGTGAATTGATTTCGCAAATGCCAGAATACGCTGAGAATCAAAAAGCCTTGGAAGAGTTGGCCAAACAATATGAAGATGAGTTATTGAAGATGAGAGAAGAGTATTACAATAAAATCAAGGATTTTCAGGACAATCAGGCAAATTTGCCAGATGCTGTGAAAGAAGCCCGACAAAGCGAGATATTGGAATTGGAACAGCGTATAACGACTTTCCAGAATACAGCGAATACAGGTATTCAGCAAAAACAGGAAAGCCTTTTTGCCCCGTTGTTTGAGAAAGTAAGGACGGCCATTAGTGAGGTTGGCAAAGAAAATGGTTTTACCTATATTTTCGATTTGTCCACTCAGGCAATTGTATTCCAATCGGATAAGGCTCAGAATGTTTTGCCATTGGTAAAAGCAAAGCTTGGCTTGAATTGATAAAGAATAAGTATATGTTTGAAAGGAGATGCTATTAAGTGTCTCCTTTTGTTTTTGATACAAATTCTTTGATTGATAGTTAATGCGATGAAATGGTATTTATGTACAAAAAGACTTGTGTTATGCAAAAAAATATGTACCTTTGCAGACCAAAATCATATCTGTGGGATGTGTGCGAAGATTAAATATTGCCGTTTGTTTTTCATAGTTATCTGTTCCTCGTTTTTAGGTTCGTGTGTAACGAACCGGCAGGTCAATTATATGCAGAAACCGGTAGGCAATATACCTTCTTATGCAGACACAGTAATGTTTACTGATTATACGGTGCAAAAAGGCGACCGTTTGTATATCCGTGTATATTCTACTAACGAAGAAACCAATACTTATTTCAACAGCGGCATGGATGCCACTACATTGGTGCGTATGATGAATACAACGAATACGACCACGACATCCATGGAACTTTACACTTATCTTGTTAATGATAATGGTGAAATTACCTATCCCATGATAGGCAATGTGTATGTGCGCGGTATGGGTTCCCGCGAAATAAAGGAAGTGTTGGAAGAAAAACTGGCAGGAGTCGTAAGTGATATCTCTGTCGAGGTTAAGATTATAAATCGCACATTCAGCGTGATAGGGGCAAAATATACGGGGAAATATGTGATACCCAAGGAAAAATTGACCATTTTCGAGGCTTTGGCCATGGCAGGGGATATAAGTACTTATGGTGACAGAAGCAAAGTGCGTATTATCAGAGAAACAGATTCCGGAACAACGGTAAAAATGTTTGATGTTCGGAGCGAGGATATTATTAATTCGGAGTTTTATTATATTGAACCGAATGATGTGATTTATATTCAAGCCATGGACAGGCAGATATTTGGTGCAACTTCTTTGGCCTCCGTGATTTCCATTACGGCATCGACAGTCTCGTTCGGGTTGTTTTTGTATGCCTTTATTGATGATTATATAGTACAACCTGTTAAGGAACGGCAATAGCCTATGGGAATAAAGGAAAAAATATTGTTCGGAGTTCTGTTAATGTCGGTTTTTGCTTTGCAGTCGTGCTACAATTATCGTCAGGTGGGTTTGTTGCAGGAACGGAAAGGAATTCCGCAATATGAGAAAATGGAGTATGAGCCCTATCGGATTCGGGTGAATGATGAAATCATTTACCGCCTGATAACGACCGATCCAGAAATGACCCGGGTATTCGGTGCAGCATCGGTGAGAACGGAAAATCTTTTGTATACCAATACTTATCGGGTGTATTCCGATGGCACGATTGATTTGCCTTTTGCGGACAAGATCCCGATTGCAGGTTTGACAGTGGAGGAAGCGCGCCAAGCAGTGGAGCAACGTTACCGCGAGCAAATTCCCGATGCAGAGGTCAAGCTGGCTCTTGCCAACAAGAGTTTTACGGTAATAGGCGACATAGGACAAGGTGTCTATCCTATTTACAAGGAGAAAATGACCATTTTCCAGGCTTTGGCCATGTCCGGTGACTTGTCTATTCCCGGGGACAGGAAACATGTGCGTATAATCCGTGAAATCGATGGCAAACCGCAGGTTCTGGAATTTGATATTCGTTCAAACAGCATTATCGAGTCGGAATACTATTATATATATCCGAATGACTTGATTTATGTGCAACGGGCAAGCGGAAGTTTCTATAAGTTCTCGACATACAGTGGGTTCATTAGCTTGATAACATCTTCTATCTCGTTGTTAATCACAGTGTTGTATTATATAAAATAAAAATACCATAAACTTGTTTTCTATGGAAGACAATCAGCAATATAATCAATATAATATGCAGCCTTTCCAGGATGAGGAAACATCGAACTTCGATATTTTGGAGTGGATTTACAAGGTACTGAATTATTGGTATTTGTTTGTCGCTGCTATTGTTATAGCCTTGGGATTGGCGTATTTGAAGAATCGTTCGTGGCTTCCCAATTATCAGACAACAGGCACGGTCCTGATTGAAAACCAGGGGGCATCGTCCCGTTATATGGACAGTGAAAGCCTAATGCTGCAAGGATTTGGATTGGCACAAAGTTATACCAATATAGATAACCAGCTCATTTTGCTGAGTTCTTATGATTTCCTGTGCCAGATTATTGACAGTCTACCGGATTTGTCGGTTGATTATATTACGATGGGGCGTTTCCGGACGCGAAATTTATATAAATCTTCACCGATAGAAATACAGAGCAAGAGTATAGAGCCGGAGGCTTATAACTTTTTGTTCTCGATTGACTTGAATCCAGATGGCTCCTTTGAGATTGGAATTGAAGATAATGATTTCCATGTCAGCGGTCATTATGGCGAATGTCTGACGACTCCTTATTTCACGATTACCGTGTTGCCGACTGTGAATATGGTCGCTGACCGGACAATGTATTTCCGTTTCCGCAATAGGGAATCGTTGGTAGAAGATTTCTCAACCCGTTTGTCGATGCAACTTGTGACGGAAAAATCCACGGTGTTGTCCATCTCGTTGGAAAGCCAGACGCCGAGCCGCGACAAGGATTTTATTGACAAAATGTGCGAGTTGTACATAGCAAATAATTTGGCCAAGAAAAACGATGTCGCCAACAACACGATTAATTTTATCAATGAACAATTGAAACTTATAGCGAGTTCGCTGGCTGTGTCGGAAGAGGCCATAACAGGTTTCAGGCAGGAAAACGAGATTGTCAGCGTGTCCAATTATGCATCCAAGCTTATGGAAATGGTTGGAAAGTACGACCAGGAAAAATTGGCGCTTCGTTTACGTGAAACCTATTTGACCTATATCACGAATTATTTGAGCGACAAGATGGCTACGAGTACGGTTGTTGTGCCTTCGAGCCTTGGTGTTGAAGATCCGTTGCTGGTTCCTTTGGTGCAGCAGTTAAACGATTTGCAGTTGAAGCGGGGAGAAATAACAGAGAAAAATGTATTTTATGCCCGTTATAGCAGGGATATAGAAAACTTGAAGGCCACCATCCAGGAAGTGGTGAAAAATATGCAGGCCGCTTTGGAGATAGAAAAGGCTGATTTGGACAAACGTTTTTCGGAAGTCCGTGCCGACATAGCCGGTTTGTCAGAAAAAGAGCAGGAGATGGTCTCAATAGAACGTAATTACCGTATTAATGACAGTTATTATACTTTCTTTTTGCAAAAGCGGGCGGAAGCCGAAATACAAAAGGCATCAAACACGCCAGACAATAGTGTCTTGGACAAGGCACGGACAATCAAGGTAACAAACCTTTCTGCCAAAAGCAAAATATATGTATTGGCACTTCTGATAGGCATTTTGCTGCCTTTGCTGTTTGTGATCCTAAAAGAGGTTTTGAACAATACCATTCGTACGGAAAAGGATTTGGATGTATTTACCAAATGGTTTCCTGTTTTGGGTGTCATCAGACATTCGAGGGTGCAGGATCCGGTATTGGTAGCCAAAAGTCCGCGTTCATCGTTTGCGGAAATGTTCAGGAACGTGCGTACCCGTCTGGAGTTTGCCGTATGCCGCAAAACTGACATTACCATATTGACCACTTCTGCCCAGTCCGGCGATGGGAAAACTTATTTCAGTTCCAATCTGGCCGCCATGTATGCGTTGACTGGGCGCAAAACCTTGTTGATAGATATGGATATCCGTAAGGCAAATTTGCGTGAACAACTTTCTTTGCCCGAAAGCAATGGTTTGACAAACTATATCATAGGCGATGCAAGTTTGGATGAGATTATTTTGACTGATACGGGCTACGATTTTGATGTGATGACATCTGGCACAATCCCGCCGAATCCGGCGGAATTGTTGCGCTCGGATAAACTTCACGAAATGTTCAAGGAATTAAAGCAGAGGTATTCATATATTTTGATTGATACCAGTCCAATAGGGTTGGTTGCTGATGCCTATGCCTTGATGGAATATGCTGATGTCAAGCTGTTTATCCTTCGCAGTGGCGAGACAAACAAGTATTTCTGTCGGAATATATTGACGCAATTGCATGAAGACAACATGTCCAATATGTTTTTGTTGTTGAATGACCTGCCGACCGATGGTGGTTCTTATTATTCATATCGTTCGTATGGTTACCGTTACGGCTATGGTTACGGCTATTATGGATCTAAAAAGAAAAAACACGGGCATTCGTATTATACGGATGAGGAGGCGGGAGTATAAATAATGACGGTATGCCGCAGTCAATTAAACAACAAACGGTCAATGGCGTTTTTTGGAGCAGTGTGGAGCGCTTTTCAATACAAGGTATCCAGTTTGTATTGGGAATTATTATGGCGCGTTTGCTTTCTCCCCGCGAGTTTGGTGTTGTCGGTATGCTTACTATCTTTATGGCTGTAGCCCAGTCATTTGTTGATTCGGGATTTTCCAATGCATTGATACGTAAAAAAGGCCGGACAGACGTGGATTATTCCACGGCCTTTTATTTTAACATTGTTGTCGGGATTGTTTGCTATCTAATATTGTTTTTGGCCGCTCCATTGATAGCCGGTTTCTATGATACGCCTATTCTGAAACAGTTGACCCGATTGATTGCCTTGAACGTTTTTCTGAATTCATTGGTAATTGTACAGCGGGCGCAGTTCACCATAAGGGTGGATTTTAAGACACAAGCCAGGGTTACAATTCCAGCTGTTTTGCTTTCCGGATTATTGGGTATTGCGCTTGCATATCTGGGGTATGGTGTCTGGGCGTTGGCTATTCAAAGCGTGTCGCGGACAGGATTGAACGTGTTGGCTTTTTGGCTTGTTTCCAAGTGGCGTCCACAACGGGCGTATTCATGGGATTCTTTCCGTGATTTGTTTTCGTTTGGCTCCAGAATGTTGTTGTCCGGTTTGTTGAATACCATATATACGAATCTGTACACCTTGGTTATTGGTAAAGTTTTTTCTGCCAGGGATTTGGGATTTTATACACGTGCACAACAATTTGTAAATTTACCATCATCGAATATAACCGGTATTTTGTCGCGGGTAACATTTCCCATTTTGAGCAATATCCAGGATGATGATAGGCAATTGCAATATATATATCGGAAATATCTTCGGATATCTGCTTTTGTCGTATTTCCGTTAATGATAGGGCTGGCGGCTTTGGCATCCCCGTTGGTTTTGTTCTTGCTGACGGATAAGTGGGAAGGATGTGTCATCCTGTTACAGATTATGTGCTTTTCCATGATGTGGTATCCGATTCATGCCATCAATCTGAATTTGCTGCAAGTGAAGGGGCGTTCGGATTTATTTCTGAGATTGGAGATTATAAAAAAAATAGTGGGTGTGGCTATTTTATGTATAACCATTCCTCTCGGATTGATTCCTATGTTAATAGGTAGTGTTTGCTCTTCGTTGATAGCATTGGTCATTAATACGCATTATACAGGAAAGTTGATACATGTAGGTTTCTTTAAGCAAATGGGTGACTTGTTGCCGACAGGATTTTTGTCTTTGCTTATGGGAGTGGTAGTCTGGCTGTGCGTCTGGCTGTTGCATGGGCAACCTTTGCTATTGCAATTGTGTGCCGGTTTTCTGATTGGTGTCGGTTTTTATACAGGAATGGCCTCATTGTTCAAAATGCAGGAATGGGAGCAGGTAAGAAGCTTGTTTATATCACGTTTTATGAAAAAGAAATAACGACTATTTTTATGGATAAACGACAAATTACAGTTACTTCGCCGTTATTGCCTCCGTTGGAGGAGTTCATTCCATATTTGCAGGAAATATGGGACAGCAAATGGATTACCAATAACGGTTCATTCCACAAACGTTTGGAGCAGGCCTTGTCGGAGTATTTGGATGTTCCTTATATTTCGTTGTTTACGAATGGTACCTTGCCGCTGATTACGGCCTTGCAGGCCTTACGTATTACGGGTGAGGTGATAACGACACCTTATAGTTTTGTTGCTACGACACATGCGCTCTGGTGGAACGGCATAAAGCCCGTGTTTGTAGATGTTGATCCTGTTACGGGCAATCTTGATCCCGACAAAATAGAGGCTGCCATTACGCCGAAAACCACGGCCATTATGCCAGTGCATGTATACGGCAACCCTTGCGATACGGCTCGCATTAAAGAGATTGCAGACACTTACGGACTCAAAGTGATTTATGATGCTGCCCATGCTTTTGGCGTTGAGGTGAATGGCGAGAGTGTGTTGAAGGCTGGCGACATGTCTACGCTCAGCTTTCATGCCACAAAGGTCTACAACACCATTGAGGGCGGTGCGCTTGTAATGCATTCTGCTGAGGCAAAGCAGCACATAGATTACCTCAAGAACTTCGGTTTTGCGGGTGAGACAAAGGTTGTTGCGCCAGGCATAAACAGCAAAATGGACGAGGTGCGGGCAGCTTACGGTTTGCTGAACCTAAAACAGGTGGACACTGCAATTGAAAGGCGCAAACATGTTGCACAAATGTACCGGAGCGAGTTGAGCAAAGTTCCTGGTATACGCTGTTTTGAGGACATCCCAAGCGTGCGGCACAATTACGCATATTTCCCTATCTTTGTCGACGAAAAAGAATACGGCATGACCCGCGATGCGCTTTATTTCAAAATGCAGGAAAAGGGCGTTTACGGCAGGCGTTATTTCTATCCCTTGATTAGTGATTTCTCTACTTACCGAGGCTTGGAAAGTGCACGCGCCGAGAATCTGCCCAACGCCCGCAAACTTGCCGACAGCGTAATTTGCCTGCCAATGTTTGCGACACTGAGCGATGAGGAAGTAGGAAGGGTGTTGGAGAGTGTTGTTAAGTAAGTGAATTATTGTGAAGGAACAGCTCTGATGACCATGTGTCAGTAGACGAAGTAAAAGAGTGAAACAGAAACCAATAACCGTATAAATTGTAACATGTAACATATGGAATCCGTTGAAGAAAAAGGGGAAATATTAGTAAAAGATGTAAATATGTATGTAGATGAAACGAATCTGGAAAATGAATTCGAATCGTTGTTTTTAAGTCAGTTTGCGTTGTTGAAAAAATCTTTTGAAAGCAGGCGTATTAGTGTTTATTCGGCAAATAATAAAGAAGAGGTATATAAAATTATTGATGATTTTATAGAAAAGAGGAGTTACATAAAAAAAATTTCATTTAGCGATGGAGTGACACTGTATCAACTGGGGCTTTTTGACTACATGCTTGATAAATATAAAAATTTGAATGTGTTATGGCCTTTGCGCCGTTCAAAAAGTGGCCATTATTATATATACGGAGAGAGACCAAAAGGAAGAATGAGTTTGCCCTATGATGAATATAAGGAAAAGTTTAATCTTTGGTACGAGAATATAAGGGATGCCCATTGTAGTGATTTAACTATAATAGGAGCTAATGCAATAACGCTTAGGGGAGAAATAGTATCGGTAGACGGATTGGGGAATAGAGTGTCAAGTATGATTTTTGGTCCGAAACATGTCATTGTCATTGTAGGAAAAAATAAAATTACTACAGATTTGGATGCTGCATTAAATAGGGTTCATAATTATGCGGCTCCGCTTACATACATAAGACACGCAAACAAACATTATACGAAGCATGAAAATTTGCCCTGTGTTAAGTTAGGACGATGTGTCAATTGTAGCAATCTAGAGAGTGCTTGCATGAACACGGTAATTGTTCGTGGTCAGATTCATCATCATGCAGACAGGATCCATTTAATTGTGGTTAATAAAGAATTAGGATTTTAAATAATGAAGAATCTAATTGTGCTAGGAGGCAGTGGTATTGGGATGATAGCTATATCCATTGCAAAAGAGTTGGGAACATATACGATTGGGGGGTTTCTCAATGATGTTTTGCCAGTAGGGTCAGAAATAGGGAAGTATGAAAAATATCCTGTGATAGGAACAACTGATGATTTGGCGACTTTTATGGCAGATGAGAATAATGTTTTTTTTATAGCTTATGTTGGGATGCAAAAAGAGCAGAAAGTATATGAAAAAATAATTTCCTTGGATATTCCTTCAAACCGGTTGGCTACATTAATTCACCCTACAGCGATTGTGCCGAAAGGGATGTGCAAAATAGGTGATGGAGTTTTGATGGCTCCACTGTCTCAATTATCTCCTGATACGACATTAGAAGATAATTGTATTATGTTACCAAATTCATTTTTAGGGCATGATAGCACATTAAAACGTTTTGCTCATGTAGCTTCAAATGCAACAATAGGAGCAAATGTTATTGTAGGGAAAGCATGTCATGTGGGTACAAATTGCACAATTAGAGAAAAAGTAATAATCGGAGATTATTCATTAATAGGTTCGGGTTCTGTCGTTTTAAAGAACGTAGAGGAAGGATCTATTGTTGTAGGAAATCCGGCTAGGTTGTTGCGTAAAAAGGAGGAGTAGGAATGGACCAATCTGTTTTAGGTTTATATTATGAAGATTTTGTCGTTGGGGCGGAAATCAAACACGCCTTGTCCAAAACGATTTTTGAGAGCGACAATAATTTTTTTTCATTGCTGACAATGAACCACCATCCCGTACATACAAATGCAGATTATGCCGCAAGAAATCAGCACGGGAAGATTTTGGTTGTCGGTACATTGGTCTTTTCCTTGGCAGTTGGAATGACTGTACCGGACATTAGTGGAAAGGCTATCGCTAATTTGGGTTATGAAGACATAAGGCATTTGGCTCCCATGTTTATTGGTGATACATTGTATGTCAAAACTAAAATACTGGACAAGCGTGAGTCCAAATCCAAACCGGACAGGGGAATTGTATATGTGGAAACAATCGGATATAATCAAAACGCTGTGGATGTCATATCGTTCCGCAGAAATGTTTTAGTAAAAAAACGGATATATGAAGGTTGATTATTTGATGCGCAGCATGATGTTCGTACCCGCTCACAATGAACGACTTATGAATAGTGCGACCAAGTGCGAAGCGGATGTTTTGCTGTTGGATATAGAAGATTCGGTACAACCCCGTGAAAACAAACAGGTGGCACGCGATAAAATCAAAGAATATGTGTCACAAGGACGGTTTGCGAACAGCAGGGTTTTTCCTCGTGTCAACGACCGCGAAAGCGGAGAGTTGTTACAGGATGTTTATCAACTGACTATTCCCGGTGTGGAAGGATTCATGTATCCTAAAAGTCAGAAGGGAGAGGATGTCTATTTTTTCGGGAAGTTATTGGAAACTATAGAATATGAAAAGAAGATACCTGTCGGCACGTTTAAAATCATTCCGTTGATAGAAACTACAGGAGCAGTCATGAATATCCAGGAAATATGTACGGCATGCCCGAACAGAGTCGTTGCTGTGGCGTTTGGTTGTGAAGATTTTGTTACTGATCTTGGAGGGGAGCATGATTTGGAAGGGACAAGTATTTTTACGGCCCGTGCAATGATTGCTATGGGCGCTAAGGCGAACGGTATTGTCCCGATTGATACGGTCCATATCAAAGTGCATGATTTGGAAGACTTGGAAAAGAACCTGGTTTTGTCCAAAAAACTTGGTTTTGAAGGAATGTTGGTTCTGAATCCGAAAGAGTTGCCTTTGTGTCATAAATACTATTCTCCAACTCAGGAAGAAGTGGAGTGGGCTGAAGAAATGTTGCGTTTGTCGGAAGAGGCCGTTGCTCAAGGCAAGGGAGTCGCAGTCAAGGACAATAAATTTATCGGGCCTCCTATGGTGAAAATGGCGAGGAATATTATAAAAAGATTCGAATTGTCTAAAAGCAACAACAAATAATCAGTTTGTCTAGTTATTAGTTATTTGTTTTTTAAGTGATATTTATACATTGTATTCAGGTAGATTTCCATTGTCAAGGATAAAACAAGAGTCTCATGAGGAGGCGTTTCCTCTTTTGGTATAGATAAAGTATGAAAATATTGCATCTTGTTGTTGATGACAAATTTTATGAGGGGTCTAGGAAATTTTTCGATTCGATTCCGACTTTTGAAAATACGTATGTTTTGTATGTGCCGGATAAGAAATGCCAGTTGAGGTATATTAAAAATACGCAAGGTTTGCTCTTCTGTTCAAGCATGATGGAACTGGCCGGAATGATACGAAAAGGAAATTTTTCTTGTGTGTATGTGCATTCATTGTCACCTAAAAGATATAAACTGATTTTTGCCATACCACGAGGCGTGAAAATTATTTGGTGGATATGGGGGTATGATATGTATGCTTCATACAGAATGTTGCCTCCATTGGTAAAGATTCCGTTGTATAAAGAACAGACAAGCCGTTTCTTTAAAAGTGATAAACAGAATATCTGGTCATGGTTGAAAAGAATGTATTTTTGCTTGTTATACCCTTTTGACAAGTTTAAAAGGAACTATGTATTAAAACGTATTCAGTATTATTCTCCAGTTTTGCCTATTGAGTTTGAGTATTTAAAGAAGTCTCAGCAAATCAAAGGAGAGTTGTTCTGGTCGGCAGTCCCTAAACGTTATTCGGCTTCGGTTTTTTCTTGTTTTCCTGTTGCCCAAAATATATTGGTGGGAAATTCGGCAACTCCGACAAACAATCATGTTGATGTTCTGAGCATTCTGAAAAACATGCCGAAGGCAGGAACTATTATCGTTCCCATGAGTTATGGGAATGGACTTTACCGTGATTTTGTCAAAAGCTATATTAATAAATCTTTTGATGTTGATGCCGTGCGTGTATTGGATACATTTATACCATTGGACGAATACAATACTCTTGTAAAAACCTGTTCGCATGCCATTTTCGGTAATATGAGACAGCAGGCAGTAGGGAATATACACTTGTGCTTAAAATCAGGAGTAAAGGTTTTCTTCTATAAAGACAGTGTCTTGTATAAACAATTCAAAGAGTTATATGGATTTTATGTGTACACGATAGAAGATGATTTGAACGAACAGGAACTCTCTACCCCTTTGTCAGAGGAAAAGGCAAGATATAATTATGATTTGATATATTCCAAAATAACTTCCGAACAGGCTGCAATCTCATTCGTGGAACAGGAATTCAAAAAGATAGAAAAGACATGATTTCATTTATTGTGATAGGAAAGAATGAGGGCCGCCATTTGGATAAATGTTTTGCTGCTATTTATGAGGTGATAGCAAACGACCATATCGATTGTTATGAGGTGATTTACGTGGATAGCCAATCGACAGATAACAGTGTTGAAATAGCAAAACATTACGACAAGATAAATATTCGTGTGTTTTTAATAACAGGTGAATGCAATGCGGCAGTTGCCCGTAATATAGGTGCCAAAGAGGCAAAAGGCCAGATACTGTTTTTTATCGATGGCGATATGGAAATACAGTCCGGTTTCCTGCCAACTGTTTTAGATCAGAATGGCCGGCTTGTATATCCTTTCGTGTCTGGTTATTTGGTTGATTACTGTTATGATGAGAATTGGGTTTTTATAAGGAATAATTATAGGGCTAAAGTCAATAAAGACACTTACCAAGTTGTGACCGGAGGTGTTTTTTTGATAGAAAAAGAACTGTGGAATCGTGTTGGAGGAATGGATACGAGGCAAAAAAGAAGCCAGGACTACGATTTGGCGCTTCGTTTGGCTAAAAAGGGGGTCAAACTTTTGCGTAAACCTGTACATATAGCGAATCATTATATGGTGTTGTATCTGCATAGGGAAGAAGCCTTGTCATATATTAGGTATTCATCATTGTTGTTTAGGAAACATTGTTTAGAAACAGGTTATTTAAAAATTTTTATTTGCCAGAATTACTCGGTTTTGGTGTTTTGGTTTTCTGCATTGCTATGTTGGTTTTGCCCGTGGGTATGGCTTGTTTGTTTGTCGGGTTGGTTTTACAGGGCTTTTCGTGCTGCAGCTAAAAATAAAGTTTCTGTGTTTAAGTCTTTTTATAATGCTATTTGTAGGGATATCTTGTTTACATGGAACGTGTTGTTCTTTTGGCCCAAAACCATACAAGAATCGTATAAGGAAATTGTTTAAGTATGGATTTTTTTGTTACCTATAACAATATCTCCAGCTTTCAGTTGATACTGTATAATGTGTTGATGATAGCTGTTTTCCTATACTTGTTTTGGAAGTATAGGAATGCATCGTTTGCACAATGCATTGTATTGATTTTTATGTCAGGAGTCTTTTCTGATTTAGGACAAATTTTTTCTCTGGGAAATAGCATGTCCCATATTTACAAGGTGTGTGTGATTGTATGGGCTTTCTTTTTGTTCAGACGCTATGGATATAATAAGAAGAACAATGCAATTTTGTTGTGTTTTGTAATTTATATTTTATATTTCTTTTTTATTTCCGTATTTTTGCATGACGATAATCTGGGGCTTGTAGTTTCGCAAGTATTGAGTTACACGATACCGGTTGCAATGTTTCTGGTTGTTGATGCTTTTCTGATAAGGTATCGGCTTCGGGGGATGGTGTTGCTGAATATGGTTTTGCGTGACTTGATTATCGCCCAGATTGTTTTTTGCGGGATTAAATTGTTGATTCTGCAAGCAACCCAGGAAGGTTGGGTTGGTTCACTGACGGGAATCAGAGGCGGCGGGGCTGGTACATCGTTTCCTTTGTTGTGTTTGTTGTGGCTGGCGGTAAATACGCGTATGAAGTTTACGTGGAAAAACCTGTTGTTAATGATTGGCTTTCTTTTTATCGGATTTATGACGGGTAAGCGGGCTGTTTGGTTAATGTTCCCTTTGTTATATGCGATCTTGATGGCATATTATAATATACACACTGTTCCTCAATTCTTGAAGATATCCGTGCCATTGTCTTTGTTTGCATTGATGTTTTTTTATTTTGGTTTGCGTTTGTCGCCAACATTGAATCCGGAACACAAGGTGTGGGGCAGTTTTGATCCGTTGTATGCTTATAATTATGCTTTGAATTATTCGGGAGGTACGAGAACCAATGCGGGAGAGATTGAAGTCAAGGAAGGAGAAGGCAGATTGGGAGCGGTTGTGTTTTTCTGGAATGATCTGATTCATGTTTTTGATTATGACAGGCAAAAACTTTTCGGTGTTGGAAACGAATATATAAAGTATGCAGATCGGGCAGATTATTTCAACTCTGACTATTACTTTGGTATAAGTTATCGGGGAGGAGTTACAGGAATAGTCATGATGTATTTTATATCAGGCTTATTTGGCCTATTTTTGTTTTTGTTATATTATATGCAAATCATGTTCCGTATCCCACAAAAAGGATTCCGATGGATTTTGATAGGAACGGTGTTATTTGATTTCGTATTTTATAATGGGCAGATTATGGGAAATATAGCCATGCAGGTCATGCTAATGATTGTGATTTTTATATCAAGAAAATATGATAAAGTCTATTTGCCTTGTGCATGAAACCTTTATAATGGAATGGATATGCTGAGAATTTTGATTGTTGCAAATTATATTTCATCGACAGGAGGAATATCAAGTCAAGTTGAGTTATTATGTAAATGTCTAAATAAAGAAGGCGTAGAAGCAGATATATATTCAACAAAGGGAGGAATGATATCTCGATTGGGAATGTTCCATAACTTGTATTGTGAGGCCAAAGCCTATGATATAATTCATGTCCATTGTTGTTCATATATAGGTTTCTTTCCGGCTGTTTTAGCCATTACGGTTGCTAAACGATTAGGTAAAAGAATTGTATGTACTTATCACGGAGGGAGTGCTGAATCTTTTTTTAGGAAATTTTCTTGGTGTGTGAGGTATTATTTGAAGCAGACGCATGTAAATATAGTATTGTCTGGTTTCTTGGCAAAAATATTCGATAAATATGGGTTAGATAGTCAGATTATTCCGAATATCCTGCCTCCAAATGAATCGCATTATCGGGAGCGTCATGAGATTCAGCCTAATTTTATTAGCGTACGCACATTGCAACCACTTTATAATATAGAGTGTATAATAAAGGCTTTCACTATAGTAAAGCAGTCTATGCCGGAGGCCAAATTGTGCATATTGGGCGATGGACCATGCCGTAAAAATCTGGAACAGTTGGTTTTGGATTTAAAACTTGAAGATGTCTATTTTGAGGGGCGGGTTCCCAATTCAAAGGTATATGATTACCTTGATCAATCTGATATTTTTATTTCTATGCCCAAAATAGATAACCAACCTATGTCTATTTTAGAAGCAAGTGAATGTGGCCTTTTGGTAATATCAAGTAACGTTGGTGGTGTTCCATATATGTTGGAGGACAATGTGACCGGCTTGCTTGTAGAGTCAGATAATTTTAGGCAATTAGCTGAAAAAATGATTTGGGCTATTGAGCATGGCGATAAATCATTGGAGATAATTAAAACGGCTAAAAAATCTCTTTCGAACTATTCGTGGGACAACATAAAAGGACAATTGTATTCTTGCTACGGTATTAATTGAAATGTAAAATATATTATTTTATAAACATATTGGAATTATGAGTTCATTCAAGGAATCTATTATTTTAAGAGGTGTGCTGCCTGTAGTGGACACTTTTTTTCATACCAACATGGCGCATTGGTATAAGACAATAGGTAATATGCAAAAATGGTCGCCTGACCAGATCAAGGAATGGCAATTATCAAAATTGCATCAATTGATTGACAATGCCTACAATTATTCAGTATATTATCGTGAATTATTTGATACAAACCACATAAAGCCTTCGGATATATTGACTTTCAGTGACCTTGAGAAGATTCCTCCTTTAACAAAGGAAATTATCAGGGAGAGATTCAATGACATATTGCTTTCCAATAAAGATCGGTATTATTATAAACCAAGTGCTACGGGTGGATCTACGGGAGATCCGACGAAATATATAAAAGACAATGAATCGTGGGGATTTGATAATGCGTTTAATACGATAATGTGGAAACAGGTCGGATATCATTACGGTGACAGGTTTTTGGCGTTAGGAAGTTCTTCCATCTTCCCGACAAACAAATGCTCCGTTTTGCATACTCTGTTCTATAGAATGAAAGGAAAGTACCCGTTCAACGCCATGAACCTTTCGGAAGAAGTGCTTATGAATTGTGTCAAAACAATTCAAAAAAGGAATATACATTTTATATATGGGTATGCATCTGCAATTTATCTGCTCGCCAAATATGTGAAACGGAAGAATTTAGGAGAACAACTTAGCATTAAAGCATGTTTCCCGACTTCCGAGATACTTACAAACACATATAGGGCTACTATTGAAGATGCTTTTGGATGTGTTGTTCTTGATTCTTATGGGGCTAATGATGGAGGTATTGTAGCTCATAGTACGGGAAGTGGATATAAAGTGGGATATAATTGTATTGTGCAGATTGAACAAAGCCAGAGTCAGGATAGAAAAAATACGGGAGTTGCGCTTTTGACTGATGTGACTAATATGGTATTTCCGTTTATCCGTTATCGCCTTGGAGATGAATTGGAATTGGGCGATGGATATAATACGTTCTATAATGGTCAGGTCTTGAAGAAAGTAATAGGACGGACGTCGGATATTATAGAACTGGAAAATGGACGAAATCTTACGGGACCGGGTTTTACGATATTGTTTAAGGATTTGCATGTCATCGGGTATCGTATATTCAAAAGCGCACCAATGCAAATTACGGTAGAGATAGTTAAGGGGCATGGTTACGACCAGGATGAAGAAAAATTAATTGTTGACACGATGCATAAACATGCAGGAAATGATTGCAACATAATAATAAAGTATTCTGATTCAATAGCAAATAGGAAGAATGGCAAAAACTTGTTTTTCTTAAATTGAATGTGGTGTTATTAGTAGGATAGTATGTGATAACTTAATGGAGAAGTGCAGGGAATTGTAATTCGAATTTTGTATAGGGTGTTTTAGATATTATTTCGTGTATAATTGACGAGTTAATAAAGTTATGGCTATTGAGAAGAATATATTATGGGTTTACCAGATTACTATTAGAGAGAAAAAGAGATTCTGCAAAATTTTATAAATACATGAGATGTAAAAAGTTTGGGAAAGTAAAATATTTTTGCTGCGAGAAAACACGCGTTAGTCAATCAGCAACGATAAATCTAAACGTTATAAGTAAAAAATATGAAGATACTAATTGACATTAATCATCCTGCACATGTCCATTATTTCCGGAATTTTATTAAAATCATGGAAACTAAAGGGCATTCGTTTCTGGTTGTTAATAGAAGTAGTCCGATTATAAACTATCTGTTGGATTATTACGATATTAATCACATTGTTAGGAATCCGCGTCCTAAGAAAAAGGGAGTTATTGCCTCTCTTGTTAATCTATTAAAAATGGTATTTGCTTGTATAAAAGCAAGTGTTGCCTTTAAACCAGATATGTATCTTGGCTTTGCTTCTTCTGCGTGTGCAATCACCTCTGCCGTATTTAGTAAGCCATGTATACTATTGGATGATACTGAACATAATACAATGAACCATAAGATTTATCTTCGGTTTTGTTCATGTGTTCTTACACCTTTCTATTTTAAAAAGAATCTTGGTGAAAAACAATTATATTTTAATGCGTTTGTTGAGCAGTTATATTTACATTCTTCACTTTATTCTCCCCAAACGGATGTTCTGGATAAATTAGGAGTCAAGCCAAATGAGTACGTTTTAGTGAGATTTATTTCGTACGATGCACATCATGATTTGGTGGCAAAACCTTTGTCGGAGGACAGCAAAAGATTAATCGTTAAAGAATTGTCTAAAAAATATCGTGTTTTTGTTTCACATGAGTCATTGCCAAATCCATATGAGGAATTTGCTTTGAAAATACGGCCGGAACAAATGCATGACATGGAAGCTAATGCCAAGTTCATGATAACAGAAGGAGCTACAATGGCATCGGAATCTTTTGTGCTGGGTGTACCAACTTTATACATCAATCCATTGCATGTTGGGAATACAGGCATTCAATCAGCTACTTTTCCTGATATTGTGATTAACACTACGGATGAATATGAGATAAAGAATGCTATAAATAAAATAGAGAAAGAGGAAGTCTGGGAGAAAGCTAATATAATAAGAAGAACTCTTGAGTACAGTACAATTAATCCAACAGAATTTTTAATATGGTTTATTGAAAACTATCCTCGAAGTAAAGAAATTATTAAAGAAGACCCTCAATATATGGATCATTTTTATCCAGCACAAATAAGTGATAACACAGTCATTGATAAAAAAATATATTGGGCAACTGATTATTAAATCTTTTTGTGGCAATGTTTTATGATTTTTTTGTACACATGTTTTTTCAGACTCTTAAAAACCAGATAAAAAGATTGCTTGTGCGGTAGGCAATCTTTTTTTTATGTTCCATTCCGATTGTTGCCCGATAAAATTTTATGTGAATTTTTCCAATTAAATTCCGTTATAAATTGGTGCTACATGAACTGTTTTTGTATATTTGCAGTTTGAATTTATGGAAAAGCAGGGAAATGCTTGTGTAAAAGCAAGGTTTTTTCCTGTTTGAAAAGTTGATGTTTAATTGTAGAATCTTATGAAACAGTTTTTTAAGTACACTTTTGCGACTATTCTGGGTGTTTTTGTATTTTCTGTTATTGTTTTCTTTTTGTTTATGGGCATAATTGGCTCGTTGGCCAGCATGTCGGAGGCGACAACGTCGGAGCTGAAGCCAAACTCTGTTTACGTGCTGGATTTGACGGGAACTTTGCAGGAACGCTCGGAGGATGACCCGTTTGCCGAAGCGCTTGCAGGGGCAATGGGCAATTCTGCTGTGGCTGTGAAGGGGTTGGATGATGTGTTGGCGAATATCCGGAAAGCCAAAAATGATGCCAATGTGATTGGTATCTACCTGAAAGGCGGGCAGTTGAATTCCGGATATGCGAGCAAAAAGGAAATCCGTGATGCGTTGCTTGACTTCAAGACCTCCGGCAAGTTCGTGGCGGCATACGCGGACAATTACGGCCAGGCAAATTATTATTTGGCTACGGTGGCCGATACTTTGTTGATGAATGCACAAGGGATGCTCGACTGGCGTGGCATGTATTCCGAACTGGAATTTTATAAAAATACGTTGGACAAACTGGGCATTGAGATGCAGATTGTGAAGGTCGGGACATACAAGTCGGCGGTAGAACCGTATGTCAACACGAAGATGAGCGATGCCAACCGCGAGCAGATAGAAACCTATTTACATTCCATTTGGGGCAATATGGTCGCGGAAGTTTCCGCATCGAGAGGGTTGTCATCCGTGCAACTGAATGAGTATGCCGATGAAATGATGGCTTTCCAGGAAGCGGAAAAGTGCGTGCAATATGGTTTGATCGATGCGTTAGTGTATGAAGATCAGGTGGAAAGCGCAATCAAGGCGTGTGCAGGTCTGGATTCGACAGCGACGGTTAATTTCGTGAAGCATAGTGCCATGTGCAAGTTCGTTCCCAAACAGAAATACCAGAAAGAAAAAATCGCGATTATTTATGCAACCGGCGGCATCCAAGTGGAAGGCGGCGACGGCATTAATTCAAAATCGCTGGTCAAGACCATTGACGATGTGGCGGCCGATGAGAGCGTGAAATCCGTAGTATTGCGGGTCAACTCGCCGGGAGGAAGTGCGTATGCTAGTGAGCAGATTTGGCGCAGCCTTGTGCAACTCAAAGCCGAGAAACCGTTGATTGTGTCGATGGGTGATTATGCCGCTTCGGGCGGATACTATATTTCCTGTATGGCTGACAGCATTGTGGCTCAGCCAAATACATTGACCGGTTCCATCGGTATTTTCGGGACAATCCCGAATATTTCCGGCCTGACAAAGAAAGTCGGGATTAGCTTCGACGGCGTGCAAACCAATAAGATGAGCAACATGGAAACGAACATGATTTTGCGGGGCATGAACGGCGATGAACGTGCCTTGATGCAGGCTTATGTGAACCGTGGCTATGAGTTGTTTGTGAAGCGTTGTGCCGATGGACGCGGTATGAGCGTGGATGCCATAAAGGCCATAGCCGAAGGCCGCGTTTGGACAGGCGAAGATGCTTTGGAAATCGGTTTGGTCGATGAAATCGGCGGTTTGCAGCGTGCAGTTGAAATCGCTGCCAATTGTGCAGGCCTTTCGACATACCGCGTGGCGGAATATCCGGCCAAGAAAGATTTCGTTACCAAAATGTTGGAAAGCATGAACACGGAAGCGTTGGCCGATAAAATCGCACGCGCGAAATTCGGTGAGCAATACGATATGCTGAAACGTATCCGTGAGGCAACAGAAGTTCAAGGTTTGCAGGCTGTTATGCCGTATGTCATAATCAACTGAGTGTGAAAGTTTGAAGATTCTCCTTGCCATATTGTCGGGGCTTTATGCCATAGTTGTCGGACTGCGTAACTGGTTGTTCGACAAAGGTTATTTGTATAAATGGCAGCCGCTGGTGGCAACAATTTGCGTGGGTAACCTGTCGGTTGGAGGAACAGGCAAGACGCCACATACAATGGCGCTGGTGCAGATGCTCCGCCAAGATTATAAAGTGGCGGTTTTGAGCCGCGGCTATAAACGGAAAACGCGGGGATTCCATTTGGCCGGTGCGGACAGTACGGTGCATGACATAGGCGATGAGCCGATGTTGTTGCATACGGTTTTCCCTGACATTCCGGTGGCTGTGTGCGAAAAGCGCGTGCATGGCGTTAAGCGTCTGTTGAAGATGTTCCCGGATTTGGATGTGGTTATCTTGGATGATGCCTACCAGCACCGTTACATTGAGGCCGGTTATTCCATTCTGCTGACGCCATACGATAATCTATATGTGCATGATCATTATTTGCCGTTGGGCACTTTGCGCGAATCGAAACATGGCAGTTTGCGGGCTAATATGGTGATTGTTACCAAATGCCCGGATGATTTGCGCCCGATAGACATGCGTGTGGTCATTTCAACCTTGCAATTGCCGCCATATCAGACTTTGCTGTTCTCCAAAATGCGTTATGGCGAATTGTATCCGTTGTTTCCAGAAAAGGCGGAGGCATCTCCTCTTTCTGAGTTTGTCACTAAGGAAACGCAAGTTTGCATGTTGGCCGGAATAGCTTTGCCGGGCTATATGCAGCGTTATTTGGAAAAATGTTTCAAGGTGGTCAAGCCTTTATGTTTCCCAGATCATCATAATTATCACACACGGGACATGAAACGTTTGCAGCAGGAATTTGATGCGTTGCAGACAGGCCGTCGCGTTATCATTACCACCCAAAAGGATGCAGCGCGTCTTTGTGCGTGGAAGCACTTTCCGGAACAATTGAAATCGTATATTTATGTCTTGCCGATTGATGTGGAAATTGTGAACGGCATGGACGAATGGCAAAAACCTATTCTGAAATACATGAAACAAAAAATTTGATTGTCATTTTTTGACAAAGAAAGGAGTTATTTATGTTGGAAAAAATGAAAGAAACCGCAGCTTTTTTGCGGAAAGAAATGAAATTGCACCCCAAAGTAGGGATTATTCTTGGGACTGGCCTTGGAAATTTGGCCACGCAGATAACGGACAAGCAGGAAATTTTGTACACAAGCATTCCCAATTTTCCGGTTTCGACGGTGGAAGGGCATAGCGGCAAACTGATTGTCGGAAAATTGGGCGATACGGAAGTGCTTGCCATGCAGGGGCGTTTCCATTTCTATGAAGGTTATGATATGAAGCAGGTAACGTTTCCAGTCCGGGTCATGCACTTGTTGGGCATTGAAACCTTGTTTGTGTCGAACGCCTCCGGCGGCGTGAATCCTGATTTCGAAATCGGCGATTTGATGATTATCACCGATCATATCAACCTCTTTCCAGAACATCCGCTGCGCGGGAAAAATTACAGCGAATTAGGGCCGCGTTTCCTGGACATGAGCGAGGCTTACGACAAGAAATTGATTGAGCAGGCAGAAAAAATTGCGGAACAACATAACATACGTGTTGTGAAAGGTGTTTATGTAGGGACATCGGGGCCGACGTATGAAACGCCATCCGAATACCGTTATTTCCGTATTATTGGCGGTGATGCAGTCGGTATGAGCACTGTTCCGGAAGTCATTGTGGCCAACCACATGGGAATGCGCGTGTTCGGCATGAGTATTATCACAGATTTGGGCGTTCCTGGAAAAATCGTGGAGGTCAGCCATGAAGAAGTTCAGGAAATCGGCAACAATGCCCAGCCTTTGATGACGCTGATCATGAAGGAACTGATTAACGGTTTGTCGTGACGGAACAGATATGGATTTTCTGAAATTATTACGTCGTTTCATTCCGCCTTATAAAAAGGAAGTCGCGCTGAACGTGCTCTTCAATTTGTTGAGCACGCTGTTCAGTCTGTTTTCTTTTGCGGCCATAATCCCGGTTTTGCAAATCCTGTTTGGCATAACGACTGAGGTCGGCACTACTGTGGCGTGGGATTGGGGCATGAGTGTAGGCGATATTGTTTCGGCATGGAAAAATAATTTGCTGGTATATATTGCCGGCTCGGTGCAGTCGCTCGGAGCCGGATGGATGTTGTTCTACATCGGCCTTTTCTTGGTCATTATGACATTTCTCAAGACTTGGGCATCTTATATGGCTTCGTTCTACATGATTCCTATCCGTACCGGCGTGTTGCGCGATTTGCGTTCCAGCCTTTATCGGAAAGTCATATCGTTACCGATAGGCTTCTTTTCGGAGGAACGTAAAGGCGACATTATTGCGCGTATGACAGGCGATGTCGGCGAGGTGGAGGCATCCATTATGAGTTCTTTGGACATGATGTTCAAGAATCCCATAATGATTCTTATCTACCTGGTTACCATGTTTTTGATGAGCTGGCAACTGACTTTGTTCGTGTTGTTGCTCTTGCCGGTTAGCGGTTGGCTGATAGGGCGCATCGGGAAATCATTGAAAAAGCGTTCTACCAAGGGGCAGGAGCAGACAGCCGACTTGCTGACGCAGATAGAAGAAACCTTGGGGGGCTTGCGTGTCGTGAAAGCTTTCAATGCACAACACAAACTTACGGAACGCTTTGACAACCAGAACGATGCAACAAGACATACGTTCAACCGCCTGAACCGGCGTTATGCCATGGCGCATCCGGTCAGCGAGTTTTTAGGTACTTTTGTGATAGCCACTTTGTTATGGTACGGCGGTAGCTTGATTTTGGCGGATAACAGCCCAATTGCCGCGCCGGAATTTATTTATTACTTGGTTATTTTTTACAGCATAATCAATCCGGCCAAGGATTTCTCGAAAGCAGCGTACAGTATCAGGAAAGGTATGGCATCGTTGGAGCGTATCGATAAAATATTGCAGACTGAGAGTACGATTGTCGAGCCGGAAAATCCCGTTCCTCTGCCAGAATTTTCCAAAGGAATTGTGTATGATAATGTCAGTTTCCATTATCAGACGGGACGGCAGGTTTTGCAAAACATACAGCTGGAAATTCCAAAGGGCAAGACGGTGGCTCTGGTAGGGCAGAGCGGCAGCGGAAAAACGACTATGCTTGATTTGTTGCCACGTTTCTACGATGTGTGTGAGGGTTCCATCACCATCGATGGCGTGGACATACGCAACTTGTCCACCTACGATTTGCGTTCCCTGATGGGCAATGTGAACCAGGAAGCCGTGCTTTTCAATGACACGTTTTTCAACAATATATCTTTCGGCGTGGAGAACGCCACGCAAGCGGATGTGGAACGTGCTGCACGCATAGCCAATGCGCATGAATTTATCATGGCTACTCCCGATGGCTACCAGACGACCGTGGGTGACCGTGGCTCCAAACTTTCGGGCGGGCAACGCCAGCGTATCAGTATTGCGCGCGCTATCTTGAAGAATCCGCCCATCCTGATTTTGGACGAAGCCACCTCGGCACTCGATACGGAATCGGAAAAAATGGTGCAGGATGCCTTGGAAAAACTGATGCAGAACCGCACGACTTTGGTGGTTGCACACCGGCTCAGCACAATCAAGCGCGCCGATTTGATTTGCGTAATGCACGAAGGCCGGATTGTGGAACGCGGCAAGCACGAAGAATTGCTCGCTTTGGGTGGTTTTTACACCAAATACTGGGAAATGCAGTCGTGATTATCCGTTTTTTTGAATTGCAGCCGGCAGGAATTTGTGGATTCTTGCCGGTTTTTTTGTGTACCGGATGATTCCGCCTGCTTGGGAAAACTTATCAACAATTCCCAAAAATCGGCGAATTATTGCTTATCTTTGCCCAAGACGAAAAACGATTATTCACAATTTATATCCTTCTCGTATTATGAATTTTACCCATTTGCATGTCCATTCACATTATTCCATCCTCGACGGCATGTCGAAAGTTCCCGATTTGATCGACAAATGTGTGCGCACAGGTATGTATTCCATCGCGTTGACGGATCATGGAGACATGTTCGGTATCAAGGAGTTTTTGGATTATGCGGGAAAATACAATGGCAAAGTCAAAGATAAAATCCGCGAGTTGGAGCGGAAGCTGGCGAGCGCAGAAACAGCCGAGACGGATAAACCTGCCTTGCAGGAACAATTGGCTGCAACCCGTGCGCAGATTTTCAAACCGATAGTCGGGGTGGAAGCCTATTGTGCCCACACATCGCTGAAAAACCAGAAAGAGCTGGATGACCGCAGCGGCTGGCATTTGATTTTGCTGGCCAAGAACAAAAAAGGCTATCAGAACCTTTGCAAATTGGTTTCCATTTCGTGGATTGATGGGTTTTACTATCGGCCTCGTATTGACAAGGAAATTTTGGAAAAATATCATGAGGGGCTGATTGTGTGTTCGGCGTGCCTGGGTGGCGAAGTTCCGCAAAAAATCATGCATGATGATATGCAGGGGGCGGAAGATACCATTCGTTGGTTCAAATCCTTGTTTGGTGATGATTATTACCTGGAATTGCAACGCCATAAGACAGACAAACCGAATGCCGACCAGGAAGTTTACCAGCATCAGTTGGTTGTGAACAAGGCCTTGCAGGAATTGGCCGAAAAGACTGGCACGAAATTAATTGCTACCAACGATGTCCATTTTGTGGAAGAGGAACATGCGGAGGCACACGACCGCCTGATTTGCTTGAGCACTGGCCGTTTCCTGGATGAAGCGGGGCGTATGCATTATACGATGCAGGAATGGCTGAAAACTCCCGATGAAATGGCTGAATTGTTTGCTGATATTCCGCAGGCTCTGGAAAATACGCAGGAAATTGTCAATAAGATTGAAACATATAGCATTGATTCCGGCCCGTTGATGCCTATGTTCGATATTCCCGAATCATTCGGGACAGAAGCTGAATACAGGCAGAAGTTTACGGAAAAGCAACTTTTCGATGAATTTACGCAGGATGAAAAGGGCAATGTGGTCATGTCGGAAGACAAGGCGCAAAAAAAAGTCGAAGCGTTGGGCGGATATGGCCGGTTGTACCGTATCAAGCTGGAAGCGGATTATCTGGCTGAACTCGCATGGAAAGGTGCTGCTGAACGTTATGAAGAAATGACGGATGAAATACACGAACGCATTGTGTTTGAATTGCATATCATGAAAACCATGGGTTTCCCGGGCTACTTCCTGATTGTGCAGGACTTTATCAATGCCGCGCGTAAAATGGGTGTTTCTGTTGGTCCGGGACGTGGCTCTGCTGCCGGTTCCGTGGTGGCCTATTGCCTGCATATTACGGACATAGACCCATTGAAATATGATTTGCTGTTTGAGCGTTTCTTGAATCCTGACCGTATCTCATTGCCTGATATAGACATAGACTTTGATGATGACGGCCGTGCAGAAGTATTGCGTTGGGTTACGGAAAAATACGGCAAGGAAAAGGTTGCCCATATCATTACTTATGGGACAATGGCTACTAAATCAAGCATAGCCGATGTTGGGCGTGTGCAACGTGTGCCGTTGGCGGTGGTGAACGAACTGAAATCCTATGTGCCGGACAAGTTCGATGACAGTTTGGCCGATCCGAAAACCGGTAAGGTCCCGAAGGTTAATTTGAAAAATTGCCTGAAATACGTACCTGAATTGCAGAAAGCGAGCCAGTCGGAAGACAGGAATATATCCGATGTGCTGAAATACGCAACCATGTTGGAAGGTACGGTACGCCAGACGGGTGTACACGCTTGCGGCGTTATTATCGGTGCGGATGACCTGACCAGATTTGTGCCGCTCAGCACAGCCAAGGAAAAAGGAAGTGACCAGGATGTGCTCGTAACACAATATGAAGGCTCGGTTATTGAGAGTGTCGGGTTGATAAAAATGGACTTCCTCGGCTTGAAAACCCTGTCCATCATCAAGGAAACGCTGAAAAACATCAAAAAATCGAAAGGCATAGATTTGGACATAGACAAGATTCCGATTGATGATAAAGCAACATACGAATTGTATAGCCAGGGGAAAACAGTCGGGACGTTCCAGTTTGAATCGGCCGGCATGCAAAAATACCTGCGTGAACTTCAGCCATCTACCTTTGAGGATTTGATTGCGATGAATGCACTCTATCGGCCGGGCCCCATGCAGTATATTCCGCAATTCATTGCGCGCAAGCATGGCAAGGAACCTATCAAATATGATATCCCGATTATGGAAAAGTATTTGAAGGACACGTATGGAATTACGGTATATCAGGAGCAGGTCATGCTTCTGTCGAGGTTGTTAGCCAATTTTACGCGCGGTGAGTCAGATACTTTGCGGAAGGCCATGGGAAAAAAACAGAAGGACAAGCTGGACCACATGAAGCCCGATTTCATCGAACGTGGCAAGCAAAACGGGCATGACCCCAAGGTACTGGAAAAAATCTGGGCCGATTGGGAACATTTCGCTTCGTATGCGTTCAACAAATCACATGCTACGTGTTATTCCTGGGTTTCCTACCAGACAGCCTATCTGAAAGCACATTATCCTGCTGAATTTATGGCGGCCAACTTGACGCGGAACATGGATAATATCGTGGAAGTCGCCAAGTTTATGGATGAGTGCAAGGCTATGGGAATCAACGTGCTTGAGCCAGATGTGAACGAGAGTGAACTGCATTTCAGCGTGAATGAGGCTGGGCATATCCGTTTTGGTCTGGGCGGAATCAAAGGAGTAGGCGAGGGTGCTGCCGAGATGATTCTGAACGAACGCCAGAAAAACGGGAAATATAAAAATATCTATGATTTTGTAGAGCGCGTCAATTTGAATACTTGCAACAAGAAAACAATTGAAAGTCTGGCTTTCTCCGGCGCATTTGATAGTTTTGAGGATGCGTATCGGGAACAATATTTTGTCCTGAACGAAAAAGGAGAGTGGGCGTTTGATGATAATATCATGCGGTATGGGAACAAATATCAGTCGGATGCGGCTTTTGCCGGAAATTCGCTTTTCGGGGATATGGAAACCGTTCCGGTCATGCGGCCGAAATTGTCGGCAACGCCCCGTTGGTCGGCACTTTACAGGCTCGGGCGTGAGAAGGAGTTTATAGGCATGTATCTTTCTGCCCATCCGCTTGATGATTACGAGTTTGAAATTAAGTATTTGTGCAATGCGACAACTTCGCAGTTGAAGGATATGGATTCGTGCAAGGGTAAGGTGTTGCGTGTCGGCGGCGTTGTAACGGCTGTTAAGCAGGGAACCTCCCAAAAAACGGGCAAACCTTATGGTTTTATGACTTTGGAAGACCAGGAAGGTCCTTATGAATTCGGGTTGTTTGGCCAGACATACATCGATTTCAGCAAATACCTGATTAAAGATTTGTATTTGATGGTAACCGTATCAGCCCAGCAGCGTATGGGATTCGACCGTAAGCCTACTGATGAGTGGGAAATGAAAATCCAGAAAATAGAGCCTCTTTCCGACATTGCGTCGAAAATGCTCCGTTCGCTGACATTGCAAATTCCTATCAATACCTTGCAGCCGGTATGGATAAGCGAATTGAAGGACGTTTTACAGCAAAATAAAGGTGATGTGCCTTTGTATATCCAGGTCTATGAAAACAAACGTAATTCGGTTCTTTTCCGAAGCCGTTCATGTCCTGTCAGGATGACACCTGAGTTGTTCCGCTACTTGAAAAAACAGAAATACGATAACCAGTTGGATTTTACTGTCAATTTGTAAATGGAAATTTTAAAATAGAACATATATGAAAACCATAACGATGTTTTATCAACGGCGTTGCCCGTTTTGCAAAAAGGCTTTTGCCTATATGGACGAATTGTTGCAACAGGAGCCATATAAAGGCCTGCAAATAGAAAAAATTGAAGAAACCGAGCAGCCGGAGCTGGCTGACCAGTACGATTACTATTACGTGCCGACGTTTTACATTGATGGGGAGAAGGTGCATGAAGGCGGCATCTTCCGCGATGAAGTCAAGGCTCTTTTTGACAAGGCCTTGGAATAGTTTTCTGGATTTTACTCGTTGAAATTCAGGTAGTAATCGATGTTTTCACTCATCAAAATGTCGATAGGGATATAGTTGGTCTGTGTGATTTCCTGCCCGAACACCAATTTCCGGCAGAAATCCCTGATGAGCAAGTAGGCTTGTTGTTCCGGGCGTTGCGCAATCAGATAATTGATCAGGCCGCTTTTCAGGTATGCTACATTTTTTTCCAGCAGGTCGTAGCCGATAAGGCGGATGCCACTGCGGTTTGTTTCCTCAAAGAATTGTGCCAGCCGGTAGGCGCGCGAATTGAAAATGACTGCCGCCCTGATATTCTGGTTTTCCATGAAAACACGTTCCAACGTATCATGGTTGCCAAGTGGATTGCTGTCTTGCAGCAACATGGTGAGGAATTTGTATCGGTTTTTCAGTTTGTGCGCCTCCACGTATTCCATGAATCCTTCATACCGATTTTTGGTCTGGTTGCTTATGGCATTCTGGGAACGGTACATGCGTACCAGTAGTACTTCCGACATTTCCGGCAATTGTTCCAGCAGGAGCTTGGCAGCAATCCAGCCGCTTTGGAATGAATGTTGGCCATAATAGCACAAGAAATCGTTTGTATCAACCATGGAATCCACAAAACCGTATGGAATCTGTTCGGCTTGCAGCGTTTCAATCCACTTTTTTGCTTCCTCGCTGAAAAAAGGCGCCATGATGACGGCATCCGGCGAATCCGCCGTTATTTTTTTTGCCTGATCTTTGAACGATTCTGGCTCGAACTGGTTGTAAAAATAGCGTTTTGTTATGACATGGAAGTTGCTGAACTCGCTTTCAGCCTGCGAAAAACCTTTGTCCACGGCTTCCCAATAATCTCCTTGGTGATATGCAGGCAGACAGATAGCAAAAGTGTACTGTTTTTTCAGTGCTAATGATCGGGCATAGATGTTCGGCCTGTAATTCAGTTCGTCTAAGATTTTTTGTACGGCGACCCTGCTTTTTTCAGAAACTTCGCCCCGGTGGTGCAATACCCTGTCCACAGTCCCTTCCGAAACGCCGGCCATTGTTGCAATATCCTTGATGCGTATTTTCATGGTCATGTTTACCTTATTTATGGATTCAGGTTTTTGGTCCAGAAATATTGCTTCGGCTGGCAATCGGCAAATCCCATGTGGTGATACAGCCTGAGTGCGGCCTGGTTGTCTTCACGGACTTCCAGGGTTATTTTGCAACAATTCCTTTTTCGGGCTTCCGCCGTGATTTGTTCCAATAATTTGCGTCCTAACCTCTGACCGCGGAAGTGGCTGTGGATAATGACATCGTGGATATACAAGTAGGGTTGCACTTTGAATGTCGATAGCAGTTCATAACATGTTGCTAAGCCGGCATATTCGCCGTTCATCCTGATAAACAATACGAATGTTTTCGGCTGCGTTTTGAGTGCCTCAATCAGTTTGGCTTGTTGTTCCGGCTCTAATGCCGGCGCATTGCCCATCGGGTCTTGCATGTAATGGGCATACAAGTCCAGCAAGGCTTGCACATGTTCCTGATTGTCAAAATTGCAAAGTTCAAACGTAACCATGGTAATTTATTTTTTCCGGATATATTCCACAAATGAGTAGGGATATGGATTTTTTTCGTCCGCTTCGTGCCGTTCGCGTTGCGTTTCTTGCCAAATTTCTGGTCTGATTTCGGGGAAAAATGTGTCAGCATCCGGCCAACTGTGATGTATGTGCGTAATGTACAGCTTGTCGGCTATGTCCATGAATTGCCTGTATACCATGCCGCCTCCTATGATGAAGTTTTCCTGTCCGGCATCGGCCACACGGACGGCTTCTTCGATGGAATAGGCCATTTCGGCACCTTCAATCTGTTCGCCCTGTATGTCCGAAATCACAATGTTACGCCGGTTCGGCAGCGGATGTTTCGGCAGGGAGAAAAAAGTGCGTTTGCCCATAATGACGGTCTTGCCGCTTGTTTTTTCCTTGAAATGTTTTAGGTCGTTGGGCAAATGGCAAAGCAGTTCGTTGCTTCTGCCTATGGCATAATTTTCAGCTATGGCAACAATAATGGATATCATGATTTTGCAGGATTCTGGATTTTCAAATGCACGTTGTTTTATTTTGTAATTGTCTTTCTAAACCGACACGACACCTTTAATGTGCGGATGCGGGTCATAATTTATCAATTCAAAGTCATCGTAGGTGAACTGGAAAATATCCTTTATCTCGGGATTTATTTTCATGGTCGGCAGTGGCCTCGGTTCGCGTGTCAGTTGCAGTTTGACTTGTTCCAAATGGTTGTTGTAGATATGCGCATCGCCCAGGGTGTGCACAAAATCGCCGCACTGCAATCTGGTTACCTGTGCCATCATTTGCAGCAACAGGGCATAAGAAGCTATGTTGAACGGCACGCCGAGGAAAATATCGGCACTGCGTTGATACAGTTGCAGGCTCAATTTGCCGTTGGCTACGTAAAACTGGAAAAACGCATGGCAAGGTGGCAGGTTCATCCGGTTCAAGTCGGCCACATTCCAGGCGCTGACGATGATGCGCCGCGAATCCGGATTGTGCTTGATGGTTTCCACGGCTTCCGAGATTTGGTCGATGAAACCGCCGTCGTATGTCGGCCATGAGCGCCATTGGTATCCGTAAATATGTCCTAAATCACCATTTTCGTCGGCCCATTCGTTCCAGATGCGCACGCCATTGTCTTGCAGGAATTTTACGTTCGTATCACCTTTCAGGAACCAAAGCAACTCATATATGATGGATTTTAAATGCAATTTTTTTGTGGTGAGGCACGGAAAACCATCTGCGAGGTTGAAACGCATCTGGTGCCCGAAAACGCTGATGGTGCCGGTTCCTGTGCGGTCTTCTTTGTGTACGCCTTCTGTAAGGACCCTGTTCAGCAAATCTAAATATTGCTTCATGATAAGGTGTGTTTAAAACAGTTTATATGTTGTTTTCAGTACTTTAAACTCGGTACGTCTGTTTATCTGGTTGGCTATTTCTTGTTGCTCGGGTGTCAGTGAGTCGATAAAAGCCTCGTTCAATTCCGTGTCAATCGGGATGAACGGATATTTGTCGTGGAGTGCCTTGTCGGCAACCACGGGTTTTTCTTTGCCGTAGCCTATGGGTGTCAGTCTTTCTTTTTCTATTCCTTTTGAAATCAGGAAGTTTACAACCGATTGCGCGCGTTTTTCTGAAAGTATTTTGTTCTGCTCGGCATTGCCCACCTTGTCGGTGTGTGCGCTCAATTCGATGGTGATATTCGGGTTGTCATTCAATAGTTTGACCAACTCTAATAATGATGCTTCCGAGTCGGGTGTAATATCCCATTTTCCGAATTCGTAAAAGATATTGTCCATCGTGACGGGCTTACTGATGGGTGTAAGCAGGAAATCTTGTTTGTATGATTTGCTGTCGGTCAGCCCTTGTGTGGAAACGTCTTGTTTTTGGTTCAGGAAACCGCGGCATGAGGCCAGCATGACATAATCTGTGTTTTGGGCTAACTTGAAACGGTATGACCCATCTTTTTTAGCCTGGATTTTCGCGTTCATGCCGTTGGAGCCGACAATGCGCACGTATGCGTCGGTTATTGGTTCACCGTTATAATCGGTAACTTTTCCTTCTATTTGATACACCAGTTCTGGCAATTCAAAAGCATAAATGGCATCATATCCTTTCTTGTCATTTCGGTTGGAGCTGAAAAAGCCGCTTTCGGTCGCTCCTGCAAACGTGATTCCAAAATCATCGCCGTTTGTGTTGAAAGGCTGTCCCATGTTTTCCACTTGCCAGTGTTCGTTAGTGTAAACTGCTTTGAACAAGTCGAGGCCTCCGTAGCCGGCATGTCCACGCGACGAGAAATACAAGGTCGTGTCGTTGCGGAGGGTAGGGAACATTTCGTCTTCTGATGTGTTGATTTCCGGCCCTAAGTTCTCGACGGCTTTCCATTCGCCTTCTTCGTAGGTGGCCCTCCAGATGTCGTTCCCGCCGAATCCGCCGGGGGCATCCGACACGAAATAGAGCGTCAGTCCGTCGGGCGAGATGCTCGGATGCGCTGTCGTGATGGTACTGTCTTGGAACAATGTTAGGGATTGCGGTTCGCTCCATTCGCCGCCGGCGCGGCTGGACATGTAAATACGTGCGCCGCAGTCGCTCCCGCTTACAGATATGGAGCGCGTGAAGTACATGGTTTTCCCATCTGCAGTGAATGAACAGACACCTTCATCGTTTTCAGATGTTAGTCCTTCTACTTTTTCCACTTCTTCCCATTTGCCGGTTACGTTTTTCCGTACGGAGTACATATGGTTTTCAGGTACGCCGGTAATGGCACTGTTCTTCCCTATAGCTCTGGTCAGGTTCCTGTTGGAAGTAAATATTAATGCATCGGCTGATTCACCTATAAAGGCAGGTGCAAATGTGCTGCTCCGTTTGGCGTTGAAATCGGTGGCAAGCCGCACTTTGTAACGGCTCGGGACAGTGCGCCATACGCTCACTTGTTCGCAGGCTTCTAATCCGTCTAAAGCGACAGGATCGTCTGGATTAGATTCCAGATAGATTTTGTATTGTTTGGCGGCATCGGCGTACTTGCCGTTCTGTTGGAGCACTTGTGCATAACGCAAATAGACGATGGAATCGGGATAATTGTTCCGGATGGCATAATTATAAACCTGAGCCGTGCGCCTGTGATTCAGGCGTTTGTAACAGTCGGCTTGTTTGTATGCGATTTCAGCACGCTTGGCTTTGTCTTTGTAGGAAATACGGCCGTAAATGCTTTTATACATTTCACCGGCTGTATAATATTCGCCTATGTTGTATTTTTTGTCAGCTTTTTTGATGCGTGCATTGATGCCGCAACTTGTTGCCAATATGCCGATAATCCCGCAACAAATGCAAATGCGTATATTCCTTGATGGGAAAATAGAATGTTTTTTATATGTTGTCTGTTTTGTCGGCATTATTTTAGCAAATTCTGTCTGTATTTCGGCTGTCGTTTTCCCTTCTATGGTTATACCAATTCATGGATGATCAGACCAGAACGCAATTTTGGTTCAAACCAAGTTGTTTTTGGAGGCATGATATTTCCGGAATCAGCAATGTCTATCAACTGTTTCATGGAAACTGGATAAAGCGCGAGCGCGGCTTTCATTTCGCCACTATCTACCCGACGTTTCAGCTCACCCAATCCCCTGATGCCACCGACGAAATCAACACGTTTGTCACTGCGCAAATCCTTGATGCCCAGAATGTCGTTCAATATCAGATTTGACGAAATGGTTACATCTAACACGCCGATCGGGTCGTTGTCGTCGTATGTCCCGGGTTTTGCTGTGAGTGAATACCATGTTCCTGCCAAGTATAACGAGAAATTGTGCAATTTATTGGGTTTGTAAATTTCCGTGCCTTTTTTTTCAACCGTGAAATTTTCCGACAGTTTTGCCAGAAATTCGTTTTCCGACAGACCGTTCAGGTCTTTCACTACGCGGTTGTAGTCGATAATGTTCAGCTGGTTGTCGGGGAAGCAGACGGCCAGGAAATAGTTGTATTCCTCGTCGCCGCGGTGGTTCGGGTTTTGCAGTTTTTTTTCATGTCCGACCAACGCGGCGGCCGCGCTACGATGATGCCCGTCGGCAATGTAAAGTGACGGGATCTGTGCGAAAATATCGGTTATCTGGCGAATGGTTTCATCATCGTCAATTACCCAAAAATGATGCCCGAAGCCATCCAAGTCAGCCGTGAAGTCATATTCCGGCGTTTGGGCAGTAACACGGGCGATGATGGCATCCAAATCGTCGCGGTGCGGATAGGCAAAAAATACCGGCTCAATGTTAGCGTTGTTTACGCGGACGTGTTTCATGCGGTCTTCTTCCTTGTCGCGGCGCGTCAGTTCGTGTTTTTTGATTTTGCCGGTCATGTAGTCTTCCACGGCGGCGCAAACAACCAAACCGTATTGCGTACGCCCGTCCATGGTTTGTGCATAAACGTAATATTGCTCTTTTGCATCTTGTTTCAGCCAGCCTTTTTGTTTGAATTTGGCAAAATTCTCGGCCGCTTTTTCATAAACGGCGGGATCGTGTTCATCCGTACCGACGGGAAAATCTATTTCAGGTTTGATGATGTGGTATAATGACATTTCGTTGCCTGCGGCTTCGGCCCGCGCTTCATCGGAATTCAGCACGTCGTACGGACGGGACGAAATCTGTTTTACTAATTCTTTGGGCGGACGTATGCCCTTGAATGGTCTGATGGTAGCCATAGCATTAAATTTTTAGTCAGTAGTCGTATTTTTTGTTTTTGCCTTGTTGCTGTTCATGGAGCATGTGCCGTTTATGACTGCATTGGGTTCCACAATCAGGATTTTCGTCTTGATTTCCCCTGTGATATTGGCTGTTTCGCGCACGGCGAGTGTTTCCGTAATATCCAGTTTGCCTTCCAATGAGCCAAGGATTTCGGCATTGGTACAGTGGATAGTGCCTTTCATGAATCCCTGTTGTCCGATGACAACCTTGCCTTTGCAGTCCAAATCGCCTTCTACGATGCCATCAATCCGGAAATCGCTGTCGGCAGTGATGGTACCTATGATTTTGCTGCCTGTTGTGAGTGCGTTGTATAAAGCACCGCCTGTGTTATTTGCTACTTCTTTTGCCATAATGTTCTGTCGCTTGTATTTTGACCGCCAAAGGTACTTTTTTTTTTCAATATTTACAAGTCACGATGGGTGGTAAAATTAATCGTTATCAAAACGTATGCAGCCTTGCATGAACTTCTCCATGTATTTTTCAGTCAGTCGTGAAACTGCATATCGTTCCAAGTTGTTTAGGGCTACTTTCTTGCAGGTTTTTATTTCGCCATCGGAGCAGATAAAACTGAAAAAACGGGTATGTATGCGCTGGTGGCTTAGAACGTGTATTACCTCATTGGATACATCGACTAGTTCCAATTTCGTGAGTTGTTTTGTATAGTGTTTGAAATCTGGATGTTGCAACAATGTATCGCTGTTAAGTAAAGCATCGGTCTCGATAAGGGGAAATTCGTATAGATGTTTCCAAATGTCGTTGCCGCCACGTTTTTGCAAGAAGGTATAGCCATTGGCACGGATGAAAAGATAGTTGAAATAGCGGTCGGAAACTTTTGTTTTGGTGGCTTTTGTCGGCAACTTATTTACGGTATTCGTGCGTGTTGCCACGCATGTTTCCATCAACGGGCATTGGACGCATTGGGCGTTGTTTGGCGTGCATTGCAATGCACCGAATTCCATGATGGCCTGGTTGTAAATGGCAGGCTCTTCGGTGTCCATCAGCATTTGCGCCATTTGTGCAAATTCTTTTTTGCCTTCGGTCGTGTCTATGGGGGTTTGTATGCCGAACAGGCGTGACAGCACACGGAACACGTTGCCATCAAGCACAGGGTAGGGCAGATTGTATGCAAACGAGCAAATGGCTGCGGCGGTGTAGTCGCCAATGCCTTTCAGGTTGCGTACATGCTTGTATTCTTTTGGAAAATACCCGTTGAAATCGGAAATGATTTGCTGTGCTGCATGGTGCAGGTTGCGGGCGCGGCTGTAATAGCCTAATCCTTGCCAGCAGCGGAGAACTTCGTCTTCCGAGGCGGCGGCCAATGTCTGAACATCAGGAAATTTCTCGATAAAACGCAGGTAATAGTCGTAGCCTTGTGCGACACGTGTCTGTTGCAGGATAATTTCAGAAATCCATATTTTGTACGGGTCGCTTATTTCCCGCCAGGGCAGGATACGTTTGTTTTCCGCATACCATTTTTTCAGTTCTTGCCTGATATGTTGTAAGTCCATGTGGTTGTCGGTTGGAAATGTTTGTGTCCGCAAAAGTAGATGTTTCGGGGAGATTATGCAAAGGCAGTGTTTTTCTTGCTGTTTCCGCCGATAAACTGGACGCAAAAAACGGGCAACCAATATATCGGTATGAGGCGTAAATGGTTGGTTTATAAAAAAATGGAGAATACCGGAATTAGCATAATTTCCGCAACAGTTCTGCGGCAAGTTCCGGAACGGCGGTAAATCCGTCGTTATTTACGACAATATTGGCACGGCGCAAGAAAGCGGTTTCGTCGCCTTGGCGTGCCATGCGCAAGCGCACGTCGGCTTCTGTTGCATTGTCCCGCTGCATGACACGTGCAATACGCACTTGTTCCGGTGCAGTTACCCATACGGTTTTGTCGCATAAGTTGTCGAAGCCGCTCTGGTACAGGATGGCTGATTCGACGAACAACAAACGCGCATTGTTGTGCCGTTTCACCCATTCCGACACATCGGTGCGCACGCGCGGATGCACAATCGCATTCATGCGTTGCAACAAATCGGGGTTACGGAACACTATTTGCGCCACTTTGGGGCGGTCGAGCAGTGTGCCGGTATATACATTTTGGCCGAACAAGGCACATAATTCGTTGCGCACATCTGTGTCTTGGCTGATAATGCGTTGTGCTTCCGAGTCGGAATCATACACGGGTATTCCCTGCTTGCGCAGTTCGTTTGCCAATGTGGATTTTCCGCTTCCGATACCTCCTGTAAGTCCTACCAATTGTTGCATATTATGGATTTTAGAATCCGAAACTGAATCCGGCCGTTACGGTCAGGTTCTGGCCTTGATAAAATACTGGCGTAAATTTATCCAGATAACCTTGTGCGGTCAAGCGGTTTTCCCCCACGATTGGCTCTGATGCCGGTTCAAAGGCCTGTGCGTTGTTCCAAGCCACATTCAACACGGCATAACAGTTATTGAAAACCTCATAGACGGCATCAAAGGCCACCGTGTTGTTTTGCCAAACCTTTTCGCCCAAAACCGGCTGGCTGATAATTTGGCTCACGGTGCTTTGTCCATCAATGCGTGTCCGCACATCTTCATAGTCATTGCCTTTGGTGGCATAGCACCACCAGAGCTTCATATTCAGGCTGCGTATCGGCTTGTATTGCAGTTCCAAATAGATTTCTTGTGCATTATCGCCCATGTAATGCCCCAGATTGTAGTCGTTGGAAGCATAATTGAGCGTATTGATGAAGTGCTTGTAGTTCAGAATGTTAGTACGTGTGTATTCGCCGCGCAAGGACAGGTTTTCCACCGGAAAGTTCGTCAAGCTGAATCCTGCTTGCCATGAAATGGGATTGTTTTCCGGATTGGATTTCTTGAAGCGTGCAAACTTGATTTCATCGACATAAACAGAAGCATACAGGTTCAAGTATTTGACATTGCGTGTACTTAGGGAGAAAAAAAACTGTGAATTCTGGTTTTCCACGGCCAGACCTTTGGTCAGCAAATGATCTAATGATTTGTAAAATGCGATAGGGATGAAATAAGCCGCCTGCACATTGTTTTCCGCGTAGATAATAGAGTTACCAACCGACAGGTTCAAGTATGGAATCGGGCGGAACGTAAGCATGTTGGCCGCCATGAATTTGTTGGCCGGGCGGTAATATGTTTTTTCATATTCTGTACCGGCATTGGCCGTATATTGCCGGGTCGAATCCAGCACGTTGCTGATAAGCCATGCATGGAAATAGTTCAATTCGAACCATTTGACGGGTTTTAGTTGCAGTGTTACCATCGGGAAGGAAGGTGCCCTGCCTGACAAAATGTTGGAACAATGGTAGGCATCGCCCCAAACGATATTGTCTTTTACCAGACCAATGCTTCCCCACGGGGTATATGCTTTGATGCCGCCGCGTGAATCGCTGAAATCGCCGCCATAACTTGCTTCCTTGTATTCACAGCCCGGCAACATGTTCAAGTATTGCGGTTGCGAGAGGCGCGCACCTTGTATTTTGGCATTGTTCGTTTCATAATAGCTGTCGCGCAACAAGGCAGTTCCGTTGTAGGATTGGTCGCGCAGGTCGCCCCATACGGACACATGCGATGCTATATCCGCTTGGAATGATGCGCCCCACCAACGTTTTAGGATAGCTCCTTTGCGGTTGGCGTACACGTGCATACCCAGCAAAGGCGTAATCCGGCACTTGAACAGGCGGTCTTTGTAGTGGAATGCCGGTTGCAGCAAGCCCAGCGAAAAATTCGTCCGGTTGGTCCATTGCACAATGGCATCGGGTATCGTATCGCATTCCAATGCGTAGTCGTTCAGGAAAAAATTCAAATCGGCCTGTTGGCGGCGGGTTAGATGTTCGCGTTGCAATTGCGCCTCCTGCAATTTTTGCGCTATCAAGTTCCGGCTGTATGGCTTTACTGCCGAGTTGATTTCAATGATATGCTCTGCCGCCAATTCATCGATGAAATCGTATATTTGTGTATAGGATATATGTTGGGGAATATCCTGTGCCTGCAAACATAAAGCCAACGACAAAGTAGCCAACGTGGCAGCAAGTTGCCGCCAACATTTTCTTGTCTTGTTTATTTGCTTCGTGCGCATCGGAAGATTATGTTGTACAAGATTTTACAAAAATAAGTTATGTCGGTCAGAAACACTCCTTTTTGTTCACATGCTGTCAAATATTTCATTTCTGAAGCCTGTATTTCCTCTAATGTTTTGGGCATATCGGCGTAAAAAGGTGGTAACAAGCCCGGTTTGAATTTAATACGTTTTTCTTGTAGTTCCTTGCTATATAAACTGAAATATTGTTTGCTTATCGGTCGTACGCCAACCAGTTTCATGTCTCCTTTCAGCAGGTTGATGACCATTGGCCATTCATCAATCCAGAAACGCCGCATGAACCGTCCCATGGATGTAATGCGGATGTCATGGTTGAACTTTCCGCCTTCTTGCAAACGGTTCTTTTCGTAAATATAGCTTTGTAAGTATTCCGAATAGGGATACATGGTACGCATCTTGTAAAAATCGAATTCCTTGCCATTTTTTCCTATGCGTTTCAGGCGGATAATGGCACCGTACACACGGCGTTGTATTGTTTTGGGCGTAAAAGCACGGCGTGCCACCACATAGACTATCCCGTTTTGTTTGGTCTCGGCCGCTATCTCAAAGCCGCAATAACATAAGCGGCCAAGCACTTCCGTCTTGGACAAAACCCTGTGCCTGCCTCCAGTTATGTCAAAAAATAAACGACTGGTCGCGAACATATTGGGCATGACGCGCATGAACAGGAAATCAAAGGAATATAAGATATAATTGATAACGGGTGGGTATTTGGCAAGAAAACGGCGTTTACGTGTACTTTTGGGCTCGAAACAACATATCCATAGGCTATTGTCAGGAAGTTTGTCATTTACAATTCCAAACATTTTGTTTATACCTCGGATATGGTTCAAGCGTTCCAAATTGACAATTGTATCGTAGCGGTAATAATCCAGATTCTTGAAATCATTCAAATTCTTGGATTTTAGGAACAACGTATTGGAAGAATTTATATCAATATTTTGCTGTAAAAAGCTATAAACGTTTTCTGATGTTTGTGCAACCAAGGTTTCACGTCGTTGTGCTATAGCTTCTGCAGACAGCTTTTCTGGCACGTACAATACTTGTTGGTGGCTGCGATGTTTGCGTACTAGTTCCGGCTCTATGTTCAAGGCGTATTTGTAGGCATAAAGCACCGACAGGCAGATGGCATTCGTTATAGCCACGGACAGGGTGATGCAAAGAATGACATTAAAAGACAGATTTTTCTGTGGGAATGCCCAATCATATAGTAATGAAGCCAAGAAAACAACCAGTGTGGTAATGAATAAACGCATGAAATGCGACCGCAGTTTCAGAAACTTGACGGAAACATAGCGATGTGCACAATAACTAATAAACACCCAAAGCACGGAAAAGACTAAAATGAACGTCTTGTATTTTTTGAACGGGATAGGTGTGCTCAGGGGAAAGAACTGCAATATGACAAAAAAAATCAATGCTAGCAAACAAATATCGAGTAGCAAATAGCTCCATTTGATCCGGTATGCAAAAATTTGTCGTATTCGTTTGTTCATTGATGAGGAATTTTCAATAGATGGTTAGCATATCAAAACAACCGCAAAGATACAAAAAAACAAATAAAATAAATCATAATATTTGAATATTTCTATTCAAGTTCGAGTGGTGTAAAATGTAAATATACTGATAGTCAGTTGTATATATTTACTTCTTTATCTCCGTACGTTTTACAATCAGAATGCTCAGCTCATACAGTAACCACATGGGCAACGAAACCAGCGAAAGGGTGAAAATGTCGGCAGTAGGCGTGATTACGGCCGCCAGAACCAGAATAGCGACAATGGCGTGCTTGCGGTAGCGGCGCATGAATGTAACTTTCAGGAAACCCAATTTGGCGAACAGCCAGCAAAGGACAGGAATCTCAAACACGGCTCCCATTAGGAGGCTCATTGTAATCAAGGTTCCCATATATGAATCGAGAGAAATCAGGTTTTGCACTTCTCCGCTTACCTGATATGTCCCTAAAAAACGGAATGTCAGCGGGAATAGCAGGAAATAACAAAATAAGACACCTAACATGAACATAAGGTAACCGCTACCGGCAACCCGAACGACGTATTTGCGTTCATTTATATAAAGCGCAGGCGAGATAAAACGGAACAACTGGAACAAGGCATATGGGGAAGCTACAAGGAAACCGGCATACATGGCCGCTTTCATGTGCATGATAAACTGCCGTGCCAATCCCGTGTTTATCAAATCGATGGTGAAATTGTCTGGCGATGCTTGTGTCCCAAGTCGGGTGCTGATAAAATGGAAGAGCCGATAAACGATGAAATCGCTTTCTTTGGGAGCTAGAATGATAGAAAAAAGCACGTCTTTGAACACGAATGCAAGTGTGCCGAAAATCAGTGTAACTGCCAGGATTTTTAATAGGGCAGCCCGCAACACATCCAAGTGGTCCCAAAAGGACATGGTATTTCCTTGCTCCGCTTCGGTCATCGGTCTATTGTTCCTTTGTTTTGTCGGAAGAAGCGTTTTCATCGGATTTTATGTCCTTTTCCACTTCTTTCATTCCATCTTTAAAGCTACGAACGCCTTTTCCAAGTCCTTTCATCAGTTCGGGAATCTTTTTCCCGCCGAATAAAAGCAAAATGATTAGTGCAATGACCAGAATTTCCTGAATTCCGATATTGCCGAATAATAGAATTGCCGATAAAGTTGTCATAATCTTATTTTCTGATTACATGGTTAATTAGCAAATATCCTCCAAAAATTTGGACGAGCATTCCCGGAATTCCGATACGGAAATCCTGTATGGCAATGTGGAAATCTTGCACGATGAGCCATTCAAAGGCTGTACCGATGAATTGGCTGCCCAGGACGACGATGGCAAGTGTCCAAACAGCAACTTTCTGAAAATATGCGGCGGCGAGGCCGGCAGCAATGGCCAATATGGACGATTTGAACAAAATGGCCGGCAAAGCCGCAACGGGAGGCATCCCGAATAGCCAAGAGTTTAGCAACGGTGACAATATCGCTGTCAGCAATCCGACTTTCCAGCCGTATTTGTAGGCTCCAACCAAAGTGAAGAAATAGATTGGCAACCAGACGAGGCCACCTTGCGGCAGCAAATGGCACAGTTGGGGCAAAACGATATTGCCGGCTATAAAAAGGCCAGCCAGCCAATAGGTTTTCGATTTGCTGTAAGGCAATGCATATAATTTTACAGTATTTTCCATACTTGTCTGTTTATTATTCGTTATTGGTTATATCCGTGCGGAAGCCGGTTTTTACCGAACAAAAGTAATAAATCTTATTCAAATATACCTAATTTTGCCGGACGATTCTACAAATTCTATATATCTGGCAACACAGAAACAAAATTTGATATAGGATATGGGTAAGGACATTTCCGCTTCTTTATTTCTGTGCATCCAAGAATGTGCGTATCGCTTCGAACATTTCCTGCGGCGTATGTAAGTTGTAGCACAATTTCTCTACCGGGCACCAGTCTGTCTTTGTCCTATTTTGCACATGAGGTACTGACTGTCCGTAAGTTACTTTCAAACAACTGTTTTTCAGCAATTCCAAGGCCGGCGTGCTAATGACATTGGCGTGCAACCGGCTTACGCCGCCCAGCAACATCAAGGCCGCCGCTCCTTTTCCAACAACTTTGTCTGCAACCGATGCTCCCCGCAGGAAGTCCGGCTCTTTTGCCAGCAATTCAAACAAATCTATTACCCCGCGGCGGGTAAAGGCGGCTGTTTTGCCTTTGTTGTAAATGACGCACGAATATCCGCCCTCGTGCAAACGTTGGATCAAATCGTTCATGGCAGTGTGCCTTGTTTCAGTTGTTCCACAAAATGGTCGATGCGGTGCAGTTCTTTCGGAATATCGATGCTTTGCGGGCAATGCGGCGAACATTGTCCGCAACCGATACAATGGTTTGCCTGCCGCAATTTGGGCACGCTCCGGTCATAGCCGACCAGATAGGCGCGGCGGGCTTTCCGGTAGTTCTCATCCTGGCGGCTACGCGGGATACTGCCTTCATTTACACATTTGTTGTAATGCACTAAAATGGACGGAATGTCTATGCCGTAAGGGCATGGCATACAATACTGGCATTCGTTGCACGGGATTGTCGGGTATTTTATCATTAGCTGTGCCGTTTCTTCCAGAAAGATTTTTTCTTCATCCGTCAGTGGCTGCAAGGGCGAATATGTGCGGATGTTATCTTGCAGATGTTCCATGTAGGTCATTCCGCTCAATACGGTCAGTACGTTCGGATATGAACCTGCGAACCGGAATGCCCACGATGCCACGCTGTCTTGCGGCCGCTGCTGTTTTAGGCGCAGCATGATATGTTCCGGCACGTTGGACAAACGTCCGCCCAGCAAGGGCTCCATGATGACGGCCGGAATGCCACGTTTCACTAATTCACCGTACAAATATTCCGCATTTACGTTGCGGCCCGAAGCATGGCGCCAGTCCACATAGTTCATTTGGATTTGCACGAAATCCCAATGCACGTAATCATCCAAAGCCAGAACTTGGTCGAACACATCGACTGTGCCGTGGAACGAGAAGCCCAAATTGCGGATGCGTCCTTTTGCGCGTTCTTCCAGCAGGAAGTCTAACATGCCGTTGTCGATGTAGCGTGCTCGGAAGGTTTCCATGCCTCCGTTCCCGACTGAGTGCAGCAGGTAATAATCGATGTAATCGACTTGCAGGTCCTTGAACGACTGTTCATACATGGCCATGGAATTGCTCCGCGTGCTGTTCTGGAAGTTGGACAGCTTGGTCGCAATGAAAAGTTTTTCGCGCGGGTGGCGTTTCAAGGCAAGTCCTGTCGATTTCTCCGAGAATCCTTGTACGTACACCGGCGATGTGTCGAAATAGTTCACGCCGTGTGCAATGGCATAATCCACCAGACGGTTTACTTTGTCCTGGTCGATGACATTGCCCGAAGCATCGGCAGCCGGCATGGTCGGCCAACGCATACAGCCGTAGCCCAACAATGAAACGCGGTCGCCCCGTTTGGATGTGCGGAAAGTCATTTTGTCAGCCGGCACGGCTGTTTGTGCGGCAGCATCCGTTGTATTCCCGTTTTTCCCGTTACAGCCGTAAAATAGCGATGTGCTGGTCGCTGCGCTAATGCCTACGATTTTCAGGAAATCACGCCGGTTCATGTCTTTGTTATGTTCTTCGCTCATAATGTTTCCGTTTTTATTGTTGAAATTATATTGTCCTGTGCACTTCGTGCCCTTCCACATAAATGGCACTGAACGGCCGTGCCGGACATAAATTCTCGCACGCACCGCAACCGATGCACCGTTCCGTATTTACCACGGGAATTTTCGGAGAGGATGCATCTTCCGCCACGTAAGGCAGCATGCTGATGGCGCCGGTCGGACAATGACGGGCGCAATTACCGCACGCCACGCCATCTGTCAGCACTACGCAATTATTGGCAATCCAGACGGCGTGTCCGATTTGGATGGCCGATTTCTCTGCTGGTGTAATCGGGAGAATGGCACCGGCCGGACATACTTTAGAACATTCTGTACATTCGGGACGGCAATAACCGCGTTCGTAGGACATTTCCGGCTGCATGAATGTGCGTAAATCGGACGAGGGCCGCAACACTTGGTTCGGACAAGCGGAAACGCATAACTGACATGCTATGCAATGTTGTGCAAAATGCTGTGTATCCAATGAGCCGGGCGGTGTCAGGCGTGTGGCACGTGCCGGAATTTTTTTGTCCTCAATTACGGCCAGTCCGCCGTCCACTTTTTTTTCCTGTGCTTTCAGGACGGCAGAAGTTGCAAGCAGGACCGTTGTGGACAAGAACCGGCGGCGTTCTTTGTCCGGTTGTGCAGCGCTTGTCGTTTCTGTTGCATGTGCTTTTCCCATTCGGAAACGGCTCCGATATGTAATCGCTTTTTGGCGGCATGTGTCCAAGCAATCCATGCATGCTACGCACCGTGAATAATCGATTTGTGTGTGTTCCGAATCTATGCACGATGCTTTGCACGTCCGTGAACACAGATGGCAGTGTGTACATTTTTCCGTGTCGATGACCGGACGGAACAGGGAATAGCGTGATATAAAGCCCAATACTGTGCCCACAGGACAAACCGTATTGCAATAAGTGCGGCCGTTCCTCCATGCCAATACGCATAGTACAACCAAGGTTGCAATGGCGACTATCAACACAGGCAAACTTTTCAGCCATATTTCCGTATTGTAAAAAGCATAGCTGTCAAGTTTTTCGGCCATGCCGGCCAATAAATTATTTCCCCAACGGTAAACCGGTGCCAGTAAATGGGAGGCCATGCGCCCGTATGCCGCGTATGGGTCAATCAGGGATGCAAATGATGCGAAGCCGGCCGCCAAGGCGACTATGAACAAGGCAAGGAAAATATAGCGCAGCCAATTTATGGCAGGAGAGTAGGAGAAACGGTGCCGTTTGCGGCGGCGCAAGCCGCTGACATACGAAATAATGTCCTGGAATATGCCCAACGGGCAAATAACGGAGCAATATACGCGTCCAAAAAGCAATGTTAGGACAAGCAGTCCGACGATAACAGCCGCATTCAGCGCCAAAACGGCCGGTACGAACTGTATGTCGGCCAACCAGCCGAACCAAACATGCAATGTTCCCGTAAAATCAAGGAACAACAAGGTGAGCAACGCAATAGACAATACAGCGAGCGTCCTTCTGATTTTTCGCAACATAACTTAAAACTGATAATCTAATCACACAGTAAGTAATCTGCCTACTAAAAAGCATTATACCAGCAACAAAGATACGGATTTTGTACAGTAATACGGTGATTTTTTGTTTTTTTACAAGTTTCGAATATTTGTTGTTGGCAGATATTAATGGTAATGCTTTTTATTACCTATTCTGCAGGGATTGTGTACACATTCTTGATTTATCACTATATTTGCAGCAGAATTAATAGCGTTATTAAATGATATATACGGCTGAAAGAGACTGTATTTTTTTGAATGAAGGCATATTGCCCGATAAGGCGCGCCCGCTCAACGCCCATAAAGGGACGTTCGGCCACCTGCTGGTTGTTGCCGGAAGCAAGGGTATGGCCGGCGCATCGTTGCTGGCGGCACATGCTGCGTTGCGTAGCGGTTGCGGCATGGTTACTGTGCATGGTCCTGCTTGCAACCGGATTATTTTGCAGACGGCGCTGCCGGAAGCCATGTTTGTCTCGGATGTGGAGGAAGGGCGGATTTCTGCCGTCGGCGACATTGGCAGATACGCCACATTAGTCATCGGGCCGGGAATCGGCACGCATGAACAGACGGCACACATGTTGTCCGACCTGCTTCCGCGTTTGCACATGCCATGCGTTGTGGACGCCGATGCCCTGAACTTGATTTCCGCGCATAAGGACTGGTTGGACCTGCTTCCGGAAGGGTCAATATTGACACCGCATGTCAAGGAATTTGAGCGGCTGTTCGGGACTGCCAGAGAGCCGGACGAGCGCATACGCACTTTGCGGGCTGCTTCTGCGAAATACGGACTTGTAATTCTGCTGAAAGGAGTCGGAACATTGGTTGCCGTTCCATCGGGTAAATTATATAAAAATACAACCGGCAATCCGGGAATGGCGACGGCTGGCAGCGGGGATGTGTTGGCCGGAATCATCGGTGGTTTGCTTGCGCAGGGGTATTCGCCGGAGGAGGCAGCCATAAAAGGTGTTTTCATGCACGGGAAAGCCGGCGATGCAGTGCTCAAGTACAAAAAGCAGGAAGCACTGATTGCTTCAGACATCATACAACAACTAAATATACAGGAATCATGAATTTTATTGGAATCATACCGGCGCGTTATGCTTCGACGCGTTTCCCGGGCAAGCCTCTGGCCGACATGAAAGGAAAACCCATGATACAGCGGGTTTATGAACAGGTGGGAAAGGCTTTGGACAAGGTTTGTGTCGCCACGGACGACCAACGCATAGCCGATGCTGTGGCTGCTTTTGGCGGGCAAGCCATTATGACATCGGACAAGCACCGCAGCGGCACCGACCGCTGTTATGAAGCATACCGGAAATGCGGCTATGAAGCCGATGTCATTATTAATATCCAAGGAGATGAACCTTTTATACAGCCGGAACAAATCGAAGCCATTAAGGCTTGTTTTGACACAGGCGACACGCAAATTGCGACATTGGCCAAGCCTTATGGCCCGGACAGTACGTTTGATGAATTATTCGACCCTAATACGCCCAAAATTATTTTTTCCGAAAAAAGCCATGAGGCAATATATTTCAGCCGTTCCATTATTCCATACAAGCGCGGGCTACACCATATGGAATGGTTGCAGTCGCATCAGTATTACCACCATATAGGCATGTACGCATATCGGGCTGATATTTTGGAGGAGATAACCCGCTTGCCTCAATCGCCGTTGGAGTTGGCGGAATCGCTGGAGCAATTGCGTTGGATTGAGAACGGATACAAAATCAAAGTCGGCATTTCGACGGCTTGCAGTATCGGTATTGATACCCCGGCTGATATGGAACAAGCGTTGAAGTTGATTGATTGAAACGGGATGTTTGTGTGAAAGTACGGTAAAAGAAAGGCTGGCCGGAATAATCCAGCCAGCCTTTCTTTTATTTTCCAGTCACGGAAAAGGCTTAATTTTCAGCACTTTCCTTTTTCAAGTCCAATTTGTTTCCTTTGTTATCGTAAAATTCCCATTGCAGGAAACCGAGTTTCTGCGAAGGAATGACACGAATGCGACCGTATTTTTGACGCCAACGGCGTATAATGGATTTCAGCCATCCTTTGGTGATATAGGCTTCCACATACGGATGCACGTACAGCGTAAGGTTACGTTTGCCGGAGTTCTCAACAAGTTGCCTGATTTTGCCTTCCAGTTCATCGACAAACAAAATCGTCGGTTGCACCTTGTGTGTTCCCAGGCAGGTCGGGCATGTTTCTGTAACATCCATATCGACCGCAGGCCGGACACGCTGGCGCGTGATTTGCATCAAGCCGAATTTGCTCAATTGCAAGATGTTGTGCTTGGCCCTGTCGTTCTCCATGATTTCGCGCATGTGGTCGTACAAGCCTTGTTTGTGTTCCGCCTTGGCCATGTCGATAAAGTCGACAACGATAATTCCGCCCATATCACGTAAGCGTAACTGGTGGGCGATTTCGTCCGCTGCCGCCAGATTGACCTCGTATGCATTGGTTTCCTGGTCATCCGATTTGGAACGGTTGCCGCTGTTCACATCTATCACGTGCAGGGCTTCCGTATGTTCAATAATCAGGTAAGCCCCGTTTTTAAAGGAAACCGTACGTCCCAAGCCGGTTTTCAACTGCTTGGTAATGGCGAAATTGTCAAAAATGGGCAGTTCCCCGGTGTATAATTTCACAATGTTTTTCCGATCGGGTGCAATCAGTTCCACGTAGTCCTTGACTTCAGCGAACACGGCTTTGTCGTTTATGTGTATGTGCTGGAAAGTCGGGTTAAAAATGTCCCTGATAATGCCAATCGTGCGGCCTATTTCCTCCGAAATAAGCGAAACTGCCTGGGATTTTTGCAGTTTTGCCACCACATCTTCCCAGCGTTTTACCAATATCTTCAACTCATTGTCAAGTTCCGCCACCTTTTTGTCTTCCGCCACCGTGCGGATAATCACGCCGAATCCTTTGGGTTTTATGCTTTGCACCAGTTTCCTCAAACGCACGCGTTCCGCTTCGGAACTTATTTTTGCGGAAACCGATACTTTTTCGGCAAAGGGAATCAAAACCAGGTAGCGCCCTGCAATGGATATCTCGGCCGAGAGTCTCGGGCCTTTTGTCGATATCGGTTCTTTCGTTACTTGCACAAGCAATTCTTGCCCTACGGAAAGCACGTCCGTTATTGAACCGCTTTTGCCTAATTCGGGCTGGATTTTGGCCTTGTTCATGACAGGCGTTCTTTTTCGGTCGCTGACAGCCTGTTTGGTGTAACGATAAAGGGTCTCAAAATTTGAACCTAAATCAAGATAGTGCAAAAAAGCGTCTTTTCCGTAACCGACGTCCACAAATGCTGCATTCAGCCCGGGCATGATTTTTTTTACCCGTCCGTAATAAATATTCCCGACGGCATAGGTCTGTTCGCGGGTTTCCTTGTTTACCTCGGCCAGACGCCCGTTTTCAAGCAGCGCAATCGAAATTTCGGAAGGTTGAACATCAACTACTAATTCGCTTGTCACTATTCTATCAGATTTTGTAGTGCCGGAAGTATGGTTTTTCGCTCAAAACCCATGTTTCCTTCCGGCCTGTGTGAAACAGAAAAACAAACTTAAAAACAAATCGCATTTTGTTTTTAAGCTTGTTTTTGATTTTTTCTTTTAGACCATTTCATAGACATTTATTTCTTCTTATGTCTATTCTTGCGAAGTCTTTTTTTACGCTTGTGCGTTGACATTTTATGTCTTTTTCTTTTCTTTCCGCTTGGCATATTTTTATGATTTTAAAAATTAGAAAATTACTTTACTACTTCTGTGAACGATTTGGCCGGCCTGAAAGCAGGAATGCTGTGCGCAGGAATCGTAATAGTCGTGTTTTTTGAAATGTTACGGGCTTTCTTTTCAGCACGTTCCTTGATTATGAAGCTACCAAATCCTCTTAAATAAACATTGTCTTTTTTGGACAAGGAATCTTTCACTGCTTCCATAAAAGATTCAATAGTGGTCAAAACAGTCGCCTTGTCAATCCCGGTATTTTTGGCGATTTCGTTTACAATTTCAGCTTTAGTCATTGTTCTGAGATTAAATTGTTTAATATAATAAATTAAGTAATATCTGAGTTTGGGAAACGGGGTGCAAATATACGATTTTTATTCTGATTGCAAAACATTTAGGCTGTTTTTTCTCAAAAAAAACTTTTCCATGCCCTATTTTGCCGCGCCAGTGATAAATTGTTCAATTTCCTGAATGCCCAAATTTCTGCCGACGATTGTACCCTCCTTGTTAATCAGCACCGTGCAGGGGATTGCATTCACGCCATAGGTTTGTGCACCGGCACATTCCCAACCTTTCAGGTCGGACACATGTTTCCAAGACAAGCCTTCCGAAGCAATGGCGCCTTTCCAGTCATCGGCCTTGTTGTCAAGTGAAACACCAAATATTTCAAATTTATTTGTACCGGTATATTTGCTGTATAATGCTGTTAATTCAGAAAATGAAGCGCGGCATGGACCGCACCATGACGCCCAAAAATCGACCAATACGTAATCAGCTGTACCTACAACCGATGACAGTGCGAGTTCTTGTCCGGTTGTATCAGGCAAAGCAATGTCTGTATAAGATTGTCCTATAGCAGTACGCCGTTCAATTTCCAGCGTTTCGATAATCAATGGAATGCGATCATAAGCTCGGCTGTTTTCATCCAAGGCTGCAATGATCGCATCTTTTTGCTCGATGGACATGTTATAATAACGGGTCGTGAATATTATGTTGGCAGGCAAGGTATTGGCATTGGCCAACACGAAGTCAACCGTTTGTGCAATGGCGGCATTTTGCAATGAATCCACATAAATTTCCCATGCATCCTGACGTTCAGGCGTTTGTGGTTGTGATTGTTGTTCTTCGTACTTTGCTTCGTAGGTGGCGAACAAGGCATCTTCCTTATCATAGAACGACTGTAACAAATCATTTTGAGGGGCACCGGTACGTTGGATTTGTTTTGCATCGATGGAGATTTCAAGATTCCCGGGTTCTACAATTATGTCGGCGAAACGTTTTTGCCCTTCTGCCGTTGTATATGTGACGTATGCGAAAAACGGCTCTGCAACTTGTCCATCGAAGGAAAAGTGTCCTTCGGAAACAATGGCACTGTCCAAAACAACCCATTCGCGTACGACGCGCTGTTGCATATAAACAACCGTGCTATCGGCCACCAGGCCATCCGCAAAATTTCCGTTGATTTTATACGAATGGTTCGTACATGCGGCCAACGACAAAACCGCCAACAATAGAAACAATGATTTTTTCATAAATACGTATATTGATGATTATTATTCAGGCAAATCGAAGCCACTTTACAACCTTCGGGTAGGGCTTGGATTTCCGCTGCAAAGATAGCATAAAAAGTAGAAACAATAGCTTTGTACCATGATAAAAGACGGTAACAAATGTGGAAAACGTGCTTTGCAGTGAAGTTGGTATTTAAACGGGGCATTATGCAAATGTTGCTGTGTATGAAAATATGACGACGTTTATCGGTGATGCGGTTGCAAATTTTCGCGTATGATTTCCTGCAATTGTGGCAGAATGATAATGTTTATGGGAAACTGGTTTAATGGGTTTGCAGCATTTCCAGATGGCAGCAAAGGAGTTGGCCGCTGTGCTGGTCGCGCAGGTGCAGTCCATTCCCCTCACAGTATTTGTAGGCTGTACATCCGGCACATTTGCCCGTGCGTGTCCATGAACGGTCGCGCATGATTTGGAAACGTTTGTCCCATACTTCCCAGAAGTCATCGTGGTAGATGTTTCCTTGTACGTAGTCGTTCCGCAAACTTGGACATGCGCTTATGGAACCATCGGCAAGCACAGAACCTACTTGTATGCCGGCGCGACAGAAAAAAGGCGTGTCGCGTACTTTGGTCTCGTAATTTCCAAGATAGCCTTCACAGCCGAAAGAAGCTTTTATTTGTCCTTCAAGGCGTGTTTGCCGTATAAACTCCATGAGGTTGCGGAGGTCTTGCGGTGTGAGTTTGAGCAGAGGGTTGTTTGCCACGCGTCCTTTGGCAAAAATCATGAAAAGACGCCATTGTTTCACGCCCAGCGATATGAGTAGTTGTTTTAGTCCGTCAAGTTCTTGTTTGTTCCGTTGGTTGACGCATGTGACGACATCGAATGTCAACCCGGGCGCTTTGGCTGAGATTCCAATAGCGTTTATAGCCCGTTCCCATGCGCCTTGTTTGCCACGGAACCAGTCGTGTGTTTCGGGCGTCAGCCCATCAAGGCTGATGGTGAGCGAGCGTAATCCGGCGTTGAGCAGTTTGTTGAAACGTTCCGGCGTCAGGCCGTACCCGTTGGTAACCATGCCCCATGGAAATTCACGGCGATAGAATTCCATGCCGCACTGTTCCAAGTCCTTGCGCATAAGTGGTTCGCCGCCGGTCAGGACAATGAGGGTCTTGTGTGGATTTACGTGTGGGGTTATGGTGTCCAGGGCTTGCAGGAAATCAGCTAATGGCATGTCTGCAACGGCAGCTTCCTTGGTGCAGTCGCTTCCGCAATGCAGGTATGAGAAGTTGCAGCGCAACGTACATTCCCAAAACAAATAGTTGAGTTCATGCAACCGTACTTGGTTTTTGCGGTAATGCTGGAACAGCCGGATGGCTATTTGTTGTTTCAAACCCATGGCCGGTTTATTCTTTGTTGCCGGTGGTTTGGGGCGCAAGTGTGAAATTTATGGTTTTGGCGTAGCTGCCTTTATCCCAATTACCATTGCCCTCACTGGTTTTGTCCGCTTCAGTGAAAATGACCTGTGCGCTGTCAGAAGCAAACATTCCGCCATTGGCGGCTCCATCAATGTCTTCTGCTTTTATTTGCAGTGTGTCGTATGCGATGAAGCCATTTATCCCATATCCGTATTCGCCGTTATTGTCGGTATATATGGTATCGCATGAATGGCTGAATGTGATTTGTATGTTTGGTATGGCTTTTCCGGTTGACTTGTCTGTTACTTTTCCTGTTATTTGATAGGTCGCATGAGGACTTCCGTATTCGCAGATTAATGAATCACATGCGCTTAATCCAAGCACGCCCAATAGGCATGTCAGAAGTTTGTCTATGGTTTTGTACAGTCTTGTTTTCATGGTCAAGTTTTATGGTTGGTTTGTCATTTTTTAGACTCGCAAATATATAACTTTTTTGTAAAATCTCGGAGTTATGGGATCTTTTTTTGATTTTGTCAGAACAGGATGCAGGGTATAAAACTGCAAAGGAAACCGGTGTACAGCCCTGCCACGGTTTGCATGGGCGTGTGGGCATGTAAACAAAGCCGTGCCCATATAAGTAGTCCTGCCGTCAGGCACAAAACGATGAGCGGTCCGATGGGATTTATTCCATATTGGAAACATATACCGAAAAAGCCGCCCATAAATCCGCCCCAGCCGGTGAGGTGCGCGCTTATTTTCCAGCGTAGGTTCACGAGCAGGACAAGCAGCAGGGCAACGGCGGCACCGATAGCGACAGCCGCCAAGTAGTTGGGCGCGTGCAACTTTTCCATTAGAAATGAAGCCCATGCTATGAATGAAATGGCTGATAACAGGTAGGGAACGGTGCGCTGCTTCCGTTCGTCAAGGGTGAGGCTGGAAATGTAACCGGTCTTTTTCATCCAGAAAATAAGGCCTCCTGGTATCAGGCAAGTGAAGAACAATGTGCTGGAAATGGTGAGAAGCCTGTAAAAATGCATGTTCGGCAGAGAGTAGGGTGGCATGAACATGAGCAAGGCAATGCCGTATGTCGGCATGAATAGCGGCATGAGGATTATGGATACCGTTTTGGCAATGATTCTGGCAGGCATGGGCGGCATAGGCTGGTGTCTGTTCAGATTTCTTTGCGCAGGCGCGCCACAGGTATGTTCAGTTGTTCCCGATATTTGGCAACAGTGCGGCGTGCAATCGGGTAACCTTGCAGTTTTAACACTTGCATCAGCTGTTCATCGGTGAGAGGGCGTTTCTTGTTTTCCGCATCTACTGATTCCTGCAAGATTTTCTTGATTTCCCGGGTCGATATTTCTTCACCGGCATCGTTGGTCATGGCTTCGGAGAAGAAGAATTTGAGCGGGAACACACCGAACTCGGTTTGCACGTATTTGCTGTTGCTGACGCGTGAAATAGTCGATACGTCGTAACCGGTACGGTCGGCAATATCTTTCAATATCATCGGCCGTAGGTAAGTTTCATCGCCTTCCAGGAAAAAGTCCTTCTGGAATTCGACAATGGCGCGCATGGTGTTCAACAAAGTTTCGTTTCGCTGCTTTATGGCGTCTATAAACCAACGTGCGGAGTCGATTTTTTGCTTGACAAAGGTAATGGCATTTTTCATTTCGCGCGTCTGGTTATCCTTGCTGGCGGCGTAGTTTTGTAGCATATCGTTGTATTCCTTGTTAATGCGTAGTTCCGGGATGTTGCTGTTGTTCAACGATATGGATATTTCCCCGTTGTCGTTTTCCAGAATGAAGTCAGGCACAAGCGTGGTCATGCTTTTTTCGTACAAATTGCCACTCCATGCGTTTCCGGGGCGTGGATTCAATTTGACTATCTCGTTGATGGCCAGTTTCAGATCGTCATCGCAGATGTTGAGCCTCTGGCAAATTTTGTCGTAATGTTTTTTTGAAAATTCCTCGAAAGCCTCTTTTAATATGCGTGTGGCATATTTTACTCCGGGAGTCTGTTGCTTGCGCTGGATTTGCAGCAGCAGGCATTCTTGCAGGTTACGTGCGCCAACACCTGCCGGGTCCAGTGTTTGTATCAGCCCGACCATTTTGCGCATGTCATCGTCCGAACATTCCACATTCTGCTGGAAAGCCAAATCATCCACCATGGATTCTATGGGGCGGCGCAAATAGCCGTCTTCATCTATATTGCCGATGACAAATTCAGCGATAGTGCGTTCCTTGGATGAAGTGTGTTGTAGGCCAAGCTGTTCCAAGAGATTTTCGTGGAAAGTCATACCTGCCGAAAATGGAATGTCCTCGTGCTTGTCATCTCTGGATGTGTTGTTTGTTTTTAGTTTGTAGTCCGGGATATCATCATCCGAGATATATTCGTCCAAATTGAAATCTTCATCGCCGAAATCGTTGCTGTCGGTCTCTTCCATGTTTTCTTCTTCCACATGCGTGTCTTCATCGGAAATTTCGCTTCCTTCTTCCAATACGGGATTTTCCTCCATTTCCTGCATGATACGTTCTTCCAGCTCAAGTGTGGGCAACTCAAGCATTTTTATCATCTGGATTTGCGCAGGTGATAGCTTTTGCTGTAATTTTTGCTGCAATTGCTGTTTTAACATGGCTCCGGCTTTTTTTTCGGTTTTATGCGGTCAATTCATTAACGCACTCAGTGATATATTTCAATTGTTCTTCATCTAGTTCCGTGTGCATGGGCAAACTGAGCACGCACTTCACCAGCTTTTCGGCCACGGGGAAATCGCCGGCTTTGTACCGCGGGTCTTGATAGGCTTTCTGCAAATGGAGCGGAACGGGATAGTAAATCATGGCCGGTATGTTTTTTTCGGCCAACTTTTCCCGCAATTCATCGCGGTTTACGTTTTCCAGCTTCAGTGTATATTGGTGGAAAACATGCGTGGTGTGCGCAGCATCCCAGGTCGGTGTGATGACATTCGGGTTGTTTCGGAATGCTTCGGTATAGTAGGCGGCTGCTTTTTGCCTGCGGGCGATGTAATCGTCCAAATGTTTAAGTTTGACATCCAGAACGGCGGCTTGTATGCTGTCCAATCGTGAATTTACGCCGATGAAATCATGGTAATAACGTACAACCATACCATGGTTGGCTATTGCGCGCATTTTGGCAGCCAATTCATCGTCATTGGTGAAAATGGCACCTCCATCACCGTAACAGCCTAAATTCTTGGACGGGAAGAACGATGTGCAGCCAATGTTGCCGATACAGCCCGATTTCAGCTTGCGGCCATCGGAAAAGGTGTATTCCGCCCCGATGGATTGGCAAGCATCTTCCACAACATACAAGTTGTGTTCCTTGGCTATGGCCAGTATTTCTTCCATGTTGGCGTTCTGCCCGAACAGATGCACCGGGACAATGGCTTTTGTCCGCGGGGTGATGGCCTTGCGTACGGCTTCCGGGGATATGTTGAACGTATCTTCTTCCACATCGACAACGACAGGGGTCAATCCAAGCAGCCCGACAACCTCGGCTGTGGCTATGAACGTGAATGTCGGCGTGATGACTTCATCGCCAGGTTTCAGGCCGAGCCCCATCATGGCTATCTGTAACGCATCCGTTCCGTTGCCCACCGGAATGACATGCTTGACGCCCAGATATTCTTCCAGATGTTTCTGGAAATCGTTTACTTTTCCTCCTTTGATAAATGTGCATGTATCCAAAACTTCCTGGATACCGGAATCGATGTCTGATTTGATAGCTTCATACTGCGTATGCAAATCTACCATTTGTATTTTCTTCATTGTTCTTCTAATATATATTCAACTTCGTGTGGTTTAATGCGTATATTGAAAATAGGTGTTTTCAAACTGTCGTATGCGATTTCCAATTCGTGCCTGTTGCTTCCGGGTCGCAGGTCGCGGTAATCGAAAAGGACTGTAATGTCTTTGGCTTCTATGTCGTTGAAATTGCTGATGCCGACATTGAACGTTACGGTCGCGTCGGCTGGGAATGTGCGTACATTCAGATGGAATGGCATGTTGGCCGGTTTTATCGGCAATGTGAATGATTTTTCGGTGAACATTTCCGATATGGCGGTTAGTTTGACTGCATTTTTTGAGAAACGTACGTTTTCAATGGCTTGCAATGGTATGGTTTCGGATAATGTGTCCGTTATGTTTTCTTTGTCCACATATTGTGTGCGCGCTTCTGTTACTTGTGCGGCAAGCTGTTCGGCACAAAATATGGTGATGGAATCGGGCTGGATAGTTGCCTTTTGCCTGAAAACATGTTGTGGTGCAGGGCTTACTTTCCCGTTCAGCCGCACGGGAATCCGTTTGCTTGTCAATTTCGTGTATTGGATGCCGAGTGTGTCCGGCGAAAAGCCCAATAAGTGTGTTGTCGAACGCAGGCTGCTGGTGATTTTTTGCTGCATTTGCGTTTTGGATATGCTTATTTCGCCTTCCGGTTCAAATTGCGTGTTCGACAGGTCGATTATGACAGGAGTTATGTTTTCTTTCTTGTAATAGGTGAACAGGTTTTTCCCATTGTCTTGTATCCTAAGCGATATGTTGTGTGGCAATGGTTCTTCTATCATGATGTTTTCCGGCAGTCCTATGTAATGAATAGGTACGGACAATCGCATTTCGCGGTTTATGTTCAACGTGTTCATGAACCAGAATGCAGTTGATAGCAAGACAAATAACGAAAAGATTAAAACATCTTTTGAGGTAAAAAATGCTTTAATCTTTTTGCTTATGCCGGAAAAATCAATTTTCATGAGTTGTGAATTTTAATAGACCGACGCTTGTATTCTTATGCCATGCGCATAAGGTTGCCTGTTCTTATTTTGTGGCGGCGGCAGCTTGCTGTGCGTCGTCAGCAGTAACGAATACGGAGTTCTTGTCCACTTTGATGCGCACGTTTTCAGCAACTTCAATGAGCAGGGTGTTTTCCTTCACTTCTTTGATTTTGCCGTATATGCCGCCCGATGTGATTACGCTGTCGCCGGCTTTCATGGCAGCACGCTGTTTCTGGATTTCTTTTTGCTTCTTTGTTTGCGGGCGGATCATGAAAAAGTAAAATACGACGAAAATCAATACGAGCATGATAATGGACATCATTCCATTGTTCTGCGTCCCTTGTTGGCTGGCATCCAATAATAAATTTAAAATGGTCATAGTTTTGATAAATATGTAGTTAATTGATTAATCGTTTGCAAATGTACTTTTTTATGGTTTCATATCGGGCAAAATAACAGCTTTCATAAGTTTCTTTTCTTTTTTTAACATGTCAACCAAGTCGTCCAGGACTCCGTTGATGAATTTGAAGCTGTTGTCAGATGAAAACTGTTTGGCTATTTCCACGTATTCGTTCAGGGTTACATTGACCGGAATCGTCGGGAATGCCATCAATTCGGCAATTGCCGTCTGCATGATAATCCTGTCCATATAAGCCATGCGCTCGTATTCCCAGTTTTCCGTATGTTCGGAAATCATTTTCTGGTATTCCGTTTCGTTTTGAATGGCTGTGCGCAACAGTTTCTTTGCATAGTCCAGGTCATCTTCGCTTTTGAACATGGGCATAAGCGGTTGTTCGCTGCCTTGTTCCTGTTCAAATTTCTTTATGGTCTTGTCAATGAAACTCAACACTAACTCAATATCATTGACCCAATAGATGCTTTGTTCTTCCAGATGCTCGTCCAACAAGTCGTTGTACATGATGATTTTGCTGAAAATCTTGCGCCAAATGGCTTTGTCATCTTCATAAGTACATGTTTCGGCTTCCATGTATGCCTTGTAGAAGTCGGATGCAGCGATGATGCCGGCTATTTCCTTGACTATCTCCAAATGGTCAGCCCATGAAAGTTTGTTGGTTTCCAGGTATTTGTTCAATTGTTCGTTTTGCTCTAACTGGGCGATGAATCGGTTGTCAGCAAAGCGTCTATTGGGGTTCTGTTCTTCATATGTCGGGCGTAGCTTTGCGAGCCCGTTTTCTATTTTTTGACGTGAGAACCTTGTTATTTCAACGGCAAGTTGCAATAAATAGTAGTATAAATCGTAGGCTTTTTGAAAACTGAAAAGGAGTTCTTTTTCAAGCGATAAGATCGTTTTGTCATTGTTTTTATAGTAGGAAAACAAGATCAAAACTACTTTGGTGCGAATTAGATTTCTATTAATCATAAAAATGTAAAAAAACGCTTTTGAAAAATTTCTGCAAATGTACAGCATTTTTTTTATATCACAATGCAAGAAATGCAACCGGAACAAGTAAATTTATTTTGTATTCAACCTGAGTGTTAATAAAAATCAATGTGTAAATGTAAGGAGTTTATTGTGTTAAATAAATTGAACTGGTATTTTGTTTTTTGATACAAACTACTAACTTCAAACGATTTTTATTGACGGATTAAAATTGTATGCATTATGGATTTTGATGAAAAAAAAGTATCCTCAGTTGAAATGGAACATGAAAATATCGTGTTTACGCGTAATTTGAAAGCTGGAAGACGTATTTATTATTTCGATGTAAAGAAAAGTTCCAACGGTGATTTTTTTATTTCCATCACCGAAAGCCAGAAAAACTTGCAGGACTCAAATGCGGCAGGAAACGCCACTTACAAACGCCACAAGCTGTTTTTATACAAGGAAGATTTCGATAGTTTTATGGCGGAATTGAGCAATGTGGTAAGTTATGCCAAAGGTGCGATCGGAGGTAAGATCGTAACGCGTGAAGAGTACGAAAGTAGGAAAAACCAAGGTAACGACAATGAAAATTAAATTCATCGGAGCTGCTCGTGAGGTTACAGGCAGTAAGCATTTGATAACTACAAATGCAGGTAAACGTATTCTACTTGATTGTGGAATGTTCCAAGGTAAAGGCTTGGAAACAGACCAGATGAATCGGAATATGATGCTGAATCCGAAAGAATTGGATTATGTGATCTTGTCGCATGCTCATATTGACCATTCTGGGTTAATTCCTTATTTGTACAAGCAGGGTTTTCGTGGTTCGGTTATTTGTACTAATGCCACGCGTGACCTTTGTTCAATTATGCTGACTGACAGTGCACATATACAGGAATTGGATGCCAAGTGGTATAATAAAAAGGCCGACCGGAAAAAGTTGCAGCATATTGCGCCCATTTATACTGTAAATCATGCAGAACGCTGCATGGAGTTATTTATAGGTGTGGCCTATAATCGTCGTTTTCAGGTTGATGCAGGTATTTATGTTACTTTTGTCAATTCCGGACATTTGTTGGGAAGTGCAGTCGTCTGTTTGGAAATAGAGGAAGATGGCCGGAGCAAACGTATTGCTTTTACGGGTGACATCGGTCGTCCGCATAACCGTTTGCTGCGTTCACCAGACTCTTTCCCTCAATGCGATTATTTGATAACGGAGTCAACTTATGGCGATCGATTGCATGAAGCGGACAAAGCTGTGGAAGAAGATTTGTTGAATGTAGTCATGGAAACGTGTGTGCAAAAAGGTGGAAAACTGATTATACCGTCGTTCTCAATCGGACGTACACAAGAGATTGTCTACGTGCTCAATAAATTCTACAATGAGAAACGCTTGCCTAAACTGGTCGATGTGTTTGTGGACAGTCCGCTTTCTGTGAATGCGACAGAAATATTCCGTATGCACACGGACAGTATGAATGATGATGTAAAACAAACCTTGCTGACAGATCCGAATCCGTTTGGTTTCAATACGTTGAAGTATGTTAAGAACGTAAACGAATCAAAAAAACTGAATACCCGTCGCACACCTTGCATAATTATTTCTGCTTCGGGCATGATGGAAGCCGGACGCATTAAGCATCATGTGGCAAACAATATCTCAAATTGGCGTAATACAATTCTGATTGTAGGTTATTGTACGCCGTCTTCTTTGGGTGCGCGTATACAGCAGAAAGGTTTGCGTGAAATATCAATTTTTGGTATTGTGCATAAAATAAAGGCTGAAATACGTAAAATTGAAGGTTTTTCAGGCCATGCTGATTATCGAGAGATGATAGCTTATTTGAATTGCCAGGACAGAAAGCAGTTGAAAAAAGTTTTCATTGTACATGGCGAGTATGAAACACAACAAAAATTTCGGGAATACTTGAAAGAACAAGGATACCCGAATATAGAAATTCCAAGTCAGGGACAGGAATTTGACCTATAGGCTTTTCTGTTTTGTATCTTTTCGCATTAATATTTTTCTGCTTAACCATTTTCTAATGGGTTCGTCGTAAAGTTTCAGACAAAGGTAAGTTAGTAGGATGCTGCCGAAGAACAGGAGTACGGCAATAGGCCAGGCTTGGGAAAAAGCCAGTTTTTCACCGTTCCATAGCCATGCGTAGAACAAATAGGCAAATGGATAGTGGATTACATAGATAGGGTAGGATATATCACCTAAAAATTTGCATATCCCGGCAGTGGCTTTGTTTGTCGCCTTGCCGGATGCTCCTAAGCGCACAAGCAGCGGAAAAATCAGGATAATGCATACGGAATCGTAAAGCCCGTTCAACCAAGGCATTTCGCTACCGCCGATATGCGGTATGGACAGCAATGCAATGATGGCGGCGCTGCAAATCCAGAAGCTCCCCCTGACCGGCTTTGGATTGAAATTGCGCGACATCAGCAATCCGGTAGAGAATGCGAACGTCAGACGCAGGAAGCCGCCAAGCAAGTTGTTCCCGGCAAGTGTCCAGCCTACGCCCAAATGGCCGAAGCCAGAAAGGTTTAGCAAAGCGAACGACGCAAGTCCGGCTCCTGCTACGGCGACAAGCCATTTTAAAGCTTTGGTGGACATGCGCCGGATAAATAGTGCATACATGATGTTCCCGATGTATTCAAAAAATAGCGACCAGTTGGGGCCGTTCAGGGGGTACATCTCGCCATTTCCCCGTATCTCAGGACCTGTTCCCGGTACAGCTGGAATCAGGAATAAGTTCAATAAGACGGCCAGCATAAGCATGGATATGGGAACATGTGTACCATCCCATTTTTCGCAACCTTGTATATAAAAAGTAATTGCTCCTAGCACTGTGCCAAGAATGACCATGGGATGCAGGCGGATCAAACGGCGTTTGAAGAAATTTTTTATGGTCAATGTGGTTTGCCAGCGGTCATCGTAGGCATACCCGATAACGAATCCAGAAAGCATGAAAAAGAAATCGACAGCCAAATAGCCGTGGTTGAACCGTTGGTCTATCGGGCTTGTGGCGAAGCCTTCAAAAATGTGGTACCAGATTACGACAAGGGCGGCGACTCCCCGCAAACCGTCGAGTAGTTCATAATGCGGCTTTGTGTCGATGAATGCGGAAGAAGATATTTTCTGCATAATGTGTTTGGCGTGAATGTTCCCGTTCTGTATTTTGGGGCAAAGGTACACAATTTCTTATGCAGGAAATTTGTCCTACATCAAAATCGGCTGCGCTATTCTGTTTTTTTGTAGCTGAATATTGCCCAACTGACGACAGCTGTGCCGATAGCCAACAGTCCGGCGGCATCATACCATACATCGAGCGGGCTGCTTCCTTTGAGGAATATGGCACGCATGGCATCGGCGTAATAGCGCATCGGGTTGAAGTAGGTGATAACTTTCGCCCATTCGGGCATGGAAGCTATTGGCGTGAAAATGCCGCTCATAAGCATGAAAATCATCATGAAAAACCAGATGATGAACATGGCTTGCTGGGCGTTGTTGCTGTAATTGGAAATCAGCAGCCCGAGCCCGGCCGTAACGATGATTTGCAGGCCGCTAAACAAGTAAAGCGACAGCAAATTTCCGTGGCAGGTATATCCGAAAACCAACCACGCTATTATCAGGCACGCGGTTAGGATGAACAGCGCGATGACCCAATACGGAATCAGCTTGCAAATGATGAAAGCCGTTTTCTTGACCGGTGTGACGTTGATTTGCTCTATTGTGCCGGTTTCCTTTTCGCCGACAATGTTCAGGGCAGGGAAGAAACCGGTTACCATCGTTATGGCAATCACAATCAGCGCGGGCACCATAAATACTTTGTAGTCCATGTATGGGTTGTAATAATATTTTTCGGAGATGTCTATGGTTGGCGTGCTGTTTCCTGCCGTTCCTGTATCCTGTTCTTTCAGGAACATGCGGATGCAACTTGCAATGTATTGCGCGCCGATGCTTCCTTTCGTCCCGTTCACCGTGTTGACTTTGATGCCTAACGGCAGTCCCGTCCCTTTGCCTGTTTCTTCATCGAAATCGGATTCGATGGTGATGATGGCATCAGCGCGGTTGTCATCCATGTATTCTTGGGCCTTTTCAGGACTCTGGCAAATGTCAATGAGTTTGAAGTAGCCGGAAGATGTGCATTTTTCGATAAGTTGTGCCGAAACAGTTGATTTGTTGTTATCGACCACGACAAGGTTTATATTTCTTATTTCCATGCTGACTGCGAATGGAAAGACAAGCATCATTAGCACGGGAAAGGCAATCGCCATTTTTGGCAGTCCGGGATTCCTGAAAAACTGTTTGAATTCTTTCTCCAATAGATATTTCCACATAATGTATTTCCTCCTATTGCAGTCTGGTTTTGAAACTCTTGATGCTGATGGCGAGCAATGCGGCCGCCATGCCTGCCAGTATAGACAATTCTTTGATGATGTATACGAATCCGTCACCTTGTATCATGATTTTCTTGACCATGATAATGAACCATTTGGCCGGAATGATGTGTGAAACCCATTGCAAGATTTCAGGCATACTTTCGCATGGGAAAATGATGCCCGAAAAAATCATGGTCGGCATAGTCAGTCCCATGCCGGATATGAGCAGTGCCGTGCGTTGGTTTGAGGCAATGACGGAAATGAGCAGGCCAATGGCAAGCGATGCGATGATAAAGAGCAACGCCACGCCGGAGAGCAGGAACAGGCTGCCGTTTACCGGCACTTCCATTACATAATGCGATAACAGCAAGATACTGACGAAATTGGCTATTGACAAAACGAGATATGGCATAGCCTTGCTGATGATTATCCATAACGGTTTGACGGGGGAAACCAACAAAAGTTCCATTGTGCCGGTTTCTTTTTCCTTGACAATGGAAATGGCAGTCATCATGGAGCAGATAAGCATTAGTATCAATCCCATCACGCCGGGAACGAAGTTGTAGGACGATTTCATGGCCGGATTGTACATGAGTTGTACGACGGGCGACATGGATGTTTTCTGCTCTCCCGCATAGTCGATGGTAATGTCGTCCTGTTCGTCCTGAATGGCACCGGAAACATAACTGGTAATCATTTGTGCCGTATTTGGGTCGGAGCCATCGCCTATGATTCGGATAGAGGCTTTTCCGCCGGAATGCAATTCAGAATCGAAGTTCCGGCTGAAGCAGACAGCCACATCCGCTTCGTTGCGTTGGAATTTTGGGGATATTTCATTCGTGTTTGATAGTATTTCTGTCACTGTCAGGTATTTGTTGTTGTCTATCCGGTCTATGACTTTGCGTACTTCGGGATCTGTCGTGTCGCCTACAATGGCAACACGCACATTGTTCACTTCCGTGCTGATGGCAAAACCGAACAGGATGATTTGCACAATGGGCATGATCATGACAATCAGAATGGTGCGTTTGTCTCTGAAAATGTGCAGGAATTCTTTTTTGATGAATGCGAAAAATTCTTTCATGTTTTATTCCTCCCTTTGTGCTTTTCGGGCGATGGTGCGGAACACTGCGTCCATGTTTGTTGCCTTGTACTTTGTTTTGAGTGCGGCGGGCGAATCCAAGGCTTCAATCCGGCCGTCCACCATGATGGACACGCGGTCGCAATATTCTGCTTCGTCCATGTAGTGTGTTGTTACAAACACGGTTATTCCTTTTTCTGACGCTTCGTATATCATTTCCCAGAAGCGCCGGCGGGTTTCCGGATCGACGCCTCCGGTCGGTTCATCTAGGAATATGATTTCTGGCCCATGTATCAAAGCAATGCTGAATGACAGTTTTTGTTTCCAGCCCAACGGGAGTTCTCCGGCAAGTTTGTCCCGGACGTTTTCCATTTCCAGGGTTTGCAGCATGTTGTTTGTCTTTGCCTTGATTTCTGGGTCTGCCAGTCCGTAAATACCTCCGAAAAGCCGTATGTTTTCACGTACGGTCAGGTCGGGATAGAGCGCGAACTTTTGGCTCATGTAGCCGATGTGGCGTTTGATTTTTTCCTGTTCGTTGTTTATATCGAAACCGGCGACTGTGCCTTCGCCTGCTGTCGGCCTACTCAAACCGCACAATATTTTCATGGCTGTGGTTTTTCCGGCACCGTTTGCCCCAAGGAAACCGAAAATCTCGCCTTTGCGGACGTTGAAACTGATATTGTCCACGGCAGTGAAATTTCCGAATTTCTTTGTCAGGTTCCGGATTTCCATGGCGTAACTGCTGTTTGTGTCTAATTCAGTGCTCATTGTTCTGACAGTTGCATGAAACAATCTTCAATTCCGGGTTTTATCTCCCATGCCGTGCAATCCTTGAATCCGGCGGCGACGGCGGCCGCCAGGATATTCTCTTTTTGTGTCTTTGCGGGATCGTATGCCAAATGGTGCGAATCTCCGAATGAAAAACAACTGATGACGCCATCCAGCTTCCGCAATTCTTTTAGCAGGGGGTACATGGGCGTTCCTTTGACGGCAAGCAGCGCATACGGATATTTGGCCACGATTTCGGCCGGTGTGCCGGTGTCGATGATGTTGCCTTGCCTTATCAAGGCCATTCTGTCGCACAATCCGGCTTCATCCATATAAGGCGTGGACACGAAAACCGTTACGCCCGAGGCTTTTATGCGGTAAAGCATATTCCAGAAATCCTTGCGGCTGACGGCATCCACGCCGGTTGTCGGTTCATCCAGAAAAAGGACGGATGGCTTGTGGACAAGTGCGCAGCAAAGTGCGAGTTTTTGTTTCATGCCGCCTGAAAGTTTGCCGGCCTTGCGTTTCCGGAACGGTTCTATCTGCGAATAGATTTCCCGGATGGTTTCGTAGTTATCTTGCAGGGTCGTTCCGAACATAGTGGCGAAAAAATCGATATTTTCTTGTACGCTCAAATCCTGGTAAAGTGAAAATCGGCCGGGCATGTATCCGATTATCTGCCGTATCTGTGCATAATCTTTCACAATATCGAATCCGCAAATCCTACCTTTGCCCGCATCGGCCAACATGAGGGTCGTCATGATTCTGAACAGGGTTGTTTTTCCTGCTCCGTCCGGCCCGATGAGCCCGAAAATCTCACCTTCTTTCACGGAAAGTGAAATGTCCTTGACAGCGGATACGGTTTTGTAATTCTTGGAAATATGTTCTATTTCTATGGCATTCATGAAGAACCTGCAAATGTTTCGTTATTTGATTTTTACGTATGCGTACATGCCCAATCGCAAGTAGCCATCGTTTTCTACATAGATTTTTGTGGCATAAACAAGGTCGGCGCGTTCATTTTTTGTCTGGATGTTTTTGGGGGTAAATTCAGCTTCGTCGGAAATCCAACCGACGGTTCCTTCGTATGTGCGTGGGGTGTTTGTCCCGTCGTCGGGAATTACGGTTACTTTGTCTCCCAATTTGAGTGCGGCCAGCTGTTCTGTGGTAAAGTATGCCTTGACGTATAAGTCGTCCATGTCCGCTATTTTGAACAGGGGCTTTCCCGTGGTTACCAGTTCGCCTTCTTCGGCGTATTTGCTCAGTACGGTTCCAGCTATGGGCGATTTGATGCGGCATTTGTCAAGCATGTCCTGCGTTTGGGCAATTTGTACATCCAATGTGTTGATTTCTCTGTCGATTTCATCGTTATTTTGCCGGTAGTTTTGTTCAGCTGCCGCTATTTGCCCTTTCAGGATGGCTATTTCCGATTTGAGGTCATCGACTTGTTTTTGCGTTCCCGCATCTTTTGCCAGCAAATCCTGGAAACGCCGGAGGTCTGTGTTGAGGTTTTCCAATTTGGCGTATTGGGCTTCCATTTGGCATTTTATGTCCACTTTCTTGATAATGGTACTTTCTTTCCGCTTGATGAGTTCTTCTTTTTTCAGGTAGGTTTGCAAGGAATCAATCGTGCCGACATGTTCGCCTTTCATGAGTTTGTCGCCTTCTTTGAGCGACAAGTCGGTCAGACGTCCGTTGTTTTCGGCCGAGACGGTTATTTCGGTAGCGTTTATTTGCCCGCAGGCGTCGAAATCGGTGTTTCTGCTGCCGCAGGCAACCATGAAAATGGCGCTTGTCGCTATTGTCAGGATGTTAATCTGGGTTTTCATCGTCGTCATTGTTTATTGGTTGGTTGTTTCAGTTTGATATCCAATGCTGTTTTTCAAGTCGTAAATGGCAAGCAGCAGTTGAATCCGATGTATGGATTCCGATACTTTTGCATTGTGTTCATCGTCTATTCTGTCCATTAGGTCTGTCATGGAGATGGTCCCGTTGCTGTATTGCTCCTCTCCTGCAATCCTGATTGATTCGCGCAAAGCAATGATTTCATCGTCTTTTTCGAGCAGTTCGCGCGCCTTGTCGATGGCATTCCGCTTTTCCGCAATTTCAAGGTTAGTGTTGAACAAGAATGTTTCCCTGTCTGATTCGATGCTTCTGACCTGTGTTTCCAATTTCCGCTTTTCATCTTGCCTGGTGTATAGGGCGCCTATGTCCCACGACATTTTGATACCGGCTGTGTAATATGGCTGGAACTCGTTTTTGAGTATGTTTAGCCCGGGCCTTCCTATGCCTCCTTGCAGTGACAGGTTGAATTTGGGTGATATTTTGGAATTGAGCTGCTTTTGTTGTGCAGCATTCTGGTTGAGCTGGGCATCATAATATGCTATTTCCGGCCGCGTGATTTCGTCTGGGAAAATGTCGTCCGTATTGGTTTCTGGCACGAGCAGCATTTCTGGCTTGATGTCTGTTCCCGTGAGTTTTTCGAGCATGGCCACGTAGGTTGAGCGGTCTGACAGTAGTTCTGTTTTTTGTTGTTCGCAGTTGAGTATGTTTACTTTAATCATGTCAAGGTCCGATTTGTAGGCAATCCCATTTTCAATCCCGGCTTGTGCCTGTCGGGCATTCCTTTCAAGGCTTTCTTTCAGAATGTCGTTTTGTTTGATTTGCTCATCAAGCAGCAGAATGCCGAGGAAAATTTTTTCCACCCGTTCGTTTATGGAATACATAGAAACTTCCACTTGTTTTTTTTGCATTTCGCTACTTGTCGTTAATACGTTTTTTTGGGCTTTGCTGGTCCCGCCATCCCAAATGCTCTGGGTTATGTCGCCGACTAATGAATATTGGTCGTGTGGCAGGTTAAAAGAAAATCCGGGAATGTCGAACGGCATTTCCACAACTTCGGATTGGTAAGTGGCTTTGCCTGATATGTTCAGATGCGGCAACCATGATTTTGAAACGCTTGCAACATCATATTTCGCGGCTTCTTCAATCAGATTGAGCTGTTTGATTTGCGGATAATTCTCCCGCGCCAGTTCCATGCACTGTTCTATGCTGATTTGTGCGTTTGCCGCACATATAGATAGGGCATACAAGGAAAGCATGGAAATGGAATGCCTTATTATATATCTTTTCGTAGCCATGATTCGGATTTTGTTAGTTGCCATATAATCTGGATTTGATTAAAGTAATGGTTTCGTTTTTCCTGGATTGCAGCATTTTCTGAATAGTTTCCTTGTCTGTATTTGCCAGTTTTCCCGCGACGGGAAGCAGCATGAATGTGGACACATTGAGCATGGCTATGTCCATAAGCAATTGGATGGGCTCAACCTTTCTTATATTTCCTTTGTCTATCTCTGCTTGAATCATGGAACAGTGGAATTCAATCACTTTTCCGATTGTTTTGCTGAAATAGTCTTTGTAGCTTTCCAATAATTCAGGATTGAAGCGTACGACATCAAAAATGAAAGCAGGTAGCAAAGGATGTTTGGCCAGAAAATCAAAATGTGTCGCAATTCCTTTTTCCATGGTGTCCCAAAACGGTGCTTCTTTCTGCATGACGGGTTGGAACGAAGCGATAATCTCGTTTATGTATTTGTCAAGCACTTGCCCGAAAATTTGTTCTTTTGTCCGGAAATAATAATGTAGCATGGCATGTGTTACGCCAGCTTTACGGGCTATCATGGTAGTAGTAGCCAAATGATAGCCTTTTTCTAAGAAAAGCTCTTCTGCGGCCGCCATGATGGCTTGTTCCGTTTTTCCTTGTTTTTGTGTATCCATATGTGCTAACATATTTGTCTAACAGTATTGTTAATTCGTTGCAAATGTATGTGTTTTTTGAGGAGATTGTTCTTTGTTGGAGTGCTGTTGTGTTTTTTTAACGATTGTGGAGGGGCTGGATTTGTTGCAAGTGATGGTGTTGTACATTTACAAGAAATGGATTTCGGTAATTCAATTGTTGGGGATTGTGACTTGTCATTACATTGTAAGCGCAATAAAAACAAAAAAGCATCGGCAACTTGCCGATGCTTTTCTGAGTCTTGTGTGGTCCCACTTGGGCTTGAACCAAGGACCCCCTGATTATGAGTCAGGTGCTACTAACCAACTGAGCTATGGGACCTGCTTTTTCGTAAGCGGGTGCAAAGATAGGGACTTTTTCCGAAAAAACAAACTCTTTTTTTATGGTTCGTGATTTTTTATTTTGTTTCAGCCGTGTGTTTGTATTTAAACACAAGTGCGAATGTAATGGCAACCACTAATGCATAACCCGCAAAAATATACCATGCTGTTTGCCAACCTTGGATAATGGCAACCGGTTCGGTTTGTGATTCTACAAATCTGTTTACGACTGCTTGTGCGCCTAATGTGCCGATGGTTGCGCCGATACCGTTGGTCATCAGCATGAAAAGCCCTTGGGCAGATGAACGGATGGAAGGGTCGGTTTCTTTGTCAACGAACAATGCACCGGAAATATTGAAGAAATCGAATGCCATGCCGTACACAATCATGGAAAGGATAAACAGCCACACGCCTGAACCCGGATTGCCGAGTCCGAAGAATCCGAACCGCAGCACCCAGGCAATCATGGCCATTAGCATGACGTTCTTGATGCCAAACCGTTTCAGAAAGAACGGGATTAGCAGGATACACAATGTTTCGGATATTTGCGACAGTGAAATCAGCATATTGGTATGTTGCACGCCGAAAGTATGCTGGTATTCTTCAAACTGGCCGAAACTGGATATGAACGGATTTGCGAATCCATTGGTGATTTGCAGCGATACGCCCAAAAGCATGGAAAATATGAAAAATATGGCCATGCGTTTTTGTTTGAACAACGCGAAGGCCTGCAAGCCAAGGGCTTCGGCAACCGATTTCCGTTCCGCGCTTTTGCTGGTGGGGCAATGGGGTAGTGTGAATGCATATATGGCCAGTACGATTCCGATGAGGCCGCTTACGATAAACTGCTTGGGGCTTTCTTGGAAACCTAATAAATCAACGGCCCACATGGAGCAAATAAAGCCGACTGTACCGAAAACCCGTATGGGCGGGAAATCTTTGACGGTATCCAGTCCTGCCTTTTCCAGTGCATTGTATGCTACCGAATTGGATAAAGCCAATGTAGGCATATAGAAAGCCACGCTTATTGTGTAGAGGGTGAATAGAACGGAAAAATCTACGTTGCTACCGCTTGAAATCCCGTAATATCCTGCGGCAAGCATACTGATACCTGCGATGAGATGGCTAATCCCTAACATTTTTTGCGCAGGTATCCAACGGTCGGCTACGATACCTATCAATGCAGGCATGAATATGGATACGATGCCTTGTATGGAATAGAATATACCGATATGGCTGCTCATGTCCACTGTGCTTAAATAGCGGCCCATACAAGTCAAATAAGCTCCCCAAACAGCGAATTGGAGAAAATTCATTACAATCAGTCTAAATTTCATGGCTCTCTTCTTTTGAAAAACTAACGGGCAAAGTTACACTTTTTTTTCAATCCTCAATTACAACTTCGCCGTTTGCTTTCAATTGAACTGTTAATTCTTTTTTATTGCTGACGTTGCGCTTCGTCTTGGACATGTTGCCTTATCGTTGTCATAGTAAAGACACGTCATAATGTTTGCGCATCATAGCCAAATGCCAGAACTATTCTCTTGGATGCATTTCGTTTTGCGGATTAGTTATATATTGGCCGTTCTTTTTATGAGAAAACAAACAGCCTGTTTCCCCTTCATGAAAAACAGGCTGTTCAGATATTTGGTTATCCCGTTTTATTCTGGCAAAATCTCGAATTCAAACTGATAATCGGCATATGGAATCCGGTAGGCTTCCAAAGGAAGCGCACCCCAGCTGTTTACACAACCCATACCCATTTGTTTTTTGTCAATACAGAGTGAGGTCAATTTGTCGGGTATCAATTCGTTGCTGTGGCGTTGGTCTTTGTCACATCCGTCATCCAAGTTGTCAATAGTGTAGTGCAACGCGCTGGCCTCGAAGTGTTCGGCGGCACGTATGGTAATGCCGTTGCCATTACGTTGGGTCAATGTCAGATAACGCAGGCCTGTGTGATTCCCGTTTTCCTGCGGACGAATATACGGATAGAATTGTTCTGTTACGGTTTGCGTATATTTCCCGACAAAAGCCGAACTGTTACGGTCTATGTAGTTTTCATGCGGGCCATGTCCATAATAAGTCAAATTTTCCATTTCTTTGTCAAGCGATACTTGCATACCGAAGCGGAACATATCTGCAATGTCTTTCTTTTCACCGGCTTTCAGGCTTTGTCTGACAGTTAGTTTGCCACATGGCGAAACTATATATTCCAATGTCAATTTGCCACCAATGTTTTCCATATCGTATTCGGCCGTGATATGTAGGTTGTTTTCTTGCATTTGCCAGTTGAAATCAGTCTGTTTCAGGTGCGGATTCTTCCAAATGGCATAGCGGTGTTGCAGGCCGGCTCCAAAATCGTTGTCAGTCGGTGCGCGCCAGAAATTGGGCTTCAGTTGTGCGCCATCAGCCAATAGCTCTTCGCCGTTGTTAATATAAGAACTTAAGAATCCGTTATGCTTGTTGAAATCCATGCTGACATTGCCGGCTTTGACACGCAGGTAGTTACAGTCGTTTTCTGCAACTTGTATGGTTCCTTGGACTTTTGTAGAGCATTTGCAACATATTTTCCCTGCTTCCCTTACTGGCAGTTGTTGGCGGGCTATAACCCAGCCTGCAGGTAACAGTTGCTTGGCGTTTTTCTGTATGTATTCCACATTGAGGAACAGTTCCGCATTCGGGCAAACAGCATCCAGATCGTATGCCGCCGTATAGTTGGCTTTGGCTTGTGGTGCGATGGCAATGTTGTCAATGATGCCGCTCTGTATGTTTTCACCGTTGGCAAGCAATGTCCATTTGAGGTAGATGCCGGAGGTGGCGGCAAAAAAGTTTTCGTTGAATACTTCGAGGCTTCCTGATTCAGCATCGTTCAGGCTTGTCCAGATATTCTGGTAGAAATATTGTATTTCATAAGCGTGCGGGTTGAACGTGCGGTCCGGCGCCACAATGCCATTGCACAAGAAATTGTTGTCCGATGCATCATATCTATTCCAGTCGCCGCCATATGCGAAAATCCAAATGCCGTCCTTGTTCTGCTGCAACAGACCTTGATCAGCAAAGTCCCAAATAAAGCCACCCTGATAGCTCGGATATTTGCGTATCAGATCCCAATATTCTTTGAAACCGCCGGCCGAGTTGCCCATTGTGTGTGCGTATTCGCATTGGATAAGTGGTTTGGCGGGGTTGTTTCTGGCGTAATTCTCGCAATGGTTGTAGTCTGCATACATGGGGCAATAGATGTCCGTGTTGCGATCTTTGTTTTCCGCTCTTTCGTATTGCACGGGGCGTGTGTTGTCATTGGCTTTTATCCAGTCGTATGCTTTCATGAAGTTTTCACCGTTGCCGGCTTCGTTTCCGAGCGACCATACGATGACACATGCGTGGTTGCGTGAACGCTGTACATTCCGCTGGTTGCGTTCCATGTGTGCCAGTGCATAGTCCGGACGTATGGCCAGGGTTTTGTCGCCGTAGCCCATGCCGTGGCTTTCAATATTGGCTTCGGCCACCACATACAAGCCGTATTGGTCGCACAGCTCATACCAGCGGTTTGCATCCGGATAGTGGCAGGTGCGCACGGCATTGATATTCAGTTTTTTCATGGTGCGTATGTCTTCAATCATGCGCTCTTCGGAAACGACATATCCGTGGACAGGGTCGAGTTCGTGGCGGTTTACTCCCTTAATCAATACTGGTTGGCCGTTTACAAGCAATTGTGCATTTTTGATTTCCACACTGCGGAAACCTACTTTGAACGGGATTACTTCCAACACAGTGCCTTTGTCTTTCAAGGTCAGTTGCAGGTTGTAGAGGGCGGGTGTTTCCGCGCTCCATTTGGCCGGATTGCTGACTGCCATGTCGGTTTTTACGGTTTTTCCGTTCGATTTGATTTCCTGCGTTCCGATGGTTTTCCCTGCAGGGTCTGTCAGAAGTACTTCGGCAACGCAACCCGATGATGCGGCGGAAAAATCTATTTCAATGGCCAGTTCGGCATTGGTGTAGGTGTTGTCCAGATTGGTCTGGTAGCGCACGTCATTCATGCGTTTGCTGTTGCGTGCATACAAGTATGAGTCGCGTGCTACGCCTGTGAAACGCAAAAAGTCCTGATCTTCCAGATAAGTTCCATCGCACCAGCGGAAAACCTGGAAAGCAATCAGGTTCTTGCCGGGCTTCACATATTTGGTAATGTCGAATTCGGCTTCCAGTTTGCTGTCTTCGCTGTAGCCTACGTATTTGCCGTTTACCCACAAATACATGTTGCTGGTTACGGAACCGAAATGTGCCATGATGGTTTTGCCTTTCCAGTCGGCGGGAATCTCGATTTCTCGGCGATAAGAACCTACATAGTTGTTTTGGGTCGGTACTTCAGGTGGGTTGTTGTTGAATTGGTTGCGCCATGCATAGCCGGTGTTCACATATATTGGGTTGCCATAGCCGTTCAGTTCAAGCATTCCGGGTACTTGCATGGTGTTCCACGATGCATCATCATAACCGATAGCAAAAAAGTTTTTGGGCCGGTGGTCGGGAGTTGGTGCAAAGTTGAACTTCCATGTCCCGTTCAGCGAAAGGTAGTTTTCTGATGTGTACGGACGTCCAGCCTGAGCTTTTTCTGCGTTTTCGTATGCGAAATAATTAGTGTGCATAGGAGCACGATTCACTTGGTTGACTTGTGGGTCTTTCCACTCATCATTTTGAGCAAATGCGCTTGCTGAGACAAACAGCAATGCGCATGCAGCCAGTTTGGAAATGTTCATAAAATGTTTTTTTCTTGAAGTTAGTAAAATGTTTTTCAATTGTTCCGTGCAAAAGTAAGACTTTATTTTTTAATAAAGGTATGTTTTGCATTCAAAAAGGGAGGTGATATTATAAAGAATATAAAATGGCTTGTTTTTAGCCGTCAAAATAGGTTGTTTGTATCCTTTTTCATCTGTTTTTGTTCTTGTTTTGTTCCTGTTTTTTATTTCTATCTTGACATTTTTCAAGTTAGTTTGACTGCTAAATCTTCTTTTTTGATATAATTGGAACGGATAATATGCGGAATGTTGTTTTTGGGGAATAATTCGATGAATTTGCTTTGTGATAAAAATTATAAAGCAAGGGGATTCGGAATCGTCCGCTATATTACAATGTATATGATAAAAAGGTTTATGCACTTGAGACAACAACGATTGCAATTATTTCAGAACGGAATAAAGGAAAAAAGTATATACGCAGATATTTTTTTGCATTCATATTATATTACGGATATAGAATCTATAAACAACAATGATGGAATTACAAGAGTAATTTGATGGACTGGTCAACAATACAATGTTAGGTCGCAACATGGCCGTGTATCTGGTTGGGCTTGCAGAAATCATTACATATATTTTATGTATAGGGAAAACCGTTCATTTTATGCAGAAATTTTCGGAAGTTAGAATTTTTGGAGGTGTTTTTTACAACTAAATAGATAAAAACAGAAATTCTACTTGAAAATATTTTTCTTATGTCATAACATGTTTCCATTTTGTATGTTTTTATCTGTGTTTTTTGCCCTCCCTTCGTCCCCGTTTCCCCCGTTTTTTCCCTTCCGCGTGCTTTCCCTCCAGCGGTCCCCTGCCTTTTTCCCCCCTTTTTTATCCATTTTCTTGCCTTAAATGCGGGTTTCGTGTGCCATCCTGTGTTTCCCTTCAAAAATATTTCCGTCCGTATCCTCCACGTATACAGCCTGTTAGTTCCCGCATGCGATTTTTTTTGAAAAAAAGTTGCCCGATTATTTGCGTAATTGGGAAGAGTGTTGTACTTTTGCACCCGCTTTTGAGGAACAACACGGCGGTGTTCGGCAGCCTCGGGCTTGGAAAAGTAAATGAAAAAAAAAGTTGCGCCGGGTATTGCGGGAATGGAAAATAGTCCTTACCTTTGCAGTCCCTTTCGCTCTGAAAAAAAAGAGGCCGGTTTCCCGGCGTGTT
>CASDOZ010000009.1 GCA_949282265.1 uncultured Bacteroidales bacterium | reverse complement strand
GAATCAATTTATCCTTATTTTTGAAAACAGAATCCAGATATGAGGAGAAACTAATAACTGAATCCTGTTTCCATTTACACAAAATTTTGGACAGTGCTTGTTTTGTGGAGAATATGGGACTCGAACCCACTACCTTTTGATTGCGAACCAAACGCTCTACCAGATGAGCTAATTCCCCGTTAAGACGGCGCAAAGTTAGCACAACTTTCCAAGTTTTCAAAATAAAATCTGGAAAAAAAGAGTCCGTCCGTTCCAAATGGCTCGCAATATACACATAGCCTCCTCAAAATGCCCTATTTTCACAAAGAAACTTAATATAACAAAAAGCCGGCAGGTTTCCACACGATTCCCAAAACAAAGGCACGGGATTGGATATATGCCAACATACCTAACAAATAAAGGTATGGCATTAGCCCCAATAAAACAACAAAAAAGAAAAGAATTTATGGAAACCAACAATCATTCATACGATGTTATCATTATCGGAGCCGGCCTTGGCGGACTCACTGCCGGTGCAACCCTTGCCCGCAACCACCGCAAAGTCCTGGTTTTGGAACAGCACCACATCCCCGGCGGATGCGCTACCGTGTTCAAACGCGATGGCGTTACATACGAAGTCGGGCTGCACGAAATGGATTGGGGCACTCCCGACACGGACATGAAAACATACGTTTTCCGGAAAATCGGGCTTGACGGTAAATTACCTTTGATCAAACTGCCGCAAGCATGGAGCGTCAAAACGGAAAGTGCATTCTATACCGTGCCAGAAGGCCGCCACAACATGATTAAAAGCCTTGGTGAGTGTTTCCCTGACGAGAAGAGGAACCTGATACGTTTCGTGCGCAGCTTAAAACGCTCCGCGCTGATAGCCGGCCGGCTACCTGGCGATTTATCATTCATGCAATTTTTGGTATTCCCCATCAACCGGCTGCCACGACTGTTGCACGGCCTCTGGAAACGCGAACATACCGGCCAAAAGATGGACAAGCTGCTGCGCTCAAACCGCCTTAAAAATATATTGAACGCAAATCTGCCTTACTACTCAGACGACACAGCCGACTTGTCGTGGAGTTACTACGCATGTGCGCAATACAGCTACCTTAACTCGGCCGTATTCATCAAGGGCGGAAGCCAAGTGTTATCGAATGCTTTGGCAGACATCATACAACATAACGGGGGAGAGGTCCGCACTTCGTGCGATGCCAAACAAGTCCTGATGGAAAACGGACATGTCTGCGGCGTAAGTTATTATGACAAACGGACCCAGAAAAACGTATGTGTCCATGCCCCGGTCATCATCGCAAACATCGACCCGGCCAACCTGTTCAACGGCAAAATGTTACCCGTCGCATTACAGGAACCGGGCATAGACAAGCTGAAACCCGCGACATCGCTTTACACGGTGTATATCACGTTCAAAAGTGCGCCATCCAAACAATACGCGCTCTCCTACTCCAACTTCATATACACCGACAAACTATTGGATATGCCGCCGGCCAAACTCTATCCCTATCTGAAAACACAGCCAACCGGCGAACGGCCGTTTGTTTTCGTGGATTATTCCGCCATAGATTCCGGCTTGACTGCTCCTGATGACCCGCGCAGTTTCGGTGTGCTGACAGGCACATCAAATCTGGCCGACTGGGAAAACCTGAACGAAGAAGAATACAAGACAGCCAAGGAATTGTTGGCACAACGGCTGTTTGAACGCCTCGAAGAACATTACCCCGGCATCACCAACCTGATAGAACGTTACGAAGTGGCTACGCCCAAAACGACACGGCGTTTCCTGCGTACCCGCAACGGCACGGCGTATGGCTTCCGCAATACGGACTACGTGCTTTCAGGACGCGCACCCGTACATTCGGAAACCGTCAAAGGATTGTACTATGCCGGCGCATGGACATCTCCGGGCGGAGGATTTACCGGCGCCATTGTTTCCGGATACAGGACCGCGTTGGAAATCATTACCCCCACATGGAAACGCATGATGAGGAAAACCGGACAATTATTGCTTTTCCTGGCCGTAGTGGCCGCACTCATTTATGCAGTAGCAGCCATATAAGCCAGCCCGTCCCCGACAGGGATGGGCTTTTATCATAAAAACAGGGCAATTACATTTGCACAACATTTTGAAAAAAATCCCGCCGACATTTTTAACATAAGAGGAAATCTTATCCGCATATCCGAATAAAAACGTATCTTTGCCACATTAGAAATTCATAATTTATCCGGCCATGCAAAAAAGAAAAGTACTGCACGTCATTATCCACATAGCAGTCTGGCTTATGGTTTTCCTATTTCCGCTCCTGCTACTGCCCAAAAACTCGGATACGGACCTGTTGCACTTCATGTTACACAACCTTGTGTCGTGGACAGCACTCATCATTGTTTTTTATGCCAATTACCTCGGGCTGATCGAACGGCTTTTCTTCCACAAAAAACATCTGCGCTTCGCACTCTATAATTTGGCGTTGCTTGTCATCATTGCCGGATTGTCCACATGGTTGAAATCGATAATACCCAGCCACCGCCCTCACCCGGAAGAATTCAGCATAGTAAGCCATCTAATGCGCTTTTTCCTGCGCGACATGCTTTCATTCATTCTGACAGTCGGTCTGGCATTAGCCATCCGAATGACAGAGAAATGGCACGCCATAGAAATGGAAAAACAAGAAGCCGAACATAAACGCAGCGAGGCCGAATTACGCAATTTGCGGCAACAATTAAACCCGCACTTCCTGTTCAACACGCTCAACAATATTTATGCGCTGATAGCCATCAGCCAGGAAAAAGCGCAGGAAGCCGTGCTGGAATTGAGCAACCTGTTGCGCTACGTGCTCTATGACAACAACCATACGACCGTACCCATTGAAAAGGAACTGGAATTTATCCGTAATTACGTTGCATTAATGCGGCTGCGCCTGACCGCCCAAACGGAAGTAACGCTTGACATTGACGTACAAGACAAACAAGCCGGCATTGCGCCGCTATTATTCATATCGCTTATAGAAAACGCTTTCAAGCATGGTGTAGCCTCAAACAGCCCATGTTTTATACACATAAGCGTCAAGCAGGAAAACGAGATGCTGACGGCACGTATCCGCAACAGCCTTTTCCCGAAAACGACAAACGACCGCAGCGGCTCCGGCATCGGGCTTGCCAACCTGAGACGCCGATTGGAAATCCTCTATCCGGACAGCCATTCTTTCCATATAGACACAAGCGAAAACACTTACACCACCGAACTCAAAATCCGCATCTGCCCATGAAATTACGCTGTTTTATCATTGACGATGAGCCGTTGGCCCTCAGCTTGTTGGAAAATTACGCCAGCAAAACCGATTTTCTGGAACTGGCCGGCAAATTCACATCCGCCATTGCCGCGCTCAACACTTTGCGTACATCACCGCCGGACTTGATTTTTTTGGACATACAAATGGCAGAACTGAACGGCTTGGAATTGGCACAATTAGTACCGCCCCGGACACGCATCATCCTGACCACGGCTTTCCAGCAATACGCCTTGGAAGGTTACAAAGTCAATGCACTGGACTACTTGCTCAAACCGTTCTCCTACGCCAATTTCCTGAATGCGGCCACCAAAGCCTTGGAATGGTTTGAGTTGAAAGCAAAAGCAGAAAACGCACCGGCAAGCGAAACGGACGAACCATTCATTTTTGTCAAGACCGACGCCAAACTGATGCGCATCGAAATACGGCATATACTGTATGCCGAAGGGCTGAAAGATTATCTGAAACTTTATTTAGACAATGAAGAACGGCCTGTCATAGTGCACATGACCATGAAAAGTTTCGAATCCATCGTGCCGGCCGACAAATTCCTGCGTGTACACAAGTCATTCATTGTGCAAACTAACCGTATCAACATCATTGAACATAACCGGATTGTGTTCGGCAAAACGCGCATCCCCATTTCAGACAGCTACAAGGAGAAATTCCAGCAATTCATGGAGGGGAAAGTGGTAAACTGAAACTATTTGAGCCGGTAGCTCAAAAAGAGGGTAACGAGGGCATAAATCATCAGGCAGATAACCCACGAATTGGATTCCTTGTACATGAGATACGCACCTATCACCAAAGCAAGGGATGCCAACAAGTTGATACGGAACAAACGGGTTTCACGGAAAGCCGTGTCACGATGCCGCCATACATCCACCACAGCCAATACAACCACCAGGACAGCCCCCGCACCGAACAGATAGGGCGCAAGCACATAGTGCTGGCTGATTATGCGGGCTATCGCACCCGCCAACAACAGCAAAAAAGCTATGATTTGAACTGACACTCGCATAAGACAAGGATTTATTCCACAATTTTTTTTATTCTTCTATCAGAAAGACATCTTCGTCCGGACGTTTCATCATGTACTGTTCACGTGCGAACTTTTCCAAGTTTTCGTCGCTCGACTGCAACTCGTTTATCTTTTGCCGGTTTTCCCGGATCGTATTTTCGTAAGACTCTATTTCGGCTTCCAGCCTTTCTATTTTGCGCTGGTTGCGTATCCGGCCTATCAGGTTATGCTTGTCGAAAAAGATAACCAGAATCGCAAAAACAAGCAACGCAAGCAGGTATTTGTTCAATACGACAGGGCGGATTGCCTTCCATATAGCCTTCAATTTTTCCATAAAATTATTTTTTCCGGTTGCAAAGATACACTTTTTCGTTTGAATTATAAACGCAAATTATGTACCTTTGCCCTGAATTATATTGGCTCAGCCCAAAGGCCCGGAAACCTATAAAACAAGGACAAGAAAATGGAAAATTATATCGTATCCGCCCGTAAATACAGGCCAAGCACATTTGCCTCAGTTGTCGGGCAACATGCACTGACCGCCACGCTCAAGAACGCCATCAAAAGCCAGCACATAGCACATGCTTACCTGTTCTGCGGCCCGCGGGGCGTAGGCAAGACTACTTGCGCACGGATATTGGCAAAAACAATCAACTGCCAGCATCTGACAGCCGACATAGAAGCCTGCAATGAATGCGAATCATGCCGTTCGTTCAACGAACAACGCTCCTACAACATACACGAATTGGATGCCGCCTCGAACAACAGCGTGGAGGACATCCGCAAGTTGATAGAACAAGTACGCATACCGCCACAAGTAAGCAAATACAGCATCTACATCGTGGACGAGGTACACATGCTGTCCAAAGATGCATTCAATGCTTTCCTGAAAACATTGGAAGAGCCACCGGCGCACGCCATATTCATTCTGGCTACGACAGAAAAACATAAAATACTACCGACCATATTGTCACGTTGCCAAATCTATGATTTCAACCGGATTACCATAAACGACATAACAAACCATTTGAAATATGTCGCCCAGCAGGAAGGAATAGAAGCCGAAACGGAAGCCTTAAACGTAGTGGCACAAAAGGCAGAAGGCGGTATGCGGGATGCACTGTCCATTTTTGACCAATTAGTCAGCTCGTGCGGAAACCGCATTACCTACCAGCAAACTATCGAGACACTGAATGTACTTGATTACGACTATTATTTCCGCATGGTAGAATGTTTCATGCAAGGCAATGTAAGCCAAAGCCTGCTGCTGTTCAACGAAATACTGAACAAAGGTTTCGATGCGCAATACTTCATCAGCGGGCTGAGCAGCCATTTCCGCGATGTGCTGGTCAGCGGCGACCCTGCAACAACCATCCTACTCGAAGCCAACGAGGCCATTGCCGAACGGTACAAGCAACAGGCCAAAATATGTCCGCCGGCATTTATTTTCCGTGCTTTGGACATTACTTCGCAATGCGAGATAGATTACCGGACAGCCAAAAACAAACGGTTGCTGGTCGAAATCATGTTAATACGCCTGTGCCAGCTCAATGGACAAGGTGAAAAAAAAAATGACATCCCGCAACTGAAACCTGTCAACCAAACAGCCCCTGCTACGGCCATAGTCACCACAACGCAACCTGCCACGCCTCCCACGACAGTAGGTGAACCAGCACAGCCTTATATGACCCGGGCGGCTACCACGACATCCCAGCCGGCACCCACACTGCATACTCCACCGGCCACGCAAACGCAACAGCCGGCCGCTCCGCCATCGTTCAAGCCACTGAGCATATCCATAAGCACGCCTACAACGCCGAACGCAGAACAACCGGCAGAGCAAACAACCCAACTATCCGAAGAAGAAAAGGACATGTCCACCCCTTTCACAGAAAACGATTTGTTAGAGGCTTGGTTGGGATGTACAGTATTAGCAAACGACAACCCGCGGCTCACAAGCATTATCCAATCAACCAAGCCCAAATCTGTCAGCAATGAGAGATTTGAAGTGCAAGTCGCCACGGAATTGCAGGAACGTGAACTGAAACACATGGAAACCGAATTGCTGAAACACATCCACAAACAGCTGAGGAACAACCATGTATCCATGCGCATCAACATAGCACAAGAGACTGAAAAAAAAATGGCTTTCACCGCCGAAGAAAAATATGATGTGCTTCTGCAAAAAAATCCGGTGCTGAAAATGCTGAAAGACGAACTCGGACTGCAAATAGAATAAAGCCTGCATGAAAACAAAACGATATTTTTTGTGCATTTGCCTCTTGTTATTATTGGCATACAGATCACATGCGGAAAATCATTTTTCGTTTGCGTTATTCACCGATTTGCATCTGAACCCGGCCAACCCCATCCCCGCACAAGACCTCGCAGCAGCCGTCCGTGATGTAAACGGGTTGGACAGCATCGAATTTGTGCTCGTAACAGGTGACATCACGGAAAATGGCGACAAAGCCTCCATGCTGGCCGCCAAAAACATTCTGGACAGCCTCCGTATGCCCTATTACATCACCGCTGGCAACCACGAAACCAAATGGAGCGAATCCGGTGCCACGGATTTTGCCAAAGTATTCGGCGACGACAAATTCACGTTCACGCACAAAGGCTGCCTGTTCACAGGATTCGTTTCCGGTCCCGTCATCAAAATGGGCGATGGCCATATTGCACCGCAAGACATAGACTGGGCAGTTGGCACACTGGAAAGCGCACCACAAGACATGCCAGTATTCCTCTGCACGCATTATCCGCTGCAAGAAGGCGATGTGGACAACTGGTACGAACTGACCGACCGTGTGCGCCATTTCAATGTACAAACATTTCTGGGCGGACACTATCACCGTAACATGGTGCTGAACTACGACGGGATATGCGGCGTATTGCATCGCTCCATGCTGCGTGCCAAGGACAGCATCGGCGGCTACTCCATCATTTCCGTGGGCGATTCCATCTGTTTTTATGAACGCAAAACAGGGCTTCCGCCCGTAAAATGGCTGGCCATTCCGTTCGGGAAACGGACATACGACGAGCCAGACGGCACACTCAAGCCCTCATTCGCCATCAACGACCGCTACCCGAACGTCCGCGAAGCGTGGCGCATCAAAACCGGCGCGGGCATTTACGGCACGCCTGCTATTTACCATAACAAAGTCTATTTCGGCGACGATTTAGGTAATTTCCGCTGCCTGGACCTGCGCAATGGAAGCGAAAAATGGAACATAGCTACCGGCAGCCGCATCATTTCATCGCCGGCTGCGGCAAAAGGCAAAGTCATTTTCGGCTCAACCGACGGAAATATTTATTGCCTAAGCACAAAAGACGGCATGGAAATCTGGAAACATAAAACCGGTAAAGCCGTACTCGGTATGCCGCTGATCAGCGGCGACACAGTCTATATCGGCGGCAGCGATGGCTGTTTCCGCGCCCTCTCGCTGAATGACGGACACACCCTGTGGTGCTATGAAGGCATAGGCAACTACATTGAAACACGTCCCGTGATTTACGGGAACAAAATATATTTCGGTGCGTGGGATACGAATTTTTATGCCTTGAACCTCTCCGACGGCTCATTGGCCTGGAAATGGAACAACGGCAAAGAGCGTATGCACTTTTCACCGGCAGCCGTGTTGCCCGTAGCTTCGGAAGGCAAAATCTTCATCACGGCACCTGACCGCTACTGGACTGCTCTGGATGCCGAAAGTGGCCTTGAAGTGTGGCGCACAAACCAGCATGAAGTACGTGAAACCATCGGTCTTTCCGAAGACGGCAAGACGGTTTTCAGCCGCTGCATGAACGACAGCATTGTAGCCATTGATGCAACTGCCGACACGCCGCGTGTTATCTGGAAAACCAATGCCGGATACGGCTACGACCATAACCCAAGCATGCTCATAGAACGCGATGGTGTTATCATTTTCGGTACAAAAAACGGCTTGCTTCATGGTGTTGATGCCCGCAACGGCCAATTACTCTGGATACATAAAATAGGAAATTCACTTATAAACACAATTGCTCCCATTTCCGGAAAGACATGTGTCATAAGCACGTCTGAAGGTGTGGTAGCCAAAATAAAAGTACAATGAAACTGCAAGAAATCGCATCCGTAACAGGTGCAAAAGTATCGCATCCTATCGATGCGGAAATCCGTTGGCTGCTGACCGACAGCCGCTCTCTTTCCTTCCCGGAAAACACTTTGTTTTTCGCCTTGCGCACGCAACGCAACGACGGGCACCAATATATACAGGAACTATATGACCGCCAAGTGCGCTATTTTGTTGTCGAAAACCTCCCTGCCAATATTGCGGAACTGGATGATGCTTGTTTTTTGCAAGTGGAAAGCCCGCTCCGCGCACTGCAACAGATTGCATCGGCACACCGGAAACAATTCAATATCCCGGTTATCGGCATCACTGGGAGCAACGGAAAAACCATTGTCAAAGAATGGTTGTACGACCTGCTGCATGACGATTACGAAATCGTGCGTTCCCCACGTAGCTACAATTCGCAAATCGGCGTACCGCTTTCTGTCTGGCAATTAGATGAGCAAAGCGAACTCGGCATTTTCGAGGCTGGTATCTCACAACCCGACGAAATGCGTAAACTACAACAAGTCATTCAACCAACCATTGGCATATTCACCAATATTGGCGACGCGCATCAGGAAAATTTCCGTACACTGAAAGAAAAATGCGCTGAAAAAATGGAACTTTTCCGCGAAGCCGAAACCGTGATTTACTGCAAAGACAACCAGCTCATCGACATTTCCGCCCAACAGGCCGGTATCAGGTCTTTTACATGGGGGCAAAGTGACAAAGCGGATGTACGGATCGCCAGTATCCACAAGACGGAAGACATAACACGCATTGAATATAAATACAATGCCATAAACGGGCATTACAACATTCCGTTCACGGATGATGCCTCCATAGAAAACAGCCAACATTGCCTGGCCTTATTGCTCCACATGGGGTATAGCCACGAACAGATTGCCGTGAGAATGTTGCAATTGGAACGTATCCAAATGCGGTTGGATGTCAAGGAAGGTGTTCGCAACTGCCTTATAATCAACGATAGTTATAATTCAGACTTGGCATCGCTGACCATTGCCCTCGACTTCCTGGACCAACAGGCCACCACCAAGAACCTGCCAAAAGCCATCATCCTGTCCGACATTTTCCAGAACGGGCAACCGGAAGACGAACTGTACGCGACCGTAGGCGAATTGCTCCATAGCCGCCACATCAGCCGCATCGTGGGCATCGGCGAACAAATCGGCAAGCACCAAGCCGTGTTTGAAGGCATAGAGGCGTCATTCTACCCGACAACGGAAGCATTCCTCGTTTCCGGCACATACCGCTCGCTACGCAACCAAGCCGTTTTGCTCAAAGGCAGCCGGCGGTTCCACTTCGAGAACATTAGCTGCCATCTGGAAATGACTGCCCACGAAACCGTCCTGGAAGTCAACCTGTCGGCATTGGTGAACAATCTGAATTATTTCCGCAGCAAGTTGGCCCCGACAACAAAAATCATGTGCATGGTCAAAGCATTCGCTTACGGAAGCGGAGCGGTAGAAGTAGCACGAACGTTACAACACCACCATTGCGATTATCTGGCAGTGGCCGTTGCCGACGAAGGCGCCGAACTCCGGCGTGAAGGCATACGCATACCTATCGTTGTGATGGATCCCTATCCAAACGCTTTCAACGCCATTTTCGACAACAACTTGGAACCTGAAATTTACAGCTTCAAACTGTTGGACACGTTCATCACTGCTGCTGAACGCCAAGGTATCACGAACTATCCGGTACATATCAAAATAGACAGCGGTATGCACCGACTGGGCTTCGAACCAACCGACATGCCAGCACTTATCGAACGGCTAAGCAAACAACAGGCTGTCAGCGTCCGCTCTGTATTTTCACATTTGGCTGGTGCCGACGAAGCGCGCTTCGATGACTTCACGCACCAGCAAATTGACACGTTCAACACATGTGCCGAACAACTGAAAGCGGCTTTGCCAAACCCAGTCCTCAAACACATTCTCAACTCGGCAGGTATAGAACGTTTTTCTGAAAGCCAGTTCGACATGGTACGGCTCGGTATCGGACACTACGGCATCAGTGCTCTGCCCGGCATGATTCTGGAAAACGTATGTACACTGAAAACAGTCATCTTGCAAATAAAAACCGTCAAAGCAGGAGAAAGCGTCGGTTACAGCCGCAAAGCCATGCTTAAAAGCGACAAGCAAATAGCCGTGATTCCCATAGGCTATGCTGACGGCTTTGACCGACGGCTCGGAAACGGTAACGGCGAGGTGTTGGTTGGCGGAAAACGTTGCAAAGTCGTCGGTAACATATGCATGGACTTGGCCATGATTGACGTGACGAACACAGATTGCTCGGAAGGCGACGAAGTTATTATTTTCGGTGACGAATTGACACTGACCGAAATTGCCGACAAACTCGGTACTATCAGCTACGAAGTGCTGACCGGCATTTCGCGACGAGTAAAACGAGTTTATTTCCAAGAATAACAGATAAAAGTTTACAACTATTGTTTGTCATCTTGACTTTGCAAAAGGCACAAAACTGTAATTTATTTTAATAACACTTTGTCAATCAGATGTAATTTTGTAATTTTGCACCCGATTTCAAAAGGGGGAAAACAACAAGTCGCATAAGCGGGTAGTTACCCACTGCTGAAACAATGTGAAAACAAACACATCAAAAAATAATAACACAATTTTTTAATTCAAACAAAAATGATTAAAGTAGGTATTAATGGATTTGGCCGTATCGGACGTTTCGTTTTCCGTGCCGCCCAGACAAGAAACGACATTCAGATCGTAGGTATTAATGACTTGTGCCCGGTTGATTACTTGGCTTACATGCTGAAGTACGACACTATGCACGGACAGTTCGACGGAACTATCGACTGCGACGTTGAAAAAAGTTTGCTGATCGTTAACGGAAAATCTATCCGCATCACTGCTGAAAAAGATCCTGCTAACTTGAAATGGAACGAAGTAGGTGCTGAATACGTAGTAGAATCTACCGGTTTGTTCCTGACCAAAGAAAAAGCACAGGCTCACCTCACTGCCGGTGCCAAATATGTTGTTATGTCCGCTCCTTCCAAGGACGACACTCCGATGTTCGTTTGCGGTGTAAACGAAAAATCATACGTTAAGGGAACCCAATTCGTTTCCAACGCTTCTTGCACCACCAACTGCTTGGCTCCTATCGCCAAAGTATTGAATGACAAATGGGGCATTACTGATGGTTTGATGACTACCGTTCACTCAACCACCGCTACCCAGAAAACCGTTGACGGTCCTTCCATGAAAGACTGGCGCGGCGGACGTGCTGCTTCCGGCAACATCATCCCGTCTTCTACCGGTGCTGCAAAAGCCGTAGGTAAAGTTATTCCTGAATTGAACGGCAAACTGACCGGTATGTCTATGCGTGTTCCGACTTTGGACGTATCTGTTGTGGATTTGACTGTAAACTTGGCTAAACCGGCCAAATACGCTGAAATCTGCGCTGCTATGAAAGAAGCTGCCGAAGGCGAATTGAAAGGCGTACTCGGATATACCGAAGATGCTGTTGTTTCGTCCGACTTCTTGGGCGACACCCGCACCTCTATTTTCGATGCCAAAGCTGGTATCGCTTTGACTGACACGTTCGTTAAAGTGGTTTCTTGGTACGACAACGAAATCGGTTACTCCAACAAAGTGCTCGATTTGATTGCCCACATGGCCAAAGTAAACGGATAATCTAGAAAAATCGAATAATTGAAAACCGGCAATGTACAAACCACTGCCGGTTTTTTTATGCCCCTACTCCAACAAAATACCGTACTCAAAAAAGTATACCCCAGTTCCACCTATTTGACTAACGGTAAATTTTTCAATGCGTCCACGTATCCATGATGGAATCGAGATTTCCTCGATGACATTGCCATCGTCTCAAAAAAATACCCGCAAAGCCAAAACCTTGCGGGCATCTTTTTGATGTTTTCATGCACCGAAACCTATTTCAGTTCAAACCAGACATGCATGGAATAATTTAACTTGATAGTACGAAATGCATCCAAAGCAGAAGCATCGGAAGCAGTAGCCATCAACTTGCCATAATTGGCCACGCGCGGCACCATGCTTGCATCCTGCGGCTCCACGATACGGATGACATCACCTAATTTCGCACCAAGCGCCTCCGCCAGATATTCCGCCTTGGCGCGCGCAGCCAACAACGCATCTATCTTCCCCTGCCGGTGGTACTGCTCCATATCCTTATGCTTCAATTCGCCTATGCTCATAGAATTGATGCCACGCGTATCAACCGCACCGATAATCTCATCTATTTTGTTGAAATCATGCAATGTTATATCAAATTGTTTGGCCACCAGGAAATCGCGGCCCCGTTCGCGCCAATAGTCACCAACCTCCTGCGTGCGAATATCCTTGTCCGTAATACCCAAACCATGCAGTGCTGTACGCAAGCCGCGCTCTATGTCTTCCAAAGCCACCTTAGTCTGGTAATCCTCAGGTTTGGCCCGTTTCTCAAATTCTTCTTCCCAATATTCCTTGATTTCAATGATAAAATGAATCTCATCAGGAACCAAAGTAACTTCCGATGTCCCAGTCACTTCAATATAAGGAACAACCGGCTCTTGCGCCTGCGCAGGAACAACCGCACACAACAACCCAGCAGCCAACACTACCGTGAAAAATTTCATTGAATCCATATCTTTTATGATTTTAAGTGAATAACAGGCGGCAGAAAATCAATTTCCATGCCAACAGGCATAAAAGTGATGGCAATACAGCATACTTGGAAAATAAAAAAGTTGTCCGCCCGAAAGCGGACAACTCCAACCTATGATACATAGGTAAAAAAAACTAACAGAAGAACATTATTCTTCAATAGGTTCCATCTCATCCTTACCCACACCGCAAAGGGGACATACCCAATCATCAGGAATATCTTCAAACGGAGTTCCGGGCTGTATGCCGCCATCAGGGTCACCAATTTCAGGGTCATAAACCCAACCACATACGGTACATTTGTACTTTTTCATATATTCAAATCATTAATGTTTACGGCGCGAAGATAAGAAAAAAAACAGAACCGCGCATCATTTATGTTTTTTAACGTGTGTTCCATAATGGCAACTACATTATCCTTCAAAAAATTATTGTCTGCTTGTTCATTCAAAATATAAATTTTACCTTTGGCGTGTTATTCAAACACATATGTTTAAAAAGCAAAACAAATCATGAAACAGGAGCAAGATGAACTGATGTATGACGACGATGCCGCCGTCGATTTCATTTACAATTGGCTGGACAAGGACGACCGCAAGGAACTTACGCGCGACGACATCGAATATGTCATGGATGTGATTTACGACTATTACGAAAGCAAAGGGCTGATAGACGACGATGCCGCCGAAGAAGCGAGCATTGACGAAGAAGACATGTTCAACTACATTGTGAAAGCCGCCAAAAAAGATGGAGTGAACCTTTCCGAAGAATTGATAGACCAGATTTTGGAAGGAGAATACCAATATGGCGTTTCCATAGGAATCTATTCCGAAGAAGCCTAATATGTACAGGCTGTTCCATGCATTCGTATGGTTACTGGCCTGGCTGCCATTACGGGTACACTACCTGTTTGCCGACCTATTATTCCCGATAGTTTACTGGGTGGTACGCTATCGGCGGAAGGTTGTGCGCAAAAATCTGCAAAATGCTTTTCCCGGCAAACCCTTACCGGAAATCCGGCGACTTGAACAGCAATTTTACCGCTATTTGTTGGACAGTTTCGTTGAAACGTTCTATGCCATGCACATGTCGGATGCGGAAATAAAACAGCGGTTTACCTGCACAGGCATAGCCGATGTAGAAAACGCAGCCTTGCTGCACGGCGGTTCCATTGTCATGCTCGGGCATTGCGTAAATTGGGAATGGATGGCCACTTTCGGCATTTATTTTCAAGACGATCGTACACGGTTGTTTACCATATACAAAGCACTCCGCAACAAAAACATGGACAGGTTGCTGTTCCAGATACGTGGACATAAAGGCAATATCAACGTAGAACGCAAACATCTGCTGCGCGTCATGGCTAGCAACCGGCAAAATGGTACACCGGCTGTTTACGGTATGATTTCCGACCAGACACCCACAGGTGGAAACATACACTATTGGACAGATTTCCTGCATCAGGACACGCCCATGTTCACAGGCGCGGAAACATTAGCACGCAAATTCGGCCTGCCGGTATTTTATGCCCACCTCACACGCCGGAAACGCGGGTATTACCACTGCACTTTCATACAAATAACCGGACAGCCCGAACAAATGCCGCCGTTCAGCATAACTGAAAAATATGCGCGGCTGCTGGAAACCAACATATTGGAACATCCGGCTTATTGGCTATGGTCGCACAAACGTTGGAAATACAAACGATGAAAAAAGCAAGTGTCGTCATACTGAACTGGAACGGCAGCAGTATGCTTGCCAAATTCCTGCCGGACATTGTGCGCCATACGCTTGCGCCCGATGTGGAAATCGTCGTGGCGGACAACGGCTCCACAGACGATTCGCTACGCATATTGGCAGGCTTTCCCGATGTACGCGTCATCCGTTTGGAACGCAATTACGGCTTTGCCGAAGGCTACAACCGCGCATTGGAACAAGTGCAAGCCGAATATGCCGTGCTGCTCAATTCGGACGTGGCAGTTACATCAGGGTGGCTCGCACCACTGCTCCACTATTTGGACACGCATCCCGACACAGCGGCCTGCCAACCCAAAATACTGTCTTACGACGAACCGCACAAGTTCGAGTTTGCCGGAGCCTGCGGTGGATTCCTTGATCGTTGGGGTTACCCCTACTGCCGTGGCCGCCTTATGAACCACACGGAAACCGACCTCGGCCAATATGATGATATATGCGATGTGCTTTGGGCCACGGGTGCCTGCCTCTGTATCCGAATGCATGATTTCCACGAAGTTGGCGGCTTGGACAACTATTTTTTCGCGCACATGGAGGAAATTGACCTTTGCTGGCGGTTGCGCAGCCGCGGGAAACGCATCTGTTGCATCCCGCAAAGCACCGTTTACCACGTCGGCGCCAGCACGCTGAAACGCGAAAACCCGTTCAAAACCTACTTGAATTTCCGCAACAACCTGTTGATGCTCTATAAAAACCTGCCTGCAAAACAATTGCGCAAGGTCATGGCCGTCCGCTTCCTGCTGGATTATACGGCCGCCCTGCAAATGTTGCTCACAGGCAAGTACGCCAACGCACGCGCCGTATGCAAAGCACGCCGCGACTACCGCCGCGCACGCAAGCAATACGCCGGCCAGCGCCAGCAGAACATCGCCCGCGCCACCGTCGCCATCCCTGACGGCATCAGCACCCGCAGTATCCTTATCGATTACTACCTCCGCGGAATGCGCAAATAGGACAGACACGCGCACATCACCGAAAGGTACAAAAAAACCGGCCAGCCCTTACGGGCAAACCGGCTTCAAACTCAATACAATCTTGTTACTTCTTATCCGCAACGGGAATAACCGCAGTTCTTGCAAGTCAGGCAACCTTCCTGATAAACCAAGGATGTCTGCCCGCAATTCGGGCAAACCTGGCTGGTCTGCGTCCCATCCACAATGTATTTCTTCAAGGCACGCTCCACGCCGACTTTCCACGAATTGATACTCTCGCTGTCCAGTTGCAAGCTCGATACCATCTTGATAACCTGGTCTATAGGCATACCGTAGCGCAATACGCCTGAAATCAATTTAGCGTAGTTCCAAAATTCTTTGTCGAATTTGTAGGACAAACCTTCCACGGTCGTTTTGTAACCGCGGTTGTTGCGGTATTGGAAATCGTAACGTCTGGTTCCGTCTTCGTTCACGGTTTTGATGATTTTACCCTCTGTCACGGACTTGGGCAACAAGATACCATCCTCATCATCGGCCAGACCGGTAAATATCTCATAGGGGCGATCGTTCAACAATCCGACAAAGGCGATCCACTTGTCCTTGTTGTTCTGGAAGCGCACTACATCACATTTCAGTTCCGCCGGACGCTTCTGTACTGCTTCACGGTCATAGCACACGCATTTCTTGTTTTTCTTGTCTTCCGGTTTGTCGTTCGATACCAGTACGCCTGCACGCGATCCGTCCCGATAAACGGTTACGCCTTTACAACCACAACGCCAAGCCTCTTCATAGAGCTTACCGACCAATTCTTCCGACACGTCGGACGGTAAATTGATAGTCACGCTAATCGAATGGTCCACCCACTTCTGGATACGTCCCTGCATCTGCACCTTTTTAAGCCAATCCACATCGTTAGCCGTAGCTTTGTAATAAGGTGATTTGGCAACCATTTCGTCAATTTCTTCCTTCGTGTACTTCTTGGCGGTCGGATAGCCGTTGGCTTCCATCCACGTAACGAACTTGTGGTGGAACACGGTGTACTCTTCAAAGCTGTCGCCGTTCTCATCCACAAAATCGATATGCACGTCCTTGTCATTCGGATTCACCTTGCGGCGGCGTGTATAAACAGGCATGAAAACAGGCTCTATACCAGACGTGGTCTGCGTCATGATACTAGTCGTACCCGTCGGGGCAATAGTGAGGCACGCAATGTTGCGGCGGCCATATTTGACCATTTCCTCATAAAGTTCCGGATCGGCCTCTTTCAAACGCAGGATATAAGGATTGTTTTCCTCGCGTTTGGGGTCGTAAATCTTGAATGCGCCACGCTCCTTGGCCATGTTCACGGACGAGCGGTAAGCCTCCAAAGCAATGGTCTTGTGCACCTTCTCCGAAAAATCAATGGCCTCATCCGTACCATAGCGAAAGCCCATGGCTGCCAGCATGTCGCCTTCGGCAGTCGTGCCCACACCTGTACGGCGACCTTGGATGGTCTTCGTGCGGATTTTCTCCCACAATTGGAACTCAGTGCTCTTGATGTCGTTGTCTTCCGGGTCTGATTCTATCTTGGCGACGATTTTGTCGATTTTCTCCATTTCGAGGTCGATAATATCGTCCATGATACGCTGGGCCAGACGCACATGCTGCTTGAACAGGTCGAAATCGAACGATGCCTGTGGCGTGAACGGGTCTTTCACATACGAGTAGAGGTTGATGGCCAGCAGTCGGCAACTGTCATAAGGACACAAGGGAATCTCACCGCACGGATTGGTCGAAACGGTCTTGTAGCCAAGGTCGGCGTAGCAATCAGGCACCGACTCGCGGATAATCGTATCCCAGAACAGCACGCCCGGCTCGGCGGATTTCCACGCATTGTGGACGATTTTTTTCCACAAATCACTCGCCGAAACGGTCTTCACAAACCACGGGTTGTCCGACACGATGGGATATTGTTGCTGGTAAGGCTGGTTGGCCAAGGCGGCCTGCATGAAGTCGTCATGGATTTTCACGGACACGTTTGCGCCAGTTATCTTGCCTTGTTCCAGTTTGGCGTCGATAAAGGCTTCCGAATCCGGGTGTTTGATAGAAACACTCAACATCAAAGCTCCGCGGCGGCCATCCTGTGCCACTTCGCGCGTCGAATTGGAGTAACGCTCCATGAACGGCACAATGCCGGTGGAGGTGAGCGCGGAGTTCTTCACAGGTGAACCTTTCGGACGGATATGCGACAAGTCGTGCCCCACACCGCCACGACGTTTCATTAACTGCACCTGTTCCTCATCTATCTTAATGATGGCACCGTATGAATCCGCATCACTGTCGAAGCCGATAACGAAACAATTCGACAACGAAGATACCTGGTAATCGTTGCCGATGCCGGTCATCGGGCTACCTTGAGGCACAATGTACTTGAAATTCTTGAACAATTCAAACAATTCTTTCTGCGTCAGCGGGTTCGGATACCGTTTCTCAATACGTGCTATCTCACTCGCCAAACGGATGTGCATGTCATCGGGAGTTAGTTCATACAAATTACCGACCGAATCTTTCAGGGCGTACTTAGACGACCATACCCGGGCAGCCAACTCATCACCTTGGAAATAATCCAGCGTCGCTTTGTTTACTTCTTCGGCTGTAAAGGTTCTTTTTTCCATGACAGTTTGATTTAAAACACCTGCAACAAATAAAATTGGTTACTTAATTATAATGATAAAAATATATTTTCTTTGCTGGAAATACACATACGAAACGGGTTGCAAGTTTAGCACATTTTTACGGACTAATCAAACAAAATGGAATATTTAGTTTTCAACAGCCTGCCGGAAGTTTTCCAAAACAAAAACGCAAGATACTGTTCGCCAATACCTTGCGTTTTATCGTAACTATCAAAAGTTTTCCAAACTATAAACCGAAGCAGGAAAAAGATTATCATTCCCACGCATTGCCCCAGACGATTCTTGCCCTGCAAAAATCTTTTCCGTCAGCAGATTGCACTGCGAAGGCCGTCTGCCCTTCCGAATCTTCCCAGCAGATGCGCACCTGTTCGCCGTGCAGCGCCTCATGTTGATAATTCAACTCGAAGCGGCGGATGCGCCTTTCGTACAACCGTTCTATCGGGTAGGCATCCAGCATCCACTCCACATATTTCATGCTGTTGGTGTGGCCGTTGAAGTCGATGTCGCTGTACGAAACGCGATGTTCCGCCTTGGGTTCGCCTTGTACCGCCCCTATCTTGTCGGGCTTCGCTATCGGACTGGGGACGCCATTCGCGAAACGTTGCAGGTCGGGGTGCGTCTGCAAATTGACGGGACGCCGCGTCTTCATGTCCATCAATGCCCAGAGCGAACACGCATGGCCTATCGGCCTGTCTTCATGGTCATAGACAGTAAAATTACGCGTGGTCAGCAGGCGGCCGTAATCTTCCACCCACGTTTCAATGTACATGTCGGTGTATTGTTCCGGCAAACTCCGCATCTCTATCGCCAGACGCGAGAGCACCCAGGTCACGCCCTCGTTGATCATATCTACCGAACCAAAGCCGTTTTCCGCGGCTGCAAGCCCGGCCGTGTTCAGGATGCACGACTCCAGGGCCACCATCCGCAAGTGCTGTTTCCCGTCCACATCCTGCGGGAATACGGGAAACCTGTATCTCTGCAACTGTTTTTCCATGCCGGCAAAGTTACGATGAAAAATCAGATTTGTTTCCATTATTGGCCGGAAAAAATTACTTTTGCGGCAACGAAACACCCCAAAGCCCATGAAACAGACGGTACACGCCTACATAGAAAAAAACAGCCTCCTGCGTCCTGACGGCAAGGTCATCGTTGCGTTGAGCGGCGGGGCCGACTCCGTTGCGCTGCTACACATACTACTTTCGCTGCACTACGAGTGCGTGGCCGCGCACTGCAACTTCCACCTCCGCGGCGAAGAATCAGAGCGGGACGAGCAATTCGTCCGCAGCCTTTGCAGGGAATGGCGCGTGCCCCTGCATGTGCGGCAGTTTGACACTGAAGCATACGCCCGCACGAACCGGCTGTCCATCGAGATGGCGGCACGCGACCTGCGCTATGCGTGGTTCAAGGAGCTGGCGGCGCAGGTACAGGCACAAGCCGTGGCCGTGGCGCACCACGCGGACGACCAGGCGGAAACGGTGCTGATGAACCTGGTGCGGGGCACCGGCCTCCGCGGGATGTGCGGCATGCCTGTCAGGAACGGGCTGGTGGTGCGGCCGCTGCTGTGCTGCACGCGACAAGGCATAGAGGACTACCTGCGCACAAAACAAATACCGTTCGTGACGGACAGCACCAACACCCAGACCGACTACAAACGCAACAAGTTCCGGCACATCATCTTGCCGGCATTGGAGCAAATCAACCCGGGCATCCGGCAGACGCTTGCCGGGGAACGCGACCACTTTGCGGGATACCGGCAGATTGTGCAGGCCTACATGGAACAGGCAGCCGCCCGCATAGTGCGCGAAAAGGACGGACGCCTGCACATAGACACCGCGTGCCTGCTCCGCGAACCTGCGCCGGAAACCGTCCTGTACGAGCTGCTTTCGCCCTACGGGTTCAACGCCACCCAGACGGGACAACTGCACGCCGCGTTGGAAGGCACGCCGGGGAAACGCTTCGAGAGCGCGACGCACTACGCCATCAAAGACCGCACGGAAATCATCATCGGCAGGCGGACGGACGGCGGGCAGGCGGCTCCCGGAATCGACATAAGCATACGCCCAAGGCGGGCGACGGAACAGTTTCCCGCAGCGGACGCGGAGGTGGCCTTCTTCGATGCCGACAAGCTGCGCGGCCCGCTCAGCGTGAGGCACTGGCAGGCAGGCGATGTGTTCCGCCCCATCGGCCTGAAAGGCAAGAAGAAGATAAGCGACTTTTTCACCGACTGCAAGCTGGATGTGCAGCAAAAGCAGGCGGTGTGGCTGGTGCTGTCGGGTGCGGAGGTGGCCTGGGTGGCCGGGCACCGCATCGATGAGCGGTTCAAGGTCGGCGCGGGGACCACGCGCGTGGCCGAAGTGCGCCTCGTGCCATCGGGCGGAAGCCCCGCACGGCCGGACGCAAAGCCTCAGGCGAACAGCAAAGAAGCATAGCGGACAAACTCCTGCTCGAAGTTGGGAGTGAACAGGCCGGTGCCGAGCTTGGCGCGTATTTCCGCCTGCGTCCAGAAGCGGCCTTCGGATATTTCGGCCGGATCGGGCACAGGCTGCGCGCCGGTGCAGGCGCGGAACACATGCACCATCTCCGCCTCCACGGCGGAAACGAACTTGTAACGCACCACGAACTCCGGCTCGAACCCGCGGAGCGACAGCTCCTCGGCGGCCTCCCGAAGCAGCGCATCGGGCACGGCCTCGCCATAGTCCACATGTCCGCCGACGGCGGTGTCCCACTTTCCCGGTTGTATGTCCTTGTCAAGGCTGCGTTTCTGCAAATAGAGCCTGCCCTGCGGGTCGAACACATGCAGGTGCACGACGGGATGGAGCAGGAAGGTGCCCGAGTGGCACTCCGCGCGGGTGGCCTTGCCGACGACCGCGCCTGTTTCGTCAATGATGGGGAGGTATTCCATATAATATTGCCGGTGTTACATATAATATTGTCAGAACTGGAAGTAGATGAAGGCCTGCAAGTCGGCCGTTACAAACTGGTAAACCACGAAAACGACGAGCACGGCGAGCAGGGCGATGACGGGCACCGGCAGCATGGCAAAGTTGATGCGGCACCAACGCTTGAAGCTGTCGGGCAGCCAGTGGATAATCATGCCCACCACGATGAGGAAGAACACGTTGCGGTATTCCCAGAGTATTTGCGGGATGACGGCAGTGTTCCATTGGCCGCCTATGCGCGCCACCATGTTCTTGGCCGTGTTCCAGGCCACCTCGTTGGCCACGGCGGGGTCAAGGTTGGAGCCGGAGCGGAAGAACAGCCGCGTGAACGTGATGAAACAGAACGTTTGCACGATGGCCCACGCCCGCCCGAGGTGCGCGAACGGATAGGAGCATCGCGTCAAATGGTAGAGGTAACGCACCAGCGTGCCGGAGGCTATGATGAGCATCCAGACGAAGAGCAGGTTGAACACCGGCATGGGCACATAGCGGACGAGCGCCCAAAGGCCGCCTGTGGCGAGCGCGACGGCCACGATGCGTGCCGTCCATCCCATGTCGCGCCAGAACTTGTACACAATCATGCCCACGCCGTTCAGGCCGCCCCAAATCATGAAGTTCCAGCTCGCCCCGTGCCAAAGGCCGCCGAGCAGCATGGTTATGAAGGCGTTCAAGTTGGTGATTATCTTGATACGCCGCGCAGGCCGGAGCCAGGCCACGAGGCCGACGAGCAAGGCCACGCCCGCCACCGCCAGCGAGGCATAGAGGCTTCCCGTCAGGACAAGCGCGACGAGCGAGATGAGCACTATCCAGAAATAGGTGCCGAAACTCGCGCGACGGTTGCCGCCGAGCGGGATGTACAGGTAGTTTTGCAGCCACTGGCTGAGCGATATGTGCCAGCGTTTCCAGAAATTGGCCGCGTTGGTGGCCTTGTAGGGCGAGTTGAAGTTCTTGGGAAGATAGAAGCCCATGAGCATGGCCACGCCTATGGCAATGTCGGTATAGCCCGAAAAATCGGCATACACCTGCAACGAATAGCCGAAAAGCGCCATGAGGTTCTCGAAACCCGAGAAGAGCAACGGGTTCTCGAACACGCGGTCTATGAAGTTCACAGCAATGTAATCGCTCAGGACAATCTTTTTGGCCAGCCCGTTCAACACCCAGAACACGGCCAGGCCAAACTGCCTCCGCGACAAACGGAACGGGCGGTAGAGCTGGGGGATGAACTGGCTTGCGCGGACTATCGGCCCGGCCACCAGCTGCGGAAAGAAGCTCACGTAGAAACCGAAGTCAAGGATATTGTCCACCGGCCGCACCTGCCGCCGGTAAACATCCATGGTGTAGCTGATGACCTGGAAAGTATAGAACGAGATGCCCACGGGCAGCACGATGCGGTCCACGCTGAAACGCCCCGCATCGCCCGCAAGGGCATTGCCCGCCCAGGCGAACACGTTGAACACGCGCACGTCCCAACCGAACAGGCCGTGCAGCATGTCCGCGAAAAAGTAGGAATACTTGAAGTAGCAAAGCAGCAGCAAGTCGAGCGTGACCGACAGGCCAAGGAACAGCTTGCGCCGCCACTCCTGCCGCGAACGATAAATGGCCCGCGCCAGGAAGAAGTCGGAACAGGTCACGAACACCAGCAGCAACACGAACAGGCCGCTCGTCTTGTAATAGAAAAACAGGCTTACGAAGAACAGGAACGCGTTGCGCAACAGGCGGCGGCTGTGCAGCAGGCTGAACAAAGCGTACACAACAGCGAAGAACGCCCAGAAGTAGAACTGGGTGAACAGCAGGGGCGAATTCTCATCGAACGCGAAAACGGATTTCAGAAACTCCAGCAGCACTACGCCAACAAATTACAAGGTTCACTACAAGCCACGGGCGGCAACAAGCGCGGGCATCGGCTGGCCGCCCTCCGGACAAGGTGCAAAAATAAGGATTTTTCGCCTATCCGCAACACCCCCCGCGCACATTCCCGCCGGAAAAAATGACGCCCCTCCGCGCGGCCGCCGCACACCCTTCGGCACGAAGCCCGCCGCCTTTGCCCGAAAAGCCCCGCAGCTTTGCTGCAAAAGCTGCCCAGCTTTCATGCAAAAGCCCGCCTGCTTTTCCCCCAAAGGCCGCCTGCTTTTTCAAAAAGGCCACGCATCTTTTTTCAAAAGGCCGGCAGCTTTCCGGACATCCGCCGCAAGGCGCGCCAGAACGCCCCCACAGCCCCTCCGGCAACACATGCGACAAAACACGCCGGAGACGCGCCGGATTCGGAACACTTTTCGTATCTTTGTGCCCGATGGACAAGCACAACCTGACCGATTTCCTGCCCACGAGCCGCAAAGAACTCGAATTGCGCGGCTGGGACAGCCTGGACGTCATCCTCTTTTCGGGCGATGCCTACGTGGACCATCCCTCCTTCGGCGCCGCCGTCATAGGCCGCACCCTGGAAGCACAAGGCCTGCGCGTCGCCATAGTGCCCCAGCCCAACTGGCGCGACGACCTGCGCGACTTCAAGAAACTCGGCCGGCCAAGGCTCTTTTTCGCCATAAGCGCCGGATGCATGGACTCCATGGTCAACCACTACACCGCGAACAAACGCCTCCGCTCCGACGACGCCTATACGCCCGGCGGAAAGGCAGGCATGAGGCCGGACTACTGCACCATCACCTACGCGCACCTGATCAAACGCCTCTATCCCGACGTGCCCCTGGTCATAGGCGGCATAGAAGCGTCCATGAGGCGGCTCACCCATTACGACTACTGGGCCGGCCAACTCAAACAAAGCATACTGCCCGACTCCGGCGCCGACCTGCTCGTTTACGGCATGGGTGAGAAGCCGGTGTGCGAAATCGCACGCCGGTTGCAGGCCGGCGCCCCTGTCGGGCAACTCACCGACGTGCCGCAAACCGCCTGGATGTCGGCCGCCCCGCCCGCGCCCGAACCCGGCGACATCGTGCTCAACCCGCACGAAACCTGCCTGAAAGACAAGGCCAAATACGCCGAAAACTTCAAGCATATAGAAGAAGAGTCGAACCGCATCGAGGCCAGGCGCCTCATCCAGCAAACCGGCGGACGCTACGTCGTGGTCAACCCGCCCTGTCCGCCCATGACCACCGCCGAGCTCGATGCCACCTTCGCACTGCCCTACACGCGCCTGCCGCACCCGCGATACAAGGACAAGCCCATACCCGCCTACGAGATGATACGCTTCTCCGTGAACCTGCACCGCGGGTGCTTCGGCGGATGCGCCTTCTGCACCATATCCGCCCACCAGGGCAAACACATCGTGTCGCGCAGCAAGGAATCCATCCTCGACGAGGTCAGGAAGATAACCGCACTGCCAGGTTTCAAAGGATACCTGTCTGATTTGGGCGGGCCTTCGGCCAACATGTACCGCATGGGCGGCCGCAACCCCGAGCTGTGCCGCCGATGCGCCAAACCATCGTGCATATACCCTGCCGTGTGCCCCAACCTCGATTGTGACCACCGCCCCCTGCTCGACATCTACCACGCCGTGTGCAAGCTGCCCGGCATCAGGAAGGCCTTCATCGGGAGCGGCGTGCGCTACGACCTGCTCCTGCACCGCAACGCCGACGAAGCCCTCAACCGGGCCGCACGGCAGTACACGCAAGAGCTCATAGAGCAGCACACCTCCGGCCGCCTCAAAGTCGCGCCCGAGCACACATCCAGCCGCGTCCTTGCCCTGATGCGCAAGCCATCCTTCGCGCTCTTCCGCGAGTTCAAGCGCGAATTCGACCGGATAACCGCCCAGGCCGGCCTGAACTACCAGCTCATACCCTACTTCATTTCAAGCCATCCCGGCTGTACGCAGGAAGACATGGCCGAGCTGGCCGCCATAACCAAAGGCATGGACTTCCGCCTGGAGCAGGTGCAGGACTTCACACCCACCCCCATGACCCTGGCCACAGACATGTACTATTCGGGCATAAACCCCTATACGGGGGAAAAGATATACACGGCAAAAACAAAGGATGAAAAGCTGGAGCAGCGCAAGTTCTTCTTTTGGTACAAGTCGGAACACCGCGCCGCCCTCCTCCGCGACCTGCAACGCATGAACCGTCCCGACCTGCGCGACAAGCTGTTCGGCGCGGGCTTTGCGCCCAAAGGCCGGCAGCAACCGGAACAAAGCCGCCCGCGGAACACCGCGCCCCAAAGACGCAAAAAATAAACCGGACGAAGCGTTTGCTTCATCCGGCTTCCTTGTTGCCTTGCTAGGACTCGAACCCAGACAGACAGAACCAGAATCTGTAGTGCTACCATTACACCACAAGGCAGTCATGATTACGGCTGCAAAAGTATAAATAATTTCGCGTTTTCCATCACCTTGCGGCATTTTTTTTTGCAAATGCAGGCATTTTTCCGCCCGATATCCCGACAACATACTGAAAATCAGTCGTATTTCTCCGCTCCAAAGGCCGAAATATTTTTCGGCAAAGGCGGCGTGCCTGCACCGCCAAGGCTAAAACTCGCTCGTAAAATGGAACTTGATGTGCTTGAAATCGTTCTGCGCCATTTGGAGCACATACCCCGAATCGGCCAGGAACACGTCGCGGCCGTCCTTGTCGTAGGCCATGTACTGCGCCTTGCGTTTCTTGAACGTTTCCAGTTCCTGCTCGTCGTCGCTCTCTATCCAGCATGCCTTGTAGAGCGATATGGGCTCCCAACGGCATTGTGCCTGGTACTCGTGCAACAGCCTGTACTGTATCACCTCGAACTGCAATTGCCCGACAGTGCCAATCAGCTTTCTGCCCGTGGCCTGGTTCACAAAGAGCTGTGCCACACCCTCGTCCATCAGCTGGTGTATGCCCTTGTCCAGTTGCTTCTGCTTCATCGGGTCGGCATTCTCTATGTACTTGAACATTTCGGGCGAGAAGCTCGGCAAGCCCTTGAAGTGGAGTTCCTCGCCTGCGGTCAGCGTGTCGCCAATCTTGAAGTTGCCCGTATCCGGCAGGCCCACAATATCGCCCGCATAGGCTTCGTCCACGGTTTCCTTCTTCTGCGCCATGAAAGCCGTGGGTGCGCTGAAACGCATCATCTTGCCGTTCCGCACATGTTTGTAGTAGACATTGCGCTCAAACTTGCCGGAACATACCTTGACAAAGGCAATGCAACTGCGATGGTTCGGGTCCATGTTGGCGTGAATCTTGAAGACAAAGCCCGTGAAGTTCTCTTCCATCGGGTCCACGGTTCGCTCCACCGTCTCCACCGGCCGCGGGTACGGTGCAATCTCCACGAAACATTCCAGCAGTTCCTTCACGCCGAAAGTATTCAGCGCACTGCCGAAAAACACGGGAGCCAGGTCGCCCTGCAAATAGGGCTGCACGTCGAACGGGGCGTACACACCTTGTATCAGGTCCACATCTTCGCGGAGCTTTTGCGCGTCCGCTTCCCCGACAAGCGTCTCCAACTCAGGGTTGTTTATGTCCGTGAACTGTATCGATTCGGTTACGACCTGCTTGTTGGGCGTGTACAAATCCAGCGTGGATTTATAGAGGTTGTACACACCCTTGAACTTCTGCCCCATGTTGATGGGCCAGCTCAGCGGGCGCACCCGTATGCCCAGTTCGGCCTCCACTTCATCCAGCAAATCGAACGGGTCTTTGCCTTCGCGGTCCATTTTGTTGATAAACACCATGACCGGCGTCTTGCGCATACGGCACACCTGCATCAGTTTGCGCGTCTGCGTTTCCACACCCTTTGCCGCATCGATGACGATAATCACGCTGTCCACGGCAGTCAGTGTCCGGAACGTGTCCTCCGCAAAGTCCTGGTGTCCGGGCGTGTCCAATATGTTGATTTTGTACTGTTTGTACTCAAATCCCATCACGGACGTCGCGACCGATATGCCGCGCTGTTTCTCAATTTCCATCCAGTCGGACGTGGCTGTTTTCTTGATTTTGTTGGATTTTACCGCGCCCGCCACGTGTATGGCACCGCCGAACAGCAGAAGTTTCTCCGTCAAGGTCGTCTTTCCTGCATCCGGGTGCGATATGATGGCAAATGTGCGCCTGCGTTTGATCTCTTCCTGAAAAGTCATGTATCGTTGGATTTATAGTATTATACAAACGAGGCCGTACCTCACATTCAGGCACGGCCTTCCTATCCTTTGTAGCGTTTCAATGTTTATTCTGCTTGTTCTGCCGGTTGTTCTACGGGATAAACCGCATTCTCCTGCAAGTCGGGTGCTACGGCACTTTCAGCTTCCTGCACCTGTTCAAACTCGCCTTTCACCTGCGATTCCTTGGTCTGCGACCCTGTCGAGTTGGAATGGATGCCCACAGCCACAATGGCCAGCACTACGATGAAGCCAGTCAAACCCCACGTGGATTTCTCCAAAAAGTCAGTCGTCTTGCGGACACCCATTACCTGGTTTCCGCTGTTGAAGCCAGCCGCCAAACCGCCTCCTTTCGAGTTCTGAACTAAAACCAACAATATCAGCAACAACGCTGCGATTACGATTAAAATGGTAAGTAAGATATACATATCAATTAAATGATTTAAAATTATTCACAAGTTTGCCACAATCGTCCGTCCTTGCAAGAAGCTATCAATAAGATTGTTAGATGACTTTCTTCAAAAAACGGATCTGGTCTGCAAAGATAGACTTTTTTTTCGGATTAATCAAACTCAATTGCTCTAATATTTCAACAGCTTCGGCATATTTTTTCGCTTTGATGCATTTTTTCACCGCTTCCTCGCTGATTTCCAGGGGTGCTGACTTTCTTACAGCGGGCTCTGCGGGCGGTTCCGCCACCTCCATCGGAGATTCCACCGTAACTTTGGCGGCTTGTCGCTCTTCCGGCTGCTGCAACATGAGCCGCGCCTGCCGCAACCGTTCGGCCAGCTCCTGCAACGACTCATTCGTTTGGCGGCGGGTCTTTTCCAACGTATCCAGCATGTCAAAGTAATCGCCGCTATGCCTTGCACGACGTCTGCCCTGCCGGCTTCCGCCGAACAGCAACTGATACAGCGCACGCGGCGACGGAGCATACAAGAGCGTCCCAGGCAGTTCTGCCGCATAGTTCAGGTCGTTTGTCTTGTGCAACCCCTTCAACAGCAACAGGCGCGTATTGGCACAATACGGTGCATAACGCAACATTTCACGGAAATCACCGATATGCTGCGCCGTAATGCCCTCGGGGTTTTCCAGCAACGATATGTATTCTTCCAGATCCATATCACCACTTGGCCACCGTATCATTATAAATGCTCTCCGTTATCTCCTGGATCATGATATCGCACAATTCTTGTTGCACGTCGGTCAGCATACGGCTGCTATCAAAAGTCTGCGAGGCCGTATAATCCTTTTCAAAGCTCTCTTCCGGGTTTACGTTGTTCGTAAAGCGGACGCGCACCGTCATGGTCAGCTTGGTTTCCGCCGAGTACGAGTCGGCACTGATAGCCATAGGTGTCAAGGAATAGCCGGTAATCTCGCCTTCCAACTCCAGGTTTCCGCCCTGCCGGAGCAATTGCAGGCGCGTTTGCCGCGTATAAATGTCGCGCAATTCTTCCGAGAAAGTATTCGCCAAAGGCGGATAAACCAGTTCGGCGTGGTTGTTGAAGTCAGCAATGGAAATAGTCCTTATCTTCGTATAGTCGATGGACGCGCCGTTGAACTTGTACGAAATCGTGCATCCGCCTCCCGACAACAAAAGGAAAGCGGCGATACCGTACAGGCAAAACGCCTTGACGCTGTGCATAATTGTTGCTTTCATTACAAATTATATTCTTTGATTTTCCTGTATAAAGTCCGTTCCGAAATGTTCAGTTCGTCCGCTGCGGCCTTCCGGTGCCCGCGGTGTTTTTCCAAAGCGCGGCGTATCATTTCCTTTTCCATCTCCTGCATGGTCGAGGCCACCGGTTTCGGTTCCTCGTGGTACTCTTCCGCAACCTGGTAGGTTTCAGCATCATCCACATCGGCATACTTGTGCGAATGTTTGACATCCTGTATCTCCACATCCGAATAGGACATGACACTGTGGGGCGCAGGTTCTTTCTGGTAAGCCGGCACCAGCACGGCGGCATCCGCCTTCACATCCGGCGCCTGACCGTTCATCAGGTCATGCACCAACTTCTTCAGGTCGTTCATGTCTTTCTTCATGTCAAACAAGACCTGGTACAGGATTTCGCGCTCTGAATTAAACGTTTTCTGGCTGTGCGCATTGTCCAGCAAAAGCGCCGGCGTACGGCTCACCTCGTTATCCGGCAGATATTGCCGCAACACAGCCGCCGAAATCTCGCGGTTCTGCTCTATCACCGAAATCTGTTCCGTAATATTTTTCAGCTGGCGGATATTACCGTTCCAATAATAATTGCATAACAACACGCGCGCGTCCTCCGTCAGACGCACGGGCGGCATGTGGTATTTTTCCGAGAAATCAGATGCGAACTTCCTGAACAACAGCGGAATATCCTGCTTGCGTTCGCGCAATGGCGGAATGCTGATAGGTACAGTGTTCAGACGGTAATACAAATCCTCGCGGAAATGCCCGTCCTGAATGGCATCGGACATTTTCAGATTAGTTGCCGCCACGACACGCACGTTGGTTTTCTGTATCTTGGACGAACCGACCTTGATAAATTCACCGCTTTCCAACACACGCAACAGCCTGACTTGCGTGGAGAGCGGCAGCTCGCCCACCTCATCCAAAAAGATAGTGCCGCCATCGGCCACCTCGAAATAGCCTTTGCGATCGGCAGTCGCGCCGGTAAACGAACCTTTTTCGTGCCCGAACAACTCCGAGTCAATGGTTCCTTCGGGAATCGCGCCGCAATTGACCGCGATATACGGCCCGTGCTTGCGCAAACTGTAATTGTGTATGATTTGCGGGAAACGTTCCTTGCCGACACCGCTTTCACCCGTAATCAGCACGGACAAATCAGTCGGGGCAACCTGCACGGCCACATCTATGGCCCTGTTCAACGCATCGGAATTGCCGATTATCCCGAACCGCTGTTTGATGGATTGTACTTCTGTCAAATTCATAAGCCGCTTATTTTATGCGCATATTTCCTTTTTTGCGCCATTCTGTCAGAAAGACTGACAAAGTTACGGAAATTCCATGGAATAGAAACACAAAACCGGATAATTCCGGAAATTAAAAATTGAAAAAAGGAAATGCCTGCTCCTACAAAAGTATTAGGAATGAAAGCAGGCGTATAAAATACGACAAAAAAAGATTTGTAGTTAATAAATCCAACTATTTTTGCAACCGGATTGGGGAACCCATTTCCAATACATATTTTTAAAAGAGGCGTTATGCTCTCATCTTGTGTATACGAAGCCTGAGAAACTTCATACAAAGGAAACAAGAGAGGTCATAATGGCTTTCACGCATATGCGTGGGGCTGTTATTCCCACATCCGTTTCCGAAGGTTTTCTCAGGGCCTGTATACTAAGAAGTGTGGCATATCAGTTTCACGCTTGAATCGACGTATATTTTTTATCAATCTGATATACAGTTATAATCTATTATTTTCTAGTATATTTGATACCCAATAGTTCCCAGACATATATTTGTTGAGAAGGACTACCAAAACTATATAGTGACAGAATACTACTATTTCAAGGATAGTAATACATAGAATAAGTTTATGCTGATTTTGTTAATCTATGTATAACTAACCTAATGTCAGATATTGTTTTTCTAACTTTTGTTTCATGCTCTTTTAAAAATTGTTGGGATATTGCAAAATTCGCTTCTTGCATGTCACCATCTGTAAGCCATTTCCAATATGACGTTGCTAAATTTTGTATTGCATTTTTATCATTTAGAAATTTAGGAAAAGATTCTTTAATTTCTTCTAGTATCATATCAGAAATGACATCTCCTCTGTGAAATGTCATTCTAATATCGGTTTTTGCATCCTCTAGGGATATTTCACCTTTACTAAGCTGTTCTAAAATAGACATATTCCTACTATATACATCGCAAAGTTCCATTAAATCTTTGGATATTATATCGCGAGCCACATTTCTTTTATTTAGAGAGTTGCCTAAATATACAACAGCAATTGTTAATGCAGTTGTAATAATGAGCATTAACGTATCGATAATATTTATCTCATAGTTTATACATCCTTTAATAAAGGACAAGATTACTAGAGTTACAACTATTCCTATTGCAGCTCCACTAGCATATTTTAGTAGTTCTTTCATTACCTTTCTCTTTTGGTTGGATGTTCTATTTCCGTTATGATACGTTTTTTTCTAATTTCACTTTCATTAGAAATAAAAACAATTGTAGAAAGAACAACTCCACTTCCCATTTCTAGAGAAAGTTTACCAAAAGCCCCTGATACAAATGAAGATGGATATCCCCATACTCCATCCAAATTAATGATGAGTTTTACTTTGTTTCTTACTGCTTCTTCAAATTTGGGTTTTAACAATACCTCAAAAAATTCTTCACCAGAATGTGGTCCATCTTTACGATATCGAGCTCCTGGAGAGTCGGAGAAATCAGCCTTTATGTCTATGATAATATCTTTCATATTTCTTTTTTATGTTCAACAACCAAACCAAATATAGAGTGTTTCTTAGTGCAAAGATATCACATTTAATGGTCTAAACGGTTTTTATATTTATTAAAAATACTATATACTTTTGTTTATTGTATCACCGTTTGTTAATTCCCAAAACAGCATAGTACCAGAAAAGTTGTATTCGAGTGCTTCTGCTGTTTTGTCTTTTAAGTTTATTTTCACATCATTACTTATTATATAGGCTCGTGTAAAATATTGAGAATTGCTATTGACAGCTATTTGTGGAATACCCTTACCTCTAATTTTATTGTCTACTTTTTCTCGTGATTTAATTTTGCCGTCAAGAAGGTCGGGTACTAAATCAGTATTATTTTCCAAACCTATAACTTTCTTGATTTTTTTAAATAACTGCACAGGGATACTGTCAAATATGCCAACACCTAAATCTATAAATGTGTACATCGTGTGTCCATTAGGGGCGTTATAGGTATATAACCACCATTTGAATTGATTTGCATTTGAATTATTACTTGCGTGATTGTTGGTATTTGACATTGCTTCTATTAGCATTTCATATAGATCTGGGAAAGGTTTATTACTTCCAAACACATGTTTTGTTCCTAGTATACATGCGTTTTTTGCTATATCTGATTGTACTTGATAATTGCTTTCTTGATGAAACAAATTAGTATCACTTTTATGCGCAGACTTTAAAACTTTTGTTGCTTTTACATGATTATAAAAGCCAGACTCAATAAATAATCTAAGAAGTTCTGGATCTGCAGGCGCATTTCCCCTAATGCGTCCTCTTTTTCCTAAAAAGGATTCATCATTAGCACATGCGGCAAGTAATGCTATTGCGTCTGAAGATAAAGCTGTTATATGCGACAAATCACATTGAACCTTTTCCTTATTGTGCAATAACGATTTGCATTTTATGAAATATTCTAGAATTTCATTTGTATTATCTATGAATGAAAAGTTTTTAGGAACCTCTAGTTCTACATAAGCTTTACGTTCCCATTCCCGTTGTGCCACAAGCCCTCTTCGCCTATTTTCAAGACGATGCCTACGGCACAACTTGTAGCTTTTGCTTTGACGCTTCATTGTGCGCCTCATTCGTTTGAGTTGATAACGCCGCCTTTTTATCTCTTTTTTGATTTTATAATTCACGGAATTACAATTTAACGATAATGTTATAATTTATCAAACGCCACTCTATAAGTGCATTATTTTACCATATTCACTTTGGGGCGTTTAGTTATTTAAAAGACAAAAGTACAAAAACAATCCGAGCTATTGAATATAATTTCTTATATTTGCATCATATAATTGCATCTAAGAATGAAACTGAATAGAATAGAATAGAATAGAATAAAGGCAGTAGCATAGAAACTAACAAACGCAATCCACTAAATCCTTGTATAATTTTACCTTTATAGCCTTTGGATCTAAATGAAAACTGATTATGAAAACAGAACCGGAAAAATGTCTGTCCGGAGAATGGTATGATTGTCATGCTCCTGTCTTTATCAAATTCAAGACGAAGACACACAAACTGTTATTGGAACACAATGCCTTGGCCCCACGAAACCAAAGAGAAAAAGTATTCTATACTAAAAGATATGTTCGAGAATATTGGAAAAGATGTTTCGATAGGCAGTTCATTTGTATGTGATTATGGATGCCACATAACGATTGGCAACAACGTCAGCATCAATACCGGGTGTACACTAGTTGATTGCAATAGAATTACTATCGGGAACAATGTACTCTGATAGGACTGAATGTACAAATCTATACAACAACCCATCCGGTTGAGTTGGATAATTGTAATCTATATTCAGAATCATAATTTTTAAATTGGGCATGAAAGACGAAATAATTCATTTCTTAGAAAAGAATCTCATTGGCAAAATATTGTTCACCGATAAGGTTACCTATACACTTGGAAACGGAAAATTGGAAGGTATATACAATGATCAAATGACATTCTCCAATTTGGTAAAAACTGAAAATGGCTTTAAGTTTAACATGACAACCCTAACTCATGAACTTATTTATAATTTAGATGAAAAAGGCGCAAGAACTACCGTAGCCAAAGATTACACAGGTACAAGTGTGTTTTGCTATGAACTGGCTGTGAGGAAAAGTACAAATCAATTGACTGGTTACATGTATTGTGTTTCTACAACAGTTCAAGAACAAACGATGGAAGCAGTTGTATGTGGTATATTTGATGTCATTTTTACTGGTAAGGAACTCAGTTGGCGAGAAAATCAATTACTGTATAGGGATAATCCTATAGGGGAAGACAAATATAAGCCTGTAGCTTTCGATTCTAAAGTCCGTATTTATCTTGATGAAGAGAAAGTCATATATGAATATCTGCCTATACTTTGGGATGTCAATCCGAGAACATTGGAAAAAAGATTATCCAAAGACGATTATCCTCCATATATATCAAAAGAGGTATAGACATAAAGAAAAACTTCTTTTCTCTAAATAAGCAACAGGTTAGTTATTCAAAGATTAATATAACGATGTAGTTATTATGAAATTATCTGATTGGTTCCAAGGTTTTGAAAAAGGGATAAGCTGTCTGAACCCAGAACAACGAACCTCATTCTTTTCGGAATGTGGGAAAAATTGTGTAAAATGTGGAACGCTGCAAATCTATCAGGAACTATACGAGAAAGCAAACGGTGACTTGGACATTTTCTTTCAGAAAGCAGACAAACTGCCCGGTGTAAAAAGCGAAATCATTGAAAAAGGTTCTGTTTATCATCTGTATTTTATGGAATGTACTTGTATGCTCCACCGACAAGGATATGTTTCCACACCCTTACTTTGTGAGTGCTCCAAACAAAGCATCTTATACGTCTTGCATTCACTATGGAAAGACAAGGCTTTTCAGGTAACAATCTGCGAATCTATCTTACGGGGAAGCCAACATTGCAAAATGCAAATTGAAACAAAAGACATAAGCCAAGAATAATCTTATGAAAGCAGACTATACCGACACCTATACCATAATCGTCCGAAAAAGCCGCCGCATGACAGCCGATGATTTGTTCCGCCTAATGTTCGTGCGCTATCCTAAACCCGTCCAATATTTACTAAGGCTACGAGACCAGTTAGTAAAACCGCTCGGACTTCAAAAAGGAGGTGGCTTTACAGAGTTGATACAAGAACAGAGCGAAGAAAGAATGGTTCTCGGTAAGCCGGACAGTCATCTGACATTTCAAGTGCAGTTAGAATGCGACACCCCAGACAACCTCACACAATGCCAATCCATCCGGATAACGACTTCCGTCAAATTCCACAACACATTAGGCAAAATATACTTTTTCTTCATCCGCCCTTTCCATTGCCTGATTTGCAAAATCCTTCTGAAACGGGCGGCACGACTTTGGGAGAAAGAACACGACTTTGGGAGAAAGAAATAGTCTGAAAACAAAAAAACTGAAATAAAATTCATTTCCCCACCCAACCCCCAAAACGAAAAGCCATCCGACACGAAAATCGGATGGCTTTTCGTTTAATTTTATCAATATGTGATTATGCCGGGTGGATTGCCGAAGAGGGGCAAACAGCTGCGCAAGAACCACAGTCTGTGCAGAGATCCGGATTAATCTTATAGATATCGCCTTCTGAGATTGCCTCCATCGGGCATTCGTCAATACATGTACCGCATGCGATACAATCGTCTGAAATTACGTGAGCCATAATTGTTTAGTTTTTGTTAATACTTAAAATGTCGTGGAGATTAGCGGACTCGAACCGCTCACCTCGACACTGCCAGTGTCGCGCTCTAGCCAGATGAGCTAAACCCCCATGTCTTAAAAACGCTGCAAAGGTAATAAAGTTTTCCGGATATTTCCAAATAATTTGTACTTTTGTTCCAACTTTTTTTCAACATGCAAAAACCCGTTCAGACACGACAAACGATATTGGGAATCGACCCGGGGACCAACATTATGGGCTACGGCGTCCTGCAAACATGCGGCTCACGTTCCGCCAACCTGCTGTCCATGGGTATATTGGACATGCGGAAACTAAAAAGCCCGTATGAAAAATTGCAGCGGATTTTCATGCGGACATTGGAACTGATTGACGAATACAAACCGGATGAACTGGCCATTGAATCGCAATTTTACTCCGAAAATGTGCAGTCCATGCTGAAGCTCGGGCGCGCCCAGGGTGTCGCCATTGCAGCCGCGTTGTTCCGCAACATGACCATAAACGAATATGCACCCCTGAAAATCAAAATGGCGTTGACCGGCAATGGTTCGGCCAGCAAAGAACAGGTGGCTGACATGGTGCGCCGTTTCCTGCATATTCCGCAGGAACAAATGCAAGTCAAGCTGGATGCGACCGATGCCGTGGCCGTGGCCTATTGCCATTTCCTGCAATTGGGCAAACCCGTAACCCACGGAAAATATTCCGGCTGGAAAGACTACATAGAGAAAAATCCCGACAAAATACATACAAAATAAAAACTCAACACAAAGAAAATGAAACAAATACTGGATCTGACTGTTTCCGAAAACCAGCGTCTGAACGAGCGCACCGTGCTGCTCAAACTGACACAACAAACGGCACTGCCAGAAATGCAGCCCGGACAGTTCGTGCAAATACGCATCGACAATTCCGGCAACACATTCTTGCGCCGCCCTATTTCCGTCCACTATGTCGATAAGGAACGCAACGAATTATGGCTGCTCGTACAAACCGTAGGCCCCGGCACGCACAAGTTGGCACAAATACATGCCGGCAATACGCTCAATGTCATTTTGCCGTTAGGCAACACGTTTTCCATGGCCGGAAAAGGAAAAAATGTTTTGCTTGTCGGCGGCGGCGTAGGAGTCGCTCCCCTGCTCTACTTGGGTGCAAAACTGCAAACCAATGGCGTAAAGACGACATTTCTGTTGGGGGCACGGTCGGCACAAGAACTATTGCAACTGGCGGAATTTTCAAAATACGGCACCGTGTTCACAACAACCGAAGACGGAAGCGCCGGTGAAAAAGGGTTCGTCACGCAACACAGCATTTGGGAACGGGAAACATTCGATTTCATATACACCTGCGGCCCGACACCCATGATGAAAGCCGTGGCCCGACAAGCAGCCGAGAAGCACATAGCCTGCGAAGTGTCGCTGGAAAACAAAATGGCCTGCGGAATAGGCGCATGCCTCTGCTGCGTAACCGAGACCAAAGCCGGACACAAATGTGTGTGCACGGATGGCCCCGTATTCAATATCAACGACTTGAACTTTTAAGAGCATGAAAACAGAAGTAAACATAGGAAAACTGACGTTGAAAAATCCCGTACTGACCGCCTCCGGCACTTTCGGATACGGCACAGAATATACCGACTTCATGAATTTGTCGGACATAGGCGGCATTATCGTAAAAGGAACCACCCTGCATCCACGCGAGGGAAACCCGTATCCGCGCATGGCGGAAACGCCATCGGGTATGCTCAATGCCGTCGGCCTGCAAAACAAAGGCGTCGATTATTTCATCGAACACATTTACCCAAACATCCGGCATTTTGACACACAGGTTTTGGTAAACGTATCCGGCTCGACCATAGAAGATTATGTGGCAACAGCCGAGAAACTCAACGAGCTGGAAGAGATTCCGGGCATTGAACTGAACATTTCCTGTCCGAACGTCAAACAAGGGGGCATGGCTTTCGGCACAAGCTGTGTCGGTGCGGAAAGTGTTGTCAGTGCCGTACGGAAGGCCTACCACAAAACACTAATTGTGAAACTGTCGCCCAACGTGACTGATATCACAGAGATTGCACGCGCGGCCGAAGCTGCCGGCGCCGATTCCGTTTCACTCATAAACACGCTGTTGGGCATGGCCATCAATGCAGAAACACGCAAACCCCTGTTGTCCACGATAACCGGCGGTTTGTCAGGCGCATGCGTCAAACCGATAGCTTTGCGCATGGTGTGGCAGGTCAGCAAAGCCGTGCATATCCCGATTATCGGGCTGGGGGGCATCATGAATGCAACAGATGCCATCGAGTTCCTGCTGGCAGGCGCCACTGCCGTCCAAATCGGCACGGCAAATTTCATTGACCCCGCAATTTCTGCAAAAGTAGCAGCCGGCATAAACGAATACATGCGACGCCATAACATAGATGACATAAACGAACTGATCGGCGGCCTGCAAGCATAAAAATATCGCCCCAGAAGTTTTCTCGAACTTTTGGGGCGACATATTTCAATACAGAGGCCAAATTTATTTCTGCAAAACAGCCTGCCATATTGCAACAGCATCCGCCTCTGTCATAAGATAAACAGGCGAAAACGGCTCGTAATTAAAAGGCACATAGTGCAATACCTGTACGTGTGCATATTGGCGGTCAACCGTACCCATAATATCAAAACGATATTGATTGGTTGTAGCCGGTGCAAAAGACAAGGTATCATACGCAGAGCCACGGCGCAACGCATCCACTACTTTCCGGGCTTCCTGTTCCGACAAATAAATACTTTTCTTCTGGATTTTACTCCCTGTTGGCGCATATACGCTATAGTGCCTTTTCAGATACACGACAAGGCCTGCTACAATCACACAAATTCCTAAAACCATAACAAGCATTTGCATAGTTCCGTTAGATGCACAACACGCACCTGATACATATATGCCTACTACACCAAGCAGGAGCAGTAGAATCCCGCCTATTACATACATAAAATTCGTTTTCTGAATAAATTCCGATTGGGACAAGGCCGACATGACCTCATCTTCTGATAAGATTGTTTTCATAATGCTTTAAAAATAAATAGACTGATTAAAATGATTTTGCTTTGTTTTTCGAGGTACAAAACCATCCTTAAATAACAATCTTTCTTAAAGCATAAATGTAGTATTTGTGCCTGCTGTGAGTATATAAAAGAGCCTTTCCGTCAAAAACAGCGACGACAGAACGTATATTCCGGGCAAACAGATTAGAGATTGTCTTTACAGCCAAACGTTGTTGATTGAGTTGCCGGGAGATTTGCAAACGCACATGGAACTGCAGGCTCTGCCCCAAATTGGCACACAGATCCCCCACTTCCTTCGCCGCCAGAGCACAAGTATCCGCCTTTTTGCACAAAATTTGTGCATCTTGTTCAGCATGGCAATTCTCATGCACGACTGGCTTTGCATCGGCCTGAAAAAACAAACAGGCATACAATCCCAAAAACAATATAACCATCAATCGTTTCATTCAGCTTGCAAAAATAATAAATTTCAAACAAGCATTCAAGAGAATCCTATTTATATCACAAAAAAAATAATTATTTTTTTAAGTATACTTTAAAAAAATATATCCACATGCCGTGTATATAAAAAAATACGTATCTTTGTAAACAAATTTAATAGATGTACATATCTTATGGAAAAATATAAAAAATGTCCACAATGCGGGTCAGACATACATATCGTAGCACATAAATGTAAATTCTGCGGCGCACGTCTGGATGAAAAAACAACACTGCAACAAACTCCTAAAAAATAGGGGAATATATCCATAATATACAGATAAAAAAAAGGGAGAAGTATTTCTCCCTTTTTTTTATCTGTATATATTCATTCTAATCCATTCTAAATCATTTCGTCGGCCACTTCTTAGATGTGATTTCTGTCTCTACTCCATCTGAACTGGTTGCAGCCATTATCAAACTTATAGAATAAAAATCATCACCATGCAATTTCGCATTCAACTCATCATCATCGATAGCCGACAAACGTGACTCGAAAATCTGCTTGGCCTGCGCAACACCTTCGGCTTCATCACAATCACATACCGTAACCTGAATCGCCTCAAAACTCATCCGGCTACTCACATAATTCATCACATCCAATCTGTCTGAATTATCCAATGACATGGAATTGGTTATACCAAAAACATAAACTTCCGAAGTTGCTGTTTCACACGAATTCAACAAAAACATACCGACAATCAAGCACAAGCAAATCCTTATGGAAATAAAATTTTTCATCTCTACAATTATAATTGTTTTACCAGATGGCAAAATTACGAATTTTAATGGAAAAACAATAACTTTGCGACGCATTTAATTTTAAACAAATCTATTTATGAAAATAAATATTCTATTTTTTACATTGGCAATGGCCACGAGCAGCTTAGCCCAAAACTATTGTGATATAGATTCAATCCTCCGAAATGTATACAAAATAGACCAAGAAGTCAGACAAGAGTTTAACGAAATCATAAACTCCAACGACACGGAACGGATTTTGGCCTATCACAGACGGATGGCAGAAGCCGACTTGAAAAACCAAGAAACTGTATTTGAAATTCTCGACACGCTCGGTTGGCCGAAAAACCTGTCAGATTCGGCAAACAAAGCAATATTTTTAGTGATAGATCACGCGGAATTAAAAGCGCAAAAAAAATACTATCCTTTCATCGAACACAGTGCGGCAACAGGCATTCTCGCCCAGTCAGACGCAGCCACATTGCAAGACCGCATCCTGATGCATGAAAACAAGAAACAAATATATGGAACCCAGACTGTTTCATTCACATACAACGGGAAAACAGAGTGCTATGTATGGCCAATTAAAGATCCGGAAGAAGTTGACACAAGACGCACAGAAATAGGCCTTCCGCCAATGGCTTTCTATATTGAAATGTTCCGGGAAATGGGAATTGACATGATATGGAATCCAAGCCTTTCCATTAAGGACTTGAAAAAGAAGCAACACAAAAACAAATAAAACAGATTCCGATATTTCTCAGGGAATCAAAATTCTGCTATTTCCCGTGCACAAATGATTCGTGCGGCTTGGAAAGACCGATACGTGTAAATGATGATATTGCGCCGCATACGGTAAAGATTCCGGCAAGCAACATGGCTTTGTGCGGGGCATTATCGCCAAACAAGTCGAACATAAGCGCGACAAGCGCCGCACCGGTTGTTTGACCGACCAAGCGCGCAGTTGCCAACATGCCACTTGCACTACCTGCCCTATGGGGCGGAGCGGAACTCAACAAAATATGGTTATTGGGCGATTGGAAAAATCCGAATCCCATACCGCACAACATAAGCCGCCATATAATATCCAGATATGTACTATCAGCCGAAACAAAGGACAACGAAAAACAGCCAATACTCATCACACCTAACCCGACGCCGCCTAAAATACCCGGATGTACCTTGCTAATCAACATCCCTGCCACAGGAGCGACAAACACAATCACCAACGGCCACGCTGTCATAATCATACCTGTTTCCACAGCACTATAGCTAAGCGAATGTACCAACAAAAATGGAATTGCAACCATAGCCGACATCTGCGCCGTAAACGATAATATGCTAGTTATGACAGACATTGTAAAAACAGGAATACGCAACAAATCAAACGGAAGCATGGGATAAGGCTTATTTTTCTGATTCCTTACATATAGTGTTCCCACAAGCAAGAATAAAACAAAACCTATCAACACTTCCCAACCTGCAACATGATGTGAAAATGCTTCTATACAACCTATAAACAAGCCAAATGTAGCTGCATTAAGCAATGCCTCATGCCAATTGAATTTCCTGCCAACCACACGAGTCGGATTTTCCGGCATATATTTCCGCGCCATAAAGAAAGTCAAGATGCCAACTGGAACATTAATAGCAAACAGCCACGGCCACGAAGCGACCGACAGGATTGCAGCTGCCAGCGTCGGTCCGGCGACAGATGCCAACGCCACGATAGTAGCATTCAATCCCACGCCCTTGCCCAAATGCTTTTTCGGATAAATCAATTTTATCAGCGACGTATTGACACTCATAATCATGGCAGCACCAATTCCTTGGACAACACGCGCAACAATAAGCAACGGCAACGTATGTGCCAACGCGCAAAACAACGAACCTGCGGTAAAAACCGCAACACCCGTGGCATACACATGCTTGTAGCCGAACAATTCGCCCAACGATGCAAATGGCAGCAGCGTCATCATAATAATAAGCTGGAAAGCATTTACAATCCAAATTGAATCCGCGGAGGATATATTCATTTCCGCGGCAATGTTAGGCAAAGCCACATTGCAGATAGTCCCATCCAACACAGACAAGAACAAACCGCAAAACGTAGCCGCCATTGCGTAATAAATCTGCGGCTTGTGCATGCCATCCCATTCCAGATTTCCGACTATTTTTTCTTGTTGCTCTACAGTTTTCATAAATTAGTATTTTTATATAAAAAGACAGCAAAAAATAGCTTCTCCACTATTCTTTGCTGTGTTTTGCATGTGTATTAAGACAGGATACTCCTTAATCAATATATACTTCCAACAATTTGGCCTTCCCGTTTTCAGGTATCAAGCGTACATCATTTAATACCGCTGGAATCAACACTGTTTCCCCCATAGCCACTTCTGTTTTATCGCTATCTGTTTCAATTATTATGCATCCTTCTACACACATATATGCCACAAACGAATCAAGTGGAGCATAATCCCGTTCTATCGTCTGGTCAAATTCCAGGACATTAGTTGTAAAATACTGGCATTTAGCCAAATTAACCACATGGTTCATATTTGACACATAGGCTATTTTGGGTTTTTTATTTGCCGAATAGTCAATCACATCCAAAGCTTCTGCCGTATGCAATTGGCGTGTTTTACCCGAAGCATCTTTGCGGTTATAGTCATATATCCGATACGTAATATCGCTCGTTTGCTGTATTTCTGCCAGCACAATCCCTCTACCAATGGCATGTACTAAACCTGCATGAATAAAGATTGCATCATCTTTGGCTACCGGAACTTTTTGTAATAAAGTCTCTACTTGTCCCGCTGCCAGTTTTTGCGTATATTCTTCCGCATTAGAATCTTTCGTAAACCCGGCAATCAGGGAAGCATCTTTATTCGCATCCAAGATATACCACATTTCAGTTTTTCCGAAAGAATTATGCCTTTGAGCCGCAACTTCATCATTGGGATGCACTTGTATTGACAAATCATCATTCGCATCGATTAACTTGAACAAAAGTGGAAATGTCAATCCGAAACGTTCATACACCTTGTCGCCGACCAAATCTCCCATATACACTTCGATAAGTTCCTCCAATGTATTTCCTGCCAAATAACCATTGCTTATGACAGACACATCTCCTGCACAACCTGAAAGTTCCCAGCTTTCACCTATATTGGGCAATCCATTCGGATTTTTCCCAAACATTTTTTCCAACTTATGCCCACCCCATATTTTATCCTTGACAATGGGGGTAAATTTCAACGGATATAAATTCATCTTTTATGCTTTAGATTCGTTCTCCCTGCGTTCTTTAAGTTTTAACTCCCAAGCCCATGCGCTGCGTAAAGTATCTTCAACTGTTTCCACGGCTTTCCAACCCAACACATTATTAGCGCGTTCCGGATTAGCCCACACCTGTTCGATATCCCCCTCACGGCGACCCACTATTTTGTAAGGGACTTTCACCTTGTTTGCAGCTTCGAAAGTTCGTATGATTTCCAATACAGAAAGCCCTCTTCCTGTACCCAAATTGAAGATTTCGATGTTTTTACTACTTTTCGCATCCAACATCCGTTGTACTGCAAGTACATGTGCTTTAGCCAAATCAACCACATTAATATAATCACGGATACAAGATCCATCTGGTGTATTATAACCATCACCAAACACCTTCAATTCATTGCGTATGCCAATAGCAGTCTGCGTCACAAAAGGTAACAGGTTATTTGGCACACCATTGGGCAGTTCACCAATTTCCGCACTCGGATGTGCACCAATTGGGTTGAAATAACGCAATATAACAGCTTTCATGTCTTGATTGGCATAAATCGTATCATGAATAATTTCCTCACAAATCTGCTTGGTATTTCCATAAGGCGACAAAGCCTTCTTAATAGGAGCGTTTTCATCAACAGGCAAAACATCCGGTTGTCCATACACTGTACATGAAGATGAGAACACTATGTTGGGTACTTTATGCACCGGCATCAATTCCAACAAATTAATCAAAGAGCCCAAGTTGTTACGGTAATAAAGCAATGGTTTTTCGACAGATTCTCCTACAGCTTTGCTAGCTGCAAAATGAATAATTGCTTCAATACCAGCATATTTCTCAAACATCTTATCCAAACTGACATAATCCAAGCAATCTATGTTCTCAAATGCAGGACGAATGCCTGTAATTTTCTCAATGCCAGAAAGTACTTCGATATTGGAATTGGACAGATTGTCCACAATTACAACATCAAATCCTTTTTTTTGGAGTTCCACTACTGTATGGGAACCGATATAGCCAGTTCCCCCTGTAACTAATATTTTAGTCATAATCATATTAAATAAAAATCACAATAGCCCCGCATATACGGAACTATTGTGATTATGTTTGTTATTAGCTGAATAGTTTCTCCGGATAAACGCCCTTGCGTATCAAGTCGTTTAATTTCATAACTACTTGTGGACGGTCTTCTGCATATGTAACTCCAAACCATTTCGCCGGTGTATCAAGTACTTTACAAGTAGCTGTCCCTGTGGTAATCAATTCATTCACAACGAGAGGTATGAAAAATTCGGATTTCAATTCCTGACCATGTTTTTGCAAAAAATCAACAAAGAATTTTTCCGAATACTCGAAGTAATCTGGGGTAAATCCCCACATATTCATAGAAACCGGTGTGTCTGGCGCAATCGTTACATCATGACCATTTTCATCTTTGAAAATGATTTTACCTCCTTGGTCTTCAATGTGCGTACGTTCCACAACATTTGTCAAATAACCTTCTGCATTGGTCACACAAATACCACGACTTACAGCTCCACTCTCCGAAAGTGTATTGCCAACACGATAACCCACCATGCAATATTCATTCTTCTTGCCTTCAAGGTTGTTTAAAAAATCAGCCAACACTTGAAATGATTCCTTACCATAAAAGTCATCCGCATTAATAACCGCAAATGGTTCATGAATGACATCTTTTCCCATTAGAACGGCATGGTTTGTCCCCCAAGGCTTTTCACGTTCCGGATTGTAAGTACAACCCGTCGGAATCTTATCCAACGATTGGAAACACACTTCACATGGAATCTTACCCTCAAACTTGCTGAGAACAATCTTTTTGAAATCTTCGGCAAAACTTTCCCGAATAACAAAAACAAGCTTACCAAATCCAGCCCTAATAGCGTCATAGACTGAATAATCCATAATTGTTTCTCCATTCGGACCAAGACCATCTAATTGTTTCAGACCTCCATAACGGCTACCCATTCCGGCAGCTAATACAAATAAAGTCGGTTTCATAATAGATTATTGATGATAGACATTTTGGACGGCAAAGATAACGTTTTTCCCCTGATTTTATGGCTTTAATATTTATTTTTTACAAATAATTGTTTTTACTCCTCATTTGATTGATTACAAATATCTTAAAAAAACATTCTACATTTTTGTTCAAAAAAAATTTTCCCACATGATTGGAAAATCATAAATTAATTGTACATTTGCAGCCGTTTTGGAAAAGAATGACTCCGTAGCTCAGCTGGTAGAGCAATTGACTCTTAATCAATGGGTCGAGGGTTCGAGCCCCTCCGGGGTCACAAAAAAGCAAATGCTGTCAAAAACGGTATTTGCTTTTTTATTTTGTCCCCATTTTCCACCAGAAACCATTTGAAATCAGCTACCTCATTATTTCCCACAAAGGGATACGCACAAAATCACGTTCTTCTATATGTGGATGCGGAATTTTTAGCTCAGGAAGATTTACCATCTCATTACCATACAATAATATATCTATATCGATAATTCTATCTGCATAGTGTCCATCGACCGATTTATACGTACGCCCCATTATGTGTTCGATGCCCTGAGTGGCTGCCAGTAGTTCAAGCGGTTGCAATTTCGTTTCTACCGCAAGAGCTATATTCAAAAATGTATTTTCTGATATAAACCCCCATGGCTCCGAAACAAAATCAGAAGAACGGCGCACGACTTTACCAACACGTTCATTTATCAAGACTACAGCACGCTCTATATTGGCTTGCTTGTTTCCCAAATTTGTTCCTATGGAAAGATATGTAAGCATAAATCCTGATTTATGCCTGCAAAAATACGATAATATTGACAGATGTCATGCCTACTCATCAAAAAAAGGAATATATATTATGCCTTTTTGGCAGGATTTGTCAGTAGACATCAAACCATTCTTTATATGGCACGAGGTTTGACTAACACGAGGCGACTGCTTAAAAGAGCAGCCAAAAATAAAACGAAAAAATAACAGTTAAAACATACAATTATGGGAAAAATTATTGGAATCGATTTAGGAACAACTAACTCTTGTGTAGCTGTAATGGAAGGCAACGAGCCAGTCGTTATTGCTAATAGTGAAGGTAAAAGGACAACCCCGTCCGTAATCGGATTCGTGGATGGCGGCGAACGTAAAGTAGGTGACCCTGCCAAACGTCAGGCTATTACTAACCCGACCAAAACGGTGTTCTCCATCAAACGTTTTATGGGTGAAACATACGACCGTCTGGACAAGGAAATCGCACGTGTACCATATAAAGTTGTGCGCGGCGACAACAACACACCCCGTGTGGATATTGACGGCCGTCTGTACACTCCTCAGGAAATTTCTGCCATCATTTTGCAAAAAATGAAAAAAACAGCAGAAGAATATCTTGGCCAAGAAGTTACGGAAGCTGTCATTACAGTGCCAGCCTACTTTAACGATGCACAGCGTCAGGCTACTAAAGAAGCCGGTGAAATTGCCGGACTGACCGTCCGCCGTATCGTGAACGAACCTACGGCTGCCGCTTTGGCATACGGTCTGGACAAATCGAACAAGGATATGAAAATCGTCGTGTTCGACTGCGGTGGCGGTACACACGATGTATCCGTACTGGAACTCGGTGACGGTGTATTTGAAGTAAAATCGACCGACGGCGATACGCACCTCGGCGGTGATGATTTCGACCACCGTATCATTGAATGGCTGGTTCAGGAATTCAAGAACGACAACCACGGAGCAGACTTGAGCAAAGACCCAATGGCCCTGCAACGTCTGAAAGAAGCTGCGGAAAAGGCCAAAATCGAGTTGTCCAACACAACCTCGACAGAAATCAACCTGCCGTACATCATGCCGGTTGACGGTGTGCCCTGCCACCTGGTTCGCACGCTGACACGTGCCAAATTCGAGCAATTGATTGACGACCTGATCCAACGTACAATCGAGCCGTGCAAAACAGCCCTGCAACATGCCGGGTTGACCGTAAAAGATATCGATGAGATTATTCTGGTTGGCGGTTCGACACGTATTCCTGCCATACAGGCTGCCGTTGAAAAATTCTTCGGAAAAGCTCCTTCAAAAGGTGTAAATCCGGATGAGGTTGTGGCCATTGGTGCTGCCATTCAAGGCGGTGTATTGACCGGTGATGTAAAAGATGTATTGTTGCTTGATGTAACTCCTCTGTCATTGGGTATCGAAACCATGGGCGGTGTAATGACGCGGTTGATCGAAGCCAACACCACGATTCCTACCAAGAAATCGGAAATCTTTACGACGGCCGCCGACAACCAGCCTTCTGTGGAAATCCACGTACTGCAAGGCGAGCGTCCTATGGCTGCGCAGAACAAGACAATCGGACGTTTCCACTTGGATGGAATCATGCCGGCGCGTCGTGGCGAACCGCAAATCGAAGTAACTTTTGATATTGATGCAAACGGTATCCTGAACGTATCGGCCAAAGACAAAGCCACAGGCAAAGAGCAAAAAATACGTATCGAAGCTTCGTCTGGCCTTACCGACGAAGAAATCAAACGTATGAAAGCAGAAGCGGAAGCCAATGCTGAAGCCGACAAGAAAGAGAAAGAGCGTATTGACAAGCTGAACCAGGCCGACAGCATGATTTTCCAGACGGAAAAACAGTTGAAGGAAATCGGCGACAAGATTCCGGCCGACAAAAAAGCTCCTATCGAAGCGGCTTTGAACAAACTGAAAGATGCCCACAAGGCTCAAGACGCCAACGCCTGCGAAGCTGCGATGAACGAACTAAACAATGCGTTCCAAGCTACCAGCCAGGAAATGTACAACGCACAGAATGCACAAGCCGGTAATGCACAGCCGCAAGCTGACAATAACGCAAATACACAGCAAAACAACAACGGCGGCGACAATGTTACCGATGTGGATTTTGAGGAAGTGAAATAAGCTAAACAATAGAAGCTCACATCAATAGAAAAAGCGTGAAATTAACATTTCACGCTTTTTTTATTTGTAACCATTTGAACTTCATAACCCCCTATCCTTTCGCCACTTATCCAACGTTTTCCCGTTGTAGCTGAAATATTTAGGACCTTGATAAGCACCAGATGGATCGCTAATTTTTAGGAATGGAATTTTTCCATATAACTACTATTCTGTTTCGTTTAAAAATTCAGCCAAAGACAATTCAATAAGTTCGTCTTTATAATTGCCGAAACAAAAATAGGAATTGTTTTCCAAAGTGTGTATAATTCCGCAAAAATTGGCTCAAAAAAAAGAAGAGGGAAAATTTTTCCCTCTTCTTGCTTATCATATAAAAGTCCGAAGTATTATTTCATCACTTTGACAACTTGACTGCCTGCCTTAACCAGCAATACGCCTTGTGCAGGAACAACAATTTCATTTACACCTTCAGCAGCCACCGTGCTGGCAACCAAAACCGAATTAACCGTATAAACATTAATTATTTCACCTGCCGGAACGCCGGAAACTTTTATGCAATTGCCTGCAACTATTGCACTGAAACGGGATGCAACATTTTCCAACAAACCGGTTGCCTCATCTCTTGCAAATACAGCACTGATTGTTATATCAGCGTCCGGGGTGTAAACAAACGGATTGTCAGTGGAAAGTTCTGTTCCTTCACCATTAACCCATTTGCTGAACTTATAACCGGTAGCTGCCGTGGCAGTCAAAGTTATGGTTTGGCCGGCAGTAACCTGAACAGCTGCCTCACTGTCAACAGCAGTTTTTTCACCATCTGCTATAGCATATTCTACCGTACCTTCTCCTGTTGCAGCCGGTTCTACTGTTACCGTATGGGTTACTACGGTCGGTTCCACCACATTGAATGCAAAATCATAATATCCGCCTTGAGCATATGTTCCGCAAGGATCCGTAATATTAAACTCCACATCACCCGTTGTTGAACGTGCCACATAGAATACACGCATCAGATATATACCTGGCTGTGTAGCAGCATCTATGGTAAATTCCTGGTTCACAGCTTTTGTATCGGAATTATCAGTTGTTGTTCCTACGCGGGCAATATTTTCACCGTCATCGAATATCTGGTTTCCATTCAGGTCCACATACACGCGTATGGCACCCCAGTTTGTGTTTACGCTGGTAATGTTAAGCGTAACAGTCTGGCCGGCTTCTGCAGTAAATGTATTTCCTATAACACCAACATAACCGTTGAGCCTATTGTCAAAATCATCTCCAGTTGTCCCATCTTTTGGATTGCTCCAATTTGCATTCACTTGTGCTCCCGTGGTTGTAAGTGTAACTATCTGGCCGACATAACTTGCATTCGTTCCGTTTGTGGGAACATTCGGCTGGCAATAAGGGGATTGCACCATATATGTAGCTGTAGCGACATTGCTAAGCTCTTTATATCCTGCTTTTGCTACCGCCTTTATGGTTGTAGTTACCGTCCAGTCATCGATCGGAACGGAAACGGTTCCGCCATGCTGAATGGATTGTGAGTCTATCGTAGGTTCTGTCCCATCCAGCGTATAATATATGGTAGCGCCTTCTTCCGAAGTTATCGTTATGCCTGTTGTTGCTCCGGATTCTCCCATTTCAAATTCTTTACTTCCCGGATTAAATTCCGGTGTTGCCGTTTTAGTCACATCCACTGTGTAAACTTCAAACTCGGCAATTTGTAGCCAACTACCTGCACCCTCTGTCAGATACAGCCTTACATATCGTGCATCCACACCTCTTGCATCACAGGAAAAAGATGAACCGGAGGCATCAACAGTTCCATCAGTGACATCATTCCATGTATTATTATCCGTTGAATATTGTATCTTAGATGCAAAAGGCTTATCACCTGTCGAAAAAACAACAGTTATCGTACCTATCTGATACGTATTATCCAACGTCAACAGAATGTATTGGCCAGCTTCCTGATTTCCATTCGAATAAAAGACAGTAGAAGAATTACCATCCGTTACATTTTGAATGTAATTTGATCCATACGTTGACATATTAGTGGAAGCTGTTGCCGTCAACTTGGTGGCTTCAGCCGAAACAGTTAATACTGCCATAACGAGCATTAACGAAGAAAATAAAAGTTTTTTCATAATGTTTTACTGTAAATGATTAATAATTAGTATTGTTTTTTTTAGTATTTAGATAACCAAGGTTATTCCCCGTTACATAAATAGATGTGGCAAAGTTAGGAAATAAAACTTCATACAGGCAAGCGCACTGTTTGGAAATTTTACATTAGTAATTTTTTTTAACACATTCCTTGCTTTATTACCACGCAAAAAAAAGGAGATCTGTATGATATATATGGTTTGTTTCCCGCCTGCTGCATATCGCCTATGGCCTGATATTAACCAGCACAAATAATTTTTGAAAACAATAAGATTATTGGATTTGTTTGTTATCTTTGCCAGCATAACCTTTAATCAGAATATTTATGACCGTTTTTATCACAGGTGCCACCGAAGGCATCGGCTATGAACTGATGCGCATCTTCGCCGAAAAAGAGTACGATTTGGTTCTTGTAGCACGCAATGAATCCAAACTGAACGCCATCCAACAAAAATATAAAAACATAACCTACTATGCCAGCGACCTCAGCCAGCCGGACAATGCGGAATTTATTTACCACGACTTGCGCCATAGAAATATTGCCATCGACATTGCCATAAACAATGCCGGTTTCGGCACCAGCGGTGAATATACGCAAATAGATTGGGAACAAGAACGCAACATGCTGCAACTAAACATGATCAGCTTAGCCTATTTCACAAAAATGTTTGCGCACGACATGAAAGCCCGCGGCCATGGACGCATCATGAACGTAGCCAGCACAGCCGCATTCGAGCCTGTACCATATATGGCGGCATACGCCGCCACAAAAGCGTTCGTATTGAGCCTGTCCGAGAGCGTCAATTTTGAACTGAAAGGTACGGGCGTAACCGTAACCACCTTATGCCCGGGCGTAACCGAAAGCAAGTTCCACCAAAGGGCCAACACGCAAAATACGCTGCAAAAAGCCAGAATCCTGCCACAAGCAACAGCCCACGATGTTGCCGAATACGGCTACAAAATGCTTATGCGCGGCAAACCATTAGCCATTCACAAATTCGGCAATCGTTTCAACACATTTATGGAACGCTTTTTGCCACGCTCGGTAGTCATGCGCATGGCAGGCAGCACAACCCGTTAAACCACAAGGGAAGGTTCCCTGCTATATTCGACGCAAAAAAAATCATTATCAAATTCAAATTTATTTTCTATGAAACGAAAAATTAGTACGCTATTGGTTGCCGCAACGGCTGCCGTAACCCAAACTGCCCTGGCTTGCACAGGCATAACCTTGACCGCCAAAGACAGCACACATATCCTTGCACGCACCATTGAATGGGGCGGAAGCGACCTGAACAGCCAATACATCGTTGTGCCGCGCGGATACACACAACAATCCTACATCCCCGGCGGGCAAAATGGCATGCAATTTACTGCCAAATACGGCTATGTAGGCTTTGCCGTCGAGCAAAAGGAATTTATTGCCGAAGGGCTGAATGAGGCAGGACTTTCCGCTGGCTTGTTCTATTTCCCCAACTACGGCAAATACGAAACTTATAAGCCCGCCGAGAAAAACCGCAGTATCGCCGACCTGCAACTTGTTCCGTGGTTATTAGGGCAATGCACCACTGTTGATGAAGTTAAAGAAGCTGTCAGTAAAATACATGTGGTTGCCATAGACCCACGCGCATCGACCGTGCACTGGCGTTTTTCTGACAAAAGCGGTCGGCAAATCGTGCTGGAAATCATAGACGAGAAGCCTGTTTTTTATGAAAACACGTTGGGTGTACTGACCAATTCGCCCGACTTCAAATGGCAACTGACCAACCTGAACAACTACGTGAATTTGTTTCCAGGCAGTGCACCCGCACAAAATTTAGGTGCAGCCAAATTGCAACCATTCGGAGCTGGAAGCGGATTTTTAGGTTTGCCCGGCGATGTTACCCCACCCTCGCGGTTTGTAAGGGCTGCATTTTACCAAGCCACTGCACCGCAACAGGAAACTGCACAAGAAACCGTTTTGCAATGCTTCCAAATCCTGAATAATTTCGACATCCCGACTGGTGTCGAATTTCCCGCAGGGCATGTACCGGCCAATATCCCAAGCGCCACACAATGGACATCGGCCACGGACATAAAAAACCGGAAAATTTATTACCGTACCATGCACAACAGCGCCATCCGTTGCTTTGACCTCACCAATATCGATTTCGGACGCACGCGCTACCAGGCTGTTCCGCTCGATACCGTCAAACAGCAACCGATTACCACGATAAAAATCAAATAAGCCCGGGCAACACCACACATTGGCGGCGCATGAAGGACAATCGGCAGATCGTCCTTCATGCGCCGTTTTCACGCCGACAGGAAAACATCAAATGCCGGAATAAACCGCCGCTCCTGCCTGCCATTACTTCCGGTTATAATCCATAAAAAAAAGTGAATAGGTTGGCGAGTCCGAACCATGTATTTTTGCAGACGGAAAACAAACACAAAAAACAAAAGATATGTTCGACAAAGAAAACCGCGCCAACACCATTCACGGCATTTTGCTGATAGCCCTGTTCTCCTTTGCTGCCTTTTACCTGGCAGAAATTCCATTTGTAAAAAGCCTTTCGCTCAGTCCGCTGATCATCGGAATCATTCTGGGCATGCTGTATGCCAACAGTCTGCGCAACAAACTCCCTGAGACATGGGTTCCCGGCATAAAATTCTGCACCAAGCAGATTTTGCGTGCCGGTATCGTCCTTTACGGTTTTCGGCTGACTTTGACACAGGTTGCCGCCGTCGGACTACCCGCCATCATTATTGACACAATCGTTGTGGCAGGTACGATTTTTTTAGGTATCGGATTGGGCAAATTGCTGCGAATGGACAAAGACACAGCCTTGATGACCGCCACCGGCAGTGCGATATGCGGAGCCGCTGCGGTGTTGGGTGCCGAACCGGTTGTTAAATGCGAAAGCCATAAGACAGCCATTGCCGTATCCACTGTTGTCATATTCGGAACAATCTCCATGTTCTTGTATCCGATTATGTATCGCACAGGCATGCTGGACGCACTTGGCGACACCGGAACCGCCATCTACACAGGGAGCACGCTGCACGAAGTGGCACACGTGGCCGGAGCCGGTAACGCCATGGACCCGACGGATACGCTCGGCATTGCAGGCACGGCGACCATCACCAAAATGATACGCGTCATGATGCTGGCACCGGTACTTGTCATCATGGGATTTGCATTGGGCGGCCGCAAACGAAACGAAGGGCAAGAAGCCATTGCATACAAGGGAAAAAGCAAAATCACCATTCCCTGGTTCGCGTTCGGATTTATCGGAATCATTTGCCTGAATACATTGCTGCAGCACATGCTTGGCGTTGAAAGCGTCAAGGAGATTCCACTGAACGGAGCAATCGAATATGCAGACACTTTCATGCTGACCATGGCCATGACCGCCCTTGGAACAGAAACAAGCATAGACAAATTCAAACAGGCGGGCGCCAAACCTTTCCTGCTGGCCGGACTATTGTATGTATGGCTCGTTGTTGGAGGTTATCTGCTGACAAAATACATTGTACCAATGTTTTAGTCCACAAAAAACATAAAAACAACATGAGGCTGTGTCTAACTTTTGGGGGTCACTTCAAACAGACGCAGCCTCTTTTGCTTGCCGAAGAGCCAGACATATAAGCAGGAAACTGTCCGCAAAAAAAGCCGGACCGCTCCTTACATCATGGATACGGACAGCGTAAAGGGCAACAAACGAAGGAGAAACCAAAGAAAAGAAAAAAAACAGGCTAAAAAAGCGTGGACTACGCTCATTCCGTTAAGTTGGCTCTGGAATATGCCTTGAAGAAAAACAAGCAACAGCCCACGCATATAACATATGCAGAAAGATGTCCGCTTATCCCCCTTCAAAAAGAATTATCCAGATTCACTTAACGAGAATAAACTTACATTTCCCATGTCAGTCAATGTTGGCGCAAAATTAACTAACAATTTTGAAAACTGCAACATCTTTTTTGGGCTATTGCTTTTGCAAATATGTACAAAAATTTTTTAATAGACAAACCATTTTGATGTAAATTACACGTTTTTTTATAAACAGATTATGTTTCCTAATATTTCAGACAACTTGTACAACAGCACAAATTATTGAATATAAACACATTGTATGCATACGAGCAGAAACTGTATTAAATTATGTTTATTTTCTTGGACGGTTATCGGAAATCGACTAATTTTGCAACGAAAACAAAATTGTAACGAATACAAAAGTGGTAAGGAAACAACAAGATACGATTATAGAACGAATGCAGCATCACGGCATTAAACCATCGGTACAGCGCATTGCGATTCTTAACTATTTGTTGACAAACCATACGCATCCGACGGCCGATGAAATCTACGCAGGCTTGTCGGCAACCATGCCGACCCTGTCGAAAACAACAATATACAACACGCTCAAACTGTTCTCCGATGCCGGCATCATTTTAAACCTGAGTCTGGATGAGAAGAACCAGCGGTTTGATGGCTGCATTCAGCCACATGCACATTTCATTTGCAGCTGTTGTGGAAAAATAGAAGATTTTTTCCCGGAAGAAGAAATATTTGCCTTGCCCGAATCAAGCGGCAAGGAGATACATAAAGTAGAAATATCATATTATGGCATATGCCATTCGTGCAAATGCCGTTAAAACTATCCAACCTGAAAAAAAATGGACATATGAAAAAATGGAAATGTACAGTATGCGGGTATATCCACGAAGGAGAAAACCCGCCGGAATTCTGCCCCAAATGCAAGCAACCGGCAAGCAAGTTTGTTGAAATAACCGACCAAAGGCCGGCGTGAGGATCAGATATTTTTATACGACACAAAACACATAAGTTTCACAATTAAAAGTTTTAAGATTATGATTAAGAAATTCATTTGCAGCGTGTGCGGTTATGTACACGAAGGAACAGAACCTCCTGTAAAATGCCCGCAATGCGGCGTACCCGGCAGCAAGTTCACCGAACTGGTTGAGGGTCAACTGGAATTCGTAACGGAACACGTCATTGGCGTAGCCAAAGGTTGTGATGATGAGATGATCAAGGACCTCAATGCTCACTTCATGGGCGAAGCTACCGAAGTCGGCATGTATTTGGCCATGAGCCGCCAGGCCGACCGCGAGGGCTATCCCGAAATTGCCGAGGCATTCAAACGTTATGCCTGGGAAGAAGCCGAACATTGCGCCAAATTTGCAGAATTGCTTGGCGATGTGGTTTGGGATACGAAAACCAATCTGGAAAAACGCATGAATGCCGAAAGCGGAGCCTGCGCCGACAAAATGCGCATTGCAAAACGCGCCAAAGAGTTGAACCTGGATGCCATTCATGACACCGTACATGAAATGGCCAAGGATGAAGCCCGCCATGGCAAAGGTTTCGAAGGATTGTTCAACCGTTATTTCAAGAAATAAGAAAATCCCGGGTACTGTTTTGTACCAGCAATAAAAGAGCCGGCAGGAAACCTTGCCGGCTCTTTTATATTTACATGATTTTCATAATCACTGCCGCGTGCCGTCTGTTATGCTCTCCTGACCAAGACAAGCATTCGGAAAAGGAACGGACATGCGACGACACAGATAAGGAGCAATCTCCGTGGCCGAAATCATATCATCCACACGACGGTTTCCGACATTCATTCCCCACAAAAAAAGCGGTACGGTAGGGTTCATTTCCTGTATGCGGTCAATTGGCCGGTTCTGTTCATCAGCAACGACCCAGCCCGGCTGGAGCGTAAACATCACATCGCCGCACGTTCTTATATGGCAGGAATTCTGCAATTTATTACTCCTGTCCAATTCGTCCGGAGCCAATGCACGCAATTGTGAAACCGTATAGGCAGTCTGCACACCCTCGAATTCCATCAAGAAACAGGCAACCTGCTCCTGTATTTTCTCCAGGTCCATTTTACGTTGTTCAATCAATATGCGGTTCAGATAAATATGATTGTCATAACAGCCATCAATCCAACGCTCATGTCCGTATAAAGCCATTAAATACGTATTAATCAAGGCGGCGGAACGTTCCGTATTGAAATATCCGGCCGGGATACCATTTGTTTCGAGCCTGGCAGTTCCATAGCCGGCATTGGGTTTACCGACCAGAGCGACCAACAAATTATCCTTTCCGACACGTTTGACAAGCTGGTCCAGGAAAAGGCCCAGATCCTGATTCAGACGCATGTACATATCTTCCTGCTCTGCCGTAGCAATCATATCACCCGTTCCGGCAGGTGTTTCCGTTGTCAGATGCAGCATTAGCATGTCCGGTTTCAAATCATCGCCCAAATGTTCCTGCTCCAGAATTTTCAAAGCCAGTTCGATAACAAGGGCGTTGGCCGACGGAGTCTTTTTCAGGATGGGTGCATCCGCATTGCCCTGTTGTTGCAGCGGCTGGTAAGCGAATCCATTCTTCAATTCCTTTTCCGTTGGCGACAGATAGAGGCTGCAATCCATACGCGGAGTCCACTCACGCCCTGCCATCTGCATGAATCGGCCATTCATGTTCATTTCATCCGCAGACGCAGGAAGGCCTTCCGCATAACAATTGGTACTTGCCCATCGCAGTTCCTTGTCATCCAGCCATGCCACGGCGTTTGCATTATGTCCGGCCAGCACAACCGTTTCCGCTGCATCTACTCCTACTGCATATATTTTGCATTCCTTTCCATAGGCCAGTTTCAGTTCATCCGCGAATGTAGTAGCCAGCAGATTTTTCGGTGACATGTCTTCATCCGTTCCTATTCCGCTATGTTCACCGGCAGTCAGGCTATGGTGCACGGAACGTTCCTGCGGGCAAAACACAAAATCTCCCATGATTCCATGATAATAAGGCACCGTACCGGTACAGATGGTTGCAACAGTTTCCACGCCTCCGTTCACGGTTTGCGGAAAACAGACATAAGAGAAACACGAACCTTCCTGCAACAATGTGCGCAGTCCACCCTGCCCCAGATAATGTTCGAGGCGTTCCAGATTCTGACGTTGCAAGCCATCAACAACCACTGTGACCAACAAGCGCGGAACCGACTGTGTAGCCTGCGCCGTTGCAATAACAGGAAAAAGGCATGCAACAGCCATGACAACCAAAGCCTTGGATGTCCGGGAGAATGAACTACGGATTTTCCGTGGTGTATGCCAGACAAAGACTATCCGTAACAGATGAGCCACAACTATCCATGCAAAAGCATGTTTCGTCTGCCCGGAACAGAGCCACACAACCAACGACAGCATATAATAAGCAAGAAATATCCAATGTATGCGGGCCAGTATTTTCCTTCCCTTGCCGAAAAGGCACAGCACAAAAGGAATGAACATAAGCGGGTTCAGAAGCAGCAAGTTGAAATTGTGCTTGACAAGCGGGTGCAACGACACGAACGACAGGTAAAACATGAGCGTTCCCAACAAACCATACAACAAAAAGCACAATGCATCATACCACCAGGCTATCTTGCCACGACGCAAATCCCATATTGACAGCAGGATGGTAAACAAGACGACAAGAATCACGACAATTTGCGGCATGCCAATTCCGCCACACTCCGGCACCTGAAACACGCCGGTCTGTTCCCAATCAACCAGTTTCTTCTTTGCGGTGCCATTTTGTATGGTCGCCTCCGAGACAAAATTCATCAGTTCTTCCGGCAAGAACAACCGTTGTTCAGTTGTCATTATCCGGTCTGCATCTTTACCGAATATCAGGTTTATGCCGAACGCGGCCCAGGATGTGCTGCCCGTATAGTGATCTATGATATGACGATAAGTATCCCGCCGGGCTGCAAAGTCCGGTGCTTCCAATGTTCCTTGCAAGCTTTCCTTTATCAGATAATAGGGCCTTGTTGCACAATTGTCATATACGAAATTATAACGGTACACACGGTTTTCCGGCCGGTAATTCACCAGAAGAGCATCCAGCAAAGCCTCTTTTTCATTTTGCGTCAGATTCAGCACCTGTTCATAAACAGCACGTCCGTTTGCCGCGTATTCCTGCCTGAATGAATTCATGGAGTTGATTCCCAACTCATAATCCGTTTCTCCTTTTACGAAACGGCTGTAAAAATGATCAGCATAAAAACTGAACATTCCATAGTTGAAAACGACATCTGTCGGAACCGCCGGATCAAAAACACGTATGGCCGTATGTCCGAACATGGTGTATAAGGCATTACCCGGTGTGCAGGTAATCAGGCTGATTTGTGCATCCGGACTCAAACGTGCGGCAAAAACGCTTAATCCGCACACGCAGGACAAAAACACAGAAAAAAGAAATCGTTTCATAATTAATCAATAACGCGATATAATCCGAAAAATTGCCACACCGGCAGACAAACGAATAAGACAAGGCTACCTCCCAACACGGAAAGCAGCCTTGCCCTATCACAAATCAAAAATATTGGAAATCAAACCAGATGAGCAATCAGTTCTTCACGGTCGCCTTCCAGCAAATCGATTACCGGAATTTCAATCATGGTGTAGCAACCTGGCTGCTGTTTCATGGAAGCACGGGCCACACATACCAGAACCTGTGCAGTCAATGCCGGATTGTTGATTTTCATATCAAATTCGAACAGCTGGTTGTGAGTTTTTCCGGAAACACCCTTACGAACCAGATTTACTCCATGGCCTACATCATTCAAATCGTCAACACAAGGAACCTGGATAACATGAGTTTCATCGTTCACGAAATATGCATCCGACTTGATAGCCGCTTCTACCGTCTTGAAATCGGCTCCTTCTTCCAGTTCTACATATACCATACGACGGTGAATACCTGTACCTACCGGAATAGTCATGGATAAAGCATCCTTCACACCGGGAATGGCACGTACTGCTACTGAATGCCCCATGCTACGGCCCGGACCGAAGTTTGTGTATGTAATTCCTTTCGGTGCGATAGCTTCCAGCAAGGTGCGGACGACTGAATCGCTTCCCGGATCCCAGCCGGCAGAAATAATAGATACGGCCTTGCATGCTTTGGCGGTTTCGTCCAACGAGCGACGCAGAGAGGTAATCTGCGTATGGATGTCAAAGCTGTCTACTGTATTGATACCCAGTGCCAGAATTTCCTTGGCATATTTTTCTACGCTACGGGTCGGAGTTGCCAGAATGGCCACATCCACATCTTTCAGTTCTTTAATGTTCCTTACCACCGGATAGTCAGCCAATTCTGCCGGTTTATTGGCATCACCATTCCTGCGAACGATACCTGCCACTTCAAAATCGGGAGCAGCTTCCAGTGCTTCCAATGTAAATTTACCGATATTTCCGTATCCAACTACGGCAGCTCTAATTTTCTTCATATTCCTTGTTTATTCAAAAGCTCCCATCAACAACATATTCACTTCCTTCTGGCTCAGGAAACGGTATTTGCCTCGAGGAAGATTTTTCTTGGTCAATCCGGCAAAGAAGACACGGTCAAGCCGCAGTACCTTATAGCCCACTTTCTCGAACATGCGCCGTATAACGCGGTTTTGTCCCGAGTGGATTTCTATGCCGACCTGTTTCAGGTCATTCTCCTTGATGAACTCAATAGCATCTGCCTTGACCAGTTCATCATCCAGCATGACACCCGACATCAATGTATTGTAAGCTTCCATGCTCAAGTCCTTATCCAGAACTGCATGATAGATTTTTTTCTTCTCAAACTTCGGGTGAGTCAGCTTTGCCGCCAAGTCGCCATCGTTCGTAAGCAACAGGACTCCCGTTGTATTCCGGTCCAGACGTCCTACCGGATAGATTCGCTCGCTGCATGCATTTTTCACCAAATCAAGTACTGTTTTGCGTGCATGCGTATCTTCGGTTGTCGTTACGCAATCCTTGGGTTTGTTCAAAAGCAGATACACTTTCCGTTCTGAACGCACCGGCTGGTTATGGAACATCACCTTGTCTGTTGGCAAGACTTTGGTTCCCAGCTCCGTTACCACAACATCATTGACTGTTATGACGCCTGCCTGAATGAATTCATCTGCCTCACGACGTGAACAGATTCCGGCATTGGCCAGAAATTTATTCAGCCGTACCGGCTTGTCAGGATCTATCTCGCGTTTGTATTCAACTGGTCTTTGGGGTGCGAAATTCGGGTCATAATTTCCGCTACGCGGCATGTGCGGACGCCTGTTGTCGTTGTTGCGGTAGTTTCCGCCACGCGGCCGGTCGAACTTCACATCACGCACTCCGTCAAAGTCCCCGTATTCATTCCGTCTGCTGTTGAATGAGTACGATTCATTCCGTTCCTTTTTTTTACGAGGATCATATCTGTCCCCATCGCTTCGGTTGTCAAACCGGTTGTAGCGTTTAGGACGTTCATCCCCATTTGTTGCATAATTACGATTCGACGAGGGTGCTGTTGGCCTGTCCGATCTGTATATCGGCTCATTTTGTCTAGTTATTTTAACCCTCGCACGTCCGCTCTTCTTACCGTCACGGTCGGCATAGCTTCTTCCTCCCGAAGAATCTTGCCCTTTTGAATTGTCTAACATGTTGTTTAGTCTATTTATTTATTCTATAGCCCATTTCAAATAAATGGCTCCCCAGATAAATCCAGCACCGAATGATGTCAATATGATTTTGTCACCTTTTTTCAGTTTGTCCTGGTTGTCCCACAAGCTCAGGGGAATACTTGCAGCAGATGTATTTCCATACTTCTGGATATTGATGATCACATGGTCAGTCGGAATCTCCGTCAAACGGGCAACGGCCTCAATGATACGCATATTGGCTTGATGAGGTACTAACCAATCCACATCTGCCACTGTCAAATTATTCTTCTTCAAAATCTCCCGACAAACATTCGACATATCCGAAACAGCATGTTTAAACACATGTGCACCCTCCTGATACACATAATGTTCACGTCTATCCACTGTTTCGTGCGAAGCCGGACTGATAGAACCGCCTGATTTCATGTGGAGATGAGGATAACCCACTCCATCCGTGTGCATGATATAATCAATAATGCCCACATCTTCGGTTGTACCTTCTATAAGCGCGGCACCGGCCCCATCTCCAAAAAGAGGACATGTCTCACGTTGTTGATAATCAACAATAGCTGACATTTTCTCGGCTCCAAGAACAATGATTTTTTTACATTGTCCACTTTTTATATATCCATCAGCAATCGTCAAGCCGGTTATAAAACCAGAACAAGCTGCCTGAATATCAAATGCAAATGCATTTTTCAGATTGCAGCCATAAGCTATTTTCGAAGCAGTGGAAGGAAATGCATTATCTGCAGTCGAAGTCGCACAAATCACCAAATCAATATCTTCCGGTTTGGTAGCAGTTCTTTCTAACAAATCCTCAACAGCTTTGATTCCCAGATAAGATGTCCCCAGATGTGGGTCTTTTAATAGATGGCGCTCTTTAATTCCGACACGTGTTGTAATCCACTCATCGCTTGTATTTACCATCCGGCTCAATTCATCATTGGTCAAAATATAATCGGGAACGTATCCTCCGATTCCTTTGATTACGGATTTGATATTAGTCATCATTATCGTTCTGTTTTGTTGAAAAATTAAGCCCTAAATTGAAGTTTAGGGCTTGATAATGTCTGCTTTAATTTAAGCAGTAGCCAAATTTTCAATAGCTAACTTACCTCTGTAATACCCACACTCGCCACATACGGTATGATAAATATGTGTTGCACCGCAATTTGGACATACAGCCAAAGTAGGTGCCACTGCTTTGTCATGGGTTCTTCTCTTTGCTGTTCTCTGATGAGAATGTTTTCGTTTAGGATGTGCCATTTTATTTATGTATTAAGTTATATAAATTGCTAACCGATTTATTTGCAGTTAGTTGTTGCTTATTCTTCATCATTTAGGACATCTAACAATCCATTCCAACGCGGATCTATCGTCCTTTCTACTTCATTGTTTCCGTTATCATCAAAATCAATGTCATTTTCATCAAGCGTCATTGGTGCCATATGTTTTTTCAACTTAGCAGCCATGGCTTTATTACACATGCCGGGCGCATGTACATGTTTTATCGGAATAGCCAATACTATCATCTCATAAAGGAACCAAGATACATTTAAAGTTCCATCATTTTCAGGAACAAGCATCACATCACCTTCTTCCCCATAGTCGGCACCGAATTTCACCTGCAAGGTGTCCTTCGCCGCAACAGACAACTCCATATCGTCCAGACAACGGTCGCATGGGACAAAAATCATTCCATTGACTTCAAAGAGCACTGTAAAAAAATCTTGGACCGTCGTTATTTTGACTTTGGCTGTCAAATTCCCTTTTTGGACCTCCGGACTATCTATTTTGCTGAAATAATCGTCATCCAGTTTATACTCAAAAAGATGCGTCCCCGCCGCCAATTGTTTCAAATCTATGTTATAAGACTCAAATTTTGACATTCCAAGGTTTCTTTAAAGCCGCGCAAAGGTACAAAAAAAAGAATGATTACAAAAGTTTTTCTGATATTTTTCTATTTTGCGTTCTTTTTTCCAGCCGTATCGCCATTTTCTGACGACGGTTTCCCAAGTGTACGATATGACAAGATATGGATAGTAACACCTATGGCTATGGCTATCAGCAATATGCGCAACCAGATGTTTTCAAGATAGAAAAACGCCGAACAAATTATCGTCAGCCACAAAACAGTGATGGAAATTATTTTGACACGAAGTGGAATGGCTTTATGCTCCTGGAAATTCCTTATGTATGCCCCCAAATGTTCGTGCCGCATGAGCTTGTCATACAAAGTGCGGGAACCGCGCATGTAACAAAACGCAGTCAGCAACAAAAAGGGTGTTGTCGGCAAAATTGGCAGGAAAATCCCTAAGACTCCCAGAAACAGCGAAACCGTGCCAACAATAACGAAAATAATCTTATGCATGTACAAACAACAAAAAAAAATCCCCGTCGTTCCCGGCGGGGATTCTTTACTTATGAAGGAACATTAGTCTTTTAACTTGGCACACAGGTATTCGCGGTTCAAACGGGCTATATTGCTCAGTTTGACACCTTTGGGACATTCTGCTGCGCATGCTCCCGTATTTGTGCAGTTGCCGAATCCAAGTTCATCCATTTTGGCCACCATGGCTTTGGCACGGCGCGCTGCTTCAACCTGCCCTTGAGGCAACAAAGCCAACTGGCTCACCTTGGCCGAAACAAACAGCATGGCAGAACCGTTTTTGCAAGCAGCCACACATGCGCCGCATCCGATGCAGGATGCCGCATCCATGGCCAAATCGGCATTTTTCTTGGGAATTGGAATTGCATTCGCATCAGGAACTCCTCCCGTGTTCACAGAAATAAACCCGCCAGCCTGAATGATTTTATCAAATGCACGACGATCCACCATCAAATCTTTAATCACGGGGAAAGCTGCGGAACGCCACGGCTCTATGGTAATGGTTTCACCATCTTTGAACTTGCGCATGTGCAACTGGCACGTCGTGATTTCATCGTCTGGACCGTGCGGATGGCCATTGATATACAGCGAGCACATACCGCAAATACCCTCACGGCAGTCGTGGTCGAACGCAATCGGCTCGCGACGTTCACTGATCAACTTTTCATTCAGCACGTCAATCATTTCCAGAAAAGAACTGTCTGTGGAAATATTGTTTAATTCGAAAGTCTCAAAATGGCCTTTTGCTTTCGGGCCAGCCTGACGCCAGACTTTCACCTTGATATTTATTGTTTTTTCCATAATTTGTTGATAGTTTTGAGTTTGTCTTATGCTTTATAATTACGTGTCTGCCTTTGTACAAATTCGTAATCAAGCGGTTCTTTAATCAATTCAGGTTCCTGGTCTTCGCCCTGATATTTCCAGCACGACACATAAGAGAATTTGTCATCCTGACGGAGAGCTTCACCTTCGGGCGTCTGGTATTCCTCGCGGAAATGTCCGCCACAAGATTCCTCACGGTTCAAAGCGTCACGAGCCATAAGCTCGCCGATTTCGATAAAGTCGGCCAGACGCAATGCCTTTTCCAATTCCACATTCAACCCTTCGGCCGTACCTGGAATGTACACATTGCTCCAGAACTCTTTCTTGATTTCCTTGATTTTCACCAAAGCTGTTTTCAGTCCTTCGGCTGTACGTCCCATTCCGACAAAATCCCACATGACAAGCCCTAATTCGCGGTGGATGCTGTCCACAGAACGTTTGCCCTGAATACCCATGAGTTTGGAAATTTTTGCCTCGACTGCTTTTTCTGCATCGGCAAACTCTTTCAAGTCCGTACTCATGCGCGGAACAGTAATCTGGTCGGAAAGATAGTTCTGAATCGTATAAGGCAGGACAAAGTAACCATCAGCCAAGCCCTGCATCAAAGCGGAAGCGCCCAAACGGTTGGCTCCGTGGTCGGAGAAGTTGGCTTCGCCTATGCAGAACAAACCTTTTATGCTGGTTTGCAATTCGTAATCCACCCAAATACCACCCATCGTATAGTGAATGGCAGGGAAAATCATCATCGGATCTTCGTACGGATTTTCATCCACGATTTTTTCATACATCTGGAACAAGTTGCCATATTTGGCTGCAACCACATCCTTGCCCAAACGCTTGATGGCATCCGAGAAATCCAGGAATACGGCCAAACCGGTCGAATTGACACCGTAACCGGCATCGCAACGCTCTTTGGCTGCACGCGAAGCCACATCACGCGGAACAAGGTTGCCAAACGCAGGATAACGACGTTCCAAGTAATAGTCGCGGTCTTCTTCCGGAATATCACGGCCTTTCAATTTGCCAGCCTGCAAGGCTTTGGCATCTTCCAGTTTTTTCGGTACCCAGATACGTCCATCGTTACGGAGCGATTCCGACATCAAAGTCAGCTTAGATTGGAAATCACCGTGTACGGGAATACAGGTCGGGTGGATTTGGGCATAAGCCGGATTTGCGAAATAAGCGCCTTTGCGATAGATTTGCATTGCAACCGAGCCGTTGGAGGCCATTGCGTTGGTGGACAAGAAGAATGTATTGCCATAACCGCCGGTACCAATCACAACCGCATGGCCGAAGAAACGCTCAATACGTCCAGTTACAAGGTTGCGGGCGATAATTCCGCGGGCACGGCCTTCAATAACGACCACATCGAGCATTTCGTAACGTGAATACATTTTTACCGTTCCTTTGCCAATCTGGCGGCTCAATGCGGAATAAGCGCCGAGCAGCAACTGCTGTCCCGTCTGCCCTTTTGCATAGAAGGTACGGGATACCTGCGCACCACCGAACGAACGGTTGTCAAGCAAGCCGCCGTAATCGCGCGCGAACGGAACGCCTTGTGCGACGCACTGGTCTATAATATTATTGGATACTTCCGCCAAACGGTAAACATTCGCTTCGCGGGCGCGGTAGTCGCCGCCTTTAATCGTGTCGTAGAACAACCGGTAAACAGAGTCGCCATCGTTCTGATAGTTTTTGGCCGCGTTGATACCACCCTGCGCTGCAATGGAGTGTGCGCGGCGCGGTGAATCCTGAATGCAGAAATTCAACACATTGAATCCCATTTCGGCCAATGATGCAGCAGCCGAAGCACCTGCAAGTCCCGTACCCACGACAATTATATCCAGACGACGTTTGTTGGCCGGGTTTACCAGCTTCTGATGTGCTTTATAGTTTGTCCACTTTTCAGCCAACGGGCCTTCCGGGATTTTGGCATCTTTCGGGGTTATTATCTTTTCCGATTTGCCGGAGACCGCAGCCTTAACCGCATCTGCCACCTTTCCGGCGGCATCTTTCAAAGCATCGGCCGCTTCTTTTGTTTCAGGCGCATCGATTATTTCCTGAACCTTGTCAGCAACTTTCTCCGCTGTTTGCTTTACTTGTTTCACTATTTTCTGCGTTTTTTCATCCTCAACGACATCCTTTACCGTTTCCGTAACGGTTTCAGCAGCTTTTTGGATAGCTTCTTTCGCTTCGTCAATGATATTTTGCTTCTTTGCCATAAAATTCTTGTTTAATAAGTTACACTATTTTATTACCTGGTACGACATCAAGCTGCTATTCCACATGCAAGCGAACTACCATAATAAAATATTACTACGGCAGCAAACATCAACACGATAAGCGTAGCCAGAATGTAAGAAATAACGCGCAAGCGTTTCATCCAAATGTCATTATTCCAACCGATTGTGTGCAATGCGCTCCAGAAGCCGTGTGTCAGATGGAACCACAAAGCACAGAGCCATACCAAATAAATCAGGCTGTAAACCGGATTAGCAAACAGCTCGCTGATATAACCAATGCCGTCAGTTGCCTTGGAAACGTCCACATCGGCACCCATCATGTGGCGAAGTTCCACCCACTGCATTTTATACCAGAAATTGTACAAATGCAAACCAATACCCAATAAAACAATAATGCCAAGCACCAACATGTTTTTAGACGACCATTCCACAGCAGCCTGTTTTTTAGTAACTGCATAACGTTCAAAACCGCGGGCACGATAGTTGAGCAAAGTCAGATAAAATGCATACAAAATATGCACTATTACCAAAACCGCCAACCCGATTGTTCCGACAAGAGCATACCAATTTGCGCCCAAAAATTCACAGATCATGTTGTAGCCATCCGGCGAAATAATTGCAACCACATTCATTGTTCCATGAAACAGCAGGAACAAAATCAGTGCAATCCCAGAAATCGACATGATCAGCTTTCTTCCGATAGAGGAATCCTTTAACCACATAATTTTTTCTTTGATTTGTTAAGTTGATTATTATTGTTTGTTTCATCCCGCTTTTCCAACGGGTTCTTTTCAATTTTACACGCGAAAAATGATAGGCGCAAAATTAGCTATTTTTAATGTAGGCTGCAAATTTAATACAGAAAAATTTCTCTATTAAAAAATCAGCAAAGTATTTGGTGCATCCAAAAAAAACTTCTACCTTTGCGGTCTGAAATTTTGGAAGCAATAAAAAAATAAAATTTATAGTACATTATGATCGTAGTTCCTGTAAAAGAAGGCGAAAACATTGAAAAAGCGTTGAAAAAATTCAAGCGCAAATTTGAAAAGACCGGTGTCGTAAAAGAACTTCGCCGCCGTCAAGCGTTTGAAAAGCCATCCGTAGTAAAACGTGAACAAAAAATACACGCCATTTACGTACAAAAATTACAATTAGGCGAAGAATAATTTTCGCAAAATTTTGTAAGAACGCACAGTACAGGGTACTTCCACAAGAAGTGCCCTTTGTTTCGTATCATAATTTGGACAAATCCGCCAAAGACACCTTGCCTTCATAAATAGCCTTGCCGATGATCACGGCAGGTACACCAGCTTCTGAAAGCGCATAAATATCTTGTAACGAGCCAACTCCGCCGCTTGCTATCAAATACAAATCTGGATAACTTGCCAATATTTTCCGATACAAAGGAATTGCCGGCCCCTGCAACATACCATCCTTGCCAATATCCGTACAAACCACCTTTGTAACGCCCTGCCTGCGATTTTTTTCAATAAAAGGCATCAACCCCAAACCGGTATCTTCCAACCAACCGCTTACAGCGATTTTTTCATCCTTCACATCTGCCCCCAATATGATCCTTTCTGTACCGAACTTCTGCAGCCATGAAGCAAAGACATCTGGAGATTTTACCGCTATACTGCCTCCCGTAACCATCTTTGCCCCGCAGTCAAAAGCAATGCGCAAATCGTCTTCCGATTTCAGACCACCTCCAAAATCGATAATCAATCGCGTGTGTGCCGCAATACGCTCCAAAGTCCTGTGGTTCACAATATGCTGTGCCTTGGCACCATCCAAATCGACCAAATGCAAACGCCGGATACCGCTGTCCTCAAATTGTTTTGCGACTTCCAAAGGGTCATTGTTATACACAATCTTACGACCATAATCACCCTGCGACAAGCGCACGCATTTGCCATCGATCAAATCAATTGCAGGAATAATCTCTATCATAAACTTTTTCTCAAACGTTATATCATTTACACAAATGTATAAATCCTATTCATATAATTAATAAAATCCCCCGGATAATTTTATTCGGGGGATTAAATATTCCGTCGCTAATTATTGTTTTTTCAATACAATAGCAGAACGTGCCGGCAAATAAAGTTTCAGCCATTCTTTACCCGGAGCCGTTTTAGCTGGATCTGGCAGCGTAAAATGCGTTACGCTGTCATCCGCCAGACCAAAGCCGGCAAATTCCTTGGCATCTGTATTTAGAATAGTTTTATATGCTCCCGGTTGTGCCAAAATGCCATAATCAACAAAAGATTTTTGGCCGTTCCAATTGAACACGAAAATAAGATCACCACGCTGATAGGCCACTACCTGATCGCCTTCATTATCCCACAGTTGCCAAATAGGCAATTCATTAAACTTCTTTACAGACTTAATCAGTTTGATCATTCTTTCATCAAAATAACCAAGTTCATGATAATAGAAATTTTTATTGTCCACCAGTTCCCATTGCCTTTTTGCGTATTTGCACGACCAGCCATTACCTTCGCGCGGGAAATCAATCCACTCTGGATGACCAAACTCATTTCCCATAAAGTTCAAATAACCGCCGTTAATTGTGCTGGCTGTAATCAAACGGATCATTTTATGTAACGCCATGCCCCTATCAACCATGTAGGTATTATCCCCATGCTGCATGTGCCAGTACATTTCGGCATCTATCAGTCTGAAAATAATTGTTTTGTCCCCTACCAAAGCCTGGTCGTGGCTCTCGGCATAACTAATGGTTTTCTCATCAGCCCGACGATTTGTCAATTCCCATAGAATATGTCCGGCTTTCCAATCCTCGTCTTTGACTTCCTTAATATATTTAATCCAGAAATCTGGAATTCCCATTGCCAAACGATAATCGAAACCAATACCACCACCCTTTATCGGATAAGCCAATCCCGGCATACCGCTCATCTCTTCTGCAATGGTTATAGCGTTCTTGTTGACTTCGTGTATCAACTTGTTAGCTAAAGTCAAATAACAAATTGCATCACCATCCTGGTTTAAATTATAATAACTGCCATAACCATTAAAATCCTCACCAAGGCCATGGCTGCGATATAACATGCTTGTTACTCCATCAAAACGGAAACCATCAAATTTATATTCTTCAAGCCAATATTTGCAGTTTGAAAGCAAGAAATGCAAGACTTCATGCTTGCCGTAATTAAAGCAAAGCGAATCCCATGCGGGATGTTCACGCCGCGCACCATCGTGAAAATATTGGTAAGGCGTTCCATCAAACAGTCCAAGACCTTCCACCTGGTTTTTCACCGCATGCGAATGTACCAAATCCATAATAACTGCCATACCCATATCATGCGCCTCATCTATCAACCGTTTCAGATCATCCGGCGTACCAAAACGCGACGAAGCAGCAAAAAAGCTGGAAACATGATAACCAAAAGAGCCGTAATAAGGATGCTCCTGTATAGCCATGATTTGCACGCAATTATAGCCAGCCTTGGCTATGCGCGGCAATATCGTCCGCCGGAATTCATCGTAGGTCGAAACTTTTTCTTCGTTGCTCGACATCCCGATGTGGCATTCATAAATCAACAACGGGGACACATTCGGCTTGAATTTCTTGGTCTTGAATTGATAGGGTTTCTCCGGATCCCAAACCTGGGCTGTAAATATTTTCGTTTGGTCATCTTGGACAACCCGCTGGCACCATGCCGGAATCCGTTCACCTTCGCCGCCGTTCCACTCCATCCAGAGTTTATACAATTGCCCGTGCTTCAATGCTCCGGGAGCCAGCTTGATTTCCCAATTGCCGTTGTCAATCGGTTTCAGCCTGTATTTTTCCGTTTTCTTCCAACCGTTGAAATCACCTATCAGGTAGATTGCAGTCGCATTCGGTGCCCACTCACGGAACACCCACCCCTTGTCTGTTTTATGCAAACCAAAATACAAATATCCGGAAGCAAATTCAGACAAGTTTTTGTTGTTGCCGATCAATGCTTTCTCGGTTGCCAATGCATAATGGTAACGCCCGTTAATCGCATCTGCATAAGGTTCCAACCAAGGATCGGACTGGATAAGAGCAAGTTTTTTCATGTTTTTCAATTTCAACCTTTATATTTATGAGACAAGTATCACACTCTTACTTTCACAATGATTTTACGATATTCCTTGCCTGGGGCGATACCCGGCTGATGCCCATCTTCCGGAAAGAAAATGGCAAACTGTCCGGCCTGCACATTGATTTTCGTAGTTGCCTTGTCGGCAAAAAAGGCAATGTCCTTAACCGCATCGTAAGGAGAAGTAACTTCCTGCAAATCAGCAGCTGCTTTCCAACCCATTGTTTCGCATCCGCTGACAGGCAACTGAATGTCTATATAATCCTGATGCGTCTCCATGCGACAATTCTCCTCCTCTTTCCCCTTGAAGTCAAGTATATTCACAAACAAATCTTGCCCTTCCAATTCCACTTTACCTGCCGGCATATTCAGCAAATCATTGCTCCTCAAAAAATCGAACGCCGCCTTAAAACGCGGATGACAGCTTTCATAACGCGCTGCATTTGATAATTGGTCAAGTATCATATCATAAGATTTTATAGTTCTTTGCAAATATAGGCTATTTTATCGGATTACGGGCACAGCTACACAAAATATTTCATAAGCGACTGTCTTTCAATTCTATTCCATGAATCCTTTCACTTCGTCAACCGTATAATTCAAAAAGCGGTTGAACGGAACCACGACCCGGGCACATTCGGCAACATAATCAATCAACTGGTCGCTTTGGGCGATGGTCTCAGGAATTTCATGCTCAACTAAGTAATGCTTATATTTGAACAAGTCAGCATATTCCCAGTCTTTCGGGAAACCACGAGGTACAACCTTCAGTTTATCAGTCGTCCACAACGCTGGATACATGGACTTAAATTCAGGCTCTCCGGTTATCTCCAGAAACTCTTCAATATTATCATACATACTTTGACGGAGTGCTCGGAGCAAATCGACTGGTGGACACCATACGCCGCCGGAAAACGAACACGCATCCGGTTGCAAATGGATATAGTAACCGCCATAGTCGCTGTTACGGCCACCATTTTTAGCAATGTAACAACCAAAATGCTGTTTATAAGGTGTCTTGTCCGCCGAGAAACGGATATCCCTGTAAATCCGAAAAATACATTCCTTGGCCTGCAAATGCCCTATTTCAGGGTCATAAAGCGCTATGCGACGAATCAACTCCGTACACAACTGCTCAAAATCCTGACGACATTGTTTATACCATGCCTTATGTTCTATAAACCATTCCCGGTTATTCTTCAATGACAATTCCCGTAAAAACTGGAGAATATTTGCTGCATTCATCAATTACTATTTTTCTGCAAATATATCTATTTTGCAGCTATTTTTCCTATATATCCATAAAAAAGGAAGAATTGTCCATGTTTTTCGCATAACTTTGCGCACAGAGAACAAAATGGATTAATAAAGTAACTGTTTTTCAGACAATGGGTCCAACTGACGAAATTACATTGCATGTGATTGCGCGCATTTATAACGACTTTCCAACGAAATTCGCCCTGCCGCGCCAAAGCGGGTTAATCAAGAAACTCAGTTCACGGGTTATATTTGAGCCGGAATTCCGTCAACAAGAAGCCATCCGCGGATTGGAGCAATTCTCACATATCTGGTTATTGTGGGGTTTCTCCATGAATGAACCCCGTCCGTGGACTCCAACGGTACGCCCCCCGCGGTTAGGCGGCAATATACGCATGGGCGTTTTCGCCACACGCTCACCCTACCGCCCGAACCCGATAGGGTTATCATGCGTGCGGTTAGAGGTTTTGGAACCGACCGTGGAAAATGGAACCGTGCTCCACGTTTCAGGAGCCGATTTGATGAACGGCACACCTATTTATGACATAAAACCATACCTACCATACACAGACAGCCACCCTGACGCCTGTGGCGGTTTTGCTGAAACACACAAGGACGATAAACTGGTTGTGGATTTCCCTAACGAACTGTTGCAAAAAATTCCCGCGGAGAAAGCGGATGTATTATTGCAAGCACTTGCCGGAGATCCGCGGCCAGCATATCAACATGACCCCGAACGAACCTATGCGTTCGAATATGCCGGTTTCCATGTCTGTTTCAAAGTAAAAGAGAACGTATTAACAGTATGCGAAGCTTCAGCCATGCCGAAAGACAAAAAATAGTGCCCATGAATCACTTCAGGGGCACTATCCGAACTTATGTTCAAAATGAAACAAGAACCATTAATGTCTGTATCTATCAAATCCAATAGACAAAAATCTTTCGCAAACATCGCACTATTTTTTCAGAATGATATGACAGACACTTTTACCATAACAAGTCTATCTTATATATATAAAATCTTTACTCCAAATATTTTTACAGACACCGTGTCCTGGCCGTCCCTCGCCAACCAAAACACGGTATCATCGTTGTCAACTCTATTTTTATCATCAGCATTTGCGAGGGCAAATGGGCTTTTTCAAGCTCAATGCACAACAAGTAATGGCGTACTATATGTGCTGCCATTTATCCGTGCACGCAATATATATGTTCCTTCCGGTAAATCACGAACAACCATACGGGTTGCATTCACACTTTTCAGCAATTTGCCAGAAAGCGAATAGATTTGCAACACGGCCGGAGTACTTATAGTACCTGTCAGCCAAACCTCATCTGCCGCGGGATTCGGATAAACCGACAAAGGTTTATCTATCGTCCAAAGCAATGAGGTTTCCGAAATTTTGCACAAAGTCATATTATCGATATAGATATTGCCGGCTGCCGACAGGAAACTGTCCTGACGGACTAATTTCAAACCGACAAACTGGTAAGTCACACCCTCCGGAATCACATCTTGCAACGACACCTGATGGTATTGCCAGCCGGCATAATCCATATCGCATACTTTCGCATACTTGATATCGCCATCGACGCTAAACTCCGCCCACAACTCGTTGAATGAGAAATCGGCAAACACATGCAAACCAAACATGTCATCGGAAGTGGCCAAAACAGCAGTCGGATTGGTGGTTGCATAATAAACCTCACCATCCATATCGGCAAAATCATAACGCAACTCATTAGAGGCCGTACCATATAGTTTTTTAGACGTATTCCGGAACACGGACGCCGTATTGACAGAGCGGCTTTTTGCTGCATCATAGACAAAAACCAAGGTGTCCAGCTCGTTTATAACCGTTACATCCAATTCCGTTTCCTTACCTGTCCGGAACGGAATTTCCACCGTAGTTTCTGTCATAATTCCAATATTGTCTGTCAATGTCGAGCCAATCACCAATTTGTAATCAGATTCCGGCTGCAAGGCATCCACCAACTCGAATGACACATGACCATAAGGTTCATCAACTTTGTTATAAGTAAACGAACGCGTATTTTTTGTCATTTCTGTCCCTGCCATGTCCATGACAGAAACAGCATTGCGCACCGAAGAAGTATTCAGTTTCTGGTCATAAATCAGGATAAACGAAGGACGCAGCGGTACTTGCACGGCATCTGCAAATGGATAACTCTGCAACAGACTCAAGTTTCCACGCTTTTTAGTCACAAATTGCAAAACAAAATCCTGTTCGAGATGGTTCGGATGTGCTGTGTCAGGATGACATGCCTGAGTCGTCAAACGTACCGTATAGTTTGTGGCCGGTTCCAACGAACCATTCGGTGAGAAACGGAGCGTTTTCTGGCTGTTTTCCATAGTCAGGGTACCTTCCACTTCTGGCGTTATGGAGAATGCCGCCATGGTGGAATCTGCTACCATGTCCCAATTGAATTGCAACACAATATCCGTTGAACATTCCACACTATCGGTCGCCGATGCCGGGCACGGCTCGTACGCGATAACTTCTGGCGGCGTACTGCGCACTTTGGACATGCCAAAATTGAAATATGTTATATCATTCGCCGACACGGTTATGTCCTGGCCTGATTCATAATAATCATCCGCCACAACCGACAAGCGATATTCACCAGGCTGCAAATCCTTAAATACATAAACACCATTATATAAAGTATCCGTCACATAGGTCTGCACGGTGTCCTCTCCTTGCGTTAAATACACATGCGCACCATGCAAAGGCAACAACTCATCACGGCTACCCTTGATTTTATAAAATTCCGGGAATAGGATTTTATTACTACCATCACGTACCGAACCGGCAACAACGCCCGTTGGAATTTCAGCCGTCTTGAAATATGTACAGAACGATTTGAAGAAATGCCAGGCTTCCAGCCATTTGTAATCATCATTCAGCAAACGGTATGTTTCCGGTATATAATCATGCATACAGCCCTCCGAGATAACACCCGGCACAACCAATCCACGCAAAACGCCATAACCATCGCTCCAGCCCATGGCTGTCCGCCCAAAACTTTTGTCGCCACGCACAGTGTAATTTCCGCCCCAGCAGGTAATCTGGTTGCTGTACAGATTTTGCGCAATTACCGTACTGATAGCACGGCTCTCATCCGAGCAAGGTGTCGGCGTCGGATAAACATGCGTATCATTTTCATCTATCCCCGCATACAACATCAACACATAATTTGTTACACCAGCATTGGAATGTATGGACAGCATGAAATCTGCATCATACTGATTAGCTTCTGCCACAATAGCCGACAAGGCCCGATCGTCTGCCGTCGTATTGGTAACACGGCTCATTTTCACATCCGCACCAGCAGCCTCAAGCATATCACGCAAGGCCAATCCTTTATACAAATTGCTTTTGGATTCCCAAAAACCTTCCGGGTCGCCAGAAGTATATGGATAGACAACCATATTACGGTCATCGCTGTCGTAACCACCGTGCCCGGGATTGATGTAAATTCTCACACCGCTCATGTCTTGCGCCTGCATAAGGGCAAACAACATGGAGCACCCCATCAGAAATAAAACACGTTTTTTCATAGGTTCATATTTATCAGATTATTACAACATGCCTACTCTACTGCGACTGTCATCACATAAATTTTTCCATCCAAAGTATTGAACGCGATTTTACCACTTTGCGCCGAAACGGAAGGATACATGGCTATCTCAGCCCCATCCGTAAGACGTTGGTTAAGCTTGCCATCCAACGATACCATTGCTATACAGGAAGCTGTTATCACATGGCCATCATCGACATCGTACATGCCAACGACCAAATTGTCATTGAACCAAACGGGCGCATTCAAATGGCCAAGCTCCACTAAAATATTTCCTTCCAAATCGCAAACAGCCGTCCCGTATTTCGTATTGAACAATATTTTCTGCCCATCGGGCGACAATGAAGACCAGATGTAATTCAATTCTTCCGCATACGGATGCAAAACCGTACGTTTCCCATCTTTGTAGAGCACCAGGTCCAGATTTTCATTGCTGACGAACGCTGGAACAGGAACAGCCGTTTTACCAAAAGTCGCTTTGCGCAACTGGTTTCCCTGATTGAACAAAACTCCGTTGCCATACGAGACCAAACGACCTACATCACGCCGCGGCGACAACAAAACCCGGATAGAACCAGTTGACAATGCGCAAGATTTCACGGACACATAGCCATAGCCATTCCTGATTTCCCGGGAACGGAAAAACACCGTCGAATTATCGGCGCTGAACAAAGGCTGATAGCCTGCACCCGCATCTTGGCTGAGCTGTATCAAACTCCCTTGTTGCAAATCAAACAAGGACAAACCCGCATAGTTTTCCGAAGTCAATAACATTTGGGTTCCATCCACATTCAACTCAGGATAAAACCCGTTTTGGACAAATTCACAACTTAACACACTGACCTTTTGTGCATTAACAGCAAACACACAAAAAAATAAGCATAGTATCAAAAAATTTTTCATAACCTTTATTTTTAGTCGGTTTACATAGAAATTGCAAATACGAACATATTTATGGATAGCACGATTATGGTTTTACTATTTTCACCGTTTCAGCATCCAGACGTAGCAAATACGTACCAGCGGAAAGACTGGACAAATCCAACGTTACCGACTGTCCCATAACCGTTTGTGCCAGCACCATGCGTCCCTGCAAATCGAACAAGCACAATTGCCCAACCGCGGCATCAAAGCCGGTTATGTGCAACATGTCCTGCACGACAGGATTCGGATAGACCCGTAAAGAGGATTGGTGTACCGGGTTCAAATAGGTAATTTCCAGTCCGTTGTAACACAGCGACAAACCATTCAGCACAATATCGTATTCCGTATTGCTCGTCATGCCAGATGCATCCAGATTCAGTGTGATATATTTCATCCATATCGGATAAATGGCAAAATCAGGCCAATCGGCATACACTTGGTCAATCGGTATGGACAAAACAACGTCCTGCTGCTGCGGAATATCGGTAAACGTCCATGTCCCAGTCTGACTCGCTGACCTATTATTGGCACGCATACCGACAATAACGTTCTTCAATGCAACATTGCCAGCATTTATTTCCAGGCGTACGGTATCAGGCAAGCCATACAAAGGCGTTTCACGTTCCAATTTGAGGAATGGTGCACGGCCGACCTCGTAAGTAAAATGAAGTACGGCAGGTTCGCCATCCGAACAAATTATTTGCGGATTAAATCCTGATGTGCTTGTCAAATTCCAATTCTCATCGCTGGCAAACGTACTCCATTTATATGGCGTCATTTCTGGAATTTCCACACATACTTTCAAAGAATCTGGTTCCGCATCCGCACTCATCCTGCCCACAACATACGTGTTGCCATTGCTCTTGGCATGTATAACTCCGTCTTCCACCACACAAACATCAGGATTCCTGACCTCCCACTCAAAGGCTTTGGACAGAATATCCAATGTGTCCGAGCCAGCCAAACCCAATACTTCTATCTCATAATCACGCCTGTTATCCATCAGCACGGAATCCAGACGAATGGCAATATCCATATCTGAAATCAAAGTCACCGAAATTTGTGTGGTTATATTTTCTTGAAAAGTAGCCGTTATTATCCCGCCTGCCGAACCGGTGGCCAAGAAAGTACCATCTTCCAGAATTTCACCAACTTCCGGCGCACATGAGAGTTTTACCCCTTGAAGATCCGTATCAAGCAATAAACCATAACGATTATAACTCAGAAATTTAGGTTTCAATAAACCGTAACGCGGCAATTCCAAACGCGGCTCGTATGCTGCAATTTGGGCGATTTCCTTGTCTTCAGGGGCTGTGGCAACAGCAAAAAATCCGTTGCAGACAGCACGTTCCGTCCCATCGCTCGGCGTATTGACTTGCCCGAACTCCTTGACATACATGCAACTTGAACCGCCACCATCCCAATTAATGGCCGTATAGGCTCCTGCACGTTGCATTAATTCCGCTAAAACCTTGGTTGTACATCCAGCCGACATACCACGCCCATCAACTACACAAAAAACAGCCGTATCGCCACTCTGGGTATATCCAAAACCCGTACGCGGATGCAATTCGTTCCAAATATTATCGATATTGCTCTCCACGACACCACCTTTCAGCATCAATGCACGCGGGTCTCCGCCCAAAGCATCCGTATATGCGGCGGCAACACCATCAACCGTCATGCTCAACGCCAAAGTAAGTTCCGCACCCGTTTCCAAGGCATCCAAATAGGTTTGCGCCTCTCCGTATCCGGACAACACCGCCTGATTTTCAGGAATGGCCATGGAACCCACATTTTTCTCCACTTTCACGACCCTGGCACGTAATGTTTTATTCACGCCCCATGTTTCTCCCTCCACCAGGTCCAGAAGCACTTCCGTACCGTAAGCATTCGTGCGGGTTACGCGGCCATTATGCCGGTTATAGAGCACCAATTCGTTTTCATTCCTCAAATGATTGACATGGCTGATGCTGCAGGTATCCTCTCCGTAAACGACGAACCCCTCGTATTGCATGGCACCTATTCGGAAATTGTTTGCAACATCGATTGCTGTAACAGGACGTTCGTTGTTTGGCGTATATGCCAACTGTGAAGCCGACATGGTTCCTCCTGTAGGTAAACCGACATAACCCGTTGTTATGTAAAAATCGCCATTCGTACCCGCGAAAAACGTATTATTCGCATCTGACTTGCGTGCCGCCATGCTGGAAGGCGCTTCGCCCATCAAAATCGAATCGCGTCCCAACACGGTTTGGAACCGGATGTACGGATTGGATGCATCGACATGCAAGAAATAAACATCCAGACGTCGGTTAACCGTTTGCTCGTTCACTTTCATGAAACGCATTGACGTGTACCAGCTGCCCGGTCCGACCTGAATATGCTGCAGCGTATCAACCGTATAATCTACCCCATCCAATTGGACGGCAAAAACGGACAGAGACCAGCAGACAAAAAAGAAAAAAGTAGTTATGTATTTATATTTCATGGGAACAAGATAAAAAGGACATATTATTTCCGGCAAAGCAACAATTGTTTTAGCAAAAAAGGTGGTGATTCCTCACCACCTTTTTACACAATTCAAGCTATTGGCCTGTTTTATTTCGCAATATATTTCTTGATTACATTTTCACCATTCTGGCGTACAGCTTTCACTACATATACACCCGGTACGGCAACCGAAACTGCGTTTACATTACGTGCTGCGAATACACATTGTCCGCTTACTGCATATACTTGAACTTCTGCAACCGTTTCCGACAACAAGCCTTCCGGTGAGATATTCAAGGCTGCGATGCGATTTTCGCTCAAAGCCGTCTGCTGTACTGTCATGGTATAAACGCCATAACCATTTTCACCAGCATAAACATAAATCGTTGCCACATTTCCATTTACTTCCACGCTTGGCACTGCTGTGCGATATTGGTTAGTCGAAGCACCCATTCCGGCTTCCGGGAAGAACCACAGGGGTTCCATGTCAGCCATTGCCTTAGACGCATCTTTGTATTTGAAAAGCGCGAAAGCAGAAGCAGGTGTCCCTACAGTATTGGTCGCCGCCATGACAAGAAAATAGTCACCACCAACTTGGAACTCACATAAACCATTATGTCCCTTGTTCAAAGAACATTTTGCCGTATCCGCACCGATAACCATATTTATATTTAACAAAGACGGGTAATCATGCAATGCATCTGCTTTGGAACCTTCCATGTCAAACAACACTGGTAAGGTTTCATTACCATCTAAATAGAAATAATTCTCATCCACCGGGAATATCTGCGGAGCTGTGCCAGGATTACCCAATGCGCTCAAAGTTTCATCACCATCCGTAATAAATTCAATCAATGAAACTTCTGTAACTTTACCACCAGTAATGATCCATTTATAAGCTTCCATGGCATTGGCATTGGAAGCCATGATAATAGCATCATTATCCACATCGCCATAAACGCCGAAAGCATCAAAACGTATATTGGCCTCCGCATAATCTGAAATCTCAGCCAAAACCGTGTCAATCACCAATGTTCCGCTCCCATCTTCCAAATTTATTTTCCAAACCTGGAAGCGTCCCAAATTAGAAGTGATACAGTTGCCCAACAGGACATTGCCTGCTCCATCTATTTTGATATCGTTGAATGGCAACGTTCCGGCCGTAGCTACCGTCGCCGAATCTGTTCCTGCATATTGTTCATAAGTGAATATATTATCGGCCAATGCAATCGGTTCCAACTGCTCGCCAGTAGCACCATCTACCACTACCAAACACTTCTTCTCCCTATCTACAAAGTACATCATTCCATCCTTGGCGGCCATGCCACGTACATAGTCTGTCGTTCCCAGTTTGTTTGCTGCAAAGTTATCCAAAACATTGGAAAATAACCATTTATTTTCAAATTGGTAATTGCCTTTGTCTGGATATGCGTACGGGTCTTTTCCTGCCAAAGGAGCAAGGGTTATATTCTCCGCATAACCTTTCAGCTGGGTTGTTCCATTATAAGTACAAACAGTCAGGTTGGCATTTACGCGAGTTCTAACCGGGAATGCTTCCATATCCATTTTAACACCATAGACCAGAATCGTATCAATACCATCGGTCAGATACAAGTCATTATCCGAGTATTTAGCAATCCTAACTCCGGTAAGTGCCACATATTTATACATATATGCGGAATCAGATGCTACAAGCCCACTAATAGTTACACTTTGTGGTGTCGGCAAGGTTCCGGCCGTCTTGTTTTCCAGAACAGCATTAGCCAATTCAAACTGGCCGTTAAATTCATCGGTTGTACCGGACACTACGATATAATCACCGGCGGCCACCTCGGGTGCTGCTGCTGTAAAATAGACATACATACCCGCCGTGGCATCCTGGATATAAACATTCTTGCCGGATGCGAATGTAACGGTTCCAGCCGTCTTGGTGGCAACATTTTCCGTACCGAGTGCCCATACTTCCTCACAAGTCGGGATATACTCCCCAAACTTAGCATAGAGCGTAATGTCGCCCGACCTGCCGGCGGCAATTACCGTCACACGTTCACCGGAGAAATCTGCATTTTCGTACCATCCGAGGAACGATTCACCTTCCTTATAAGGGTCGGGAATTGTCACGTCAACCGTGCCATCATACTCTGCCGGCCCCGCAAAAGCATGTTTCCATGTGGGGATAAAAGCTTCCGGCAAACCTGCGGATGAAAAATCAGGACATTCATTCCAAGCTCCTGTGGCAAATTGTGAGTTGGTAAAAAAACCATCTATTGCCCCACGCCAATACGAATTAGTACCCGCTTGTAATGATGCAAGACTTTTATGATTGGCATCCGTTGCTACTTTTATCACATAATCTTTTAACCATATCCATTTGGTGCCAACTGTTGCATCTCCAAAGATTTCGTACATCTTATCATAAGTTGTCGCTTGAATATCACCGGGTTTTGTATCCGCTCCCCATGAGACACTCTTACCTGTAACAGCATTGTAATCTACTGCAAAAGCCTCCAACATGTCTGTTTTGTCCTGCCAACCATCATCGTTGGTTACACCACCGTTCAATTCATAGGTAATCTTACCTTGCGCGAACGTTACCATACTAATGGCCAACGCCGCCATCAAAAAAGTTAGTTTTTTCATGATAACAAAAATTTGAGTTGTTAAAAAAATAGATTATCATATCAGGCATTCGCCTTTTTATTTTACAAACTTCAAAATCCTGGACCGTGTGTCGTCCAAAGTAACTTTGAGCATATACATGCCATTTCCATAGCCTTCCACAGGCAGGAGCACATGTTGTTTACCGGCAGTCAAATCAAAACTGCCTGACCATACACACGAACCTGTCAAAGCATATAAGGCGACGGTTGCCCTTTGCGGTGCGGCAAGTAAAACAGACAACACGTAAGCATCCGCTTGCCTGCACAAAGTACATTGGAAACCGTCTGAAACGGTTTGTTGCACAGAAGTCTGCGTTTGCATTTCCACCGTAATGTAGTCCGAAGGATCCGTATAACCATCGTTGCCCAATGCTTTGACACGGACATAGTAAACACCAGCTTCCAAATCATCGAAAACAGTGCAGTAAGTATATGCATCCGTATTTTTCAGTTGCGTGTTACGAGGCGGGAAAGTGTTCTGTGAAGACAATTCAGCCCGGAATGCCAACGCGTTTTGTTTTTGCCAACATATTTCCAGGCTGCTACCTTGCACCACAGAATTGTCCACCGGAGAAATAATCTGCGGCACAGGAATTTCAGCCGTCATGGTAGTAAACGCTGTTGTAGAGCTTATTGCCGTATAGCTTTCTGTCGTCACCGTAACACGCGCATAATAAGTTGTTCCTGACAACAGTTTCTGGGACGGTACAACAGCAAATGCCTTGTCCGTTTCCTGCGTATAAACCAACCCGGAAAATTTAAAATCCGCACTGCTTGCGATTTCCAAAAGATACGTGGCCGGCTGCAATATGCTGTCCCAACGAATAACGGGTTCTGTTTCCACATTTGTAGCGCCATTCAGCGGATAGAGAATGCCGAACATATTACTGGTACAACTAAACGTTTCCGACCACGCATCCGGAGCGTTGGCTTTGCGTGTACATACGCGCCAATAATAAGTTACCCCATCCTTCAAATTTGCCTGCAAACCAGAGAAAAAACTCGGCTCAACCGTTTCACGCGAGCAAACCAACGATTCAAAATCTGGATTTTCAGACAACTGCCAGATATACCCAACTGCGCCATCCACCGCACTCCAACGGAACACACACGGCATCAGGACCTCTGCTTTGTCTTCCGGATAAAGCAAATCGGCGGATTCGGCATCTCCACCGGCCATGCCCAAAACTACCGGCGCGGACTCATTACCATAGCGATCCACCACAGAAACGGCATAAGTCATGCCGGCCGGCAATTCTGTTTTTAACTCATAGACATTCTCATAAACAACATCTGACAAATAACGCGAACTGGCAAAACAGCTGGGATTTCCTATACTGTCAACAGGAACCATGTATATGGCATAGCGTACATTCACATCATCGGATTGCCATGACAAGCCACCGCCTTCATCTACAAGATTCGTTACCGGTGCGGGCAATGTAGTTTCTTTCCAACCTATCACCGGCGTCAAAGCGTTCTCGGTAAAAACATGATTCCTCAAATAAGCAATAAATCCGTCGGTATTGACAACTTTTGAATTTGAATAAAACACACTTCCGGGAGCACCGTTCAAATCGTCCGCACGATTGCATGCCACCTGTGCACCAATTTCTGTCCCGTAAAACCGGGTTGTCATACGTTTCTGGGGTTTGTCCTGATTATCCAGCAAGGCACATTGCTCTATGCCGGACAATGCAGAAACGGCAACACGCTCCTCTGCCACCGTCATATTCTCGGGCAAGCCACCCGCTGTCATAGCGGACAAGGAATGGCTCGAATAAAAATGTTTTCCAAATTTGTTGGCTACGCCCGACCACCATGTGCATAAACCCGCATAATCATTGGCGGAACCTATGGTCCAATAAATCTGCGGTGAGATATAATCAATTGTACCTTCACTCAGCCATGCCAAAGGGTCGGAATAAATGCCATTATATTGCCAGTCGGAACCCGGCGAAGGCGAAACATCATATTTGGCAGCCACACTTGCATCTGAAGCAGCCACGCCCGCCGGGCTGATACCAAACTTGACATAAGGCTTCAATGCTTGGATCGTATCGTAAACACTTCTGACCATTTTGTTTACGTTCTGCCGGCGCCAGTCGGCACGCGACAAACTATCTGGATTGTACAACTCATATTGCGTTTGGTCAGATTCATCATCCGTCCCGCCATTGATATAGAAATAGTCGTCAAAGACAATCCCATCGACATCATAGTCATGGACAATCTCCGCCACAATGTCAGTTATGCGTTGGATAACCTCAGGCACACCCGGATTCAGGATTTTTTCATAAGCATTTTTCGGATTCGCCATTAACCAATCGGGATGTGTATTGGAATAATCCGTTGCCAAATTTCCATGTGTACCCGAAGAAGTTGAATAACGATAAGGATTCACCCAGGCATGCAATTCAAGACCTCGCCGATGTGCTTCGGTCACGGCATAAGCCAACGGGTCATAGCCCGGATCTTCACCACGTGTGTTGGTCAGAAAGCTACTCCAAGGCTCATACGATGATTTATACATGGCATCCGACATGCTGCGCACCTGGAAAAAAACCGCATTCATGCCGGCCGCTTTCAAGGAATCAAAAATTGCTACCAGCTCTTGTTTCTGCTTGGCGATATTCGCTTCACGAACACTTCCTGTGCCTGTTATCACGGTTTCCGGCCAATCATTCCGCCACACCGTAACCACCCACGAAGCCCGAAATTCACGTTTAGGAGACAATGCCCAAACTTGCATCAAGCTTGCCAGAAAAAAACACCCTATCCAAAAACAACGTTTCATATATCCATATTTTACAAATCGACCTGTCAAAACAATTTGGAGAGCGTCATGTTCACCGCTACTCCATATACTTCCACACCCTCCAAAACATATTCTATCTTGCCGGAAGCAGGGTTGTAACGCATCAAACCGGACTTCACATTCGCATCACCGGAACGATAACCGAAATACACACTGCCATCAGATTCGTCCAATGCCATCTGGCATACACCGATAAACTCACCACTCGAACCTTCGCCCACACCAGGTGTTGTTATTGGTACAATGCTGGTTCCATCGGCCATTGTCAGTTTGTAAGGGGCCAAATTGCCTTTCGTTGCACCTATGGCATCCAACTGGGCCAACGTGCAACGATACAAACCTTCATAACCCGTATCGTAAATGGAAAAATAAATCACTTGGTTTTTGGCATCCCAAACAAAAGACTTCACGGACATTCCACTCAAAGCAATTCCTGCATCAGGTGCTTTTTCACCGCCAGTTGTCGGTTCAGACAAGATATCAGCATCTGTATAACGGTAAATGCCATAACCGTTATAGGTTTTACACTGATACCAAGTTCCGTTGATTTTGCCAAAGCAAGCATTCATGGCACCATAGCTCCAACCATTGTTGTAATAACCGAGTAAAGCATTCTGGACATAATAAGGATATTCTGTACGTGACAACACTTTATTACGGTCGGTCAATTTGGCACGGGCAAAACCTGTATTCCGATCGGAAAAATACAGATAGTCGCCCTCGGCATATCCGTAGAACGGGTCATCGAACGCCGTGCCGGAATTGGCAAGCATGGTTTCCACCTTGGAGCCATCCTTAGCTACTACCGTAATTTTGCCATCACCCAAGTTTCCTGCCTGGTCATCGACATACGTAAACTGCTTGCCGCAATCCAACACATATAAGGAACTGTCCTTGAATACGATGTTCAGCGCGTGCTGCCCGGAAGAAACACCCAAGTCAAAAGGTGTGATTTCCATGTTATCCGGTTTATCGTTCACCAGCTTATAGGCCATCAAGTTGCCGCCCTTAACCGCATAATACAAAGTCGGCACTTCCTTGTTATAGGCTACCGGCACTTTCAGGGAGCCTTCCTCCAACGAACGGCCGCCCAATTTCACTTGCAGGCGGACAGTTTGCGACCCGACATTGCCAAAACGAACCTTGCCCGGATTTTCGCCGGCATATTCCGTTAAAGTTTCCCCTGTTTCATCAACCGTCCCTACAGGAAAGGTCCACAAATATTCTACTGAAAGATTTTCCGGATTCGGAACTTCCACATCAAATTCCACCGCAGAAGTCAAAACTTCACAAATGCCACCTTCAATCGATTTGATGGACAGAATCGGGACTATGTCATAAATCATGATTGGCTCCGTACAACTTTGCGAGCCGGCGACCGTCAGCTTCACGGCATACGTGCCCGCTTCCGCATATTTATGCGTCACTACCTCACCGGTTGCCGTTTCCCCGTCGCCAAAATCCCATTGGCACGTACCTTCCAAGGCGGAAATACTTGTGAAACGTATGGTCGCACCGGTATAATAATCCAATGTATATACAGAGTCGGCCACTTCGTATATGAATTTTACGGCAGCCGATGGCAATACCTCGACCTGCGGGTCATTATCGATACAACCGATAAAAACAGTGCTGACAATGGACAAAAGCACATATTTGATTTTTATTTGCTTCATATTCTCCGATTTTAATTGATACTTATCTCTTTCATTATCGTAGTCCCATAAACCCCGCGCGTATCATAGACACGCAACACAGCCTCCAATCCATAAGAACGCTTATACTCTATGTCATAAACTCCGGTCGATGTATTGAAAATCAAATCATAAAAGGAGATTCCTTCATACATTTTCCGGATATCTTCCGGCACAGGGGTCTCACCGGCTTCATTTTTCGGGAAATGATAGGTATAAACATTTTCCCCCGCATTTTCATCCAGAGTTGAATCGGTGTACTGTTTGAAATCTTCCAACAATTCCAGGCCTAAAAACATTTTCTGGAAATCATCGAACTGCATCAACGTATAGAGGCTGTCCTTGAAATGCTGCATGTATTCCTGTCCGAAATAACGTTCCGCCAAGGTCGTATCCATGGTTGCCGGCTTACTCCACGAATAAGCGCTCAACGTATAACTTACGGGGAAAGTACTTTCAAAATAATAGGCATGAAGCGAATCATTCCAAGTCGCTAGTTCATGTGGATATTCCTGGATTTTCTGGGAAATCCGTTTTTCTTCTGTCACCGATGAACTGATGTCGTATGTAAAAGTAGTTACCCACGGACAAGAAACATTTTTCTCCAGGCTCTCTTCAATTTTATACCAGACTTCGGAATGGTCGATTTCCGAAACCGTCGAGTAATATTGGGCTGTAAATGGCACAGTTGCACCGGCATTCACCATCGAACTGCCGATTTCCCAATAAGCTTGTGGTCCTATATCACCAGTCATGGCATTTTCATCAAACAAATCATGTTTTTCACAAGAAAACAGACCCAGCATAAGCAAGCTACCAAAAACTACCGCCGCTATCTTATTCAATGAATTTTTCATATATCCATCTATTTTACAGTTACTACCCTATTTCCACTCTGTCGGGTCACTGCACACAGCTTTGCCCGAAGTATTGTACGCCCATATCATACGCTTTTTCAGCCATTCATGGTTTTTGTACGCACCCAAACGTTCCAATTCCGCACGGTTATATTTGTCTTCCGTTTCCGGATCGTAGTTCAACCGGTTCACCCAAGCGTTCGGAGACAGTTCTGCATTGATTCCATATGCATCCGCCTGACACCAATACGGCTCATACAAATTATACGGACGACGCAGGGAATATTCCACAGTAAAATTTTCCACTTTGTAACCCGTACTTGAGCCGTCATGGCATGTCGTAACCGTGTAAACAGGCACACCATCATATAAAATACCATTCGTTTTGCTACTATAATTATAGCGGCGTACGTCCGTCCACAACTCTGGCTGCAAGTACATAGCGACAAACTTTTGCTGCATCAAATCGGAAATGCTGAATGTGGTGGCACCGGGCAATCGTACTTCAAAGAAACGTTCATAACGGGTCAAAGCTGTACCGCTCAAATCAGATTCCCGAATACCATAGCGTTCCATACTGCGCAAAACTGCCTGTTTGGTCGTTTCATAAGCAGCAGCCTTGTCACCTCCCCAATATTGGGCCTCGGCCTTTATGAAAAGCAACTCCTCATCAGTCATCAAAGCAATATAACCAATATTGGATGTATAAGGGTTATTACCTTCCGAAGCAAACAAATCCGGATAATAAGTTATTTTCATGGATGCATCCATGCCTATGTTGCTTTCAAGCCAGCGCATGGCATCTGATCCAGAACCCGTCGAAGACTCACGCGGCGTCATCATTTTTTCCGCACGCGGGTCAAGGGCATATCGCCGGTTCGTAGTCTTGCGCTCATATCCACCTAACAAGGCATAACCAAAAAACTTGGTCGGAATGGATGTTGCCAAGCGATTTGCCCGACTCTCCCATGAATTAATAGTAGGCGCATACGGTCCCCAAGGACAATTCTGCTCACTCGTACCGCCATCATAATGATATAAGGGCTCTTCCCAATTCGGATCATCCAAAACTTCATCAACAAGTTGAACAATATGCGAGCAAACGGCCGGCGTATTTTCCCAATTAGGTAATTTGCGTAACCAAAGCCGTGCCCGCAGAGCTTTCGTATATAATTCCCATTTTTTCAAATCGCCTGCATAAATACGATCCATTTTCTGTGAAATGGGAATATTGTCCGCATTCTCCGTCCACGATTTATCCTCATACAATGCAATCAATTCATCCGCTTCCTGAAACATCCAATCATAAATAGATGCTTGCGAATCATAAGTCGGTGAAGTCGTTGTATAAGCATTCGAACGCGGCATATCACCGAACACATCGGTTGTCAGCATGGTGGACAGCAACATGATGGTACGCCCTATTAGGATGAAATTCCGTGAATTGATTTCTTCTGCCGCCGCATACATTTCATTAATATTGGCTCCCAAATCGTAAAAATGGCGCCGCCATTGTGGATGGCGGTTCATGGAAAGAAATTCCCAACCGGCACTATATGCATATACACCGGTCTGACTTTTTTCGCCAGTAGTCAATGCCTGCGCCAAATATACACCATACTCCGCATGATCATAGTTGATTTGCGATGCGTAAAAACAAGCGGTAGGCAACAATTGATCCACCGTAACGGAGGTAGCACTATCTTTGCTGGTATTGACATCCAAAAAATCCTCACAGGCCGTACAACAAACAGTAGCCACAACAGCCAACATAATATATCGAATCTTCTTCATACTAAGAACTGAATTATTGTTCAACATATCAAATATTTAGAATGAAACGCTTACCGTACAATTGATACCACGCGTACTTGGTACAGCATAATTATCTATACCGGCTGAGCCTGTTCCTCCCGCACTCGCACTTGCGTTACAAGTCGGATCAGAACCCGTATATTTCGTCAACAAGAACAGATTATTTCCGGTCAAAGACAAACGAAGTCCTTGCAAAACTTTCTTTTTCAACAAATGAGAGAAATCATAAGCCAGCGTAACATAACTCAAACGAATATAAGAACCGTCTTCCACAAAATTCGAGCTGACATTGTAGAAATAGTTCGTTATTGTCTGGTAATCCAGCTGAATGGGCATAGTATTCGGCGCATACGTGCCATCTTCCTGCAAAACAACGCCTTCCACCACAACCTGACGGCCACGGTATTTTTCCAAGATAGCACTCTGTCCGTTAGATATCAGTCCACGGCCGGTTACATTCACCACATCGCCGCCCAAACGTCCATCAAACATAAACGACAACGACCAACCTTTATATCTAAACATATTGGTCAAACCAGCCTGGAATAATGGTTCGCGGTTACCTATCAACTTGTTTTTGTTCGTATCGATTTGCGGATAACCATCAGCCGTACAAATAATCTGCCCGTCATTGGTACGCAGATAGTCTTTTCCTGAAATGGCCGTTGTCGAAGCACCCAAATAGGCTGAGGTATAAATATCACCATATTGCTTTCCCGTAATTTCCGCCACATCTTCTGGCAGGCTGACAACTGTACCCCGATTTAAGCCGAAGTTCAATGAGGCTGTCCATGCAAATGCATCTCTATTTATAATATCTTGATCCAACGTAAATTCCACGCCATGGTTCCGGACTGCACCTTCATTACGGGTTTGCAAAATATACCCGGACGAAGGCGACACGCGCACCGTTACGATCTGGTTATCCACTTTGGTGGAATAATATGCCACATCAAGTCGTGTCTTGTTGTTGAAAAAGCGCAAGTCGGCACCAACCTCCCACGAATAGGACATTTCCGGCATCAATTCCTTGCTTGCCGACGACAATGTCGGGTCTATTCCATAACCACCATCCGGATATGTAGCAAATTGTTTGAAACGGCGGTCATACAAATAAGCGGGCGCATCCTTACCGACAACGGCATAATTACCACGCAATTTCCCATAACTGAACACATCGCCGGCTATGCCAAACAATTCAGAAAAGAGCAAACCCGCAGTTATGGATGGGTAAAAATACGGGTTCTTTAAAATAGTAGAGGACCAGTCCCAACGTCCTGTTACGCTCAACGAAGCAAGACCTTTGTAATCACCACGGATTTCACCAAAATAACCGAACGTTCTTTTTCCACTATGTTCCGCTGTGCGATCCGTCAGTTTAAGGTATTCACTGTTTGTATTACTCAAACTATATACACCGGGAATTATAAAATCGCGTCCGGCATTGGACATAGAAAAACCTTCCGATATTTTCATTTCCGTTCCGGCCAACAAATCAATGCTGAAATCAAGCGGCAGTTCTATTTTATAAGTTGCAATCGCAGAGGCCGTAAATAACTGGCTCTTGCCGCCTCTCGTTTTATACAAACCCAAAAGGTCCCAATCCATATTGCTAATATCATCACTCGTCAGATAAGGTGATGTCGGATAAACATCACGCAAAATAGCTGTATATTCCTCATACGCGGCCAAAGCTGCTGCATATTGGGCCTGCTCTTCCGCCGTGGCACCATCACCCAAAGCAGCCGGCATCTTGCATGACTGATAAATAACAGTATCATCCCAACGTGGCACTTGATAAGAATCGGTGGAAGTAGATTTCGTATCATAACTGACACGGCCGGTTATCTCAAAATTCTTGAATGGCTTCCAATTTATGGAACCATGCAGGATATTGCGCAAAGCCTTGTTTTTTTCATAATCATTATAACGTGAAAACAAAGGGCTTACCGGCGAATCATATTTGTTCACATCCGCGTAATACAGAAAACGGGGATAACCATTCACATTTTCATAATTGGTTATATCATCCGTAATCGGCCAGTTATACACACTGGACATGCCATCGGCAGCAAACGTACGTGAAGTAGTCTCCAAGATGTTGGCAGAAACAGTAACTGTCAATGATTTGACAGGTGTATATGTCCCTTTCAACATAACGCCTATTTTATCTAAATAATCATTCGGGACGATACCATCGTTTTTTGAGTATTGGGCAGAAGCGTATGCCTGGAACTTTTCGCTACCGCCAGTCATACTCACATCGTATTTCTGATACAAACCGTTCTGCAAGAAATTATTCACATTGTCATAAATGGTCTGTCCTTCAGCCAACAATGGCCCCCAACCACCCATTGTTTTTTCCTTATAGAATCCTTGTGAACCAGGCATATAACTTGTCTGCAATTGCGGCACGCGGGTCGGCATATCGTATTCAACGCTCGCATTGGCCGTTACACTAACCTTACCAATCTCCCCTTGTTTGGTCGTAATCATAATAACACCATTAGCGGCATCTTGTCCATACAAGGCTGCGGCAGCCGCACCTTTCAGCACCGTTATATTTTCTATATCATTTGGATTTATATCAGCAGCAGCCGAGCCTCCTCCCGACAAAGGGATTCCATCCAAGATAAACATAGGCTCATTATTCTGGGACGGATTAATGGAAGCAATACCACGCACAATAATTTGTGATTCCGAATTGGGAGAACCGCTGGAATTGGTTACACTTATACCGGCAATCTTACCTTGCAACGAATTTACGAAATTAGCCGAACGGCTATCAGTAATAGCATCGCCATCCACACTCTGGACTGCAAAATTCATTCGTTTCTTTTCCTGCTTGATACCCATGGCAGTAACAACGACCTCATCAATGGCAACCGCATCTGTTTTCAATTTAATATTGTGGCGGTCTGACGTTACCTTTATTTCCGCAGACTGCATACCCACATAACTAACTACCAAGGTAGCCCCTTCTGAAACAACAAGCGTATAGACACCATCTACATCCGTAATTGTGCCATTGGATGTCCCTTTTTCAAGAACACTGGCCCCTATCACCGGCAAGCCATCTTCGGCAGACGTAACTAATCCAGATACACTACGTTGTTGAGCATACAAAACATGTGTTGCCACCAAAACACCTATAACAAAAATTACTATTTTCTTCATACCACTCTATTTGTTGCTACAAGTTCTTCAAATCAGAAAACCTGAACGGACAGGTACAAACAAGCAAAGCCACGAAAAGTTGAAAAACCCTTCGTGGCCTTGCATTCCCCAAAAACAAATTATGTAAAAATATAAAACGCTGACTACTTGGTGTGTGTGTGTGTGTGTGTTATCAAATTATTTGATATGCACAAATTTTTAATCATAAAAAACACTAAAACGAACCTTGACCACAAACCATACGGCAAAACAGCTCCTGCGGCATTACGACTGACAGGACTGAAAATTCGATCTATGGCATAGATTTGTTCACACATGGTCAGATTTCAAAAATGGTTAAGTTTTATCTTTCACAAAACCGGAATTGTTTTTCCGGTAAAAATGTCACCAAAACAATTCAACTCAAATCAGCAGAAAGAAATTCTTCTGGCGGCAAAGGAACAAAAAAAAAATCAAAAGCGCAATCGTTTGCAGTATGTTATAAAACATGGTTTTGTTTTTTAACATTACACCTGCCTTTTATAAGCATCAATAGCATCTTTAACAGAGCCATGCAACAGCAGCAGATTATTAGCCTGCTGGTAATCAAGCCCGAGCTCCTCCACAATCATACGGGTTCCCCTGTCCACTAATTTGGCGTTCGACAATTGCATGTTGACCATTTTGTTGCCTTTTACACGTCCCAATTGAATCATGGTCGTAGTTGTTATCATGTTCAAAATCAACTTTTGGGCCGTTCCTGACTTCAATCGCGTACTTCCTGTTACAAACTCCGGTCCGACAATCGCTTCTATCTTTATATCAGCCTCCTGTGAAATAGGAGCATCCGGATTGCACGAAATGGAAGCCGTCAATATGCCATGCTCCCGCGCATGACGCAACGCACCTATCACATAAGGCGTCGTACCGGAAGCAGCAATGCCCACAACCGTATCCGAACTGTTGATGTTACGTTCGCACAATTCTTCCCAACCGCGGTCAAAGTCATCTTCCGCCTTCTCAACCGGCTTTCGCAGCGCGACGTCGCCTCCGGCTATCAGGCCGACCACCAAATGAGAAGGCATACCGAAAGTCGGCGGAATTTCCGATGCATCCAGCACCCCAAGCCTGCCGCTCGTTCCGGCACCCAGATAAAAAATACGGCCACCACGTTTCATGCGTTCCACGATTTTTTCCACCAGGTCTGCTATTTGGGGAATCGCTTTGGCTACCGCCAAAGGGACCTTGCGATCTTCCATGTTCATTTCCTGCAATAATTCAGGGACACTCTTCTTTTCCAAATCATCATATAAAGATGATTTTTCCGTGATTTTCTGGAACATAACTATTTTCTAATTTTATGATAATGTATCAAGCCTTCCAATGGTTCCTGCATTATGTCCGCCAACTCCAAATCGTGCGCATCAAGCACGTTCTTTAAAACATCGGCATAATAATAAGCCACAGAGCCGACAAATCCCACTTTACGCCCTTTGGTTTCATATTGCAAAACATTACGGACCACAAACGCATCAAAACTATCATACACAATATTATAAATGGCAGGATGGGAAATATTTTCAGACAAAAATTTGGAAAAGCCGGCCAAAAAGCGGTTCGGGAAAGGACGTTTATAAACATTTTCCAGAATTTCCGCCGCAGTCAACTTATATGCCGCAAAAAACCTTTCGCACAAATCACTATCCAATTGATTTTTAAGCACATTGCCTACCAAAATCCGTCCTAACACGGCACCACTTCCTTCATCACCTAATATGAATCCCAAAGGGGAAACGTTTTTCACAATAACGCTGCCATCGTAATAACACGAATTGGAACCAGTCCCCAAGATACATGCAATGCCTGCCGACTGCCCGAACAAAGCACGCGCCGCAGCTAACAAATCCGATTCTACTGAAACCGAAGCCTGCGGGAAACACGAAGACAAAGCCGCCGAAACGACTCCTTTTTTTTCTGCCGTGCAACCCGCGCCATAGAAATACACAGCATTGATTGTGCCTATCCACATGTATTGCTGCAAAGAAGGCCACAATTGCTGTTCTACCGCCTGCCGGATTTCATTTTCCGACTGGTAAAACGGATTTATCCCATCCGTTACAAACTCCGAATGTTGCCCATTAGCCGTACACAGGCTCCAATGGGTTTTTGTAGAACCACTATCTGCTACCAATATCATTTTTAAATCCTTTTATTTGATACCAATTACATTATGCACAAATTCATGCAATCGTTTACAATCCACCAAACAAGAAAACAAAAACCAGGAACAGGCACTTTCAGCTCATAAAAACAGACAGGAATGGATTGCCCGCCGACAAAATAACACAAAAGATTTGACTTCTACAATTTTTTCAGCGAAAAAATAAATTTTACTCGCAAACGTTTGCGCCACGTATTGTTTATTCAAATAAAATACGTATCTTTGACGCGTAAAAATATAAAACTCACAAATAACAAAAAATCTATTTGCAATGAAAACAAACCTCAGTTCTCAAATCACGCTATCGCGCGTGTCCCAAAATCTGTACAAACCCAGTGATGTTTTTGAATTGTCCCGCGTGACGCGTCTGGAAAAAGTCAGGACAGAAATTTACGAAACAGCTCATGAAGGTGCCATAAGGATAGCCAACCACATTGCACAACTGATCATCCAGAAGCAATCATGTTTCCAAAAATTCGTAATGAGCGTTGCCACAGGACAGTCCACCGTTGAAATTTTCAAAGAACTGGTACGAAAACATGAAGAAGAAAACCTGAGTTTCAAAAATGTCATTCTTTTCAATTTGTACGAATATTTCCCGCTCACCAATGAAAACTCGGGTTGTTTTGCCCAATTGCGGGAAACATTTATCAGCAAAATAGACATCGAGCCAAGCAATGTATTCACGCTTCGCGGCAATCTGGACAAGTCGGAGATATTCTCGGAATGTGCCAATTATGAAAAGAAAATCGACGAAGTGGGCGGTATCGATTTCCAGTTGTTAGGCATCGGACGTGGCGGCAACATAGGCTTTAACGAACCTGGTACGCAAATCAATTCCATCACACGTCTTGTCCTGCTCGACAACGTATCCAAAAAAGATGCAACCGATTTGTTCGGCAGCGTTGAAAACGTGCCAATCAGCGCAATCACAATGGGCATAGGCACCATCATGAAATCCAGAGAGGTCGTACTGGCTGCATGGGGCGAACACAAAGCCACCCAAATAAAGGATGCCATTGAACAACCCGCCTCTCTGAGCAATCCGGCCTCTGCCCTGCAGCAACATCCAAATGTCAGATTCGTGGTTGACCTGCCGGCAGCATCCGAACTGACACGCCTGAGCAGACCCTGGCTGCTGACATCGTGCGAGTGGGATGACAAACTGATCCGCCGCGCCATTGTATGGCTCTGCGAAAAGACACAGAAACCCATTTTGAAACTGACAAACAAAGATTATAACGAAAACGGCTTGAGCGACCTGCTGAACATCTACGGCTCGGCTTACAACTGCAACATAAAGATATTTAACGATTTACAGCACACCATAACCGGATGGCCGGGTGGAAAGCCCAATGCAGATGACAGCAACCGCCCCGAACGTGCCAAACCATATCCGAAAAAGGTGCTGATCTTCAGTCCGCACCCTGATGATGATGTCATCTCCATGGGCGCCACATTCCATCGTCTTATCGAACAAAAACATGACGTACACGTAGCTTATGAAACCTCTGGTAACATTGCCGTTGCCGACGATGAAGTCATTCGTTTCCTTTCTTTCCTAAAAGGTTTCGGTGAAATGTACGATAAAGGAAACAAAGAGTTGGAAGCCAAATGCACTGAATTTACCAACTTCATCCTGCACGACAAGAAAGATGGTGACAGCGACACCCGTGACATTTTGAATCTGAAAGCCTTGCTCCGCCGGGGTGAAGCACGTGCCGCATGCCGCTACATGGGACTTCCTGCCGAACATGTGCATTTCCTGAATTTGCCGTTCTACGAAACAGGTGCCATCAAGAAAGGCGACCTGACACAAGCCGATGTCGATATTATCAAAAAGTTGCTGGATGAACTGAAACCGCACCAAATCTACGTAGCCGGCGATTTGGCAGACCCGCACGGGACACACAAAGTCTGCCTGGATGCCGTTCTGGCCGCCATCGACGAAATGAAAGGCGAGGCTTGGTTGAAAGATTGCCGCATTTGGATGTATCGCGGAGCCTGGAAAGAATGGGAAATCGACCATATAGAAATGGCAGTGCCCATCAGCCCGGAGGAATTGCGTTTCAAACGGAACACCATCCTGAAACACCAGTCACAAATGGAAAGTGCACCGTTTATGGGCAATGATGAACGCCTGTTCTGGCAACGTGCAGAAGACAGAAACCGCGCGACCGCCGAATTGTATGCACAATTAGGTCTGGCCTCGTATGAAGCCATCGAAGCATTCGTGCAATACCATCCGTTATAATAACTTAATACGACTGTTATGATTAATTGTTTTGTTCCATGCAGCGAACCTCTGCAAACAGCCAAAACGGTTGAAGCATTGCGTGCATCACAACTGGTAAAGAACATTTTCATTATCGTTGCCGGAAACACGGACATCCGAATTGAAGGATGCCCGGTTATCCGCGCCGAGAACCTGGCGAGCAGCAACTGCATACGGAAAATTGCCGAAGCCGCAGACAGCGAGTTCACACTGATTTATACCAAACAAACACCGCTGGAAATCGGACAATACGGTTTGGAACGTTTTTGCCATATCGCGCAGGACTCCTGCGCCGGCCTGGTTTATGCAGATTACTACCAGATTACTGACGGCAAACGCTCTTGCCTGCCTACGATCGACTACCAGCAAGGAAGTCTGCGCGACGATTTTAATTTCGGCTCCGTGCTGTTCTATAACACCGCCGAACTCAAAAAGGCCGCAAGCATGGAACAAAACAATTATCTTTACGCGGGACTGTACGACCTGCGACTGAAAGTTTCCGAATCGGCAGGAATCGTGCACATCAACGAGTTCCTGTACGCCGAAGTGGAAACTGACATGCGGAAAAGCGGCGAAAAGCAATTCGATTACGTTGACCCGAAAAACAGAGCCGTCCAGATTGAAATGGAAGAGGCCTGCACCAGTCACTTGAGACGCATAGGCGGATACCTGCCGCCCAAATTTCAAGAAATAGACTTCAACAAGGGCTATTTCGAAAACGAGGCATCCGTCATAATTCCGGTACGCAACCGCGAACGCACACTGGAAGATGCCATCCGGTCCGTATTGAGCCAAAAAACCGACTTCAAATTCAACCTGATTATCATTAACAACCACTCCACGGACCGCACGGGCGACATCATAGAAAAATACGCGCAAGCGGACAAGCGCGTCATTCATCTCATACCCGAACGGACTGATTTGGGCATCGGAGGCTGCTGGAACGCCGGCATCGACCATCCCGCATGCGGCAAATTCGCCGTGCAATTGGACAGCGACGACGTGTACGAGGACAAACATACGTTGCAAACCATGGTCAATGCATTCTACGAGCAGAAATGTGCCATGGTCGTAGGCTCCTACACCATGACCAACATCAACATGCAGCCCATCCCGCCTGGACTCATTGACCACAAGGAATGGACGCCTGAAAACGGCCGTAACAACGCGCTGCGCATCAACGGTCTGGGAGCGCCACGGGCGTTTTACACACCGCTGCTCCGCGAAATCAGGGTACCAAACACCAGTTATGGAGAAGATTACGCACTCGGTTTGTATTTCAGCAGACGTTATCAAATCGGGCGCATCATGAAATCCGTGTACCTGTGCCGCCGTTGGGATGACAACTCGGATGCCGCACTGGACATAAGCAAAATCAACGCGAACAATTCATATAAGGATAAAATCCGTACCATAGAACTTATGGCACGAATTGCCATGCCAAAATAAGATCATGTTACAAGCCCGCATAGAACAGCTCTTCAGAGAGCAGACTACGCAATGGGAACTGGCACGCAAGAATTTTTCGGACCTGCAAAACGTCAGGACCAGACGGTTTCATTTTGATGGGTTTGATGTGGTTGTACAGTTCAATCCGGCGCGTATCGTATCATCCGGCGCGAAAACGGATGCGAAAGCCATCGCCGCGCGCAAATGTTTCCTCTGCCAAGACAACCGGCCGGCAGAACAGGATGGCATTGCTTGGAAAGACTATACCATTCTGGTCAATCCGTTCCCCATTTTTCCGGAACATTTCACCATTCCGCGCAACGGGCACACGGAACAAGCCATAAAACCCTATTTTGCCGACATGCTGGAACTTGCACAGGCCATGGCCAAATGGGTTGTGTTCTACAACGGGCCGCGATGCGGCGCATCCGCACCCGACCACATGCACTTCCAGGCCGGCACCAAGAATTTTCTGCCACTGCTGCGTGATTATAGTTCCCTGCCCAAACAAACCATCTGCCATACAGGCGACTATGCCATTTATACGCTGCCGGACTACTTGCGCACCGTTTATTGCATAGAAACAGCCAATGCCGATGCCGCGCAACAGGCTTTCCAGGAATTATATGGCCAATGGCAAGCCGGACAGACGGAAGAGCCGATGATGAACATCGTATGCTCCTACGACGACAACGGTTGGCAGATATTCATCCTGCCGCGCAAGCTGTTCCGCCCGTGGCAGTACACAGCCGAACCCGACAAGCAACTGCTCATCAGTCCGGCAACCGTGGAAATGGCCGGCGTATTCATAACACCGGTCGAAGCGCATTTTGAACGCATCACAGCCGACGACATCCGCGACATCTATTCCCAAACTACCCTAAAAATCTGATGAAATGGCACTGATTCGACGCAAAGACAAGATAACGGAAGTCTGTGATTCAAGCAAAATATTCGTGCCTGGGGCAGATGCATTCCGGCAGGATCCACTCGTAGCCGCGGAAGCAGACATGGAGCAATATCCGAAAAAGCAGGAAGAGCCGACCGTCGATGTCGGCATCATGAGTGCGGCGGAAATAACTTTTGAGCTGGACAGCCCGTTCCGCTGCGAGATATTGGGCAAGGAATTGCCGGCAGGCTGCTATCACATATCCGCCGAGGCGGACAAACTCCGTTTTCTGGACAAGCTATACGACAACCTCGAGTTTGTACCCGTAAATCCCCGGCACTACACCGACTCGCAAGGCTACTTTGCGCTGCACGATGTCATCATCGGGGTTGACTTCCATTGGCAACGGCGCGAGACACAACGCTTCAAAGGCCTGTTGCGCTTCGTGGCTAACGGAGGAAAAACCATCGCCATCAACCGCATAGGCACCGAGGCCTACCTGTATAGCGTCATCGCGTCCGAAATGAACGCGACCGCCTCCTTGGAACTGCTGAAAGCCCATGCGGTCATATCGCGCTCATGGCTGCTTGCGCCCATGCTACATCCCGAAAAAGTCGCACATAAAGCCGTATGCGAGCAAGTGCTGGACGAAGAAATCACACGCTGGTACGAACGTGACGCGCACGAGTTGTTCGACGTTTGCGCCGACGACCACTGCCAACGCTACCAAGGCATTGTCCGCGCGCGGACGCCAAACGTCAAGGCTGCCATCGACGCCACGCGCGGCGAGGTGCTCGTACACAACGGGCAAATCTGCGATGCGCGCTTCTCCAAATCGTGCGGCGGCGTGTCCGAAGTATTTGAAAACTGCTGGGCGGACGAACACCATCCGTATCTGGAAGCCATCAAAGACGAAGGCATCAACCGGCCGGTGCCCGACCTGACTACGGAAGAAGCCGCCGAAAAGTGGATACGCAGCAAGCCCGCGTGCTTCTGCAACACGGCTGACCGCAACATATTAAGCCAGGTGCTGAACACCTACGACTTTGAAACCACCGATTTTTTCCGCTGGACGAAGACTTACAGACAAGACGAGTTGTCAGAGTTAGTCAAGCGGCGTTCCGGCATCGATTTTGGCACCGTGACCGACCTGGTTCCGCTCAAACGCGGCACTTCGGGGCGCATTGTGCGCCTGAAAATCGTCGGTACGAAACGGACACTCATTGTGGGCAAGGAGCTGGAAATACGCAAATGGTTGTCTGAAAGCCACCTGTACAGTTCCGCATTTGTGGTGGATCGCGACCCGGCAGGCAACTTCACGCTCACCGGCGCAGGCTGGGGACACGGTGTAGGCCTATGCCAGATAGGCGCAGCCGTCATGGGTGCGCAAGGCTACGACTACAAACAGATATTGCAACACTACTTCACCGGCGCACGCATCAGCCGGATATACGATTGAACAAAATGAAAAAACATACGGACATGAAACAGCAAGCAGCCGTCCCGGGCAACAAAGGGAAACGCAACCCATGGGCATGGATACCAACACTTTATTTCGCCGAAGGCATACCTTACGTAGTGGCCATGACGGTCGCCGTCATCATGTACAAACGTTTGGGCATATCCAACACGGACATTGCGCTCTACACCAGTTGGCTCTATCTGCCATGGGTCATCAAACCGTTTTGGAGCCCGTTTGTTGACCTGATTCGCACCAAACGCTGGTGGATTACCACCATGCAGTTGCTGGTTGGAGCCGGGCTGGGCGCCATAGCGTTCTTGATTCCCGTGCCCTTCTTCTTCCAAGCCACGCTGGCTGTGTTGTGGCTCATTGCGTTCAGCTCGGCCACGCACGACATTGCCGCCGACGGCTTCTACATGCTCGCCCTCGACCAGCACGAGCAATCCTACTTTGTGGGCATACGCAGCACGTTCTACCGCCTATCCATGATTGCAGGGCAAGGCGTGCTGATTATTCTGGCGGGTACGCTGGAAAGCATGACGGGCCTTGACCCCGTGCGCTTCAACGTGCAAGCACAACCCGATGCGCCTGCGGCAATAGTGCCCGCAGCGGCCTACGAAGCAGTGCCCAACGATGGCGAAATGCGCTTCATCACCTTTCCGGAAGCCTTGACGCTGAACACAGCCACCATATCGCTCGACTCGCTGCAACGCATCAAGGACTTTGCTACGCAAGCCAACACCGCCAACGGCTTTGTGCTGGCCGAAGAAGCTACCGCCGCCAACGAAGCCAACCAAAAAGGCTGGTGGAGCAAATACGTGTCCGACCCGCTGGCTGCCGCACTCCGAAAAGCCTTCGGTGTGGAGCAAGCCGAGCTGGCACCCGTGGCCGGAAATGCTGGCCTTGTGGCCATCAGGCTCAGCCAGCAGCCCGAACCCGATAAGGAAGTGATCCTGAACCTTGCGCAAGATAAAGGCGACCAAAGCATACACCTGCTCTGCGGCGAACGCTTAGTGTTCACGGCCGACAACTGGGACAAACCCGCTTTTGCCGTCGTGCAACTCGACCACAAACTGCAAGAAGCCTCCGAGGCTCAGTTCAAAGGCCTGTCGGGCAATATCCCGCTGTCATGGTCAATCACCTTTTTTGTGCTGGCCGGCTTATTTATCGGCTTTTTTATCTACCACCGCTTTATCTTGCCCTATCCAGCCACCGACCATCCGTCCGACAAACATACGCCCAAAGATATCCTCGTGGAATTTGGCAACACCTTCGTGTCGTTTTTCCAGAAAAAAGGCATCGGCATTGCCATTGCGTTCATGCTGCTCTATCGTTTAGGCGAGGCCATGCTGGTAAAAATGAGCTCGCCCTTCCTGCTCGATGCCCGCGAGCTGGGCGGCCTTGGACTGACCACCGGCGAAGTTGGGTTGGCCTACGGCACCGTGGGCGTTATTTTCCTGACCCTCGGCGGCATTATTGGCGGCATTGTGGCCTCCCGACAAGGACTTAAATTCTGGCTTTGGCCCATGGCCTTGTGCATTACATTGCCTCACCTTGCCTACCTTTTCCTGTCGTGGATGCAGCCCGAAAGCCTCTTTATCATCAACGTAGCCGTGGCCATTGAGCAGTTTGGCTATGGATTTGGCTTTACGGCCTACATGCTCTACCTGATTTATATCTCCGACGGCGAGCACAAAACCGCCCACTACGCGCTCTGCACGGGCTTTATGGCCTTGGGAATGATGCTTCCGGGCATGGTGGCGGGCTGGCTGCAAGAAATTATAGGTTACCACAATTTCTTTATCTGGGTAATGATTTGCGCCATACCCACGCTGGCAGTGATCCCGTTCATGAAAATTGACAAAGATTTTGGTAAAAAATAACAAGGCGTGCAACAAGGGGAAACCTGCGTGGTTTCCCCCCAAAAACGCCTGCAACAGAGGACATTAAACAGCAACCTTTTTGTCTAGATTGCACCCTACAAATATATAAATAGTAACTAATTTGAGCCGAAAGCAAAAAAAATTGCATTAGCCCTATTGTTTTTTTAAAAAAACATATACCTTTACCTGTTGGCGGAATTAATTAGCGTTGATAATATGTTTGAAAAGTTGCGCATATCGTTGATTTTTATTAACTTAGTGTTTTCCAAATCATTAAGTTTAA
>CASDOZ010000008.1 GCA_949282265.1 uncultured Bacteroidales bacterium | reverse complement strand
TTTTCATAGCTCACCTCCTTTCCATTCTTTGCGCACGATGGTGAAATGGATGTAGGCGAAAGCATCCCTCTTGTTTCCGTTTTTGTCGAGCGAACTCAGGTAGATTGCATTTTTGTAAAAAGATACGGACAGGTTGGCGCACCGTGTGCATTTTTCATTGATTGCGTCCAGCGTGTCGGATACCTTCTTTTTCAGCAGCTCGTAGGCTTCCTGGTCGGGCAGCATCAAGGCCTGGCGGATTTTCTGCGCAAGCTGCTCGAGCCTGCAAGCGAGCTGCTCGGGGCTGATGCGCCCGGAGCGCGTCTGGATCCTTGTGGTTTCCATAATTGTTAAGTTTTTGCATTAAAAAGAAAAATCGTACCGACGGGTGCAAACAACTTAACAAGGTGTTCCCGGTGGTTTCCCATTCCGGCGGTCCGTGGTACGATATTCTTATAATAGTTTTTATGTAATGGCACAAAAAAAGCCGTTCACGACGGCGGCATGTGCGCCTTGTTAATTTGTTTGCGTTGCAAAGATGAGAAAAGTTTTTGGAACGTGCAAGGGGAAAGGGAAAAAAAAGGAATAGTTGGAAAATTTCCGCTATTCCCTGACAAAAGATAGATGGAGTATGAATCACCATTCATCAGTAGATTCCGGGTGGGAGTACTGATTAATATAATTTTCAATACGTGTGAGCAAAAGGTAGGAAAAATCGTTACATGCCTTTATCAAATCTTCTTGTGATTTTTTGATTCGTGGGTCTTTGCATTTTGATTGGTTTGCGATTCCGTCCGCATTAATAAGTCCGACAGACCAAAAATCATTATACTGCAATGAGTTGGAATGGTGGATAAAATCGTATATGGAAACACGGTACCGCCCGTCGCGCACTTCTATTTTTAGTGTAAAACGAATAAAACCATTCAAATAAGAATATCCTGAACCAAATTTTGTAGTTGAAAAATCAAACCTGCTCTTTACAACAAGGATGTATTGGGTTTGATCGTCCAATTGAATGACATCATTAGGCGAAACGAAATTATCTACCACAAACATTTTTGCAGCATTATACACATCTGCTTCTGAAAGGTTTTCAAATTGAATTACTTTCACCTGTTGCAAAGGTTCTGAAAAAGCGTATAGGCAGATGGGTAGAAGAAAGGATAAGAATAAAAATTTTTTCATGATAATGTGTTTGATATGTTTTAAAAATATAATATGAGTTGTTCTGTCTGCAAAGTTAAAAAAACTTTTCTGTAAAATTACGCCTTGCGTGTAAAAATACAAGCAAGGCTCAATTATCCGACTATTTCCAGGAACTCCCCTTCCATGAGCGGCACAAGCCCGTCGTCCGTCAGTTCCACAGTCAGCTTTGTGCAGGCATACAGTTTCCCGCGTATCAGGAAGCGCGCCTGGATGTCCGGGACCGAGTGCATGATAAATTGCTTTTTGTAGGTGACGGACGTGTCTATGCGCGGTACTTCTGCAAGCATGCTACCGATGGTGTAACTGTTGTTTTTTTCCGGAGGTATCATTTCAGTTCCGCAATAAGTAAGCCTCCATCCATACGTCAGACTATTCAGGATTGATTCCAGACGTACCGTATTGGAAAACAGGTACGGGACAAAAAAGTCCTCATAGAAGAAACTGCTTCCGGGTGTAATTCCATAGTTATTTTCATTTATAACCATGTTTATATATTCGTTGCCTTCAATGGCAATATAGAGTTTGTCGGGCGGATCTGTTTCCGAACTTTCATCGTTCGTGATGGAATCATAGATGTTAATAAGCCCGTCGCTCCTGGTTGAAGGTTCACGGTCTGTGCCCGGCATGGAAGGTATGAGGCAAGATTCCGTTACGCCGATGCCGACGTAAGGATCAACACGCCCAGGATTTCCTTCATAAATCACAGAAAAAGTAGCCTGTGCATATCCGACAGGTGCTATTTTAGGTGAAACCGTATCTGCTTCCGTATTCCGCACCAATGCACGCAAGCGGTTTATCTCGTAAACATTATACCCTTCCGACGTTTTTTGTTGCGCCACATATTGCCTGCCGGCAGGAGTTTCCACAATAGTTGAATAGCGTTTTGTATAACGGTCGCTCCCCATGGCAGCGAACTGTTCAAGAACGTCATCAAAATCCGTGGCTGTTTTCCATTCGGCTGCATCGAGTATGCTTTGGTCCACTTGCTCAAATTTCTTGATAGTGTCGTTGTCTATTTCATATTCCAGGTTCTTGCTTCCCAGGTCTTCGGACGGGTCTTGCGATATGTCTATTTCAAATTCGTCCACGAGTTGTTCAATTTCCACATGGTCGTAATCGTCCGGGCCGTAAATGTCTTTTGAGTGCACGATACGGACTGTTTTGCGGTTGTTTTCATAGGAGAACATGAATCGCAGGCCGGTCAGGTTTGTGATTTCCTCGAGCAGTTCCGCAATTGTCCAGTGCGGCAGCACGAAGTCCAGGTTCCCATCGGGGGCATAGCTTGCGTTGCAAACTATAATTTTTTTAAGAAGTGATTGCATAGGGGAAGTCATCCCGTATCGGTCTTTTTCAAAGACATTTTCAGCAATATAATAATCCAGGTGCCGGTCAAAGATGATATGTACGAGGTTTTTCAGGTAAAACGATGGTGCGCTGTGCGTGTATAGCGTGTTAGGTGTTACAAGCTGGTATTTTTCGTTTGATACTACCTGAATGGCCACGTCGTTGCATTTTACGCCACTTGTTTCGTTGAAGATAGGGAAATATATGGCTTCTATTTCCCGTGCGTCTATGCGCATTTCGTCAATGTAGCGGGAAAGGTCTTCCGTGAAAAAGTCGGAACGCCCGGCTGTTATTTGCAGCTTTACTTCGTCTTGGTCTATGCCGGTTATGCGTGCCGTGCCTTCTATGAAAAGGCGTCCGTTTGCATAGAGCCAGGCCTCAAATGTCCTTGTCTTGTCCACGCTGTGCTCGTGCCGGTTCAGCGGCCCGAAAAAGGCGAGGTTCACAGGGTCGGCCAATGGCAATGTGATGTCGTAGGTGTATTCGCTTGCATCGGAAAAGTAGTTGTTTTCCTTGTTCAGCGATATGTTTTGTTCTTTGGTCAGGTGGACGAGCGTACCGTCCAAATACAGTTGCCTCATGATCCTTTCTTGTTATTGTTCAGTTTTTCCCATTTTTTCCATTGTTCGTCCAGACCGGCCTTTCCTTGTATGTTCACCACCGCTCCTATGCCGTCGTCCAGGCGTTTTGAAAGCCGTTCGGTTGCTTTTCCGAGCGCGCCTGCCGCTGCCGCGAGGTATTGGTTGTTTGGGTCTGCCTGGCGTGCCATGATGGCAGTCCCGCCTGTTCCCAGTGCCGCGCTCACGTCGCTGCCGGTCAGGGTGCTGATGGTGTTGTTGCGTTGTGCGGTGTCTATCATGTCGAGTACCGGCCTGACGGCAGGGTTTTTCACGGCAAAGCGGTTTGCCACGAACTCGCCGGAGTGCACAGTGCCTTGCGGTTCGTCCCATCTGCCGTCAGGCGTGAATCCGCCTGTCCAGTAGTTGGCCTTGGCAGCCTGCCGTTGTTGTGTGATTGTGGCGATTTGCAAAGCAGTAACGGCTGCGACAGGTATGGCCGCAATGGCGCCCCCTATCGGGCCAAGGTCAGAAAAGCATCGGATAATACTGGCAGCTCCCTGCGCTATTGCCAAGGCTATTTGTATGCCGAACGATTTGTCGGCTGCTTCCGCCTTGATCCGGTTCACCTCGTCCTCTTTTTGTTGTTCGAGGCGTTCCACCTGCTTTGTGTTGTTTCCGGCCGCCTCTATCATTTGGTCGTACTTGGCCTCTGTTTTGGCCACTTCGGCGTCGGCCTGTGCGTTCACGTAGCTGTCCATGGCCGACAGTATGTTGTTCAGGCTGCTGAAAGCGAGTTCTTGTATCTGCTGGCGTTTGGCTTTTTCCTTTTCTACCTCTTGTTGGTTGGCCGCGTCGATAAGCTCCTGCCGGGCTTGTTGGTATTCACTTTCGAGCAGGACGCCGGATGCGTAATATTCCTCCAGCAATTGCAGGCTTGCGTTCAGTTCGTCGGCATCTGTCCAGAGGCCGTATTCTTTCAGCACTTTCGGGCGTTCTTTCAGTGCTTCGGCCGATTTGTCCGAATCGGCTTCGTCTTCGTTGATCGATGCTTGCAATGCTGATTCAACGTCTTTTGCCAAGGCTTCCGCTTCCCTGGCTTTCTTTTCCATGTGGCTGATGGCATTGTCCAGCACCTCGCTCTCGAGTCCGGCGGTTTCCTGCTTGTATTGCTTGGCAAGTTCGAGCTGCTTTTTCAGGCTTTCCTCGGCCAGGTATTGTATGTTGGCTTCATAGTCTTCCCTGCTGCGTTCTCCGGCCAGGTAGGCCTCTTTTTCGGCATTCAACTGTTCTTGCAAGGCCGCTTTCAGTTTTTCCACATCGGCCTTGTATTTGTCGGCCAACGATGGCTTGTCGTTCTCTCCGCCACCGCCACCGCCTCCGCCGGTGGTTTTGGTGGTGGTGCTTTTAGATTGTGCTACTTGCAATTTGACCAAGCTTTCAGAAATATCAGTTATGATTTGTTCGTATTTCTTACTTTCATTTTCGAGCCGGACAAGCTTGCGGCCTGCTCCTCTGTAGAACAAAGGTAAATAGTCAGCCCAGTTTTCAGTACTTTTTTCTTTCTTGTATGCTTTGGTTTCAGCAAAACTCCTTTGTACTTCCACGGCATGCAATTTGTCTTTTTTGTCTTCTTTGAATGTGTCCAATTCGTCATCAATTTCTGCTTTCCTGGATGTGGCTACGTCTAATTGAGCGGATAGCTTTTTCATTTCCACGAAGCGCGTGAGTGCATCGGTGTTGTTGTTTATGAGTTTGCCCTCTTTGGTGAGCGATGCTTGGTATTCAGGTACTATTTTCTGTATTTCTTTCAGTGCGGCGTTCCGTTCCTCGTAGCTTTTTGTGGAATCATCCAGGATTTTCTGCAATGCGGCCAATTTGGTTATTTCTGCATCCTGTGAGTTGTTTACTTGGTTCATTATGCGCTGGCGTTCCTGTTCAGCGGTAGTAGCCTCTTTTGTCGATTTTGCAAGTTTTATCATAAAACCGACAACAGCACCTATTCCGGCAGCCAAAGCTACCCATGGATTGGCCATAAGAGTTCTATACAGGTTTCTGATATGCACGAGCAGTCTTTTGGTAGCCATGCTTACTCCATCCGTTGCCAGTTTTTGTGCTTTCAGGATAGCCACGTATGCGGCTATGGAGGCAGTGGTTGAAACGATAACCACGCCATAGTTCTTAATGAAGTTTATGATAGGCGGCAGTATTTTCAGCAGGTTGGTGAACGTGTTTCCAAGGCGTATGACGGCTGGGTCGAGGTCGTTCACAATCTGTATGGCCACTTCCTGCATCCGGTTCTTCATCTGGTCCAGTTTGGCCTGCCTGGTGTCCGAGTTGATGGCAGCCTGTTCGTCGGCCACAGTGCTGGCTGTAACTGCATCGGTGTAATATTTCACTGCGTCAGCTTCGGAAATGAGTACTTGCGCCACGTTATATCCTTCCTCGCCGAACATTTTCTTGATTTCAGTAGCGTCCATTTGTTTGGCGGCCAGGTTTTGCAATGCTTGTTGCAAGCCAACAACCTTTGGGTTCGTGTCATCGGATCCTGTTTGCAAGGTAAGGAAGAACTTCTTCAGCCCGGTACCGGCGATTTCGTCCTTGATACCTTTTTCGGCAAGTGTTTCTATGGAGCCGACAAGCTGCTCTATGGATACATTTGCGGACGATGCGGCAACTCCGGATTTGATGACGGCAGTGGTTACGGACTGCACGTTTGCAGCTCCGTATTTGGAGCCGGCAGCCATTACGTTGGTGTAGCGCGATGCTTCGTCGGCAGCAGCCCCGTATTGGTTCATGGACAGGGTAACGGCATCGACGGCATCTTTCATGTCCATTTTGGCAGCCGTGGCGAGTTTGAGTGCTTCCTTGGTTACTTCGTTCAAGGCCTCCTTGTTTTGCAGCAAGTCAGGTTTGGCCGACCCCACGAGCATGTAGGCTTCCAAAATCTCCGTGCTCGATTGGCGTATGCGGACGCCGTTTTCCTGCATGTTGGTTGACAGCTGGCTGGCTTGCTCGGTCAGCCATTGTATGCTGGCATCGTCCAGGCCGGTCAATGCTTTCAGGTTGGCCGCGCTTTCCTCTTGCGCAAAGGCCAGTTTCCGCATTTGGTTCTGCGCAAGCGAAAGGCCGGTAATGGAAGCGATGGCGGATGTTACCAATCCGCCCCATTTGTTCAGCGCGTTCGACATGCGTGTCCATACCGATTGTGTTTCCGCAGCCTCACCGCGTATTTTCGACAGCTCGGCTTTTAGTTTTTTGATTTTCACGATATGCGCATCCCACTCGGCAGAACCGCGTTTTATTTTCCCGGAGGATAGTTCTTTAAGTATCAATTGGGGATGTTTCTTGCTGATGTCCCGCAATGCGTTGCCCACTGATTTCCTTACATATTCACTTGGATTTGATTTATGTTTGCTGAGCAATCTTATAGCTTCGTCTGGATGTTGTTTGAAATATGGTCTTGATATCCATATTCTTAACCCTTCTGTTACGGCGCGTACTACATTGGGATTGTTGCTTTCCAGCCATTCATTAATAATTGGCAAAGATTGTTCATAGCCTTGTTTCTGGCAAAAATAGTCAAATGATTTTGCCAACATTTCTTGAACTCGCCAATTGTCATCATGACTTACCTTGTTTTTTAGAAAATCTAACGCGCTATGGTCTTTTACCGAGATATACCCCAATAATGTAACTGAAAGCATACATACTTGATAGGCTTGATATTCATATAATTGTAGGGCAATTCTCATACAATCTTTTTCGTTGTAATAAGAAAAGATTTGTTGGGCTGCATCTAAAATGTGGTTGAAGCCGTTTTCAATTGTTACGATGTTTTGGATAAGATCTTTTATCTCCATGGTATGTTTATGTTTACAAAGGCAACAAGAATGGCCCTTTCCGTATAATTGTAAATTGCAGGGTGCATACAACAAACGCGCCTAAAAAACAAACAGCCAAATGTTTTCATCATTTGGCTGTTTGTCTTCTGTGGTGCCACCAGGAATCGAACCGGGGACACAAGGATTTTCAGTCCTTTGCTCTACCAACTGAGCTATGGCACCTTTGGGTTTTTGCGGGTGCAAAGGTAAGGCAAAAAAACGGATTGGCCAAATTTTCCGTGAAAAAAGTTGTGGAAAAATGAAATGCCGGCTTTCTTATTGCCCGTGTTGCACTTTGCAGGGGTTTTTGCTTATTGTTTTTCTATGCGCTGCACGGAATTTACTTCTTTGATTTTGCGGATATTCTCGCACAATTCCTTGATTTCTTCCGTATCGTGTACATATATTTCGAAAGTCCCGGTAAAAATGCCGGCCTCTGATTCCACTTTCAGCGCTTTTATGTTCATGGAATATTTCCCGGAAATGATTTTCAATATCTCGATAATGACCCCCATTTTATCAATTCCGCGGACTTCCAGCGTTTCTACGAATGAAAATACTTTGTGTGTTTGCCATTCGGCAGTTACGATCCGGCTTCCGAAATTTGTTTTCAGTTTGGTGGCAATGGGGCATTGGCGTTTGTGTATGATAACCACGCCTGAATCATCCAGGTAACCCATGATATTGTCGCCGGGGATGGGGCGACAGCAGGGCGCGAGCTGATATTGCTTGTCTGCGTTTTCTTCGGTCAGGATTATGTTGTTTTCCTTTTTGGGCAGTGCAGGAGCTGCTGTTGTGCTTGTGCTGTTGTTATTGGACGATGTGAATGGCAGTTTTAGGTAACGCCATAGGAAATTCTCTTGTTTTTTTGGCTTTATCAGAGCTTTTGGCAATTCGCTCAAATTCAGGTTGCCATATCCGATTTGCCGCATCAGCTCGTTTTTGGACAATACTTTGTAATAACTCAGCAACTTGTTGAGGTTTTCCGTGTCAAGCGGAAGTTCGAGTTTGCCCATCTCGATTTTCAGAGCTTTTTCGCCTTGCAGCATGCGCAATCGTTCCTCCCGCCTGAAATATACCTTGATCCGGCTTTGCGCACGTGCTGTCGTGACAAAGTTGAGCCACTCTTTTTGAGGCGTCTGTTTTTTCGAGGTCAGCACTTCGACCTGGTCGCCACCTTTCAGAACGTAGTTTAATGGAACCAATTTGTGGTTTACCTTGGCGCCGATGCATCGCAAACCCAAATCGGAGTGTAACATAAAGGCAAAATCGAGCGCGGTGGCGCCCTGTGGCAGAGTTTTGATTTCGCCTTTGGGCGTGAATACGAATATCTCCGAAGCGAACAGGTTCAGTTTAAACGTGTCCATGAAATCTATGGCATTCGGTTCCGGATGTTTCAGCATTTCTTTGATGGCTTTTAGCCATTTGTCCAGTTCCGATTCGTCATGCTCGCCTGTTTTGTATTTCCAATGGGCGGCCAGTCCCTTTTCGGCAATTTCGTGCATGCGTTCGCTGCGGATTTGCACTTCGACCCATTGCCCATCCTGTCCCATGACGGTAACGTGCAATGCCTCGTAGCCGTTGGCTTTCGGGGTGCTGATCCAGTCGCGGATTCGTTCCGGATGCGGTTTGTATATTTCCGTAATGGCGGAATAAATCAGCCAGCATTGTTCCTTCTCGCTGATGTCCGGCTTTGGCTTGAAAATGATGCGGAGGGCCAGCAAATCGTATATTTCCTCGAACGGGATGTTGCGGGTGGACATTTTTTTCCAAATGGAATATACGGATTTTATGCGTGCCGTCAGAACGAACTGGTAGCCCAAGGCAGTCAGCTTTTTGTTGATAGGTGCGGAAAACTGGTCGTAAAACTCCATGCGCGCGGCTTTGTCCGCAGCAATTTTCTGCTCTATCATGGCATACGTGTCTGGGTGCTCATACTTGAAACTCAGGTTTTCAAGCTCGGTCTTTATGGGGAACAGTCCCAGGCGGTGGGCAAGCGGTGCATATATATATAATGTTTCCCCGATAATTTTCAGCTGTTTGGCTGTTGGCATGGAACCCAGCGTGCGCATGTTGTGGAGCCTGTCGGCGATTTTTATCAGGATTACGCGTATGTCTTCCGACATGGTCAGCAGTAATTTCCGGAAATTCTCGGCTTGTTCGGAAGCATGTTCACCGAAAACGCCGCCGGATATTTTTGTCAGCCCATCGACGATGCTGGCTATTTTGGGACCGAACAAGTTTTCTATGTCCTCTACTGTATAATCCGTGTCTTCCACAACGTCATGTAGCAAGGCGGAACAAATGGATGTGGAGCCCAATCCGATTTCCCCGACAACGATGCGTGCCACGGCCAGCGGATGCATGATGTAAGGCTCTCCGGAACGCCGGCGTATGCCTTTGTGGGCAGCATTGGCAAAATTGAACGCTTTGGTGATAATCTCGATTTTTTGCCTGTGGGCTGTCTGTTTGTATTCGTTCTGTAGCGTTTGGAATTCTTGCTGGATAGCCTCTTCTTCCGTCAATATTTTTGCTTTTTCCTCCATGAACTGTATTTTGTCAGGCAAAAGTAGCTGAAAAATACTTAATAATCAAGAGGCACAGTTATTTCTGTTGTTAAAAAGAATTATAGCGTATAATTTTCTTTTCTCAAAAAATATTTGCTATGTGTGTTGCGGGTATGAAAAAATATGACTACCTTTGCGACCCATTTTGGATAGAAGTTAAAAATGGATTAATAGTAAATAAATTAAGTATTTAAAAAACAAGTAAAATGCCTACAATTCAACAATTAGTTAGAAAAGGAAGAGCAGAACTTATTGACAAAAGCAAATCGCCGGCTTTGGATTCATGTCCTCAGCGCCGTGGTGTCTGTGTGCGTGTGTACACTACAACGCCGAAAAAACCTAATTCGGCAATGCGTAAAGTAGCTCGTGTTCGCTTGACGAACCAAAAGGAAGTGAATGCCTATATCCCGGGCGAAGGACACAATTTGCAAGAGCACTCTATCGTGTTGGTGCGTGGTGGTCGTGTGAAAGACCTGCCAGGTGTACGTTATCACATTGTACGTGGCACATTGGATACAGCAGGTGTTAACGGACGTACACAACGTCGTTCCAAATACGGTGCAAAACAACCCAAGGCTAAGAAATAAGTTTTGACGCAGGTGCGGGTTTGCCGCAGCTCGATTTTTCGACAAAAAGTGTTGATCGGTTGAGTAAATTATTGCAGAGGCAATAGTTGAAGCAGACTAACAACCAAAGTTTATTTTTAAAACATTCAGTTAAGATGAGAAAAACAAAACCAAAAAAACGGATTGTCCTCCCGGATCCCGTTTTCCATGAAGTAATGGTTACTAAATTTGTTAACCACTTGATGTATGATGGTAAAAAGTCTATCGCTTATGACATTTTCTATACTGCCCTCGAAAATGTAAAAGCCAAACTTCCCAATGAAGAAAAGACTGCCCTCGAAATTTTCAAAAAAGGATTGGAAAATATCACTCCTACGGTAGAGGTTAAATCACGTCGTATCGGCGGCGCTACATTCCAGGTTCCTACCGAAATCCGTCCTGACAGGAAAGAATCCATTTCGATGAAAAATATTATATTGTTTGCCCGTAAGCGCGGCGGACATTCCATGGCTGAAAAACTGGCTGCGGAAATCGTTGATGCTTATAACAACCAAGGTGGCGCATTCAAACGTAAAGAAGAAATGCACCGTATGGCGGAAGCAAACCGTGCATTTGCTCATTTCAGATTTTAATTGATAACAAAATAACGAGCATAATGTTTGGAGCGGCTTGAAAGTTTGTAACCCGAAGCCGCAAAATCAAATAAAAGTAGTATAGAGAACAAATGGCAAAAGTCGATTTAAAATACAACAGGAATATAGGCATTATGGCCCATATCGACGCAGGAAAGACGACAACTTCCGAGCGTATATTGTTTTATACCGGTTTGACTCACAAGATAGGTGAGGTTCATGATGGCGCGGCCACCATGGACTGGATGGAGCAGGAACAGGAGCGTGGTATCACCATTACTTCTGCCGCTACGACCACTTATTGGAACTATGAGGGCGACAAGTATAAAATCAATTTGATAGACACTCCGGGACACGTTGACTTTACTGTGGAGGTAGAACGTTCCCTTCGTATCTTGGACGGTGCGGTGGCTGCTTTTTGCGCGGTTGGCGGTGTTGAACCCCAGTCGGAAACCGTTTGGCGTCAGGCGGACAAATACAATGTGCCGCGTATCGGATATGTAAACAAAATGGATCGTTCGGGAGCCGACTTCTTTGAGGTGGTTCGACAAGTAAAAGAAATTCTTGGTGCAACGCCGTGCCCGATACAGATTCCTATCGGTGCAGAAGAGACTTTCAAAGGCGTAGTTGACCTGATTAAGATGAAAGCCATCGTATGGCACGATGAAACCATGGGCGCAGAGTATGTGGAGGAAGAAATTCCTGCCGATTTGCTCGCAGAGGCACAGGAATGGCGCGACAAAATGCTGGAAACCTGCGCCGAATTCGATGATGTTGTTATGGAAAAGTATTTCGACGATCCTTCCACCATTACGGAGGCTGAGATCAAGAGTGCAATCCGTAAAGGCACCTTGTCGATGAAAATCAATCCGATGATTTGCGGCTCATCGTTCAAGAACAAAGGGGTGCAGACGATGCTTGATGCTGTTTGCGCTTATTTGCCGAGCCCGTTGGATACGCCAGAAATTGTAGGTAAGGATCCGCGTGATGAAGAAAAAGAAGTAGTACGTCATCCGAGTGTAGATGAGCCTTTGTGCGCATTGGCGTTCAAGATTGCCACAGACCCGTATGTAGGCCGCTTATGCTTCTTCCGCGTTTACTCCGGTAAATTGGAAGCCGGCTCTTATGTTTACAATACTCGTTCTGGTAAAAAAGAACGAATTTCCCGTTTGTTCCAAATGCATTCCAACCACCAGAATCCGGTGGAAGTGATTGCTGCTGGTGATATAGGTGCCGGCGTCGGTTTCAAGGATATTCGTACCGGTGATACAATTTGCAGTGAAGATCATCCAATTACGTTGGAATCCATGGACTTCCCAGATCCGGTTATTGGAATTTCCGTAGAGCCGAAAACTCAGAAGGATTTGGATAAACTGGGTATGGGACTGGCCAAATTAGCAGAAGAAGACCCGACCTTTACGGTTAAAACTGATGAACAGACCGGCCAGACCGTTATCAGCGGTATGGGTGAGTTGCACTTGGAAATCATTATCGACCGTCTGAAACGTGAGTTCAAGGTTGAATGTAACCAAGGACGTCCTCAGGTTGCTTATCATGAAGCCATTACGGAAGCTGTCGAACTTCGTGAAGTTTATAAGAAACAATCCGGTGGCCGTGGTAAATTTGCTGACATTATCGTACGCGTAGAGCCTGCTGATCCGGATTTCGATGGGACATTGCAGTTTATCGATGTGGTGAAAGGCGGAAATATTCCTAAAGAATACATTCCTTCTATCCAGAAAGGTTTCCAGACGGCTATGAAGAATGGCGTATTGGCTGGCTTCCCGATGGACAAACTGAAAGTAACTGTACTTGATGGTTCATTCCACCCGGTTGACTCAGACCAACTTTCATTTGAAGTTTGTGCCCAAATGGCATATAAGAATGCTTGCGCTAAAGCAAGGCCAATCCTGATGGAGCCGATAATGAAGATGGAAGTTGTTACTCCGGAAGAAAGCATGGGTGATGTGATCGGCGATTTGAACAAGCGTCGTGGTCAAGTTGAAGGTATGGAAACCAGTCGTACGGGTGCCCGTATCGTTAAAGCCAAAGTTCCGTTGGCAGAAACATTCGGTTATGTAACAGCCTTGCGTACCATAACTTCCGGCCGTGCGACATCTTCCATGGAAATTTCTCATTATGCCGAAGTTTCCTCGTCAATAGCGAAAGCTGTTTTGACCGAAGCGGGTGGACGTGTAGATTTAATTAAATAACAGGGATAGCGAATGACTCTTATCCCATATTTGTAACATTTATTTTATAAGACAATATGAGTCAAAAAATCAGAATCAAGCTGAAATCTTACGACCACAATTTGGTTGACAAATCAGCGGAAAAAATTGTAAAAACCGTAAAAGCCACAGGAGCTGTTGTAAGTGGTCCTATTCCACTGCCGACACACAAACGTATTTTTACGGTAAACCGTTCTACTTTCGTAAACAAGAAATCGCGTGAACAGTTTGAATTGTCAAGCTACAAGCGTTTGATCGACATTTACAGCTCCAATGCCAAGACCGTGGAGGCTTTGATGAAATTGGAATTGGCAAGTGGCGTCGAAGTGGAAATCAAGGTTTGATAAATCCCAAACAGATTCGTTAAAAACAAAATTAATAACATTTTTCTCCCGCTGGATTCCCCCTCTCTCCGGAGGGGGAGTTTAAGGAGGTTAGTAAACATTTTATTGAAATGCCAGGATTATTAGGAAAAAAAATCGGAATGACATCCGTTTTCAGTGCCGAGGGTAAGAACATACCATGCACTGTTATCGAAGCAGGTCCTTGTGTTGTAACTCAAATCAAGACTGTTGAGAAAGATGGTTATGCAGCCGTACAATTGGGTTTCCAAGAAAAAAAGGAAAAACATACTACGAAGGCAGAAGCCGGACGCTTCAAGGCAGCTGGAGTTCAACCGCAAAGACACTTGGTTGAGTTCAGTGGATTTGAACAAGTAAAATTGGGTGACACGATCACCGTAGAAATGTTTGAAGAAAACTCATTTATCGATGTAGTTGGAACTTCAAAAGGTAAAGGAAACCAAGGTGTTGTTAAACGTCATGGTTTCGGTGGAGTAGGCCAGACCACTCACGGCCAGCATAACCGCTTGCGTGCCCCCGGTTCGTTGGGTGCATCTTCATATCCTTCACGCGTATTTAAAGGAATGCGTATGGCAGGACGTACAGGTGGTGAACGTGTAACCATTCAGAATTTGCAAATAATAAAAGTGATTCCGGAGCACAATCTGCTTTTGATCAAAGGTTCGGTTCCGGGTGCTAAAAATTCAATCGTTATCATCAACAAATAAATAAAATGGAACTCAGCATATATAACATAAAAGGAGAAGATACAGGAAGAAAAGTACTGTTGAATGATGCCATCTTCGCTATCGAGCCGAATGACCATGCCATTTATTTGGATGTAAAACAGTATTTGGCCAATCAGCGCCAGGGAACGCATAAATCGAAACAACGTAGCGAAATAGCCGGTTCAACCCGCAAATTGGGCCGTCAAAAAGGCGGTGGCGGTGCTCGTCCCGGTGATATCAAGTCGCCTGTACGTGTTGGTGGTGGCCGTATTTTCGGACCAGTTCCCCGTGATTACAGTTTCAAATTGAACAAGAAATTGAAACAATTAGCCCGCAAGTCGGCTTTGTCATATAAAGCTCAGAATGGTGCTTTGATCGTGCTGGATACGCTTGATTTTGCAGCTCCGAAGACCAAAGATTTTATCGCGATGGAAAAAAGTTTGAATATCGCCGATAAAAAATCGCTATTTGTTTTAGGAAATGCAAATAAAAACGTATATTTGTCGGCTCGAAATTTACAGGGTTCAAAAGTTTTAACTGTTTCAGAGTTAAATACTTACTCGATTATGAATTCTCGAGTTTTGGTTCTTACTGAGGAATCTGTAGCTGGAATCGAACAAATTTTTAAAGCATAAGGAGGTTATAACAATGGCAATTATATTAAAACCAATCGTTACCGAGAAGATGACCGGACTTGGCGAAAAGTTCAACCGCTACGGTTTTCAGGTAGAAAAAACCGCCAACAAGATTGAAATCAAAAAGGCGGTAGAAGCAATGTACAACGTAACGGTAGTCGATGTGAACACATCAATTACCGCCCCTAAGGTTAAGTCGCGTTACACCCGTAGCGGTGTCATTAGCGGCAAGGCGGGAGCTTACAAGAAAGCTATCGTTACGCTGAAAGAAGGTGATCAAATAGATTTTTATAGTAATATTTAAGCAAACAAATGGCTGTACGTAAACTAAAGCCCACAACACCGGGGCAAAGACACAAGATTATTGGCACGTTCGATACAATTACAGCGAGCGCACCAGAAAAATCCCTTGTGGTTGGTTATACCAAAACAGGTGGCCGTAACCATGTCGGTAAAATGACCATGCGTTATATTGGCGGCGGACACAAGCGGAAATACAGAGTAATTGATTTCAAACGAAACAAAGACGGTGTACCGGCAACAGTTAAGACAATTGAATACGATCCGAATCGTTCGGCCCGTATCGCGTTGTTATTTTATGCTGACGGTGAAAAAAGGTATATTCTTGCTCCCAATGGATTGCAAGTAGGTCAAACGATTTTGTCGGGCGCTGGTGCGGCACCTGAAGTTGGTAATGCATTGTTTTTGCAGGACATTCCTCTCGGAACGGTGATTCATAATATTGAGTTGCGTCCGGGACAAGGCGCGGCCATGGTCCGTTCGGCAGGCACATTTGCACAATTGACTTCGAGAGAAGACAAATATGCAATTATCAAATTGCCTTCGGGTGAAATCCGTAAAGTGCTTTGCACATGCAAGGCCACTATCGGCAGCGTAGGTAATTCCGACCATGCATTGGAGAAATCAGGAAAAGCTGGTCGGTCAAGATGGCTCGGACGTCGTCCGCGTGTGAGAGGCGTTGTTATGAACCCTGTAGATCACCCGATGGGTGGTGGCGAAGGTCGCGCTTCTGGCGGACATCCACGTTCACGCAAAGGCTTGTTGGCTAAGGGTTACAAGACTCGTGCGCCCAAAAAACAGTCAAGCCAGTATATTATTGAAAGAAGAAAGAAATAATTAGAAAAAACAAGTAAATAATATGAGCCGTTCATTAAAAAAAGGACCGTATATTAACCTCAAGCTGGAACAAAAGGTTCTGGCCATGAATGAGAGCGGAAAAAAATCCGTGGTTAAGACTTGGGCACGCGCTTCGATGATTTCCCCTGACTTTGTGGGACATACGATTGCAGTTCACAATGGAAACAAATTCATTCCTGTATATATTACGGAAAACATGGTGGGACACAAGCTCGGTGAGTTTGCCCCGACACGTATTTTCCGCGGACATGCAGGCAAGAAATAATCCATTATAATTTAGTAAAAATAAAAAATTACAGAATAAAATGGGTGCTAGAAAAAAAATATCAGCCGATGCAAGAAAGGAAGCTCGCAAGAGCCAATACTTTGCAAAGCTCAATAATATCCCGACATCACCGCGCAAAATGCGCTTGGTAGCGGACATGATTCGCGGGATGGAAGTGAACAGGGCTTTGGGCGTATTGAAGTTCTCGACCAAGGAGGCTTCCATCAAAATGGAAAAATTGCTTAAATCTGCTATCGCGAACTGGGAAACCAAGACCGAACAAAAGGCAGATAGCGCAACTTTATATGTAAGTGAAGTGTTTGTAGATGGTGCTACAATGCTGAAACGTCTGCGTACCGCCCCGCAAGGACGTGGTTACCGGATTCGCAAACGTTCCAATCACGTTACATTATTTGTAGATACGAAAAATACTAACGATAATCAGAACAATTGAGATGGGACAGAAAATAAATCCGATTAGTAATCGATTAGGCATTGTACGCGGTTGGGATTCCAACTGGTATGGCGGAAAGAATTACGGAGATACGTTGTTGGAAGATAGCAAAATCAGGAAGTATTTGAATGCCCGTCTTGCCAAAGCCAGTATTTCTCGTATTGTAATTGAACGTACTCTTAAACTTGTAACTATTACTGTCTGCACTGCTCGCCCCGGTATCATTATCGGAAAGGGTGGACAAGAAGTTGACAAATTGAAAGAGGAATTGAAGAAAATCACTGACAAAGATGTCCAAATCAACATTTTTGAAGTGAAACGTCCTGAATTGGATGCTGTGATTGTGGCAAACAACATTGCCCGCCAGGTGGAAGGCAAAATTGCATACCGTCGCGCTATCAAAATGGCCATTGCAGGCACGATGCGTTTGGGCGCAGAAGGTATTAAAGTGCAAATTTCTGGCCGTCTGAACGGTGCTGAAATTGCGCGTTCCGAAATGTACAAGGAAGGACGTACTCCTCTGCACACCCTCAGAGCCGATATCGACTATGCACATGCCGAGGCTTTGACCAAAGTTGGCTTGCTTGGTATCAAGGTATGGATCTGCCGTGGTGAAATCTATGGCAAGAAAGATTTGGCCCCTTCTTTTGCAACCGCTAAAAACGAAGGCCGCCCGGAACGGAGCGAACGTCGTCAAGGCGATAACAAAGGATTCAGGAAAAGAAGTAAAAAATAATTGTTGAACGAATTAGACATTAGTAGATATGTTACAACCTAAAAAGACAAAGTTTAGGAGACAGCAGAAAGGGCGTATCAAGGGTAACGCACAGCGTGGGACTCAGCTCGCTTTCGGTTCGTTCGGTATCAAATCGTTGCAAACGATTTGGCTGACCAGCCGCCAGATAGAGGCCGCCCGTGTAGCTGTAACCCGTTATATGCAAAGACAAGGCCAGGTTTGGATTCGTGTGTTCCCGGACAAACCGATAACCAAGAAACCGGCTGATGTACGTATGGGTAAAGGTAAAGGTGCGCCCGAAGGTTTTGTTGTTCCGTTGGCTCCTGGCCGCATGATCATAGAAATCGATGGCGTTCCGTTCAACGTAGCCAAGGAAGCCTTGCGTTTGGCTGCACAGAAATTACCCGTAACAACCAAATTTGTGGTTAGGCGCGATTATGATATGAACTCTTAAAATGTAGTGGAATTATGAAAACTCGCGAAATAAAAGAACTGACAACCAAAGAGATTCAAGAAAGATTGGATACGGAAAAGGAACTCTTGAACCGTATGAAGTTGAATCATGCTATTTCTCCGCTTGACAATCCGATGCAGATTAAAGAGGCACGCAAAACAATCGCTCGTCTTGCTACAGAGTTACGTCAGAGAGAAATCAATCAATAAAATTTAGACCCTGATGGAAACAAGAAATTTAAGAAAGGAAAGAACGGGTGTCGTTTCCAGTAACAAGATGGACAAGACCATTACGGTAGCCGTTAAATGGAAAGAGAAACACCCTATTTACGGAAAGTTCGTAAATAAGACAAAGAAATATCATGCGCACGACGAGAAAAATGAATGCAATATCGGCGATACCGTACGCATTATGGAAACCCGTCCGTTGAGCAAAACGAAAAGATGGAGATTAACCGAAATAGTTGAAAGAGTTAAGTAATTATGATACAACAAGAAACGAGACTCACAGTTGCGGACAATAGTGGTGCCAAAGAAGCACTCTGCATCCGCGTATTAGGAGGAACCGGAAAACGTTACGCTTCGCTGGGCGACATTATTGTTGTGGCCGTAAAAAGCGTGATTCCTTCGAGCGACATGAAGAAAGGTGTCGTGTCAAAGGCCGTGGTGGTTCGTGTAAAAAAAGAAGTACGTCGTCCGGACGGATCTTATATCCGTTTTGATGATAATGCCTGTGTATTGCTTAACAATGCCGGTGAAATCAGAGGAAGCCGTATTTTCGGTCCCGTGGCACGTGAACTTCGTGCTACGAATATGAAAATCATATCGCTTGCACCAGAAGTGCTTTAATCATTCTTAAAGAAGAACAGAAATGAGTAAATTGCATATTAAAAAGGGTGATACCGTTTACGTAAATGCCGGTGTGGACAAAGGTAAAACCGGACGTGTCTTGTCTGTGATTGTGGACAAGCAACGCGCCATCGTAGAAGGTGTAAACATGGTCTCCAGGAGCACCAAACCCAATGCGAAAAACCCGCAAGGAGGTATAGTCAAGAAAGAAGCATCAATCCATATTTCCAACCTTAATCCGGTGGAAAACGGGATTCCTGTGCGCGTAGGACGCAAGCGGAATGAAGATGGAAAACTGGTGCGTATTTCCAAGAAAACCGGTCAAGAAATTTAATTGAAATGAATACAGCAAGTTTAAAACAAGATTACAGAGAACGTATCGTTCCTATCTTAATGAAAGAGTTCGGGTACAGCACCATCATGCAAGCCCCGAAACTGGAAAAAATTGTCCTCAACCAAGGGTTGGGTATCGCTGTTGCCGATAGGAAAATCATAGAAGTGGCTATCAATGAAATGACAGCTATTACTGGCCAGAAAGCAGTCCAGACCCTATCCCGGAAAGATATCTCCAACTTTAAGTTGCGTAAGAAAATGCCGGTCGGCGTACGTGTAACCTTGCGTGGAGACCGCATGTATGAATTTTTGGAGCGTCTGGTCCGTGTGGCATTGCCCCGTATCCGTGACTTCAAGGGTATCGAAGGCAAGTTGGATGGCCGCGGCAACTATACGCTTGGAATCCAAGAACAAATCATTTTCCCGGAAATCAATATTGATACCATAACCAGACTGCTTGGTATGAACATTACGTTCGTAACTACGGCAAAAACCGATGAGGAAGGTTTCAAATTGCTGAAAGAGTTTGGCTTACCGTTCAAAAAATAATTAAAGAGGAAAGAATATGGCAAAAGAATCAATGAAAGCCCGTGAGGTAAAAAGAGCTAAAATGGTTGCCAAATATGCGGCCAAACGTGCTCAATTACTCAAAGAAGGCAATTATGAAGCTCTGCAGCTCATTCCGAAAAATGCATCTCCGGTACGTTTGCATAACCGTTGCAAAATCACGGGGCGTCCGAAAGGCTACATGCGCCAGTTCGGCTTGTCGCGTATCCAGTTCCGCGAAATGGCATCAAAAGGTCTGATTCCCGGAGTAAGAAAAGCAAGCTGGTAAACTATTGCGCAGATATTTTTATTAACTAAATATTGTCCCGGTAGGCGGGATTAATTTAAATCATTTTCATATGACAGATCCAATAGCAGATTATCTGACTCGATTGCGGAACGCTATTAAGGCAGGACACCGTGTGGTGGAAATTCCCGCATCGAATTTGAAGAAAGAAATGACCCGGATATTGCTTGAGAAAGGCTATATCTTGAATTACAAAGTGGTCGAAGATGGTCCGCAGGGCACAATTAAAATTGCCCTGAAATATGACCCGGTTAACAAGGTTAACTCGATTAAGAAACTGATCAGGGTATCGACACCCGGTTTGCGTCAATATTGCGGTTATCGCGAAATGCCCCGCGTGTTGAACGGATTGGGTATTGCGATTCTTTCCACATCAAAGGGTGTTATGACCAACAAGGAAGCGGCCGACTTGAAAATCGGCGGTGAAGTACTTTGTTACATATATTAAGAAGGGAGGAAAACGCTATGTCAAGAATAGGAAAATTACCCATACATATTCCGGCCGGTGTAACCGTTACAGTCAAGGACAACGTAGTTACCGTGAAAGGCCCGAAAGGAGAATTGAGTCAAGCAGTGAATCCGTTGATTTCGGTCAATGTGGAAGGCAACGTTTGCCATGTGACTCGTTTCAATGAAGAAAAAGAAAGTCGTGCAATGCACGGTCTGTATCGTGCGTTGATCCACAATATGGTTGTTGGAGTATCCGAAGGTTACAAAAGAGTGCTTGAATTGGTCGGTGTAGGTTACCGTGTATCGAACCAAGGCCAGATTATCGAGTTCTCGTTAGGCTACTCGCACCCTATTTATTTGGGCTTGCCCAATGAAATCAAGGTGGAAACAAAAAGCGAACGTAACCAGAATCCGTTGGTTATTCTGGAGAGTTGCGACAAACAGCTGCTCGGACAGGTTTGCGCAAAAATCCGTTCGTTCCGCAAACCGGAACCTTACAAAGGAAAAGGTATCAAGTTCCAAGGCGAAGTACTTCGTCGTAAAGCCGGTAAGTCGGCCGCTAAATAATTTTCGTAAATTGGTGCAATTATGAATGCTAAAATAGAAAGAAGACTGAAAATCAAAAGACATATCCGGAGCAAAGTTTCGGGTACTGCACAGAAACCGCGTTTGACCGTGTTCAGAAGCAATTGTCAGATTTATGCTCAATTAATTGATGACGTAAACGGCAAAACATTGGCGGCTGCATCTTCGTTGAAAATTAAGGACAAAATGACCAAGACCGAACAAGCTGCCAAAGTCGGCGCATTGGTTGCCCAGGCTGCCAAGGAAGCCGGCATTACGGAAGTCGTGTTCGACCGTAACGGTTATTTGTATCATGGTAGAGTTAAACAATTGGCGGATGCTGCACGCGAAGCCGGTCTTAAATTTTAATTGATATGACGACAAAATTTAATAGAGTAAAAACAACCAACGATATTGAGTTGAAAGACCGGTTGGTAGCCGTGAACCGTGTAACGAAAGTTACAAAGGGAGGACGTACGCTGACTTTTGCAGCTATCGTCGTTGTCGGTAATGAAGATGGAATAGTAGGCTGGGGCTTGGGCAAGGCCAGCGAAGTGACAGCAGCTATCGCGAAAGGTACTGAGGCAGCCAAGAAAAATCTGATCAGGGTTCCGGTTCTGGAAGGCACGATTCCTCACGAACAGGTGGCCAAGTTTGCTGGTGCTCAAGTTTATTTGCAGCCAGCTTCCCATGGTACGGGAGTTAAGGCCGGTGGTGCCATGCGTGCTGTTCTGGAAAGCGTCGGTATTACTGACGTGTTGGCAAAATCAAAAGGTTCATCGAACCCCCACAACTTGGTGAAAGCAACTTTTGCGGCTCTTGGCGAATTGCGCGACGCCCGCATGGTGGCACAAAACCGTGGTGTTTCGTTGAGTAAAGTGTTTAACGGTTAATTTATTGAAGAAAATGGCTACGATTAAGATACAACAAGTCAAAAGTACTATCAACTGCCCGAAAGTCCAGAAACTGACAATGGCGGCACTTGGTTTGAAGAAAATGAATGCCGTAGTTGAACACGAAGCTACTCCCGCAATCTTGGGAATGGTCAATAAAGTGAAACACTTGGTAAAAGTAGTAGAGTAAGTAACAAAAGGTTTCCGGCCTGTTGTCCGTGTGGCGGCAGCCGGAGACCGTTAAATCATTAAATAATTATGGAATTAAATAATTTAACGCCTGCGGCAGGTTCCGTAAAAGTTGGCAAACGTATCGGCCGTGGTGCCGGTTCTGGTTTGGGCGGTACTTCAACCCGTGGACATAAAGGTGCGAAATCACGTTCAGGTTATTCGAAGAAAATCGGTTTTGAAGGAGGTCAGATGCCTATTCAACGTCGTTTGCCAAAATACGGTTTCAAAAATATCAATCGTGTTGAATATAAAGCAATCAATTTGGAAACTTTGCAGTTGTTGGCTGACAATCAGAAACTTTCCAAAATTGGTTTGGATGAACTCAAAGCAGCCGGTTTTATTTCCAAAAACACATTGGTGAAAATTCTTGCCAAGGGCACTTTGACGACCAAATTGGATGTGGAAGCACATGCATTCTCCAAAGCGGCAGAAGAAGCCATTACGGCTTTAGGTGGAACTGTAATCAAACTGTAAAACGATGAAAAAGTTCATTGAAACAATACAAAATATCTGGAAGATCGAGGATTTGCGTAAACGGTTGCTCACGACTTTGTTATTCGTGTTGGTATATCGTTTTGGCTCATTTGTTGTTCTTCCGGGTATTGATCCGGCTGCATTGACCGGATTGCGTGCCCAGACGGAAGGCGGTTTGCTCGCTTTGTTGGACATGTTCTCCGGAGGAGCGTTTTCAAACGCATCAATATTCGCATTGGGTATTATGCCTTATATTTCGGCTTCCATTGTGATTCAGTTGTTGACGATTGCTGTTCCTTATTTTCAGAAAATGCAGCGTGAAGGCGAAAGTGGCCGTCGGAAAATGAACCAGTTGACTCGCTATTTGACAGTTCTAATTCTTCTGCTTCAAGGACCCTCTTATTTGATCAACTTGAATGTACAGATGGCACAGGCAGGTGGTGCTATGCCGACTGATTGGTGGTTTAAGATCTCATCAACCATTATTTTGTGCGCTGGTTCTATGTTTGTCATGTGGTTGGGTGAACGTATTACCGACAAGGGTATTGGAAATGGTATTTCCTTCATCATTCTTATCGGTATCATAGCTCGTCTCCCGGGTGCCTTGATCAGGGAATTCACATCCCGTTTGGGGGATATGGGCGGAGGCTTGATTATGTTCCTTGCCGAAATTGTTTTCTTGTTGGTGGTTATTGGTTTATCAATTATGTTGGTACAAGGAACACGCAAGATTCCCGTACAGTATGCAAAACGCATTGTCGGAAATAAACAATATGGTGGTGTTCGTCAGTATATTCCTTTGAAAGTAAATGCAGCCAATGTAATGCCTATCATTTTTGCTCAGGCTATTATGTTTATTCCTATTACGTTGGTAGGATTTTCACATTCGGAAAGTGCAGCAGGATTTATCAGCGCATTTATGGATAATACTGGTTTCTGGTATAATTTTGTATTTGCGTTGCTGATTATCGCGTTCACGTACTTCTATACGGCGATTATTATCAATCCGACCCAAATGGCAGAGGATATGAAGCGCAACAACGGTTTTATTCCGGGCGTGAAACCCGGCAAGAAGACTGCTGAATACATTGATTTGATCATGTCGCGTATTACGTTGCCTGGCTCTATTTTCTTGGCTATCGTGGCCATACTTCCGGCTTTTGCTTCCTTGTTGGGAATCAGCCATGAATTTGCGCAGTTCTTTGGTGGAACCTCTTTGCTGATTTTAGTTGGCGTTGTACTTGATACCTTGCAACAGATTGAAAGCCATTTGTTGATGCGCCATTATGATGGATTGTTGAAATCCGGCAGGATTAAGGGACGTCATGGTTTGTCGGCTTATTAAACTGTTAAGATGATTTTTCTGAAAACTGATGAGGAAATCGAGCTGTTGCGTGAGAGTAACCGCATTTTGGGATTGACGTTGGCAGAACTTGCCAAAATGATAGCCCCGGGGGTTACGACTTTGCAACTTGATAAACGAGCCTATGAATTTATAAAGGATAATGGTGGAGAACCTGGCTTTTTGAATTATGATGGCTACCCGAATTCGATATGTACTTCAGTAAATGAACAGGTTGTACATGGTATTCCTTCCGATAAGGTTATATTGAAAGAAGGTGATATTGTTTCTATCGATGGCGGGGTTTATAAGAATGGTTTTCATGCTGATTCGGCCTATACATTTTGTGTAGGTGAGGTAGCCCCAGAAGTGTTGGCTTTGTTGCGGACAACGAAAGAAGCTCTTTACAAAGGAATAGAGCAGGCTACGGCCGGTCATCGGATTGGTGATATAGGCTATGCTATCCAAAGCTATTGTGAAGAACGTGGCTATTCGGTTGTTCGTGAAATGGTTGGACATGGTATCGGGCGAGATATGCACGAAGCACCGGAAGTGCCGAATTACGGCCGTCGGGGAAATGGAATCGTGTTGAAATCCGGAATGACGTTGGCGATAGAGCCGATGATCAACCTTGGAAGGCGGCATTTGTATTTTGAAGATGATGGTTGGACGACACGGACTGTCGACAGGAAACCATCGGCTCATTACGAATTGTCGATAGCGGTGCGTAAAGGGAAAGCGGATATCTTGTCCACTTTCGAATACATTGAAGAAGTTTTGAAAACCTCGAAGAACTCAAAAGTATAAGGAAAACAACAAACATGTGAATAAAATTTATGGCGAAACAAACGGCAATAGAACAGGACGGGACGATTATTGAGGCGTTATCGAACGCCATGTTCCGCGTGGAATTAGAGAACGGGCATGTCATCACCGCCCACATTTCTGGCAAAATGCGTATGCATTATATCCGTATTCTGCCTGGTGATAAGGTGAAAGTGGAAATGTCGCCGTACGATTTGTCAAAAGGAAGAATTTCGTTTAGATATAAATAATTTTGAAGTCGGTGTTGGCCGATCGGAACCCTAAAGAATATAGAAAATGAAAGTAAGAGCTTCAGTAAAAAAGCGTAGCGCCGAATGTAAATTAGTGCGCAGAAAAGGTCGCTTGTATGTTATTAACAAAAAGAATCCAAAGTTTAAACAACGTCAGGGTTAATGTAAAACCTTAAAGTAATTAGTAATTTATGGCTATAAGAATTGTCGGAGTAGATTTGCCCCAGAACAAGAGAGGGGAAGTCGGATTGACTTATATCTACGGAATAGGTCGCAGTAGTGCAAGAAAAATCTTGGAAGAAGCTGGTGTTGATTATGACATCAAAGTAATGGATTGGACTGACGACCAAGCAGCTAAGATCCGTGAAATCATCAGTGCCAAATACAAGGTGGAAGGTGATTTGCGTTCGGAAGTGCAGTTAAACATCAAACGTCTGATGGACATTGGTTGTTACCGTGGTGTACGTCACCGTCTCGGCTTGCCGGTACGCGGTCAGAGTACGAAAAACAATGCACGTACTCGTAAAGGTAAAAAGAAAACAGTTGCCAACAAGAAGAAAGCAACGAAGTAAAAAATAACTGTTTGCGGATTTTAGAAGCAAAAAAATAGAATTTGAATTATGGCAAAGAAAACAGTAGCAGCCAAGAAAAGAGTTGTTAAAGTAGATGGTGTCGGCCAACTGCACGTATATTCTTCTTTCAACAACGTTATTGTTACCATAGCAAATGGTGATGGCCAGGTGATTTCTTGGTCGTCGGCAGGAAAAATGGGATTCCGCGGGTCGAAGAAAAACACTCCCTATGCAGCCCAAATGGCCGCCCAGGATTGTGCAAAAGTGGCTTATGACCTCGGTCTGAGAAAAGTAAAAGCGTATGTAAAAGGTCCGGGTAACGGTCGTGAATCAGCTATCCGTACTTGCCACGGTGCAGGTATCGAGGTTACGGAGATAGTAGATGTTACACCGCTTCCACATAACGGTTGCCGTCCTCCAAAACGCAGAAGAGTATAATCGTTCAACAATTTTTAAATTCAAGGAAAAATGGCAAGATATATTGGACCTAAGACAAAAATCGCCCGTAAGTTCGGCGAACCTATTTATGGACCGGATAAAGTTTTGGCAAAAAAGAATTATCCTCCCGGACAACACGGATTGAACCGCAGAAAAAAAATGTCGGAATATGCCGTTCAGTTGCGCGAGAAGCAGAAAGCCAAATATACGTACGGGGTATTGGAAAGACAGTTCCGTATCCTGTTTGAAAAAGCCCAGCGCAGCAAAGGTATTACGGGTGCAATTCTGCTCCAACTTTTGGAATCGCGTTTGGACAATGTCGTTTATCGTATGGGTATTGCCCCGACACGTGCGGCAGCGCGCCAGCTGGTTAGCCACAGGCACATTGTCTTGGATGGAAAGGTGGTGAATATTCCTTCCTGCCAAGTTAAACCCGGACAAGTTGTCGGCGTACGCGAGAAATCCAAATCGTTGGAAGTAATTGCAGCATCGTTGAACGGTTACAACCACAGCAAGTTCCCATGGATAGAATGGAATGAATCCTCTTTATCGGGAAAATTCCTGCACCTTCCGGAACGTGAAGATATTCCGGAAAATATCAAAGAACAACTGATCGTTGAATTGTATTCTAAATAATAAATGAATCCATGGCAATATTAGCATTTCAAAAACCAGAAAAAGTAATCATGGTGGAGTCGACTCCGTTCAAGGGAACCTTTGAATTCCGTCCTCTCGAACCTGGTTACGGTATTACGATAGGTAATGCCTTGCGTCGTATCTTGTTGTCTTCGTTGGAAGGATTTGCCATTACATCTATCAAAATTGACGGTGTGGAGCACGAATATGCAACCATTCCCGGCGTAATCGATGATGTGACAAACATTATTCTTAATTTGAAACAAGTTCGTTTCAAACACCTGACGGAAGACGTGGATAACGAAAAGGTATCTATCGTTGTTTCAGGCACCACCGAATTTAAAGCGGGAGATATTGGCAAACATTTGACCGCGTTCGAGGTCTTGAATCCGGAGTTGGTGATTTGCAGTATGGATTCGGAGGCAAGTTTTCAGATCGAACTGACGATAAACAAAGGCAGAGGATATGTACCTTCGGATGAAAATAGGGTACCTAATGCGGATGTGAATGTCATTCCTATCGATGCGATATTCACTCCTATCAGGAATGTCAAGTATTCTATTGAGAACTATCGTGTAGAACAGGTTACTGATTACGAAAAGCTCGTGCTTGAAATCGAAACCGATGGTTCCATACATCCGAAAGATGCGTTGAAAGAAGCCGCGAAAATTCTGATTTTCCACTTCATGCTTTTCTCAGACGAAAAAATTGTGCTGGAACAATCGGAAAAGGAACATACGGAAAGTTACGACGAAGAAATCTTGCGTATGCGTCAACTGCTGAACCAACGGTTGGTAGATATGGATTTGTCGGTGCGCGCGTTGAACTGCCTGAAAGCTGCCGATGTGGAAACATTGGGGCAATTGGTTTCCTACAACCGCAACGATTTGTTGAAGTTCCGTAACTTCGGCAAGAAATCCCTCACGGAGTTAGATGAAACATTGGAAAAGAACAATTTGTCTTTCGGTATGGATGTTTCAAAATATAAATTAGATAAAAAAGATAAGGAATAAAAACAATGAGACACAATAAGAAATTCAATCATCTGGGAAGAACAGCTTCGCATCGCAAGGCTATGCTGTCCAATATGGCATGTTCGCTTATCAAACACAAGCGTATTTCCACCACGTTGGCAAAAGCCAAGGCCCTGAGAGTATATGTTGAACCCTTGCTGACAAAAGCCAAAGAAGATACGACCGCTTCGCGCCGTTTGGTATTCAGCCATTTGAAAGACAAAACGGTTGTAACCGAATTGTTCCGCGATGTGGCAGTCAAGATAGCCGACCGTCCGGGTGGATATACACGTATCCTGCGTACAGGTTTCCGTTTGGGAGATGCTGCTGAAATGTGTATTATTGAGCTTGTTGATTACAACGAAAACATGTTGAAAGACAAAGCGCCCAAGAAAGCGGCACGTACGCGCCGTTCTTCCAGAAAGGCCGCAGCTACTGCTGAAACGGCCGCAGAACCGGTGGCAGCAGCCGAAGAAGCACCTGCAACGGAAGCTCCTGCCCAGGAAGAAAAAGCAGCTGAATAAATTACGCAGAAATGTATATGGATAAAGATTAGTCCCAAAACGGGGCTAATCTTTATTTTTTTTGTCTTGTGGGAAAGAAATGTCTTTGTTGCGCAGTTTTTCCTTTTTTTTGTATTACCTTTGTGCCATAGCTTGTTAATTTTGCATATATGAAACGATATCTTATTTTGTATGCCGTTTTATGCCTCAGTACGATAGGCAGTGTTTTCTCGCAGCCTGTAAAAACTGGTATAGAAGTTTTGCGCTCGCAGGATTTCGCCTTGCTGGAAGGCAAGAAAGTAGGGCTTATTACAAACCCGACTGGCGTGGACAGCCGTTTACGTTCCACGATTGATATTTTGTACGAAGCACCCAATGTGGAACTGGTCCGTTTGTTCGGGCCGGAGCATGGTGTGCGCGGCAATGCACATGCTGGTGATAAAGTGGATGGTGCGGTGGATGAGAAAACGGGTTTGCCTGTATTTTCACTCTATGGCAAGACACGTAAGCCGACCCCTGAAATGCTTGCCGGCTTGGATGTGCTGGTGTATGATATCCAGGACATAGGTTGCAGGTCGTTCACGTATATCAGCACGATGGGGTTAGCCATGCAGGCCGCTGCCGAACAGGATATTGAATTTGTGGTGCTGGACAGGCCGAATCCGCTTGGCGGCCTGAAAATCGAGGGGAACATTGTGGAAGATGGTTTTATCTCCTTTGTCAGCCAGTTCAAGATACCCTATGTGTATGCCCAGACCTGCGGCGAATTGGCCTTGATGCTGAACGGCGAGCAAATGCTCGGGAAACCCTGCAAGCTGACTGTGGTGCCGATGGAGGGCTGGAAACGCTCCATGACGTGGGAAGACACTGGCCTGGAATGGATTGTCGCGTCGCCGCACATTCCGCATAAACATTCGGCTTTCTTTTATCCGATGACGGGAATCTTGGGCGAATTGAGCTATGTGTCCATCGGTGTGGGCTACACCCTGCCTTTCCAGATGGTCGGCGCGCCGTGGATGGATGCGGACAAGCTGGCTGCTGCCATGAATGCCTTGCAGTTGCCGGGGCTGGAGTTCCGCCCGATTTATTTCAAGCCGTTTTATGCCGTCGATGCAGGCAAACAGTCGCAGGGTGTGCAGATACATATCTTGGATTATGCGGCAGCACGCTTGTCGGAAGTGCAGTTCCTGATTATGCAGGAATTGTACAGGCTTTATCCGGACAAGGCCGTGTTCGCACATGCCGATGCGGGACGTTTCGCCATGTTCGACAAAGTGTGCGGCAGCGATTTTGTCCGTTTGAAATTTGCGGAAAACTATGATTTTGAAGATATACGGGATTTCTGGTACAAAGATGTAGAGGCTTACCGGGCTTTGTCAGGTAAGTATTATTTGTATGAATAAGACGACTGAACTTCAGAAGTTGGCTTGGGGCACGGATGCCGGGTTTTACCGATTGTTGCCCGAAACCGTATTGCATCCTGCGACGGAGCAGGAAGTGGCGGATGCGTTTGCATACGCGCGCGCCAATCGTAAAACCATTACGTTCCGGGCAGCGGGGACGAGCCTTTCAGGACAAGCTATTAGCGACTCCATTTTGCTGGTGGTCGGGAAGAAGTGGGAAAAATACGAGGTGTTGGATGGCAGTTCGTTTGTCCGTTTGCAGCCCGGCATAATCGGCGAGCGGGTCAATGAGATACTGAAACCTTACGGACGCAAATTTACGCCCGATCCGGCTTCCATCAAGTCGGCCATGGTGGGCGGCATTGTGATGAACAACGCTTCCGGCATGAGTTGCGGTACTCATGCCAACAGTTCGCGGATGTTGGAATCGGCGCGGCTGATGTTGCCTGACGGCACTGTCCTTGACACGGGAGACGAAAGCAGCAAGGCTTCTTTTCTTACCACGCATCCCGATTTTGTCCGGCGCATACAGGAGTTGCGCGACCGCACGTTGGCCGACAAGGAACTGGCAGAACTTATCCGGCAGAAATACCGCATTAAGAATGTAACCGGCCTGAATATCCATCCGTTTGTTCTCTATTCCGATCCGTTCGATATCATAGCGCATTTGCTGGTTGGTTCGGAGGGGACGCTGGCCTTCGTGTCGGAGGTGGTGATGCGCACCGGCGTTTTGATGCCGTGTACGGCGAGTGCCATGCTTTTTTTTGCCGATACACGCACGGCTTGCCGGACGGTCATGGCATTGGACAAGACGACAGTGGCAGCCGCGGAGTTTTTCGACCGCAAGGCTTTGTCTGCTGTCGAGAGCCAATTTGAGGAATTGCAGGGACTGCCGGAAACAGCTTCCGCGCTGCTGGTTAAGGTGGAGGCACCCGATGTTGGAGTATTGAGGGACAAGATAGCTGAAGTGTCTGCCACCATCGACCGTTTTGAACTGTGCAGGCCATATCGTTTCACGGAAAATCCGGATGAATACGGCAAATATTGGGCGATGCGCTCGGGCATATTTCCTGCTGTGGGCAGTATGCGCCCGGTTGGGACGACCTGCCTGATTGAGGATGTGGCTTTCCCGATTGATTGCTTGGAAGATGCGACCGAAGATTTGCAGCAACTGCTGGCCCGTAATGGTTATGATGATGCCGTGATATACGGCCATGCCTTGGAAGGCAACTACCATTTTGTGCTGAACCAGCGTTTTGATACGTCCGAGGAGGTGGAGCGTTATCGCCGGATGATGGCCGAAGTGATGGATATGGTGGTGGACAAATATCACGGTTCGTTGAAGGCGGAGCATGGTACGGGGCGCAATATGGCACCGTTCGTGCGTCGCGAGTGGGGCGATGCCGCCTACCGCCTGATGCAGGATGTGAAACAACTTTTCGACCCGGAAAACATACTGAACCCGGATGTCATTTTCAATGAGGACCCCGAGTCGCATTTGCGGCATATCAAACCGTTGCCAGCCCTGCATCCGTTGGTGGACAGATGCATTGAGTGCGGTTTCTGTGAGGTCAATTGCGTGAGTTGCGGTTTCGCGTTGTCGTCGAGGCAACGCATCGTGGTGCAACGCGAGATAGCCCGCCTGCGCCAGACTGGCGAAGATCCTGCGCGCTTGCGTGCTTTGCAACGTGAGTTCCGCCGTGTGGGCGAACAGTTATGTGCCGGCGATGGCTTGTGCGCCATGTCGTGCCCCATCGGCATCAATACGGGTGAATATATCCATGTGTTGCGTGAAAAGAAGCACGGCAGGATGCACCTGTATATGGCATGGGTTACCGCGCATGACTTTTCCGCTTTTGTTGCGGGCATCCGGATGGTGCTGGGCATAGGCGCCGCGATGCGCAGCGTGTTGGGCAACCGCCTGATGACCTGGGGCACGCGGCTGGTGCGTTTCATTACGGCAGGCAATTTCCCCTTGTGGACAGCGGCCATGCCCAAACCCAAAAGCCGGAAACTGCCCAAAACAAGGCCGTCCGACTTGAAAGTGGTCTATTTCCCGAGCTGCATCAACCGAGCCATGGGCGTTAGTCCCGGCGACTCCGTCAAGCAGCCGTTGATGTTCGAGATGACGGAGTTGCTGCAAAAGGCCGGTTACGAGGTGATTTTCCCGGAAGGCATGGAAAACCTGTGCTGCGGCATGATTTGGGAGAGCAAAGGTATGCCGGGAACGGCTGACGGCAAGGCCGCCGATTTGGAACTGGCGCTCTATAAGGCCAGCCAGCGTGGCAAGTATCCTGTGCTGTGCGACCAAAGCCCGTGCTTGTACCGTATGCGCCGCTGCATGGAAAACTTGCAGTTGTACGAGCCGGTCGAGTTTATCGATAAATTTCTGCTTGACAAGCTCTACATTACGCCCATTAAGGAAACGATTACGATACACGCCACCTGTTCGACCATCAAGATGGGGCTGAAACCGACTTTGATAAAGGTGGCACGCTTGTGTGCCGAAAATGTCCTCGTGCCGGAGGAGATAGGTTGTTGCGGCTTTGCGGGCGACAAAGGATTTTTTGAGCCGGAACTGAACCGATGGGCGTTGCGCAAGCTGCGTCCGCAGGTGCAACAGGCTCACGCCGTTGCAGGATACAGCAACAGCCGGACATGCGAGATAGGATTGCGTACCAATTCCGGTATCCCGTTCATGAGCATTGCCTACCTGGTGAATAAAGTAAGTAAACCTAAAAAACAACAAGAACATGATGAAAGAGGAAGTAAACACCCAGCGTGAGAAAATCATTTATAAGGTTACGTGGTTCGGTTTTTTTGTCAACCTGTTTCTGGCCGTGGCCAAATTGTTGGCCGGATTTTTCGGCCGAAGCAGTGCCATGATTGCCGATGGTGTGCATACCTTGTCCGATTTTGCTACGGATTTGGTGGTTATCGTGTTTGTGAAAATATCGGCGAAGCCCAAGGACGAAGGGCATGACTATGGCCATGGCAAGTTTGAAACTTTGGGTACTATTATTATTGGCATGGCCTTGCTGGCCGTGGCGGTCAGTATTTTTATCAACAGCGTTGAGATGATTGGCAAGGTCATCAAGGGCTTTACCATTCCGCGCCCGGGCTTGGTTGCCGTGATAGCCGGCCTTGTGAGCATTCTGGCCAAGGAATGGCTCTACCGTTACACCATCCGTGTGGCGCGCAAGACTGATTCGCCGGTGCTGAAAGCCAACGCATGGCATCACCGCAGCGATGCGTTCTCGTCCATTGGCACGCTCATCGGCATCGGGGGCGCCTACCTGCTGGGCGATAAATGGTGCGTGCTTGACCCCATAGCGGCTGTCATTGTCAGCCTGATGATTGGCAAGGTGGCCTATGACTTGGTGGTGCCGGGGCTGAACGAACTGCTTGACAGCTCGCTTCCCAAGGAGCAGGAGCGCGAAATCCTTGACCTGATTATGGAAGACAGCCTGCTGAGCGACCCCCACAACCTGAAAACACGCCGCATTGGTTCGGGCATATCCATTGAGGTGCATGTGCGCATGGATGGGCAGACCACGGTAAGCCGCTCGCACGATGCCACCGTGGCCATAGAGAAACGCCTCAAACGCAAGTACGGCCCCCGCACGCAGGTGATTATCCACATAGAACCTATCAAGTAACGGCAGGGCGGGCTGTCTGTCCGTTGTTGCTGTACCGTTCTCGCGGTTGTGCTGCAGTTGCCATTTCTTGCGCCCGTATAATGGAACAAACGTGAGGGAGAGGGGCGACACTGCAGGGCACAAAAAAACGCCGGACGGGATTGGTGTCCCTTGTCCGGCGCGGTTATGTAGTTACCTGTTGTTTAAATCAGGTATTGCTCGCTGATGGACTTGTGCTCCTGTATGCGCATGATGGTGTCCGCGAACATGTCGGCAATGGAGAGCACCTTGACTTTGGGGCAGCGCGCCGTGTCGAACGGTATGGAATCGGTGAATACAAGGCTTTCCAGCGATGAGTTCATGATGTTTTCGCAGGCTTTGCCTGACATGACGCCATGCGACACGATGGCGCGCACGCTTTTGGCGCCTTTTTCCATCATCAGATTGGCGGCCTTGCAGAGTGTTCCGGCGGTATCGGCCATGTCGTCCATGATGATGACGTTCTTTCCGGCCACATCGCCGATGATGCGCATCTCGCCCACGACGTTGGCTTTTTCACGTGTCTTGTGGCAGAGCACCATGGGCACTTCCAGGAACTTGGAGTAGGTCCCCACGCGCTTGGAACCGCCTACATCGGGCGAAGCTACCACGAGGTCGTCCAGGTGGAGCGACTTGATGTAGGGCAGGAAAATGGTGGAGGCGTACAGGTGGTCCACTGGAATGTCGAAGAATCCCTGTATTTGGTCGGCATGCAGATCCATGGTGAGCACACGATCCACGCCGGCCACTTGGAGCATGTCCGCAATCAACTTGGCGCCTATGGACACGCGGGGTTTGTCCTTGCGGTCCTGCCTTGCCCATCCAAAGTAGGGTATGACGGCTGCAATCTTGTAGGCCGATGCGCGTTTGGCGGCATCAATCATCAGAAGCAGCTCCATCAGGTTGTCGGAGTTGGGGAATGTGGACTGCACCAGGTAAACGTATTGTCCCCTGATGGACTCTTCGTAGGATACGGCAAACTCGCCGTCGGAAAAATGTTGGATGATGCGGTTCCCTAACGGGCATCCGAGTTTCTGGCAGATTTTTTCGGCCAGATAGGTACTGTTCGTACCCGAAAAGACTTTGAAGGGTTGGGTTTGTGTTGACATATTGTTTTTTTGTTGAGTTTCGTAGAATAGACTACAGCGCAAAGGTAGTCAAATTCCGTGTAATTTGTGTGTGTTTGTCTTGTTTTTCTGTAAAAACAGCCGGCGGCCGGACGATAATCCGTCCGACCGCCGTTGCCGTACCTATTCTGTGCGTATGAGGAAGTAGTTTTTCTTGCCTTTCTGCACGAGTATATATTTGCCGTTGAGCAGTGCATTTGCCGTAATGGGGCTTTCCGTATCGACTAGCTTTTCCTTATTTATGCTGACGCCTCCGGCCTGTATGGTCTTGCGGGCTTCCCCCTTGGAGGGGAAAATCTGCGTTTTTTCGGTCAGCAGGTCGAGCGGGCGGATGCCGGCCTCAAACTCGGTGCGCGCCACGGTGAATTGGGGCACGCCTTCGAATACGGCCAGCAAGGTGTCCTCGTCAATCTTTCTGAGTGTTTCGGAGGTGGCGTTGCCGAACAGTATGCCTGATGCTTCCACGGCGGCATTGTAGTCGGCTTCGGAGTGCACCATGATGGTTACTTCCTTGGCTAGGCGTTTTTGCAACGTGCGCAGGTGCGGTGCCTGTTCGTGTTCCGCAATCAGGGCTTCTATTTCCTCGCGGCCTATGGAGGTGAATATCTTGATGTAGCGTGCCGCGTCTGCGTCGCTGACATTGAGCCAGAACTGGTAGAACTTGTAGGAGCTGGTGTAGCGTTTGTCGAGCCATACGTTGCCGCTCTCCGTTTTTCCGAATTTGCCACCGTCGGCCTTGGTAATGAGCGGGCAAGTCAAAGCAAATACTTCGCCGCCGTTGGTGCGGCGGATAAGCTCGGCGCCGGTGGTTATGTTGCCCCACTGGTCTGAACCGCCCATCTGCAACTTGCAGCCCTTGGTCTCGTACAAGTGCAGGAAGTCGTAGCCTTGCAGGAGCTGGTAGGTGAACTCGGTGAACGACAGCCCGTCGCGTGCTTCGCCGTTGAGGCGTTTCTTTACACTGTCCTTGGCCATCATGTAGTTCACGGTGATGTGCTTGCCTACTTCGCGGGCAAAGTCTAGGAACGTGAAGTCCTTCATCCAATCGTAGTTGTTTACCAGTTCAGCGGCGTTCGGCGCGTCGCTGTTGAAATCGAGAAATTTTTCGAGCTGCTTTTTGATGCAGGCCTGGTTGTGGCGCAGGGTTTCCTCGTCGAGCAGGTTGCGCTCGGCCGATTTGCCCGATGGGTCGCCAATCATGCCGGTGGCGCCGCCCACGAGGGCGATGGGCTTGTGGCCGCAGCGTTGGAAGTGGCGGAGTATCATCACGCCGCACAAGTGCCCGATATGCAGCGAGTCCGCTGTCGGGTCTATGCCCAGGTAGGCCGTGGTCATTTCCTTGGCCAGTTGTTCTTCCGTGCCGGGCATGATGTCGTGCAACATGCCGCGCCATCTCAATTCTTCAATAAAATCTGCCATCAGTTCTTTGATAAATGATAATTGTATTTTATAAAATATGTTGTTATCCGTCCCGCAGGTACGGGAAAAACGGCTTTGTACCCGCCTTCTCGGAAAACCGCGCAAAAGTAGTCATTATTTGCGTGAAAAACAAGCCGGATTTTCATTTCGCTGGTTTGGTAAAAAAGCGTATTTTTGCAAGCGGTTCGCGTGGACCTTTCATAATGCTTTGTATATGTCCAGAAACTTGTTTAATTACCAGCGTCGCCGTTCGCAGGCCGTCCGCATAGGCGGATTGTTGCTTGGCGGCGATAATCCGGTGCGCATCCAGTCCATGGCCAACACCGACACCAACGACACGGAAGGCAGCGTGGCGCAGGCCTTGCGCATTATCGATGCCGGCGGCGAACTGGTGCGCTTTACGGCGCAAGGAGTCCGCGAGGCGGAGAACCTCCGCCATATACACGCCGGCGTGGAAGCCGCCTTGGCGGCGCAGGGACACCGCATGGTGCCGCTCGTCGCGGATATCCATTTCCAGCCCGTGGCTGCCGACACGGCCGCCCGTTATGTGGAAAAGGTGCGCATCAACCCCGGGAACTACGTGGATAAGGCGCGCAAGTTCGAGCAACTGGACTATACGGACGAACAGTACGCCGCGGAGTTGCAGCGCATCCGCGACCGTTTTGTCCCCTTCCTGGACATCTGCCGCAAGCACGGCACGGCCATACGCATCGGCGTGAACCACGGCTCGCTCTCCGACCGCATCATGAGCCGTTACGGCGATACGCCCCGCGGTATGGTGGAGTCGTGCATGGAGTTCCTGCGCATTTGCGTGGAAGAGCATTTTGCCGACGTGGTCATTTCCATCAAGGCCTCCAACACGGCGGTCATGGTGCAGACTGTCCGCTTGCTAGCGGACACGATGGAGCAGGAGGGCATGGCGTTCCCGCTGCATTTGGGCGTAACGGAGGCCGGCGACGGCGAGGACGGGCGCATCAAGTCGGCGGTCGGCATTGGCGCGCTCCTGGCCGATGGCATCGGCGACACCATCCGCGTGTCGCTCAGCGAGGCGCCCGAGGCCGAGATTCCCGTGGCGCGGCAACTGGCGGACTACTACCGCCTGCGCGAGAACCACGAGCCGATAAATGGTGTGGTTTTTGACGGAGCACTTGCTTCGGAGTTTTGCAGGGATACGGTTCAGGTCGGCCTAGTCGGCGGAAACCGCGTGCCGGTCGTGTTTGGAAGACGTTCTGATTACGGGAAACTCGCTCCTGACATATATTTGTCCGAAAATGGCTGGGAAACGGCTGACAGCATGCCGTTGCCGGTCATCGAGCTGCTTTGCAGCGAGCTGGACGAAAAACGCATTGCCGCTTTGCCGCGGCAGGCGGTGTTGCTGCTCGAAAGCCGCCACGCCAATCCGGTGGGCGATTTCAGGGCGGCCATCCACAGACTGATGGCTGCCGGCTGCCGGCTGCCGGTCGTGGCAAAAGTGTGCCCGACTGACACATTGGCAGAAACCATGCAGCTGAAAACGGCGGCTGACATGGGCGTTTTGTTTTTGGATGGATTAATTAACGGACTTTATATTGAAAGTGCGGTGTTGCCGCCGGCAGTTTGTGTGGAAACGGCGTTTTCCATCATGCAGGCCGCCCGCAAAAGGATGAGCAAGACGGAGTATATCTCCTGCCCGAGTTGTGGCCGCACCTTGTTTGACTTGCAGGCGACCGTGGCGCGTGTCAAGGCTGCAACCGCCCATTTGAATGGGCTGAAAATAGGCGTTATGGGCTGTATTGTGAACGGCCCGGGCGAAATGGCCGATGCTGATTACGGCTATGTGGGTGCCGGCCGCGGACGGGTGAGCCTGTACAAAAACCGCGTTTGCGTGGAAAAGAACATACCGGAGGAGGAAGCTGTCGATAAGCTGGTCGGCCTGATCAAGGCCAACGGTGACTGGCATCCTGCTGACGGGAAACAATAAAAAATGAATTTATAAATATCTGGTAAAACTGCTTTGAATGACAGAAAACGAACAACTCGTATCCGAAATCGTAAACGGGATACAAGACAAAAAAGGTAAACGCATCGCTGTTGTGAATCTGACAGCACTGAAAGAGGCCCCATGCGGCTATTTCGTGATATGCGAAGGTGATTCCAACGTGCAGGTAGCTGCCATTGCCACTTCGGTCAAGGACCATGTGCGCGATGTGTTGCGGGTGAAACCCTTTGCCGCCGACGGTTTTGAAAACAGCGTGTGGATAGCCATTGACTACGGACAAATCATCGTACATGTGTTTAAACGCGAAGCCCGCGAGTTCTACGACATAGAGCATTTGTGGGAAGATGCGGAGATAACATTCATCCCTGATTTAGATTAACATACAACTTTTATGGAAGCAAACAACAAGCAAAATGTAAATTCCCCGAACGGCGGCAAAAAGTCGCGGTTCAACATATCGTGGATATATACCATTATCATTCTGGCTTTGCTTGGCAGCCTGTTTTTCAACAAGGATGTGCCGTCCAAGACACCTTATTCCACGTTTGAAACTTATATTGAGAAAGGCTATGTGGAGTCGGTTACGGTCTTTTCGACCAATGTCGTGGTGGCTAAAATCAGCGATTCGGCTCTGACCCAGGTGTTCGGCACCGATGAAGAGTCCTATCCGCGCGAACATAGCATCACCATCAATATCCCGAGCGTGGAGGAATTCTCCAAGTATCTTTCGCAGCAGAAAAAGGAGAATCCCGCCGTGGCCGGCATGAAGGTGGACTACGAGGAAGGACGCAATTATTGGTATCTGTTCCTGACGACAATCCTGCCTTTCTTGCTGCTGATTCTGTTCTTTGTCTTTATGAACCGCCGTTTGGGTGGCGGTGCAGCTGGTGGCATGGGCGGCATTTTCAATGTCGGGAAATCGCGTGCCCAGCTCTTCGACAAGGGCAACGCCAAAGACCGCACGACCTTTAAGGATGTGGCGGGTCTGGCCGGTGCGAAGCAGGAAGTGGAGGAAATCGTTTCGTTCCTGAAGAACCCAAAGAAATATACCGAGCTAGGCGGCAAAATTCCCAAGGGTGCATTGCTCGTAGGCCCTCCGGGAACAGGAAAAACCTTGTTGGCCAAAGCGGTGGCCGGTGAGGCTGATGTGCCTTTCTTCTCCATGTCCGGCTCGGATTTCGTGGAGATGTTTGTTGGCGTGGGTGCCAGCCGCGTGCGCGACTTGTTCCGGCAGGCTAAGGAGAAAGCGCCGTGCATTATCTTCATCGACGAGATTGATGCCATCGGGCGCGCCCGCGGCAAGAACCTGAACATGGGTGGCAACGATGAGCGCGAAAGCACCTTGAACCAGTTACTGACCGAAATGGACGGCTTCGGTTCCAACAGCGGCGTCATTATTCTGGCTGCCACCAACCGTGCCGACGTGCTTGATTCGGCTTTGCTGCGTGCCGGCCGTTTCGACCGCCAGATCCATGTGGAATTGCCCGATGTAACCGAGCGCAAGGAGATATTCAACGTGCATCTGCGTCCGCTGAAAATCAATGATACGGTGGATGTGAATTTTCTGGCCAAACAGACGCCCGGCTTCTCCGGCGCCGATATTGCCAATGTCTGCAACGAGGCAGCTTTGATTGCCGCCCGCAAAGACAAGAAGTTTGTGGAAAAACAGGACTTTATGGATGCGGTGGACCGTATCGTGGGTGGTTTGGAAAAGAAAACCAAAATTATGACCGTGGAAGAAAAACGTTCTATCGCATATCATGAGGCGGGACACGCTACTATCAGCTGGATGACCCAGTATGCCAATCCGCTGGTAAAGGTTACGATCGTGCCGCGCGGTATGGCCTTGGGCGCAGCTTGGTACTTGCCCGAAGAGCGGCAATTGACGAATCGCGAACATATTCTGGATGAACTTTGTGCAACTTTGGGTGGCCGTGCCGCCGAGGAGTTGTTCTTGGGACAGACATCAACCGGCGCATTGAATGATCTGGAACGTGTTACCAAACAGGCATACGCCATGGTGGCTTATTATGGAATGAGCGACAAGCTCTCGAACCTCAGTTATTACGACTCGACAGGCCGTTCCGATTACGGATTTACGAAACCGTATAGCGAAAAGACGGCTGAAACCATCGACGCTGAAGCACGTGCCATTATTGAAACGCAGTATGAGCGCGCCAAACAGATTTTGCGCGAAAACGAGGCCGGACACCATAAACTGGCCGAGCTGCTGATTGAACGCGAGGTTATCACGTCCGATGATGTGGCTGCCGTTCTGGGTGAACGCAAGTGGAAATCGCGGCAAGATGAACTGATCGAGGACAACGAGAAGGTTGCGGCACAAAAGGCGGAACAAACTGCCGCGGCATCGGAAACTCCTGCCGATGAGGCCGGAACGGAAACGAAGCCCCAGCCGGAACCACAGGCTGGGGATGGGCAAAATGTGGATAAAGACTGATTTTTTAGTATGGATAAAGCAAAGGAACATATTCTGGCTCGCATACGTCAGAATAAGAATAGCAAAAGAATTACAGCCTGCGAGCAGTCCATTGTTGCCGGAGAGTCGGTTTACAAACCGATAGAGCCGGATGCTCCGACTTGTTTCAAGCAGGAATTGGATGCTATTAATGGACATTGCGAGTTGCTGGGGAGCGAGCAGGAGGCTGGCAAGTGGTTAAGCCGCTTTATTGAGGAAAGGGGCATACCCTATTTGTATTGCAGAGATGTGTATTTGGCTGGGCTTCTTGCAAGTTACGGGATTCCTGTTTCTTGCAACCAGGTTGATTTTTCCGCTATGCAGGCGGGAATAACCGGTTGCGAATTTTTAGTGGCGCGTACAGGTAGCGTCATTATGTCATCGGCTTTGCCCTCTGGACGGCAAATGCACGGTTATTCGCCAGTGCATATTGTTTGGGCATATACGAGCCAGTTGGTCAATTATTTGGACGATGCTTACGAAGCCATACAAGCCAAGTATGGTAATGACTTGCCTTCGTCCATAACGACCGTAACCGGCCCGAGCCGAACGGCTGACATAGAAAAAACTTTGGTGCTTGGTGCCCATGGCCCGAAAGAGTTACAGGTGATTTTGATAGCAGGTGCGCCGGGAACAAAAGGAAATTCATAACCTAATTATATAATTATGACAAAAATGAATGTATTTAAAATTTCCGTACTGTGCATGTCATTCTTGTTCGGTACGGGTATCATGCGGGCGCAAATGCAGCCCCAACAACAGGTGCCTATCGATTCGGCGGTACGTTACGGACAGTTGGAGAACGGTTTGACGTATTACATACGCCATAATGAACAACCGAAAGAACGTTGTGAGTTCCATATCGCGCAGGCGGTCGGTGCCATCTTGGAAGAAGACCACCAGAACGGTCTTGCGCATTTTCTGGAACACATGGCCTTCAACGGTACTGAGCATTTCGAGGGCAAGGGAATCATCAATTATTTTGAGTCTATTGGTGTGAACTTTGGCGGAAACATCAACGCCTACACTTCGTTGGACGAGACGGTTTATCGTTTGTCCGATGTGCCGACTTACCGTGAAGCCATTCTGGACTCGGCCTTGCTGGTGTTGCATGATTGGTCGTGCTCACTGTTATTGCAAGATGATGAAATCGATGCAGAGCGTGGTGTAATCCGTGAAGAATGGCGTACTGGTGCAGATGCCAACCGCCGTATGTGGAAAGAATCCAACAAGCAGAAATATCCGGGTTCGCAGTATGCCAAGCGCGATGTGATTGGCGATACGGCCGTTATCAACAACTTTACCTATGATGCTTTGCGTGACTATTATCACAAATGGTATGGGCCAGATTTGCAAGGTATCATCGTGGTTGGTGATATAGACGTGGACAAAATGGAGCAGAAAATCAAGGATTTGTTCGGCCCGATCCCGGCACGTGCCAATCGTGGCGAGCGTCCCATTTATCCAATTGCTGACAATGTGGAGCCGATTGTTTCCATCGTAACTGACAAAGAAGCACCGAATGCCCGCATTGAGCTGGAATACAAGCACGAACCGATGCCGGACGAGATAAAAGTGTCCATAAATGGTTATGTGGCTGACTTGATGAGCAACCTTGTTTCCACGATTATGGGTTATCGTTTCGATGAATTGACCCAGAAACCGGATGCTTCGTTTGTGCTGGCAGTTTGCTGGGACGGCGAGTTAGTTAAATCAAAGGATGCTTTCCAAGTGATTTCGATTCCGAAACCGGGTATGGAAACGGAGGCCTTGCGCGATATCCTTGTAGAAGCCGAGATATTAAAACGTTTCGGGTTTACGAACGCGGAACTGGAACGCGCCAAGACAGACATATTGAAGCAATATGAAAAAATGTACAACGAGCGTGGTAACCGCAAGAATATCCAGTTGGCACAGGAGTATATCCGTAATTTCCTCGACAAAGAAGTGATTCCGGGTATCGAATGGGAATATCAGACTGTAAAAGAATTTTTGCCATTAATTTCGTTGGATGTATTGAACCAGATGGCTAAGTCGCTTGTTACGGATGAGAACCAGATTATCAGCATTATGGCGGCTGACAAGGAAGGTACCGATTTGCCTGACAAGGCGGAAGTGCTTTCCATTTTGGCGGAAGTGAAAGCCATGGAGCTGGAAGCCCCGAAAGAGGAAGTGTTGGACAAAGAACTGATTGACAAAGCCCCGAAAGCGGGCAAAATCAAGAAAACAAGCTATAACGAAAGCCTCGGAACGACGGAGTGGACGTTGAGTAATGGCGTGCGGGTGGTTATCAAACCGACGGAGTTCAAACAGGATGAAATCTTGATGCGTGCATACAGCTTGGGCGGCATGTCCAAGGTAAACGATGTGGCTTTGCTGCCATCGGCCATGCTGGCTACCGACATCGTGTCAAGCAACGGAGTAGGCAATTTCTCGCAAATCGAGTTGGGCAAGGTGCTGACCGGCAAGATTGCCCGCGTGTCGCCCAGCATCGGCGAGGACAGCGAATCGATGAGCGGCAGCTCGTCCGTGGCTGATTTTGAAACCATGCTGCAACTCACATACCTGTACTTCACCGCGCCGCGCCGCGATGATGACGATTACGCAGCCTTGATAAGCTTCTACAAGACCGCCTTGGCAAACCGCGATGCAGACCCGAAGAGTGTTTTCCGGGACAGCATACAGACCACGCAGAGCAGCCACAGCTCGCGCACGGTGCTGTTCAACATGGAAATGCTTGACAAAGTCGATCAAGACAAGGCGATTGCCATATACAAGGAACGTTTTGCCATGCCGGCCGATTTCATTTTCTTCTTTACCGGCAACATTGACCCGGAAAACGAACAGACGCAGCGACAGATTTGCACGTGGCTCGGCGGTTTGAAATCGAAGAAAGGTGCGGAAACCTACACCGACCACGGTGTGCGTACGCCGGCAGGCGAAGTGAAGAATTATTTCACGCGCGAAATGCAAATACATACGGCCAGCAACCGTATTACCTACACGGGCGACTTGGCTTATACGCTTGAAAACCGCCTGAACATGGATGCCATTGGCCGGGTTCTGGAAATCCGCTACCTGGAAAGCATCCGCGAACGCGAAGGCGGCAGTTACGGCGTCGGTGTGCTCGGTACGGTTCTGCAACGTCCAGTGGAGCAGGCTTTGCTGATTATGCAGTTCGATACCGACCCGGAAAAGCAGGAAAAACTGATGGATATTATCCACGAGGAAGTGAACACTATCATTGCCGATGGTCCGCGTGCCGACGATTTGCAGAAAGTGAAGGAAAGCATGTTGAAGGACTTGGCAGAAGACATGGAGGAGAACGGTTTCTGGCACAATACCATTCTGTACCGTTATTATATTGACGGCGTGGATTACGTGAAAGACTACCAGACTGCTATCAATGCCATCACGGCGGAGACCGTGCAAGCCACGTTGAAAAACTTGGTTGACCAGGGCAACGTAATGGAAGTAGTGATGATGCCGGCCGAATAATTGAAGGCTGACAAGCAACAGGATAAGTGCGCCGGATGTTTGGTCCGGCGCACTTTTTTTGTGCGGTTCGGAAATCCGTGCAAGTCTGGTTGCATTCACCTCTTCTTGTCATTCTGTCCTTCGCGCCGGAATCTTGCATGGGTTTATGCGTGGATTGTCTGCCTCGCGTTCGTTCCCGCATTGCTTCTAAGGCTCCGTACGATGACATAATTTCGTACCCGTATGTTTTTTGGCAAGGAGAGTTCATGCTTTTTTTATACCTTTGCATCTCATTTTCAGCTAAACCGGATTTATCATGTTCGTATCTATTTATTTTTGGTTGGTTCGCGTGGCCGCCTTGTTTAATCGGAAAGCCCGCAAGCTGGTTGATGGCCAGAAAACCGTGTTCCAGGAACTGGAAGCCAAGCTGGAGCCTTCGGCTCAATATATTTGGTTTCATGCCGCCTCGGTCGGCGAGTTTGAGCAGGGACGCCCGCTCATAGAGCGCCTGAAAGCCGAACGCCCGGACAGGAAAATCATACTGACGTTCTTTTCGCCATCCGGCTATGAAATGCGCAAGAACTATCCGCTGGCCGATATTGTCGCATATCTGCCCTTTGCCACACGCAAGAACGCGCGGCGTTTTGTGGAGATGGTCAGGCCGGAAAAGGCCATATTCATCAAATATGAATTCTGGCCGAACTATCTGAAATGTTTGCAGCAGCACAATGTGCCGGTTTACAGCATTGCAGCCATATTCAACCCGAAGCAGGCTTTTTTCCGCTGGTATGGCGGCAGCTACCGCAAATGCTTGCGCTGTTTCACGCACTTGTTCGTGCAGGACGAGGCATCCGAGCGTCTGCTCGCGCGCTACCGCATCGGGAACACTACCGTTTGTGGCGACCCGCGCTTTGACCGAGTGGTGGCCATTGCGGCCGAAGCAAAGGAATTTCCGCTTGTGCAGAAGTTCGTGCAGGACAGTCTCGTGCTGGTTGCCGGCAGCACGTGGCCGGCCGATGAGGAATTGCTGGTGCGCTATTATCATGAACGCCGGAACTTCAAGCTGATTTTAGTGCCGCACGAAATACATGCGGAACACCTGAACCGGATTTTCCAAATGCTCGAAGGGCGTTATATCCGTTACACCGAAGCGACGCCGCAAAACCTTTCGAGTGCCGATTGCCTCATTGTCGATACGATGGGTATGCTATCGTCGCTTTACCGCTACGCGACCATTGCCTACGTGGGCGGTGGTTTTGGCGTTGGCATCCACAACACGGTCGAGGCAGCCGTGTTCGGCGTGCCGGTGGTGTTCGGGCCGGAATACCGCAAGTTCCGCGAAGCGCACGGGCTGGTCGCCTGCGGCGGAGGCTTCCCAGTGAAGAACTACCGCACTTTGGCCGAAACTCTGGACGGTTTGTTCGCCAATCCGGCGGATGCAGGACGCAAGGCCGGAGAATACGTGCAATCTGAACGCGGTGCAACCGACAGGCTGATGCACGACATATTTGAAAACTGATTGGAAAAACAAAAACTTTTAGATATACGATTTATGGCACAGAAACCTACCATTCCCAAAGGGACGCGCGATTTTACGCCGGAAGAAATGGCGAAACGCAACTATATCTTTGACACGATAAAAGACGTATTCCGGCTCTACGGCTTCCGGCAGATAGAAACGCCGGCCATGGAGAACCTCTCCACGCTGATGGGCAAATATGGTGCGGAAGGCGACAAACTGTTGTTCAAGATATTGAACTCGGGCGACTTTGCCGCCGGCTTGCAGGACGATGAACTGCTGGCGCGCAACAGTGTGAAACTGACGAACCGGATTTCCGAAAAAGGCCTGCGCTACGACCTGACAGTGCCTTTCGCGCGCTTCGTCGTGCAGAACCGCGACAAGATAACGTTCCCTTTCAAGCGTTACCAGATACAGCCCGTATGGCGTGCTGACCGGCCGCAGAAAGGACGTTACCGCGAGTTTTACCAGTGTGACGTCGATGTAGTGGGCAGCGACAGCCTGCTCAACGAGCTGGAACTCATACAGATTGTCGATGAAGTGTACCGCCGCCTGAACATACGCGTTTGCCTCAAAATCAACAACCGCAAGATATTGGCTGGTATAGCCGACATTATCGGCGAAGCTGAAAAGATAGTGGACATCACCGTGGCCATTGACAAAATGGACAAAATCGGCCTGGACAACGTGAATGCCGAGCTTGCGGCCAAGGGAATCGGGCAGGAAGCCATCAGCCGGCTGCAGCCTATCCTGTTGTTGCAGGGAAGCAATGCGGACAAGCTGGCACGCCTCAGGGAAATCCTGGCGGATTCGCCCGTCGGGCTGAAAGGCATAGAGGAAATGGAAACGATTTTCGGCCTGTGCGATGCCGTGCAGGTAGCCACGCCGGTAGAACTGGATTTGACGCTGGCACGCGGGCTGAACTACTATACGGGTGCCATATTTGAGGTGAAGGCGCTGGATGTGCAGATTGGCAGCATCACCGGCGGCGGCCGTTACGACAACCTGACCGGCGTTTTCGGCATGGATGGCGTGTCCGGCGTGGGCATTTCCTTTGGTGCCGACCGCATTTATGACGTGCTGAACCAGCTCGGCCTCTATCCCGAAACATCGACCGAGCAGACCCGCCTGCTGTTTGCCGGCATGGGTACGGAAGACATTGCGTTTTGTCTGCCGTGGGCGGCTGCCTTGCGCAAACAAGGCCTTAATGTGGAAATATATCCCGAACCGGCCAAGTTGAAAAAGCAATTGGGTTATGCCGACAGCAAGCAGATACCGTTCGTTGCCATTGTCGGCGAGACGGAGCGCGCCGCCGGCAAGGTCATGCTCAAAAACATGCAGACCGGCGACCAGCAGCCCATGTCCCTGCAAGAACTCACGCAGGCGCTGCAAGGCTGAACGGTACAGTGCGCCCGCACCTTGCGGCAAGGCATTTGTCTCTCTCGCCGTGGCTATGGATGCATACTTACCGTTGGTGAGTATGGAATCAACCCCGTTGATATGTGGAATGAACGCCGTTGTTGTATGGAATCAATGCCGTTATTGGTGGCTATCTACCCCGTATGTTCTGGGCTATGCTGCCGTAGGGTGAGGGCAAGGCTAACGGTAACCCTGTTCGCCCGATACGGGCGACGTAAATTAAGGAGGACACGATATGGCTTATTACAAGAAAAAGAAGTTTAACGGTAAGTGGTATCCGCGGGCAGTTACGATAGGCCGCGCGGCAACGACCGACGAGGTGGCGGAAATTCTGTCGCGGCGTTCCACGGTGAGCAAGGCCGACACCTATGCCGTGCTTACGGATTTGGGCGAGGTGATGGGCGAACTGATGGCCACGGGGCGCTCCGTGAAGCTGAAAGGCATGGGCACTTTTTATCTGAATTGCCGCACGCGGGGCAAAGGCAAGGATACGCCTGAGGAGGTTACGCCCAGCATGATTACCGATGTCAATGTCAGTTTCATACCCGAATATGAACGGAACTCAAGGGGAGAAGTTATCAAACGCCCCATGATAGACCGGTTTTTGAAGTGGACAGATTTGGACAAGGATTGAGCCGGCAGGGCGTGCAGACCCTAAGAGATAAAAACAAGCAAATATGAATACGACCCGACTTGAAACCGAACGGCTTGTCCTTCGCCCTTGGGCGGAAGACGATGCGCCGTCGCTCTATAAGTATGCCTGCGACCCGGCTGTCGGGCCTATTGCGGGCTGGCCGCCGCATACTTCGGTGGAAAACAGCCGTGAGATTATCCGCACTATCCTTTCCGCGCCGGAGACCTATGCTGTGGTGCTGAAAGCTACCGGCGAGCCGGTGGGCAGTGTGGGCATCATGTTCGGCGATGGCGTGCATAGTGCCGCTTTGGGGGATGGCGAGGCCGAAATAGGCTATTGGATAGGCGTGCCCTATTGGGGGCAAGGCCTGATTCCGGAGGCTGTCCGCTGCCTGTTGCACCGTTGTTTCGAGGAACTTGGCGTGCCGGCGGTCTGGTGCGGCTACTATGATGGCAACACGAAGTCGCGCCGTGTCATGGAGAAATGCGGTTTTGTCTTTCATCATACCGAAACGGGGAAAATTTCCCCCATGGGCGATGTCCGCACGGAACATTTCATGCGGATAACGCGGGAAGAGTGGGGCAGTCATGGCAACAGGAATATGGCACAACCTTTTGACATAAACCTTTGGCTGAAAGAGTTTCAAGGCAAGCTCACGGCTTTGTTCGGGCAGCGCCTGCGCTTCTTCGGTTTGCAGGGCAGTTATGGTCGCGGTGAGCAGACGGCATCGAGCGATATTGACGTGGTGGTCATACTCGACGAGGTGCGTTTCGATGACTTGCAGGCCTATCGCGCCATGTTGGATACGTTGGAGCACCGCAGTCTGGTTTGCGGTTTCGTAGCCGGAGAGGGCGAACTGCTGGGTTGGGAGAAGTCGGATTTGTTGCAGCTTGTCCTGGACACCCGCCCGATTGTCGGCACGCTTGACAGCCTGCGTCCGCTTTTTTCCGACAGCGATGTCCGTCGTGCCGTGCTGGTTGGGGCGTGCAACATTTACCATGCTTGTTCGCACAATTTCTTGCATGAACGCGACACTGCCGCGCTTGCGGGATTGTACAAGGCGGCGCGTTTCACGGTGCGCATGAAGCACTATTTGGATACGGGCGAGTACATCGCCTCGATGAATCGTCTGGCCGGAAGCCTATCGGCGGACAGCCGCCGCATACTGGACAGGGCTGTTGCAGCAGATGGCGATATTTCCGGGGAAACTTTTGAGGCGGATAGCTGCATGTTGCTGGATTGGGCGGGCAAGGTGATACGGGAAATGGAAACCGAATGACTTTATATAAACGACTAAAAAACATACGAAAATGAAAAAAGGATTGACATTGTTTGCAGCCATCTTGACGTTGTTCGGCTGCAACTCGCAGAAGAAAAGTGAAGCAAACGAGGAAACGAAGACGCGGAAATGCCTGGTTATTTATTATTCGCAGACCGGTGCCACGCAGCAGGTGGCGCGGGAATTTGCCCGCCTGCTTGATGCTGACACCTTGCGCATCGATGCGGCACAGCCATATAATGGCACGTACGATGAAACCATCGAGCGTTGCAAGCAGGAGATGGCCAACAACGAATTGCCGGAACTGGCCGCGCAGGAAATCAACTTGGATGGCTATGATGTTGTTTTCCTTGGCTATCCGATTTGGTTCGGCACATACGCCCCGCCGGTAGCAACTTTGGTGAAGAACATCAATTTCGCAGGCAAGAAGATAGTGCCGTTCTGCACGTTCGGCAGTGGCGGTCTTGCATCCAGCATGGCGGATTTGGAAGCGGCTTTGCCCGATGCGGAAATCCTGCCCGGTTATGGGGTGCGCAATGCCCGCCTGGCAAAGGCACCGGCCGAGGTGGAACGTTTCCTCAAAGAACACGGTTTTATTGAGGGCGAATTTGAAAAACTGCCGGAATTTTCGGCCCAGGAGCCTGTTACGGATGCGGAAGTAGCGATATTCAATGCCGCTTGTGGCGATTACAAGTACCCGCTTGGCACGCCGGTCATGTTCGGCAAGCGGATGACATCCGCCGGAACGGAATACCGCTTCACGGCACAGAGCAAGGATGCGAATGGCAATGATGTAGAAGCCGTTATTTATGTTATTGTGGGCAACGGGGCGGACGAGAAACCCGAGTTTACCGAGGTTGTGAGATAAGTTTTTGCGTGGTGATAACGCGGGTGGCAATGGCTTTGCTGCCCGCGATGTATAACGTTAGTTGGACGATAACATGCTTGCATTGGAAAAACTACTTATTGAAACGGACAATGACCAGCCGGTCGTGGCAACTGTGACGGTCGGTTATGGCGATGATTCCTCTTTGGTTATCAGGCTTGAACGTACGGATTATGAACAACCTGCGCGGTCATTTGTCAAGAGTGCGCAAATCAGCAGGGAAGATGCCTACCGGCTTGCCAAGGGGCTGAAAGTTTCCTTGGTTGAGTTGCCGGCCTTGCTGAATACCCGGTTTGGCGTTGATTTCACAGCCGACCTTCATGCACCCGCGGAAGCGTCTGCAATCTTCCATGAATTGTTGGCTTTTGTGTCATCCTTCGGCATAAAATGCCAAATGATGTGAGCCAAATGCAATTCCTGGATATTGGGATGGCCTTATAGTTGTTTGTTTATGGTTTCCTTTGCAATTCAAGTTTGGCAGACAGTAATATGAAATGGATTTCACAACTTCGCCGGCGTTGGGCGCGTTTTCTGCACAACGATGAGCTGAAACAGAAAATCTACTCCATCGTTTTTGAGTCGGATACCCCGCAGGGGAAAATGTTCGACATTATTCTGATTGGCAGCATCATTCTCAGTGTGTTGCTGGTCATTTTGGAGAGTATGCATATTTTCCCGCGTTCGGCCTATCTGGCCCTGCGGATAATGGAATACGTGCTTACGCTGTTTTTCACCATAGAGTACCTGGCGCGCGTGTATTGCCTGAAACAGCCGCTTAAATATGTGTTCAGCTTTTTCGGCATAGTCGATTTGTTGGCTACCTTGCCGGTCTATTTGAGTTTCTTCCTGCACGGTTCGCACTATTTGCTTGTCATTCGTGCCTTCCGCCTGATCCGTATTTTCAGGGTATTCAAGTTGTTCCTTTTCATCAAGGAAGGGAACTTGCTTTTGCGTTCCCTCTGGATGAGCGCGCCCAAAATCCTTATCTTTTTCTTTTTTGTGCTGATTCTTGTAACGTCCATGGGCACGGTCATGTACATGATTGAAGGCGTGCAGCCCGGCTCGGCGTTCAACAACATTCCGAATAGCATTTACTGGGCGATTGTAACCATGACCACGGTCGGTTATGGTGATATTACGCCCGTTACGCCGGTGGGGCGCTTCCTGTCGGCGGTAATTATGCTTATCGGCTACACGATTATCGCGGTGCCGACCGGTATCGTTTCGGCCACGATGGTACGGCAATACAAGCAGCAGGCAAAACGGCACTGTCCCGTTTGCCATAGGGAAGGGCATGAACCGGAAGCCCTGTATTGCAAGTATTGCGGGGCGCAATTGGATGAGGAAGTCGCGGAGGGGGAGTCGAACGACCGGCCGAATGATGAGAAATTCTGACCGGCCTGCACGAAGCCGTCCATTGTGAAAGTTGTTTTATGACTGAATTGAGGAAAATTCCCAACGTGGGAAAGCAGACCGAGCAGGATTTGATAGCGATGGGCTATACAACAGTCAAGTCTTTGCGTGGCAAGCGGGCGGAGGACCTTTATGCAGAGGAATGTCGTTTGCGCGGTTGTGTTGTGGACCGTTGCCAATTGTATCTTTACCGTGCCGTGGAGTATTTCGTGAACACGGAAAACCCAGATCCGGCCAAATGCAAATGGTGGTTGTGGAAAGACGAGCTTGTTGAACCGTCGCCCTGTGGGGCGGTATGTGCGGAGTGCGGCAATTTTCCATCTGTTTGTGGCGGATGCCGGAAAATACGTGGCAAGGTGTTCTGGTTGCAGTTTACTGGGGATAAGGTTTGTCCTGTTTACCAATGTTGCCGTGAAAAGAAGAAGCGGAATTGTAGCGGCTGTCCTGAATTGCCTTGTGCCCGCTTCATGAAAGACCCGACAATATCGGACGAGGATAACGAAGCTCATTTGCATAAGATGTTGGAACGTCTGGGAAAAACCACTATCCGCCCCCTCCGCCCGGAGGAAATCACCATGTTACGTGACTTTCTCTACGAGGCCATCTACCTGCCCGAAGGTACGCCTTCTCCACCCCGCAGCGTCATTGACTTGCCCGAGCTGCAAGTCTATATCCAGGACTTCGGTATCCGGTCGGATGACCACTGCTTAGTGGCTGAAAGTTCCGATAAAGTCATTGGTGCCGTCTGGGTTCGACAAATGGAGGACTTTGGGCATGTAGATGACAGCACGCCTTCGCTTGCTATTGCCCTTTATCAAGGGTTTCGAGGGAAAGGCATCGGTACACGACTGCTGCAAGAAATGATCGACTTGTTGCATCGTAAAGGCTATAAACAGGTATCGCTCTCTGTGCAGAAAGCCAACCCAGCTGTCCGTCTTTACCGCCGTCTCGGATTTGAAACAATACGGGAAACAGAAGATGAATATATTATGGTATGCAATTTATCACCAGACTCGTGTATGAGCAACAATAAACCTAACAAGACAACAAACATCACTTTCCGCTCCGTCACCATGACCGACATACCTGAACTGAAGGAGCTCTTCCGCAACACAGTACTGACGGTCAACGCCCGCGACTACACCGCCGAAGAAGTGGCTGACTGGGCTTCGTGTGGTAATAGTCCGGGACGATGGGAGGAACTGCTCGCCACTCTGCATTTCATTGCCGCCTGCGATGCCGAAGGCCGTATCGTCGGCTTCACCTCCATCCGCAACGACGGCTACCTGCATTCCATGTTCATCCACAAGGACCATCAGGGAGAAGGTATTGCCACCGCCTTGTTGCAACGGATTGAGGCATACGCCACGGAGCACGGCATCCGCGAGATTACTTCGGAAGTGAGCATTACGGCACGCCCTTTCTTCGAGCGAAAAGGGTATAAAGTTATATACGAACAGAAGGCACTGTGCAACCGCCTATATATCAAAAACTATTGGATGAAGAAAAGAATACCCACTATTTTGAACTGCTGAAAGAAGATTTTGTATGAACATCCAACTCATCACCACCGACAAGAAACGTTTCCTCCCCCTGCTCCTCCTTGCCGACGAGCAGGAGTCGATGATTGACCGCTATCTGGAGCGGGGAGAACTGTTCGTCATGTACGACACGCAGGAAACGGAAGCCATTGCCGCAGCCGTTGTGACAGACGAGGGAAACGGAGTCTGCGAACTGAAAAACCTGGCCGTTGCATCCTCCCGCCAGCGGAAAGGGTACGGCCGACAGATGGTGGAATACCTTTGTCGGCGCTATGCCGACGTGTGCCACACACTGCTTGTCGGCACGGGTGAAAGCAGACAGACAATCACATTCTACGAAAGTTGCGGCTTTACTTATTCGCATACCGTCGCCAACTTCTTTACCTGCAATTACGACCATCCGATTGTGGAAGACGGGAAAGTGCTGAAAGACATGATTTATTTTCAGAAAAATTTAACCCTCAACCGCTAAGAAGAATGGATACGGTGCTTTTATTTTTCCTCCTACCTGTTTTCTTCCTGCTTCACGAACTGGAAGAAATCCTCATGGTATGCCCGTGGGTAAAAAAGAACAGCACCGCAATGCGCAGACGTTTCCCAAAAGCCGAACGAATCATCCGAAAGATGGAGCAAATGACCACACGGAAATTCGTGGTAATTGCCACCGAAGAGTTTCTAATTGTTTCTGTCTGCACGATTGTAAGCCTACAGACAGAGAACCTGACGGCATGGTATTGCTGCCTGGCCGCATTCGGCATCCATCTTATCGTCCATATCGTCCAGTTTGTTGTATGGCGCGGATATATTCCTGCCATCATATCTACGGCATTATGTCTGCCCTATTGCATTTGGGCGATACACGAGACGTATCTGTTCTTTTCCCTACACGAGCTGTTTCTCTACACCATACTGGGCACATTGCTTGGCGGAATGAACTTAATCGGGATGCATAGGCTTGTTGGCCGTATGCCCCGTTAATTATCCCCTTCAATTTCCATTGTTTGCATTTGCTCTTTGGTTATACCATATTTCTGGCCATAACGTGTCCAGTAGTTGGTGGAAGCCATCAAAAATAGTTTTTTGGGAAGCGGCATTGTTGTCTGGAATACTTTGTAGTCCTTGCATGTTATGGACAATGCCAGCTTGCGTATATTTCTGATGGCAATAAATCTGAAAGGCGTATCCAGAAAGGCTTCTCCGCCACCGAGCATCAGGGTTGAACCTATGATGTAATGGTACTGATGGCAAAAAAACTGTATCATCCGGATGGCTATTTCGTTTTGCTGGTATTCTAGAAAGCCGCAATTAATCAGTACGGATATTATAGGTTTCCGTTTGGGTGGATTGGTCTCCAATGTCTTTAAGAAATTCAGAAAACCGACAGGTAGCGAATCTACATAAAGTGGAAAAACGAACAGTACATCGGAAAAATCCTCCATTTTGGAGCAGAGTTCCAAATGGTTTTTCTTTGTAATGTTGTAATATTCTGTTTCAAAATTGCAGTATTTACTGAATATCTCCGCATAGCGTTTTGAGTTTGATTTTGGAGCCCTGGGGCTACCATTCAATATCATTATTTTTCCCATTTTTCTAAAGTTGTTTTTACCATGTTGTCAAGCATGGATTCTGTTGTAAATATGATCTCATAGCTGCTAAAAATCATGTTGTTGGCATTACGGGCAACCAATTGTCGGAATATCTCCATTTCTTCGTCTGAAATATTGCCGTAGGCTATGATGGTAGCTTGTTTGGGAACAACGGCACGTTGTACATGATGGGTTTCACCATTGTGGATACGTATGAATGCTTGTTGAATAGGTAAGGCTCGTTCCAGCATGGTTTTCATTATGGTGTCGTATCCTCCGTATTTTAGATGACTTACATAGAGAACTTTGTCACTTTTTGCAATGCATGGATATACAGTCGTAGCATCATCACGGATAATGCATTTTCCCGGTGTTTTGGTCCAACAACCGAAACAACCCATGCAATTGGCTATTTTCAGGGACGATAAATCAAAATATCTGGTATCTCCTTCTGGCTGAATGTTTATGTTCAGCGGTTTATCGCTTATAATCAGTTTCATGATTTTATAATGTGTATGGTGGAATCTTGTCTTTTTTTGCTTGTGGTAACCATATTTCGCAATAAATATGCCATTTTTCTAATATGAAACATTGTGGCGGAAATGAATGCATAAGAGTCTGCAGCCATCAACTGTTGCAGAACATTGGAAATATCACACTGGAATTGGCAGGCAAATGCTTGGAATCAACTATCGGGAAAGACAGGAAAAATGGATTGTGTGTTTTACGGGATATCAATAAGTTTGTGTGTTTGCAAACTGAGCCGCCAGCGTGGGTGCTGCAATACACATGCTATCGTTTCTTGTGTGTTCTGACACGAACAGGGCTGCAGGAAAAAATGTGCGGCCGGTAACTGTTCGTAAGGCGCGATGTCCTGCCCTAAATAAACCACTTTCACCTCGTCCATGCGTTTCAGGCGCAACTGGCTGCCGGTTTTGGGCGAGCAGGTTATCCAATCTATGCCTTCGGGTAAAGGGCGTGTGCCATTGGTTTCGATGCAGATGTATTTCCTAGTTGCGTGCAACATGTCGATGAACGCATCGTCAATCCAGAGCGAAGGCTCGCCGCCGGTCAGGATGACCATTCGTGCTGGATATTTATTCACTTCGTGCAGAATTTCCTCATCACTCATTAGGATACCGTTCTCATGTTGTGTGTCACAAAACGGGCATTTCAGGTTGCAGCCAGAGAAACGCACGAACACGGCAGGCGTTCCTGTATGGAAACCTTCGCCTTGCAGGCTGTAGAAAATCTCGTTAATCTTTTTCATAAATGGCCGTGTTGCCTTCCGACTCCTGGACTTCTACTTTGAAACAGTACGGAACTTGTTCGCAGACCCAGCGGGCAATATTTTCCGCAGTGGGATTGCCGGGTATTACCTCATTCAGGTTTTTGTGGTCAAGCCGGGCTTTCACCGCTTGTTTGATATGGCTGAAATCGACAACCATGCCGTCGGCGTTTAATTCGCGCGAGCGGCAATATACTGTGATAATCCAGTTGTGACCGTGCAGATTTTCACATTTGCTGGGGTAGGAAAGATGCAAGCTGTGCGCCGCCGATACCTCCATACGTTTGATCACTGTGTACATGTTTTTACCAGAATAAATTGTATTGGAACAAATTGCACCTAATGTCACCTCGATGCTCGCGCAAAAGTACAAAAAAAATGTCGTTTTATTTGCGGAATGTTTGTAAAAATCCGTGTGTATGTCGGATGCAGGATGCTTTCAGTCGCTGATTTTTCCGTTTCGTCGATTGTGATTCCGTTTTGTCCGAAAAATCGGGACTTTCCTATAGGAGTTGTCCTATTTTTGCCGGCGTTAAATAGGCGTTGGTTATGAAAAAAGTGTGTTGTTACCTGATGGCGGCAATGTTTTTGCCCGCATGCCGTCAGTCGGCAGAATCCGCGGTAGAGCCTTTGGCCGTGCGTGCCATGATACCGGTAGTCCGGGTAGTAAAGGCGGATGCGCATGAATACCCGTTTATTGTCCGGCCGTATCACGAAACGGATTTGTCTTTCCGTGTTGGTGGCACGCTGACGGGTGTCAAGTTGGAGCCTGGGCAGTTTTTCCGGCGTGGGGATATTGTCTTGTCTATTGATAGCCGGGACTTTATCGTACGGGAAACGCGTGCCGCAGCCTTATTGCAGCAAGCGGAACAGGAATACAGGCGTACAAGCGCGTTGTATGAAGCAGGGAATATCTCGTGCAGTACTTATGAAAAAGCCGAGGCGGCATATAGGATTGCACAGGCTGACTATGAAACGGCACGGAATGAATTGGCTGACACGCAGTTGGTGGCTCCTTTTGATGGATACGTACAAAATGTATATGTGCAACCTTATCAGGATATGAAACCATCGCAGCCGGCGGTTTCATTTATCCGGTTGGACAAGTTGTGTGCTGAAGTTTATATTCCGGAGCTGCTTGCCATGGCTTTGAATGCATCTGGAACAGGATTGCAGGACGCTGTCCGGATTCGTTTCGATTGTGCTCCCGATGAACCCATTGTACCGGAAAGTTGCCATGTTTCGGGCAGTACGGCAGGCAATAACCTTTCGTATGTGTTGACGGCGGTTGTGGATAACCCACAAGGGCGTTGGTTGGGCGGCATGGGGGGAAACGTCTCCGTTTCACTGCCAGGTGGGAATGATATGCCATTATTTTGGTTGCCTTTGGAAGCAATATGTCACGACAGCCGTCGCGGCGATTACGTGTGGCTGGCTCGTTCGGGTAAAGCAGTCTGTTGTCCGCTCGAACTGGGCGGAATGGCCGATGGCGGTGTGGAAATCGTTTCTGGCCTTGCCGGAAATGATACGGTCATATTGACCCGGCAGTCTTTTTTGTCTGAAAATATGCCTGTAACGGTTCTGTGATATGGGAAAATTCGTGTTGTATTTCCTGAAAAACAAAGCTCTGACTTGGCTTTTGTTGGTCTTGGTTTTGTGTGGTGGCGTGCTGGCCTATTCCCGTATGGGAAAATTGGAAGATGCGCCGTTCACGATTAAGCAGGCGCTCATTACTACGCCTTATCCAGGAGCATCGCCGTTTGAGGTTCAAACCCAGGTAACGGATGTTCTGGAAGAGGCTGTGCAGTCTTTGGGCGAGGTTTATTATCTGAAAACGGAAAACAGGGCCGGGCTTTCCAAAATTACCGTTTATGTCAAAAAAGAGATACGTGCCGATGACATGCAGCAGTTGTGGGACAAACTACGCCGCAAAGTGAATGATGTACAGGCATCATTGCCCGCAGGCGCCGGCCCTTCTCGGGTGAATGATAATTTTGGCGATGTGTTGGGTATCTTTTATGGCATTTATGGCGCCGCCTGCTCGAACAGGGATTTGGAAAAACCGGCGGAATGTTTGAAAAATGAGTTGCTGAAAGTAGATGATGTTGCCCGTGTGGAACTTTGCGGTGTGCAGACGCCTGTTGTGGAAATCTGTTTGTCGCAGGGCATAATGGCAACTGCCGGCATTACGGCCGATGATGTCCGCCGCACTATTGACGCCCGGAATGTCATGGTGGATGCAGGTGCTTTGGAAATCGGTGCGAACCGTTTGCGCATTCAGCCCGCAGGTGCGTTCGAATCGCTCGATGAAATACGGGATATACAAGTCGTATCGCCTAATGGCACTTATTTCCGTATGGGCGATATTGCAGAGATACGTGAAAGTTACAGCAGGCCTTTGTCGGAGGTGATGCGTATTGACAACCTGTCGGCTGTCGGAATTGCCGTGTCGGCTGTGCCGGATGGTAATGTGGTTGATATGTCGGAACAAATCCGGTTATGTGTCGATGACTTCCGCAAGTCGTTGCCGGCAGGCATGTCTATAGCTGCTTTATATGACCAGGGCCAGGAATCGGCCGCTGCCAACAATGGGTTCGTGTTGAACTTGATTCTGTCGGTACTTACCGTTGTCGCTGTTCTGTTGTTCTTTATCGGGTTCAAGAACGGCTTGTTGATTGGCAGTGGCCTTGTTTTCACCATTTTTGCGACGCTGATTTACATGTGGTCCGCCGAAATAGCCTTGCAGCGCATGTCGTTAGCTGCTATTATCATAGCGATGGGCATGCTGGTAGACAATGCGATTGTCGTTTCCGATTCGGTCTTGGTGGACATGCAAAGAGGCATGCGGAAGCGGGTTGCCATTCAGAAGGCAGTCCGTGTTACGGCCATGCCGCTTCTGGCTGCGACTCTCATAGCTATATTGACTTTCATGCCGGTTTATCTTTCACCGCACATTACGGGTGAATTGTTGTCGTCGTTGTTTATCGTGATTGCGGTTTCCTTGCTGCTCAGTTGGATTTTTGCCATGGTTCAGACGCCTTTTTTCATGCAGGAACTGGTGCGGAGGCCGCGTCCCGATGAACGGGTCAATGTGCCGTTTGCGGGGAAAATATATGTTTTGTTTCGCAGATTGCTGCATGTGGTTATTCGTTACAAATGGCTGGTGCTTGCGGGGATGCTTGCGTTGTTGTCGGCTTCGGCTACCGGTTTCCGTAAAATTCCGAAGGTTTTTATGCCGCAGCTTGACAAGCGTTATTTTACGGTAGATATGTGGTTGCCGGAAGGGATGCGTATAGAATATACGGACTCCGTTGCAAAGGAGATCACTGAATTTATGTACGGTTTCCCAGCCGTCCGGCAAATATCGGCTTTCGTGGGCAAGACCCCACCTCGTTATTATCTGGCCAATTCTGCTTTTGGGCCGCAGTCCAATTATGCACAATACCTGGTGGAGGCGGAATCGCCCGGGGAGGCAAGGAATTTGCAGGTTTGTTTGTCTGATACGCTGCCTGTGCGTTTCCCGGAAGCCTTTGTCCGTGTCAACCGTTTTGAGTTGAACAGTATTCCGCAGGCCATGATAGAAGCGCGTTTTTGCGGGCCGGATGCTGCGGTACTTGATTCCATGACTGGGTTGGCATTGGACATTATGCGTTGTAATCCGAAAGTGATGAATGCCCGCGGCGAATGGGGAAATATGGCCATGAACATGCAGGTGGATTATGACCCTGTCAGGGCAGGACGTTTGGAAATTGGCAAGAAAACAATGCTGGAGGCGACCAAAGCCATGGCGGATGGGGTAACGGTCGGTATCTATCGTGATGGCGACAAACAGATTCCTGTACGTTTGCGGGCTGCCTGGACGGCAGACCGTCCTGCACTTTTGGGCGATATTCCGGTTTGGAACGGTAATAACGCGGCACCTTTGTCGCAGGCCGCAGGTGAAATCAGGATGGCTTGGGAATGGCCTTTGGTGAAAACCTATGATCGTCAGGTGTCCATGTCGGCCATGTGCGATGCCCGTCCCGGAGCAACCATGTCGGAAGTGCATGCGGAAATTAGGGAAGAAATTGAAGGGCTGGACTTGCCGGATGGTTATTCTTTCTTTTGGGATGCGCAATATAAGGACCAGAAGGAAGCAATGGCTGCCCTGACACGCTATTTCCCGTTGGCAATCCTTTTGATTGTACTCATATTGGTGGCATTGTTCCGGAATTTCAGGCAACCGTTGGTTGTCCTGCTCATGTTGCCTTTGTCGCTGACCGGCATGATTGCGGGTCTGCTGCTTACGGGGTTCGATTTCGGCTTTTTTTGCATAGCCGGTTGGCTTGGCCTGCTAGGTATGATTATCAAAAATGTGATAGTCTTGATAGATGAAATAAATTGCCGTATCCAAGCCGGTGATAATTTGAAAAATGCGCTGGTTGAGGCTACTGTTTCTCGGGCACGGCCGGTGTTGATGGCTGCCATGACAACTGTTTGCGGAATGATTCCGCTGTTGTTCGATGTCGTTTTCGGCGGAATGGCTGCTACAATTGTTTTCGGGCTTACGTTTGCAACTTTATTGACGTTGTTTGTCGCTCCTGCCTTGTATGCGGTTTTGTATCGGGTTAAATAAAATTCCACGCAATGAGAAAATATGTTGTTACAATATCGGTTTTGTTGCTGGCGGCAGGCCAGTCTCATTCACAATCAACAATTCACCAGGAATCCTATCGGGACATGGTTTTGCAGAATAGCCAGGAGGTCAAAATGGCTGGCTATGGCTTTTCTGGGCAGGATGAATCTCTGAAAGCGGCCAAGACGGCTTTTTTGCCTTCTTTTTCGGCGGCGGCCAACTATTCTTATACGGTAAATCCGTTGGAGTTGACTATGGAGAACCCTGCCTTGCATTTTCAGGGAGCGCATCAACACTATGGTGCATCGCTTTCTATGGAACAGCCGGTTTATGCGGGCGGTGCGATTCGGGCGGAAGTTGAACGGGCGAGCCGGCAGCGTGCGAATGCCCGCTATGAAGTGGAGCGGGTGTCTGACAAGGTGGCGTTTGATGCGGATTACCGATATTGGACGGCGGTTGCATGTTATGAGGCGCAGTCAGTTGCACGTGCTTATCGGGATTCAGTCAGCCGTTTGGTGGAGATTGTCCGCAATATGGTGGAGTTGGGTTATGTGGAACGGAACGACTTGCTGATGACCGAGGTAAAATTGAATGAGGCGGAATATTCCTATTTGCAGGCGGTTAATGATGCAGAAGTTGCACGCCTGGCCGTGAATTCATTGGCAGGAGTGGATTTCTCAGCGGTTATTCCACTTGATTCGGTTGTTTTGTTGCCGGAACTATTTCCCTTGGAATTTGACAGCATGTCTCCACAACAGCGTCCGGAATGGCACATGGCGGAAGGTGAAGTTAGGATAAGGAAGGCGGAGCAGCGTTTCGCTTCTTCGGCATTTTTGCCTAAGGTTCATGTGGGTGCAATGGGTGATTATGGAGCGCCTGGATATGATTTCCAGCCGGATATGGATCCGAATTTCCAGTTGTATGTTGAGCTGGCCATTCCGATTTTTGAATGGGGGAAAGGAAACCATAGCCGCAAAGCGGCTAATTTTGCCGTTGAGCAGGCGCGCGAACAACTGGACAAGGTGGAGGCGGATATAAGTCTTGAGATGCAATCGGCGCGTTATGCTTGCACACAAGCATTTGAAAGGGCAGAATTGGCAGTTTGCTCGTTGGAAAAGGCTTCCGAGAGTGTACGGATTTCGTTGCAACAATATCAGGAAGGCAAGGTTTCCATTTTGGAGGTGATAAGTGCCCAAATGTATTGCCAGCAGGCGCGTTTGAACTACATTCGTTCCAAACTGGATGTCCGGATTGCTTGTGCCGATTGGGAACGTTCCGTGGGAAGGATACGCTGACGGCTTGAGTACCGGTAAAAAGCATTATATTTGCAGCAATGAAAGTTATGAATATGGCGCGGAGTGTAAAACCGGTTTTATGGAACGTTGGCCTTTTTTCGGCATTGGGCATCTTTTCGTTCTATTTGTTGCAGAGCCATCTCGAAATTTCCGATGTCTCGCCGGATGTGGCCATGTACATCGGAATCATGCTTGCCACGGTCTTGGTATTTAATCTGTTCGGCTTTGGCTTGATGTTCGGGAGCAGTTGGCTGATAGCCGGTTATTCAATGCCGTATGCACGTCGTTGGCATTTGGTTGTCCGTTATGTTGTTGTGGCTTTGTTGTTGCTGCTCCTGAACTATCTGTTGCTGGTTGTCCTGAAAGCGCTTTTCGGGTCGGGGCAGGATGTGTTTTCTGTCCGGTTGCGCGGAGGTTTGTTGTTGCTGGCAGTCTGGTTTGTCGAAATGACTATTTGCAGTCTGTTGCTGATGATCCGTTCCATGCAATCGGTGCAGCAGCTGCGTGCAGAAAAACAAATGCTGGAAACAGATGCGGTCAAAGCCCGTTATGCTGCCTTGCAACAGCAACTAGACCCTCATTTCCTGTTCAATAGTTTGAATACATTGATTGCTGAAATAGAGTATGAACCATCTGTGGCTGTGAGTTTTACACAGCATTTGTCAGATGTTTATCGTTATATCTTGCAAAGCAAAGACCGCGAAACAGTCAGTTTGCGGGAGGAGATGGAATTTTTGGATTCTTATATTTATTTGCAACAGGTCCGTTCCGGTGGTAGTTTGCGACTTGACGTACAAATCCCCGATGTTTATATGGACTATCACGTTCCGCCCCTTGCTTTGCAATTATTGGCAGAAAATGTGTTGAAACATAATCACATGAGCGAGCGTGAAATCATGACCATTCGTCTCTATACGGAAGGTACGGAGCCGGTTCGTTTGGTAATGAGTAATCCTGTCCGGCCCAAGAAGCAGCAGGCTGTTTCAACGGGAAAAGGTTTGCAGAATTTGGCGGAACGGTATCGCCTGTTGTGTGGCGGAACGGTTGTTGTCCGGAATGAGGGGCAATTTTTTAGTGTATCTATTCCTTTGTTGTATGAATGCTGAGAAACTGACAGTTGCGATTATCGAGGATGAGAAACCAGCAGCCCGTTTGCTGGAAAGCATGTTGGCCAAATTGCGCCCGCAATGGAGCCTTGTGCAGGTTGGCGGCGATATTGAGACGGCAATTACTTGGTTTGCTACACATGCGCATCCCGATTTGCTGTTTCTGGATATCCGTCTGTCGGACGGGGATTCGTTCGTGTTTATCGAACAGGCACGACCAAGCAGTACCATTGTTTTTACTACGGCCTATGACCAATATGCCGTCCGGGCTTTTACGGTCAATAGTATTGATTACCTGTTGAAACCGATACGTCTGGAACGTTTGGAGAAAGCAATTGAAAAATTCGAACGTTCAGTGCATCGTGGTGCTGCAGGATTGCCAGATTTGCTTTCCGTATTGCGCTCTTTGGCTAATCAGGAGAAAAAATACCGTACACGTTTCCTTGTGGCAGGGGTCGGAAAATCCATTACTTTGCCTGTGGATGAAATAGCCTATTTCTATTCAGCCAGCAAGCTGACTTTTGCGGTAACGCGGCAGAACAAGGAGCATGTGCTGGACTTTTCACTTGACAAGCTGGCCGAACAACTTGACCCGGACCGCTTTTTCAGAGCCAACCGGCATACTATTCTCCATATAGATGCGATTGTACGCATTGAGCCTTATTTTACGGGCAAACTTGTTGTCCATACGCGGCCGGAATCCCGCGAGCCTGTTTTTGTCAGCAAGGAAAAAGCGGCTGCGTTCAAATTGTGGCTGGATTATTGAGCCGTATAGAATTTCTCGGAAGCGCGTGTCAATTGCTGCAGTTGCACGACGAATTGTTCCGATTCCTGCAAAATAATCAGATACAGATAAGCAACCGTGAGGTTGATGTTGTCCTCCTGCATGTCGAGTGCCAATTGCTTGCGCATGGTGGAAAATTTCTTTTGCAGTTCCGCTCCTCGTGCTATCAGCGTCTTATCATCAATACATTGTCTGTCGCGTAGAGAAATGAACACTTGCTCAATAAAGTTGATTACCTCGTTGCGTGCTGTTTCAAATTCCGTTATCTTGTTGTCTGGCAAGGCGGGGAAATTGTTTTCCAGATGCTCGACTATGGGCTCGTACATGCGCCTTACGCTGTAATAGATTTGTTCCATGCCGTTGTGTAGCGAATGGAACCATGTTCCTTTTTTCATGAACATGTCTTTGCCGCTCATGCGTAGGCACAAGGTCTCTTTGCGACGCAGGTTTTTGAGGCGATATTTTTCCTTGCCGATAAACTGCTTGGATTTCCAGAGCAATTTCAGGTTTTCCGTAATGAAACCTTCGGTCGTATCCTTGTACATGTCAGCGTAGCTTTTCAGGAAATCCAGCTCGTTGAGCATCACGTGTTTGGTGAGCAAAGGCCATACTTCGGTTGGTTGTTTGCTGGCAAGCATTTCCTTGAACAGTTTGTCAGTTTCTTTTTCCTCTGTGGTCTTTTTGTTGTATTTGATGTGGCTTCTTATCAGGAAGAATATACTGAATGCTACGATAATGATAGCTGCTATATTGCCGCCGGCATACATGAGCAATGCCATAAGGAAGCAGCTGGTGAAAGCCGCCCCTGCGGTGATGAACCAGCCGCCGATGACCGACAGCACGCCGGTGATGCGGAACACGGCGCTTTCGCGTCCCCAGGCCTTGTCGGCCAACGATGAACCCATGGCCACCATGAAGGTTACGTAAGTGGTCGATAAGGGCAGTTTCAGCGATGTGCCGAGTGCAATCAGCAGTGATGCGATGACTAAATTGACGGAAGCGCGTACCAAATCGTAGGCGGCACCGTCTTCTGCTTCTATTTCCGTGGCATCAAAACGGGATTTGATCCAGCGGCGGGCCCTTTCGGGTGTTATGTTGATGACGCTCGTCGCAACGGAGTTGCCCCATCTGACCAAACTGCGGGCGGCTTTGGATGAACCGAACATTTCTTCGCCTGCATCCTGCCGGGCCAGGCTGATCTCGGTTTTAGTGACATTGTGCGCTTTTTTGGACAATATCAGTGCTATGACCATTATGGCGCCTGCGCCGATCAGGAACACGACAGGCGTGCTTGCAGGAGCGTTCAGCGCTCCCATCATGTAACTGGTTGGGTCGGAACTGCCGGAAGCGACATAATCCTGGAACGCGGAATAGCCGGTTAGTGGCACGCCGATGAAATTGACAAGGTCATTGCCGGCAAAGGCGGTGGCAAGCGCGAATGTACCCATTAACACGACAACCTTCAGTACATTGATGCGCAACATGTGGAGAATCTGCATCAGCAATGTGAAAAACACCAGGCAACCGATGACTATCAGTCCCGAATTTTCGTGAATCCAATTTTTGACATCCGGCGTCATGAACGAAAGGTCTTTTACGCCTTTAATCAGCATGAAATAAATTATGGCAGTTGCTGCAATCCCACCGAACAGTCCGATTTTTCCGCGTAACTTCTCCTTGTAACGAAACGTGAAAATCAGCCGTGCGATGTATTGTATGAGGAAACCGAAAAAGAACGCAATGGCAACGGAAACGAAAATGGCCATGATTACCGACAGTGCCTTGCTGGTGTTCATATAGTCCGACAAGGCCATGCCATTGTCTGAACCGGCCAGTTGTATCATGGAAAACGCGAACGATGCGCCGAGCAGCTCGAACACCATGGATACTGTGGTTGATGTCGGCATGCCGTAGGTGTTGAAAATGTCGAGCAGGATAATGTCGGCTGCCATGACGGCCAGGCAGATATACATGATTTGCTCAAAACTGAATTGTTCGGGTTTGAAAATGCCGTGCCGTGCAATGTCCATCATGCCGTTGCTCATGGTCGCGCCGAAAAAAACGCCCAATGATGCAATTAAAATGATTGTACGGAACCTGGCTGCTTTTGAACCGATGGCGGAATTGAGAAAGTTGACCGCATCGTTGCTGACGCCGACCCACAAATCGAATATGGCCAGCAGAAATAGGAACAGGATAAATCCCCAATACATTAAATCCATATAGTCTGTTGTTTAACCGGTGCAAAGTTAGAAAAAGAAATCGGCCCGGACGAGAAATCGATATTACAATTCTGTTACAAAAAAGCAGGGTAGGGAATCTTGTTGCTTTCCCGTCCTGCTTTTGATTCTCTTGCATGTATGTTTGGACTAACGCCTTGCTTTCAGATTGCGGTCTCCCCAGCCGTTGTCAATGCGCGCAACTGGAATCCTGAACTTGTTCTGACGGGTCCATTCGGTTGGATAACCAGCCTTGCTGCGTGGATAGATGTGGTTCCATTTATCTGCGCAAAGCTCGTATTCCGGATGCGGGGCGTTTTTCAGCACGTTGTCGGTTTTGTCGGCTTCGCCGGATTCTATTTCCCTGATTTCTTCCCGTATCTGTAACAGTGCATCGGCAAAACGGTCCAGTTCGGCTTTGCTTTCGCTCTCGGTCGGCTCTATCATGAGCGTGCCGTGCACGGGGAACGAAAGCGTCGGCGCATGGAAACCGTAGTCCATCAGCCGTTTGGCGATGTCGTTCTCGTTGATGTCGGCATTTTTGAAATTCCTGCAATCCAGAATCAATTCATGCCCGACACGTCCGTGTGCGCCGGTATAAACTATGCCGTATTCCTTGCCAAGACGTGCCGCCAGGTAGTTCGCGTTCAGAATGGCGGCTTGTGTCGCTTTCGTGAGCCCCTCTGCACCCATCATGCGGATGTAGCCGTAACTGATGCAGGCAATCCCGGCGTTGCCGTACAGCGCGCTGGAAACGCGGCCTTCGGTTTCCGCAGGCAGGCAGTCAGTGAGGTGCGTTGCCACGCAAATGGCTCCTACGCCGGGACCTCCGCCGCCGTGCGGGCTGGCAAAGGTCTTGTGCAGGTTCAGGTGGCAGACGTCTGCGCCTATGAGGTGCGGACTGGTCAGCCCGACTTGTGCGTTCATGTTCGCGCCATCCATATACACTTGTCCGCCGCACTGATGCACTATGGCACACATTTCCATGATATTTTCCTCGAAAATGCCGTGTGTGGATGGGTATGTAATCATGCAGCCGGCCAGTTGTCCGGCATATTCGGCTGCTTTTTCTTTCCAAATGTCTATATTCGTGTTGCCCAGTTCGTCGCATGGAATGGAAACGGGTGTGAAGCCTGCTTGCACGGCACTGGCAGGATTGGTGCCGTGTGCAGATGCCGGAACCAGCAGGATATTGCGTTGCGCTTGCCCGTTCTTATGCAGGTAGTTGCGGATAACGACGAGTCCTGCATATTCACCGGCGGCGCCGGATGTGGGTTGCAGGCAGCAGGCATCGAATCCGGTGATGCGGCATAAGTCTTGTTGCAATTCCTCCAACATTTGTTTGTAGCCGTTGGTTTGTCCGGCGGGAGCCATGGGATGTATGCCGCCCAGTTGCATCCAACTTATGGGGAGCATTTCTGCGGCCGCGTTCAGCTTCATGGTGCAGGAACCGAGGGGAATCATGCTGTGAGTTAACGAAAGATCTTTGAGTTCCAGACGTTTCATGTAGCGCATCATTTCTGTTTCGGAATGGTAGCGTTTGAACGTGTCGTCTTGCAGGTAGTCCATTTCTCGGAGCAGGTTGTCCGGAATGTTGCAGATTTGCCCGAAATCAGTCGTCTTGTCCGGAAAGACGGGTGAGTTTCCGGCTGCTGTCGCGAAAATGTCGATGAGCACATCCACATCATCCGCATCGGTCGTTTCGTCTATGCTGACTCCGATGCTGCCGTCTGCAAAATAATGGAAATTGACTTCATAATCCGCTGCCGCATTCCGAATGTCTTCTGTTTTTATGTGCGCCGGCAGGCTGATTTTCAGCGTATCGAAGAAAATCTCGTTTTCTTGGATGTAACCGTACACTTGCAGCATTTCGTTCAAGTAAGCAGCAATGCCATGTATCCGTTCAGCAATGGAACGGATGCCTTCTGCACCGTGGTAGGCTGCATAAAATCCGGCCATTACGGCCATGAGCGCTTGTGCCGTGCAAATGTTTGAAGTGGCTTTTTCGCGTTTGATATGCTGCTCGCGGGTTTGCAGAGCCAGCCGGTAAGCCGGTTGCCCGTAGGCATCTTTGCTTAACCCGATAATGCGTCCGGGCATGTCGCGTTTGTATTCTTCGCGTGTGGCGAAATAGGCTGCATACGGCCCGCCGAAACCCATGGGGATTCCCCACCGTTGGGAACTGCCGACGCAAATGTCTGCGCCCCAACTTCCAGGCGATTTCAACAAGGCCAGGCTCAACAGGTCGGCTATCACGGCGACTTTGCAACCGTGGGCATGTGCTTTTTCTGTCAGGTCGGCGTAGTTTTCAATTGCGCCGTTAGCGTTCGGGTATTGAACGATGACGCCGAAATGCCTGTCTGTGAATTGCATGTCATTAAAGTCGGCGATTTCCAAGGAGATGCCTTGTCCTTGGGCGCGTGTATGTAGGACGGCCAAGGTTTGCGGGAAAATATATTTGTCTACCAGCAGGATATTGGCACCGTTTTTTATCTGGTCGCGGCTGCGCAGGTTGTGCATCATGGTTGCGGCCTCAGCGGCGGCTGTCGCTTCGTCAAGCATGGAACAGTTGGCCAACGGCAAACCGCAAAAATCGGATATGGCGGTCTGGAAATTGAATAACGCTTCTAAGCGTCCTTGCGAAATCTCTGCCTGATAGGGCGTGTATGATGTGTACCAGACCGGATTTTCCAGGATGTTGCGTTGAATGACGGCCGGTGTCACTGTGTCGTACCAACCTTGTCCAATGTAGCTGGTGTAGAGCTTGTTTTGCGCAGCCAAATCGGAAATGTGTTCCAGGTAGGCCCGTTCGCTCATGACTTCCGGCAACTGCATTGGTCCTGCCAGCCTTATTTTTTGCGGAATGGTTTGTCGGATCAGTTCTTCAATGTTCTGGACGCCGCAATGGGCTAACATTTCTTCTTGTTCGGTTTTGCCAATGCCAATGTGGCGGGCTGCAAAAATGTCTTTCATGTTTGGTTCTGAATTTGTGGAGACAGGTGTTTGGTTCAACGGGTTTTATGCCTGCCGGTTATTATTTTGCTCGCAAAATTAAATAGGAATATCGGAAAAATAAAATAAAAAGATGCATTTCCTTGTAGAAATAAAAAATAATCCTTATTTTCGTTGCGGAAAAATGATGGGGAGTATGGTCATTAAGCAATTTTTGGACTACATACAATTTGAAAAGCATTATTCGGCGCATACGATACTGGCTTACCGGAATGATTTGATGCAGTTTTGCATGTATTTGGGTGCAGATGCAGATACTTTCGATCCGAAGTCTGTTACGGAGCAGGATGTGCGGGAGTGGTTGATAAAATTGTTGCAGACGGAAACTCCGCAGACAGTCAATCGGAAAATCTCTTCCCTGAAAGCATTGTGGCGTTTTTGCATGAAAATGGGTATCTTGGAAAAGGACATCTTGCGTAAAATCATTTCTCCCAAGAAAAAACGTCCGATACCGGTCTTCTATAAGGATAGTGAAATGGCGGAAGCGTTGTCGCAATCGCTTGCAGATGGTTTTGAAGAAATCCGTGACCATTTGATAATCCGTATGTTCTATGAAACCGGAATCCGCCGCTCGGAACTTGTCGGTCTGAAAGATGCGGATGTCGATTTGGCTGACTGTACGCTTCATGTACTCGGAAAAAGGAACAAGCAACGTATCATTCCGTTTGGGAATGGGCTGGCCGATGAAATCAGGGAATATTTGGCTGCAAGAGAGAAAGAGTTTGGCGCAAGGACCGGTTCTTTGTTCGTCTTGAAAAACGGGAAGCCGCTCTATCCCGATTTCGTATATAGTATGGTGCGCAAACGCATGTCCGCGGTGAGCACCTTGCGCAAGCAGAGCCCTCATGTGTTACGCCACACGTTTGCAACAACCATGTTGAATCATGGTGCTGACATAGATGCGGTGAAAGAACTGCTTGGACATGCAAGCCTTGCCGCAACCCAGATTTATACCCATGCGACATTTGATGAAATACACAATATTTATAAACACGCCCATCCGAGGGCATAAATAAAAGAAGGAGGATATTATGAAGATTAACATTCAAGCCATTAATTTTGATGCAGGTGAAAAGCTACAAGCGCACATTACAAAAAAGGCAAACAAGCTGAGTAAGTTCTTTGATGATATAATTGATGTGGAAGTGCATCTGAAAGTGGTAAAACCGGAAACCGCCCTGAACAAGGAAGCGCAGGTAAAAGTTTCTGCTCCGAATATCGATTTTTTCGCTTCCAAAGTGTGCGATACGTTTGAAGAAGCCTTTGATTTGAGCCTTGAAGCTGTGGAGCGTCAAATCAAGAAACACAAGGAAAAAATAACATCAAAATAATTTTTTTTCCGAAATAGTTTGGTAATTGAAAATAAAGCAGTACATTTGCGAGCCGTTTTGATAGAAATAGTCAGAACGGCTTTTTAAACGATAAAACTCTGAAATTTTGATTATTGCCTCTTTAGCTCAGTTGGCCAGAGCACGTGATTTGTAATCTCGGGGTCGTTGGTTCGAATCCGACAAGAGGCTCGGAGAAGTTCTTTTTATAATGTATGTGCGCGTCTGCGCGTACTGTTCATCAAAGGAATGGGGGCAGTTACCAGAGTGGCCAAATGGGGCTGACTGTAACTCAGCTGTCTTTCGACTTCGGTGGTTCGAATCCATCACTGCCCACAAATGCTGTTTCGCGGAAATAGCTCAGTTGATAGAGCATTAGCCTTCCAAGCTGAGGGTCGCGGGTTTGAGTCCCGTTTTCCGCTCAAGAATGCTGTTGTAGCTCAGGGGTAGAGCACTTCCTTGGTAAGGAAGAGGTCATGGGTTCAATTCCCATCAACAGCTCGGAAATCAGAAAAACAGAGAAATATCGCTTTTATAAATTAATATTAAACTCAAAAGTAATCTTTGAATTATGGCAAAAGAAAAATTTGACAGGTCGAAACCTCACGTAAACATCGGTACTATCGGTCACGTTGACCATGGTAAAACCACTTTGACCGCTGCTATTACTACGGTATTGGCAAAAAAAGGTCTTTCTGAAATGCGTTCTTTCGATTCTATCGATAACGCTCCGGAAGAAAAAGAACGTGGTATCACTATTAACACTGCCCACGTTGAATATCAAACCGCAACACGTCACTATGCACACGTTGACTGCCCGGGACACGCTGACTATGTAAAGAACATGGTAACCGGTGCTGCCCAGATGGATGGCGCTATCATCGTGGTTGCTGCTACTGATGGTCCGATGCCCCAGACCCGTGAGCACATTCTGTTGGCTCGTCAGGTAAACGTTCCGCGTTTGGTTGTGTTCATGAACAAATGCGATATGGTTGATGACCCTGAAATGTTGGATTTGGTAGAAATGGAAATGCGCGAACTGCTTTCGTTCTACGAATTCGACGGCGACAATACTCCTATCATCCGCGGTTCCGCCCTCGGTGCATTGAACGGTGTTCCAGAATGGGAGGAAAAAGTTATGGAATTGATGGATGCTGTTGACAATTGGATCCAGTTGCCTCCGCGTGCTATCGACAAACCGTTCTTGATGCCTGTAGAAGACGTATTCTCGATCACTGGTCGTGGTACTGTTGCTACCGGTCGTATCGAAACTGGTGTTATCAAAGTTGGTGACGAAGTTCAAATTATCGGTTTGGGCGCAGATGGTAAGAAATCAGTTGTAACTGGTGTTGAAATGTTCCGCAAATTGTTGGATGAAGGCGAAGCTGGTGATAACGTAGGTTTGTTGCTCCGTGGTATCGACAAAAACGAAGTTAAACGTGGTATGGTTATCACACACCCGGGCAAGGTTACTCCTCACTCTGAATTCAAGGCTTCTGTTTATATCTTGAAGAAAGAAGAAGGTGGCCGTCACACCCCGTTCCACAACAAATATCGTCCTCAGTTCTATATCCGTACCTTGGACGTAACTGGTGAAATCACTTTGCCGGAAGGAACTGAAATGGTAATGCCTGGCGATAACTTGGAAATCACCGTTAAGTTGATCTATCCGGTAGCTTGCAGCGAAGGCTTGCGTTTCGCTATCCGTGAAGGTGGCCGTACGGTTGGTTCAGGTCAGATCACAGCATTGCTTGACTAATAAGAATAATGTTCAGATAGCTGCGTGCCGGTATTCCGGCACGTTGGCTGTCTTATACGGGTGTAGCTCAGTTGGTAGAGCACTGGTCTCCAAAACCAGGTGTCGGGAGTTCGAGTCTCTCTACCCGTGCTAAATTCTACATGATTATGAAGATTATAAACAGTATCAAGGAATCTTACACGGAACTTGTTCATAAAGTTTCCTGGCCATCCCGCTCGGAATTGGCCAACAGCGCGGTAGTCGTTTTAATAGCTTCCATCGTCATCGCGTTGATAGTATGGATTATGGATAAAAGTTTCGAAACTATCATGACGTTTATTTACGAACGGTTATTTTAATTTACGGAGGTAGAAAAAAGTGGCGGAAACGAATTTTAAATGGTACGTTTTGCGTGCTATAACCGGAAAGGAAGGCAAAGTAAAGGAATATATTGAGGCGGAAGCCAAGAATTCTCCCGAATTTGGCCAATGTATTTCGCAAGTTTTGATACCGACGGAAAAAGTGTACCAGATCCGTAACGGCAAAAAAGTTATGAAAGAACGTAACTATTTGTCGGGTTATGTCTTGGTAGAAGCGAACCTCGTGGGTGAAACACCACATCGTCTGCGCAACACTCCCAATGTGCTTGGTTTCCTGGGTGAAAGAAACAATGTCCCGACTCCTGTCCGTGAATCGGAAATCAACAGGATTTTGGGCAAGGTGGATGAATTGCAGGAAGCTGATGTCGAAATGATGACACCGTTTGTCGTTGGAGAAACGGTTCGCGTCATTTTCGGCCCGTTCAACGGATTCAGTGGCGTGATAGAGGAGGTGATGAACGAGAAGAAGAAACTGAAGGTAATGGTTATGATATTCGGACGGAAAACGCCGCTCGAATTAGGCTTCACTCAAGTAGAAAAGGAGTAGGATGTCATGTTACGGACAGACTGCGCCGCAATTAGTAAACAATAAAAAAGAAAATTATGGCTAAAGAGATTGCTGGACTTATTAAATTGCAGATTAAAGGAGGTGCGGCAAACCCATCTCCTCCGGTGGGACCTGCTTTGGGTTCCAAAGGAATCAATATTATGGAGTTTTGCAAACAATTTAATGCCAGGACCCAAGACAAGGCAGGCAAGGTATTGCCTGTTGTCATCACGTATTACGCGGACAAATCTTTCGACTTTGTCGTAAAGACTCCTCCTGTGGCAATCCAATTGCTGGAAGCTGCTAAAATCAAAAGCGGTTCTGCTGAGCCTAACCGCAAAAAAGTGGCTACCGTGACAATGGATCAGGTAAAGGCTATTGCCGAAGACAAAATGGCCGACCTGAACTGCTTCGAAGTGGAATCCGCCATAAGAATGGTGGCAGGAACAGCAAGAAGTATGGGTATAACCGTTAAATAATTAAACTTCAATTGAGATGAGTAAACTGACAAAAAACCAGAAGTTGGCTGCCGCGAAAATTGAAGCAGGTAAAGCCTATACGTTGAAAGAAGCAGCCGCATTGGTGAAAGAAATCACAACCACCAAATTCGATGCTTCTGTAGATATTGATGTTCGCTTAGGTGTTGACCCACGTAAAGCAAACCAAATGGTACGCGGCGTCGTGTCGCTGCCTAACGGTACAGGAAAACAAGTAAGGGTTCTTGCATTATGTACACCCGACCAGGAAGCTGCAGCCAAAGAGGCTGGTGCCGATTACGTCGGTCTGGATGAATATATCGAGAAAATCAAAGGCGGTTGGACGGATATTGATGTGATTATCACCATGCCGGCCATTATGGGTAAATTAGGTGCTTTGGGACGTGTGTTGGGGCCTCGTGGTTTGATGCCGAACCCCAAGAGCGGAACCGTTACTCCGGATGTAGCCAAAGCAGTGAAAGAAGTTAAACAAGGTAAGATTGACTTTAAAGTCGATAAGAGCGGAATCGTGCATACGGCTATCGGTAAAATATCTTTTACCGCAGACCAGATTGCTGAAAACGCCAAGGAGTTTGTCCTGACCTTGATTAAACTGAAACCGGCCGCAGCCAAAGGTACTTATGTAAAGAGCATTTATCTTTCAAGCACGATGAGTAAAGGTCTGAAAATTGACCCGAAATCAGTTGAAGAATAAAAAACAAGATTATGAAGAAGGAAGATAAAAGTGCTATCATAGAGCAATTACAATCGACGTTATCTGAATATGCCCATTTCTATCTGACAGATATAGGTGGTTTGGATGCTGCTCTTACGAGCGATCTGCGTAGACTTTGTTTTAAACAGGATGTTCGTCTTGTGGTTGCGAAAAATACGTTGCTTAGAAAGGCGTTGGATAATCTGGGACAAGATTATAGCGGCTTGTATGATTCATTGAAAGGTGAGACGGCCGTTATGCTTTCCAATACAGGAAATGCTCCTGCAAAATTGATCAAGGAATTCGTTTCCACGACCAAGAATCCGGATGCAAAACCGATATTGAAGGCAGCCTACGTAGAAGAAACTATCTTCGTGGGTGCTTCCCAACTGGATGTCCTCGCAAGCCTGAAAAGCAAGAACGAACTTCTTGGCGAACTTGTCGGATTGTTGCAATCGCCGGCCAAGAATGTTATATCCGCACTCCAGTCAGGAGGAAATACTATCCATGGCGTGTTGAAAACGTTAGGAGAAAGAGCGTAACTTGCAGAGTTACGACAAACAAATTATCAAGTAAAAATAAACTCTATAAAAATTAAAGAAAATGGCAGATTTGAAAGCTTTTGCTGAACAGTTGGTTAACCTTACCGTTAAAGAAGTAAACGAGTTAGCCCAAATTTTGAAAGACGAATATGGTATCGAACCCGCAGCTGCTGCTGTTGCTGTTGCTGCTGGTCCTGCTGCAGCTGGTGCTGCTGAAGCCGCTGAAGAAAAATCATCGTTCGATGTTGTTTTGAAATCAGCCGGTGCAAGCAAACTTGGTGTCGTTAAATTGGTGAAAGAATTGACCGGTCTTGGATTGAAAGAAGCCAAGGACTTGGTTGATGCTGCTCCTTCCGTAATCAAAGAAGGACTTGCCAAAGCTGATGCTGAAGCCTTGAAGAAATCTCTTGAAGAAGGCGGCGCTGAAGTAGAATTGAAATAAGATACCTGACCAACAGGCAATTGGTTTAGAATCTCTTCTAACACAAGAGATTCTAAACCTTTTTGTCTATAATAAGGTTTCTGTTGGAGTGATTTTTATAGATAAATAAGCAAGTTTATGTTCTTTTATGACGCACTTGCCTGAAATCCTTTCAAACAGACCCGATACTTTTTTGCTTTAACCCAATTAACATTTTGATTAATGTCTTCAACAACAACAACGCAAAGGATAAACTTTGCTTCCATTAAAAATCAACTTCCGTATCCTGATTTTCTGGAAATCCAGTTGAAATCATTCCACGATTTCTTCCAAATGGATACTGCGCCTGAAAACAGGAGAAGCGAAGGATTATATCAGGTTTTTTCAGAGAACTTTCCTATCACGGACACACGTAACAACTTCGTACTCGAGTTTTTGGACTATTTCATTGACCCTCCCCGTTATTCCATAGAGGAATGTATCGAGCGCGGATTGACGTATAGCGTTCCTTTGAAAGCCAAATTGAAATTATATTGCACGGATCCCGACCACGAGGATTTTGATACGGCAATCCAGGATGTGTTCTTAGGGACAATCCCTTATATGACGGCCAAGGGAACATTTGTCATCAACGGTGCGGAACGCGTGGTTGTTTCCCAATTGCACCGTTCGCCGGGCGTGTTCTTCGGGCAAAGCCTCCATGCCAACGGCACAAAATTGTATTCGGCCCGTATCATCCCATTCCGCGGTTCATGGATCGAATTTGCCACCGACATTAACAATGTTATGTATGCATATATCGACCGCAAGAAGAAATTGCCAGTTACGACATTGTTGCGTGCGATAGGGTTTGAAAGTGATAAGAACATTCTGGAATGTTTCGGATTGTGTGAGGAAGTCAAAGTTTCCAAAACCGCTTTGAACAAAGTGCTCGGACGCAAGTTGGCCGCACGTGTGCTCAAAACGTGGGTGGAAGACTTCGTGGATGAAGATACCGGTGAAGTTGTTACGATTGAGCGTAACGAAGTGGTTATTGACCGTGAAACGGTATTGGAAAAACAGCATATCGAAGCCATTCTGGAATCCAACACGCAGACTATCTTGTTGCACAAGGAAGAGAACAATTCCATCGATTATTCGATTATCTTCAATACCTTGCAGAAAGACCCGAGCAACTCGGAAAAAGAAGCTGTGCTGTATATTTACCGCCAGTTGCGCAATGCGGAACCTGCTGATGATTCCACTGCGCGCGAAGTAATCAACAACTTGTTCTTCTCGGAAAAACGTTACGATTTGGGCGAAGTCGGCCGCTATCGTATCAACCGCAAATTGGGGCTTTCCACAGATATGTCTGTCCGTGTACTGACCAAAGAAGATATTACTGAAATTATCAAATATTTGATAGAGCTGATCAACTCCAAGGCAGAGGTTGATGATATTGACCATTTGAGCAACCGTCGTGTGCGCACGGTTGGTGAACAGCTCTATAACCAGTTTGCGGTTGGTCTGGCACGTATGACCCGTACCATCCGTGAACGTATGAATGTACGTGACAACGAAGTGTTTACGCCCGTCGATTTGATTAATGCGAAGAGCATTTCTTCCGTAATCAACTCGTTCTTCGGGACAAACCAGTTGTCGCAGTTTATGGACCAACAGAACCCGTTGGCTGAAATAACGCATAAGCGCCGTTTGTCGGCTCTCGGTCCTGGCGGTTTGAGCCGTGACCGTGCCGGTTTCGAGGTGCGCGACGTGCATTATACGCATTACGGACGTCTGTGCCCGATTGAGACACCGGAAGGCCCGAATATCGGTCTTATTTCTTCCTTGTGTATTTATGCAAAAATCAATGAACTGGGCTTTATTGAAACTCCTTACCGCAGGGTAAAAGATTCTGTGGTTGATTTGAGTCCGGAAGGCGTTGAATATCTGACTGCTGAGGAGGAAGAAAACTTGACAGTTGCACAGGGAAATGCCCCGCTGGATGAAAACGGGCACTTTATCCGTTCCAAAGTAAAATCGCGTTATGAAGCGGATTTCCCGGTTGTAGATCCGTCGGAAGTCCATCTGATGGACGTATCACCTTCGCAGATTGCTTCCATTGCAGCTGCATTGATCCCGTTCTTGGAACACGATGATGCCAATCGTGCGTTGATGGGTTCGAACATGATGCGCCAGGCAGTACCGCTGTTGCGCAGCGAGGCGCCGATTGTCGGCACTGGTATCGAAGGCCAGTTGATCAAGGATTCGCGTACGCAAATTATGGCAGAAGGTGCCGGAGAAGTGGTGTATGTGGATGCTGATGTCATTAAAATCAAATACGACCGTACCGAGGAGGAAGAATTTGTCAGCTTCGAATCTGCGGTCAAAGAATATAAGATACCGAAATTCCAGCGCACGAACCAAAATACGACTATTGACTTACACCCGTTGGTACGTAAAGGTCATCGTGTGGAAGAAGGTCAAATTTTGACGGAAGGTTATTGCACACAAAATGGTGAATTGGCTATTGGAAAGAACCTGAAAGTGGCTTACATGCCATGGAAAGGTTATAACTTCGAGGATGCTATCGTAATCAACGAACGTGTCGTCCGCGAAGACATATTCACTTCTGTGCACGTGGTTGAGCAGTTGCTTGAGGTTCGTGAAACCAAACGCGGAATGGAAGAATTCACAGCCGACATTCCGAACGTGAGCGAAGATGCCACCAAAGATTTGGATGAAAACGGAATTATCCGTATCGGTGCCCGCATTGAACCGGGCGATATTATTATCGGTAAGATAACCCCGAAAGGGGAATCAGACCCATCGCCGGAAGAAAAACTGTTGCGCGCCATTTTTGGCGATAAGGCCGGTGATGTGAAAGATGCTTCGTTGAAGGCTACGCCGTCGTTGTCTGGTGTGGTTATCGGTAAACGTTTGTTTGCAAAAGCACAGAAAGACCGTAAGGCAAAAGCTGCTGACAAAGCTATACTTCCGAAACTCGATGAAGAATTTGAAGCAAAAGCTGCCGAATTGAAGGAAATATTGGTACAGAAACTGTTGGTGCTGACCGATGGTAAAAGTTCGGCTGGCGTGAAAGATTTCTTGGGTACGGATGTTATCACTAAAACTAGCAAATTTACGGCAGACCGTTTGCGCGATGTTGATTATTCCATGGTACAATTGACCAAATGGACAACGGATGAGTCGAGAAATCGTCAAATTCGTGCGGTCATTATGAACTACCTGAAGAAATATAAGGAGTTGGATGCCAGCATTAAGCGTCGTAAATTCAATATTACTATCGGTGATGAGTTGCCCAATGGAATTATGCAGCTGGCCAAAGTCTATATTGCCAAGAAACGCAAAATCCGCGTGGGTGACAAGATGGCCGGACGTCACGGTAACAAGGGTATCGTTTCACGTATCGTACGCCAGGAGGACATGCCATTCCTGGCAGACGGCACTCCGGTAGATATTGTACTGAACCCGCTGGGCGTACCTTCGCGTATGAACCTCGGCCAGATTTTTGAAGCTGTTTTGGGTTGGGCAGGCAAGGAGCTCGGTGTGAAGTTCGCAACACCTATTTTCGATGGTGCTTCATTGGACGACTTGAACCAGTGGACGGAAAAAGCTGGAATCCCGCAGTATGGCAAAACCTATTTGTATGACGGTGGAACTGGTGAGCGTTTTGACCAGCCGGCCACAGTGGGGGTTACCTACATGCTGAAGTTGGGACACATGGTTGATGACAAGATGCATGCACGTTCCATAGGTCCGTATTCGCTGATTACCCAGCAGCCGTTGGGTGGTAAAGCCCAGTTCGGTGGCCAGCGTTTCGGTGAAATGGAGGTATGGGCACTGGAAGCATTCGGTGCAGCACATATCTTGCAGGAAATCCTGACGGTAAAATCGGACGATGTCATGGGTCGTGCACGTACTTACGAGGCAATCGTGAAAGGCGAGCCGATGCCGACGCCCGGTATTCCCGAATCGCTTAATGTATTGTTGCACGAGCTTCGCGGCTTAGGTTTAAGTATTAATTTGGAATAACCCCCAGATGGCTTTTCTGGTTGGATTTGTGATGATCCACTTGTAGAAAGTTTAATCGGGTAATAAAAATGATTAAAAGAATAAATAAAAGGTATGGCTTTTAAAAATGATAATAAGAAAGTAAGTTTCAGCAAAATTTCTATCGGATTAGCATCGCCAGAGGAAATTCTGAAACTTTCGAGCGGTGAAGTTCTGAAACCGGAAACAATCAATTACCGTACTTACAAACCGGAGCGCGATGGCTTGTTCTGCGAACGTATATTCGGTCCTACGCGCGACTATGAGTGCCATTGCGGAAAATACAAACGTATCCGTTATAAAGGCATTGTATGTGACCGATGCGGTGTGGAAGTGACGGAGAAGAAAGTTCGTCGCGAACGTATGGGGCACATTCAGTTGGTTGTGCCGGTGGCACATATCTGGTATTTCCGTTCATTGCCTAACAAAATGGGATATTTGCTTGGAATGCCTACCAAGAAACTGGATGCGATCATTTATTATGAACGTTACGTAATTATCCAACCAGGTATTTTGGATGGTCAGATGCATGGCGATGTCAAACTGGAAAGCGGTGAATTGCTGACAGAAGATGAATATTTGGACATAATGGAAAGTCTGCCGCGCGAAAACCAATTGCTGGATGATAAAGATCCTAACAAGTTTATCGCCAAGATGGGTGCGGAGGCTATCTATGACTTGCTGGAACGTCTGGACTTGGATGCTGTATCGTATGACTTGCGTAACCGTGCAAGTACGGACACATCCCAGCAACGCAAGAGTGAAGCCTTGAAACGCTTGCAAGTGGTGGAATCGTTCCGCGCATCTCGCCATCGTAACCGTCCGGAATGGATGATTGTGAAGATCGTGCCGGTTATCCCGCCGGAATTGCGTCCGCTTGTCCCGCTGGATGGTGGTCGTTTCGCGACTTCCGACCTGAACGATTTGTATCGCCGTGTCATTATCCGTAATAACCGTCTGAAACGCTTGTTGGAAATCAAGGCACCCGAAGTGATTTTGCGCAACGAAAAGCGCATGTTGCAGGAAGCTGTCGATTCTTTGTTCGACAATTCACGCAAGTCGAGCGCGGTGAAATCCGATGCGAATCGTCCGTTGAAATCCTTGTCGGACAGCTTGAAAGGAAAACAGGGACGTTTCCGTCAGAACTTGCTCGGTAAACGTGTCGATTATTCCGCACGTTCCGTAATTGTGGTTGGCCCAGAGTTGAAAATGGGCGAGTGTGGTTTGCCGAAGGACATGGCGGCCGAATTGTATAAACCGTTTGTTATCCGCAAATTGATTGAACGCGGAATTGTCAAGACGGTAAAATCAGCCAAGAAAATAATTGACCGCAAAGACCCCGTTATCTGGGATATTCTGGAATATGTCATGAAAGGGCATCCGGTGCTGTTGAACCGTGCCCCGACTTTGCACCGTCTGGGTATCCAGGCTTTCCAGCCCAAGATGATTGAAGGAAAAGCAATCCAGTTGCACCCGTTGGCTTGTACGGCATTCAACGCCGACTTTGACGGCGACCAGATGGCTGTGCACTTGCCTTTGAGCAACGAAGCGATTCTGGAAGCCCAATTGTTGATGCTCCAGTCGCATAACATCCTGAACCCAGCTAACGGAGCGCCAATCACAGTTCCGTCGCAAGACATGGTGCTTGGTTTGTATTACATAACCAAACCCCGTGATAAAGCCAAAGGCGAAGGTTTGAGATTTTATTCGCCGGAAGAGGCGGAAATCGCCTATAACGAAGGCAAAGTCGATTTGCACGCTTGGATTCAAGTAAAGACCCAGGACGTCAATGAAAAAGGCGAACTGGAATTGAAAACCATCAAAACGACTGTCGGACGTATCCTGGTGAACAAATGCGTGCCGAAAGAAGTCGGTTTCGTGAATGAACTGCTGTCCAAAAAGTCGTTGCGCGACATTATCGGTAAGGTAATTAAGGTTTGCGGTATGGCCACGGCTGCCAAATTCTTGGATGACATTAAAGATTTGGGTTATTATATGGCCTTCAAGGGCGGTTTGTCTTTCAACCTGGGTGACATTATCATTCCGGCCGAGAAAGAAAAACTGGTTGCCGAGGGTAACGCCGAAGTGGAAGAAATCCAGAACAACTACAACATGGGTTTCATCACGAACAACGAACGCTACAACCAGATTATCGATACTTGGACGCATGTGAACTCCAACTTGTCGAATGTGTTGATGAAGCAGCTTGCGGCCGACAACCAGGGATTCAACTCCGTATATATGATGTTGGATTCCGGCGCGCGTGGTTCCAAGGAACAGATTCGTCAGTTGTCGGGTATGCGTGGCTTGATGGCAAAACCGCAGAAAGCCGGTGCCGAAGGCGGACAAATCATCGAAAACCCGATTTTGTCCAACTTTAAGGAGGGCTTGTCGGTGTTGGAATACTTCATTTCCACGCACGGTGCACGTAAAGGTTTGGCCGATACGGCCTTGAAGACGGCTGATGCCGGATACCTGACCCGTCGTCTGGTCGATGTTTCGCATGACGTGATTGTTACGGAAGAAGATTGCGGAACGTTGCGCGGACTGGTGGCTACCGAACTGAAAAACAACGAAGAAGTCGTTGCTTCCTTATATGAACGTATTTTGGGACGTGTTTCCGTGCACGATGTATATCATCCTTCGACAGGTGAGCTGATTGTTGCCGCCGGCGAGGAAATCCGCGAAGAAGCAGCCCAAATCATTCAAGAGTCGCCGATCGAACGTGTTGAAATCCGTTCCGTATTGACTTGCGAATCGAAGAAGGGCGTTTGTGCCAAATGTTACGGCCGTAACTTGGCAACCGGTAAAATGGTTAACCGTGGCGAGGCTGTCGGCGTGATTGCCGCCCAGTCAATCGGTGAGCCGGGAACACAGCTGACACTTCGTACGTTCCACGTCGGTGGTGTGGCTTCCAACGTGGCTGCCGAAAACAGCATCGTGTTGCGCTATGATGGACGTCTGGAGTTTGACGAACTGCGTACCGTGGATGTCGTGAACGATGACAAGTCTGAATACCAGGTTGTTGTCAGTCGTCTGACTGAAATGCGTGTCGTTGACCCCAACACGGGCATTGTTTTGACGACACAGAATGTGCCTTACGGTTCCAAGTTGTTCGTGAAAGACCAGGATATCTGCACCAAAGGCACCAAGGTCTGCGAATGGGACCCGTTCAATGCCGTTATCATTGTGGAAAATGACGGTGAAATCCGTTTCGAGGATGTTGTGGAGAACGTTACGTTCAAGACGGAAATCGACGATGCCACCGGATTGCGCGAGAAAATTATCATCGAGTCGAAAGACAGGAACAAAGTGCCCAGCGCGCACATTGTGGACAAGAAAGGTGATATTCTGCGTACTTACAACTTGCCTGTGGGCGCCCACTTGGTGTTGGAAGATGGCGACAAGGTGAAAGTCGGCCAGATGTTGATTAAGATTCCGCGTGCAGTCGGCAAAGCCGGTGATATTACCGGTGGTCTGCCCCGTGTAACGGAATTGTTCGAGGCGCGCAACCCGTCCAATCCGGCCGTTGTGGCTGAAATTGACGGTGAAGTAACCTTCGGGAAAATCAAACGTGGTAACCGTGAATTGTCGGTAACTTCCAAGTCAGGCGAGGTCAAGAAATACATGATTCCGCTGTCCAAGCAGATTCTTGTGCAGGAAAACGACTTTGTACGTGCCGGAACGCCGTTGTCGGATGGCGCCATTACGCCGACCGATATCTTGTTGATTAAGGGTCCGACGGCTGTACAAGACTATATCGTGAACGAAGTGCAGGATGTTTACCGCCTGCAAGGCGTGAAAATCAACGACAAGCATTTTGAGGTTATTGTACGCCAGATGATGCGTAAGGTTGAGATTCAGGACCAGGGCGATACGCGCTTCCTGGAAAAACAGGTGGTGGACAAGAACGAGTTCATGGAAGAAAATGACCGCATCTGGGGCAGGAAAGTTGTTACCGATGCTGGCGATTCGGAAACCTTGAAACCGGGCCAGATAATCACCGCACGCAAGTTGCGTGATGAGAATTCCATGCTGAAGCGCAGGGACTTGAAACTGGTGCAGACCCGTGATGCCGTTCCTGCTACTTCGAGTCAGATTTTGCAGGGTATCACCCGTGCCGCCTTGCAGACCAGCAGCTTTATGTCGGCTGCTTCGTTCCAGGAAACAACGAAAGTACTGAACGATGCTGCCATCAACGGCAAGGTGGACAAACTGGAAGGCATGAAGGAAAACGTGATTTGCGGCCATCTGATTCCTGCCGGTACTGGTCTGCGTGATTTCGACAAACTGATTGTCGGTTCGCGTGACGAGTACGACAAGTTGATGACAGCACGCAAGAATGTTACGGACATTACGACGACTACCAATGTGTAAAATGGTATAAGCGTTAGCTTGTAATAAATCCGGCCAACCTCGAAAAAGGTTGGCCGGATTGTTTTTTTTAATTTGTCAAATTATTTTTGCAAATACCGATTTTTTATTCTATTTTTGCAAAACCAAATCAAATCAGGGAAAAGGACCATGAAAACTATTTTCTGCAAACAGAAAATTTTAATTTTTGCATTGGGGCTTGCTGGTGCCAGTATATTATCTGGATGCAAGGATAAAAACGAACCACAAATAGTTCAACCGCACGATGTGGTATATGAATTTGGTTTGAACAACTTCTCTGCATTTCAACCATATTATTATTTTGTACTGACACTTGATTCTGCCGAAGTAACAAACGTTATATTACAAAGCGATGAAAAAAGCTGGGAATACTTTGGGGTATCAAAAATAAAAGCAGATATAGAAAGTGAAATTCTATCTTTTGTAAAGCCAGAAAATATGAAAAAAATAAAGGGGCGCGGAACTTTATATGATGTGACTATAAATAATCAAGAAGATAGTGCATACCTTGTTAATCTTGGATTCAAACTTAAAAACATTATTTACAATCAAAAACAAAAATAAAAAAGGAGCAAAACAATGCGCTTAACACAAAAAATACCATATAAATTAAAACAATTAAAAACATTGGTTCCTGCATTAGGCTTGGCTGGTGCAAGCTTGCTATCAGGATGCGAACAACAAAACGAACCTGTAATAAAACAACACGATACAATATATACATTTGGTCCGGGCAACTGGTTTAATCTGCAAAAAAGACAAAATATTATCGCATCTGCAGATTCTGCCGCTGTCAGATATGTTGTTCTTGAAAGTAATGGCGAACCATATTATCAACTGGGTTCTAAGTCTATTATAATTAATTTACAAAAACTACTTCAAAAAATACCAGACGAAAATCTTCATAAAATGAAAGGCAGTGGTATTTTACGAGATGTAAATATACAAAGCAAAGAAGACAGCATTTATCTGACAAACTTTGGTTTTGTTTTCGCGGATATTAACTATTACAACCAAAAACAACGTTAAAAAATCTGGCAAATGCCAGATTTTTTTGTGAATTTTTGATTGATATTGCGGGAGATTTATTCTTGTTTCTTTTGTATCCGTTTAATCCATAAATAGTATCCGCTAACCGGTAATGTTCCACCTGTCATGGCAGCGATGAAATAAAGTATTTTCGTCCAGATGCCGCCCCAGGATCCGGTATGGAATGCATAGAACCAACCGCGTAAGGTTTGCGATTTGGGTAAATCCTGATAGTATTGGATATGCTCTATTTTTCCATTTGCCGGATTGAATTTTGCGGTATCTGTGCGGCGCATTGTTGATTTTCTGTTTGGAGCGATTTGTGCATTGTTTACATTAAGTTTTATGCTTTTGTACTGTGGATAATACATCTGTAATTCTGATAGGGCATTATCCCATACGGTATAGTCGAGCAGGTTTTCTTTTTGCAATTTTTGTTGTCCAGCAGTCTTTTCATTTGCAGGCCTTTCGGAAGCCGCAGTTTGTTTTTCCGCGCCGAACAATGAATATGCGGCATTCCGGTACCAACCAAACGACCATGTCAGTCCGGTCAGGGCCATGACGAGCAGGAATAGGGTAGCGTAAAAGCCTAATGCGACGTGGCTGTCATGGACAAATCTGCGCCACCCTTTGGTGCAAGACAGTGTCAGGCGGTTCTTCAGTCCCTTGCGGGTGCGTGGAATCCATATGAAGATTCCGCTGATGAGAATCAAGACCATGAGCAGCGTGCTTATGCCGACGATGGTTTTGCCGAAAGACTGCTCTCCTTTTTGTGCCGGCGCATCCAATAGCCATCGGTGCAGTTTTCGTACTTGCTGGAAAAAGCGGTTCCCTTCAATCCATCCGATAACCTCACCTGTATATGGATTTATACTAAGTATTTTGCGTCCAGAATTTTTGAATTCGGCTTGGCAGGTTTCGTGGGCAAATCCGGAATACAGCAGTGATGTGAGCTGCAAGCTGTCAGCTGTTTGCTCTTTTATGCGCACAACCAGTTCTGATGGTTTGAGCCTGATGGTATCGGATATGGCTTCAACTTGATAAAGTTGTGGCTTCTGTGCCCGTATGATTTCTTGTTCAAAAATCAGAATGGCTCCTGACAAACAGATGATAGTAATAATCACGCCGAATGGAACAGATAACCATAAATGTAGTTTGCTGAAAATCTTTCTCATATTGTTTTTTTATTGAAAAGAACCTGCAATGGCCTCAATAATGAGGCCAGGCAGGTCTTTGATTAAGGCTTTTGTCTTGTTGGCGTTCAGTTCAGCGGGCTCAGCTTGCCGGTTCCGCTGATGGTAGTACCTCCGGTAACAGTAATTCCTTGGATTGCCGCGGCGGTTTGCGGATCAATTTTGTAGATGATCGGGTCGCCATCGGTTACTGAAATAGGCATGTAGGCGTATCCGTTCTCGAAATAAGGTGCGGAACCGAAACTGTTGATTTGGTTCTTGGCGGGCAATCCCGTTACGTATGTCAGTTTTTTCGATTCTCCATCAAAAATGGCGAGTTCGCTTGCTACGAAACCGCTTTCTGTTAGCGGCCGGTCATACATAAGTAACAGGAAATAACTGCCGCTAATGTGCCAGCAACGTTGAAAGGCCTTTCCTGAACTTTGTTCTTCTATGTTGCAGTAATAACTGTCATCAAAGGTTTCCGTGCCAGCCTTGATCCTTACTACACCAGCCGGAAGTGTGGTTTGCTGGCGGACGTCGGACATGGTTTTTGCGTAGCTTGGCGAAAATACGTATATATCACCATTGTCAGCAGTCCAGATCATCTGGTAGTATTGTGATTTGTAGCGGCCGCATGCATAGCTGATTTTATCTGTCTTGATAAGTTTCTTGTCCGTAAGGGTTTCATCATTGAAAATGGCAATCCAGCATTCATCCGGATATTGTGTCCACTGCAATTCATCTTTATCGTAAGCTCCGCTTCCTGAACCTCCTGATTCGGTTTTGATCAGGTCTTCGTTGCCAGGCAAAACCCATTTGTAGGTGCCGTCAGCATTTTTTTGCATGCAACCGTATTGGCTGAGTCCCATAGGAACCGCAGCACTGTATATTTTGTTGTTGTATGCTACTAATCCGGCGAGAGTTACATATTCTCCGTTGCCCAAAAAGTTTTCTGCAAGATAAATTGAATCCATCGTGTTGGTTGTATATGATTCGGTTGCCGGATTCAGATAGGAAATGAGAATGGCTTGAGGTATATAGCCGTTTGCGTCGGCCCATTCCGTTTTCCCGTTGCCGGTAGATGTGGTCATGATATAGTCATTGTATATGCCCCATGTCGTGAAGCGCGACACCTTGAATTCCTTGTCACGTTTTTTCAGGTTGTGGTCGCTGTCCATAATGAAGGATTGCGTTGTTCCGGCTTCGCCTTGATTGTAGTTGAGTGCATACAGGTATTTGTTGTTGTAAAATACCCAATATGTGGCTCCTTCGTTTACAAGGCCGTTGCCCACTGGTGAAACATTTCCTTCATCCAGTGTGGTTGCCGTGAGCAAAACGTTGGTTTCCTGGCCGGATGCGCTTGTCGTGGATGCAATAACGTATTCGCCTTTGTCGGTTGCCGTAGTCGGCGGAGTGGGTTCATTACATGCAGTAAATGTTGTTCCTGTCATCGCCGTGGCGATGATTCCTGCTACTAAAAAGTTTTTTTTCATCATGTCTGTAAATTTTATTGGTTGTTTATCGATATGCTGGGTTATTCTTGGCGTTTGCCATGTTTTTTGTGGTGATGCTTTCTATGTTTGTCTGCATTGCTGAGATGTATGCTGAATTTGCCGTAAAAAGCGCGTCCTGCTTTTTGCAGGCTGAAATTGTCGTACAATTTTTCGTCTGTCAGATTTTTACATTCAAATGCGATATTGTAGCGGCCGTGTTCCATGCCATAACTCAAGCTTATGTTGTGTGAGAATTGGGTCGGCACAATATAATCCGTATTGTTGGAACCGAAGATTTCGGAATAATAGCTGAAACTGTGCAGATATTGGTTTTCGTACGTAAACGTCAGTGTGTTTCCTTTTTTGCCAAGGTCATGCCAATAGAAGCTGATGTCGCTGTCTGCAAACAAGTAGGGCAAGTTGGGCATTCGCTGCCGGTAAGCGGGGTTGGCTGCCGTACTGCCGTTGGCGGTTTTCATGTTGTCGCGTACGTCCATTTGCGTGAAGTTGCCGCCTATGCTTAGCCATTTGCTGAAATTATACCGTGCAGAAAGGTTATAGCCCAAGGTCAGAACTTTGCCATAATTGATATAAGTAGCAGCCTGCTTCCCGCCGGACAGGTCGGCTATGTTGCGTTGAATGTAGTCTTGTGTATTGCGGTAGACCAGGCTTCCTTCTGCATATATGGTGTGTTTGCCGAATGTCTTGTTGTAGCTTAAATTGAGGTTCAGATTATCGCTCTTTTCTGGACGGAGGGTAACTTCACCCATTTCCAGATCTTCGTCACCGAACATTTCTTCAATAGTGGGCAGGCGGCATGCCTTCTCGTAAGATAGCTTGGCCTGCATGTCAGGAATAATGAAATATGTGCCCGCTGCTCCGTAGCCCCATGAATCGGATGTACGTGTTGTCCTGACATATTCGGTCAGTTTGGAATCGGTGGCCATTGGCCCGGATACGAATTGGTTGTAATATTTCCCGAAAACGGAAATATTCCAGCGCTCTGATGGCATTAACCGGTAGGAAAGTCCTGAAATATTTTTGCGCGTTTCTTTGGGGATGGCATATTCTTGCTCCTCCACGGCCAGCAATGATGTTGTTTTCCTGTAAAAAGTGTTCAGCACATGGTTAAGGGTAAGGCTGTGCATTTTGCCGATGCGGTAGTTCAGGGTCAGTGTACCGTTCCAGTTGTCGTTGTTGAGGCGTGCGTGCTGGTAGGATTGTTCGCCTGGCGAATTCATTAATTGTTTCTCACCCAGCCAGTTGTATTCGTATCTTGCGGTGTCTATGTTGGTGGTTATGTTGCGGTTGTAGTTGGCCGTCACGGTCAGATCCAAACCTTTGAAAACAAGATTTCGTTTGTTGTATTCTACGGAAGGCATTAACGAATAACCGCGGCGATGTTTTTCTCCATATACGATTTTCTGGCGTACGCCTGTTTGGATTTCCTGATACATGCGGGAGTAGGTGAAGCCGAACATGAGGCGGTCCGCCCATTTTTTGTCGATGATTCCTATTTTGGCAATGGCAGCTTCGTTATGATAAGTGTCATTGAACCTCCTGACATGTACAATGTTGCTTTCGTCAATGGCATTGTCGCCACCGAAGTTCTGTACGGAAGTGTCTATAATAGTTGTTGTCTGAATAATTTTGGAAAGCACTGATCTCGTATTTCAGTCCGTTTTGGAATGTTTGTCCAAAGTTGATGGATGATTTGTGTGTATTGAATGAACCGGCAGAATAGGATATGTCCAGGAATCTTTGCCGGTGGCTTTTGCCGGTGACAATATTGATCACTCCGCCTATGGCATCTGTGCCGAACCCGACTGGGACAACGCCTTTGTAGACTTCGATGCGGTCAGCAAAACTGATGGGGATGTTGTTCAGTCCGAACGAACTGCCGACGCCTTCCTGAGGGACACCATCGATAAATATCTTGACGTGGTTACCGCTAAATCCATCAAGCGTAATTTGTGTGTCGGAGCCAACCCCGCCGGATTCGCGGAGTTTCAATCCGGGAGCCTTGGACAGTGCGTCGCTTAGATTTTTGGTGCTATTTTGCAGGCTTCTCGTATCAACGGCCACTGCATTGTATGCAGAACGTTTCACGCGGCTGACACCGTTGGATGCTACGACAACCTCTTGCAGCTCCGTGACGTTTGGTTCGAGCACGATGTCTTGCCGCAAATCTTCATTCGGTTGTAGACGGATAGCCCTTTCTGTTGTTTTGAAACCTATGGCGGATACAATGAGCGTATAATTCCCGGCAGGCACTTCCATGCGGAACGTGCCGTTTTCATCCGTGCTGCAGCCGGTATTGGCCTCTTTTAGGAATACGGTTGCAAAATCAATGATGTTCTGGTCGCTGGATATGACTTTTCCTGAAATGCTGGCATTATTGGGTAAAATATCGGTTGGGAATGCCCAGCCAGCTACAAGCAGGCAAAGAAAAGGTAGTATGCGTTGTTTTTTTCTATGTTTCAAAACAGGTCTGATTTTTATTGTTTTTTCTTGCGCAAAAGTAGTTGGCGGCCATAGAAACCGCAATCGCTAAAAATTGGTATTTTATGGCAAAATCAAAACCTGCTTATTCATCGTTTTTAGGTATTCATTTTTTTGTAAGGTGTGTACGCTTTATTGGGAATTATGGGATAAGGATGTCCTGATAGCAAAAAGACTGGTGCAACGGTTTAGATTCCCGTTGCACCAGTCTTTTTGTAGGAATGGGTACTGTTTAATATTCGCCCCAAGCCTTGATTTGTATGTCTTCCTGCTTCATGTTGGTGAATGCGACGATAAACGCGCTTGCCAACCGTGCGTTGGTTATCAGCGGAATGTTATGGTCTATGGCTGAGCGGCGTATTTTGTAGCCGTTGGTCAGCTCGCGGCTCGAATGGTTTTTCGGAATGTTGATAACCAGGTCGAAAACATGTTTCGCCATCAAGTCCAGCACGTTTTCACCATCTTCATCGGGCCAGTTTACGGTCTTGGCATTGACACCGTTTTCTTGCAGGAATTTGGCCGTCCCGTGTGTGGCGTAAATGCTGTAACCATGCTGCTGCAACAGTTTGCAGGGGTCGAGCAGGTCCACTTTCGATTTGACCGCACCCGACGAAACCATAATGGCTTTGTCCTTGCGCGGAATGTTGTTCCCGACGGAAATCATGGCATTCAGCAAGGCTTCGTCCATGTCGCTGCCCAGGCAGCCAACCTCGCCGGTGGACGACATGTCCACGCCCAAAACAGGGTCGGCCTTGTGCAGGCGCGCAAACGAGAATTGCGAAGCCTTCACGCCCACATAGTCGATGTCGAAATCATTCTTTTCGGGCTTTTTGAATTCCGCGCCCAACATAATGCGTGTTGCCGTATCAATGAAGTTGTATTTCAGTATTTTGCTTACGAACGGGAACGAACGCGATGCCCGCAGGTTGCACTCGATAACCTTGATTTCGTTGTTCCGTGCCAGGAACTGGATATTGAACGGGCCGGAAATGTGCAGTGCTTTCGCAATCTGCCGGCTGATGCGTTTGATGCGTCGTCCGGTTTCGTAATAGATTTTTTGTGCGGGGAACACCATGGTCGCGTCGCCGGAGTGTACGCCGGCAAATTCAACGTGTTCCGAGATGGCGTAAACCACGATTTCGCCGTTCTGCGCGACGGCATCGAACTCTATTTCCTTCGTGTTTTCCAGGAATTGGGACACAACGACAGGAAACTCCTTGGACACTTTGGAGGCCTCGTTCAGGAAAGTCCTCAATTCAGCGTGGTCGTAGCAGACATTCATGGCCGCACCGCTCAAAACATAGCTCGGGCGCACCAGAACGGGATAGCCTACTTTGTCGATAAAGGCTTCAATGTCCTCGAAACTTGTCAGTTCCTTCCAGGCCGGCTGGTCTATGCCCAGTTCGTCGAGCATGGCCGAGAATTTCTCGCGGTTTTCGGCACGGTCTATATCGACAGGCGATGTTCCCAACACAGGCACGTGCTGGCGGTACAGCTTCATGGCCAGGTTGTTCGGGATTTGTCCGCCCATGGACACGATGACGCCTTTGGGCTTTTCCAGGTCGAGGATATCAAGCACGCGTTCCAACGACAATTCATCGAAATACAGGCGGTCGCACATGTCGTAGTCCGTGCTGACGGTTTCAGGATTGTAGTTTATCATGACGGACTCGTAGCCCAGTTTGCGGGCGGTTTGCACGGCATTGACCGAGCACCAGTCAAATTCCACGGATGAACCGATGCGGTATGCGCCTGAACCCAATACGACGATTGACTCTTTGCCGGTGTGCCGCTGCGGCTGGTAGGCTGCGCCTTCGCCGTAGGTCATGTACAGGTAATTCGTTTTGTCCGGATTTTCGGACGCAACCGTGTTGATGCGCCGGATTTTCGGATAGATGCCGTTTTGGTGCCGCCACGCGCGTACACGCAAGTTTTCCGCTTCCATGTTTCCTTTCGGATTTTCCACATAGCGCGCAATCTGGAAATCGGAAAAGCCGAGGCGTTTGGCTTCCGCCAGTACGTCTGCCGGCAGTTCCTCGATTTTGTTGTATTTTGAAAGGACTTGTGTGTAGTCAACAATATTTTTCAGCTTGTTCAGGAACCATTTGTCTATTTTGGTCAGGGCTTCGATTTGATCGACAGTGTAGCCTTTTTGCAGGGCATCGGCTATCGCGAAAATGCGCAGGTCCGTCGGATGCGAAAGGGCTTCTTCCACATTGTCGAAAGTCAAATCTTTGTTGCCGACGAAACCGTGCATTCCCTGGCCAATCATGCGCAGGCCTTTTTGCATAATTTCTTCAAACGATTGTCCGATGGACATGATTTCGCCGACCGACTTCATGCTGGAACCGATTTCGCGGCTCACTCCGGCAAACTTGGTCAAGTCCCAGCGCGGTATTTTGGCAATCATGTAATCAACCGACGGGGCGACGTATGCGGAATTGCGGGTGCCCATTTCGCCGATTTGGTCCAGCGTGTAGCCCAACGCGAGTTTGGCAGCGACAAAAGCAAGCGGATAGCCGGAGGCTTTGGAGGCCAAGGCCGACGAGCGGCTCAACCGGGCGTTGATTTCAATGATGCGGTAGTCGTTGGTCTGTGCGTTGAATGCGTATTGGATATTACATTCGCCCACAATGCCGATATGGCGGACCACACGCACGGAAATTTCCTGCAACATGTTGATTTGCTCCTGCGTGAGCGAGATAATCGGCGCAACCACGATACTTTCGCCGGTGTGGATGCCGAGCGGGTCGAAGTTTTCCATCGGGACTACGGTGAAGCAACGGTCTTTTTTGTCGCGGATGACTTCAAATTCTATTTCTTTCCAACCTTTCAGGCTTTCTTCAACGAGGATTTGCGGCGAGTAGGCCAATGCGGATTCGCACAATGTGCGGAATTCCTGTTCGTTGGTGCAAATGCCCGACCCCAAGCCGCCCAAGGCGTAGGCGGAGCGCACCATGACCGGGAAGCCTATCTTATGAGCAACTTTCAATGCGTCTTCCAGGCTTTCCACAGCCTGCGAATGTGGCGTGAGCGCATTGATTTCTTTCAATTTTTGCACGAACAGATCGCGGTCTTCCGTAATCATAATGGCTTCGACCGAAGTGCCCAATACTTCGACACCGTATTTTTTCAGTGTGCCGTTCATATACAATTCGGTTCCGCAGTTCAAGGCTGTTTGTCCGCCGAAAGCCAGCAAAATGCCGTCAGGACGTTCTTTCTTGATGATTTCGGTTACGAAATACGGTGTGATGGGCAGGAAATACACGGTGTCGGCCACGCCCTCCGAAGTCTGGATGGTGGCAATGTTCGGATTGATCAACACGGTTTCAATGCCTTCTTCGCGCATTGCTTTGAGCGCTTGCGAGCCGGAGTAGTCAAACTCGCCGGCCTGGCCTATTTTCAATGCGCCTGAACCTAAAAGAATTACTTTTTTCATTTGCTGGGATGCTTATTAAATTATTATTCTAAATGATTTTGTCCGTATAAAAAAAATGCGTTAGCCGTTGGTAACGGAAAACGCATTTGACTTTTTTTGAAACGGGAAATGTTGTTTCTTCAAGAAATATGAGCTTGAATATGAATATTGCAACAAATCCGTTTCCATTTGATACCTGATAAATTTCGCGCAAAGGTAAGCATATTTTGCAAAATGTGCAACTGTCATGCGGGCAAACGGGATTTTATGAAAAAACAATAAATGTCCCGTTTTTTTTTGCGTCTGTTTGGTATGGTTGTTGGGTAAATTATGCCATTCGTCCGGCCTTCCCCAATTGGACGCATTGTTGGTGGAAAAGACGAATTATGTTATCTTTGCCTGATGATGCATGTGTGCCGTGTAGCACGTGTATGTATGTTTTTTGAGAGAAAGATATGGCTAAAATCCAGACAGTTTATGTGTGCCAAAATTGTGGGGCACGTGCTCCGCAGGAGTTGGGGCGTTGCCCTGCTTGCGGCGAATGGGGAACGTACGTGGAAGAAATCGTCGGCAAGGACACCAAACAACGGAACACATTCCGTCCTGCCCGTCAGATTCCCGTGAATATCAACGATGTGGAAATTGAGCATGAAACCCGCATCGACACGCATTGCGGAGAGTTGAACAGGGTTCTGGGCGGCGGTTTGGTGCCGGGTTCGCTCGTACTTATCGGCGGGGAGCCGGGAATCGGGAAATCGACGTTGGTCTTGCAAGTCGTGCTGAACCTGGGACACAAACGCACGTTGTATATTTCCGGCGAGGAGAGTACGCGGCAACTGAAATTGCGTGCCGAACGTATCAGCGGCCATGCGGAACATTGCTACATAGTCAGCGAAACGGCTTTGGAGAACATGTTCGGCTATATCGAGGATTTGCAGCCCGATATTGTGATTGTCGATTCCATACAGACCATTTCCACGGAGCGCGTGGAGTCTTCGCCGGGCTGTGTGTCGCAGGTACGTGAGTGTGCCGGACAGATTCTCAAGTATGCAAAGGAGCACAATTTGCCGTTTTTAATAATCGGGCATATCAACAAGGAAGGTAATATCGCTGGCCCCAAAGTGTTGGAGCATATTGTGGATACGGTGCTCCAGTTTGAGGGCGACCAACATTATATGTACCGTATTTTGAGGGCCATAAAGAACCGTTTCGGCAGCACGTCGGAGCTGGGCATTTTTGAAATGCAGCAAAACGGCTTGCGTGAGGTCGCGAATCCATCCGAGCTGTTGCTCACGCAAAACCATGAAGGTTTGAGCGGTATTGCCATTGCATCGGCCATCGAGGGCATCAGGCCTTTTTTGATTGAGGTGCAGGCTTTGGTCAGTTCGGCGGCTTACGGTGTTCCGCAGCGCAGCAGCACCGGTTTCGACTTGCGGCGCCTGAATATGTTGTTGGCCGTGCTGGAAAAACGGGCGGGTTTCAAATTGGCGCAGAAAGATGTGTTCCTGAATATTGCGGGTGGCCTTAAAGTCAATGACCCGGCCATTGATTTGGCGGTGATTGTGGCAATCTTGTCAAGCAGCATGGACATTGCTATTGACCGGACGACCTGCATGACCGGCGAAATCGGCCTTTCCGGCGAAATCAGGCCGGTGAACCGCATCGAACAACGCATAGCCGAAGCGCGCAAACTCGGTTTCAAACGCATCATTGTGCCGGAGCAGCCTTTGGAGCAATTGGGCTGCAAGCCGGCCGATATGGAAATCATACGGGCCAAAAAAGTGGAAGAGGCATTTAGGTTTTTGTTTAAATGATATTTTTTTAAACGTACTGGAATGATGAAGATAAAAATGTTTTTTTTGATGTGCCTGTTGGCAGGATTTTCCTTGTCATGTCTGGCACAAGCCGACAAAATTGTCGGGGTTTATGAGGTAACCGAAACAGAAACAGGTGAAGTTTCAAAAGTGGAAATTTACAAAACAGGCAATACTTATGGTGCCAAAGTGGTTTGGCTGGCTGAGCCGTATTATCCTGATGGCACGTTGAAAACGGACATAAAGAACCCGGATCCGAATTTGCGCGATACGCCTGCGGATAAAATCGTCCTCGTTACGGGTTTGCAATATAATCCGGACAAGGAAATATGGGAAAAAGGCAAGGTTTACCATCCGGTGCATGGCAAGTTTTACAAAGTGCAAATGGAATTCAAGAATGAAGACACTTTGAGTGTCCGCGGTTATGTGGGTGTGCCAATGGTCGGAATGACTGTTTATTGGAAGAAAATCTCATAAGATTGGCAAAAACCGAAAAAACGCTTACCTTTGCGAAAAAAAATATATGCAGCAAAATTTCTATAAACATGCAATGACTTACGGGCTGTTCCTTGGCCTCGTTTTTTCGGTTAATTTTCTGCTGTCGCTTTCCAAATCCCTGTGGTTGGGAATGTTGACTTATTTTGTCATGGCCGCCATCGTGTACCTGACCTATCGTTTTACATGCCATTATCGTGATACGGAACAAGATGGCGCGATTTCTTACGGGCGGAGTTTGTGGTATATCGTGGTGCTTTACATTTTTGCCGCCATAATCTCTTCGGTTGTGAAATATGTTTATTTCCAGTTTATAAATCCGGATTATTTGGATGAAGTGCTGAATAACACAATGGCCGTCATGGAACAATTCCAGTGGCCGTTGCAGGAAGATATCATGTATGACCAGATGAAATCAATGCTTACGCCAATCAATTTCACATTGCAGTATATTTGGATAAATATGCTGCTTGGCTTTTTGGTCGGCGTGGTCATGGCGGCATTTGTCAAAAAGGATAAAAACATTTTTGAAGTATAATTTTGGACAATGGATATTTCGGTAGTTATTCCTTTATACAACGAAGAAGAGTCGTTGCCTAAACTGTTTGAGTGGCTGGAGCGCGTCATGACGGAGCACCGCTTCACGTGGGAAGTGATTTTTGTGAATGATGGCAGCACCGACCATTCGTGGGAAATCATAGAAGATTTGCAACGGCGTTCTTCCCATGTGCATGGCATAAAATTCCGGCATAATTATGGAAAATCACCGGCTTTGTATTGTGGCTTCCGGAAGGCTGCTGGCGATGTGGTCATTACAATGGATGCCGATTTGCAGGACAGCCCGGATGAAATCCCGGAATTGTACAGGATGATTACGGAAGAGAATTACGATCTTGTTTCCGGCTGGAAAAAGAAACGTTACGACAGCAAGCTGGCTAAAAATCTGCCTTCAAAATTGTATAACGCGACAGCACGCCGCGTGACGGGGCTGAAGTTGCACGACATGAACTGTGGTTTGAAAGCCTATCGGAACGAAGTGGTGAAAAACATAGAAGTGTTCGGCGAGATGCACCGTTATATCCCGTATCTGGCTAAAAATGCCGGTTTTACGCGCATTGGCGAAAAAGTCGTGCAGCACCGCAAACGGGAATTTGGCGAAAGCAAGTTCGGTTTGAACCGTTTTGTAAATGGTTATCTGGATTTGATTACCTTGTGGTTCTTGTCCAAGTTTGGCAAAAAGCCGATGCATTTTTTTGGCCTGTACGGCAGCCTGATGTTCTTGTTGGGTTTCATTGCCATCATTGTTGTCGGAGTAAACAAGATTGTTGCCCTTAGCCGGCATGTCAAAGCTATTCTGATAACGGACAGCCCTTATTTTTATTTGGCCATGCTGGCAATGGTTCTGGGGACGCTGCTGTTCCTTACCGGTTTTTTGGCGGAATTGATTACACGTAACTCGACGGAACGGAATAATTATCTGATAGAAAAGGAAATATGAATTCTTTATGAAGGCTTATCTTTTGGTTGGTTTGGGAGGTGCTGTCGGCAGCATGTTGCGTTATGGCATTTCATCGTGGGGGGCACGCTTTGCCTGGGGGCATTTGCCTGCCGGTACTTTGCTGGTGAATGTGCTTGGTTCGTTCCTGCTGGGTTTGGTGCTCGGCCTTGCAACCCAACATTTGAGCCGTAATGTGCAGTTGCTTTTGTCTGTCGGTTTGTGTGGCGGCTTTACGACTTTTTCCACTTTTGCCGGTGAAAATGTAAAGTTGCTGCAAAATAACCTGGCTGGCTGGGCTGTTTTGTATATGGTTCTATCGCTTGTTTTTGGCCTGCTTGCTTTTTGGGCGGGTAAAACCCTTGTAACTCATTGAAAATATGCTGGAAATTTTGAAGTACATTTTGCCTTCACTGGTTGTCTTGTTGACGGCCTGTGTCGTTATGATGGGGCAAATGCGTGGTGAAACAGCCCGCCAAATGGCCGCTTTGAAGCGGGAGCAGGCCAAGAATATAACACCTGTGCGTTTGCGGGGCTATGAGCGTTTGGCGCTTCTGCTGGACAGAACTGTACCGGAAACAATGCTTCTCAACATGAATTTGCCTGAAATGAATTGCCTGCAATTGCAGACTGCCTTGCTGACGCAAATCAGGCAGGAATATGACCATAACGCGGCGCAGCAAATTTATGTGAGCAACGAGTTGTGGAATCTGATTCGTGCTTCAAAAGAAAGCCTTTTGCATTTGGTAAACACGTGTGCCAAGAACTTCAAACAGGAAGATTCCGCTTTTAAATTTGCGGAGACCTTGATTAAAACTTATAACTACACACCTGATACTCCGACTGAACTCGCTATGAAACGGCTGAAACAGGAAGTTCGGGAATTATTTTGATGATATGCGATTGTGGATATTTTTCATGGCGATTGTGTCAGTTCTTACGCTGTCTGGTTGTACGCCGGATGAGGAGTGCCGCAAGGAAAACATTATACGTATGAAGGCCATGTTGTACACGCAAAGTTTCAACGAGGCTAAACAGACCTATACTGCGGTGGAACATACGCCAGACAGCTTGTCCGTTTGGGGTGTCGGCAACGATTCGTTGCTTTATGACAAGGCGCGGACCAATTATGTTTATTTGCCTTTGGACAAGAACGCGGAATCATCGTCGTTTGTGTTGCATTATTGGTATTCGCCAGACGAGAATACGCATATCGATGCGCAAGACACATTGACCGTGCTATACGTGAACCAGAACACATATATTTCGTTGGAATGCGGTTGTTTTGTATATCAAACCTTGCAAGACTTCCGGTTTACGCGGCAGGCTCTTGATTCCATAGAAGTATTGAACCAGCAAGTGAATACTTTTGATGAAGGACATATCCGTTTGTATTATTAGTCTTGCCCTGCTGTTGGCAACGGCAGGCGTGTCTGCACAAACAGCCGTGCAGGCTGATTCACTATTGCAGGATTCTGTGCGTTTCCCGCTCCAGGATTCGGTGCTGGTGGTGCCGGAAATGCAGGACACGTTGCATACAGCCGGTACGTTGCCCGTGGATACTGCCAATACGCCGGAAGAACAGCCGGCCGAAAAAATAAAAATATATGAAGGTACGGCTTTGAAAGTGGATTTGTTCAATCCGTTATATGCCTTGTTTGGCAGCGGCGGAGAAATTCAGGCTTACGAAGCACTCGTGCATGTCAATTTGCAAAACAAGTATTTCCCGACCATAGAAGCGGGTTATGCACATGTTTCGCATACGGCCAAGAATGAAGCCGCTTTTAATGGTGGTGGTGTTTTTTCGCGCATCGGCGCGGATTTCAATTTGATGAAAAAGAACAAGGAATCAGGCAATTACTTTTTGGGCGGTTTGCGTTTCGGCATGGCGCAACAAAAATTTAGCATAACCGGCATACACATAACAGATGGATATTGGAATACTTCCCAGACGATTTCTTATCCGGATAGGACTAAGTTTGACTGCTGGGCGGAGGTTGTCGGTGGAGCCCATGTCAAGGTTTATAAGGGTTTCAATATGGGCTGGAGTGTCAGGTTTAAATTTTTGATAACAAGGAAAGAAGAAGTCCTGCATACTTGGTACATTCCGGGTTTCGGTTATAAAGCGAACACGACTTTCGGCTTCAACTATTACATAGGATACACATTTTGATAGGACAAACGGTTGGGCAATATATTGGATGTCCGGCCGCAAATCGTCGCAATTATTTAAAATAATCCGTATCTTTGTCCGTTTTATTATAATAAGTTTGTTTTAATTTGACATATACATGAAACGATTGTTATTTGCATTTGTTTGTGCGCTTTCCAGTATTCATGCATTCCCGCAATATTCCAAAATCTACGCTTCGGAAAATGCTTTGTTCGCTGATGCGATGGAATTGTACGAACAGCAAAAATATTCAGCATCATTCCGCTCTTTTGAGGCTTTTTTAGAGCAGTTGCCAGCAGACGAAACCGTGTGGAGGGAACGCGCCGCTTATTTTTTGTGCGCCAATGCTTATGAGCTCCGTCGTACGGATGCCATGTCCCGTTTGCAGGAATATAAACAGCAGTTTCCTTATTCTTCCTCCATGCCGGAGGTACGTTTTATGTTAGGGGTGCTCTATACGGAAAAGGGACGCTACAAGTCTGCAACTCGTGAGTTTTCCGAAGTCAAACAAAAATACCTGTCCAAATCGCATCAGGCGGATTTCTTGCTCCACAAGGGGTATGTGTATGTGCAACTGGAAGATTATGAAAATGCTGCTTTGACATTTCAGGAGTTGATAAAGTCAAAAACCCGTTATGATGCTGCCGGTAAGTATTATTATGCTTATTGCCGGTACGAGCAACAGGATTATGCAGAGGCTTTGCCTTATTTCCTCGAATTGGAGCAACATGCTGCCTATAAGAACATTGTTCCCTATTATGTCATCCAGATTTATTATGCAGAACAGGCTTATGATGAGGTTCTGGAACGTGCGGAAAATGTATTGTCGCAGAATCCTGACAACGAGCACAATGCGGAAGTACATCGTATTTTAGGCGAGATTTATTTCCGTAAATCGGACTATGCACAAACCATACAACACCTCTCGGCTTATGTGCAGGCAGTCTCGCAGGCGCAGCGTGAGGACTTGTACTTGTTAGGCTTGGCTTATTATCAGACCACCGATTATGCGAATGCGGTAAAATATCTTTCCAAGGTAACGACGGAAGCCGATATGATGTCGGAAAATGCGTATTTGCATTTGGGCTTCTCTTACATCCGGTTAGGTGATTTGAATAATGCGCGTCTGGCTTTCGGGGCTGCGACGCGGACAACTTTTGATGTGTCGGTACATGAAGAGGCCATGTATAATTATGCTTTGACCACTTATGAAACGACAGCTGCATTTGGGGAGTCGGTTACGGCTTTCAGTGATTTTTTGAAACAATATCCGAACTCGGTTTATGCAGACAAGGCATACGCATATCTGATTGATGTCTTTATGAGCACAAAAGACTATCGGCTGGCTTTGAATGCCTTGTCGGGGATCAATGATCCCGGACACAAATTGATGAGTGCAAAACGACACTTGTTGTATCATCTTGGTACGGAGGCTTATGCGCAAAACAATTTTGAAGAGGCCGTGCGTGATTTTACGGAAGTGCTGGAAACTCCTGGAACGCAATATTCCACGGAAAGTTTGTTCTGGCGTTCAGAGAGTTATTATCGTTTGAAAAATTATGCAGCGTGCCGAACCGATTTACAGAATTATTTTGCCGCCCCCGATGCGAAGAAGAGTCCGAACTACGCGTTGGCATATTATTCGGCAGGCTATGCCTGTTTTGCCTTGAAAGATTATGCGCAGGCACAAAAATATTTCTTGACATATTTGTCTTTACAGAAAGAACAGGACAATACATATATCGATGCCTTGAACCGGATTGGTGACACTTATTTTTATGTCCGTAATTTTGCGCAAGCGGATGCATATTATGCAAAAGTGGTTGCTGCAGGTTCTGTTGGAACGGACTATGCCATGTTCCAGAGGGGATATGTGCTTGGGTTATTGAAAAAGTATGACGATAAAATCGTGTCGCTTGAGAAGCTGGCAAAGGATTATCCTAAATCGGAATATGCGGATGATGCTTTGTATGAGATAGCCCGTGCCCATTTGATGGTAGAACGTAATCAAGAGGCTATTGCGGCCTACAATCGTTTGTTGCATACTTATCCGAATAGTGGTTTGGCTCGGAAAACTGCGCTTGAAATAGGCATGGTGTATTATAACATGAAAGAATATGATTCATGTATAGAGGCTTATAAACAAGTAATTGCCAATTATCCTGGCAGCGAGGAATCTTATGTTGCATTGGATGGCTTGCAAAGCGTTTATGTGGAGTTGAATCAAGTTTCGGAATACTTGGCATACGTGAACAGCTTGGGGCGGATGATAAAAATCGATGCATCCAAAAACCAGGAAGATTCATTGACTTACATGGCGGCCGAACATCAATATGTGCTGGCTAACTATGAACAGGCAGCTCCCAGCTTGGAGGCATATCTTGAAAAATTCTGTCCGGGAGGGCGTTATTGTTTGATGGCGCGTTATTACTTGGCTGACAGTTACTACAAGTTGAATGAAAAGACGAAAGCATTGGATGCTTACCGCGTTTTGACGGAAGTGCAGGGAAACCAATACATGGAAGAGGCATGTATGCGTTGTGCGGAAATTTGCTATGATCAGGAAGATTATGCTTATGCACGCACGTATTTCCAGCAGTTGCAAACGAACGCTAGTAGTATTGAAAACATCAATACGGCTCGTTTGGGTATTTTGCGTTGTTGCAACCAACTAGATGATTATGAACAAACAGTAAATATTGCGACACAAATACTGGATGATATACGTTCAAATACAGATGTTTGTGAAGAAGCTCGTTACAATCGTGCCAAGGCCTATTTGAAGTTACAAAAATATGAATGGGCAATAAGCGATTTGGAAACTCTTGCTACTGATTTGAGGACAGAAGCTGGGGCCGAAGCAAAATATCTGTTGGCGGAAACATATTTTGTGCAAGGCGATTTGGAAGAATCGGAACAGCAGATAATGGACTTTGCGGAAAAAAATACGCCGCACCAGTTCTGGCTGGCCCGCAGTTTTGTCCTGCTGGCCGATATTTATATGAAAAAAGGAGATGATTTCCAGGCCAAGCAATATTTGTTGAGTGTCCAGAACAACTATAATGAAAACAATGAGATACAGCAGTTGATAACGGAACGTCTGGAACTTATTGCCAACCGTGAGCAGGAACGCATCGACTGATTGGCTTTTGTAGTATTGTAATTTTCAAAAAAGTATTTCCAATGAAAAAAACAACTTTTATACTGGTCTTTCATATATGGGTTTGCGGGATATATGCCCAGAACGACACGATTGTGGAACGTAATGTTACGGTCGAACGCGAATTCACGCCGGTCATACAAGAAGCTGGGAAGATACAGACAAAACCGGATGTGTATGAACCCGCGATCCAAAAGCAGCCGGTTTCCTATGTAACGGGCTTTAATAAGCCTTTGGATATACAGAGCGATTTTTCCTTTTTGCCTTATGCCGATATGACCTTTATCCAGCCTCGTCGTGAGCGTGGCTTTTTAAGGGGAGGAGTAGGTGTATGGAATTCTTTGTTTGATTTCAAATACCGCATGTCGGATAAAAATGACGTGTTTTTTGATGCCGCACTTGACCATAAAGGACTTTGGGGCAAAAAAACGTTGAGCGAGACAGGCTTGGATCTTGCTTTTGAAAAGTTGTTTTCAAATGCCGGCCTGTTCTGTTCGGTCGGTGCGGATAACACGTGGTTTAATTATTATGGCCGTTATTATGACAAATCGCAAAATACATACGATTTTGCAAACATGCCTTCTGATACAGCCTTGTACGGCCGTTTCTGGAATATCGATACACGTATAGGCGTCCGCTCTTTGCCGCTGGCCAATGTGGATTTCTTGGTGCAGACGGGATACGAAATGTTCAACACGCAGGTGGGGCTGACGGAACATCAAATCAACACGCAGGCATCTGTGGAATGGGAACTGAACAACAGTCGTCTAGGGGCGGCAACAACCGTGCAGAATTTGTTTTATGTGACACAAAATGCGGCTTTGTCGGCTGGTGCGTATCATATCTGGAAATTGGAGCCATATTATGTGTATGCTGGCGATATTTTCAGGTTACATGCGGGTGTCAATTTTGATTTTTCTTTTGGGAAGGGTCCTATGTTTCGTCCGTCGCCTAATGTGGATTTTGAAATTAGGTTAGCACCTAAATGGTTGGCATTTTATGGGGGAGTTATTGGAGAATACAAAGTGAACACCTTGGAAACGACGATGCAGGAAAACCGCTATTTGTTGCCGCAGATACATGTTCTAGATACGCTGAATACATATATGCCGGCAAACGGATTCTTAGGCTTCAAGCTGAAACCGCATGATAACTTGCGGATTAATGCTTACGCGAAATATGCCTATACATTCAACCAGTATTATTATATGTTTGATGCGAATGGTTCTGGTATGTTCTCTACAATTAAGGCCAATACGGCATGTTTTAAGGTCGGGGCAGCTGTTTCATACCATTATCAGGATATAGTGAATGTTTCGGTGGATGGCACATATAATTATTGGCAGGCAGAAGGACAAGAGCATGCGTGGGATAGGCCTGTATGGGAATTACATACCTCTGTATATGTAAAGGCAACGGATAAATTGTCGTTCTATACGGACAACTATTTTAATGGTAAACGTTTTGCTCTGCTTTCGAATGCAGAAACAGCCGTACTTAAACCTGTTTATGATGTGAATATCGGAGCGACATACGCATTTAGCCGTTGGTTTTCAGCTTTTGTTAAGTTGAATAATCTGATACATAATCGTTATGAGGTTTATTACGGCTATCAGGTACAAGGAATAAATTTCCTTGCAGGTGTTTCTTGGGCATTTTAACGGGAAACATTCGTCCTTTCTTGCTTTTCTTTGTGTGTTGCTTGGCTTGGCAAGATATTTGTGAACATCCGCTGCTTGTTTAACAGTATCTTGTTTTTGGCTTTTTGTGTAATCTGTATTGTCGTAGGCTTGTTATGCGGCGTATTTTATCATAAATACGTATCATAAGTATTAAAAAAACAGAAATACAGTAAAAATAAGGTTAAAATTGTATTTAACATTTCGGAAACCAGTATTTTTGTACGAGGATTATGAAAAAATGGACACTGATAGCGTTGATTGTTGCTATGTGCATCGTTTTTACCAGTTTGGTGGTGTTGCAGGTCAGTTATATCCGGACTAACGCCCAAATGTCGGAAGAACAATTCAATGATGCTGTACATAGGAGCCTTTTCCAGACTATGCAATATCTGGAAGAAAAAGAAGCGCTTATTTATTTGTCGGAAACATTAGGAGGAGGAAGTTATAACTTGTCGAAAGCAGATTCGGTCCAGCCGGATATGCTCCCTCAGTTGAAATTGTCGGACAAGCATGGTTCGGCAAGTATGGAGCAGACACTTTCCGTCTTGCAAAAACGTTTCCAACAGAATTTTTCTCGCTCCAAGACCATTCTGGATCAGGCTGTGTTCCGTTGGTTGCGCGAGGCGAATAATAAGGAAATATCCGAGCGGGTTGATTTTGAGGAATTGCGTACGATTCTGCAATTGTCATTTGAAGCGAATGGCGTCAATTTGCCTTTTGAATTTTCCGTAGTGGACAAACAGGGTAACGATGTTTACCGTTCGGAGCGTATCAACGTGCAAGATGGGCATCGTATGTCGGCCAGCGACTGTTTTTCTTTGCAGCTTTTCCCCCGCGAGCATACAAATGTGCGGACAGCTTATCTGCATGTGTGTTTTCCAACGCGTACGGACTATATTCTGCATTCGATGACTTTGTTTTTCCCATCCATAATCATGATGATATTGGTGCTCCTTATTTTTGTGGTCACGCTCTTGATTATTTTCAAGCAGAAAAACATCAATGTGATGAAAAATGATTTCATCAATAACATGACGCATGAGTTTAAGACTCCGATTTCTTCAATTTCGCTGGCATCGCAAATGTTGCAGGATGAGGGTGTCAGCAAAACACCGGAGACGCTGAAATATATTTCGAATATTATCCGTGATGAAACAAAGAGGCTGAGCCTGCAAGTGGAAAAGGTCTTGCAAATGGCCATGTTTGAACGTGACAAATCGGTCTTGAAATTGACGGAGATGCATATCAATGTCCTGATTCAGGATATTGTGAAAACCTTTATGTTAAAAGTCCGTGGCAAAGGAGGCCAGATAACCATGCATTTGGAGGCTCAAAATGATTTTGCCTTGATTGATGAAGTCCATTTCACGAATGTGATTTATAATTTGATGGACAATGCGTTGAAGTATTGCGACAAGCCGTTGTTGCTGGAAGTTTATACAGACAACGACAAAGAGGGGAATTTGCTTATTACGGTAGAAGACAATGGAATAGGCATAAGCAAGGATGACCAGAAACGTATTTTTGATAAATTTTATCGTGTTTCTACCGGAAATTTACATAATGTGAAAGGTTTTGGCATGGGGCTTGCATATGTTAAAAAGATGGTTACAGCCCATAAAGGTACCATAAAAGTTGAAAGTGAACTGAATATAGGAACAAAATTCATAATAAATTTACCAACCCTTAAAAACTACGAATTATGACAGATGAAAAAGTAAAAATTCTGCTATGTGAAGATGATGAGAACTTAGGCATGTTGCTTAGGGAATATCTTCAAACCAAAGGTTATGATTGTGATTTGCAACCGGATGGAGAAGCCGGTTATCGCGCTTTTGCAAAAACCAAGTACGATTTGTGCATCTTGGATGTAATGATGCCTAAAAAGGATGGTTTTACATTGGCAGCAGATATCAGGTCTATTAATACGGAGGTTCCCATTGTCTTCCTGACTGCAAAATCAATGAAAGAAGACATATTACAAGGTTTTAAAATTGGTGCTGATGACTATTTGTCCAAACCGTTCAGTATGGAGGAACTGTTGTATCGTATAGAATCAATTATGCGTCGTGTACGTGGAAAACGCACTAAAGATATTATTATCTACCATATTGGTGAGTTTATTTTCGATTCCCAAAAACAGTTGCTGACCATAGGCGATAAGGTTACTAAACTGACAACAAAAGAGTCTGAGCTACTGACTTTGCTTGCAATCAATGCAAACAACATTCTGGAACGTAATTTTGCTTTGAAGACTATTTGGGTGGATGACAATTATTTCAATGCTCGCAGCATGGATGTGTATATTACCAAATTGCGCAAGTTGTTGAAAGACGACCCGAATGTAGGTATTATCAATATCCATGGCAAAGGCTACAAACTCATTATGCCGAATGCAGAGGTGTAAGCGTACATTAATGTATTGTTGGACAGGCGGAAACAGGAATGTTTTCCGCCTGTTTCTTTTTTGTACTTTTTTCTAAAAGGGAAATATAGGGGGAGATGCTGTAAAAACGAAAGGAATCAAAGGCTTGGCTCTTTCTTGGAACTGCAGCGAAGAAGACGGTATGCATATCACCATCTATGAAAATCGGGAAAAATGGATACTGCCCATTTATAACGGAGCTAAATTATGAAACCAATTTATGCTTATATTTGAAAACAGAATCCAGATATAAGGAAAACTTATAACTGAATCCTGTTTTCATTTATAAAAATATCGGACGACATCAGAAATTTACCGGGCAGGTTCAACCAGACTTCTCCACTCCATGAACTGTTTGGCCATCTGCCCGTCATGATGGTCGATGAAGAAGCTATGTTTCTCGTCCAGCATGGCTATAGCCGCCATGTCATCCGCATCTAGTGCAAAGTCGAAAATATTCAGGTTCTCGGCCATACGTTCCTTTCGGGTGCTTTTCGGAATGATGATGACCCCGCTTTGTATCAGCCACCGTAAGGCTAC
>CASDOZ010000007.1 GCA_949282265.1 uncultured Bacteroidales bacterium | reverse complement strand
GCAAACGTCGGTATCCCTTCCATCACCGCCTGCTACTGGCAGAACAACCAAGCCCAAGGCATCGGCAACAATCAGGCAGGCACCACCGACGGAACCACGCAGGTGGACGGTACAAATGTTAAATGGGAAGATACCATTGATTCCATGAACACCGCATTGCAGAAAGCGGGCTCAGAGTGGCAGTACGAACCCGGCGACAGCCTGCCTACCTTGAACAAATAGTAAACCGTCGGGCGGGAAAAGTTCCGCCCGCAACGGAAGATAACCGAAGTATAACCCCAATAAAGAAAGGAGGACGTAATGGGGCAGCAAACAAAAGGCCACCTTTGACAATGCAAAAGGCTACCTTTGACGGTGTAAAAGGCCACCTTTGGCGAGGCAAAAGGTTACCTTTGAAGACGAGAGCAAGAAACCGTGAAACTAAAATCTTTTATATTAACCTTTTAAAAACTGAATGTTATGGCTATCAAGTACAGACTTTATCAAGACAACCGAGAGAAATCAGCCCAGAAGGGCAAGTGGTATGCAATGGCCGTGGTGAACGAGGTGGTGGACACCGACCAGCTGGCCGAACTTATCCAGCGCAACAGTTCGATGAAGCGTTCGGACGTGATGGGCGTGCTCACCGAGCTGTCCGAAGTGTTGCGCGACCAGCTACTGGCGGGCAACCGCGTGAAGATAGACGGTCTGGGCTCGTTCAAGGTAGGCTTCAGCTCGCGCCCGGCCGACACGCGCGCCGAATGGGTGCCCTCGACGCACGTCACCTCCACCCGCATCAACTTCCAGCCCGAAACGACATTCACCTACTCGGGCGGCAAACGCACCCGCTCCGCCACCGCCCTGCAGGGCATCGAGTTCACCGAGCTGCGCGGCTACGATGACGGCAGCAACGAAGGCGGCAATCAGGCAGGTTGAGCCTGGCACGCCCCGTCCCACATACACCGTCATTCGCTTGCGCCCCCTTGTGGATTCCCCGTCAAGCGGGGAATGGCAGCGGGGGTACATACGGCAAAAGGTGGAAAAAGTATTTGCAGTAATTAGGGGAAATTTTCAGAAAATTTCCCCTAATTACCGTTTTCCCCATTTTTCCTTCCGGTTCAATAGTCCCGTTTGTGCTTCCAGACGGCAAAGGCAATTGCCGATGCGAGCACGACGGCCGCACAGGCCACGTTGCCTATCCAGCCGGGCAGTCCGAAGCCTTCGGGCGCAACGAGGATATAGCATACGCTGACAGCGGTCATGAACAGTGCCGGAACAATCGCGACATAGAAATTCCGCTGCTGGCGGCACAGGTAAACCGTTATCGCCCACAAGGTGAACACGGCCAGCGTCTGGTTCGTCCACGCAAAATAACGCCACAGGATGTCAAAATTGACTTGCAAAATGACAAACGTAAGCAGGAAAATAGGCACCGACACAAGCAGGCGTTTCTTGATGGGTTTTTGATCTATGTGCAGGAAGTCGGCGGCAATCAAGCGTGCTGAACGCAGGGCGGTGTCGCCCGATGTTATCGGCGCGGCAATGACACCGAGCATGGCCAACAGTCCCCCGAACGAGCCCAACCAGGTGCGGGATATTTTATCGACCACTTCCGCGGCTTTGTTGGCCGTAGGCGGCAACGTGGCGACAAACCCTTGCAGTCCGTCAATCGAGCCCCAGAAACTGGACGCTGCCGCCGCCCATATCAGCGCGACAATCCCCTCGGCCACCATGGCACCGTAAAACACGCGCCGTCCGTAGCGTTCGTTTTGCACGCAGCGCGCCATCAAAGGCGACTGTGTGGCATGGAAGCCGCTAATGGCGCCGCAGGCTATCGACACGAACATCATCGGGAATATGGGCAGATTGCCCGGCTGCTTGTTTTCCAAGCCATCGAACACTTCCGGTATAGGGGCATTATTCACGAACAATGCCACCAGAATACCGACCGCCATGAACAGCAACGCAACTCCGAATATCGGATAAATACGGCCAATCAGTTTGTCGATAGGCAACAGGGTTGCAAGTACATAATATGCAAAAACGATGGCAATCCAAACCGTGACACTGATTTTCGGTGTCAAACCTGCCAACAGGCCTGCCGGTCCCGACACGAACACAGCTCCCACCAGTATCATCAGGAAAAGCGAGAATACGCGCATGGCTTGTTTGACTCCGTTGCCCAGTTCCTGGCCTATAAGTTCCGGCAGACTCGCGCCGTTAGCGCGAATAGACATCATGCCGGACAGGTAATCGTGCACCGCGCCGGCAAAAATTGTCCCGAACACAATCCACAGAAAAGCCGCCGGTCCGAACATGATACCCATAATGGCACCAAAGATAGGGCCCAGACCCGCGATATTCAGGAACTGTATCAGAAAAATGCGCCACCAGGGCAGCGGCACATAATCCACGCCGTCGGGATTGGCCACGGCAGGCGTGGTACGCGATGGCTCGACACCGAAAACTTTCTCCATTAACTTACCGTACAGGAAGTAACCCACGACAAGCAAAACCAAAGCAATGACAAATGAGTACATATCAATCCTTCTAAAAAACTTTACTGTCTAAAAACGTGAACCAATGCCAGCTGTAACAAAACCTTTACTTCCGACACCCAGTTCCAGCAGTCCGTACACTTTGTTTCCAAACCGGAAGCCGGCACAAGTAACCTGGAACGTGGGCAAAATCGTTACATATCGTGCCGGTTTATCTGCCTGGTCATCGTGGAAGTATTCCCCGTGGTCGCTTTGGATAAAGAGGCCGGTGGCCAGGCTGGAATACATGCCAAAGCGTTCGCGGTTAATGTACTCGAAGCGGACAACGGGCTGGATGCACAACGCATGGGCTGCATACGAACCGTATGCGCGTCCGGTGTCCTTGCTGGATGCCTGCTTGAAGACTCCTGAATAGAACAAATCGCCGCCCACCTGCAACCACTTGTTGAACGCATAGTAGTAACTCACCGAAAATACCGGCAAGGACACATTGCTATCAACCGACAAATCGCTGGACAACAAACCATAATGGCCAGTCAGCAGCAGGTTGGAAGTAAGGGCCAATAAAATAGGGTCACCAATAGCCACTTGCACGTGATGGTGCGGGAAAGCCTCTGTAACCTGTCCTTGAGCCTGTAACTGCCAAGAGAAACAAAGCAGCATTATACCCAAGAGAACAATTCCTTGTTTTACTTTTCTCATAGTTGTATGTTATTCTGTTTCTTGGATATTGGGCAGCTCCAACCCTAAACCTTTCTTCTTATCGACCACTTTCAAGACAAGGCCAAGCACCAAAGCGGCTATGCCCAAACAAGCCAACATGACCAACGGAGCGGTGTAGTCGTAGGAAACGGCTGCCTCCTCTGCCGTAATCAGTTCATTCTTCAAGTCGCTGACTAATTGCGGGTTGGTCTTGTCAAGGATTTTGCCGATAAGCAAGGGGAAAAGCCATAAACCGATATTCTGTATCCAGAAAATCAGTGCATAGGCGGAACCGATGACTTTCTGGTCCACCAACTTGGGCACACTCGGCCACAACGATGCCGGCACAAGCGAGAACGATGCGCCCAGCACCAAAATGGTAACGTAAGCCACAATGACACCGCCCACCTGCGTACCCTTCATTTGCGGCAGAATAAACGCAAAAGTCAAGTGGCACAAAATCAGCAGGACGGAACCGAAAATAAGCATGGTGGCCGCCTTGCCTTTGTGGTCAACTACCTTGCCCAATATGGGCGTAATGCCTACGGCCAACAAGGGGAATACCGCGAAAATGGTTTCCGCCGACTGCCGCATGTAGCCCATGTAACAGAACACCACAAGGCATATCACCGAACAGACAAGCAGGCTGTATTTCCAAACCTTATTTTCGCAGAAGTTACTGGCGAACGATGTTGCCGCAACTACTAACATGATGACGTATTGCACAATCGTAACCGCATTGGATGCCCAGAACGAGCCAGGCTCAACCTCGGTGAACACCAAGTTGCATTGCAGCATGTTGACGGCATATTTCTGGAACGGGAATATGGCCGAATAGTAGAGCACGCACAGCAAGGCCACCAGCCAGAAACCGCCGCTCGCCAGTATTTTGCCAATATCGGACACCTTGAACGGGTCGTCCTTTTCCTCGGCTTCGCCGGTTTGCGCATCCAGCGTCCTGTCCATGAAGAAATAGACGATAAACATAATAAGGGCAATCAGCAACAGCACAACCCCGAAGGCAACCGAGCGGGAAACATCCACCACGCCGCCCAACTTGGCGAAGAAAGGCGAGAAAATCATGCAGGTTGCCACACCCAGGCGTGCCAATGCCATTTCGGAACCCATGGCCAACGCCATCTCGCGGCCTTTGAACCACTTGACAATACCCCGCGAAACCGTGATGCCGGCCATTTCCACGCCGCAACCGAAAATCATGAAGCCCACGGCCGCCACCTTGGCCGATGCCGGCATTCCTTCATAAAACGGGGAAATGCCCAGTTCGTGGAACACCGGGATATAATTCAGATGTTCGGTAAACCATGTTTCCAGGCTGCTGCCCATAAAGGCTTCGGAAACCGCATACCATTTAATGCAGGCACCGACCAGCATGACCGTGCCGGACAGCAAGGCCGTGAACCGCACGCCCATTTTGTCCAGAATGATTCCTGCAAAAATCAGGAAGAACACAAACACGTTCAGGAATGTTTCAGAACCTTGCATCGTTCCGAAAGCCGTGGAGTCCCACCCGCGCGTGGATTGCATCAAGTCCTTGATTGGCGACAAGATGTCCATGAAAATGTAAGAGCAAAACATGGCCAGCGCAAGCAGCAACAAGGCAATCCACCGGATGGCGGCATTGTCCCTTAAAGTCATTTTTTCTGTCATATCATTCTATTATTTTAGTTTTTTTTGTCTATTCCGTTTCTCCATATAAATCGAATGTTTCCGCGCCCGTAATGCGTACCGGATAGAACCCGCCGGGCTGCAACGGTTTTTCTTTGCCTATAAGTACTTCACCATCTACCTCGGGTGAATCGAATTCAGTGCGTCCAACAAAATATTCATCCTCTTCGCGGTCGATAATGACGCGCATTGTCTGTCCGACTTTGGCTTCATTCACTTCGCCGGCTATCGTTTCCTGAATGGACATGATTTCATCCACGCGCTGTTGTTTGGTTTCATACGGGATGTCGTCCTTGTAGTGCAGGTTGGCATAAGTGCCGTCCTCGTCCGAATAGGCGAACGCGCCCAGACGCTCAAAGCGGATTTCGCGCACGAACTGTTTCAGTTCTTCCACATCCGCTTCCGTCTCGCCGGGATGGCCGAGCAGCAGCGTGGTGCGCAAATGTATGCCCGGCACTTCGGCGCGAATGCGCTCCAGCAGGTCGTAGGTCTGTGCCGATGTGATGTGGCGGCGCATTTTGGCGAGCATGTTGTCGGATATGTGCTGCAAGGCGATGTCCAAGTATTTGCACACGTTATCGCGCTCACGCATGACCGGCAACAAATCAAACGGGAATCCTGCTGGATAGGCATAGTGCAACCTTATCCATTCCACGCCCGGAATATCGGACAGGCGGCTGACCAACTCCGGCAACTTCATTTGCTTGTACAAATCCAGTCCGTAATAGGACAAGTCCTGCGCGATAATCTGGAATTCCTTCACGCCCTGGCCGGCCAGCCAGCGGGTTTCGTCCAGAATATCTTCCATCGGACGGCTTTTGTGGCGGCCGGTGATAATCGGAATGGCACAGTAGGAACATGTGCGGTTGCATCCTTCCGATATTTTCACGTAGGCGTAATGCCGTGGCGTGGTCAGCACGCGCTCCAGCTGCAAGTCGGGGCGATAAACCTTGCCCAGGTCGCTCACCAGTTCGGTATAGTTGAATTTGCCGTAAAACTTGTCCACTTCGGGAATTTCAATGCTCAGCTCTTTCAGGTAGCGTTCCGACAGGCAGCCCATGACAAAAAGCTGCTTCACCTTGCCGCGTTTGCGGCGTTCGGCAAAATGCAGAATTGTCTCAATACTTTCTTCCTTGGCGTCGCCGATAAAGCCACAGGTATTCACTACAACGATTTCGCCATCCGGACGCTCGGCATCGTGCCGCACCCGATAACCTGCCGCCTGCAACTGGCGCATCAAATGTTCCGTATCCACCAGGTTTTTGGAGCAGCCCATGGTTATCAAATCGACCGTCATCATTGTTTTTCCGTTGTCTAAAGGGTTGGTAAACTCATTCCGGTTATTTTGCGGTATAAATCAAGCGCATACACGTCCGTCATGCCGGAGATATAGTCCAAAACCGCCTGTATTTTGCCGAAAGGCGAGTCGGCCTGCACGTCATACTGTTCGGGTATGCGCATCAGGAATTGTTTGGAATAGGCCTTTTGCGGATTGAACACGGCTTGCATCAGTTCTTCCAGCAGCATGTATATGATTTTATAACCCGCCAGTTCCACGTCCAGCACTTCCTGCGAGCGGTAAATACGCTCGAAAGCCACTTTGGAACATGCCTCGTAGGCTGTCCGCAGGCGGCTGTCCATACATTTGATAAGGGGCGTGTCGAACGTGCCCGCCAACAGTTCCGCTTCGTGCTCGACAAAAGTCTGCGCGCAGGCATCGACCAATTCACCGATAACCGCCGAACGTAAATACGCTATCTGTTCGTTGCGGTCCTGCACGACCTGCATCACATTGCGTTTGTGCGCCTGGTTGTCCGGCGTCAGGAACTGCATCAGCAAATCGATGGTCTGCTCCGTGGTGAGCAGGCGGAGTTTGTGGGCATCTTCCAAGTCCATTACCTGGTAGCAGATGTCATCGGCCGCCTCCACAAGGAACACCAACGGATGGCGGGCATAACAATCCGGCTTGTCGGCACGGCGGGCAATGCCCAACTCGTCGGCAATACGGCCGTAGGCCTCCGCCTCCGAGGAAAAGAAACCGAACTTGCCTTTGCCGCCGGCATGTATGGAAGCATAAGGATATTTCACAATGGAAGCCAATGTGCTGTATGTGAGTGCGAATCCGCCGGTGCGGCGGCCTTTGAACTGGTGCGTCAGCAGGCGGAAAGCATTGGCGTTGCCCTCAAAACAGACGCAATCTTGCCATTGGCCGGGTGTCAGGAGTGTTTTCCACTCCGCGCCTTTGCCTTCCGAAAAATAGGTCTCGATGGCTTTTTCGCCGGAATGTCCGAAAGGTGGGTTGCCCATGTCATGGGCGAGGCAGGCCGCTGACACGATGGAACCGATTTCGTCCATGTAGAGTGCCGGCACATCGGTCTTGTTTTGGAGCAGTCCCGCCACCTTGCGGCCTATGGAGCGTCCCACGCAACTCACTTCCAAGCTGTGCGTCAGACGGTTGTGCACAAAAATATTGCCCGGCAACGGGAAAACCTGCGTCTTGTTCTGCAACCGCCGGAACGGCGCGGAAAAAATCAGGCGGTCGTAATCGCGCTGGAACTCGTTACGGATGTCCTCGTGGAGGTTATGGTATTTCTCCATGCCGAAACGCTTGGCCGACAAGAGCGTTCGCCAGTTCATAGGCGTTCTCCTTTCCGGCGTTCGCGCGCCGCGGCACGGGCGGCCACACGGGCTTTGTAGTCGGCACGCATCTGTTGTGCGCCCGACAGCTTTTTCTTTTTACGCTTGCCTTGTTGGGGTGCGGATGGCCCGTTTTTGAACACCATCCCGTTTTGTATGAGGTCTTCTATTTCCATTATTTGCGCTAAAAATCGCGCAAAGATACAAAAAAATCCGCTATTTGTCAGGAATATGATAACGTTTTAGCTCCTCGTGCAACAATTTGTCTTTGCCGCCAGTTGCCTGGTCAAGCAATTCATGGAAACGCGGGCCGTGGTTCATCTCCACCGTGTGGCACAGTTCGTGCAGGATGACATAGTCTATCAAATGCTCCGGCAGGAGCAGCAGGTAGAATGACAGATTCAGGCTTTTCCGCGTCGAGCAACTGCCCCAGCGGCTATGCGATGACCGTATTTTCAGTTCGGTATAATGAAATCCGTGCAGGGCCGCCAGTTCTGCCACACGTGCCGGCAAGATACGTTTGGCTTCCTTCCGGAGAAAATGGTTTATGCCTTTCCAGAAAGCGGGTTGCAAATTGGACACGGACAGCAACGGCGAGTAAAAAATCAGCAGGCGGTCGCCTGTAAAGCGGAAAAACACCGACTTTATACTTGTATCGGGCTGGACTTCCGCCACAAAAGTCAGTGTGTGCAAAGGCTGTCCGGGTTCTATTATCGGGACAGTTACCATACGTTTTTGCAAACGCTGCTGTTTGGCTTCTATTTCTTTCGCGTGTTCCGCCACAAACTGTTCGGCAGCCCACAACCGCATCCCTGTGGGTACCGACACGCGGATTTGCGTCGCGCTGATGCTGATACGCAACAAACGGATACGCGAATTGTATATGTATTCCACATTTTCCATCGCTGCAAAGATAGTGAAAGCGAGCGCAAAAGTGAAAATTTATTTTCAACTTTTGCCGAGTGCATCCTATCTTGGGCGTCAGCCAAAGTACGTGAAAGCGAGCGCAAAAGTGAAAATTTATTTTCAACTTTTGCCGAGCGCATCCTGTTTCAGATATTAAACAAAATGCGTCAGACCTGCTTCCCAATAGTTGTTTTTCGCCGGCACGGCAGCCAAAAAGATAGTGCGCCCGTCGGTTTCTCACTTTTTTGTATTACCTTTGCCGTTCAATAACCAAAAAACAGAAAAACTTGTCCACATGAAGACGAAACTTTTAACCATTTCAGTATTCGCACTTATGCTGACCGCTTGTAATCAAAACGGTAAAAACCCGTTTTTTGAAACCTACAACACGCCTTATGGCGTTCCGCCCTTTGACAAAATCCGTACAGAACACTACATGCCTGCCTTTGTTGAAGGCATGAAACAACAGACGGCTGAAATCGAAGCCATAGCCGAAAATCCGGAGGAACCGACGTTCGCCAACACCATTGAAGCAATGGAATACAGCGGCGAAACGCTCAACAAAGTCGCTTCCGTGTTCTTCAACCTTTATTCGGCCGACACCAACGACGAACTGGAACAAATTGCCGTCGAAGTGTCGCCCCTGCTGTCAGAACACAGCGACAACATCACCATGAACGAAAAACTTTTTGCGCGCATCAAGACCTTGCACGAGAAACGCGACGCACTCGGGCTGAACGCCGAGCAGTTGCGCCTGCTGGAAGAGACCTATCGGCAATTCATCCGGCAAGGAGCCGACCTCGATGATGAAAAGAAAGCCCGCTTGCGCGAGATAAACAAGGAACTGGGCCTTGCCGAACTGCAATTCGGGCAGAACGTATTGGCCGAAACAAACGCCTATCAGAAATTCGTGGACAACGAAGCCGATTTGGCCGGTTTGCCGGAAAACGTCAAACAGGCTGCCGCCGAAGAAGCCGCTGCCGCCGGACAACCCGGCAAATGGCTCTTCACGCCCAAACAGTCGAGCTACATTCCCGTGCTGCAATACGCGGAGAACCGCGATTTGCGCCGCGACCTGCTGATGGCCTACACCACCCGCGCCAACCATGACAACGAAAACGACAACAAAGCCGTTATCAACCGCATCATGCAACTGCGCGTGGAGCGGGCACAACTGTTCGGCTTTGATACGCCGGCTGCCTATATCCTGGACGACACTATGGCCAAGACACCCAAGGCTGTCAATGATTTTCTGGCTTCCGTATGGACGCCTGCGCTGAAATGTGCCAAGGCCGAAGCTGCCGAATTGCAGAAACTCATGGATGCCGAAGGCAAAGGCGAAAAGCTGGAACCGTGGGACTGGTGGTTCTATGCCGAAAAACTGCGCAAGCAAAAATATGATTTGAATGAAGAAGATTTGAAACCTTATTTCCAGCTTGAAAATGTCCGCGCCGGCGTGTTCGGCTTGGCCAACAAACTTTATGGCCTGCAATTCCGCCAATTAGATGACATGCCGGTCTATAATCCCGATGTGGAAGTGTTTGAAGTAACCGATGCGGACGGTTCGCTCATAGGCGTGCTCTACACCGACTATTTCCCGCGTCCGGGGAAACGCGCCGGTGCCTGGATGAGCAACCTGACCGACCAATATGTCCGCGACGGCGTGAACCATCGCCCTGTCATTATCAATGTGGGCAATTTCACCAAACCCATGGCAGGCAAGCCTTCGTTGCTCACCATGGATGAAGTGGAAACCATGTTCCACGAGTTCGGGCACGCCCTGCACGGCTTGTTAAGCCAATGCACCTACAAGAGCCTGTCCGGCACCAATGTGGCCCGCGACTTTGTGGAGTTGCCATCGCAGTTGATGGAAAATTGGTGTTACGAGCCGGAAGTGATGCGCACCTACGCCAAACATTACGAGACCGGCGAAATCATTCCCGACAGCCTGATAGAGAAAATACAGAATGCCCGCAAGTTCAACCAGGGCTTTGTCATGACCGAGTTGTTGTCCGCTTCCATTCTGGATATGGACTGGCACATGCTCAGCACAACCGATGAAGTGGATGTCAATGCCTTTGAAAAAGCATCGCTTGACAAAATGGGCATGATTCCGCAAATCATCGTGCGCTACCGGAGCACTTATTTCAACCATATTTTCACAACCGGATACGCCGCAGGCTATTACAGCTACACGTGGGCGGCCGTGCTGGACAGCGACACGTTCGAAGCGTTCCGCGAAACCGGCAACCTGTTCAACCAGGTTGTGGCCACTTCGTTCCGCAAAAACGTGCTCGAACGTGGCAATACGGAAGACCCCATGACGCTCTATCTCCGCTTCCGCGGCAAACAGCCCGACCCCAAATACCTGCTTGAAAAACGAGGCTTGCTGTGAAAAATGCCTTTGTGAATATAGCACGACCGAACACGCCCGTCAGCATTCTGCTGCTGATGGGCTGTTTGGCCATGTGGCTGCCTGATTTCCTGATGCCGGCCGCCGGAACAGGTTCCCTGACCATCAGCCTGCCCATAAGCTATACATTCCACATCAATATCTACCTGCAACTTGCCGCCACTCTGGGCATGACATTGCTCAACGGCTTTTCCATTTCCGGGCTATTGCTCAAATTCGGCATACAACGCAAATGGAGCATTGTGCCCTTGTTGCTCTACGCTCTTTTTATTAGTGCCTGTCCTGCCGGACGCTATGCCCTCGAAGCCCAATTGTCCGTACTGCTCTTCACGGGCATACTTGCACTAACCAGAACCATGTTCAAAGACATTTGGAGTGTTGAACAAGCCTATCTGGCTACCCTGCTGGCCACCGTAGCTGCCATGTTCATGCCCGATATGCTCTGGTTTATACCCGTAATGTGGATAGCCTTTATGCTGGAACGCGCTTTCTCATTACGTGTGTTGCTCGCTTCGCTGATCGGGGTGTGTACTGTCCTCGTATTTTGGATGGCCTATCTGGCATGGTACCACTGTTTCGACCTTTTTGCAGACGCATTGACCGGCATGTACCGCCGCACATTGCCCGATCTGGCCAACGATTATTCGCAACCTATCTATTTTCTTCTGCTCCTTTTTTGTGGCAGTTTCGGCATTATCAGCTATTACTCCAACATATACCGTGAATCCACTTCTACGCGCGCTATTGTTGCCGTTACGATATTGTGTTCTTTTGCCACCGTTCCGCTATTGGCGTTCCCTGCATCAAACGGTTTGTCTGTTTTTCCGCTACTGGCGTTGTGGGTTAGCATACACGGTGCTTACCTTTGCTTGTCGGGGCAAACAGTATCGCGTTCCGTATGGTTCTTGTTCATGCTCACTGTTAACATAGCCGCATGGCTTATTCTGTAAGTTTATGGATTCACTTATCACTCTTGGTTATTTCGGACTGTTCCTGGCCGCATTTCTTGCGGCAACCATACTCCCGTTCAGTTCCGAGGTCGTATTCACCGGCGTGCTGTTTGCCGGCCTTGACCCTTGGGGATGCGTTATTGCGGCCACGCTCGGCAACTGGCTCGGCGGATTAACCTGCTACTGGCTTGGCTTGCTGGGGAAAATAGAATGGATAGAAAAATATATGCGCATAAAAAAAGAAAAAATTGACCGGTTTCAGGAGAAGATACACAAATACGGAGACTGGTTTGCATTTTTCTCTTTCCTGCCCGGCATTGGCGACATTATCGCCGTCGCTTCCGGCTTTTTCCGCTGCAATTTCTATGTCGTGGCGGGTTCCATGCTTGCAGGCAAATTCATACGCTACGTCATCTGGATGTATTTCAACGGGCTGTTCTTATAAAAACTCCAAAATCCCCGATTTTCCCGCCCGATTTTTCTGCTTGATAACTTCATAAAAAATGTTTACCTTTGCCGGGTTGAGAAAAACACATGTAAAGACGGATTTTTCAATTCACTAAATCAAACTAAAATATAAGTTATGGCAGAAAAAAAATTGAATTTACTGGCTGATTTTCCGGCCATTTCCACACAGGAATGGATGGATAAAATCATTGCCGACCTGAAAGGCGCCGACTTCAACAAGAAGCTCGTATGGCGCACGACGGAAGGTTTCGACGTGATGCCTTTCTACCGCGCCGAAAACCTGGAAGGCCTGGAAACCAAAGATTCCGCACCGGGAAAATTCCCATACGTCCGCGGAACCAAAGACAACAACACCTGGTACATACGCCAGAACATTGACGCCTCGGATGCCGCGGCTGCCAATGCCAAAGCGCTGGAAATCCTCGACAAAGGCATTGACTCCATTGGCTTCAAGCTGAACAAGAAAGCACTGAGCGCCGATTACATTGCCACCCTGCTCAACGGCATTTATGCCGACTGCGTAGAGCTGAACTTCACCGTCTGCATCCGCAAGTGCGCCGAACTGGCCACGCTGCTGACCGACTACTTCACCCAAAAAGGCTACGACCTCTCAAAACTGAACGGCTCCATCAACTGCGACCCCATTAACCGCATGCTGCTGAAAGGCAAAAAACTGGATGCGGACATGGTCGGCAACCTCGTAAAACAAACCGTGGAAGCCGGCAAGGCCCTGCCCAACTACCGCATGCTCGGCGTCAACGCCGTAAGCCTGAACAATGCAGGCGCATACGTTTCCCAGGAGCTGGGCTATGCACTGGCTTGGGGAGCACAATACATGACCATGCTCACCGAAGCCGGACTGACAGCCGACGAAGCCGCCAAAGCCATCAAGTTCAACTTCGGCATAGGCGGAAACTACTTCTTCGAGATTGCCAAGTTCCGCGCCGCACGCATGCTCTGGGCCGACATTGTAAAAGCCTACAATCCCGCATGCGACTGCGCCGCCAAGATGCACGTACACGCGGAAACATCTCTGTTCAACAAAACCATCTTCGATGCGCACGTAAACCTGCTCCGCACACAGACGGAAGCCATGAGCGCAACCCTCGGCGGCGTCGATTCACTCACCGTGAACCCCTTCGACATTACCTACAAGGCATCCGACGACTTTTCCGAGCGCATTGCACGCAACCAGCAACTCCTGCTGAAGGAAGAATCGCACTTCGACAAGGTTGTTGACCCGGCAGCAGGCTCCTATTATCTGGAAAACCTCACTGCCAAGATAGCCGAACAGGCCTGGAAAATATTCCTTGACATTGAAAACACCGGCGGATTCTTTGCTGCCGTGGAAAACGGCACCGTGCAGGCCGCCATCAGAGCCACCTCGGAAAAACGCCAGAAAGACGTGGCCAGCCGCAAGGAAATCTATGTCGGCACCAACCAGTTCCCGAACTTCAACGAAGTGGCCGGCGACAAAATAACCAAGGAATCCTGCCAATGCAACTGCGGATGCTCCACCGAAACGGGCACAGACACCTTGCCGACCGCACGTGCCGCCGAACAGTTCGAAGCACTGCGTCTCGCTACCGAAGCCTCCGGCAAACGTCCCAAAGCCTTCATGCTCACCATTGGAAACCTGGCCATGCGACTGGCACGCGCGCAGTTCTCCTGCAACTTCTTTGCCTGCGCAGGCTACGAAGTGATTGACAACCTCGGCTTCCAGACCGTGGAAGAAGGCGTTGCCGCCGCGCAAAAAGCCAATGCGGACATTGTTGTGCTCTGCTCCAGTGATGACGAATATGCCGAGTTGGCACCCGCTGCTTACAAGGCCATCGGAGGCAAGCAGATTTTCGTGGTTGCAGGTGCGCCCGCATGCATGGACGACCTGAAAGCTGCAGGCATAGAAAACTTCATACACGTAAAAGTAAACGTGCTGGAAACCCTGCAGGCCTTCAACAAGCAGCTGATAAACAAATAAAAAAACAATAAATCAAGTTGCAGGCCTGCCTGCGGCTTAATATTGAACAGACAATATGAAACCAGATTTTAACAATATCGATATCAAGCACGTTGCCGCCTCGAAATCCGAAACGGGCAACGCCGAAAATTGGCTGACACCGGAACAGATTCCCGTCAAGCCGATTTATACCGCCGAAGACCTGGCCGGTATGGAACACCTGAACTATGCAGCCGGACTGCCGCCCTTCCTGCGCGGCCCGTACAGCGGCATGTACCCCATGCGCCCATGGACCATCCGACAGTACGCCGGATTCTCCACCGCCGAAGAATCGAACGCATTCTACCGCCGCAACCTCGCATCCGGCCAGAAAGGCCTTTCCGTTGCCTTTGACCTGGCCACACACCGCGGATACGATGCCGACCACGAACGCGTTGTCGGCGATGTAGGAAAAGCAGGCGTATCCATCTGCTCCGTGGAAGACATGAAAGTGCTCTTCGATGGCATACCACTGAACAAAATGTCCGTGTCCATGACCATGAACGGAGCCGTACTCCCCATCATGGCGTTCTATATCAACGCCGGGTTGGAACAGGGCGCCAAACTGGAAGAAATGGCCGGAACCATACAGAATGATATTCTGAAAGAATTCATGGTGCGCAACACCTACATCTATCCGCCCAAATTCTCCATGAAAATCATTGCCGACATCTTCGAATACACCTCGAAGAACATGCCCAAGTTCAACTCCATTTCCATTTCGGGCTACCACATGCAGGAAGCCGGCGCCACAGCCGACATTGAGCTTGCATACACCCTGGCCGACGGATTGGAATACCTGCGTGCAGGTGTCAATGCCGGCATGGACATTGACTCGTTCGCGCCGCGCCTGTCGTTCTTCTGGGCCATCGGCATGAACCACTTCATGGAAATTGCCAAAATGCGTGCAGCACGCATGCTCTGGGCCAAAATCGTGAAACAGTTCAACCCCAAGAACCCGAAATCGCTCGCATTGCGCACACACAGCCAGACATCCGGATGGTCGCTGACCGAACAGGACCCGTTCAACAACGTAGGCCGCACCTGTATCGAAGCCATGGGCGCCGCACTGGGACACACCCAGTCGCTCCACACCAACGCACTGGACGAGGCTATCGCACTGCCGACCGACTTCTCGGCACGCATTGCACGCAACACACAGATTTATATCCAGGAAGAAACCAAGATATGCAAGGAAATAGACCCGTGGGCAGGTTCTTACTACGTGGAATCGCTCACCAACGAAATCGCCGAGAAAGCGTGGGCCCATATCGAGGAAATCGAGAAACTGGGCGGCATGGCAGCAGCCATCGAAACCGGTATTCCAAAAATGCGTATCGAAGAAGCCGCCGCACGCACACAGGCGCGTATCGACTCCGGCAACCAGAAAATCATAGGTGTGAACGAATATCGTCTGGAACACGAAGACCCGATTGACATTCTGGAAGTGGACAACACCGCCGTGCGCAAACAACAGATTGAAAGACTGCAACAGCTCCGCGCAAACCGTGACAACGAAGCCGTGAAAAAAGCACTCGAAGCCATTACCGAATGCGCACGCACCGGACAGGGAAACCTGCTCGAGCTCGCTGTGGAGGCCGCACGTTTGCGTGCATCCTTGGGCGAAATTTCCGATGCCTGCGAAGCAGTTGCAGGACGTTACAAAGCAACCATAAGAACCATTTCAGGCGTGTATAGTTCAGAAACCAAAAACAGCGAAGACTTTAAGAAAGCCTGCGCCATGACAGCCGAATTTGCCAAGAAGGAAGGCCGTCAGCCACGTATCATGATTGCCAAAATGGGACAGGACGGACACGACCGCGGAGCAAAAGTCGTTGCCACCGGTTATGCCGACTGCGGATTCGACGTGGACATGGGACCGTTGTTCCAGACACCTGCCGAAGCTGCCAAACAGGCCGTTGAAAACGACGTGCACGTAATGGGCGTTTCGTCGCTGGCCGCCGGGCACAAGACACTTGTACCGCAAGTCATTGAAGAACTCAAAAAACTCGGCCGCGAAGACATCATCGTCATTGCCGGAGGCGTTATCCCCGCGCAGGACTATGACTTCCTCTACAAAGCCGGCGTAGCAGCCATCTTCGGACCCGGAACCAGCGTCACCAAAGCCGCAATCGCCATTATGGACATTCTTCTCAACGAAGAATAAGCGACCGCATCGGGCAAAAACGCCCGCATGACAGCAAACCCCCGCCCGCATAACCGGACGGGGGTTTTTGCATGGCAAAAGCCATAAAAGGAAAGACAAGGCTTGCGTTTTTATTTCCAGAATTCAGTACTTTATTGTATATTTGTGGCTGGTATTCGGTCGTAAATATTGGAGATTTGAAATACTTGCAGAAAATCTGTTGATTACTATACAACGATCCAAAATATATAAACACCATCAAATTATAGACAAAATGAAGGATTATCAATTAGGGTTCATATCCAATGCGGACATTTTCAACCATGTGAAAGAAACAGTCGCATTATACCGCACGTTCATTGATTTGAAAAGTTTCAATGAGAATATTGTAGATCCTATAAAATTGACATTTGATGCAAAAGTATACGGAAAAACTTTTGAAGAAATTATAGAATCCGAATGTATCCGGCAAATAGACAAGACAAATTCTAATCGTATCGGTTATTTTCATCAGAATCTGTTTAAATATGCTGGCAATGGTTGGAATGTGCCTATTGCAGGATTTGATGTGATAAATGATGAGTTACATATTTATGCTGAGTTAAAAAATAAACACAATACGATGAATTCTGCATCTTCTCAAAAAACTTATATGAAGATGCAAGAAAAACTTTTGCAGGATGACCGGGCGGTTTGCATGTTGGTGGAAGTTATCGCCAAGAAATCACAAAACGTCAAATGGACAACTACCGTGGATGGAAAAGTTTTCTCGCATGATCGGATTCGCAGGATTTCCATTGATAAATTCTATGAAATCGTATTTGGCGACAGTGAAGCCTTTTTTAAATTATGCCGTGCCTTACCTGATATTTTGGATGATGCTATAGCAGAATTGCAATGTGGTTCCATAGAGAACAATGTTTATGAAGAACTTAATCAACTGTCTCCTGACATGTCTAAGAGCCTTTATCTGCTTGCATTCAAAACTTATGATGGATTCCAAAACTTATGACACATGGAAAAAACAATAACAGCCTCTAATTTTGCCGATATTATGGGTGTATCGAAAGCCACTTTGCAGAAGTGGGAAACAAATGGTTCTTTCGTTCCTTCGGTTAATCAGGCAGGTCAAAAAATCTTTTATATAGAAAATTTGCTCAATGTACCAGAAATCAATAATATGGTACTGTCCTCTTGGGAAAAGGAAATGCAAGTGAAAGCACTTCGTCCTTATACGTCCATTGAACTGTTTGCTGGCGCCGGAGGTCTTGCTTTGGGTTTGGAAAAAGCTGGCTTTTCCCATATCTTGCTGAATGAGATAGATCATGATGCTTGTGTGACATTACAATACAATCGTCCCGAATGGCGAGTTGTGGAGCAAGATGTCAGAAGCATTTCTTTCAAACAATTCAATGGCAAAGTTGATTTTCTTTCTGGTGGTTTCCCCTGTCAAGCATTTTCTTATGCTGGCAAACAAGGTGGATTCAACGATACGAGAGGAACTTTATTTTTTGAATTAGCTCGTGCCGTAAAAGAAATACAACCCAAAGTTTTCATGGGTGAGAATGTCAAAGGCCTTGCCGCCCATGACGGTGGACGTACATTGAAAACGATAAGGAACACAATTGCAGAATTAGGTTATACCTTGATAGAACCCCAGGTGCTAAAAGCCATTTTTTATCAAGTACCTCAGAAGCGAGAGCGATTGATACTGGTCGCTATCCGAAATGATATTGCTGATAAAGTTCAGTTTAAATGGCCGGATCCCTATTATAGGATCATGACTTTGCGGGATGCTTTTTTCAAAGGTGAATTGTATGATACCGATGTACCACCTTCAGAGGGACAAACATATCCTCCTAAAAAGCAAAAGGTGATGGAACTTGTGCCGATGGGTGGATATTGGCGCGACCTGCCTCTTGATGTACAAAAAGAATATATGGGTGGTAGTTTTGAATTGGAAGGGGGAAAAACAGGAATGGCCAGAAGGCTTTCTTTGGACGAACCAAGTTTGACATTGACTTGCGCTCCTGCCCAAAAGCAAACCGAACGTTGCCATCCAACGGAAACCCGTCCGTTGACTGTGAGAGAATATGCCCGCATACAGACATTCCCTGATGAATGGAAATTTGCTGGCACACTTAGTTCGCAATATAAACAAATAGGGAATGCTGTACCTGTCAATTTGGCTTATGCCATTGGCCGTTCACTCATCCGGCTTTTCAACGACATTGAAAGCCTTTGACTTCCCATACCCCATTTCTCCCTCGGCTGCCAGGCTGGGGGATTTTTCTTCCATTTTGTAGGCTTTAAGCGGCTTTGGTTTAAAACGTTCCAAATAAACGTGGTTAATCCAATATTCCATTTCCAACAAGGTCTGTTCGCGTGCGGCAGGTTTCAGTTGGCATTCCCAAATAGTCATTACCCGCCAGCCCATTTTCTTCAACTCTGCTTTGTTGTGTTCATCCCGTTGCTTGTTCCGTTCGATTTTCTTTTTCCAAAAGTCCGTGTTGCTATGTGGAATATGCCCGTCGGCCCCATGCCCATGCCAAAAACAGCCATGGATGAAGATCACGATGCCGTATTTGCGCAATACAATGTCGGGCGTACCCGGCAGTCCTTTCACGTTCTTACGGTAGCGGTAGCCCCTGTGGTACAAGTAGCGGCGGACGATAAGTTCAGGCTTCGTGTCCTTGCTTTTGATCCTAGCCATGACGGCCGATCGTTTTTCTTTGTCCCAAATATCCATGCTGCATATCTTTGGAGCAAATGTAATAATTTCGTGAAAGAAATGGAAAACATGGCATCAGAAATCCGTCGTAAAGAATCTTTTACCATCAAATCAAAAAAAAGATCCCATATTCCAGAACTTTTCCAGATATCATTTGTTATATATAAAAAGATTATAAAATGAACAAACTTTTCAATTCAATTTGCAGCATGATGCTGTGCGCTATCGGCCTTTCAGCTTGTAGCAACGATAACATAAACACAAGCACGGTACAAGAACTCGATCTGAACCGTTATGCGGGGCAATGGTATGAAATAGCGCGATTCGACCACAGCTTTGAACGTGGACTGGTGGGTTGCACCGCCACTTACACGCTGAACAGCGACGGTACAATCAAGGTAGTCAATGCCGGTTACAAAGATTCGTTCGATGGTAAATACGATGAAGCCATCGGCAAGGCACGCCGTCCGAACGATGCCGAACCCGGCAAACTGGAAGTGGCCTTTTTCTGGAACTTCTACGCGCCCTATTATGTGCTGGAGCTTGCCGACGATTACCGCTATGCTTTGATTGGTAGCAAAAAGAGCAAATACCTCTGGATATTGAGCCGCACGCCAAGAATGAACGACGTGGATTTGGATTATGTGCTGACAAGCGCGCAAAACCGAGGTTACAATACAAATGAACTGATCTGGGTAGAACAGAAAGGTGAATAAAAAGGGTTAAACATGGTGTAGAAACCGTCCGCCGGTGCATTCTTGCGCAAGCGGACGGTTTCGTTTATAACCCCAGAAATTCGCACAAAAACTGGCCGGCAGACAAATTTATTGCACAATTTTATGTGGTTGGAATAACATTTCTCGTTTTTTTGTTATATTTGCTCCCCTTTTTCAAAAAATATTCATTATACCCGTTATGAAAAATATTTTTACCACCGTGATAGTGCTGATGTTTATCGTATCCGGCATACAGGCGCAAGGCATTGAGACATTTTCAAATAACGAAAATACCAACGATTCCTACGAATCTATTTCATGGATTGGCGACAACGGACAGACCTGGACAGCTACCGATGCGAGGAGCGACCAGGAAATCAACGGCAAAGCTGTATGCATAAGAAAAGGTAAAATAACCGGTAACCTGACCAGCGCACAACAGGCTGCCGGTGTAGGCACGGTGTCGTTCAAATATTCCATCCCATTTTCCGATGCTAAAATAAAAATAACCTTGTCCATCACGGTGGGCGGCACGAGTGTAAACGCCGTCAATGCAGCTATGTTGGAACAAGGCAAAGTGTACGAAGTCAGCAATTTTCCCGTAAACGCGCCTTCGGGCACGACCATCATACTTGAAAACACAACGAGTGCGCGTGTAACCATTGATGACTTGGAATGGACAGCCTACTCCGGCGGCACGCAGCCCGATCCCGGCACGCTGACCGCACCTATGGCCGCTGCCGCTACCAATGTCAGCACAAACGGTTTTACGGCCAACTGGAGCGCAGTACAAAACGCGACAAGCTACAGCCTTTTCGTATGGCAGGCCGGGAACGACCAGGAAATAGATGCTTCGCCTTACAACACCTCCGCGACCAACTACACGGTTACGGGACTAGCAAGCAACACGACCTACTACTACAACACCACGGCCAGTGCAAGCGGATATACCACTTCGCAACCCTCGAACACCATCACCGTAACCACGGCGGGCAATACGGCGGGCAATCCTTATTACACATCGGCGGATGGGCGCGCAGGAACTGACCTTATAAAAGCTTTGCAGAGTATTATCACCAATGGACACCAAGTCGTTTCGTACGACGGCCTGTGGACGGCTTTCCGTCAGACGGACAACACGGCTAACGGGCGCGTTTGGGACATGTATTCCAACTGTACTTTTACGTGGGGCAGCGACCAATGTGGAAACTATCGCGATGAATGCGATTGCTACAACCGCGAACACAGTGTGCCCAAAAGTTGGTTCAACGATGCCAAACCTATGTACTCGGACATTGTGCATTTAATCCCGACCGACGGCAAGGTGAACGGTATGCGCAGCAACTATCCGTTTGGCGAGGTTGGCAACGCGACTTATACATCCGACAACGGCAGCAAACTCGGCTCATCTAATTTCAGCGGCTATTCAGGCAAGGTTTTCGAACCGGCGGATGAATACAAGGGCGATTTTGCACGGATTTACTTCTACATGATGACACGCTACCGCAACATCAATTTTACGCAAGAAGAAGGGGGCAGGGCCATGTTCACCTATTCCAGCGGCACGGCCGGCCTGACCACCTACGCGACAAACCTGTTGCTCAAGTGGCATCGGGAAGATCCCGTTTCGGAAAAGGAAAAAGACCGGAACGACGGCATTGAGGACGTACAAGGTAACCGGAACCCATTTGTGGACTATCCGGAACTGGCCGAATACATTTGGGGGACGAACAAAGGTGAAACATGGCACATGTCGGGCACGGGCATTGTTACTTCCACCGCCAATAACCGCGAAATACTTTCGCAAATTACCATCTCAAATGGACGAATCTCACTGGCAACCGACACGGATGAAACCGTAGAATATACCATTTACGGCATAGATGGGAAACGAATGTTGCAAGGTAGCTTCCGCGGGCAGGCCGAAATCTTGACGAACAGGTTCGGACAAGGCCTGTATTTGTTGCAGGCGCGTGCTGGTGGCCATTGTGATGTCCATAAATTGCTGATTCCATAAAGAATATATCATGGAAGAACCGACCATAAACCGGCTGAACATAAAGCAGTGGGCTGCCGAGGATCGTCCGCGCGAGAAACTGATAGCCAAAGGTACGAGTGCCCTCAGCGATGCGGAACTGCTGGCCATATTGATCGGCTCTGGCAACACGGAAGAAACCGCAGTCGAACTGGCACGGCGTATTCTGAAAGAGAACCAGAATAGCCTCGACGAACTTGCGCGGCTCAATGTGCAGCAGTTGTGCAAGCGTTTCAAAGGCATCGGCATGGCCAAAGCGGTGGCCATAGTGGCGGCGCTTGAAATTGGCCGCAGACGACGTAATGCCGCTGTCAAACGAACACAGATAAAAAACTCGCAAGATGCAGGCGAATTGTTCGCGCCGCTGTTGGGCGACCTTTCCCATGAAGAAACCTGGATGGCCCTGCTCAACCAGGCCAGCCACGTAATCGAATTGCAGAAAATCAGCCAAGGCGGATTGTCGGCCACGGTGGTAGACATCCGGCTGATTGTCAAAGCCGCGCTCGACAAAAACGCCACACGCCTGATTTTGTCGCATAACCACCCTTCCGGCAACCCCACCCCAAGCCACGAAGACATGGCATTGACAACAAAACTGAAAGAAGCCTGTAAATTGTTCGACATAAACCTGCTTGACCATATCATCATTGCGGGAAATGAACGATACAGTTTCACTGACAACAATTTGCTGTAACAATCCCGTTGCACTGTTTCGGGGACGAAAAAAAAGAAGTATCTTTGCAGGCAGAGAAACATCAAAATGAGTTCTGCTAACCTCAAAGACAAACATGTTACAGATAAACCACGTCAGCAAGCAATATGCAGGGCATAAAGCCCTGGACGATGTCAGCTTGCATGTCCCGGCACACAGCATCTACGGCCTGCTCGGCCCCAACGGTGCCGGCAAGACAACCTTGATACGCATAATCAACACCATTACCGGCCCCGACAGCGGGGAAGTGCTCCTGAACGGCAAACGCATCACGCCCGAAGACGCGCTCCATATTGGCTATCTGCCCGAAGAACGCGGCTTGTACAAGAAAATGAAAGTGGGCGAACAGGCGTTGTTCCTGGCACGCCTCAAAGGCATGGGCAAGGACGATGCCTTGAAAGCGCTGAAATTCTGGTTCGAGAAGTTTGAAATACAATCCTGGTGGAATAAAAAAGTGGAAGAACTATCCAAAGGCATGGCGCAAAAAGTGCAATTCATTACCACCGTGCTGCACGAGCCGGAATTGCTTATTCTGGATGAACCGTTTTCCGGCTTTGATCCCGTCAACGCAGAACTTGTCAAGAAAGAAATATTGGCTTTACGCGAAAAAGGCACCACCATTATCCTTTCTACCCACAATATGGCCTCTGTGGAGGAACTTTGCGAGAATATCTCGCTGATAAACCAGTCACATATTGTGCTGCAAGGTAATGTAGAAAAAATACGCACGGCACATTCCACCAACACCTTCCTGCTGCGCACCCACGATACGCTGGCAGAAAGCTGCCTGGCCGATTGCAATGTCGCCATAACCCCGCAAGCCGGCAGAAACAAGTTGCAGGAATACATTATCGGCAAGCCGGCAAGCATGACCAACAATGAGTTGTTAAGCCGGTTATTGGGTATTTGCACCATCACTTCTTTTGAAGAAATCCTGCCGACCATGAACGAAATCTTTATCAAAACCGTATCGAAATGAGCAAAATAGGACTTATCATAGAACGCGAATACAAAACCCGCGTACTCAAAAAATCATTTATCCTGCTGACCTTGCTGACTCCGGTTTTGCTGGTTGCACTGATACTTGTCCCATTGTGGTTGTCCACCATAAAAGCTGACACAAAGCAACATATTGTTGTCATAGATAAGTCTGGATTATACGAATCCGCCCTAAAAAGTAACGATTTGTACACATTCGAGTTTACAAATCGTCCGATTGATACAATCCGCAACAACGTGCAGGAAACGAGCGAACTGACCGGCATCCTGTACATTAGCGGCAATCTGGCGACCGATACAGCACAAGTCATCCTCTATTCAGACAAACAGGCCAAAATGGAAACTGTGAGTTATCTATCCGGATTGCTGGACAAATATGTGGAGGACCAAAAAATAGCCGCCTACAACATTCCTAACTTACGGGAAATGGTGGAAAACTCACGCACGGACATAAAGATAACGACCGTAAAATGGGATGAAGACGGCAAGGAACAAGAAAGTTCGGCCGAGCTGGCACTCATAATCGGGATGCTTTCTGCTTTCGTCATATACATGTTTATCCTGATTTACGGCGGGCAAGTCATGAGCGGCGTCATTCAGGAAAAAACTAACCGCATTGTAGAAGTCATTGTGGCTTCCGTCAAACCATTTGAATTGATGATGGGTAAGATTGTAGGCATCGCCCTGGTCGGGCTGACACAAATGCTATTGTGGGTTGTATTGACCGTCGGGCTAAGCACAATTCTGGGCGGCAGCCTTTTTGCCCCCTCCGACATGGGTGAATTGCAAAACATGGCTGCCATGTCGGCAGGCCAGTCCATGCCTCCAATGAGCGACAACATGGCTGCCGAAATATACGGCATGCTATCCGGCTATGATTTTATACAATTACTTGTCATGTTTGTGCTCTATTTCTTAGGCGGATATTTGCTTTATGCTTCACTGTTTGCTGCTGTCGGTTCGGCAGTGGAAAGCGAAACGGATACCAACCAATTTTCATTACCGTTATCTATTCCAATCATTTTCGCCCTCTATGCGGCTATATACAGTGCCCAGAATCCGGATGGCCCGTTGGCTTTCTGGTGCTCACTGATTCCGTTCACGTCACCCATAGTCATGTTGGTACGTATTCCGTTCGGCGTCCCCGTTTGGCAGTTAATCTTGTCGTTCACCATATTGGTACTGTCGTTTGCCGGCACTACTTGGATGGCTGGAAAAATTTACCGGACAGGTATTTTAATGTATGGTAAGAAAAATTCATGGAAAGAAATATGGAAATGGCTGACCTATCAAGCGAAGTAAATTAAATCAAAACTTTTTGCCATTGTTCGCATCCCATGCCTTTCTATTAGAAAGATCCCCTATCCAAATCCAAAATTAATCGGCAAATAAGAGATATTCGGTATAAAATAATAATTTGCAAGTTACAATCCTAAAATATATAATAGAGAATTTTAGGATAAGAAACAAATTTATTCAGCATGAAGCAAAGGAAAGCCACAGACACTTAAAGGCTGGATTCCCATCAGCAAATGACAAGAATACGGTAATAGACGATTTGTTTATTAACCGTATTTGTTTTTATTCTGTCTAGTAAAATAAAATGATAGAAGAATCCTATTCCTTAATTAGCTATAAACAAAAACAGGATGCCTTTCGGGACACCCTGTTTCTTGTTGAAAAAAGCATTTTAATTAATAAGACGTACGCTGTACGGCAGCATAACTGATCTTCAAAGCATAAGCACGACGCAAAGCCTGTTTGATATCTGCAATGATACCCATTTTCGTGTCTTTATCCGCCTTAATTGAAATAGTCATTAGATTTTGCTCATCTTCGCTCATAGCACTGCGCTCACGAACTACATAATCTTCCAATTGAGCAACATCAGCAAAGGCATCATCCAATTGGATACGTGTTTCAGAACCGAAAGCCTTACGATACTCTTCCGTAGGAGTTCCTACATATATATAGCGCACCAATGACTTCTTCTCCAATTTTACCAGTTCCGTTGCTTCCGGAGGTGTTATTCTTACTTTATAAGTAACCTCTTTCAGAGATGTTACAGACATAAAGAAGAATAACAACATGAAAATAATATCGGGCAACGATGCCGTGTTGATAGCCGGCATTTCCTTTTTTTCGTTTTTTCTAATCTGTGCCATATTATTTTCCTCCTCCGTAGTTTTTGGGTTCTGCTTCCGATATCTTCTGCGGATACACTTTCTGGATAGCTTTCTGCATATCTTCATCCAATTCGGCATACGAAACGCCGAAACGGTTCCTTGCATATTCGTCACGCAATTCGTTATATGCGGCTACCAATTCATTCTGGACTTCCAAATAAGCCTGATATTGGGTATCTACGTCATTCTGTACCGAAATTACATGGTCTTTGGTGTATTCCACAAGTCCCAGTCCTTCAATTTCTTCAGCAACTTTGACAGGCAATTCAGGATCATTGGCTTTATTGTCGATAAACTCTTTCGTTTTAGCACGCAACTGCTTAATGTCCAACTCCTTGCCTTGTACCAACAATTGATTCATACTGTTGATTTTGACCACGAAGATATTCCGTTTGTTAATATCCATATCTTCTACTTTCTGGTTTGGTTGCAACGGTGGCGGAAGCCTGCGCGACAAACCTTTATCAACAGACATTGACGTTGATACAAGGAAGAAAATAAGCAGCAAGAATGAAATGTCAGCCATAGAACTGGCATTTATCTCCGGTATTTTCCTCTTTGCCATAATTTATTTTCTGAATTTAACGTAGATAGCTGCCCCAATAATTGTTGCAACAACTGCTACTACCAATACATAAACAGAATAGATAATCATATCGGTACATTGTGCCCAGAAACCAACGTTATCCGTGCCTTCGTACCCTACGATAGGAAGTTCTTCCGGACTTCCCAAGAACCACGATACAACAAGTATCAGAACAAATACACATACATAGCTAAGTGTACGTATCGCTCTTTTGGGTGTATATTTGAACGAGAATATATAACTGGTCAATACGACTACCAAAGTAATCACCAAAGCCAATACGACCAAAATATAGCACCAATACAAGAACAAATCTGTAAAGCGGGGAATATCCAAAAAGTCACCGGCTACTTCAAGTGAACCCTCCGTGCCACCTGCGTAGAACATAAGCCCGCACACGATGCATATTGCCATCAGCACATAAAGAAGGATTCTCGGAATTTTATCTAATGCATTATTCATAAGTTTTTCTTTTTTTGAAAGATGAATATTTTGTTACAGACAGCTTATCCACATGTGCTGCCATCATTTCATCGAAATCCTTATTTTTTCGATGCGTTGTATTTTACAATGATATCCAACAAAGAAATAGAAGCATCTTCCATTTTGTTGACCAAATTTTCAACCATCGAAAGGATATAGTTGTAGAAAATCTGCAGAATAATAGCAACAACCAAACCGAACAAAGTGGTCAACAAGGCAACTTTAATACCGGCAGCAACTACGGTTGCAGAAATATCACCTACTTGTTGGATTTTATCGAACGCCTGAATCATGCCGATTACAGTTCCCATAAATCCTAAGGACGGGGCAATGGAGATAAACAAGGTAATCCAGCTCAAGTTCTTTTCCAACGAACCCAATTGAACGCCACCGTAAGAAGATACGGACTTTTCAATTACGTCAACGCCTTCGTCATAACGGGAAAGGCCTTGGTAGAAAATGGAAGCAACAGGACCACGGGTATTGCGGCAAACTTCCAAAGCGGCTTCAACACCACCTTCGTTCAATGCTTTCTCTACGTTTTTCAGCAAATTCTTGGTGTTGGTAGAAGAAAGGCTCAAATAAATGATACGTTCAATGCACAATGCCAAACCAAAAATCAAACAGAGTGCTATCAATGCCATAAAACCGGCACCACCTTCAATAAATTTCTGTTTCAAAACTTTGTGGATACCAACTTCTTCAGTTACAACTTCGGCTTCAGCAGTTTCTTCCACAGCAGCAGGTTCGCTTACTTGTTCTGTTGCAGCAGGTTGTTGTTCTTGAGCCGCTACATACACGGGGATTCCAAGATTGAAAATCGCAACGATTGACAATAACGCAAATACTTTTTTCATTTTGTTTGTTTTTTAAGATTTGAAAATTAGATTATTAAGTTTGTGTTTTTAGTTCTTCTTCTTAAAAACGGCGGAGAGGACGGGATTCGAACCCGTGATACCCTTTAGGGGTATACACGCTTTCCAGGCGTGCCTCTTCAACCACTCGAGCACCTCTCCAAAAAACGGCCGCAATTTACAAAAAAAATACGAACTACACTATAGCCCGTTCCCCTTTGTCATGGACAAATTAGGATTTATTGGCAGCTTTCTCAAAACGTTTTGCAAATAACGCTATAATTTTTCAAAACTCAAAATATATAGCCCATTTTCTCATTATTTAAACGAAATATCTCATAAGTAGAATGGATTGTCGCCTTTTGAATATCCGACAAAGAACAACCATACAATTCCGATAGGAAAAGCGCTGTATAATAGACATAAGCACTTTCATTGCGCTTGCCTCTGAACGGAACAGGCGCTAAATATGGCGCATCCGTTTCAAGCACTAAATGTTCTAACGCAATTTGACGTAACACACAAGGAGTTTTAGATTTTTTAAATGTTACTGTACCACCAATTCCTAATTTAAAACCTCCATAACTCAAAATAGCTTCTGCATCTTCCAAGGTTCCGGAAAAACAATGAAATACGCCTCTGAGCTTATCTGTTTTGTAATCAGCCAAAATAGCCAATGTTTCTTTCAAAGAAGAACGCGTATGAATAATTACTGGTAAGTCGTACAGTATTGCCCATTCCACTTGACGTCGGAAAGCCTGCTCTTGTTCTTGCCGAAAAGTTTGATCCCAATAAAAATCTAATCCTATTTCACCGACCGCAATCCATTTGCGTCGCTCCAATTCCGCATGAACCATCAAAAGCTCTTGTTTGTAATTGGCCGCAACACTAGTCGGATGTAAACCAATAGCTACATGACAATAATCAGGATATGCAGCTTCCAAAGCCAACATACGTGGCAAAGATCCAGCATCCACATTCGGCAAAATAATATGTTCTATACCTGCATCTCGTGCGCGTTGCACCACAGCATCCCTATCTTGGTCAAACTCTTCCAAATAAATATGCGAATGAGTATCTATCATGTCTGTTCTTATTGTTCCGCAGGATTGTATTTTCGCCATTTGTCAAGTAATGCAGTCATATCGGCCGGCAAATCGCTGTCAAAAAACATTTCTTGTCCTGTTCGAGGATGCACAAAACCCAATGTTTTTGCATGCAAGGCCTGCCTGGGACATATCTCGAAGCAATTTTTGACGAACTGCCTGTACTTGGCCGTTGTCAAGCCTTTCAATATCTCATTCCCGCCGTAGCGTTCATCATTGAACAAAGTATGCCCGATATGCTTCATATGTACGCGGATTTGATGAGTCCGGCCGGTTTCGAGCCGGCATTCCACCAAAGTGCAATAGGCAAAGCGTTCCAATACCTTGTAGTGTGTTACGGCATATTTGGCATTCGGGTTTTCTGCTTCATCAAATACGCGGAACTGCAAACGGTCTTGCGGATTACGTGCCAAAGCACCGACAATCGTGCCTTCATCTTCCTTTATAACACCCCATACAAGTGCATTGTAAGTACGTTTCGTTGTCTTTTCAAAAAATTGCTTCCCCAAATTACTTTTCGCATCCGGCGTTTTGGCAATCAAAAGCAAGCCAGAGGTATCCTTGTCAATACGGTGGACCAGACCAATGCTTGCGTCGTTTGGGTCAAAGCCGGGCATATCTTTTAAATGCCACGCAATACCATTCAACAACGTTCCTTCAAAATTTCCGAAACCGGGATGTACCACCAACCCCGCCTGTTTATTAACAACAATAATATCCTCGTCTTCATATACGATATTCAAAGGCATTTCTTGTGGAACTATGGTATATTCGTTGGGCGGATAGCCCAACACTATAGAAATGACATCACGCGGCTTGACACGGTAATTCGACTTGACCGGCTGACCGTTCACAAGAATATTGCCCGCATCAGCGGCTTCCTGGATACGATTACGAGAAATACCGGCCATGACATTGACCAAATATTTATCGATACGGATCAAACTTTGCCCTTTATCCACTTCACATCGGAAATGCTCATGCTTTTCAGGTTGGTCTGGCACGAACAAATCGTCCGAATCTTCGATATTGTCAAAAAAATCCTGTTGCATGCGTGAGTGCAATACATTTAAAAGAAATTGTCCTCGTCGACAACTTTTTGTTGTGGATTGGCCACCTTGTTTTTGTCGGTTGACAACCAAATATCAATGCGGGAACCTGCTATTTGCCACGAACCGGCTACCGGTTGCTGTGAAATAATGACATAATCGGCTTCATTACCAACGGGCTGGACATCGTAATCAATGGCACCGAGCACCAAATTCGCCTCACGCACCTTGTCCCTGACAAGCGACAACGGCAAACCTATCAAATCAGGAACAAATACGGCATCCATCCCACTACCCTGGCCAACAACCAACGTAATGGCTGTACCCTCCGGTACACGCTGTCCGGCAGGAATTGATTTCCCATCCAACAACATGTCCAACACAAGATCCTTATATTCAGAAGGCTTGTATTCTATACGCCCAACTTTCAAGTCAATAATCCCCAGCGTTGCTTCTGCCTGACGCAACGACACATCGCGGACATCGGGAACTGGCACTTTACGTACCGTGGTGGAATTGATAATCACATAAACCGAACGGCCTTTCTTTATGGTGGAAGCAGCTGGCGGCGTTTGTTCTACAATTGCTCCAAGTGTCTTTTGACGGTCATACATAGAATCAATAACCTGCAAACTCAATCCTTGGGAGGCAAGAACAACTTCCGCTTCCTCCACATACATATTCCGCAAGTCAGGAACTGTTTCTGCTTCACCGTGACGTGTATATCCATCTATGGCAAATAAAACGATATTGGCCATGACTACAAAAATAACGACCGCCAAAACAATATTTTTAAGGAAAAAAGCGAAAACACTTTCTTTCCAGAATTTTTTCAGGTTGAATTTCATATCATATCTCCTATTAGGGATGGAACAATTTCACTACTTGACGGGACAAAGATAGAACAAATCTTGTATTTGACAGTCATTTATAAAAACAAAAAAAGTAAAAGCCGAAACCTTTACTTTTCCAAACCAAAACGTATGAAAATAACTTTATTCATTATTTTTTATGGCGTCCTTCGTCTGCAACAGTTAATTTAGCACGACCTTTTGCACGACGGGCAGCTAATACGCGGCGACCATTTGCGGTTGCCATTCTTTCACGGAATCCGTGTTTATTTCTTCTTTTTCTTTTTGAGGGTTGAAACGTTCTTTTCATTGCCGTATAATTTAATCTTATTTTATTTCCATGATTTTTGGGACTGCAAAAGTAGATAAAATTTCTGAAACAACAAACTGTTGATAAGTTTTTCTTCCTGCATGCCGCTTTTTTAACTGAAATTCAGTATAAATCAAGGCATCAAAACAAGAAGCCAGAAGCATTAAACATTGCTTTTTTTGCTGAGTATTTGTACCTTTGCAAAACCTGTAATCATAAAAACAATTTCATGTTATTCGAACAGATCATTTACGGGCCGATTCATAGCCGCCGTTTCGGTTGCTCGCTAGGCATCAATCTCATGCCGGCCAAAGCAAAAATATGCACGTTCAATTGCATATATTGCGAATGCGGATTCAACACGAAAACGCACGAACCGCATATTCCCACGCGCGATGAAGTAAAAAACGCGTTGCATGTAAAACTGGAAGAACTGAAAACGCAAGGCATATCTCCGGATGTTTTCACCTTTTCTGGCAACGGGGAACCCACCTTGCATCCTGATTTTGAGACCATAATAGATGACACAATTACCTTGCGGAACCATTATTTCCCACAAGCGAAGGTAACCGTATTGACCAATTCCACGCAACTGCATCGCCCTGATGTGGTCAGCGGCCTGCTGAAAGCAGACAACCGCTTGCTGAAATTCGATTCGGCCATAGAGCAGACCATGCGCCTGATAGACCAACCTGTCAGCGAAAAATTCACGGTCTCAAGCTTGACCAAACAATTGTGCGATTTTGAGGGAAATTTGACTATACAAACCATTTTCCTGCGTGGCTCCTATTTGGGAAAAAACATAGACAACACGACAGAGGAAGAAGTCAGAGCATGGATAAACGCCTTGAAACAGATACGGCCCAAAAACATCATGATTTATGCCATTGATCGCGCCACGCCCGTCCACGACCTGGAAAAAATCGGCAAAACAGAATTGGAGAACATCGCGGATATGGCCAGAGCGGAAGGCTTCCTGGTTTCTGTCGCCTCCTGACCACACGGATATGAGAATTCTGGTAGCACCACTCAATTGGGGATTAGGACATGCCACGCGTTGTATCCCACTCATCAGGCGTTTTCTGTCAGAAGGGCACGATGTCATCCTAGGCGGCGATGGCATGTCATTGGAAGTGCTAAAAAAACATTTTCCTGAATTGCCATTCAGGGAATTGCCCAGACTCGACATTCATTACTCCGCCTCGAATAATCAGATAATAAGCCTGTTCCTGCAATTACCCAAACTTATCGCATATTGTCTTGCCGACTACCATTACCTGAAAAGACTGCTCCGCGAAGAACATTTCGACCAAGTAGTTTCCGATAACCGCTTTTGCTTGCATAACAAACAGGCCTATTGTATTTACATGACGCATCAACTCACCATCAAAATGCCCAAAGGGCTAAAATGGGCAGAACCATTAGTACGCATAATGCATTATCGGCTTATTGAAAAATATGACCGTTGCTGGATTCCTGACCGACAAGAAAACGGCTTAGCCGGCGAGTTGAGCCATCCAAAAGCCTTGCCCCGCAACGCGGAATATATCGGAATCCTCTCGCGTTTCGAAAATTCCGGCAGGCAGTCCGACCCCAAGAAAGAAAATCTGACCGTAGCCGTACTTTCCGGGCCGGAACCACAGCGCACACTGTTTGAAAAAGAAATATTGGCACGTTATGCAAGCAACAAACAGCCGTTATTGCTGGTAGAGGGGAAAATAAATTCCAAGAACGTTCCTGCCAGAGCGGCTATTGCGCCCAACATCCGCATCATGCAAAACATGGACGATTATGAATTGTGCAGCAAACTGCTGGCTGCAAAAAAAATCATTGCGCGGAGCGGGTATAGCACCCTTATGGATTTAGCTACCCTCGGTGTCCTATACAAAGCCGAATTGATACCAACCCCCGGACAAACCGAGCAAGAATATCTGGCCAATTATCTGAAAACACTGATTTAGTTTTTTTCAACAGTCATTTCGCCACACAGGCTTTGTGTCAGCATTTTCTTCACACGTTCCGTGTCCTGCTGCTCACCAAGCAAATACATCAACTTCACAACTATAGCCTCCGTGGTTATGTCGTAACCGCTGATGACTCCGGCATCAAGCAGATTCAGACTCGTCTGATAGCGCCCCATTTCCACGGAACCAATGCTGCATTGCGTTTTATTGACAATAATGATTCCACGTTTTGTTGCATCTTTCAACGCATTGTGCAACCATATACGGCGGGGTGCATTGCCAGAACCGAATGTTTCCAACACGACAGCCCGTAATCCGGGAATATGCAAAATGGTCTGTACGATTTGCTCCGTAATACCTGGAAAAAGTTTGAGAATGACCACGTTTTGGTCTATTTTCGTGCGCAGGCGCAACGGTTTCGAGTAATCGGGATAGTGAATTGCCGACTTGAAATACTTCAAATGTACGCCCGATTTTCCCAAAGGCGGATAATTGTAAGAATCGAACGCATTGAAATGTTCTGCATTCTTTTTCGTCGTGCGGTTACCGCGGAATAGCGTATCTTCAAAAAAGATGCAAACTTCCGGAACGATAGCACGCCCGTCCTCCTGTGCGGAAGCAATTTCTATAGCCGTCAGCAAATTTTCTTTCGCGTCGGAACGCAACATGCCAATCGGGAGCTGGGCACCCGTAAAGATAACCGGCTTGCCCAGATTTTCCAACATAAAGCTCAGTGCAGAAGCCGTATAAGCCATTGTGTCTGTCCCATGGAGAATGACGAAACCATCATACATGTCATAATTATCATAAATAATATGAGAAAGTTGGCTCCACACTGGCGGATGCACATCCGATGAATCGATAAGTGGGTCAAAGGGAATCGTATCAACACGCAAGCCCATAGTCGTCAATTCGGGCAGCAAATCTTTCAGGCGCAAACTATCAATAGGACGTAACGCTCCCGTTTGGGAATCTTCGGCCATGCAAATAGTTCCGCCTGTAAGGATAATTAAAACAGCTTTTTTTCTGTCTTGCATACGATTAAGATAGAAAGTGCAAAAAAACCGTTGCAAAAATACGAATAATTTGCGGATTGGAACGCTTGCCTGCAATTATGTTTTTTTCTACCTTTGGCAGCCAAATAAGAAAACAAGATTTTTTCATCATGAACAAGAAACTGTGCAAGTCAAACGACAAAATGATAGCCGGCGTATGCGCCGGGATTGCCGAATTTTTAGGGTGGGACATAACCGTCGTACGTGCCGCCTATGCTTTCCTGTCCGTTTTCACGGCAGGATTCCCCGGTTTGTTGCTATATATCATATTATGTATCGTTATGCCGCCGGCATATAGCAAACAAGAATGAAGATTCTGTATAGTAAAACGAACCCCGAAAGTTTTTTGCCTGGCTTTCGGGGGTGTTTTATCCATGGATTGTCCTTGTTTAGATGGACAATATCTGCAAAACGGAAACTTTTTCCGGATTTATCTGTTTGTCGTCCTTGATGGCTTTAGTGAAAGGAACGTGCACAATCTCATCATTCTGGATACCAATCATTATATTACGTTGCTCGTCCAGCAGGGCATCGATGGCCGCCACTCCCATGCGGCTCGCCAAGATGCGGTCATAGGCAGTCGGAGAGCCACCGCGCTGGATATGCCCGAGAATCGTTACGCGCACATCATATTCAGGATGTTCCTCACGCATACGATTTGCTAGCCCTTGTGCGCCTCCGGTCGTTTCACTTTCGGCCACAAGCACAATACTGCTGTTTTTCGATTTGCGAAAGCCGTTTTTGATAAGCGCCTCCAACTGGTCTTCGTGCGTTTCCCGCTCTGGGATGATAGCAGCCTCGGCACCAGCGGCAATCGCGCTGTTCAATGCCAGGAAACCGGCATCACGCCCCATCACTTCGACGAAGAACAGACGCTCGTGCGAAGTTGCCGTGTCGCGGATCTTATCAACGGCTTCCATAATGGTATTCAAAGCCGTGTCATAGCCGATTGTGGAGTCCGTCCCCCACAAATCGTTGTCAATCGTGCCGGGCAAGCCCACAATCGGAATGTTATATTCCTGCGCGAAAATACGCGCCCCGGTAAACGTGCCGTCGCCGCCGATAACGACAAGCGCATCGATTTCTTCGCGCACCATGGTGTCGTAGGCTATTTTGCGGCCTTCCGGCGTTTTGAATTCCATGCAACGGGCGGTTTTCAAGATCGTGCCGCCATGCTGGATAATATTGCTGACATCTTGTGTCCGGAATTCCTTGACTTCTCCTGTAATCAGTCCCTTGTAGCCACGGTAAATGGCTTTTACGCGAATTCCGTTGAAAATTGCCGTCCGCGTTACCGCACGGATAGCCGCATTCATTCCGGGAGCATCACCGCCTGAGGTAAGAAGTCCCACACATCTAATTTTATACTCCATAATCCTATTTATTAATTTTTTCAGCACAAGCTTCCATCAGCCAATAGGGCGTGGAAGTCGCACCACATATTCCTACTTTCTTGTCTTGGCAAAAAGCCACTTGTTCTGGTGTTATTTCGCTTGCATCGGATATAAAAAAAGTCTGTGGGTTTGCCTCCTTGCAATGTTCATACAACACTTTACCGTTTGAACTTTTCTTTCCGCCGACGAAAAACACCACATCGTTCTGCGTTGCAAAGTTACGAATATTTGGAATTCTATTGGCTACCTGCCGGCAAATTGTATCGAATTTTTCAAATGTGTTTCCTTGAAATTGCGTGCTTATTTTTTCCACCAACACATTGAAGCCATCTACCGACTTGGTCGTTTGGGAAAACAGACAAATATCCTTCTTAAAATCTATCTTGCGCAAGTCGTCTTCGTTTTCCACAACGATGGCCGTATTGTCCGTCTGGCCTTCCAAACCAATAACTTCCGCATGTCCCTTTTTCCCATAAATGACAATTTGCGTACCGTCCTTACGTTCTTCGTACTTCTTCTTGATATCAGACTGCAAACGCAATACGACCGGACAAGATGCATCAATTATCGTAATGTTGTTTTTCCGGGCAATCTCATAAGTGGAAGGAGGCTCGCCGTGTGCGCGCAACAATACTTTTACATCATGCAGTTGTGCAAACTGTTCGTAATCAATGGTAATCAAGCCCATTTTTTCCAGACGTGCCACTTCCTGCCCGTTGTGTACAATATCACCGAGACAATACAGGGTTTCACCTTTGGCCAATTCTTCTTCCGCTTTCTTGATGGCGTTCACGACTCCGAAACAGAAACCGGATTTTTTGTCAATCGTAACCATAACCGAATTTTTGCATGGACAAGCTTCTTGGGACATCAATGCTGACACCGCCCCACGGCCTCGTCAAATATCCGCTTCAACTTTTCCATTTGTTCCGCGCGTGTCAGGTCGGAATTGTCAAACAGGATGGCATCTTCCGCCTGTCTAAGCGGGCTTTCCGCCCGATGGGTATCGCGGTAATCACGCTCTTTCACGTTAGCAAGCACTTCATCAAATGTGATCTGTTCCCCTTTGCCAAGCAATTCTTGGTAACGGCGTTGTGCACGCACCTCCGGCCGTGCCGTAACAAACAGTTTCAATTCCGCATCTGGGAAAACGACAGTGCCTATGTCACGGCCATCCATAACAATGCCTTTGCGCCTACCCATGATTTGCTGCTGCCTCACCAGCTCGCGGCGGACAAAGCCGATAGTGCTAACCCTGCTTGCGCCGTTGCCGACTTCGAGCGTGCGTATCAGGGCTTCAACGTTCTCACCGTTGAGCATCGTGTCCTGCCCTCCATCTGGTCGGAGCTGGAATCCAACGGTCAATTCGTGGATATGGGCTTGCAGCTGCGTTTCATCAATAGCGTTTTCCGTCATCCAGCCGTTGCGAAGGCAGAACAAAGCCACTGCACGGTACATGGCACCCGTATCAACATAAGTATAACCAGCATAAGTAGCCAATTCTTTTGCCATGGTACTTTTGCCGCATGATGAAAAACCATCTATGGCAACAATTATTTTCATAAATAGGTTATGTTTTATAGTTTGAATTCGTCCAATGCCGTCGTTATGGAAAATTGATAAGTGTAATTCCCCAGCTGGTATTGCGCCATGCCGAATCCGACATGGAACTTATAGATTTTCACACCGGCTCCCACGCCAAAACCGGCCAGACTTTTGAAGGTGCTCATTGTCATTTCTTGATGTCGCCGATGATTATATGATAAAGCCACATAAAAGTTTTTGGTCGGAATAAATTCCATGCTGATAATTGCATGGCGGAATGCCATATCGACCCATTTAATGTCTTTGGCATCTATGTTATAAGTTTGGTAACCTAAATCCCAACGTTGCAAATCATGTAAAGTTAACGACAAGCGCAACGGTGCATGTGCAAATTTCTGGCTAACTCCCAATTGGATATCAAAAGGCAATTTTTCCCTGTGCTGCCCTTCTGCCGTGTCATAATAGCCTTTCAGTTGCACACCCATGTTCCTGAAAACCAGGCCAGCCATGAACAACTTGTTTTTACTCTGGAAATGAACACCCATATCCAAGGCCATCGCAAAACTCGTGTAACGCTCGTAAACCGAATATATCGGTTTCAACGTCGCACCTGCCGTAAAATAATCGTTCAATTGGCGCGCATACATGAGGTTCATGGCAAAATCCTTGGCCGTAAACTGCTCGCCGGACAACTCGCCCACCTCGTCGGCGTAGTCGAATTTACCATAATTTATATAATGGATGCCTGCCGCGAAATAGTTTTTCCCGTAATTGTAGCTGTACGCTGCCGAACCGAACATAATGTCCGCCAAATAAAGGGCGTAATTTAAACTAATGTTGTTATGCGTATTTTCAGTTAGCAAGGCTGGATTCTGGAATGCAAAATTCAAGTCATCATCCCGCAAAGAAACATTTGTTCCTCCCAAAGCTGCCAAACGGGAAGAAACCGGTAAATTCAAGAATTGGAACACACTGGATCCTGCCTGCGAAAAAAGGGCAACAGGAACTGTTAAATGTATAAAAACTGCAAGTGCTATTCGTTTCATTGTTTACAGAATCTCCCACACACCATTGTCACAAAAACAAGGCAGCAGATTAGCAAGAATACAAAAATTGCCCAAAGGTACATTATTTTTATGGCGCGGAAAAAAAATCAACAATTTTTCGCTTTTTATCACGGCAAACTTCAAATAAGGAGATAATGAATATAGAAAAAAGCCAGATACAATATAAAAAAACGATAAAAACACAGTTTTTTTTAATGCATGGATGAAACATAAAAAAAAAAGTGTACATTTGTGCGTTCAAACAATAAAAGACGGAACAGTATAGTCCGAGCATATAGAAGCCGGAAATACCATCGTCAGGGAAACACATTTTTGCCAAAAGGCATATCTCAAAAATAGTTAAATCTAATAATAACGAAGATAATAAAAGTAATATGGATTTAAAGAAATCGCCGAAAGCAAACTTGGAAGACAAAAAGCTCATCTTTTTATTGATGGGACTTGTCGTGGCACTCGCTGTTATTTTTGTGGCTCTGGAATGGTCACAACAGGAAGTAACGAAGCACGAAGTTGTCGATGTAGAGATGGACTTTGAGGAAGAATTAGATGTTATCCAGACATCACAAGAGACACCACCGCCCCCTCCACCACCTCCAGCTCCGGAAGTTGTTGTGGAATTAAACGTAGTTGAAAACGAAGTTGAAACCAAGAGCGTGGAATTCACTTCTGAAATAGATGAACAAACCGCCATCGTGGTTCAACCGCCGGTAGCTGCTCCTATTGAAGAAGAAGAGGACCAGGTTGTATTCCAGATTGTAGAGACCATGCCGGAATTTCCTGGCGGACAGGCTGAGTTGTTCAAATACTTGTCAGAAAACATCAAATACCCCGTCATTGCACAAGAGAACGGAATCCAAGGACGTGTTATCTGCCAATTTACAGTAAACAAGGACGGTTCTATCGTTGATATTGAAGTTGTCCGCAGCGCAGGCGACGCCAGTTTGGATAAAGAAGCTGTACGCGTTATTGAGTCAATGCCAAAATGGAAACCCGGTAAACAACGCGGAAAGGCCGTACGTGTAAAATTCACTGTGCCTGTTAACTTCAGATTACAATAATACTATATATTTTTTAACAAGCCACCTGATGATAGTCTGTCAGGTGGCTTGTTGCATCTTACAAAACCCACATACTCTATGAAAAACATTTTCCAACTACTACTCGTGGTACTATGTTTACCCGCATGTGTTCCGCAACCAACCACCGAAAAAACACCACAACAATTTTTATATGACACGGACATCTCGGATGCGTTCGACACAAAACGCCTAAGCCGTATCGACAGTGCTTTCCAACACGTGGTAGATGCCGGATTGATGCCTCATGCCGTAACGTTCGTCGCACATAAAGGACGAGTGGTACATTACAAAGCCTATGGCTGGCGCGATAAAGAAAAAAATATTCCTTGCCATAAAGACGACATTTTCCGGATAGCCTCACAAACCAAAGCAATCGCTGTTGTAGGATTGATGACCTTGTTTGAAGAAGGGCGTTTCCAGTTGGATGAACCTATAAAAAAATACATCCCAGCCTTTGAAAATCCGCAAGTGTTAGTTTCTTACGATAAAAAAAACGGCCAATATACAACGCGGCCAGCTAAATGCGACATAACCATACGACATCTGATCACGCATACATCTGGTATATCCTACAATGGAGTGCATTGGGATATTGCCCAAAAAGCTGGAGTACCACCGCTCAATTCTTTGGATTCCATAACATTGGAAGAAATGGTGGATCGTCTCGCCAAATTACCTCTGCAACATGACCCAGGTGAACAATTCACATACAGCATGAATATAGACGTGTTGGGACGATTAGCGGAAATATTGTCGGGACAGGATGTTTACACGTTCCTGAAAGAACGGGTTTTGGATCCGCTCGGCATGTATGACACATACTTCTATTTGCCGGATGACAAAGCGAGCCGCTTGGTAACATTATACGAGTATCCGGTAGGTGGACCACTAAGACCAAGCAACAATGTGTTATATCAGACTTATCCTGTTGCGGGCGCGAAAACGTTGTACTGCACAGGGGCAGGCATGAGCGGCACGATAGAAGACTATGCCAAATTTTGCCAAATGGTATTGAACGGCGGCGAGTTTAATGGACACCGTATTTTGGGACGCAAAACATTGGAAATGATGCAACAGAATGGTGTGGGTGACTTACGTGGTGAAATCGGTTTCGGCATGGCTTGGGATGTACTCCGACCGGAGAATGCCCACAACACGATTGTGTCGGAAGGCAGTATGCGTTGGGGAGGAATGTTCGGTACGGATTATATTATCGACCCTGCAGAGGACTTGATTGTCCTGATGTACGTAAATCTGCAACCCAACCAGACAGGTGTCAATTTCAAAACATTGATGCACAACGTAACTTACCAAGCGCTGAAATAGTATATTTGCACCTTTTACAACGTGCCTCCGTAAATTCCTGACCCATCATCTACGAGAGTCCAAGAATGAAAACGATGGAGAAGATACTCAATTTTGGAAAGAGCAAATCGGATGCAAACATATCACGTCAGCGTCCTGCATTTTGCATGGCCGCACAATCATGCCACGAAAGGCCGGCAGTATATCTTGTTTGCTAGTGTTGAATAATTAATTGTCATCCTTTCCGTTTTTCCGGACCGTTCGAGGATAATTTTTCCGGCATACCAGTTGCCCTTTTCCTGGCGCGAACGAGCAACCATATTCCCCAAACAATAAACGGCACACTCAATATCTGTCCCATATTGAGAAACAGATTAGCCTCAAATGCTTCCTGGTCAAGTTTGATAAACTCCAGAATGAAACGAGTACCAAAAATACAAATCAGGAAAACACCGAAAATAAGCCCGGAGGTTTTATAAGCCTGCTTTTTCCAATACATCCACCACACAATGGCAAATGTAACCAAGCAATAGAGCATTTCATATATCTGCGTTGGATGCATGGGTTGAGTTTCACCGTTGCGTTCGAAAAAAAATCCCCATGGCAAAGTGGTCGGATTTCCATATATTTCCGAGTTCATTAGGTTGCCCAGGCGGATACACGCGCCGCACAAGCAAATGCCAATGACCAAACGGTCGTAAATCCAGATGTAGCCTTTTTTGAACACTTTCTTGTTGAGGAAATATCCGGCGATAAGCAAACCGAACGCGCCGCCATGGCTGGACAATCCGCCGTGCCAGATGTAAAGCAGTTCCCACGGGTGTGTCAGATACGGATTGCCGTAGCGGAACGTCATGCCGAGGAATTTCACCGGCTCGGGCAACAAATGCCACTCATAGAAAAAGCAATGGCCAAGCCGCGCACCGACAATCACACCCACAACCATGTAAAGAAACAAACTGTCCACCCAACTGTCCGGGCATTTCTCGTTCTTGTAAATTTTCTGCTGCGTTTTCCAAGCCAGCCAGATACCAATGACCCACAGCAAGCCGTACCATCGGATGGTCAACGGACCGATGGAAAAAAGTTCCGGATTGACATTCCATGTGATATAAGCCAACATAAAATTCCTATTACAAATTATACATTCCTGCCGTGGCAGTTCTTATATTTCTTGCCGCTGCCGCACGGGCACGGGTCGTTCCGCCCGATTTTTTTCTCCACCCGGATAGGCTCGGGGCGCTGCTGTTCGCGTGTGTCCTGCTTGGTCGGGTCATTGCCTGCCGGCGGATTCGTGCTGTCTTTCTGCGTCCGGTATTTGCTGAAATCCTGACGGTGTGCCTGCTGCGCCTGACGCACCTGCTCCGGCTCGCGCACAGGAATCTGGCCGCGCATCAGAATGGCCATCACCCTGCGGTTGATGGTGTCCACCATTTCCTTGAACAGGTTGAACGATTCCAGCTTGTAAATCAACAGCGGGTCTTTCTGCTCATAGCTGGCATTCTGCACCGACTGGCGCAATTCGTCCAACTGGCGCAAATGTTCTTTCCATTCATCGTCAATAACATACAAAAGCGTCTGTTTTTCAAACGATTTGATAACTTCCTTACCTTCTGTATTGTAAGCGGTTTCCAAATGCACGACAACGTTATACACACGTTTCCCATCGGTAATCGGAATCAGGATATTTTCATACTGCGAGCCGTGGACTTCATATACACGCTTGATGACCGGATATGTAACCTGCGCCATTTTCTCCGTCTTGCGCTTGAAACTTTCGATAGCGGCCTCGGCCACTTGTTCCGACAAGACTTCGGCCTTACCGCGGCGGAATTCCTCTTCTGTAAACGGCGCCTCGATGGCGAACACTTTCATCAGTTCCATGTCCAGGCCTTCGTAATCCATTACATCGTGGCTGGCTTCCACAATTGCCTCAGCCGTGTCGTAAATCATGTTGATTATGTCCACACCGATACGTTCGCCCATCAAGGCGTGGCGACGCTTCGCGTAAATCACGTTACGCTGCGAGTTCATCACGTCATCGTATTCCAGCAAGCGTTTGCGGATACCGAAGTTGTTTTCCTCCACTTTCTTTTGGGCACGTTCTATGGAGTTGGAAATCATTTTGTGCTCTATGACTTCACCTTCTTCAAAGCCCATTTTGTCCATCAGGCCGGAAATGCGGTCGGAACCGAACAGTCGCATCAGGTCATCTTCCAACGAGACGAAGAACACGGATGAACCCGGGTCTCCTTGACGTCCCGAACGTCCACGCAACTGCCTGTCCACACGGCGGCTTTCGTGGCGTTCCGTACCGATAATGGCCAGACCGCCCGCTTCCTTGACTTCCGGCGTCAGCTTGATATCCGTTCCACGGCCGGCCATGTTGGTGGCTATGGTGATAGTGCCCTTGCGCCCTGCTTCGGCCACGATGTCGGCCTCGCGCTGGTGCAACTTGGCGTTCAATACGTTGTGTTTGAGCTTGCGGAGCGTCAACATGCGGCTCAGCAATTCCGATATTTCCACGGATGTCGTGCCGACCAGCACCGGACGTCCCTGCTCCACCATGCTGACAATCTCTTCAATGACCGCATTGTATTTTTCGCGTTTGGTCTTGTACACGCGGTCGTTCATGTCGATACGTGCAACCGGGCGGTTGGTCGGGATGACCACCACATCGAGCTTGTAAATGTCCCAGAACTCACCGGCTTCCGTTTCGGCCGTACCAGTCATGCCGGCCAGTTTGTGGTACATGCGGAAATAGTTCTGCAAGGTGATGGTGGCGAATGTCTGTGTGGCGGCTTCCACCTGCACATGTTCCTTGGCTTCTATGGCCTGGTGCAAACCATCCGAATAGCGGCGGCCTTCCATGATACGGCCGGTCTGCTCATCCACGATTTTCACCTTGTTGTCGATAACCACATATTCCACATCCTTTTCAAACAGCGTGTAGGCTTTCAGCAACTGGTTCACCGTGTGCACGCGCTCCGATTTGATGGAATAGTTCTGCAAGATTTCGTCCTTGCGCTGCCGTTTTTCTTCAGCGTCCAGGCCCGTTTGTTTTTCCAGTTCGGCCACCTCGGCACCCACATCCGGCAAGACGAAGAAGTTCGGGTCTTCGGTGCTGCCCGTCAAAATCTCGATACCTTTTTCGGTCAGCTCAATGGACTTGTTTTTCTCGTCCACGACGAACAGCAAGGCATTCGGGCCATAAGTTTTTATGGGCAAGGGTTCCAGGCCTTCGGCAATACGTTTCTGGTTTTCTTTCTTCTCCTTTTCGTAATCTTCATCACGTATGTCGTTGTAAACGAAAGGCATGTGCCGGCTATTTTCCTGCATGTAGAACTCCTCGGTTTTCTGCATCTGCACTTTCACGCCCTGTTCGCTGAGGAATTTTATCAACGCCTTGTTTTTAGGCATGGCCTTGTAGGAACGGAACAAAGCCAGCGCGCCTTCGTCCTGCACGGCCTTGTCTTCCGAATGCAGCTTGGCGCGGGCTTCGGCCAACAGCTTTGTAGCCATGGCGTTCTGCTCTTTCACCAGACGCTCCACACGCGGCTTGTATTCATCGAACAACTGGTCCTCGCCTTTGGGCACTGGGCCGGAAATAATCAACGGCGTGCGCGCATCGTCAATCAGCACGGAGTCCACCTCATCGACAATAGCGTAGTTGTGCGTGCGCTGCACCAAATCAAGCGGACTGGTCGCCATGTTGTCGCGCAGGTAATCGAAACCAAACTCGTTGTTCGTCCCGAAAGTAATGTCGGCAGCGTATGCCTTGCGTCGTTCGTCCGAATTTGGGCGGTACTTGTCTATGCAGTCCACGCTCAACCCGTGGAACATGTAGAGCGGTCCCATCCATTCCGAGTCACGCTTGGACAGGTAATCGTTCACGGTAACGACATGCACGCCATTGTGCGTCAGCGCGTTCAGGAATACCGGCAGGGTCGCCACCAGCGTTTTTCCTTCACCGGTCGCCATCTCGGCAATCTTGCCTTGATGGAGCACCACGCCACCTATGAGCTGCACATCGTAGTGCACCATGTCCCATTTGATTTCATTGCCACCGGCTACCCAGTGGTTGTGGTACAGGGCTTTGTCGCCATCGATTTCCACAAAATCATGCACGGCTGCCAGGTCGCGGTCGAACTGCGTGGCCGTAACCTCCACAATCTCATTCTCGTTGAAACGGCGTGCCGTATCTTTCATGATGGCGAAAGCCTCCGGCAGGACTTCCAGCAAGACGTCTTCGTACTTGGAAGTAATCTCTTTTTCCAGTTTGTCCACTTCCTGATAGATTTTCTCGCGCTCATCTATCTCCGTGGATTCCACGGATGCTTTCAGTTCTGCAATCCGCTTCTTTTCAGCAGCCACATATTCTGCAATGCGCGTTTTGAGCTGCTCCGTGCGCTCACGCAACTGGTCATTGGTAAGTTTCTGTATTTCAGGGTAAACTGCCTTGATTTTGTCGATATAAGGCGTGATTTCCTTTAAATCGCGTTGCGCCTTGTTTCCGAACAGTTTGCTTAAAACATCGGTAAATCCCATATTATCTTGATGATTTTTCTGGAAAACGGCTGACAAAAGCACCGCCATTTCCAAGAGTTTATACTATTTTTAAAATGCGCGCAAAGATACTTTTTTTCTTCGGCTTCTACAACTATATTCCAACGGGCTTGTAATAAAATGTAAAACCAACACAATCGCCCCGATATACCTTTTTCCAACAACAGTGTTTCCGATGTCCTGCATAAACACACGACTATCCGTGTTTTTTCTGTCAAAATGTTTATTTTTGAAAACAAAATCCAGATACAAGAAGAATTTATAACTGAATCCCGCTCCTATTTACATAAAATTTTAGACAGTAAGTCTGGACAACTCCTAAATTCATGCCAACCCTCCGATAAAACAGCCCGGATCTGAACCTCGCAGGTCTCTCATCAATCAAATCTTCATAACCTATACCTTTGATTGCTGCTTTCATATTTTGTTGATGATGTTCTGATATACGCATTAATTAGATTAATGCATTGGTGGAATTAAACCAATAAACATATACACAAAAGCTGTCCATGTTATTGATATTTAACAAATTAGAAAATACCGAACAATTAAATTACGTTCATCGTATGAGCAACCTTTATGCAACATATTAACTGCAGAAACAACAAACCCATTGCAGGATCAAATATGAGTTGATTTAAGTCCAGCAACGGATACAATTTAACATTTATAATGCTCCCGGCAAACGCCAGACCAATTCCATAATGAAAATACACCGTTTCAAAATGAAATGGTCAGATATAGATCTTTGACCTACCGTTTGTTGCAAATTACATATTTACAACTATTTATAAAAAATCTGCTTCTGGCCTATTAATTGCATGTTTCATATACCCCAATTTAGAATATATGGAAGATAATTCACAATATTTCCTCGACCTCATAAAGCGTTCACGCAGGGGACGCTTCAAGGTATATATCGGAATGATAGCCGGTGTGGGCAAGACCTACCGCATGTTGCAGGATGCGAGAACAATGCTGCAAGGCGGTACAGATGTGCAGATTGGCTATGTGGAAACACACGGTCGTCCCGATACGATAAAAGTTCTGAAAGGTTTGCCCGTCATACCTCGCAAAAAAATATTTTATAAGGGGAAGGAGGTTGAAGAGATGGACTTGGATGCCATCCTGCAAATCCATCCTGAGATAGTGATAGTCGATGAACTGGCACACTCCAACGTGGAGGGATGCCGTAACGCCAAACGGTGGCAGGATGTAATGGAACTGCTCGATGCGGGCATCAATGTTCTTTCAGCTGTCAATATCCAGCATATTGAGAGCCTCAATGACGAAGTGCGGAATATAGTGGGCATAAACGTGAAGGAGCGCATCCCCGACCTTGTGCTCCAGGAAGCTGACGAGGTGGTCAATATCGACCTCACAGCGGAGGAGCTCGTTGACCGTCTGAAAGCAGGAAAAATATATGCCAAAGAAAAGATACAGACGGCACTTGACAATTTCTTCAAGACAGACAATATACTTCAGCTGCGTGAGTTAGCACTGAAAGAGGTTGCCTTCCGTGTAAGCAAAAAAGTAGCAAGCGAGGTAAATCCTATCGTAAAGAATGGCAAGGGACAGTCAAGGCTGCTTGTATGCGTAAGCAGCAACAGCGAAACCCAGCAGCGCATTATCCGCAAGGCAGCGCGTCTTGCGGACTTCCACAATGCCGAGTTTGTCGCCCTGTATGTGCAGACCCCGAAAGAAAACAACGATCGCATCCAACTGAACACGCAGCGGCATCTAATGAGCCATCTGGAACTGGTGGTGCAACTCGGAGGGCGCATCAGAAAAGTCGTGTCGGACAATATCGCACAGACCATCGCCATCATCTGCCGGGAGGAATATATCACCACGCTCTGCATGGGACAACCCTCGCTCACGCTGCCGCGTCTGCTCACACGAGCCAAGGATTATAGAAATTTATTGCTCGAACTGAAAGCAATGAGCATAGATTTGGTTATCTTCGCATAAAATTTATAAACATGAAATATAACATGAGCATAAAAGAGAAACTAACACTCTATGTGGGAGTGCTGGTAGCCCTAATTGTCGGACTGGTAGCCCTATCCGTCATAAGTTTACAAATTCTTACTGCTACAGAACCGACTTCGCCCGTGGCGGATTATGGACTGTCAAGAGCTTTGGCACTTTTGCTGACATTTGGCACACTTAGTGTCATTGTCGGGATATGGATATTGATATGGTTGCCTGATTCCATAAATCGTCCGTTTAAGGAACTGTCGGAAGGTATCAATGAGATTGCCAACCACAATTACGATACAGAACTGCATCTCCAGGGCAGTGTGGCAATGGAGCAACTATCTTTAAACTTCAACCGTATGTCCCATTGCCTTCGTGATTACTACAACTCCTCGCTTTCAAAACTTAGGGTGTCGAAGCAGTACATAGAGACTATCATTGACTCTATCGACGAGCCAATGATTTGTATTGACCAAGAGCTGACGTTCTATTTCATCAATAACGAAGCGCTTGACATACTCAACCTGAAACGGGATGAGGTCTTGGGCAAATCAGCACAAGAGATTGCCATGCACAACGACTTGTTGCGTCGATTGTTGAATGGAAATAACGAGCAAAAGGAATACGGAGATGCCGCCGAGAAGAAAACCGAATCGCTGAAAATTTATGCAGACAATAAGGAAAGCTATTTCCAAGTGAAGTATCTTCCGGTAAAAATGGCAGACGCAGATGGGAATATTACGGAACGCGGCACAGTTGTGATGCTGAAAAACATTACTGAATTCCATAAACTTGATGTGGCAAAGACAACTTTAATCTCGACAATATCCCATGAATTGAAGACCCCTATCTCTGCCATTCTCATGAGCCAGCAATTGCTTACCGACAATCGCGTGGGTGTATTGAACGCGGAACAGAAAGAACTCTCCGACAGCATCAAAAAGAACGGGGAGCGCTTGCTCAGCATTACCAGTGAATTGCTTAACATGACACAAGTGGAAAGCGGTGCGCTTCAATTGAAACCACATATAACTAAACCCATCAAACTTATCGAATATGCCATCAAAGCCAATCAGGTACAGGCAGACAAGTTCAATATCAACATAGAAGTGGATTATCCGAAAGAAAAGATTTCAAAACTTTATATAGACAGCGAAAAGATAGCATGGGTATTGACCAATCTGCTCAACAACGCTATCCGGTACTCGTCAGAAAACGGGCGTGTTATTATAGGCGCACAACAGAATGACAAACATCAGGTAATACTTTATGTACAAGATTTCGGACGCGGTATCGACCCCCGATATCATGAAAGTATCTTCGAGCGCTATTTCCGTGTACCTGGTATAAAGGTGCAAGGCAGCGGGCTTGGTTTGTCAATTTCCCGCGATTTTGTAGAAGCACACAACGGGACGCTGACAGTGGAAAGTGAATTGGGCAAGGGCAGCAAATTTATAGTGGCATTGCCTGCTTGATAAAATATAAAAAGATGATGAATAATATATTGATTATAGACGATGAATCAACAATCCGGATGCTTCTCGGACGCATACTGGAATTGGAAGGCTACGAAGTCTTGAAAGCCAAAGACAGGATCTCGGCACTCGACACATTGAAAAAAAACGATGTGCAGATAGTGCTCTGTGATGTTTTCCTTCCCGACGGAAACGGTGTTGATATGGTACAAGAGTTGCAAAGACTGGCACCTGCGGCAAAAATCATTCTCCTCACGGCCCATGGAAACATTCCTGACGGTGTACAAGCCATTAAGAACGGGGCTTTTGACTATATAGTAAAAGGTGATGACAATCGTAAAATCATACCGATTGTGAGTCGCGCCATGGATGCCATTGCCGCCGAACGTAAGAAAAACAGCGGGAAATCCACTGTTCCGGGCGATAAAACAGCATCATATAGTTTTGAAAAAATTGTTGGCAAATCCCCGCTTATAACCGAAGCGATACGTCAGGCACAAAAAGTAGCTCCCATTGATGTACCGGTGCTCATCAACGGCGAAACCGGAACTGGCAAAGAGGTATTCGCTCATGCCATCCACAACGGCAGCACACGCAACAACCAACCATTCGTCGCCCTCAACTGTTCGGCATTTAGCCGTGAATTACTTGAGAGTGAGCTATTCGGCTACAAAGCTGGTGCTTTTACCGGTGCAGTCAAAGACAAAAAAGGGCTGCTTGAGGAAGCCAACCACGGCACATTGTTCCTTGACGAGATAGGTGAAATGGCGATAGAATTGCAGTCCAAACTATTGCGAGTGATAGAAACCGGCGAGTTCATGAAAATCGGTGACACAAAAACGTTCAAAGTAGATGTGCGTATTCTCTCGGCCACCAACCGTAACCTGAAAGAAGAGATAGTTAAAGGCCACTTCCGCGAGGATCTCTATTTCCGTCTGTCCGTATTCCGCATCGAGCTTCCCCCTCTACGTTTACGCCGTGACGACATTCCTCTTCTTGTACAACATTTGATTGAAAGGTGCTGCAAACGTATCGGGCGTACAGCCGTCCCCCTTACGGTTGATGCGGAAAAAATAATTTCGACTTATTCGTGGCCAGGCAATGTACGCGAGTTGATGAATGCAATTGAACATGCGCTTATCGTTTGCGACAAGGAAATCACCCCCAGCGACTTGCCAATAGACATCCTGACCAATAACAATTCATACACGACCGCTGACACGTCCTTAGATTTAAAAAGCATGGAGCGTAGCCACATTATCAAGGTGCTCATCTATACACAAGGCAACAAAACCGAAACCGCCCGTTTGCTCAAGATAGGTTTGACTACCCTCTATCGCAAGATTGAAGAATACGGCATTACAATATAGCTCTTCCTGAATAACATCACTGTACATCTCACCCTTCCAAAATGAAAATCTCCATTCATTTTGGAAGGGTTTTTCGTTTCCATTATATTCTATTCCATTGTCATAATCCATTCACAACCAATATATTATAAACATTCTTGCGCTTATGGCAAATGCTTTGCAACATAAATAAGCGATATGAGATAACAATAATGTTTAATTCTAAAAAAGATTAGAAAATGGATTTATTTACAATCGGTTTTGTCATTTGCCTGTTGAGCGGCATAGGCTGCTTTTGGCTATTCTTCAAATGTATCGACTGGTTCGAGAAAATCTAAACGGAGGCAGAGATTATGTACACAGCATTGTTTATTGTAAGCTTGATTATTTTCGCGTACCTAATGTACGTGCTTGTCAAGCCCGAAAAATTCTAAAGAAGTATGAATACAGAAATTTTAGGAGTGATACTCCAAATAGTCCTCATGATAGTCCTCGCTTGGCCACTCGGGAAATACATCGCCAAGGTGTATAAGGGAGAGAAAACGTGCCTCGACTTCGTGAAACCGGTGGAGCGATGGATATACAAATTGAGTGGTGTGAATCCCGATGAAGAGATGGACTGGAAACAATTCCTACGTGCGCTACTTGTGGTGAACCTCTTCTGGTTCGTGTGGGGCATGGTGCTTTTAGTGATACAAGGCATATTGCCTCTTAATCCCGACGGCAACATCGGGCAGACATGCCATCAGGCGTTCAACACTTGTATTTCGTTTATGGTGAACTGCAATCTGCAACATTATAGCGGCGAGAGCGGATTGACCTATTTTACACAACTGTTCGTCATCATGCTGTTCCAATTCATCACCGCAGCAACCGGTATGGCTGCGATGGCCGGTGTCATGAAAGCACTGGCAGCAAAAACGACCAAGACAATCGGGAACTTCTGGCAATTCCTTATCCTAAGCGTCACCCGTATCCTGTTGCCACTTTCGCTCATAGTCGGTTTTATACTGGTTGCAGAAGGTGTCCCGATGGGTTTCGACGGAAAGATGGAAGTGAGCACTCTTGAAGGCCAGACCCAGATGGTTTCACAAGGTCCTGCCGCCGCTATCGTGGCCATCAAGCAACTTGGAACAAACGGTGGAGGATATTTCGGTGCAAATTCCTCCCACCCGTTGGAGAATCCTACCTATCTGACCAATATGGTGGAGTGCTGGAGCATTCTCATCATCCCGATGTCACTTGCCTTTGCTTTCGGTTTCTACCTGAAACGCCGTAAATTGGGTTACACAATATTCGGCGTAATGCTCTTTGCTTATCTTGTGGGGGTGGGCATCAACGTATATCAGGAAATGAATGGCAACCCACGTATTGATGCCATGGGCATAGCACAGGACGGTGGAGCGATGGAAGGAAAGGAAGTACGTATCGGTTCGGCCGCCGGAGGGTTGTGGAGCGTGACAACCACTGTGACCTCCAACGGATCGGTCAATTCAATGCACGATTCCACCATGCCTCTGTCAGGAATGATTGAGATGCTCAATATGCAGATAAACACATGGTTCGGAGGTGTAGGTGTGGGCTGGATGAACTATTTCACTTTTATCATCATCGCCGTCTTTATCAGTGGACTGATGGTAGGACGAACGCCTGAGTTCCTCGGACATAAGGTTGAGGCACGTGAAATGAAGATAGCGTCCATCATAGCATTGCTCCACCCGTTCATAATTCTTGTGGGCACGGCACTGGCTGCTTACCTCTTCGTCCATGCTCCCGGCTTTGTGGCACAGGAAGGCGGCTGGCTCAATAATCCCAGTTACCACGGGCTGAGCGAAATGCTCTACGAATTCACATCCTCCGCCGCCAACAACGGTTCTGGCTTTGAAGGACTAAGCGACAACACATGGTTCTGGAATTATTCCTGCGGCATCGTGCTGATCCTCGGACGTTTCGTGCCTATTGTGGGCCAGGTGGCGATAGCCGGTATTCTTGCCAAAAAGAAATACATCCCCGAAAGTGCAGGTACGCTTAGAACCGACACAGCCACATTCGGCGTGATGACGTTTGCAGTCATTTTCATCGTAGCGGCCCTGTCATTCTTCCCAGTTCATGCATTGAGCACAATTGCAGAACACTTAACATTATAAACAAAAACTATGAGTAATAAAAGTTCATCCCTTTTCGAGAGGGAACAAGTTATAGAAAGCGTCAGGCAGTCATTTATAAAACTTGACCCACGCCAAATGGTTAAAAACCCTATCATGTTCACGGTGGAGGTATGCACAGCCATCATGCTGCCCGTGACCGTCTATTCGGCATTCAACAACACGCAAGGTTCGTTCGCCTACAATACCTTGGTTTTTGTCATCCTTTTCATCACCCTGCTCTTCGCCAATTTCGCTGAAGCCATCGCCGAGGCACGAGGCAAGGCACAAGCCGACAGCCTGCGCAAGACACGCGAAGAAACACCGGCAAAACTTTATGTAAACGGAGAAATCAAAACCGTAAGCAGTTCGCAATTAAAAAAAGGCGACGAGTTTGTCTGCGAGGCTGGCGACGTGATTCCTGCCGACGGCGAGATAGTAGAAGGATTAGCCTCCATTGACGAGAGTGCCATAACGGGTGAATCCGCCCCCGTAATACGTGAGGCAGGCGGTGACAAAAGCAGTGTGACAGGCGGCACAAAGGTATTGAGCGACCACATCCGTGTAGTTGTTACTACACAGCCGGGCGAGAGCTTTTTGGACAAGATGATTGCACTCGTGGAAGGTGCATCGCGCCAAAAAACGCCTAATGAAATCGCGCTGACCATTCTGCTGGCAGTGTTCACTTTAGTGTTCCTGATTGTCTGCATTACGTTGAAACCGTTCGCGGACTACACAGGCACGGTCATCACCATCGCCTCGTTCCTCTCGCTATTCGTCTGTCTGATACCAACCACCATCGGCGGTTTGCTTTCGGCCATCGGCATCGCCGGCATGGACCGTGCCCTGCGGGCTAATGTCATTACCAAGAGCGGAAAGGCAGTCGAGACGGCAGGCGACATTGACACCCTCCTACTTGACAAAACAGGTACTATCACTATCGGCAACCGCAAGGCGACAGAATTCCATCCTGTGAAAGGTGTTGACAAACAGGAGTTCATCAAGTACTGTCTGCTGTCATCAGTATCCGATGATACACCCGAAGGTAAATCAATCGTCGAATTGGCCAACAAAGACGGGGTGCGAATAAGAGACCTCAACATCAACGGCACACGCATGATCAAGTTCACTGCCGAAACCAAATCGTCAGGCATTAATTTGAAGGACGGCACGGAAATCCGCAAAGGCGCTTACGAGGCCATCCGTCACATCATTGAATCGGCAGGCAATGATTTCCCCGACAGTGTAATGGAACTAGTCAAAACAATTACTTCCAACGGAGGCACGCCGCTCGTCGTGTCCGTGAACAAAAAGGTAACAGGTGTTATAGAATTGCAGGACATAATCAAACCAGGCATCCGCGAACGCTTCGAGCGCCTGCGCAAAATGGGAGTGAAGACCGTGATGGTGACTGGCGACAATCCGCTCACCGCAAAATATATCGCTGAAAAAGCCGGTGTGGATGACTTCATCGCCGAAGCGAAGCCAGAAGATAAGATGAACTATATCAAGGCAGAACAACAGAACGGCAAGCTCGTCGCCATGATGGGCGACGGAACAAACGATGCACCTGCACTGGCACAAGCCGATGTAGGCGTGGCGATGAACAGTGGGACACAAGCAGCCAAAGAAGCCGGCAATATGGTCGATCTCGACAACGACCCGACAAAGCTCATCGAGGTCGTGGAAATCGGCAAACAGCTGCTAATGACACGCGGTACACTCACCACATTCTCCATCGCTAACGATGTGGCCAAGTATTTTGCCATCGTGCCCGCACTCTTCATGGTTTCCATTCCCGAACTGGCAGCACTGAACATTATGAAACTTCATTCACCGGAGAGCGCGATACTGTCAGCAGTCATCTTCAACGCTATCATCATACCGTTGCTGATTCCGCTGGCTTTGCGTGGTGTGCAGTACAAACCAATAGGTGCGAGTGCCTTGTTGCGCCGCAACTTGCTCATCTATGGCGTAGGCGGCATCATTGCCCCGTTTGTGGGCATCAAACTCATTGATTTATTAATCGGATTATTCTTCTAAAAGACAATACAGATATGAAAAATTTTGTAAAAGCACTCAGGCTGACACTCGTATTCTGCGTGTTCCTGTCTATTACATATATATTGGTTTTATGGCTGTTCGCCAAGGTAGCAGGGCCTAACGGTGGAAATGCCGAAGTAGCGACACTGGACGGAAAGGTAGTAGGAGCAGCTAATGTTGGACAACAGTTTAATCAAAACATCTATTTCTGGGGGCGTCCCTCATGTGCCGGTGACGGCTACGATGCCACAAGTTCCAGCGGCAGCAACAAGGGAGCCACAAATCCCGAATATCTTGCCGAAGTAGAGGCACGCATTGACACGTTCCTCGTGCATCACCCATACCTGACACGCAAAGATGTACCAGCAGAAATGGTAACGGCAAGTGGTTCGGGGCTCGACCCGGACATCACTCCGCAATGCGCCCGTGTGCAGGTGAAGCGCGTGGCGGCGGCCCGAGGCATGAATGAACAGCAGATAGCAAGCCTTGTGGAAAATTCAATACAGCGCCCATTTCTCGGACTGTTCGGTACGGAAAAGATCAACGTGCTGAAACTGAACATTGCCCTTGACGAGCTCGACAACAAAAAAAGGCAATGAAAAAAAACGATTTAATACTTATACTTGCATTGGGAGCTATGACGCTCCCGGCAAGCATATCTGCACAAGATAAATTTACAGTCAACGGTAACATTGACTTGGTTAACAACTATGTATGGCGCGGTATGGATCAAAATTCCGGTTTTTCCGTGCAGCCGATGTTGGGATTCACCTACAAAGGTTTCTCATTGTCGGCATGGGGAAGCCAAAGCCTCACCAACAATGCTGACCGAGATGTGCAGGAACTGGATATTAATCTCGGTTACTCCATCAATGGCATCTCCATCACCATCACCGATTACTGGTGGGGCGGATTGCACAATCCGTACGGTTACTATAAGCATGGCCCAGCCGATAACCCTGTCGATGGCGGCCACCACTTCGAGGCGACAGTTGCTTACAACTTCGGCGAGAAAGTACCCCTTTCCCTCAGTTGGTCCACATGGTTCGCTGGAGCAGACCTACACACTTCCACAGACAAGAGATGTTACTCAACCTATATCAGCGCGTCATATAACATCACCTGCCTCAATGATATCATGTTAAGCCCTTCCATTGGCTTCACACCGTGGAAGGGATACTATCACGAAAAGGCGGCTTTCACTGATATATCGCTGAAAGCAACTAAAAACGCTACCATTCCCGATAAAATCTCGATACCGCTGTTCGTGCAGATCATTGCCTCACCGGTCAACGATCATGTGTATCTTGTGGCAGGTGTAGGGATTGGATTTCTCTAACTTTTTTAATCGGTCCCATCCCAATTTGCATAAACGAATCGCGCCAAATCACAAGGAAGTCCAAACATGACACGCCCTTGCAATCGATATTCCCATATAGCGTAATGTGGATATCGATTGCAAACACTTTGCGTTATTCCTCTGAAATCCATCCGTATGTGGGCGAGTTTGCGTATCTTTGCAGCCGGTAACAATGGAGGAACAATATGGGAACAATGGAGAAACCTCGTCTGACGATTGTCAAGGTTGGCGGCAAGATTGTTGAAGAACCCGCCACCCTGCAACGGCTGTTGCACGACTTCGCGCAAATCCAAGGATTCAAGGCTTTGGTGCACGGCGGCGGACGTTCGGCCACAGCCATGGCGACGCGCCTCGGCATAGAGACCAAGATGGTGAACGGCCGGCGCATCACCGATGCCGACATGCTGCAAATAGTAACCATGGTTTACGGCGGCCTGGTGAACAAGAACATCGTGGCCGGCCTGCAAGCTGTCGGGATTGATGCCTTAGGAATTACAGGTGCAGACATGGACTACATGCGCGCCACCAAACGGCCTGCCGGTGAGGTGGACTACGGCTTCGTGGGCGACGTGAAGCAGACCGACGGGCGTAAATTGAAATTCCTGATAGAAAAAGGGATTGTTCCCGTATTGGCGCCGCTCACGCACGACGGGCAAGGTTCGCTCCTCAACACGAACGCCGACACCATCGCCGGTGAAGCCGCCAAGTCGCTGGCGCCGTTTTTCCAAGTCAGGCTGATGTTCTGTTTCGAAAAACCGGGTGTGCTGCGCGACGAAAACGATGACAACAGCGTTATTCCGCATATCGGGCCGGACGATTTCCGCAACTATGCCGCACAAGGCATCATACAGGGCGGCATGATACCCAAACTGGAAAATGCATTCGATGCCTTGCGTGCCGGTGTCCATGAAGTGGTCATTACACGTGCCGACAGCATACACACCGGCGGAGGAACTACCGTTTCGTTTTAACAAAATTTGTACTATGCCGCAACAATTAGACATATTTTCCGCTCCACCGGCCGGTGCCGCCGGCTTGTTGTGGAACCTGATCAAGATTCCATCCGTATCGCGCGAAGAAACCGCCGCTGCCGACTACCTGCAACACTTCCTGGAAGAGGCAGGCTACTCCGTGAACCGGAGCGGCAACAACGTCTGGCTGATGAGTCCGGGCTTCGACATGGCCAAACCGACCCTGCTGCTGCACTCGCATATCGACACTGTGAAGCCTGTCAGTGGCTGGACACGCGACCCGTTCACACCGGAAATACAGGACGGCAGGCTATACGGCTTAGGCAGCAACGACGCCGGCGGATGCGTGGTTTCATTGCTGTATGCCTACATGCGCCTTTCGGCAACCGCGCAGCCCTACAACCTGATTTTCGCCGCCGGATGCGAGGAAGAAGTTTCCGGCCGGAACGGCGTGGAAGCCCTGCTCAAAGATATGCCGCAAATAGATTTCGCCATTGTCGGCGAACCGACGGACATGCAACCGGCCATTGCCGAAAAAGGGCTGATGGTGCTCGATGTAACCGCATACGGCAAAGCCGGACATGCCGCCCGGAATGAAGGCGAAAATGCCATTTACAAATGCCTGAAAGACATTGAATGGTTCAGGCAATACCGTTTTCCGAAAGTGTCGCCACTGCTGGGCGAAGTCCGGATGAACGTAACGCAAATCCAGGCCGGCACGCAACACAACGTGATTCCTGACAAATGCAGCTTCGTGGTGGACATCCGCACCAACGAATGTTACTCCAACGCCGGCCTGTTGGAAGAAATCATCCCGCACATCTCGTGCGAGGTGAAAGCCCGCTCCACCCGCCTCAATTCGAGCGCGACGCCCATGGAGCATCCCATTGTGCAACGCATATTGGACAGCGGGCGCACGCCTTTCGGCTCGCCGACACTCAGCGACCAGGCACAAATGCCGTTCCCTACGCTGAAAATCGGGCCGGGAGCCTCCGCGCGCTCGCATACGGCCAACGAATATGTCCTGTTGCAGGAAATAGACGACGCCATCGAGCTGTATGTGCAATGGCTGAACCAACTTTCTTTCCCGAAATGCCATGAATAAACCCGGAAACATACCTAACTGCCCGATTTTCCTTGTCGGCTACATGGGAAGCGGCAAAACGACTTTGGGGCGGATGCTGGCTGCACGTACAGGCCGGACTTTCGTCGATGCGGACGAACTGCTGGAAGCGGCGGAAGGCATGACCTGCGCCGAAATCATGAAGCAAAAAGGCGAAACGTATTTCCGGCTGGCGGAACGGAAAACACTCCAGCATATTGTGCAGGATTATCCGACCGCGATTGTCGGCGCCGGCGGCGGAATGCCCTGTTTCCACGACAACATGCAGACCATGAACCGGCACGGCATGACCGTCTATCTGAAATGGACGGTGGAAGACCTAGCATTGCGTTTAGAGCAGACCGACATAGCCACGCGCCCCATGCTCCGCGGGAAAAGTAGCCACGAACTGCGCGGACACATTGCACGGCAACTGTCGGAACGTGAACCGTTTTACAACCAGGCAACCCAAACCCTTGACTGCGACAGCCAGAATGACTACGTGCTGCTTGACAAGCTGATGCGGCTGCTCGGCGAAAAGAAATAAGACCACGCACAAAACAAAATCCCGTCCATGCCAACACGGACGGGATTCCACCAAAAAGTACAACACATCAACGCTTCCTGAGCGAGAAAGTAAATTCCAGACCACCGGAAGCCCTGTTGGCCACGGTGATAATGCCTTTGTGGAACAGCACGGCATTTTTCACAATGGACAATCCCAATCCGGTACCGCCGGACTTGCGGCTGCGGCCTTTGTCCACACGGTAGAAACGGTCGAACAGCCGGCTGAGATGTTCTTCTGGCACACCCGTACCATTGTCGGCTATGCTGAAATAATAAAACTTATGGTCATCGCACAAAAGTTTCACCGTTGTAGTGCAGCCGTCGCCCGCATAGGCCAAGGCATTGTCTATCATGTTCCTGAAAACGGAATACAGCAAATTACGGTTGCCGCGTATGGGCATACGGTCGGGAATGTCCACGACGATTTCCGCATGATGAGCCTCCTTTTGCGGCTGCACATCCTGCAATACGGCCGCAATGATACGCGACAAATCGCAATCGGCCTTCTCATACAAATCCTGGTTCTCGGTGAGTTTGTTCAGGGTGGAAATGTCCTGTATAAGTGCCGTAAGCCGCTGCGCCTGCTGGTAGGAACGTTCAATGAAGAAATGTTGCTTTTCGGACGGCAAGCCCGGATTGGACAAAATGCTTTCCAAATAGCCGGAGATACCCGCCACTGGCGTGCGTAATTCGTGGGAAATGTTCTGTGTCAGCTGGCGGCGCATTTGTATTTCCTGGTTCTGCAAACTGCTTGTAAACCGTGCGGCAATGATATAAACCACAATAATCACCACGACAAACAATGCCGCCATTAGGTATAGGAATCCCATATTGGCACCGAGCGTATTGCGCAACGTCAGCGTATAAGGCAACGCCGTACGGACATACATGTCCGGAAAAGCATGTGCCAGATAGTAAAAGGAACGGTTGACTGAACCGGACATGCGTATGCTCCGCCCGCTCCCTTTTTTGCGCGCCTCCTGTATTTCCGGCCGGGTCAGATGGTTTTCCCACTGGATGGTGTCGGCCGTCGAGTCGAAAAGGACACGCCCGTCAAGTGCAACCAGCGTAATTCGCAATGCCGTGTCGGGGAACAGACGGCAAAGGCCAGCATAACCCCCTGACTCATGCAAATCCGTATCGACCGCAAAATTATGGATCAGTCGGTTACAGGTTTCCAGCTGCGCTTCCAATTGCCCAACACGGTATTTTTTTTCACGCTGATATTGGAAAAGGACAATAACCGTCATCAACAGCAAAAAAATGCTGGAAAAATAACAAAACAAGCGTTTGTTTAGCTTCATATTTTTCATGCTTCAAAAGTATATCCGTAGCCCAAGCGGGTTACGATGTTTTTGCCGTAAGGGCCTATTTTCTTGCGCAGGCGCGTTATGTTCACATCGACCGTACGGTCGAGCACGCAAACCTCATCCGTCCAGACATGCGACAGGATTTCATCGCGGCTGAATACACGGTTCTTGTTTTCAAGGAAGAGTTTCAACATTTCAAATTCCTTTTTGGTGAAAGGTATTTCCTGCCCGTCGAGCAACACCTTCTTATTGCCGACATGCAACTGCAAACGCTCATGCGACAAAACGGTATTTTCTTGATTACCACGATTGTCCCGTCCATAACGGCGGCGCAAAACAGCTTTGACACGTGCCAAAACCTCTTTCAGCGAAAAAGGCTTGGAAATATAGTCATCAGCCCCCATGTTGAAACCCGTAAGCACATCGTTTTCCGTGTCTTTGGCCGTCAGAAAAATAATGGGGATATCGGCCGTTTCCGGATTGGAACGCACGATTTTAGCCATTTTGAAGCCGGACATTTCACCCATCATCACATCAAGCAAAAGCAAATCATAATCCGGCAAGTGATGTTGCAGGGCTTCTTCGGCAGAATATGCCACATCGGTTTCATAACCTTCGGTTTCGAGGTTGAACTGCAAAATCTCGCACAAATCCTCCTCATCGTCCACTACCAGAATCTTCATAAACGTATTCCTAAAAGTTAATAACTGCGTTTTTACGGCTGCAAAATAAGCACTCCCGTGTTGCAAAGGTATGTAATATATGTTACACTTTCGTTTCAAAAAGCACAAAAAAAGCAACCTGCCCCGGTTCGGGGAAAGTTGCTCTCTTATAGTAAGATTGATTTTCAAGTAGCTTAACGTTGCGCCAGTTTTATGTCAAGCGTACCGGTTTTATCCAAATCTATTTCCAAGGTTTGTTCCTGGTAGGAAATCAAGCTGACAGTCAATGTACATGTGCCCTCGCACAAATTATCCAGACAAAACCTGCCATCCAGGTCGGTATAGACTTTCTGCCCGTTGGCCGTAATGCTCACGCCTGCCAAGGTTTCGGCGGAATCCATGTCATAAACGACACCCGACAGCGTTTTTTGTGCAGGCAGTTCAACAACAGTAGCCGCAGGAGCGGGTTCCGATACGGGTTCCGGCTCAGCTTTGGCCAACAGGGCCGGAAGGAAAAACATCAGGAAAACAATCGTTTTTTTCATCTTCTATGTCTTTTTGTTTTACGCCGCAAAAGTAGGCTGGCCATGTTGCAGCCGTATGTGAATCGTATTACAAACCTGTTAAGATTCAATCGGAGTATTTTTTCTCTGAAATGAGTTTCCCCTTTTCATCCCACATATACCACGTTCCGGACTTCCGCCCTTTGTCATAATGCATTTCATAACGCATAATGCCCGTATCGTCCCAGACATACCACGCACCGTGTTTAAGGTCATTTTCATAAGATGCTTCGGACACCAGCGTCCCTGCCTCGTTGTAGGTGCGCCAGATTCCGTGGAACTTCCCGTTGCGGTAGGCACGCACTTCCTGTGGTTTCCCGTTGGGAAAATAAATGACATACGAACCTTCCGGCCTGCCTTCGTGCAAATAGATTTCCGTTTTCAACGCGCCGTTGTCATAATATTCACGATATTCTCCTGAATACAAATGCGTTTGGGTCTGGTCGGTAAAAAACAATCCATCCACTTGCGTGATACCCGCCGGCTGTTGCGCCTGCACGGACCAAAGCGTGAGCAACAACGTAATAGCAACAAATTTCTTCATTTTCGGTAAAGTTAAAAAACGACCGGAAACAGATTCCCGGTCGCATGTTTTTTAGTCGGTTGAAGCCTTAAAAGGCATAACCTGTCCAGCTGAATATGTCTGTCGGGCAACCGGTATTGCCTGCTTTCACCTTCACATCGGCATAACCATCAGCCGGATTGATTTCCTTGCCGGAAACAGCCGCTTCCAAATTGTTGGTCAGGCTGATAACCGATGCCGTATTGCCATTACCTTTGCCGTCAGTCAGGTCAATCAAGTCTTTGGCCTGTCCTTTTCCTGTCACGAGCGCATTCGTTATGGTCGCTTTGGCTCCACGGCGCACTTTAATCACGTCGTGCATATAGAAACCTTCCTCCTGGCTTGCGGCCAAACGCAAATCGAACGTTACATTCAGCACCTTGAAATCGGATTGGCCGGCTTCATCGGGCGAGAGGCCGTCCAAATTGCCATCCGCTTCTATGCCGCGCGGGTCTTCCTCCGTGCTGGCATAATCGGCATCCCAGATACCGTAAGCATTCTCCAGCGTTCCGCTGTAACCCTGCGTGAAATCGAACATGTCATCATCCGGGTTTACAGCCAGGAAGTTTTTCACGTTTACCGTACCGCCGAAAAACTCGATGGCATCGTCCGCACCATTCGGCACAAATACGTTCTCGATTTTGGTCCCGTTGCCTACGCCGTTCAACGTAAGCCCGTTATGTTCCACATCGGCACTGGAACGCGCGCCGGTATATTCCAGAATCAAATAGGTGATTTCCCCGGAGTTGTCGGCGGCATCATCTCCTCCGTACACATAAGCGGAGTTGATTTCGGTAGAACCAGTACCATTGCCCGAAATCGGAGCTTTACCGTTGATAATCAGACCACCCCAATAGCCTTGTTGCGCATTGTCCACATCGGCCGTCATGCGAACCGGCTGTGAAGCAGTTCCACGAACGTAAATTTTGCCGCCCTGCAAAACCAAAATGTAATTGCTGAAACCTTTCTGGGCTTTAATCGTCGTTCCCGCAGGAATGTCGAGCACACCTCCATCTTCCACAATAACCGGCCCAGTAATGGTGTAAACCGTGTTGGCATCGAGCACTTTGGTTTCCGTAATGCTGCCGCTCAGGGTGTTTTCCGTCACCTCAGGAGCGTCATTACCGCTGTTATCACACGATACGAATGTTGCCGTTGCAACCATCATGGCCGCAGCCATAAGATTCAAAAAATACTTTTTCATTTTTCTGTTCAATTAAATTAAACTTGGGTTTATGCAATTATGCTTATTTCTTATCTGTCAAAAAAACGTTCCGCTACAAATCAAAGACAACTCCAAAACTGGCATTCATGCCATTCCGATATTCATTCAGGACAACCGTCCCCGCACCATTGCCAATTTCACGAACCAGGCGATGGACTGGATTCAACAAATTGGCTGCTTTCAGCTTCAACGTGATATGGTTGCCCAGCGCAAAAGAAGCAACCACATCCAGCGTAACGACGCCTTTTTCAATAATGTCGTTATATTGCCGCGTACCGATTGTGTGGATACGGTCACTGAAATAATTCAGCACTACCGAGGCCGTCAGGTTCCGCTCGCCCGCCGTCAAGCTGTACGACAAATCCAGATTCGTAATGAATGGCGATGCCCCTTCCAGGCGGCTGTTCCGCTGTTCCGTATTGGCAATATCAAGCAACAAATTCGTGTAAATATAGGAAGCGTTCCAACCCAACGACAACTTATTGCCGCGATTGCCGTTTTCATCGGTAATATTCAGCAGGTTTTTGCGCAATTCAACTTCCGCGCCGGCCACCGTGGCATATTTGCCGATATTGTCATACGTCAGCAAGCCGGCTGAGTTTCCTTGGTCCACACGACCTATCGGGTTAACGATATGTTTGTAGAAACCGCATACGGAAAACAGCTCCGACGCGCTCAGGTAAAAATCCCATTTCAAATCAACATTATAATTGTCCGATGGCTTGATATTCGGGTTTCCCTGGCTGGCAAAACCGATATTCACATACTGGTAAGGCGATATTTCCTTGGACTGCGGTAGCGTATAGCTTTTGCTTGCCCCGAAACGCAGGCTGTGTTTGTCATTGAAATCATAGCGCAGGTTCAGGCTTGGCAACCAGTAGAGTTTGTCCAATTCCTCGCTGCCGGGACTGACATGCTGCACGCGGTAGTCCACCGTCATGTTCACATAATCCGCACGCAGTCCCACATTGGCGGTCAAGGCTTTGGTGAAACGATGCGTCGCTTCCACATAGCCGGAATTGATATATTTGGAAACACGGTACGTATTCAAGTCACCCTTGACCATGCTGAATCTGCCGGCATCATAATTCGCGGAATTATACAAGCTGTCCAATCTCAGGCCATCCAACACATAGGTTCCCGGATAGGCTCCAAAATTATATTCCACGGCCTCGAATCGGTCATTTATAAACCGGCCGCTGTAACCGAAAGCAATGTTCGACTGCTCCATATCGAGTTTCTTGCTCAATTTATAGCGCACATTCAGTTTTGCATTGAAATCGTTTTCGTGCAATTCGGAGAAAAAACGTTTTTGCCGGTTGCTTCCCGTCAGATTATAAGTGCCATCGGAGCGGCGGGTGAGGTAATTTTCCCGACGGTCGGGTTCCAAGCCTTTCATATTGTTGTACGAAACGCCCGCATCCAACTTCCATCGTTCGGCAAGCGTCCATTCGGTCAGCAACTGTTGCGTAAGCAGCAAGTTGTCATTGTTCTGCTGGCGGCGCGAAAAACCGTAATAATCATCGGCAGCCTGGAATTTTTCGGTATGCATACCGGCGTAGTCGCCTACATATTCATCGTTCACATGGAGCAGCATGAAATTATATGACAGCCCGTGTTTGTTGCCCATGCCAAAATCCACATTGGCCAGCACAAGCTGGTTTGTGCTGATGGAATATTTGTTGCCGGCCTGGTCCTGGTAAACCGTCCCATCGGCTGTCGCACTGCGTACAGTTTCCTGCGTATAGGCATAATCCGTGGAATGCGATGCCACGACAAAAACCGAAAGCGGATTACCTGCCGCACCCAAACGGAACTGCCTGCCGCCGGAAAGCGCAAAACTATGATTTACAGGCAAAGCAACAACAGACGGGTCAAGGCTGTTCGGGAAATCGAACTTCCCATCTGTCGGGCGGACTGCATTGGCCATACCCAGATAATTGACCCCATCCTGGCTCAAAAACGTTGTCCCCGGTATTTCGCTGTTTAAGCCGCCTTCGATTTCCACACCAAACGCCGATTCGCCTAATAGTTCCTTGGAATTGATATTGATGGCCGCACCACCGACATCGCCGTTTGTGGACGCATCGAATACCTTATTGACATCGATATTCCGAATCATGTCCGAACCGAAAAAGTCAAGGGCCACATTTTTATACTCCGGATCTTCCGATGGAATCGGGAAACCGTTCAGTGTCGTAGCATTATAACGGTCACCTAATCCCCGTACAAACACGTTTTTTACACCTTCCTGCTTGGATATACCAGAAATCTGCGTCACCGCCGCTTCCGCATCGCCGGCACCCTTGCGCGACATTTCCTTGGCTCCGATTGCCTGCACCGCCAACAGACTTTGTTTCTGCTCCAGCAGCAGGATATTCTCGCTTTCGCGGTTGCGCTTCGCTACCACTTCCACATCCTGCAAAGCCAGATCCGCTGGTTCCAACTCAAAATGTAGCACGGTTTCGCCAAAAATGCGGACTTCGCGCTGGATGACTGTATTATAGCTGATATAACGGACTTCCAGATCATAGGTACCATCCGACAATCCGGACAAAATGAAATTACCATCAAAATCGGTAATCGTACCAAGCGTAGTTCCTATAATTTGCACGGATGCGCCTATCAGGGGTTCGGTGGTTTGCTTGTCCGTCACCGTCCCGGAAAGCACGGCCGGCCATGCACGACCGGCGCAGGTTGCTATTAAAATAGCGAGGAGAGCGTTTCTCAATCCCATATTTCGTTACTCTATTTTTTTCGGGGGCAAAAGTAGAGGTGTCATGTTACGAAAATAGGACAATCGTATTATATTCGGTTGTAAAACATGTTTCAAAAAAGTTACGGCATCAGGCTGTCCGTCCCAACATGCGTCTGCCGACAGCCCTCCCACAAAAAAAGCAAACGAATCCCTTATGAATTCGTTTGCTTTTCCAATATGCCTGCAAACAAACAGGCTGTTTCCGGTTTTATTCTTTGTCCTGTTGGGTTGCCTCGTATTCCTTCAACAGTTTTTCCTGGACATCGGCCGGCACAAGCTCATAGCTTGCAAACTTCATTACGAACGAGGCACGTCCGCCGGTTATGGAACTCAATGTCGTGGAATAGCTGCTCAGTTCTTTCAAAGGAACTTTGGCGGTCAGTTTTTCAAAACCTTTTTCACTGTGCATACCCATGATAATACCGCGGCGCCCTTGCAAGTCGCTCATGACATCACCCATTTTGTCGGACGGCACCATGATTTCCAAATCGTAAATCGGTTCCAGAATCTTTGGGCCGGCCTCTTTGAAGGCGGCAGCAAATGCGTTGCGTCCTGCCAAGCGGAACGAAATTTCATTGGAATCCACCGGATGCATTTTTCCGTCATACACAATAACACGTACATCACGCGCATACGAACCGGTCAGCGGGCCTTGTTCGATACGATCCATAACACCTTTCAAAATGGCCGGAATGAAACGCGCATCAATGGCACCACCCACAATGCTGTTCACCAGTTCGAGCTTACCGCCCCATTCCAAGGGATAGACTTGCACATCGCGAGCCGAAATACGGAATTCCTGGCCGTTAAACTTATAGACATCCTTGGCTGGAACACCTTCAACAAGCGGCTCCACAATCAAGTGAACTTCGCCGAACTGCCCGGCACCGCCCGACTGTTTTTTATGGCGATAATCAGCACGGGCGGCTTTCGTAATGGTTTCACGATACGGAATCTTCGGCTCGATAAATTCCACCATCATTTTATCATTGTTTTCCAGACGCCATTTCAAAGTGCGCAAATGGAATTCTCCCTGACCGAACACAATGGTCTGTTTCAGTTCCTTGGACTGCTCGACAATCCAAGTGGGATCTTCTTCATGCATACGGGTCAAGATTTCGCTCAGTTTTTCGGCATCCGCCTCATTCTGTGGCTTGATAGCACGGCGGTATCTCGGATCCGGATATTTTATAGAACCAAAATGGAAATCGCAACCTTTTTCATTCAACGTATTACCCGTACGTGAATCTTTCAGTTTTACGGTGGCACCGATATCACCGGCACTCAGCTCATCAACCGGGACACGCACCTGGCCGGCAACGGCATACAACTGCGTAATACGCTCTTTTGTTCCTCTGTCCATATTCACAAGGTCATCACCGGATTTCACTTCGCCGCTCATAACCTTGAAATAGGAAACTTCACCGATATGCGGTTCCACACTCGTTTTGAAAATATAGATACTTGTAGGACCGTTTTCATCGGGGCTTACTTCCTTACCATCAAGTGTAACGGGTTTGGTTGCCACCGACACGGAAGGCGAAATGTTGCCCAAAAACTCCATCAAGCGGCGCACGCCCATGTCTTTCTCGGCGCACACGCAGAAAATGGGAAATACATCACGCAAAACAAGACCTTTGCGGATACCTATACGCATTTCTTCTTCTTCCAAGGCACCTTGTTCAAAGAATTTGTCCATCAAAGTTTCATCATTCTCGGCAGCCGCTTCAAGCAAAAGGTTATGAAGTTCCTTGGCTTTGTCCATTTCTGAAGCAGGAATGTCAAGAATCTGGGGCTCGCCGCCTTCGGGTTTCCATTGGTACATTTTCATTTTCAGCACATCCACCAAGGCGTTGAAACCCGGGCCGACGGAAATCGGATATTGAATTTGTACAGCTTTGCCGCCATAGAGTTCTTTGAGTTGCTCCACGGTTTTGTCATAATCGGCTTTTTCATGGTCAAGCTGGTTAATCAGGAAAATAACCGGTTTCTTATGCTGTTCGGTATAACGAAAATGATTTTGCGTGCCTACTTCAACGCCATTTTGCGCATTCAGCAAGATAATAGCGGTGTCCGTAACATTCAGCGATGTTACCGTTCCACCGATGAAATCGTCCGAACCCGGGCAGTCTATGATGTTCAGTTTCTTGCCGAGCCATTCCAGGTTAATGACTGTGGGAAACACGGAATAACCGTATTCCTTTTCTACTGGGAAATAGTCGGAAACCGTGTTCTTTGCTTCAACGGAACCACGACGTTTTATAACTCCACTCTCGTAAAGCATGGCTTCTACAAGAGTGGTTTTCCCAGAGCCAGAACTTCCCAACAACGAGATGTTCTTAATTTCATTTGATTGATACAATTTCATAAGATATTAATTAATAACAAGTTAAGTAAAAATCTTCTGTTTTATCCCGCTTGCGCGAAATTGGCGTGCAATGTAAAAAAAAAACGGCAAAAAACGGCATCAAGTTTTATGTTCTACAACATTACTTTCCGAAAAAATATCATTCTGCCTCGTCCGCATATTGGAAAAGGAAGTCATTATACGGGTAACGTTCTATGTGGATGGCCTTAATTTTATCGTACATCAACTTTTTGAGCGACTCGATATTTTCCTTCTGCCGGGCGGAAATGAACAAGCAGTTTTCATGCATACGCCCCATCCAAGTTTTCTTCAAATCGTCCAGGCTGTAATTTTCGCGCCTCATCGGCGAAAGGTCATCGGCATCCTTGGGCGTATAAGTGAACGCATCAATTTTATTGAACAGCAAAATAGACGGTTTTTCCGTGCCGGTTATATCCTTCAAGGTTTGGCACACGACCTCGTACTGTTCTTCAAAGTTCGGGTGCGAAATATCCACCACGTGGATAAGCAAATCGGCCTCACGGACCTCATCCAGCGTACTTTTGAACGATTCTATCAGATGGTGGGGCAATTTGCGGATAAAACCGACCGTGTCGGACAACAAAAACGGCAGGTTGCCGATGGTTACCTTGCGCACCGTCGTGTCCAGCGTGGCAAACAGCTTGTTCTCGGCAAACACTTCCGATTTGCTGAGCAGGTTCATGATGGTCGATTTGCCGACATTGGTATAGCCGACCAGTGCCACCCGTACCAGTTTGCCGCGGTTTTGCCGCTGGGTGGCCATTTGGCGGTCTATCTTCTTCAAGTCCTCTTTCAGCAAGGCGATGCGGCTCTTGATAATACGTTTGTCCGCTTCTATCTGCGTTTCGCCCATGCCGCGCCCCGTCACGCCACCGCCCCGTTGCCGGTCAAGGTGCGACCACATGCGGGTCAGGCGCGGCAACATATATTGCAGCTGCGCCATTTCCACCTGCGTTTTGGCATACGATGTCTGCGCACGCCGCACGAAGATTTCCAGAATCAGGATCGTGCGGTCCATGATGCGTATGTTCAACGCCTTCTCGATGTTGCGCAACTGCCGCGGCGACAATTCATCATCAAAAATAACCAAATCGGTTTCTTCCTTGTGCTCATCGATATAGGCCTTTATCTCGGCAAGTTTCCCTTCGCCGACATACGTATTCGTGTTCGGCATATCAGCTTTCTGCATGAACCTTTTCACGGGTTTTATATCCGACGTATCGGCCAAAAAGGCCAGTTCATCAAGATATTCCCGCGTGCGGTCTTCCGGCTGTGAAGGCGTAACCAATCCGACTAATATAGCTTGTTCCATAGTGTGCAAAATGTTGGAATTTTTCCTGTTTTACAATAATACTGTTACAAAAATACGATAAAGTTCGGACGTAAGCAACAACATAGCGGATTTGGGGCTACGACATCACAAAATAAGGCCACATCGGTTTCCGATGCGGCCTTTCAAACAACATTAAAACAAACTATTAAAAACAACAGCTATAATTCTTTCTTGACTTCCACTTCGTCGAAAGCCTCAATCAAATCACCAACTTTGATATCATTGTAGTTTTTCACATTCAAGCCGCATTCAAAGTTGACGCCGACTTCCTTCACGTCTTCCTTCATGCGCTTCAACGAAGCCAGTTCGCCAGTGAAAACTACGATTCCATCGCGGATGACGCGCACCTTGTTGGTACGTTTGATTTTGCCCTCACGGACAATACATCCGGCCACCGAACCCACTTTCGTAATCTTGAACACTTCCAAGATTTCCAATGTGGCCGTGACTTCTTCCTTGATGTCGGGCGCAAGCATACCTTCCATCGCCGCCTTGATTTCCTCGATTGCATCGTAAATAATGGAATACAAGCGAATGTCTATTTCCTCGCGTTCGGCCATTTTGCGTGCCGATGCCGTCGGGCGTACCTGGAAACCGCAAATGATGGCGTTCGATGCGACGGCCAACAGGATATCGGAATCAGAAATGGCACCGACTGCCTTGTGGATGACATTTACCTGAATGTTTTCCGTAGAAAGTTTCAGCAACGAATCCGACAAAGCCTCCACGGAGCCGTCCACATCGCCTTTCACAATAATGTTCAGTTCCTTGAAATCGCCAAGCGCTATACGGCGTCCCAGCTCATCCAACGTAAAGTGTTTCTTTGTGCGTATGCTCTGTTCACGTTGCAACTGCTCGCGCTTATTGGCTATATCGCGAGCTTCCTGCTCGGTCGGCACAACATTGAAATTATCGCCGGCCTGCGGGGCACCGTTCAAGCCGAGAATCAACGCCGGTTCGCCCGGACGGACCTCATCTATGCGTTGGTTACGCTCGTTGAACATGGCCTTGACACGTCCGTGGTGCGTCCCTGCCAAAACGATGTCGCCCATGTGCAACGTCCCATCTTGCACGAGCACCGTCGCTACATAGCCGCGCCCCTTGTCAAGCGACGACTCAATGATGGAACCAATAGCACGCCGTTTCGGGTTGGCTTTGAGTTCCAGCAGCTCGGCTTCAAGCAAGACTTTTTCCAGCAATTCAGCGACACCGATACCTTTCTTGGCCGATATGTCCTGCGACTGGTATTTCCCGCCCCATTCTTCCACCAAGTAATTCATGTTGGCTAGCGTTTCCTTGATCTTATCGGGATTCGCACCGGGTTTATCTATCTTGTTTATGGCAAAAATAATCGGGACGCCAGCCGCCGAAGCATGGTTAATAGCTTCCACAGTCTGCGGCATAACATTGTCATCAGCTGCAACAATGATAATAACCAAGTCAGTCACTTTGGCACCACGTGCACGCATAGCCGTAAATGCCTCATGTCCGGGAGTATCCAAGAATGTAATGCGTTGTCCGTTCTCCAACTTGACATTATACGCACCAATGTGTTGCGTAATTCCTCCGGCTTCACCCGCTATCACATTGGTTTTACGAATGTAGTCAAGCAACGAAGTTTTACCGTGGTCAACGTGTCCCATAACTGTAACAATCGGTGCACGAGCGACCAAATCATCATCTGAATAAGCCTCATCCTCATTAATAGTTTCCATTACGTGCGCATCGACATATTCAGTCGTAAAGCCGAATTCCTCCGCCACAATATTAATCGTTTCCGCATCCAAACGCTGATTAATTGACACCATCAATCCAAGGCTCATACAAGTTGCTATCACCTGGTTCACAGAAACATTCATCATAACGGCCAATTCATTTGCTGTTACGAATTCAGTCAATTTAAGTACTTTCTCCTGTTCATGTTCAAGCATTAACTGCTCTTCTTGGACGGCACGGACATGTTCACGTTTTTCTTTCCTGTATTTGGCTCCTTTGCCTTTGTTTTTAGCACCGGAAAGCCTTGCCAACGTTTCCTTTATTTGCTTCTGTACATCTTCTTCATTGATTTCCGTACGCAACGGACGTTTGGCATGTTTCTTTTCTTTCCTGATTTCCTGCGGCTTACTGAGATCTATACGGCCTTGTTTGATTCGTTCGCGTTTCTTGCGCGGTTCGGTTTCATCATCGGTCTTATTGTTCCAGTTCTTGTCGGACCGTGTTTTTTTCTGCTCCTGTTGCTGGCGATATTTTTCTTCGCGCTCTTTCTTTTTCTGCTCCTTGGTTTTCGACTTTGGCCTCGTGCTCTGGTTCAACTGATCCAAATCGATTTTTCCTACAACGACGGGCGTTTTCTCTATGCGAGGCCTTCTTATGACAAAAACATCATCGTCATCATCCTCGGGCAACAAATTGTTTTTAGGAAGATTATCATCCTCAGATTCATCTTCATACTCATGGTCGGACGATTCGTCTTCGGCGTAATTTTCCTCTTCATCCTCCTCATCGGCAAAATCTGCGTTTGCTTCCGCATTGTCATCTTCTTCAAAATATTCTTCTCCATCTTCGTCCTGTCCGGACAATTCGCCACCAAACACAGGTACAGCAGGTTCTTCAACCTTTGCCTCTTCCGCTTGCGGTGCAGGAGATACTGGTTCCGGCATCTCTGCTGCTTCAACAGGTTTATTGCCAACCGGTTCCGGCACGGGAACTTGTGCCGTTACTTTTTCATCCGATTCTTTCGAGGCCGCTTTTCCTTTCTGCAAAGAATCAAGGTCGATATGCCCGACTGTTTTTACATGCGGTTGCACGTCAACCGAAACGTTTATTGTTTCCTGCTCTGTTTCATGCACCGGCTCCGCCGGTGCAGTGGCAACAAACTCCTCGGCCTTGGCTTTCATCTGACGCTCCTGCAACAAGCGTTCCGACTCCAATTTCAGAGCCATATCCTTGTTATATTCCTTGGCAAGCATCAGATACAAGTCATCGTCAATCCTGACATTCGGGTCTTCCGCTATCTTATGTCCGTTTTTTGCAAAAAAAGTTACCGCAGTGGACATACCTACGTTCAATTCCTTACATGCTTTACTTAGTTTTATTGCCATACAGTCTGATTTATTATGTTAAAAGCAAACGATTCTTCTTCAAAATTCCATCGGTTCTCCGACGGTACGACAAGGAGGAGGGGAATTTTATTCTCCCGCCTCTTCCTCTTCAAATTCCGCATTCAGAATGCGCAATACATCATCGATGGTTTCCTCCTCAAGGTCTGTACGATGTATCAATTCGTCACGCGGAATTGCCAAAACATCCTTGGCGGTATCGCAGCCAATAGCTTTCAAGGCATCTATTACCCAGCCATCGATTTCATCGGAAAATTCATCCAAATAAATATCTTCTCCCTCGACATCGTCATCATCGGTTTCACGGAACACATCCAGCTCATAGCCGGTCAGCATACCCGCAAGTTTGATATTCAGTCCTCCCTTGCCTATGGCCAGCGAGACTTCTTCCGGCTTCAGATAAACCTCGGCACGTTTCGTATCTTCGTGCAGGCTAATGGAAGATATTTTTGCAGGATTCAGCGAACGGGCAATGAACAGGCTCGGGTTGGTGGTGTAATTGATTACATCGATATTTTCGTTACGCAACTCACGCACAATGCCGTGGATACGTGCTCCCTTGATGCCGACACATGCGCCCACCGGGTCTATGCGTTCATCGAAGGACTCAACCGCCACTTTGGCACGTTCGCCCGGGACACGCACAATCTTGACTATGGTAATCAAACCGTCATGCACTTCCGGCACTTCCAGTTCAAACAGGCGTTGCAGGAACACCGGAGCTGTACGCGACAAGATAATGCGCGGATTGTTGTTTTTGTTATCGACACGCAACACAACGGCACGGACCATGTCGCCTTTACGGTAAAAATCAGTCGGGATTTGTTCCGACTTCGGCAAATACAGTTCGTTCCCATCCTCATCCAGCAAGAGCATTTCCTTTTTCCATATCTGGTAAAGTTCCGCCGTAACAATCTGGCCGACCATATCTTTGTAACGCGTATATAAACTTTCCTTTTGCAGTTCCAGAATCTTGGCTGCAAGCGTCTGGCGCAAAGTCAGGATGGCACGACGCCCAAATTTCAGGAAATCGACCTTGTCCGTGATTTCTTCGCCGAGTTCGCATTCCTCGTCTATGGTACGGGCTTCCGAAAAGGCTATTTCCATATTCGGGTTCTTCAACTCGCCATCGGGCACAATGACACGGTTGCGGTAAATTTCGAAGTCGCCTTTGTCCGGATTCACAATGACATCATAGTTTTCATCGGTTCCGAACATTTTGGCAATAACGTTGCGGAACGATTCTTCCATAACACCGATAAAGGTCTTTCGGTCAATGTTTTTCAGTTCCTTGAACTCTGAAAAGGTGTCAATCAGATTGACGGTTTCTTTTTTAGCCATACTTATTTAAATAGGATTAGATATTTTGTGTACTTTATTTCAGAATATGCAAATGTAAGCGCTTCCTGCACGGTTATTTTACGTTTGGCACCTTCCGGCTTCACCTGTTTCTCTATTTCCAAAATGAAATGTTCGGGCGTCGCTGCTTTCAGGAGGCCACGCAGTTTCCGGCCGTCACAAGTCAGGACTTCCACCTGGTTGCCAATATTTTTTTCGTACTGCTTCAAAATCTTGAATGGGGCAGTCAGCCCGGCCGAACCCACTTCCAACTCGAAATCTTCTGTTTCACGATCCAGATTGGCTTCGATATGCCGGCTCAAATCCGCGCAAAAATCAATGGAAACACTCTCGGCCGAATCAATTTCCACCGTAATGCGGTTGTCGGGCGTAACTGTCAAATCGACCAAGAAACAATTGCTCCCGGACAAATATTCTTCCACGACAGCAGTCAAATTGCCTTTGTCAATCATTGCACTCTACGTTATTGAATAATAACGAAGGGGACTTGGAGGTCCCCTTCAAAAACTTCGGTTGCAAAAGTACAACATTTTTTCCAAACAACCAAATGCATCCCTGAAAATGTCATTGACGCGGATACTCGGTCTGTTCGAGCGGATAGCTCTCTTGCGCCACCGGCGGAAATTCGGGATAAGAAACCGGCTCACCTTGCGTGGAAACGCCGGGAACATGGTCATGCAGGAAATCTGCGTCGCATTGCAGGAAATCCTCATAACGCACAGGAATCGTCGCGCCGGTAGGCGGGTCATCGTTGGTCGGATCAACATGGTACCATTGTCCTCCTATCTGCACCATGTTCCAAGCATGGTCAACCGGCGGCTCACTGTAAGATGCCGTTCCCGTAACATAAATGACCGGAATGCCGGCCCGCTGGCACAGATACTGCAAACCTTTGGCATATCCTTGGCACACAATGGCATGATAGCCGTATTGGTTCGGGATGAACGCACCCTCTATCGTGCCGGAGTTACCGGTGGACATACCGCCGTAGCTGGCCAGTTTGATAAATTCATCGTGCAACACACGGAATTTCTGGGCATCATCCATGTCCGGCTGCAACTTATCAAGAATCCGTGTCGCAGCCGTTTCAACCTTGAACATGTTGTTTGCCTGTATGGTATATGCCGTAGAAACGTTATAAAAACGCGCTTCATAATACACCGTGCCCACGTTGCCGGCAGGTGGGGCAACCATATCCGTGGCATGGCCTCTGGGGACAATGGATTGCACCATCAGCAAACGCGGTTCATCGGATTGCATGTATTTTCCAATAGTCAGCAACTGGTCATAGGTAACCTCAATGCCTGCCGATGCGAAATCAACAGGGATACGCCTTGTTGTCGAACCCTGTTCGGGCCGATAAGTCAACAGCGTGTACAGCAAATGGTCATAAGCCTTTTGTTCCTGTTCCGTCAGCAACGAACGGCCGTAATACAAGTGGCTGTCAAAAGGCACGGATGGAAAAGCGCGCCGCACATAAGCGATATTCGCCAAGTCGTTTCCTGCCACATATTCATCTCCATAAGCCCATTGCTCCGCATCACCGTTCTGGGTAAAACTGGACTGGTCTTTCAATTCATTTATTGATGTGCCATCGTTTTTTTCAACGATGAATTGTGCCTGCACATTTTGCAGCAACAAACCAGCTGTGCAAATATAAAATATGATTTTCTTTTTCATTGCCATGTTGTTTTTATTGTTTTACAAACTGGATGGAGTTATGCGGCGAGCGTAAAATATAAATACCAGCCGGCAAATCTTTCACATCAATGCCTTGCTCTTGTTGCGTTATCCTTATTTCTTTGATAACAGAGCCGTTAAGCGCAACAAGCTGCACTTGCCTGTCCTCATAGCCGGATAGGAACAAAGTATGCGACACTGGATTCGGATACAATGAAACGGTTTCGGAAACAGGTTTTTGGACTTCCGTAGAAAGTTGGGAAAGCCGGAATGTGGCTTTTTCCACATCCAAGACCCTCGAGCCATCCTTCAAGACAACGGTAAATGCGGCCTCCGTATCGGACGCCAACAAATAATCAATGGAATACATGGGAATTTCATCGCCTTTGTCTGTCAGCATGCACCATACCTGCCGGGCAGAAAGGGAACATGAAAACAAAAGCGCTACAACTACCGGAATAATTTTTTGCATAATTATAAATTTAAAGTGAGCGGCAAAGATAATATTTTTCACAGAAAGTTCAAAATATATTAATCTATGAAAATTTACCATAAACCGCTGGATAAATCAGATCAAAACACATGAAAACAGCTAAACAAAACTACTTCTGCTATTGATATAAATTCTAATATTTTTCATTCTCCTCAGTGTACAAAATTCCAATAAACAAAAAAAAGAAGCAGCCGCAATAACACGGCTACTTCTACTATAAATAAATATCTTTTTTATATATGGATAAATCAATAGAAATTAGCACGATTATCCTCTATCGAACCTTTTTGACGAATCAACTCAATAGCCCTGTACGGCAAAGAATAGCTTGTGTACATATTCATCTGGATAAGTTCGGAAGTTTCGTCGTATGTTGCTTCGGACTCTTTGGGATTGCTGGTCTTGATAACGAATACACCATTGTTGCCCTTCACCGGCTCGGAAACCTTGCCAACCTCCATAACGGGAGCAAGCCCGACCAAATAAGGTTCAACTCCGACAGAACCGAAACGATAGGAAGCGAAATTAATACCTTCGGCTTGCTGCACATCGGCTTTCACGGCTTTTGCAACAGCTTCCAGAGTGTTGTCCGTAGCCAAAAGGGCTTTCATGTCCTTAATCATTTTCTCAGCTTTCTTGTCCTTTACAAGTTCTGCTTTCAGTTCACCGCTCACGTTTTGCAAAGAGCGATATTCGCCATCGTTAACTTCGCTCAAAATAGCAACAACGAAACAATTATTGCATTCAAACACATCTGACACATCTCCTTTGTCGGTTTTTTCGTCAAATGCCCAGCGCACAATCTGACGCGACTGCGCCAATGAACCAACTTTTTCCGTATTTTTCTGCAATCCAAAAGCCGGTAAAATAGTCAGATTCTGTTCTTTCGCACCGTTCTCGAAGGCTTCCATGTTGCCATGCTCCACAATAAAACGTTTTGCGCTGTTATACAAAGCACTATATGTGCGGCTGCTCGGCGTTACCTTGCGTGACAAAATCGCCAACTTGACTTTTGGAGTCGGTTTGCTCTTTTCCATAATCTGGAATATCTGCGCACCTTGTCCTTGCGTTACGGTAAACACTTCGTTAGCAGCTTTGCTGAATGCGGGTCCCGCAATTTCCGGAGTCAGACCGTATTCACCAACCCAACCTATTTCACCGCCATTGGCAGCCGTCTGCGGAACTACGGAATATTTACTTGCCAATGCAGCAAAATCAGCACCACGACGGATAGCCTTTACAATACTGTCGATGCGTTCTGCATTGTTTTCCGCCAAATAGATGTGGCGCAATTTTACAGAATCAGAAACCATCAAACCTGTCTCTACAATGCGTGCCGTACGATAAGTATCATCCGAGAACTCAATTGGCGTCACATCACCTTTCTTACCGCTGAAAGCAAATTCCTTGTATTCAGTCGGAACTGTCGATTCTGAATAATTACGGCCATCATACATAAGATCCGAATTGGCGTTCACAACACCAGCGATATCATCAGTCGTATCAAATTCAGGTTTCAGTTTTTCCATCCAAACCTTTGCTTCTTCATAGTCTTCCTCCGAAGGTACGATGTCGAAACAAATGTAACGGATAGTCCGGTTTGGTTCCTGTTTGTATTGTTCTTTACGTTTGGAATAGAGCGACTTTATTTCGCTTTCGCTCACGCTGACCGTGGAATCAGGAAGAGCATAATAAGGTTGCATGACAAACGAGACATCAACCGTGGTTTTGCGGTTGTCAAAATTGTATTTTGCCTCCAAGGCATTAGCGGTTACGGCCTTGCCCAGGATAGCAACATATTTTTCCTGCAACATGCTGTTACGCACGGCATCTTCCCAGAACAGGTAATAGTTGCGCAAGCGCATGATTTCTTCCGATTGGTTCGCTTCGTCCTGGTTCACATAGCTGTAAAACTGCATAACGGCATCGTGACTGAAACGTCCGTTTTCATCCATGAACGCGCGGCACTGGTTCAACAGCGGATGCGGGTTGCTGCCGAAAATGCGCTCGCCCAATTCTTGGGTAGTAACGGTCAAGCCGATTTTTTCGCATTCAGCCTGCAAAAGCCGTTCATTGACCATCGTTTCCCACACAGAAGTACGAATTTGGGCCATCTGGTCTTCCGTCAGGTCATTCACGCCGGACTGCAATTTGTACACATCGGTCATTTCATCGATAGCTTTCTGATAATCCAGAATATGAATGCTCTGTCCTGCAATCTCAGCCACGTTTTCACGGGATTGGTTAAAATAAGTGGCGCCAGAATTCAAAAAGTCGCCAATGATAAACGCCAGCAAGGCAACGCCCACGATAACGAGCAATAAAACACCCTTGCTTCTGATTTTCTCTAATGTTGCCATTTCAATGTTATTTGATTATAATCAATTAATATTCATTTGTCCATTTTGATGGATATTTTTGAGCGTGCGAAAATACAAAAAAATGTTTGGTTCGCAAAATCAACACATCAATTTCAGTAAATCAATACGATTATCGGTCGCTTTCAGGCACTTGAATGAGAAATCGCCGATTTTCACCTGTTCATTCACTTTCAAGAAATGCCCGCAATGATGTAAAATTAATCCTGCAATGGTTTCGTATTCTTCCGACTCCGGCAAAGACAACCCGAACATCCGGTTAACTTCCTCTACTTCAAGGCGTCCCGACAACAGATATTCCGAATCACTAACTTTTTCAGCCGTATATTCGCGTGTATCGTGCTCGTCTTCTATATCGCCGAAAATCTCTTCCATAATATCTTCCAAAGTAACTATACCGGCCGTTCCTCCAAATTCATCGACCACGACAGCAATGCTTTTTTTCTCCTGCAAGAACAATTTCATCAGTTTTTGCGCCGCCATATTTTCCGGTACAATCGGAATCGTATTGATATGTTCCTGCCAGTTTTTCTGATGTTCGAACATCTCTGAAGCATGTATGTAACCAATGATATTGTCCACATCGGTTTTATAAATCAGTATTTTGGAATATCCGGTTTCAATAAAAGCGTTTTTGAGCGATTCCGTATCGGCCGTAATCGGCAAAGCCATGATTTCGGTGCGCGGCACGCAACAATCGCGCAACTTGACTTTGGAGAAATCCAGCGCGTTCTGGAAAATCTGCACTTCGGTTTCCATTTCCTGCTCGCCCGCGCTACCTTCCATGCTTTCCTGGATCAAATAGTTTAAATCCACACGCGAAAACTGCATCTCCTTGGCACTGCGGTCAATTTTGACATGGAAAACCCATAAAAAGAACATCGAAATCCATGTGCTGAAAATAGCAATCGGATACAAAACGATATAGATAATATACAAAAACGGCGCGAACACACGCAACCAAAGGTTGGCGTTGTAGCGGAACACGGTCTTGGGCAAGAACTCGCCGACAAACAACACGATTATCGTCGCAATGATTGACTGCACCAACGAAAGCAACAAATCATTGGTAATAAAATAAAAATAAGGCGCCAATAATTGGGCCATCAGCATACTGAAAATAACAAGACAAATGTTGTTACCAACCAACATGGTGGAAATATACTGTTGCGGATGACGGTAAAACACCGACAAAATGCGCGATGTCAGCGAGCGCTGTTTCTTGTCCAATTCAAAACGTAATTTATTGGACGAAACAAAAGCTATTTCCATACCCGAGAAAAAGGCAGAAAACAGCAACGACAACAAGATGGCCAAATAGGTTTCCATAGCAAAGACGTGTTTTGCAGCAAAAACTGCCAAAACAACCGAATTTTTGCTGCAAAGATACTATGAAAAAACGGATAACAGAAAAACGACACAAAAAAACAAATTGATTTTCATGCCACATTCCAGAAGAAAGTGTACATTTTTTGTTAAACATCGAAGGCTTTTTCCGAAAAACCACACAACATTGCGTATCTTTGTCCCCGAAGATTTTCCAAAAACGATGATTATTGTTCTATGAAACGTATCTCACACATATTTCTACCACTTGTGCTGCTATGCATAAGCACCGGATTGAGAGGCGAACAAACGTATCGTATAGAAATAGGCTACAATCAGCCCTATCAAGTTAGTGAAATGTACAGGAACACCTATTTCCACGGGGGAAAAATCGGCGGAACAGTTGATTTCCTGCTCCCCTATAACATGAGCATCCAAACCGGATTGTTCTATAACATGGCTTACGCCAAAAATGAACAACATTTCACCACATCTTCAGAAAATGGTAAAGAATACGTGATGAACCGCCTGTGGTTGCATCAGATGAACATCCCCGTACGCTATACTTACACCCAGAAAATATGGAGCAAACTGGCTTTGTTCGCATACGGCGGCCCCGATTTCCAAATAGGCCTGGCCAACATCCAAGATGCCACATCCAACCTGTCTGCTGAAAAAATAGCTTATCTTGAGTCACTGTCGGGGACATCATTCGCCACGGGCAAAACCGACTTGTACAGCAACGGCACATTGCGACGGTTCAACTTCATGTTGGGTGTCGGCGGCGGCATTCAGTGGGACAAATACCGTTTGCAAAGCGGCTACGATTTCGGCATGTTCAGCATTTCCAAGGATTACAAGGTACACCAGCGCGGTTGGTACGTCAGCTTCAGCTATGCATTTTAAGGACAAATTCAAATACTGTCCGGCTTGCGGCAGCGGGCATTTCGAGGACAACAATTTCAAATCGAAACGTTGCGCCGACTGCGGTTTCGTGTTTTACCACAACCCATCGGCCGCAGTGGCCGCGTTCATTTTCAACACAAAAGGCGAGTTGCTGGTATGCAAACGCGCCAAAGAACCGGCACGCGGCACGTTGGACTTGCCCGGAGGCTTTGTGGATTATGAAGAAACAGCCGAAGAAGCCATCCGGCGGGAACTGCTCGAAGAAACCGGCGCGCAAGCACTCGCAGTCGAGTATCTGTTTTCACTGCCTAACCTGTACGTCTATTCCGATCTGGAAATTCCGACATTGGATATGTTTTTCCGTTGCATATTGCCAGAGAACGTAGCCGTGCGTCCGGCTGATGATGTTGCAGAATGCAGTTTCATTCCGCTTGCCGATGTACATCCCGAGGCATTCGGGTTGCGTTCCATCCGCCGAGCCGTGGAACGCATGAAAATGTTAATAGAGAAAGACTAACCTATCCGCTTCCAGAAACGGAACGTAATATCTTCCAGCTTGTGGTCAGTCGTCACTTTGTACAAGCGTTGGTTTGTCGCCTGCGATTTCAAGCCGCCGAGTTTTTCCATGTAACCGCCTGTTTTCACATAATCGAACAGTTGCGGGTCGAACTGAGGCGGCAACTGCGCCCTACCGGAATACCAGCCTATCTTTAAAGCCGTTCGCCGGCGCAGATAGGCTGCCCGCCAAAACAGTTCATCCACATCCGCATCACCGCCCATAAAGCAAAAACAGGTAACCGATGTGCCGTACTTTTCCAACAGCCGGTCGATGGCCGGTTCATCCAAAGCCTCGCCAATATCCTGCATCAAATGGGGACTGTGGCAGCCTTTGCAACCGTTGGGACAGTTGGACAAATTGACCGCCAACGTAACCTCATCCGGGATTTCCTGGAAAACAATATCGTAATCAGTATATTTCAGCATGTTGCTTCCGCCTTTTCATAAGTCGCGTAATGGCGCCGGGCCGCTTCTTTCTGGCGGGCCTGCGAAAAATTGCTGACACGCTTCATATAACCGATAACGCGGGTCAAATAATCCACGTTTTGGCTATGGCACTTGGGACATTCGTGCAGATAACGCTTGTCAATATGGCCACATTCGTTGCATATCGTGTTCGGGATGTTGAACGTGAAATAGTTACAACCTTCCTGCGCTGCCACACGCAGCAAATGGCGGTACTGTCCCTTGCTCAAATGTTCCTCCAAATTCATGTGCAACGCCGAGCCGCCCGTCAAATGCTCGATATATTTCCGGCCATGCAGGCGGAATTTGTCTATCACATTCAGCTTGTCATCTTCCACTACATAAAAGTAGCTGTTGTAGCAGTCGCGCGGCACCTGATAATGGTCCTCCTTGTCCCATTTGGCATGTTTCACGCCCACATTCTCGGCCGGAATCATTTCACAGTTGAACATGACATGCTTAGTGCGGTATTTTTTATTGTATTCTTCCACAATGCCCAGCACGCCCTGCACAAACTGCACGTATGCAGGATTGTCGTTGATTTCGATACCCAAAAATTCGGCAGCTTCCACCAAACCGTTCACTCCGATGGTCAGATACTGACGGTCGATATTGATGTAACCGGCATCAAATAGCGGCAACATTCCTTTGGCTTGCAAGGCTTTGAGGTTTTCATTGTATGCCAACTGCACTTTATGGGTCAAATCGACCACCTCACGCAAAAATGCCTGATATGGCATCCCTGCCTTGACGGCGTATTGTATGCAACGGTTCAGGTTGATGGTCAGCACGCTTTTGGAACCAGTGGACACACCGCCCGCGCCGAGCGTGTAACTGAATCCGTTGTCGGTTATCTCGTTGCGCAAGCGGCAACAACTGCTCAGCGAATCGGCGTTGTCGCTCAGGTAGGTAAAGAACGAGTGGCCTTCGGCGTACATTTCCGCCGTGAAATCGGCATATTCCTTGTCCAGCACATCGCCGTCCTTGGTGAGCATGGCCATCGTTTCCACCGGGAATGTCAGCACGGTTTTGGTGCGTTCGCGGTTGAACCACTTCATAAAGCGTTTTTGCAGCCAACTGAGCGATTCCCAATGCGGTTTGCTGCCATCGGGAAAGACAAAGTTCTCAAACAGGCTGTTGAAATAGTAGCTGTCATAATAAGCCACGTTCCAGAACACCGCTTGGAAATTTCGGGCGCCGGTCGGCTGGTTGATGGAATAGACGATTTGCTCGAAACAGTCGGTAATCATTTTGTCAATGGTACGCTGTTTAACCGACAAATCGACAATCCGCTCCGGGTTCAGGTAATAATCCTGCCCATATTCCTTGCCGATAAAATAGTTCATGTACATCAAAAATTCGGGTGTTGCACACGCGCCGCTCAACATGCTTGATACAATGAACACCATGTTCACAAACCCGCCACAGAACGATTTCAAGTTGGTCGGCGGCGTGGAGTTGCCACCAATGGACAGCGTGCCGCCAATCAGCCACGGATACATCGTGATACTCGCGCAATAATTGGCCAAGCTCGTTTCATCATTCTTGTAAATGAAATGGCTGTTCAGCAGATACATGTATTTGTCGGACAGTTCCTTGCCATACATTTCCTTGATACGGTCGGTCAGCAGGCGGCGGTTCAGCCGGATGAAATTCGACTTGGGAAGTTCGCCAATCAAAGTGGCAATGTTCTTTTTGTCCACATTGGCGTTGGCATCATACTTGCTGCCGGTTGCCGCGTTCGATGCGTTGCAATAATCTATCAGGAAGTTCAGTTTGTCGCGCGTTTCGCGGTCTTCCGTATGTTTCTGCCGGTAAAGCATAAACGACTTGGCCACGCTGTAATAACGTTCCGACATAAGCGCGATTTCCACCTGGTTTTGGATTTCTTCCACACTCATGCCGTTGGAGATGTTCAAGTGGCTCAAAATGGCGGTCATGATATCCTGCGTGGCAAAACTGCCGACCGACAGGAACGCCTTGGCAATGGCATTCTTGATTTTGTCCAACGAAAACAATTCGCGTTTGCCGTCACGCTTGACAATGATAACTTCTGCTGATCCCATAATTAATTCGAGTTTTTGATGTTTTTTTGATATGAAAAAGCCCCGCACAGTTGTCTCAACCCCACGGGGCTATGCTCCGAACAAAGCATAACGTTATGGCAGAAAATATGCCTTGTCTATCGAAGTTTTTAAATTCTTATTGTTTTTATTTCACCAATTCAACGGCGATATTGTCGATGAACACATACTTCGGTGTATTCAAACCGTAATCACCCTTATCCGAACCATCGAATGTGAAAACCACTTTCTCTGGCGCACCGAGCGGGGTCAAATCCACCTGCTCCCAGCTGTTGTTGATAAACGTCTTGCCATCGCGGAAATCCGCCAGGTAATATTCCACGGCACCGGTCTGGGTTTCGCCCGTATAGCCGGTAATGGTTACCTTGAACCAGTCGCCCTCGGCAAACTTTTTACCGAAACCGCCATCACGCATTTCCAGATAAGCATAGATGCCGTTGCAGACCATCATGCTCTTCAACGAACAAGTCGTATAACCTTCCGGATAGGTGCAGGTAAATGTGGCATTGTCATCGAAAGCAAGCGCGAATTTCTTTGAACCTGCCGCACCCTGTCCGGCCACAACGCTGTATTGGTTCGCATAACCCGCAGTTTCCGTATCCGTCAGGGACGAGCAAGCAAAACCTTTCCATGAGTACCAATCAGACGTATAAACATTTTCAAAAACAAAACCGTTATCGGCAAACGAACCGTAATAATTGGTAATCTGCGAGCCCCACGATTCCTCGGTTTTCGGCGTGCCGCTCAAATCGCTACCATCCCAATAACCGCTTTCGCCAAGGTTTACATCCTCAAAGGTGATTAATCTGGTTTCTGTCGTTTCTTCCTTTTCACAACTTGCAAACATCAAGACCATTGCGGCCATTGCATAAAGACCTAATTTTTTCATACTCTTCGTTATTTATAATTGTACAATTAAGAAAATAGTCCAAAACGGGAATCATTTGCAACAAGCCGTGCTTGCCGCTTCCGATTTTTTTATTTCAATTCGTTTTCTGATTGCGTGGATTATGCTCTTTCCTCGAAAGCGATAACCATAAACATACTTGGCAGGTCTTCTGACTTATGCCGGCGGCAACTGTGTGCCTGCGATTGCATAGCCTTCCCGGTTACAAACCAGTGGCATTGCGGATTATGCAATCTGCCGGATTTTTCCGGCTCCGACATTTACAGCAGCGGGACTGTTCGGGACTTTCACCCGATTCCCTTTTCATTCCTTCCCCCGAAAAAGAGAGCGGAAACCAAATATCGCGTAAATCGTCTGCAAAGATAAGGAACTTTTCCCGTGCAAGCAAAGAAGCCGGATTTATTTTTATCAACAATTCCACAACAATTGCCGTAGCCGGCAAACAGACAAACATTCGTACCGGCAACCCGTACTAATCTTGCCCGTAATGCAAATCCTCAATGTTGCAGAACTCGGTCGATGTCTCGCCTATCCAGCCGCAATTCTGCTGCACGGCTGTGTAGATTTTCACAAAATCGATGCCCGCAAGCTGCACGGATTTTCCGTCTTTGTCCACAGCCCAGTCTATTTTGAAATTGCTGCCATCGGACGCGTTGGACTGGTTGTCGGCATATCCCCACGGGAACGAGGCCAAAACCCAGTTTTCGGCCGGCGGCGTGGCCGTATTGGTGGCATTCCCCGGCAAACGTTTGCCCCGCAATGTGTAACTGCCGGCTTCCAGCCACGCCGGATAATAGGCCTGTCCGTGATAGGAAACACGCGGCACATAACCCGACTGCCCGCGGTTATCCGTCCAGCAGACGCTGTCCGAAGGCTGTTCCGGCCTGAAATACGTTACTTCATAGTCCGCCAACACTTCCGGGTTGCCGTATTCGCTGCCTGCCAGTTCATACCATTCGTCATCAGGCAGACCGTTGCCGTTCGCATCGGCTGCAACCAACACAATACCTGGCTCCGCACTGCCGTTGTAGGCATTGCCATACACCTTGAAATCATATTTGCCGGGCACATTCGGAATGGTGTGGTCAAAGCCGACAACAATGTAACCACCCCATGCGCCAAGCGAAAGCAAGGCGCCTTTTGCCGGCGACTTCAACAGCCGCGCATTGGCTTGTGCCAGCACATCATCAGCCGTAAAGCCCGTTTCATATGCCGAAGTCTCGGTGTTGATAAACTGCCCGGGGGCCGGCATATATTCCCACACCCGGTTGATATAAGGCGAACCAGACGTTTGCACGGTATCGGACACAACTTCCGACAACTGCGCCAACACGACTTTGTTCGGATTCAGCCCGACATCATTGAGCCGGAAGTTCAGCCGGCCATCCGTTCCAAAACAAAGCACATCGCCCCAAACCGTGAAATTGTAGGCCTCGGTTATATACACATCTCCACCAATGGCATTGATACTGTACGGTGTTTCCAGCACTGTGCCGTCCGTAATGAAATTGTCGCGCAGCAACTGCTCTGCCGTGCAATCAAACACCTTGACCCAACTTTCGCCGCTTGCATGGTTGTAATGGTAAATATAGGCAATATCGTCCGCTATCGTAAAATCGAGCGCCTGAATATCATCGAACGAGCGTGCCAACTCGTCCGTTGCACCATCAATTTTCTGGAAACGGTATGGGACATCATCGTAATTGCCACGAGACACGACATAAACATTGCCGTGGCTATCTGCTGCCACACGTCCGGGATTCATGCCTACGGTTACGCGCTTCCGTTCCTGAAATGTGGCCAAATCAATTACGGAAACCGTATTGTCATAATCGGGATTGTCCAAGCCGCCCGAATTGGCCACGTACAATTTGCCGTTGGCAACACACAAGCCTTCGGGATTGCGCCCGCAAGCCGCCAACGCATCCACTTCCAGCGAAGTTGTATCAATGCGCGCCACGTAACCATCGTAGCACGTAACATACACCTTGCCGCCATCGAAAGCCAGGTAACGCGGCTGTCGTGCGACACCGGCCTCATTAAACAGCGGAATACGCGCCAGCGAACGTCCAGTCGCCGCCTGCAAAACCTCAATCTGGCTCGACACATTGACGGCAATGTACAACTTGCCGCCGTACAAGCCCATATCGTTGCCGGTATCGCCCAAACCACGCTGGTTGCAAGTCCGGAAAAAATCGGTCTGCAACTGTTGCGTCTCAAAATCGTAAAGCGCAAGCGTGCTGTTGTTCAAGTTAAATAATCCTTCGGAAAGAATATATATCTGTCCCTTGCCACTGACAGTAGGCGCATCCACATGCGGCATGTCTTCCATGTCGTTGCAGGCAAACAGGCCGAACAATCCGGCCAAACACCATGTAAAAAGCGATATTTTATAACCCCGTATCATGTTTTCATAAATTTATTCCATAATTCCTTACCATTTCCACTGCACGGAAGCACGCCAACTGCGGCCAGGCATGGGAAAATAGCGGACTACTTCGTAATTTTTCCCGCCCAAATTCAGGCATTCCACGCTACACGCAAGCTCCATGCGACCGATATGGAAAGTGCGGGAAGCAGACAAGCTGTGGTCGGAGTAGCCAGGCACACGGTTCTCTGCATAATTCTGGTTGACTGCATAACGGTGTCCGCTCCACACGACGGAATACGCCAAATTGACCCAAGGCGTTTCGAGCGCGGCCTTTCCCGAGCCGGACACGCGCGGCGTATAAGGTATTTGATGCCCGTATTCCCTGCTGTCAGGGTCGGTAACATTCAGCGCACGCTGGTAGGTGTAAGTGCCTCCAATGGATAGCCCTATTTTTTCCCACGGATAAAAAGCCGCTTCGCCGGTCAGGTCCAGCCCGTTGATACTCACTTTGCCGTAATTGAGCATGGTCCACGTGTAAATGTTCTTGCTCGGAAAGGCCACGATTTTATCACGCACATCATTGTGGTAGGCATCGGCGGTGAACGACAGCAGCGGCACGTAGTGGCCAATGCGCACGCTGTAAGTCAGCCCGAGATTGTACTGGTTTGTCGTTTCCGGCTTCAAGTCCGGATTGCCGATACGGCCGTAATACAAATCGTTGAACGTGGGCAGCCGGAAAATATTCTTGTAGAATGCACGCACACGCAAATCCACACGCCCGAACGGCTGCACGGACACGCTGGCATAGGGCGAAAGCCGGAACGGAATGTCGGCAGACTGGCCATTGCGCACCTGTTCTTCCGTCAGCGTGGCGAGCAGGCTGCCCGTTGCCAGCACGCGGTTCGACACATACTTGACAGCCAAGGCTGTCAGCCAAGAATAACGCATTGGGAAAGAGAAATCCGTCAAATCCGCCCACAAGGTATTGACAAACGCATCCGTATTGAGCGAAACGGACAAGTTCGGAATGATTTTGTACAAGCCGCCGGCCGACACATAATATTCCTGCTGCCGGTACGTGTTCTCCTCCCTGCCGGCAGAGTTGAGCATGGTTGGATCCAGATAACGCGTATAACCGAAATTGTATTTTCCATCCACACGGAACGCCCATTTGTCCCAGTCTTTTTTGTAATGGACCTGTGCGAAACATGTGTTGTCCCACAAACGCTGCGAGGAAAAATTCAAGGTGTTGTAATAAATCGTCGCACCGGGAAGCCCGCGTTCGCTGCCGTAGTAATAAACCTGCACTTGCATTTCGTCCGTGTCGGAAAAAGAGCCGTAGAACATGGCTTCCGCCCGCAAATTGTTCACATCGGTGTTTTGCCGCCGCTCCCGCGACACACTGTCCGTTCCAGCCGAACCGTAGTGCAACAGATAGGGATATTGCCCGTTGCTGTACAGCCATTCGCCATCCACGTGCATCGACCAGCGGTCACCCAGCCGCACATTGACGTATGCCGAAGGATTCAGCAAGCCGAACGAGCCGCCGCGCATGGCCAGTTTGCCGTTTACCGGACGGTCATCCTCAAACTTCGGCGCCGATGTGCGTATGTTCAGCACCGCCGCCGATGCGAACAAGCGTGCCGCTTGAAAAATCTGGTCGCCCTGGCCGTTGGCCAACGAAAGCATGTCCACATTTTCCAGGCTGAGCCGCCCAATATCAATTTGCCCATTCTGACAATCGGAAAGTGTTATACCATTGTACGAAACCGCCGTGTGGGAAGCACCCAGACTGCGCACTGAAACTGTTTTCAGGCCACCAATACCGCCATAGTCCTTCACGGTAACGCCGGAAAAGAATTTGACCGCATCGCTCACCTGCAATGCGTTGAGCGATGCCAGTTTTTTCTGCGAAAGGATTTGAAGCGGCGCGGTGGAACGGGTTTCTGAATTACGGTAATTTTCCGTAACGACAACTTCCTGGATGTCGTAAACGACGGTTGTGTCAAGCACAAAACTGTCGGATGCATGGCAAACTGCCACAAAACCGAACATCATAAGCACGAACGCCCGAAACCAGACCCAAAAACCGAAATATCTGTCGCCTGTCATAATAACCGTCCTGCCCTATCCCACGAGGGCGCAAGGTGTGAATAAACCATGCAACAGCAGGTCTTCTGACTTGGAAATTCACAACCGCCTTCCCGAAAAAATCAGTGGCAAGAGTGGCGCGAAGGTGTTCCACCAGTGGAACCACCCGAGTTTCCTCACAGCAGCGGGACTGTCCGGGACTTTCACCCGATTCCCTTTTCATCGTGTTCTGCGGATGCAAAACATAGCGAACCGTTGCGGCTGCAAAGGTAATATTTTTTCAACAAAACACGAAAATACAAACGGTTTTTACAGGGGAACTATCAGGCTGGAAAGAACCACTATCTATCCAGGCTACGGCAAGACTGTTTGTCCAATTCCAATTGCTGCCGAAGGGCATCGACGGTCGTAAAATGGATTTCATCGCGGAGATGCTGCCGAAAATCAACCGTCAGGGTCTGGCCGTAAATATCCCGCTCAAAATCGAAAATATGTACCTCAATGCTCATGTGTGCATCGGGTTGCTCCAGCGTAGGACGGCTTCCTATGTTCAACATGCCGGAATAATGTTCGTCCCCGATTTGTATGCCCACGGCATAAACTCCGGCTTTCGGTATCAGCTTGTCCGCATGGCAGGGTTGCAGGTTCGCCGTCGGGAAACCGAGCTTACGCCCGATGCGATAACCGTCCACGACCACGCCCGTCAGCCGGTAAGGCCGACCCAGCAAGACAGCCGCCTGCTGCACATCGCCAGCCTCGAGCAATCTGCGGATAACGGACGAACTGACATGCTGCATACCGCCGGTATATTGCGTGGCCCGCAACACTTCAATGCCGAGTTTGCGGCCAATGGCTTCATAAGCCGAAAAGTCAGTCAGGCAATCGCTACCGAAACGGTGGTCGTAACCAAGCAACAATGTCTTCACATTCAATCGTTTCCGCAATACGGTTTGCATGAACTGGTGGGCTGTCAACGCAGCCAAATCCGGCGTAAAATGAAGTACTTCCACCTTATCCGCCAAAGCAGCCAGCAGCTTTTTTTTTTCCGGCTGTTCAGTCAAGATTCTGGGTTGGAAGTCGCTGCACAACACTTTGCGCGGATGCTGGTCGAATGTGATAGCCATCGTGGACAAGCCGCGTTGCCGCGCGATATTGCCCAACTCTCCCAACAAGAAACGGTGCCCGCAATGCACGCCATCGAAAAAACCAATAGTGGCGGCATAAGCCGGACGCAGAGCAAGCGGTAATTTCCGGACAACCTCATCGTAGGAGTGGGCAATCTGTTCCTTGACAAACTGCTCCGAAGGTGCCTGGGCGACAAAAACCGTATTCCAATATTTTTTGTTGAAATGCCAAGCCGGACGCACTGCAGCGTACTGTTCGCGCAACATTTCCGCCCGCTCAGGGTCGCACTTGACGGAAATAGCCAGCTCCACCCTATCCAGCGGCAACAAGGCGAACATTTTACCGTGCACCTTGAACACCAACGATGTATCATCAAACGGCAGGCATTCCGTCGCGTACGGGAGCGATAAACAATATGTCCGAACTTCTTCTACATTCATAACCAGGCGGCAACCATCCAATCAGAGTTTTATATAAATCTTTTTGCGGTACAATATATGTCCGATAGACCAGCAAAGCACGATAAACAGCAAGGCAAAAACCAGCGAGCCAAAGTATGCACCGAAAAGCGGTTCCAGCAAATCACCATATATGAAACCTTTCAAAGTTACATAACGGTCGCCGAGCGTAAACCCGATGTTCCCAAGCAGGTTGGAAAAAATACCGGCCATCACGAAAATAGCCATCGGATTGACGCCGAAACTCTCGAAAAAGACGCACCAGCGCCGCCGGCCGTTCATGTCGATAATCCAGATGAGCAAGGCAAAAAGCAACGATGCCAAACCGCAAGTAACCAACACGTAGCTTGACGACCACAAGGTTTTGTTTATCGGGAACAGATAATCAAGCAGGAAGCCGGCAAAAAGGCAGACCGTGCCGAAAATGAACAGCCGCTGTATGCGGATGCCATGTCCCTGGTCCGTATCGATAAGCAGCCCCGCCCATACGCCCAGCAGGACATGGGCAATGCACGGAATGGTGCTGACAAAACCTTCCGGATCGAACGGCAGGCCTTCTATCTTGTACATGTGAGACGCGCCAAGCAAAGCCGTATCCACGCGGGCGGCGATATTCCCATCCGTCAGTTCCAAACTGCCCGTGCCGACCATCAAAGCCGTGTAGGAAACCAGAACAGCCCCGGCAATCCATAGCACCCGGCGGGGCTTGACCCACAAAAGTATCAACGCACCGAAAAACGACACCAAAGCCAGCCGCTGCAAAACGCCCAGAATACGCAAATTGCCACATTGGTAAACAGCCGCCTCGAGCAATCTCACACCTAACGACAAGTCCTCCAGCCGCAAGGCACTCAGCGTACGGCAGAACAACCCGAACCAATTCAGAAACAAGCCAATCAGAAACAACAACACCGAACGCCGGAACAATTTGGCGAAAGTCTGTCCCGAAAAGCAGAAATCAAACTTCTTGTAGGAAATATACATGGAAACACCCATGATGAACATGAAGAAAGGGAACACCAAATCGGTCGGTGTCAAGCCGTTCCAAGCTGCATGTTTCAGCGGCGCATACACATAGCTCCACGAGCCGGGATTGTTCACGGTTATCATACCGGCAATCGTGATGCCGCGCAACACATCAAGCGCCAGAATACGCTGCTGCCCAGCAGTTTTTATCTTTTGTGTCTTTTCCGGAATATCCATTTCAAGCGGGTTTGGATGCGTTTGATCAAATTAAAATCGGAATTGGAGTTCTCCGTCGTATTGAAAATCTGTCCGCTGGCTTCACGAGTGCCATCTTGGCGCGGGAACAGGACCAAATAGCTGTTCCCGGTAAAGAATCTGGACAGCATGTAAGGTATTTTCTCGAACAGTTTATTGTAGGAAAGTGTCTGTTTGCGTGCCGATATGATGACGAGCAATTCGTTGGACTTGATGGCCTTGGCTATAATCAGAAAATCTTCCCAGTCTTCCAACTCGGCAAAAGTCACACCTGTCAGACCACGCTGCTTGCGGTTACAAAGACGCTTCAACACATGCGTTGTCTCCTCATTGGCATAGAAGCAGACTTTGGCGCCGATTTGTTTCGACAAATGCCGGATACGCTCAAACCAGCCTATAAAACCTGCTTCCTGCTCAGCATTGGCGGGAACCGCCACCAAAAAACGCTTAATAGTGTTTATCGGTTGCACGTTTTTGTAAACATACACCGACTTGCTGACTGATTTCAGCAAATTATCAATAATTTCCCCGAAGAAAGTGTCCTTATTTGTCACTGGCCGGTGCAATCCCACGACAATATCCGTCACATCACGTTCGTTCACCACCGTTTCTATGCCGTTGGCTATGTTCGCGTCTATGTGCGAAATCATGTTTACCGGATTGTCGGACGACGCACCTATCTTGGCCGCCCGTTCCAGCAACTTTTCCGATGCCTTAGAAGCCGACTCCGATTTATTGACCGAAAGGGCGTAAATGGCCGACTTGGCTTTGTTTTCCACCATCAAGACCGCCAGTTCCATCAACGCATCGCAAGTGGCCGGGTTGGCAATCGGAATCAACATGCGTTCTTTCCGTTCCGGGGCCTCCGCATCCGCCTCCTCGGAAACCGACAATTGCTGCGCCGCATGTTCCGTGACGAACGAACTGATGGCGCATGTAAACAGAATCATGATAATCGTGCCGTTCAGCACATTCTCGTTCAACAACCGTTCGCCGGAAGGCAGAATGATTTCATAACCAATCATGACGGCTGCCAAGGTGGCAGCAGCTTGTGCGTTGCTCAAACCGAAAATAATTTTCCGGTCGATACGTGCCATGCCGAATGTCTTCTGCGTCATCCAGGCGGCGAGCCACTTGCTGAACGTGGCCACAACGGTCATCACGGCGGCAACCAAAATAGCTTCGTAACCGTTGAAGAACACGCGGAAATCGACCAACATGCCCACACTGATAAGGAACAAGGGTATGAAAAGCGCATTGCCTACAAAATTGATGCGGTTCATCAGCGGCGAGAGGTTCGGAATGAGCTTGTTCAGCGACAAGCCAACCGAAAATGCGCCAAGAATAGCTTCCAGGCCGGCCAATTGCGCCAAGAAAGAGCCGCACGCCATCAGGGCCATGACAAACACGAATTGCAGGATGCTATCGCTGTAACGTTTGAAAAAGAATTGCGCAATGCGCGGGAAAACCCACATGACAATGAAACAGAACAACACCGTCATGCCACACAAACGCAGCCAGAACACCGTGTCGATGGTGCCCTTGTAATATCCGGCTATGCCGGCCAAAATAAGCAACGCAAGCAGCACCGTAACAATGGTGCCCCCAATGGTGATATTGACTGCTTGGTTCTTGGTCAGGCCGTAGCGGCTGACAACCGGATAAGTCATCAGCGTATGCGAGGCGTACATGCTCGCCAGCAGCACCGACGACACAAAACTGAAATCCAATATGTAAATGCCCGACAGGACACCCAGCACCATGGGAACAATGAACGTGTACAGACCGAACACGAGGCTTTTGTTGCGGTTACGCTTGAAGTCGTTGATGTCTATCTCTATGCCGGACAGGAACATAATGTAGAGCAGGCCAATCTGCCCCATCAACTTGATGCTGTCCGAATATGCCAATATGCCGGCACCGTGAGGTCCAAGCAATGTTCCAGCAAGAATTAGTCCCACAATGGAAGGGATGCGGAGTTTGCGGAAAACCAACGGCGAAAGCAAAATAGCCCCTAAAATAATGGTCAAAACCAACGTGGAATCTTGTATCGGCAGTGAAAAATCCATAAGCGAACAGTTTGGGTGGAACGAACCAGTTGAAAAAGCGTTGCAAAAATAAGAAAAATTTCCCAATAAACAGGCCTCATGAAAGCATAGGCAGAAAAAACAGAATTCAAGGGGTCGAATTGGGCTTCCGAGACGGAAAAAATGGAATTCGCCCCCCTAAACCGGCCTGGTCTTCCTATTTTTTCCAGAACGAAGGCATGAACAGGAACAAAACCGTGAACAATTCCAGACGTCCTATGAGCATCAGAATACCCATGAGCCATTTGCCAAAAATTGGGAAATGTGCAAAATTCCCCACCGGTCCGGACATACCCAATCCGGGACCCACATTGCCCAGACTTGTGAACGTAGCCCCAATGGCTTCATCGAAACCGATGCCGCACAAACAGAAAAGCACGACACCCATAATGCAAATCAACGCATACAGGATAACAAAAGCCAGCACATTGTTGACCACCGATGTGGAAATGGTGCGCCCATTATAACGGACAGGAATTACCGCATTCGGATGAATCAGCCGCAAAAATTCATAATAACTGTTCTTGATAAGAATAACCAATCTGACCCATTTGATGCCCCCGGCCGTTGAACCGGCCGATGCGCCCATTGGCATGATGAACAAACAGAGCACCCACAAGACCGTAGGCCAAAGCATGTAGTCGGCAGTGGCAAAACCGGTTGTAGTCATCAGCGAAACCACCTGGAAGAGTGCCGTCCGGAACACTTTTTCCACATCCTTGAGCACGCCTCCGACCGACGTAGATTGCAAATCCTCCGCCGAGAATGTCGTGACCATCAGCCCTGCCGCTATCAGCACCGTAAAAGTCAGGATTCCGAAAAGATAAGCACGTGCTTCCTCATCGTTCCACAATTTGCTGACCTTTCCGCGCATGACATAGTAGAGCAATGCGAAATTAATACCGCTCAGGAACATGAAAACAATGACAACATATTCAATTGCCGGCGACGCAAAGGCCGCAATGCTCGCGTTTTTGGTAGAATAGCCTCCGGTGCCCATGGTCGAGAAAGAATGGCACACGGCATCAAACCAGCTCATGCCGAAAACCTTCAGCAACACACACTCCACCAGGGTGAGCAACATGTAGATGCCCCAAAGCAGCTTGGCTGTGTCCTTGATGCGCGGACGCAGTTTCTCATAGGTCGGGCCGGTTGCTTCGGCTGCATAGAGCTGCATGCCGCCCAGGCCGAACAGGGGCAGAATGGCCAGCGACATGACAATAATTCCCATACCACCTATCCAATGAGTCAGACTACGCCAAAAAAGTATACCATGGGGCATAATTTCTACATCCGGAATCACGGTAGCACCCGTAGTCGTAAAACCAGACATGGTTTCAAAAAATGCATCCGTATAAGTAGGCACAGCCTTGCTCAACCAAAAAGGCAAAGCTCCGAAAAAAGCGAAAACGACCCAAACCAAAGCTACAATGATATAGCCTTCGCGGCGTCCAATCCGTTTTTCCGCCTTATAACCAAGCGCTACGGCAACCAATCCAGACACAAACGTAATCAACGAGGAAGTCATAAAATACGGCGCATCGTAACCATCGTATAAATATGCCACGCCAGTAGCTATGAACATGGCCACCGCCTCTATCAACAACAACGCACCAAGTGCCAGCAAGACCAGTTTGAAATTAAATGTGCGACTCACAGACAAACAATTTTTCCGGTTTCACCAATTTAGTTAAAGAATTTTTCCATTTTCCGAATAGCCGAAGCTACACAGAAAACAATCACATGGTCGTTGGGCATAATCAGCGTATTACCGTTCACAAGCATACCAACCCCATCGCGCATTAGTCCGCCTATGTTCACATCGTCCGGCAGGTTCAGATCTTTGATTTTATGCCGCGTGATTTTCGCACCAGGAGTGGCCACAAACTCAACCACTTCCGCATCCGCACTGGTCAAGTTACGCACATTCAGAACATCTGCATCCAACGTCAATTGGTAAATGTAACTTGCCGCAATCATTTTCTTGTTCAGCACGGTGCCGATGTCCAGACCTTCGGCAAACGGAATATAATCGATATTCTCCACTTCAGCTATCGTCTTATACACGCCGAAACGCTTGGCTGCCAGACAAGCCAGGATGTTGGATTCTGAATTTCCGGTTACGGCTACAAAAGCATCTGTGTCAGCAATGCCTTCCTCTTTCAGTACATCAATATTGCGTCCATCACCATTGATTACCAATGTATCGTCCAGTTTTTCCGAAAGGGCATAACTAGCTTCCTTGTCTTTTTCAAGTAGTTTGGTCTGCAATTCATCCGGTAATATTTGAATAGTTTTTTGCGCAATGCGGCTACCTCCCATAAACATAATATTACGGATTTCCACATCCTTCTTGCCAGCTTGTGTCCGCACAAACTTCATGTTCTCCGATTTGTTCTCATTAGTAACCACACAATAAACCAAATCATCTGCCAGAATTTCATCCACACCACGCGGAATGATAGTCCTATTCTTTCGCTTAATTGCCACCACACGAAAACGGCCATGGTCAAATTCACCGGAATTAAATTTTTTGTTAATCATGATGGCATTGTCACGTACTTTGATAACCAACATTTCCAAAGCTCCATCGCCAAACGACAAATGGTTACGTATCCAGCTCGTATGGAGCGCCTCCGCTATTTCCTTAGCTGCCAAAACCTCAGGACAAATCAAATAATCAACACCCAGCTTTTTCAAAAAATCCTTGCTTGCCGGTTGCAGATATTCTTCGTTATCAATACGTGCCAAAGTACGTTCTGCGCCTAAGTTATTGGCCAGCATACAAGCTGTCATATTCACACTTTCATACGGTGTAACAGCAATGAACAAATCCACACCTTTGACTCCGATTTCCTTCAAATCGTGCAACGAAGTAGGAGAGCCTACTTTGGTCAGCAGATCATAATTAACGTCCAAATCTTTTAGTTTGTCCGGATCTAGATCCATTAAACTAATATCCATATTTTCCCGAGAAAGCAATTTGGCCAAATGCGTACCAATCTCGCCCGCTCCCACAATAATAATCCTCATATATTTTATTTTTCTCTGTCTAAAAAAACAAAACTATTTATTGACATCCGTCCGTCCTTGTTGCGACAAAACTGCAGACATGCTCTTCTTCAAGCCTTCTGTATCCAGCCCCAGCATGTGATACAACTCGCGGGTGGAGCCATGTTCCACAAACTGGTCGCGCACGCCAAGCCGCACAACATCTGGGTGATAGCCGTTATCAGCCATAAATTCCAGTATTGCACTGCCCAAACCGCCGCTAATGACACCATCCTCCACTGTTATGACCTTGCAGAAGTTTCTCCCCACTTCGTGCAGTAAATCCGTATCTATCGGTTTCAGAAAACGGATGTCATAATGCGCTATCGACACATTCAGTTCCTGCTCCGTCTGCCGGATGGCTTCCGCCACCGTATTTCCGATAAACCCGATGCTAATAACCGCCATGTCGCTCCCAGATTTCAGGCATTGTCCTTTGCCCACCGGCAATTCCTGCATTGGCCGTTCCCAATCAACGATAATGCCGCGCCCACGTGGATAACGTATGGCAAACGGGCCCTTGCCAGGCAATTGGGCGGTAAACATCAAATTGCGCAAATCCACTTCATTCAGCGGAGAAGCTATGGTCATGTTCGGAATACAACGCAAATAGGCCAGGTCGAACAGGCCGTGATGCGTCGCGCCGTCGGCACCGACAATGCCCGCACGGTCGATGCACAACACCATATCAAGTCCCTGCAAGGCGACATCATGAATGATATTGTCATAGGCGCGCTGCATGAATGACGAATAGATATTGCAAAACGGCATGATGCCTTCCTTGGCAAGTCCTGCCGAAAACGTTACCGCATGTCCTTCGGCAATGCCCACATCGAACACACGCTCCGGCATTTCATGCTGCATAATGGTCATGGAACAGCCGGACGGCATGGCGGGCGTGATACCGACGATTTTCTCGTTTTTCCGCGCCAGTTCCAACAACGTCTTCCCGAACACATCCTGGAACAAAGGCGGCATCCGGGTTTCATCCGCAACTTTGCGTTCGCCCGTTTCCACATTGAACTCGCCTGGCGCGTGCCAAATCGTAACCGAGTCTTCCGCCGGCTTGTAACCTTTGCCTTTTTTGGTTATGACATGCAGCACTTTCGGCCCTTTGTAGTTTTTTATTTCCGACATGATACGCACCAAATCGTCCACGGCATGGCCATCCACCGGGCCAAAATAACGTATATTCAGCCCCTCGAATATGTTATGCTGCTGCCGTGTAAGCATAGTTTTCAGGCTCGTATTGAAACGGAGCAACCGTCTGCGCCTGTTCTCGTTCATGATGTGCAATTTGCTGAAAAGCACATACAGCTGATGGCGGAAACGGTTGTAGGTGGAAGATGTGTTTATGTCCACCAAATATTGCGTGAAGCCGCCTTTCAGCGGGTCTATGGCCATTTGGTTGTCGTTCAGGATAATCAGCAGGTTGTTTTTGTCCATCGACGTGTTGTTCAGCCCCTCGAACGCGAGCCCGCCGGTCATGGCGCCATCACCAATGACAGCCACCACGTGCCTGTCGGGTTGGTGCTGCAACTCCGCCGCCACGGACATACCCAAGCCGGCCGAAATGGACGTGGAAGAATGACCCGTACCGAAGGCATCATAGGGGCTTTCCTTCGGCGATGGGAAACCGCTCAAACCCTTGAACTGACGGTTGGTATGAAATTGGTCACGCCTTCCTGTCAGGATTTTGTGCCCGTAAGCCTGATGCCCTACATCCCAAATGATACGGTCGTAAGGTGTATTGAACACATAGTGCAATGCGACAGATAACTCCACAACACCAAGGCTCGAGGCCAAATGTCCGGGATTGTGCGACAACTCGTCTATAATGAATTGACGCAACTCAGCACAAACCAAAGGAAGCTCCTGCCGAGGAATACGCTTCAAATCATCCGGGCTGTCTATGTTGGGTAAATATTTCATTTCGGTCGATTGCATAACATGCATATTTTGCAAATGAACGAACGGCAAAAATAACATTTTTTTTCAGCATCCCCAAGAAAATTATGGGAAGCCTGCATTATGCCGGACGAAAATTGCATCTTTTCCAAGCCATCAGCAAAAAAAATATCCGGCCGATTGCCGGATACTCCCATTCTTTTACAATGATTTAGAACTCCACGACCGGAGCTTTTTCCGCGCCGGTTTCAGCTTCAAAATAGGCTTTCTTTTCAAAACCGAACAGACCAGCAATGATGTTTTTCGGGAAACGGCGTATCATGGTATTGAACGCCTGCGCCCGTGTATTGAACGCATTGCGCGCCACAGTAATACGGTTTTCCGTGCCTTCCAGCTGGCTTTGCAGTTCCAGGAAGTTCTGGTTGGCCTTCAAATCAGGATAATTCTCCGTAATCATAAGCAGACGCCCCAAAGCAGCACCAACTTCACCCTGCGCTTCCTGATATGCACGAATGTTCTCTTCGGTCAGTTCGTCCGCGCCAATGGTCATCTGGGTCGCCTTGGCACGGGCATTGACTACGGCGTCAAGTGTTTCACTTTCGTGGGCGGCATACCCTTTGACCGTTGACACCAAGTTAGGAATCAGATCGGCACGACGCTGGTACTGGTTTTCCACTTGCGCCCATTCCTTGAGCACTTCCTCTTCCGCCGTTACCATTTGGTTGTAGCCGCGCATCAGCCAGAAAGCTATAATAGCCACTACCGCGATAACAGTCATTACAATCGCTGAACTCTTTTTCATTTTCTATCTTTTTGTATTTGGTTGATAATCATTTCTCAGAACCTGCCACCAGCACCGCCTCCACCACTGAAGCCGCCGCCCCAGCTGCCGCCGGAAAATCCGCCGCCGCTGCCCCGGCCACCGCCAACACCTCCGGCAACGACAACCGGCAACTTCGGAATCGTGTAAGCCTGTACATGCCTGTGCTGGCAATGGCGGCAAAGATATGTTTTCTCCCCCATGCCTTCGCGGAACTGCGTAGCACGAATACGAACCACATCTGAATACAAGTTATACGTTTTAGCATGGCAATGCGGACATTTGCCATATTTGGAACCTTGCTTCTCATACGGCAAAATAATATGATTGAAACAAGATTTACACTCCCACACATCATAATCAACAGATTCGACAGTCTCTTCCGACTGCTGTGCAGCGGTCAGGTAACGGTCTTCATCTTGCTCGGACAGCAACACCATTTTCGCCCCGCACTCGTTGCACCGTACCGGCGCATGGCGCACAGCCTCGCGCCGCCGCTTCAACCACCATGCAAAGAAAGCGACCGGAAACGGAAACAGCACCGCAAACAACACGCTCCATTGATATGGAAATTGCAAGCGTTGATAACGCACATTGTTGGATGCGTCCGGATTAACAGCAAGTCTGCGGTAAACAAACCATATCAAGCATATCCACACCGCAAAAGCCAGCATGAGGTAAATCATTAGGATGGATACGGCGGATGTGTCACTAACACCAGACTGGTCAAGCAATAATTCTTCCAAAGCATCCTGGGTTGTAAGCAACTGGCAGATTTCCCCGACACCGGCCAGAAAACCCATATCATAATCACCTGCCTTGAAAGCGGGAAACATGTATTCTGTCAATATCCGGTTGCAAACGGCATCGGGCAACAGACCTTCCAAGCCATAGCCGGTTTCAATACGTACAGCACGTTCGTCAGCCACCAGTAACAACAACAACCCGTTGTCCTTGCCCGCCTGGCCGATTTTCCAATAACGGAACAACTCATAGGCAAATTCCGTGTAGTCTGGCAAGTCAATGCTATTCAGTGCCACGACTGCCACTTCCACCTCCGAGCGTTGATGCAAATCCGACAACATAATATTCAATTTGGTTTCGGTTGCATCCGACAAAATACCATCCGGATTAGAAACAAAAAAATCATTACCCATGCGTTTCGGATTCGGCACCGTTGTAGGCAAATAGCCTGCAGCCAGTAGCATTGCCGACAAGCATACAAAGACCGATAAACAAACTATTTTTAGTCGCATATTCTCCACCTTACAGGGCACAAAGATATAATATATTTATGGAATACCACACAAAAAATAGCCGCTTCGGGGAAAACACAAACACAATGGTATTCATGGAACAGCTGACGGATAGAAACAAAAATTTGCACCTGCTTCCTTTCTGATTCGGTTTTTATTCCTATCTTTGCCCCAAAACAACTTAATAAACGTGCCATGAAACACTTCATAACCATTTTATGTAGCCTGCTCTGCATGACATTTATTTATTCGCGGACACCGGATGCTGTTTTTATGGATGGCAAACTCGAAATATTTTTGCCTGATACAGCCAACCAAAGCGGCATTTTCGTCCTATGTTGTCCCGGTGGCGGCTACACACACTTGGCCATTGACCACGAAGGACGTGATTTTGCCCCATGGCTCAACAAACACGGTATCGGACTCGGCGTACTGGCCTATACCATGCCGAACGGCGATTACACACGGCCACTGGCCGATGTACACGAAGCTTTCGCCATAATCGATGCACACAAAACAGAATGGAGCATAAAACACACCGGTATTATGGGCTTTTCAGCCGGAGGTCATCTGGCATCTACGGCTGCCACTAAATTCACTTCACAACAAAACCGCCCTGAATTCCAGATATTGTTCTATCCTGTTATCACTATGGACGCGCAATACACACACAAGGGTTCATGCAGCAACTTATTGGGGGAGCAACCATCCGACAGCCTGCGTACCCTATACAGTAGCGACAAGCAAGTCAGACCGGACACACCGCGAGCATTCATTCTGCTCTGTGACGATGATAAGGTTGTGTCACCCGTAAACAGCACATTATACTACAACGCCCTGAAAACATACGATATCCCTGCCGAGTTATACATTTATCCGGAAGGAGGGCACGGTTTCGGTTTCAGCGATGACTTTGTCTATAAGGTTGCGTGGAAACTGTTCCTCATTGACTGGCTGAAGCGCAAATAAATCCTTCCCAAAGCCGCACATACCATGATCAGGTCTTTCCAAGAACTCACACGACATCTGAACCGCATATCAGTGCGCCGTAAATTAGCTGTGGCCAACGCAGTAGATGAGCATACGCTCGATGCGGTGCTGATGGCTGTTAAAGCAGGATTAGTGGAAGCATACCTGATCGGCGACGTGGCTGTCATCGAGGTTTCACAACACCTGTTCGACGATGAAAACCTGATGCCGTATTTGCATATAATTGACATTCCCGACATACAATCGGCCACTACAGAAGCTGTCCGTATGGTCAAGCAAGGAGAAGCCGATATACTGATGAAAGGTCTTGTAAATACGGATGTCATCCTGCGTGCCATCCTTGATAAGCAATGTGGATTGCTACCGCCTGGGCAAGTGCTGACTTACAACGCCGCATTGGACATCCCTGCCTACGGAAAACTCGTTTTCTTTTCCGACCCGGCGGTCATCCCGTCGCCAACGTTGGAACAACGCACGGCTATGATAAAATATGCCATCCGCACGGCAGGGAAATTCGGCGTAAAAAAACCCAAAGTGGCACTGATACACGCCACCGAAAAAGCTAACCCGAAAATCCATTACATGCAGGACTATCTTGACATCATGGCCCAATGGCGCATGGGCGAGTTCGGCGATGTTATCATGGACGGACCCATTGACATTTTCCTGGCACTCGACCGAGAACGCGGCAGCATCAAAAATGTACCGACGCCGGTGCTCGGCGATGCAGACATACTTATCTTTCCGAACTTCGAATCGGCCAACGCCTTCTACAAAGGCCTGATGATTTTCGGCGGCGCGGAAATGGGTGGCATACTGCAAGGCACCGACAAACCCGTCGTCATGACCTCACGTTCTGAAAGCATACGTTCCAAATTCTACAGCATAGCCATTGCCTGTATAGAGGCCCAAAACTAAAAACAACCGCCATGTACAAAATCCTTGTCATCAACCCCGGCTCCACCAGCACCAAGATTGCCGTCTTCGAAGACGAGCGGAAGACATTGCAGGAAACCATCCGCCACCAGGCGGCCGACCTGCACCGCTTCGCGTGCATAACCGACCAGTACGACTTCCGCAAACAGTTCGTGCTCGGACACTTGCACAAGCACGGCATCGACCCTGCCAGTTTTGCGGCAGTCATCGGGCGCGGCGGCATGACTCATCCGTTGGCCTCCGGCGTATATGCCGTAAACCCGCAAATGTTAGACGATCTGCGCCACTGCACCTACTCCGAGGCACACGCCTGCAACTTGGGCGGACTGATTGCCGACAGCATCGCCCGCGACATCCCGGGCTGCCTCGCCCTGATAGCTGACCCCGTGGTCGTGGACGAATTCCAAGACGTGGCACGCATCAGCGGCTTGCCCCTATTCCCGCGGCGCAGCACGTTCCATGCGCTAAACCACAAAGCCATAGCCCGGCGTTACGCCCGCGAGATTGGCCGTGCCTACGAAGAGCTGAATCTGATTGTCGCACACATGGGCGGCGGCATATCGGTAGGAGCACACCGGCACGGGCAGGTTGTGGACGTGAACCAAGCTTTGGACGGATACGGGCCTTTCTCGCCCGAACGCGCCGGCACATTGCCTTCCGGCGGTTTGGTCGAACTGTGCTTCAGCGGGAAATACGACAAGGCAGAAATCAAAAAGATGCTGGTCGGTAAAGGCGGCGTCTATGCCCACCTGCACACCACCGACATGCAGGAGGTGGCGCAACGCGCTAATAGCGGCGACAGCTACGCCCGCCTCGTGCTGGAAGCTCTCGCCTACAACGTGGCCAAGGAAATCGGCGCTATGGCAGCAGTTCTTGCCGGAGAGATAGATGCCATCCTACTCACCGGCGGCATAGCCTGCAACCAAGCCGTAGTGGATTACGTGACCCACCTCGTGCAACACTTCGCGCCCGTAAAGACCTACCCTGGTGAGGACGAGATGGAAGCCCTCGGTTTGTCGGCCCTGCGTGTACTCCGCGGCGAAGCCCCACGGATATACAGATAATAATACATAATGTTTACCATCTTGAAACAGATATCCAATTATCTGAATACCACACAATACATTGCATAAAGGAATATGCTGCAAAACATCAAACCACTCTCACAAGCCCTTATCCCCGCAAGCGGTAATCCACAACAGCTAAGATATCGTTACAGACGACACAAGGGGAAAAACATCTATATACCTATCGGAAATAGAGGGCCACATTACAATGCATAAATAAATAATATTTTGCAAAAACATTTACAATAACCTTGAATTTCTAAAAAAACATCCTTATATTTGCAGCGATATATGAACGCAAATGAAAATTAACTATACATATCATCTTTGTTTAAAACCACAAGCATGCGTCAAATTGTTATGTATAGTTCATTTTACCATCCAATCCCGTTAAAAAACACAATATGCAATCCTATATATACAATACCCTATGGGGAATAAAAGCCCCGTACACCATATGGTTCGTGCTTGAACCATGAGAGAGCATTTGTGGCATGCAAGGAACAGCACTCTCACCGATATACAAACAAACACCGAGAGGTGGACATGAACATGGAATCACGGAACGACAAGACAAATGAAATACCAGAGGACACCCCCACAACAAAAAGGGATAAATTTATGCAACGACATAGAAAACAGTTGTGGGGGCTGTCCTTCCATGGACATTAAGCAAAATACAACCTTCCCCATATTTTCCAACAAAAAACATCTGATTTTGTGCAATACGTACACACAAACAACAAGTAGTATCCCGAAAACAGATACAATTAATATTCGTTCCGGGCATACGCCAAATAAATTTGGATGCCGTCCCCGTTTGCACTATCTTTGTGCGGATTAAAACGACAGACAACATGAAACGTTTTTTCTTTTCTTTTCTGGCCTGCGCCTGCTGCATGGCGGCTATCGGACAACGGAACAACCTTAAAGATTATGTAACGGTCACATTCGTACCAAACCACGCCGATTGGGTTTATGAAGTAGGCGAAACAGTACGTTTGGACGTTTCCGTCAGGAAACACTACGTGGCAGTACCCAATCAGGAAATCACATACGAGTGGGGCATGGAACAGCGCGAAGCACTGGAAGCCAAAACGACGAACACAGGGAAAGGCATCGTAACCTTGGACTTGAAAGGCGCTTCCGAACCGGGCTTCATGACATGCAAGGTTACGACCAAGGTAGATGGCCGGACATATTCCAATTATATCACCGTAGGTTTCGACCCGCAAGACATAAAACCGACAACACAACTCCCGCCCGATTTTACCACTTTCTGGGAAGCCGCCATCAACGATGCGCGCAAGACACCCTTAGAGCCGCTAATGACACTGCAACCCGATTTGTGCACACCCTTTGCCGATGTCTATCACGTACGTTTCCAAAACACACAGCCGGGCACTTACCTGTACGGTATGCTGTCCGTACCGAAGAAGGAAGGCGTTTTTCCTGCCGTGTTGCGTGTACCAGGGGCAGGCGTGCGGGCCTATTCAGGCGACAAATCTTTTTTCCCCGAACACGATGTCATTACGTTGGAGATAGGCATCCACGGCATCCCGGTCAACCTGCCGGCGCAAGTATATGCCGACTTGCGCGAAAACGCGCTATGGGGATACAACACCTATAACAACGATGACCGCGACCGGTACTATTACAAGAAAGTATATGTAGGTTGCGTGCGGGCAGTCGATTTCCTATGCTCGCTGCCCAACGTGGATACGGAACGGCTGGCGGTTTATGGCGGCAGCCAGGGCGGGGCATTGTCGGTGGTTACGGCCGCACTCGACAAACGAATCAAATGCCTGTCGGCAGCCTATCCGGCACTGGCCGAGATAGCCGGTTACCACCACGGGCGGGCAGCCGGTTGGCCAAAGATATTCAGAAACCCGGACGAGGTTTCCTTGCAGGAAAAAGTGCAAGTGTCCGAATACTACGACGTGGTGAATTTCGCACGTTTCATTACGGTGCCTGGACTGTATATCTGGGGCTACAACGACCAGGTATGCTGTCCCACCTCAACCTATTCGGTGTTCAACGTCATCACGGCACCCAAACAGTTGCTTACGGTGCTGGATTGTGCGCACTGGCTTTATCCTGAACATGCGGCCATGCAAAAGGAATGGCTTCTTGAAGAGTTGAAAAAATGATTTATCCGGAGAATTTTGAACAGAAAATAGGCTTTACCGCCATACGGGAGATGTTGGTCCATCTGTGCACGTTTGCCCCGGGAGCGGAAGAAGCCGCAAATATGGCCTTTACGGACAAACCCGAATGGATTGAAGCACGCTTGGACGAAACATACGAAATGTTCCGCGTGCTTTCAGACCCATCAATGGCCTTTCCCGCCTGTGCGTTCTACGATGTGCGCAACAGCCTGCATCGCATACACGTGGAGGGGCTTTTCCTCGATGAAACCGAAGTTTTTGACCTGCGGCGTACACTCGAAGCCGTCCGGCAACTGCTCACGTTCATACAAAGCCTGGAAGCAAATGTATATCCGGCACTAAAATCCCTGGTACAGCCGGTTACTTCCATGCAGGACATAACCCGCCACATCGACACCATTCTGGACAAATACGGGCACATCAAAGACAATGCGTCGCCGGAGCTGGCGCGAATCCGCAAGGAATGCCAAGCAGCACAGGGAAGTGTCTCGCGCACGCTGAACGCCATTTTGCGGCAAGCCCAAGCCGATGGCTTCGTCGATAAGGATGTTACGCCGACCATGCGCGAGGGGCGTTTGGTGATTCCTGTCTCGCCCATGTACAAGCGGAAAATCGGAGGTATTGTCCACGACGAATCCGCCACGGGCAAAACGGTGTTTATCGAACCGCAACAAGTAGTGGAAGCCAACAACCGCATCCGCGAGCTGGAAGGCGAGGAACGGCGCGAGGTGGTACGCATTTTACGCGATTTCACCGACTTTTTACGCCCGCTCGTGCCGGATGTCCTGCAATCACAGACATTTTTAGGCAAAATAGATTTCCTGCGCGCCAAAGCCCTGCTCGCAAAGCAGCTCAATTCCATCCGGCCGGTAGTGTTGCACGAGCCGTTGGTCGAATGGGAGCAAGCCGTGCATCCGTTGCTGTTCCTGTCGCTTGGCAAGCAGGGAAAGAGTGTCGTCCCGCTCAATATACGCCTGACACCCGGACAGCGCATCCTGCTCATATCCGGCCCGAACGCAGGCGGCAAGTCCGTCTGCCTGAAAACAGTTGCGCTTTTGCAGTACATGATGCAGTGCGGCCTGATGGTAACCCTGCACGAGACATCACGCATGGGAATCTTCGAGCGCATCTTCATCGACATCGGTGACGAACAGAGCATCGAGGATGATTTGTCCACGTACAGTTCCCATTTGCTGAACATGAAATATTTCGTGCGGCACAGCAACGCGCATACCTTGCTGCTGATTGATGAATTCGGCGGCGGGACCGAACCGCAGATCGGCGGAGCCATTGCCGAAGCAACCTTGAACCGCTTGAACCAGAACAAGACTTTCGGGGTGATTACCACACACTACACCAACCTGAAACATTTTGCGGAAGATGCCGATGGAATCGTGAATGGTGCCATGCTTTACGACCGCCATCTGATGCGCCCCATCTTCCAACTGGAAATAGGCAATCCGGGCAGTTCCTTTGCCGTCGAGATAGCGCGCAAGATTGGCTTACCGGAAGACATTATTGCCGATGCCATCGGCAAAGTCGGTGCAGAACATGTGGATTATGACAAGCATTTGCAGGACATTGTCCGCGACAAGCGTTATTGGGAACACAAACGGCAACAGATACGCATCAAAGAGAAACAATTGGAGGAAAAAATCGCACACTACGATGCTGAAATGGCACAAATCAAGGCCAAAAGCCATGAAATCACCGAACAAGCACGGCAAGAAGCGCGCGACATACTGCAACAGACAAACGCCCGCATAGAAAACACCATCCGTGCCATCAAGGAAGCACAGGCAGAAAAGGAACGGACACGCGCTGCACGGGAATCCTTGAAACAATATGAGCGGAATTTATCCGATGAAAACGGAGATAACAAGTCGAAGAAATTACTAGATACAGACAAGAAACGGGCAGAAAAAGCGGCTGCGAAAGCTGCTGACAAAACATTGTCGGCTGGCATGAATGTACGTGTCAAAGGCCAAGCCGTAACAGGATGCATCTTGGAAATACAGGGCAAGAGCGCAATCATTGCCATTGGCGGGCTGAAATCGACCATCCCTTTGGACAAGTTGGAGGCTGTCAGCAACAATCAAATCCGCTCAGCAGAACGGACATCGCGTATCGCGCAACATGCCTTGGCACAAAACGGAAGCCTTTCCGCTTCGCAAGACACGGTACGGCAACGCAAACTGGGTTTCAAACACGACATCGATGTCCGCGGAATGCGCGGCGATGAGGCATTGCAGGCGGTAACTTATTTTATCGATGATGCCATCATGGTCAGTGCAGGCACGGTGCGTATCCTGCACGGCACAGGGACTGGCGTTTTGCGGCAGCTTATCCGGCAATATCTGGCTACCGTGCCCGGCGTACATTCGTTCCGCGACGAACATGTGCAGTTCGGCGGAGCCGGAATCACTGTCGTTGAATTGGAATAGTTCGGGGAAATCCGCTACTTGCCCACACCTACATATTGTTTGTATCTGCTAAGTTTGATACGGTAAGTTATACGCGCATCACATTGTTGGTCGATAGCTTGCCGGAACAGTGTCTGTGCTTCGAGCAATTCCGACAAGCTAATAAGGCCTGCATGGAAATTTTGTTGGGCAAGAGTCATATTTTGCCGTGCATTTTCAAGTGTCGTGTCCGCCAAAGCGACCTGGCTGTACGCCTCCTCCAATTCATTCCACGCCTGTTGCGTTTGCAAACCAAGTTTCTCTGTCAGATCCTTACGATTATTTTCTGCTATCTGCTGCTTGATTTTCTGCTGTTTGAGTTTGTGCCCCGTTTCCCACCAACCCGTAATAGGAATTTGTACGGTAGCAAAGACCATCCCGTTGAAATCATTCCGTTCAAACAAGTTCGTATAGACATATCCAGCCCCGACGGCAACAGTGGGCAATGTACTGCCGACGGTCATTTTACGTTGCAACACTTCAGCCTCCACACTCAAATCAAGCAACTTCTTTTCCGTACGTTCCGATACGGTTTCATCGGCATTTTTGTAATATTGCAATGGCTCATCCATAACAGCCGTAAGCGAATCAGCCAACTGCAACGTATCCGTATATTCTATGCCGATGGATTGGCACAGCGCCATGGTCGCCAAGCGGATGCCATTCTCCACCTTCAATTGGTTGGAGTTCATTTCATTCTGCTTAAGCGTTACTTCAAGGACATCATTTTCTGTTACCAGACCGGCATTACGCGCAGCATGCGCATCCCTGTATATCGTATCCAACAATACTTTCACCTGTTCTATGGTTTTGGCTTTTTCATGCAATGACACGACAAGCCAGTAACTTTCTTCCGTTTGCAGCAAAACTTCTTGCTCAGTCATTTCCGTTTGCAGTTCAGCGGCCTTGACACCTAATTTCGCCAATTTGTTGCCGTTTACGATTTGTCCACCAGCAAACACCGGCTGTACAGCTGTAACGCCCCCGATAATGCCATGCCGAAACAATTCCAACGAATTGGGCAAGCCCAATGCCGTGCCATATTCGGTATACAACGTGTTCAAAAGAGCCCGTACACCTGCATTGCCTATGTCATTGATACCAAATTTCACAAAGGGTTCCAAAGCCTGATAGCCAGCGGCAATACCGCTGATATTAGGGAAATATTTGGTAAACGCCTGCTTCTTGACCTGTTCGGCCGCCTCTACCTCCAATGAGGCATTTTTAAGTTTGACATTGTTTTGCAAAGCAAGCGTCAGGCAGGAATCCAAGGACAAGCCCTCGCCATATATATGGTTTGCACCGGTACATAGAATTAGGAGCAGCGCAATAATGATTCTATGTCGTTTCAAAAAAATATTCATGCTTTCTTCAATTGTTTTTTACCATCCTTTTTCTTGTATATCAGCCAATATGCCACAGGCAATATGGTAACGATAAGCACCAACGAGAATATCGTGCCGAAGCAAATGACGACACCCATCGGCATCCACAGCGATGTGCCGCTGATAATCATAGGCAATACGCCCAATGCCGTCGTTGCCGAAGTCAGGAAAATAGGACGCATACGGCGCTTTCCCGCGTCGAACCCGGCTTCGTAGGCTGTTTTATGCTGGTTCACGCGCAAATCCTCAGCATGTTCGAACATGATGATACCGTTCCGCACAATAATGCCTATCAGGCTGACTATGCCCAAAACCGCTGTGATGCTGAAATCAAGCCGGAACAGCCACAAACCGAAAAACGCCCCGAAGAAACACAACATACAAGCGGCAAGCGACAAGACTGCAATATCTATTTTCCCGAAATTGAATATCAGGAACAGGAAAATAACCACGATTGCCAAGACAACGCCCCACGCAAGCTCTGGTATCAAACCCTTATTGGTTTCCGTCAGTCCGCCATAGGCGACTTCAACACCCTCCGGCAGGTTCGGGATCAATTCGCCTTCCACAAATCGTTTCACCTCTTTCATGGCAACAGGCTGGCTGACACCCCGTACCAAATCAGCTCCAACCGTTATGCAAGGAACTCCATTCCGATGCACAATGCGAGCAGGTTGCCAGCCCGGGCTAAGGACAGCCACTTGCCGCAACGGTACCCAAGTACCAAATGCTGTTGGGACAAGCAGGTTTTCAAGCCCCTGGTAATCCATTTTTACTTCCGTATCGGTAGTATATAATTTCACCGGCACAGCATAATCACCTTCCCAGATTGTTGTAAGCGGCTGCCCGCCCAATGCAGTAGCCAAATGCATGGACAACATGCTTTTTGTGATACCCAACCGCGTAGCCTCATCTGGCCGCAACTCAATATTGATGCACGGCAACGTACCATCGCAATCGGAATGAACCCATTGCATTTTATCTGGCAATGTGCGCATATATGCCATAAGCTTATCGGCCTGGGCTTGCAGCGCCTCCCTGTCCTCGCCCGTAAAACGAACTTCTATAGGATTTGGCACTGCCTGGTAATCAATTTGCTTGAAACGGACATATGCGTTCGGAAAATAATTGGCATAATGTGCATAATCCCGCAAAATATCTTCCGTTGCGCTGTTCGATTCCGTATTGACAATAAATTGGGCGAAATGGTTTCCGGGGATATTCGGCGCGTATGTCGCCTGGAAACGGGGCGAACTGTTGCCGACAAATGCCGTAACGGACGTAATCCGCTCATCGGCCTGCAAGATTTTTTGCAGGCTGTCGCTGACGGCAGCAGTCTGTTCCAACGTACTGCCCATTGGCAATGTAATTTCCACAGCAAAACACGGACGGTCTGCCATAGGCATCATCTGCACATTCAGCGACAAGAACATGGCCAATCCAACCAAAGTTGTCCCGATTGCCGTCAGCATAGTCAAATACGGATGATGGAAACACAGACGAAGCAACCACTCATAGCCGCTTTGCAACCAATAAAAAAACTTGTTTTGTATCCGTATTGCAATATTAGGCTTCTTGTTGGACTTGCTTGGCTTAATAAATGAAAATTCCAGATAGGGAACTACCAATGCTGCATATACCAAAGAAATCAGCAACGAAATGGCAATTGTCCAAGGGAACAATTTCACAAAATCCTGCATAGGACCAGTCAGAATATATTTTACAGGGAAAAACATACCGCTGATAGCCACCGTTGCCAACAAAAGCGGAGGAAACAACTCTTTGGTACTTGCAATTGCGGAATGCCAACGCGATGTGCCACGTTCTATGCGTTCAATATAGCCATCAATCATCACGATAGAATTGTCCACCATCATACCCAGAACAGTAATAAGTGCAGCCAACGTAACCGTATTCAGCTCTATATTGAAAACGAACATGACCGCCAGAGAAATGCCCGTACAAATAGGGATGCTGGTTCCCGCCACCAATGCCGAACGTAATGGGAACAACATTAACATAACGGCTATGACGATAACCATGGACGTGACCAAATCGCGCAAGAACGACCAGACGGAATCGCCGACCACTTTCGGCTGGTTGCTGATACGCGACAACTTGACACTCGGAGGTAATTCCTGCTGGAATTCATCCATAATCTCATTGACGCTTTCACCAAAAGCGACGATATTGTTTCCTGGACGCATTTCCATAGATAACAATATAGCACGATTCCCATTATTGTTAATATAATCAGTCGGAACACTGTAACGACGTTCTATACGAGCGACATCGCGCATACGGATGGTATTGCCTTCCGGATCCGTATAAATGATTTGTTCTGCTATTTCCTGCTCGCTTTGCAGCGGACTTTCTATGTGTATTGGCTGGTTGAAATAATCCGTGCTAATATTCCCACTTACAGTTAGGAAGCCCTGCGTATACAAGTTCGCAAGCAACGTTTTGGAACTGATGCCATACATAGCCAGTTTTTCCGGTTCTATGTAAATACTTATTTCTTCGTTTTGCGTTCCCAAGGTACGCAAGTTCCCCATAGCCGGTATCGTCCGCAAGCGGTCGCACAAGGTTGCCATGTAAGTTTGCAATTCACGCTGACTTTTATCTGTCGATTCTAACGTAAGCAACATGGATGATGTATTCCCAAAATCATCAACAACAACCAACGCCAACACACCGCTTGGCAGTTGCATTTTAAAATCTTTCAACCCGTGCCGTATTTTACTCCATGCTTCGTTCTTATTATGCACATTCTTATTCAACTCGACAAAAACATATACCATCCCGTCCTGCGAATAAGAATAGGTGAGTGTTTTATCCACTTCCGGATAGGTAAATAAATAATTTTCCAGCGGTTTGGTCAGCTGTTCCGTTATTTCCACCGAATTGGCACCAGGATATACACCCACAACAAGTCCCTGCCGGATAGTGAATTGCGGATACTCGTCCTTATTCATATAAATAAGTCCGTATATGCCGGCAATGACAAGCATGGACACCAGCAAAAACACAATGTTGTGGTTTTGCATGGTTTTGTTTATTATGCCTTTGTCCCTTTTCATTCTGTCACGGTAATATTACTTCCCTCACTCAGTTTCAAATATCCTTCCGTAATGACTTGGTCGTTTACAGCCAAGCCTTCCGTAACATAAACACCGGCAGGTGCAAAATCCCCGATGGCTACGCGACGGCGAACCGCTTTCCCATTTTGCGCGAGCCACACATAAGTCCCATCAATATCAGTTTGCACGGCGTGGTTGGGAATCACGACACCGGAAATATCCGAGTCGATATGCAAACCAACTTTGCATACCATTCCCGGCAAAAGCGTTTTTTGTGGATTCTGCAATTTTATCTTGACCGTATAGCTATGCGACAAGGCATCGGCGACAACCCCGCGTTCAGCTATTTTCCCCTTATATGTTTGGTTATTTGCCGCTGAAACCGACACTTCGCCCTCCTGCCCAATCTTGACGAAAGATATTTCGTTTTCAGGCACAGTGAATTTTGCATATACGACACCTATGTCCAATAAGATAATTGTCGGCTGCATGGGAAGCAAATTCATGCCAGCTTGTGCATAATTTGTACCGATGAAACCGTCGAAAGGCGCATACATATCGCAATCATTCAGATTTTTCCGTGCAATACTTTCCATGGACTGAGCTTTGGCCAGGTTCGTTTCCATTTCAATCCATTTGACTTCGGCTATGCCACCCTGGTCATACACTTGTTTCAACCTGCGATAGCCATCTTGCGCCTGCTCCAAGGTTGCTTTGGCTGCACCGTATGTACTTTGCGCGTTGCTTTTATCCAAACTGACCAACAAGTCACCTTTTTTGACGAATTGCCCTTCCGATGCATTGACCTGCTGAACATACCCCCCAGTGCTGAAACTCAGAGCTGTGGACGAGTTTTCCTCAATAGTGCCGACATAATTCCTTATAATTCCAGTACTGGCACTATCTATCCGCAACACACGTACTTTAAGCGATTGTTGGTCTTTGGAAGATTGTTCTGCATGCGTTGTACACGATGAAATAACCATTGACAAGATGCAGGCTCCAAGGATTCCTATTATAACTTTTCCTTTCATAAACAAATGTTTATTCATTACGTTGAGCGAATGTAGTAATATTTTCACTATATATTTGAATACGGGTCGTATCGTATATACCAATACCATAATAGTTTTCATTCAACACGATCGTATTTTTATCATACATGACACCACGCCCACTGACTGTAATATCATAGTTCCCATTAATGCTATCTGTCAGAAAAAAAGAAAGTTGTTTCTTATAAGGAGCAATGTAAATCGAATCGCCCGCAACTTTCGCACGCATGGTCTCCACTTCCCCTTTCAATGGATTCTTGATAAGCAAGACACTGTCAGAACCACTTAATTCGACAATACGCAAATGTCCGATCTGATTATCCAGATTATACGTCATCCGGGAATTGGCATATTCAATATATACAGTACCCGATGTCTTGTAACTATAATCCCCTTTGAATATATCCGCATCGCTTTTGCAACCTGCAAGGGTTGAAAGAAAAATAATTGTAATTAGGCTCACTTTTTTCATATTCTATATCTATTCAATTATTATACCTTAAATACCAACTGTCTGAGGTGTAATGTTCACAAAACTTAATTGTATGATACGGTCTATCATATACGAAAAAGTTGGCTTGTACTGTGTGTACTTACCTTGCACGAAAAACGTGATGTCCAAACTTTTAATAACCATCTGCAACATATCAACGAAAGCCTCCGCATCAAAACCATTAAACACTTCGCAAATGACTTTATCCGACGACAAATCCAAAAAATGTTTCCGTTCCCAAGCATCAAAATGCTCAAACAACTGATGGATTCGGGGGAAACGGCCTTCGTCATGACCAGCGACACGGTTTTTAAGCAACTGTTGTATCGTTTTGGCTTCATTCATCATTTCCATTCGCCAGATCAAGTAATTATGGATACGTTTTGGAGGGATAAGACTTTCATCGTTGAATATGTGTTCCAAAGCCGTTTGCATATTACGCAATTCCTCCTCCAATACGACAGTATAAATTTCTTCCTTGCTGCCGAAATGATTGTACAACGAACGTTTGGCTTTGTGCGCCGCACGGGCTATTTCATCCAATGATGTCTTGTCAAAACCATATTCCTGAAACAGGAATTTTGCGGTTGCCAGAATCTGCTTTCGTGTTTCTTTTATCCGGTTCATTACATTTTTGCACTAAAATCGTTTTATGGTGCAAATATAGAAATTAATTATTAACCGGCAATAGTCAGCCCGCTTTTTTTCAGAACAATAATAATTATTATACTTGGGGTTCGGATTATAAACAATCGGGTTAAAGTTTTCAATTTTAACCTTTCATATACTCCAAACATTATGCTTCTCATACATCAATACCTGATTTGATAAAAAAATGTAATGAACGCGCATATTTTTGCCAGAACACATATATTTATCCCTTGAAATTTGGATATGTTTTTAATATGATAAATCAGGAAGAAAGAATCGCCAAGGCGATTGAATTGTTTAAGAATGGTTATAACTGTGCGCAGGCCGTCGTTGCTGCCTACGCGGACATGTACGGTTTCACAGAAGAACAAGCCTTGCGCATGTCGGCCGGTTTTGGTGGAGGTATAGGACGTATGCGGCAAACTTGCGGAGCTGCATGTGGCATGTTTCTATTAGCAGGTCTGGATGCAGGCAGCATAGCTCCACACGATACAACCGGCAAAAACGCCTGTTACAAAATTGTCCAAGACTTGGCTGCCGCATTCAAAGAACGCAACGGCTCATTGATCTGTGCTGAATTACTCGGTTTGACAAAACCTGCACCCTGCCAAGAAAAAGGTTCCCTGCCAATTGCAAAAAAACGACCATGCGTAGAAACAGTAGCTGAAGCAGCCCGGATATATGGTGAATATTTACAACACAAACAGGGCAAATAGTTTCTGTTTTCATTATTTCGGCAATATGTTTGTTTAATTTGGCATAAAAATTGGAAACTTAGTGTTGAATTATTAACCTTAATGTCTTACATAAAACCGAAAGTAATATGAAAACGATTTTCACAACATTGACAATTGCATTATCAATGATGGCGCAATTGGGTTTCGCACAAAAGACGGTTACTGTTACCGTGGACGATGAAGATATTAGTAATAATTTGGATTTGTACGGCATCGCGTATGTCTTTGGCGAAGCAAAAGACTTGGCAGATTTTGAAGCCCGCATTAATAGTGCAGATGCACAGATTTCCAACCTGGATTTGAATGGCGATGGGCAGGTGGATTATTTACGGGTTGTAGAAGCCATGGAAGGAAACATGCACGTGGTAGTCGTACAAGCTGTTTTAGCAAAAGACCTGTACCAAGATGTAGCAACAATCATCGTTGACAAAGAAACCACATCCAAAAGCGTAAGCGTCCAAATTGTCGGCGACCCTTATATTTATGGAACAGACTACATTATAGAACCGGTTTATGTTACAACCCCTATAATTTATACTTATTTCTGGCGCCCTGTCTATCACTGCTATGTGTCACCTTATTACTGGGATTATTATCCAGTTTATTTCCACTATCGTCCATGCATCCATGTGAATGTATATTTGTATCACATGCATCGTTATCGCCGCGCACATTACACACACATGTCATTCCATTATGCGGACAAACCTCGTTATAATTACGGCAGAGTCCATGCGACAATCTCACACAATGACTATGCAGTCCGTTATCCTAACAATTCGTTCTCGGTGCGCAACAACGGTGCCACCAACCGACGCGTAGTCGATGCACAACGGGTGTCAGGAAACGGCACGCGGACACCGGTCAGCACAAGGACGTCGGCAAACAGCGCGACGACAAGCGGACGCAGCAGCGCAGCCGTTACCGCAGGCAAAACGACGAGCACACGGACATCGGCCGGCACAACAACGCGTACATCTAACAGCAGTGCCCGCACAAGCAGCAGTAATACGCGCAATTCAGCCGCAACCACAAGCAGCCGGCAGTCTTCAACGACACGCTCCGGGGCTTCCACAAGGCCAAGCAGGGTTTCATCATCAAGCCAGAACGCGACCCGCACAAGCTCAACAAGTGTACGCAGAAGTTCCGGGACATCCACGCGAAGCAGCTCCGCCACACGTTCTTCCAGTTCATCGGGACGCACAAGTTCACGGAACAGTTCACGTTCATCAGGCAGTTCACGTTAAAAAACAATTTGTATCCGGATCCGTTGCATAAAAAACGCAAAAACAAAAAACCGGAATTAAACGAATGCCTGGCCGGATCGTCTGAATAATGTCGTAAATAAAAAATATGTATTGACAAACATTTGTATAAACCTAAAAAAGAAAACAGTATGAAGAAAAATCGTGTAATGATGACAGCAATGCTTTGCTTGAGCCTTGTTGCAGTGAGTGTTACAGCACAACGTCCAAATCGTCCTTGTCCAAAACCGGCAGGAGAACCTTGTCCGCAGGAATGCCCGCAGATATGCCCGTCCGAAAGAAACCAAGCCGGTCCAGGCAGATGCGCCGAACGCCCTGCTGAAATATATTCGCCGGAAACACGCGCCATGATGCGCGCCGATCGTCTGGCCGCAGAACTGGAATTAAGCGACGACGTAAAACAAAAACTCGTTGAGTTGTTTACCAAAGAAGAGAACGCCAAGGATGAGCACAGAACGGCAATGGCGGAACAACGCACCAAACAACACGAAGCATGGCAAGCTGAAATGGAAAGATACAATGCTGAAATGGAAAAAATCATAGGTTCTGAAAACATGCAAAAACTTCAACAGATACGTAAAAAGAAAGCACCAGAACATCCATTACGGCACGAAAATTGCCCATGGTCAAGACAGGAGTGCACCAATACTCCCAAATAGGCAAAATTAGTTAGTAAAAAGAGAGTGTTTAATGTTTTGGATTCGGGTGGCAAATAATTTGCCGCCCGTTTTTTTTTAACTGATAACTCCCCAATTCACCGCCTGTTTGTTCAACTTCTCCAACTGGCGGACAAAAATTTCATTTTCAGGTTTCTCCAAATTCGGATCATCATCCAGAATTTCAATAGCCGTGCGACGCGCGATTTCAAGCATACGTCCGTCCGTGGCCAGATTGGCCACTTTCAGTTCAAACGGCAACCCGCTTTGCGCCGTCCCTTCCAAATCACCCGGGCCACGCAATTTCAAATCAGCTTCCGAAATTTCAAAACCATTGTTTGTCCGGACCATAATGTCCATGCGCTGGCGTGTATCCGAGCTGAGTTTGACACCGGTCAGCAGAATGCAGAAACTCTGCTCCGCCCCGCGCCCGACACGTCCCCGCAGTTGATGCAATTGCGACAAACCGAACCGCTCGGCATTTTCTATGACCATGATAGTCGCGTTCGGTACGTTCACACCCACTTCTATAACAGTCGTGGCGACCATGATTTGCGTCTGCCCCGTGGCAAAACGCTGCATCTGCAATTCTTTTTCGGCCGGTTTGAGCTTGCCATGCACCATGCTGATTTTGAACTGCGGGAAAGTTTCACGCATATACTCACAACCAGCTTCCAAGTTGGCCAAATCGCTTTTTTCAGATTCCTGAATAAGCGGATAGACAATATAAGCCTGCCTTCCTGCCATGATTTGCTTGTACAGGAAAGTATTGACAGTCTGTCGCTTCGTGTTGAAATAATGGTATGTCTCAATCGGTTTGCGTCCGGGCGGCAGCTCGTCAATGACCGAAACGTTCAAATCGCCGTAAATGGTCATGGCCAGTGTGCGCGGTATCGGTGTCGCTGTCATGACCAGCACGTGTGGCGGCCGGTTGTTCTTTCCCCAGAGTTTGGCGCGCTGCGCCACGCCGAAACGATGTTGTTCGTCAATAATCACCAAACCCAGATTATGAAATACGACGACATCTTCCAGCAGGGCGTGTGTCCCTATCAGGATATCAAGTTTCCCGCTACGGAGGTCTTCGTGCAAGGTCGCGCGTTTTTTTGCGGGCGTGGAGCCGGTCAGCAGGTCGATGCGCACATCCATGTCGCCAAGCATGGCGCTGAGCGACTGGAAATGCTGGTTGGCCAGAATTTCGGTCGGTGCCATGATGCAGGTCTGGAAATGATTGTCTGTCGCAATCAGCGCACACATCAACGCCACCAGCGTTTTCCCACTACCCACATCGCCTTGCAACAACCGGTTCATTTGTTTGCCAGCCATCATGTCCAGCCGGATTTCCTTGATTACCCGTTTTTGGGCGTTGGTCAATGGGAACGGCAGGTATTCTTTGTAGAACCGGTTGAAGTGTTCGCCCACAACGGGCATGGAGTAACCTTTTATGTTTTGCTCGCGCCATTTGGTCTGGCGGAGTATCTGCAATTGAATGTAAAAAAGTTCCTCGAATTTGAGCCGTTGACGCGCGCGCTTGAGCGATTCTATGTTTTTCGGAAAATGAATTTGCTGCATGGTTTGCGTCAGGTTCATCAGCCCGAAGCGCTGCAACAGCGATGCCGGCAAGGTTTCCGGCAATCCGGCGGCCACCTGCGGCATCAAACCATACATGATTTTCCGGATTGCCTTGGAGTTGAGAAACGCAGCTTTCATTTTCTCGGTCGTGTTGTAGTAGGGCTCCAGACCGAGTGTTTGCCCTTTGGTGTACTCGGCGAGCGTTTCCAGTTCCGGATGGACAAAATTATATTCATGGTTGAAAACGCTCGGCTTGCCGAACAAAACGTATGTAACACCTGTTCTGAGTTTGTCTTGAATGAATTTTGCGCCTTTGAACCAGACGAGTTCGATGGTTTGCTCGCCATCGCTGAAAATGGCCGTCAGCCGTGCGTTGCGTCCCTCGCCTTGTTTACTGAAACTCATAATCTGCCCTTTGATTTGCACATAAGTCTGGTCATCGCTTATTTCACGGATACGGTAAAAGCGCGTGCGGTCAATGTGTTTGTAAGGGTAGAAATGCAACAAATCTTCCGCGGAATAGATTTTCATTTCCGTCTTCAGCAGTTCGGCGCGCTTCGGCCCGACCCCCGGCAAATACATGACGTTTTGATAGGCAAGTTCCACGTTTCGTTCCCTTTGTTTGCAAGCGCGCAAGTTATAAAAAAAACGGCAGAGCCGCAACACAGAAACAAAAGCAGAAGCAATAAGACCAAACTGCCCGATAAGAGGCATTTTAGCTTTCTTATTGGACAGTTTAGATAGAAATAATTTTTAGTAGCTGGTTATTGAAGCATTATCCTCATACACGAACATCGTATATTGTTTTGTTGAATAGAAAACTTTATTTTCCCATTTGCGATATTTAGTTTTATCATAATATATAGTGTATTCTCCATTCGAATCTTCTTCCACACTTCCCAATAAAGTTTCCACCAAAACCGGTTTGTCTACATAATTATTAATATACATGTCTCTAGTACTTCGAGGTGGAAGATAAAGTTCACCAAAAGTCGATTGCAACCAATAATTGTTGATTCTTACAACTAAATCATACGATGTATTGTTGACCACTTCTAAATAGTGGTGAGTTGTTTCCACAAGAGAACTGCTCGACATATCATTTTTACATGACAGGCAAATACATAAAATAGCAAAAAGGCACAATGTTTTTCTCATAATACAAATCTACTTAAATGTTGAACTTAGTAATTGTTTTAAACCAGTCCATTTATGAAATACACACATAAAAAAAGCGAGGACCTTACATCTTTCATCTGTTCATGAGGTCTTCGACTACCTTTCCGCCAAATAAACGAGTAAAGCCCACGCAACACACGTGGGCGCTTTGCTCTACTCTTGGCGGAAAAATGAAAGTGTCGAAGTTTCATGAACCAGAATAAAAGCTAAACGCTTTTCCCAAAATCTAAAATGTATGTAATAACTACATGCTTATTTTTCCATAGGCAAAAATTCAATTCGATTATGGGGCAAAAATAATAAATATATATTAAATGCAAAAACAAAGGCCATAAGTACAAATGGAATAACTATCAAAAGAGAATTATCTCCAGAAATTCATTTATGCCAATTCCTGCTCCATCATTATGCGGTGTTTTGCATATTTTCGTATCTTTGCCGTTGCAAAAACAGACTTGTCATTATGTTGCGGACTGATTACGAAATAATGGCTCCTGCCGGTTCGTGGGAGAGTTTGAGCGCGGCCATCCAGGCCGGCGCCGATTCCGTGTATTTCGGCGTGGAACATTTGAACATGCGCAGCCGGTCATCGAACAATTTCACGCTGGATGACCTCCGGAAAATCGCATCGATTTGTGCCGAACACGGCGTCAAGTCCTATCTGACATTGAACACGGTAATCTACGACAGCGACTTGCCCGACATGCGCGCCATTGTTGATGCAGCCAAAGAAGCCGGCATCTCGGCGATTATCGCCGCGGATGTGGCGGTCATGATGTACGCGGTCGGCCAGGGCGTGGAAGTGCATTTGAGCACGCAACTGAACATAGCCAACGTGGAGGCGCTCCGCTTTTATGCACAGTTTGCAGATGTCGTGGTGCTGGCGCGCGAACTGAATTTGACGCAAGTGGCAGCTATCCACCAGACCATCCAGGAAGAAAATATATGTGGCCGTTCAGGCAAGCCCGTACGCATCGAAATGTTTTGCCATGGTGCATTGTGCATGGCCGTTTCCGGCAAATGTTACCTCAGCCTGCACGAGCATAACGCTTCGGCCAACCGCGGGGCTTGTATGCAAGTCTGCCGCCGCGGCTATACAGTGAAAGACCGCGAGAGCGATATTGAATTAGACATCGACAACAAATACATCATGTCGCCCAAGGACCTGAAAACCATCCATTTTATGAACAAAATGATGGATGCCGGCGTACGGGTGTTCAAGATTGAAGGGCGTGCACGCGGGCCGGAATACGTGAAAACCGTTGTGGAATGTTACCGTGAAGCCATAGAGAGCTGCATAGACGGGACATATTCCGACGAGAAAATAGCCGTTTGGGACGAAAGGCTGAAAACCGTATTCAACCGCGGGTTCTGGAACGGCTACTATTTGGGGCAACGGTTGGGTGAATGGACCAAAAATTACGGTTCGGCGGCAACCAAACGCAAAGTGTATGTTGGCAAATGCACGAACTTTTTCCAGAAAATCGGTGTCGCCGAATTTTTGCTGGAAGCCAGCGAATTGTCTGTCGGCGATGAAATCCTAGTTACCGGCGAAACGACCGGCGCCTACCAAGATGTGGTGGAAGAAATCCGCGTCGATTTGAAACCGGTGGAACATGTCGGGAAAGGCACGTTTTTCTCCATCAAAACCAAACAACTGATACGCCGCAACGACAAACTGTATAAGATGGAACCCGTCCGGGAAAAATCTTTCGATTAACTAATCAACAGCCGGTTGAATGTCTTTTATGCCGAGGTTATAATAATCCTCCATGTGCCGGTTGAATCCGATTTTCCCTTCTTTGCTCCATTGGGTAACTTGTTCCGTAATCGGTTCAATGGTTATGTTTACGTGCCGGCGTTTGCGGAACAAGAGCGTACAGGACAAACCAATGCTTTTCAACAAAGTAGGTATGAGCGGCGGCGTATTTTTGCGGCCGTAACGGCTCCAGATACTGCCCCACAGCCCTTCGGTGCGTATGCCGAGCACGACCGCATTATCCGGCAATTCCGTACAAACATTGTATGCCAACTGCCTGTTGCCGATTTTTTCCGTCCCGTCCAGCGTGATATGTCCCGAAGGGTAAAACAAGACATTGCCGCCAGCTTGCAACGTTTCATGCACAATGGTGTGCAGGCCTTTTACCTGTTCCAATCCACGATGGTTTTTTTTCAAATCCGGGACACAGACGGCATCGAACAGCGACAATATGCGGCGCGACAGGCCAATGTGGAAATAACCCTCATCGACCAGCGGCCGGATGCGGTACGCGTAAAACTCGGCAAACAGAATCATCGGATCTACAACCGCCTGATGGTTTGGAAGAATCAAGCAACTTTTATCCGTTTTCAGATGTTCCATTCCTTCGATACGGACATCATAACGCAAACGGAACAACAACCTGCACGTAAAACAAATGACCGGCCGATAATTGAACATCAGATAAAAAGGCGTCAATAAAAACACTATGCCGAGAAGCAGGAACAAGTACTGCACCGGCAAAAAGAAGGTCAACAACGCAAATGTGCCAGAGGCCAGAAGTATGAAAATAAAGGAAACCTGGTTGAAATAGGCCAATACGACATTCAGGGTCGTCCCTTTGACACGCTTCTGTATTTCCGCATCAAGCGGGAGCTTAAAGAACCCTGCCATGAAAGCAAGTATAAACAACATAATGGCAAAAGGGATTGGCTTCAAAGGCACGAAAAACAAAACGAGCAAGAGTACTGCCAAAAGCCAGCCGAAATAGGCCACATAACCCAACAAATAGATTTTCTTATCAATCCAACCTGCCACCACATTGCCCACCGAAATGCCAACAGCAGCCAACGACAATATCAACCCGGTATGGAAGGCATCGAGCCCCAAAACCTGTTTGCCGTAAATAATCAAACCAATTTGCAACGAAGCTGCCAGCCACCAAAACACGGAAAGTGTATAGATAATGGAATTAACTCCCTTGTAAGCAAGCGTTTTCCGATGTATCAAGCGCAGGAACTTAACCGGATTCACCGGATAAGGCATAGTAGTTTTTGTTTCATCGGCTTTGATGGTGAAACTGCCAATCAGCCCGAGCAATGCAAACCCGATGAGCATACCGTAATGGACAACCGGCGGCGTATTTTCCGTAACAAATGATGCAAGCACCGTTCCGGCCAACATACCGGCAAATGCGATTGCTTCCATGCCGCCCATCCCGACAGATATGCGCTGATATCCGCCAATATCCCGTATCAAAGCGTATTTAGCCGGCGAATAGAGCGAACTTTGTAAACCCATAAGGAAAACCGCCGCAACAACTATCCAGACAGAATGCAGACAGAACCCCAGAATAGCAATACCCATAATGGGCAACTCGGCTATTTTTGCCCAGCGGACAATATTTATCTTGCTGTATATCTGCGTCAGATGTCCGGCCAGCGCCGAGCAAAAAATATAAGGCAGGACCAACGCACCGGCAGCCAGGCTCACAACAAGCGACTGCGTTTGCGGGTCATTAATCCAGCCAATGACGATAAAAGCAGCCAGCGTTTTCAGGAAATTGTCATTCAGTACGCCCCAAAAATTAGTGATGAACAGTGCCGTAAATTTAGTTTTCATAGTTGTCATTTTCTTCCAAAATCGGCAGGAATCTCTCCCCATAGTTCCGTTTGCCATTTCAAGACAGGATTTTCATACGTGTTTTCCTGCAACCATTTTTCCGCGCGCGCCACCAAATCGAACAATATCCTGTTACGCCCGGTCGGCTGCAGCTTAGTTGCGGCTTTTTTCTTACGCAGCCAGGCTTGCGCCGTCCGGCTGTCGGAGTAGATGGGCAATTTGCTGTTTTGCTGTTTCAGCAATGCGAGGCCGTGCACCAGCGCCAGAAACTCGCCTATGTTGTTGGTCCCTTCGGGAAACGGACCGCGGCGGAAAATTTCCTCACCGGTTTGTGCATTGACGCCCCGGTATTCCATATCGCCGGGATTACCGCTACACGCCGCATCTACTGCTATGCTTGGAAAAACAGGGCGCCGGTCAGCCGGCAGGCTGCGCAAATCAGGACGTTTTGCCACGGCGTTTTTGCCAATATAATTCCAGCAAGGCGACAGCATGGCTTCGCGCGCTTCCGCTTCGGTGGCAAAACCTTTGAATTTTGCACCGGCATAGCCGCTGACTTGCCGCTTGCATTCTTCCCACGAGGTGTAAATGCCCGGTTCCTTACCGTCCCACACTACAAAAAATTTATTTTTAGCCATAGAATATCAGACTGATAATTCTGTTTTGAGCAAACAGAGATATTTCCGATTTTCAATTGTCAACTTTGTTTTGTATTTTTGTGCCGTTTTTCAAGCCCCCGTAGTTCAACGGATAGAACGGAAGTTTCCTAAACTTTAAATAGCAGTTCGATTCTGCTCGGGGGTACGGCGCCGCAAGTCATTGCGGCGTTATTATTTTCCCGTCCTTCATTTCTATCATGCGGTCGGATATGGCGGCCAGTTCCTTGTCGTGCGTCACGATGACGATGGTCTGTCCGAAATCGGCGCGCAGTTCAAACAACAGTTTGTGCAACTCCTGTTTGTTGGCGCTGTCCAGGCTGCCCGACGGCTCGTCAGCAAGAATGACAGCCGGCCGGTTGATAAGCGCGCGCGCTGCCGCAACACGTTGTTTCTCGCCGCCGCTCAGTTCGGCAGGTTTGTGTTCCAGACGGTCGGCCAATTTGAGCTGCGCAAGAATCTCCGCCGCCCGTTTGCGTGCCGCATGCTGGTCTTCGCCAGCAATCAGTGCGGGAATCATGACGTTTTCCAAAGCCGTGAATTCCGGCAACAGTTGATGGAACTGGAAAATAAACCCGATTTGCCGGTTGCGGAAACGCGCCAGTTCCTTGTCAGACAAGCGGCTGACATTCGTTCCGTCTATGATAACTTCGCCTTTGTCCGGTTTGTCCAACGTGCCCAGAATTTGCAGCAAGGTGGTTTTTCCTGCCCCGCTCGGCCCGACAATCGAAACGATTTCGCCCTTTTCCACATGCAAGTCCACGCCTTTCAGCACTTCCAGCGCACCAAATGATTTATGTATGTCAATTGCTTCAATCATGCTGTCCGTTTTTTGCTGCACAAAAGTATAAAAAATTATGCAGCTGACAATTAGGACACGGCAAAATAGGTGTGTTATCAGAAACAGCGGGATGTTTTTATGGTTTGCGCCGTTGGAACGTATTATGTAACTTTGCCATAAGAAAATGGCAGGAGGAAAAACTATGGCAACAATTGCAACCAACAGCAAATCGCAAACAAAACAAGTTGCACCAAAAAGACTTTCAAAAATAGGTGAACATTGGACAAAAACAGGAAAGCCGATATTAGAAGTAAAACATTATAATTTGAGAGCAATTCTAAAGTAAAAAGGTTATGCGATATTACCTTGATACGAATATCCTGTTTTTTATACGGACAAATATCAAATAGTTGTCAGCTGAAGTCAAAAAAACATATTTACTCTAATATACTATGCACTTCCACTACGTGTGTAATGGCACTTATCCACCTTGTACATCGTGGTGACATAGTATTACGCAAAGGAACGGACTTGCTGTCCATGCTTAGGTCATACGAAATAGAAATTGTTCCTGTGGACAAACGGCATTTGCATACAATGGAAAACCTCACACCCATATACGGACACAATAATCCAAACTACCATATTATAATCGCACAAGCCATTTTAGACAAAATAACGCTCATCAGTTCCGACACAAAATTCAAACTATACCAGGATCAAGGTCTGAAATTTGTCTTCAACCGGCATTGATAAAGACTCACCCCTGCCGCAGTCGCTTTTCTCTGCCATCAATACTGTATACACCTCAATTAAACACCGTTTGCAAGCATGGAACGCTTTCCTTATTTTACTTTTTGCGTCAATCATAAAATAGCACTGGACATTATTTTAATTTTTCGGCAAAATTTGAAATAACGATTTTTTTATTCTAACTTTGCCTCATTAGATAAGGAGAAATGAAAGACTTTAAATCAGGAACTTATATCAACCAAGGTTATTACAAAAGTTTCCAGCCGAATTTTATAAATAAAAGTTGGGAAATAGATAACATGGAAATTGTTACACTATTAAGTAAAGCTGACAGGATGTTGGGAAGATTGGATATGTATTCCGAGCATATACCCAATATAGACTTATTTATAAGCATGCATGTAATTAAAGAAGCCACCCAATCTTCAAAAATAGAAGGTACTCAGACTAACATGAAAGAAGCTATACTTTCAAAAGAAGATGTACCTCTGGACAAAAGAAACGATTGGATGGAGGTCCAAAATTACATCAACGCAATGAATGAGGCAATAAAACTATTGGAACAATTGCCTTTCTCATCAAGACTTATACGAAATGTACATAGAATTTTATTACAAGGTGTCAGAGGAGAATATAAACAACCTGGCGAATTTAGACAGAGCCAAAATTGGATTGGTGGTGCGTCACTCAATGACGCCATATTTATACCTCCTGTCCACACTTTCATACCGGAACTCATGGAAGATATAGAAAAATTTGCCCATAATGAAAACATCTTTTTTCCTGAATTGCTTAAAATTGCTCTTATTCATTATCAGTTTGAAACAATACACCCTTTTCTTGATGGGAACGGGAGGACTGGAAGACTAATGATTACACTATATCTTGTTAGCAAAGGTATTTTAAAACAGCCCATTCTATATTTATCAGATTATCTTGAAAAGCATAGAAATTCATACTACACTTATTTGATGAAAGCAAGAACAGAAAATGACATAAGCGGCTGGTTTAAGTTTTTTCTTACAGGAATCATAGAAACTGCTCAAAACGGTGTAAAAACTTTCGAAGAAATCATGGCCTTACAAAAAGAAAACGAAGAAATAATCAAGTCAATGGGAAGCAGATCTGCCAATGCATTAAAAGTTGTTACCGAGCTATACAGACGACCAGTCATTGATGCAAATAAAGTAGCAACAATAGCAAACATAAGTCCTGCATCTGCATATACATTAATTAGACAATTGGAAGGTCATGGAATTCTTTCTGAAGTCACAGGAAGCAAAAGAGGAAGAATATACATGTTGAGAAAATACTTCGACATATTTGATAAATAAATCCAAGAACCTCTGTATCTACTCCATACAAATTCCTGCACTCCGTCCCGGAGCTGCGGGACGTTTTTTACAGTTTACATTGTTGGAAGATCACAAGAGGACAAAACTATGGCAACAATCACATTGGAATATGACGGCAGGAACATCATGGCTATAAAACAAATTAATAGACAAGTCATTTTGCCGGTTACAGAGAATGCCACATATCTCCCAATTAGTTGCTGATTTGCAAAAAAAGCTACAATTATCTGACAAGGATACACTTGGGATTGTCCGGACAACCATATATAACCAAAAGAACCAGACCTTTCCGCTTTTTTCTTGCACATTTCAAAAACTTTCCCCACCTTTGCAGCGACAAACATTACCAGATAGGCGCACAGGCCGCCGTCGTGAACGGCTTTTTTTGTGCCCATACATATTAAATTAACTTTATCATAAGATAAAGCGTGCACGGACTGCCGGAGTTGGAAACACCCGGG
>CASDOZ010000006.1 GCA_949282265.1 uncultured Bacteroidales bacterium | reverse complement strand
GCGGGAACGTCCTGCCAACAGGACAAAAAAACAAACGGCGGCAATGCCGCAAAAACAACAAAATAATAACAACTTAAAATTACAACATTATGAAAAAAAGTGTATTTACTTTTGCCCTTGCCTTATTAACGGCAGCAAGCGCATGGGCATACGATTTCAAAGCCGGTGATTTGTGTTACAACATTACCGACGAAACCGCCAAAACCGTGGAAGTAACGTATGAATATGAAAAAAGTTCCAAAAATTACAGCGCCCTGTCCGGCGCGGTAAACATTCCCGAAACCGTAAGTTACAACAGCATGACTTACAGCGTGACAAGCATCGAAGACTATGCGTTCGCCTACTGCTCCAAACTCAGACAAGTGAACATACCGGGCAGCGTGACAAGCATTGGAGAATGGGCGTTCGCCGACTGCTCCAAACTCACGCAAGTGAACATACCGTTTGCCTTGTGCTCCGCACTCAAGCAAGTAAACATAGGAGACGGCGTGACAAGCATTGGAGACTATGCGTTCGCCTACTGCTCCGCGCTCACGCAAGTGACCATACCGAACAGCGTGACAAGCATTGGAGAAGCGGCGTTCGCCAACTGCTCCAAACTCACGCAAGTGGCCATACCCGACGGTGTGACAAGCATTGAAGGCTGGACATTCCAATCCTGCACCGCACTCACGGAAGTGAACATACCCAACAGCGTAACAAGCATTGGATACTTGGCGTTCGGCTACTGCTCCGCACTCACGCAAGTAACCATAGGCAGCGGCGTGACAAGCATTGGAGAATCGGCATTCTCCAGCTGCTCCGCACTCACGCAAGTGACCTGGAATGCCATTAATTGTGCGAATTTTATATACAGCACTGACGCACCTTTTGATGATTGTCCAGTCACCACATTTATTTTCGGCGACCAAGTGGAACATATCCCCGCTTATCTGTTGTGCTACGGCATGGACAAACTCACGCAAGTGACCATACCCGAAAGCGTGGAAAGCATTGGAAATGATGCGTTCTACAACTGCGACGCACTCACTGCTGTTTACTACACCGGCGATGTGGCCGGATGGTGCGGAATTACGTTTACCGGCTCCACTTCCAACCCGTTGCTTTACGCCCATAACTTGTACATCGGCAACACCTTGGTTACGGAATTGGTCATACCCGATAATGTAACCGAAATCAAGGATTATGCGTTCTCCGGCTGCTCCACACTTGCGGAAATAACCGTACTAGCCACCGTGCCGCCTACGGTAGGAGTAGATGCTTTTGATGGTGTAAGCCGCGAGATACCCGTATATGTGCCAGCAGAAAGCCTGGAAGACTACTGGGTGGCAGCAGTCTGGGAAGAGTTCTACTATCTGCAAGCCATGCAGACTGCCCTACACACGCCGTCCATGCCGGAGAGTATACGCGTACATGGTGGTATGCTGCACAATCCGCAGCAGTTGCCCGTAAGCCTCTATGACATGCAGGGGCGCATGGTGTACAGCGGCACCGCCGCCACCGTAAGCCAGCCCGCAGGCGTATATGTGGTGCTTTGCGCAGGCGCAAGCGGCAAGGTGCTGTTCTAAACAGCCGCAAGCCAAAGGCTTTTATCCCGCCGGAAATGGAAACGTTTCCGGCGATTTTTTGTGTGTGGTAACCCTTTGTCCTCGCGCTCCGACACGGGGTCTTGGGGGGCAAGTGCGAGAATGGGCACCGGCGATGCGGTAGCGCAATACCCCGCACAAGGCAGCCCAGGATTCCGGTTCGGAGGCCGGAATGACGTGGTGAAAAGGATGGGCGACCGTGCAAAAGGATGCGATGGTGCAGCGGCGCAAACAGCGCCGTCATCCCGCACTTGATGCGGGATCCTGGGTGGTAAGTGCGAGGATGGACACCGGTATGGCGGTTTGGGTAGCCCAATACCACGCATAAAGCCGCCCAGGATTCCCGCTCGGAGGCGGGAATGACGGGAGGAGATGCTTGCACGGATTGCCGAACCGCAGCCCAATTGGCGCGCAAGCGAATCCATGCGGGAGGCGCAGGCGAAGATGACAACAGGCGAGACACAACACAATACTGCGCATAAGCCACCCAGGATTCCGGGTCAAGCCCGGAATGACACAGTAGTAATACGAGCGACAGCGCAAAAGAATGCACCGGCAGCACACCGCCCTTTGTCCTCGCGTTTTCCTCTCTGCCGTTGGGAGGCGTTGGCGGGGATGGACAATAGCGAGGCGGCAGTGCAACGCAATACTCCGCATAAGGCCGCCCAGGATTCCGGCTCGGAGGCCGGAATGACACCGTGGGGGTGCGGGGCAGCAGTGCAGAGGGGCACGATGGCACAAACGGCGCGTTTGCGCCGTCACCCCGTGCTCCGACACGGGGCCTTGGGAGGCGAGTGCGGGGATGAAACACCGGCGAGGCAATACCACGCATAAGGCCACCCAGGATTCCCGCTCGGAGGCGGGAATGACGGGAGGAGGTGCTTGCACGGAATGCCGAACCGCAGCCCAATTGGCGCACAAGCGAATGACAGGAGAGGGAGGCAATGCATAAAAAACGGGAATGCACTTTCCAGCACATTCCCGCACAAAACGATATTCCTTCAAAAATCACTCCTGTTCATACCATGAAGCGTACATGGCATAATTATGGGCAATCTTCCGGTTGATTTCGTTGGTCTGTTCCGGCTCCGCCTTTTTGATAAACTTGGCGGGCACGCCTCCCCACACTTCATAAGGGCCTATCTTGGTCTTGCCCAGCACGAGCGAACCCGCGGCAACGATAGCCCCCTCGCCCACCTCGGCGTGGTCGAGCAAAGTGGAACCCATGCCAATCAGCGCGTAATCGTGGACAATCGCGCCGTGGATGGTAACATTATGCCCCACCGACACGTAGTCGCCTATTTCGACCGTGCTTTTCTCATAGAGCGTATGCAACACGGAACCGTCCTGGATATTCACATGGTTGCCAATGCGGATGGAATTGACATCGCCGCGCAACACGGCGTTGAACCACACGCTGCATCCCTCGCCCATGACAACGTCGCCCACAATGGTGGCATTCTCGGCCAGGAAGCAGCCTTCTCCTATCTTCGGGGTGAATCCCCGTACACTTTTTATAAGCGCCATAATTGTCTGAAATTAATAATTTGATTGCAAAACGGCGGATTGCCCGCAAAGGCATCCGCCGCATGTTCATGCCGCAAGGCAGTAGTTAAAACGCATTGATAATGGCGTTGAAGTCTTCAGCTTTCAACGATGCGCCGCCAATCAGGCCGCCGTCGATATCCGGATTTGCGAACAAACCGGCCGCGTTCTTGGCATTGCAGCTGCCACCGTACAGAATGGTGCAGTCGTCAGCCACCTGCTTGCCGTATTTTTCAGCCACCAGGCCGCGGATATAAGCGTGGATTTCTTGTGCCTGTTCCGGCGTCGCGGTCAAACCCGTTCCGATAGCCCATACCGGCTCATAAGCTAATACAATTTTGCCGAAATCTTCAGCTGACAAGTTAAACACAGAACCTTCGAGCTGTGCTTTTACCACTTCATTCTGTTTGTTAGCCTCTCGTTCTTCCTTCACCTCGCCAATGCAAAAAATGGGTTTCAGGCCGTTGGCCAACGCCAGCTGCACTTTTTCGCGCAATATCTCGTAGGTTTCGCCATAGTACGAACGGCGTTCGCTGTGCCCGATAATGCAATAAGTTGCACCCGTGGAAGCAACCATCGCGGCCGAAACCTCGCCGGTATATGCGCCGGAAGCTTTGTCTGCACAGTTCTCGGCCGAAACCTTGATAACGCTGTCTTTCAACAACTCCGATACAGTTGCCAAATGGATAAAGGGCGTACCAATGATTACTTCACAATTGGGCTGTTTGCCAGCCAATAATGTTTTCAGTTCCGTAGCCAAGGCTACACCTTCTTGCAGGGTTTTGTTCATTTTCCAGTTACCTGCTACAATGTTTTTTCTCATATCGTTATTTTTTAGTCAAATGTTCCGTTGGTTGTCAAATCGGCTTACAAGCCGAAATCAGTTGTCGAATAACTGGTTTCCTGTAAGAAGCGCACATTCCATTTTTTCTGGATTACGCCGTTTTTGAGCAGCATGATTCCCGGATTCGCGCGGATAATGGTTTTAAGCGTAATCGGGTCGGTAAAGCAGAACGGATAAGTTGCTCCCGTACGTTGGCGGAAGTTCTCTATGTCCGCATTGCCCGAAGCTGTCAAGGCATAAAAACCTGCGCCGCGTATCTGGCTCTGTTCATAGAAATTATTCAACTTGTGCGCTTGCCGCATGTTGGTTTTATTCAAGTCGTACATAATGACCAGCACTATATAACCTGGGTTATCCAGAATATCATAGGTTATGTCTTCCAGCGACTCCGTCACAATGGAGAAATCATGAATGGGAGGCACGTATCCCTGCTGGATTAGTTTGGTGTTCTGGCGCACAAACACCCATGTGGAATCATCTTTCGGATAATTTTCCAAGGTAAATTCCTTCTCAAGCCCATTTTGCGCATACACAAATGTCGTTTCATATACATCAGGCGTCGCACCTTCCGGTATTTCCATTTGCTCGCTAATATTCACACCTACCTTGTATGGCCGAAAATCAATCACCGGCAAAGTCAGCAGACAATAAGTGGCCAAGCCCAAAATAAGCACTGCAAAAACACCGATAATCGACCATTCGACTGCCGGCAAGAATGTCGCATACGTCCGGCGGCTCAATATAAGTACGACAAGCGCCAAGACAAACAACACTATGTTTTTATAGAAAGTTGTCCAATTGTCCAGCACCAATGCATCACCAAAACAACCGCAATCGGACACTGGGTTTTCTATCGCCACATAAAGCGTCAGGGGCGTCATCAACAACATAAACAGAAACGCAATCCACGACGTACTCTTCGGCATGACATTGAACACAAGGCATACGCCCAACATGAATTCCAAGGTAAACAACGCAATTGAGGCCGGCAGTGAAATCCATGTCATATCGGCAAAGAAACCACCAAATGCGACTAAATAATCTTCTATTTTATAGGCCGTCCCGAGCGGATCAACGGCTTTTACAAAGCCTGAAAATAAAAATACGATTCCTAACAACAACCGTGAAACCACCAAAACTGCACTTGCAATTTTGCCATTAGTTTTTTTGTTTGTGCTGTAACTGCTATACGACATTCTGTTGTTTTTTTTACATGCATTATCCAGCCGACTCCTGCAATTTAATCAGGCCGAATATGGCATAATTAATCATATCGAAATAATTGGCGTCGATTCCTTCTGAAATCAGGGTGTTCCCCTCATTGTCCTCTATCTGTTTGGTACGGCAAATCTTCTGCAAAATCAAATCCGTATAAGAACTTGTACGCATGTCGCGCCAAGCCTCCCCATAGTCATGGTTCTTGGCCATCATCAGTTTCTTTGCGGCATCAATATATTTGTCATAAAGTGCCATCCCGCGTTCATAATCCAAATCATCACCGTCAGCATATCCAAGTTCCAACTGTATCAATCCGATTACGCCATAATTGACTATGGCGACAAATTCGCCGAAAACACCGTCGCCCACCAGCGAAACGCCGGTAACTTCCAAGCTACGGATCCGCTTAGCCTTAATAAACAACTGGTCTGTCAAACTTTGCGGCCGCAAGATACGCCACGAAGCGCCATAGTCTTTCAACTTCTTGCTGAAAATATCACGACATACAGCAACCGCCTGATCATATTCTTCCGAAGTTTTGCACATAACCAATGATGATTTTGCCTTTTTGCTTTTTGGATGTGCAAAGATAATATTTTTCAATGTAATTGGAAAAAATACGGAACTATTCACCCAGAATTAAAATTTGTTGTGATTTCAATTTGCCATTTCTGCCAAAAGAGCGTATTTTTGCACACAGACATTTTTATGATTACTAACAAGCCTCAAAAATGATTATGACAAAGAAAAACATTTCCACGTTGTCGGTTTTAATCGCAAGCATTTGCACGAGCTGGGCATGTACCAACTTCCTGGCCGGCAAGGGCGCCACTACCGATGGCTCCACCTTGATCAGCTATGCCGCCGATTCTTATTCGCTTTACGGCGCACTGTACTACCTGCCTGCCGCCAACCATGACGAAGGCGCCATGCGCGACATCTACGAATGGGACACGGGCAAATACCTCGGGCAAATTCCGGAAGCACCACATACCTATTCCGTTGTCGGCAACATGAACGAACACCAGCTGACCATTGGTGAAACCACTTTCGGTGGCCGGCCAGAATTGGTCGATACCACCGGATTAATTGACTATGGCAGCTTGATATACATCACCCTGCAGCGTGCCGCCACCGCCCGCGAAGCCATCCAGGTCATGACCGGATTAGTGGAGGAATATGGCTATTGCAGCTCCGGCGAATCATTCTCCATCGGCGACCCGAACGAGGTCTGGGTGCTGGAAATGATTGGCAAAGGCCCGGGCAACAAAGGTGCCGTCTGGGTTGCACAACGCATTCCCGATGACTGCGTATCCGCGCACGCCAATCAGGCACGCATCACGACTATCAATTTCAAGGACAAGGAAAACTGCCTGTATTCCGATGATGTCATATCGTTTGCACGCGAACAAAAATATTTCAACGGCAAAGACAAAGATTTTAGTTTCTCGGACACCTACAATCCGCTTGAATACAGCAGCCTGCGGATATGCGAATCGCGTGTATGGAGTTTTTTCCGCCAACTCGACCCCGCCATGGACAAATATTTGAGCTACATCAAGGGCGAAACCACGGAACGGATGCCACTCTACATAAAACCATTATGGAAAGTATCAGCACAGAATTTCAAAGAATTCATGCGCGACCAATATGAAGGAACCGAGCTGGACATTACCAAAGGGACAGCTGCCGGGCCATGGGGAAGCAAGTTGCGTTACGGTCCGCTCGGTTTTGAACTGGATGGCAAAACTTATTGGCACGAACGCCCCACGGCGACCCAACAGACAGGCTTCTCGTTCGTGGCACAAATGCGTGGATACATGCCCGACCATATCGGCGGCATTTTCTGGTTCGGCGTGGATGACGCTGCAACCAATTTGTATGTTCCCATGTATTGCACCATAAACCGCGTGCCGGAATGTTACAGCATCGACAACGGCTCATTACTTGAATATTCTCCCACATCGGCATTCTGGACATACAATTGGGTTGCCAACTTTGCCTATTCCAAATACAGCGCAATGTTGCCCGATATTAAAAAAGTACAATTGCAATGGGAAGAATATTTCAACCTGCTTGTACCGGCCATGGACCGCGCCGTTCTGGAACTCAGCCCGGCCGATGCGCAAATCCAATTGACAAACTTCAGTTGTGAACAAGCCGAGGCTTCAACTGCCGCTTGGCGGAAATTGGGTGAATATTTACTTGTAAAATATCTGGATGGACAAGAAAAAGCGGAAAAAGACGGCCGTTTCCTCCAAAACGAATTCCACATTCCGCCCACGGTATTGCGCCCTGGTTATCCAGAAGAATATTTACGAAAAATCGCGCCGGAAACGGCTGTTGAAGAATAAAGTCATGAAAAAGAAACAGATTACCATTACGTTAGTTGAGCGCAAAGGCGAATGCATGTGCCACCGCGGCCACAAACCCGGAGACACATTCGATTTTGACACGGAACGTGGCAAACTGTGCCCCATGGCAATGCACGTGGCGTTCCCATATATCGACATATTGCGATACGGCGGACAACCGCCGTTGTCCCGTAATGGCGAGATGCGGTTTTGCTGTCCTGATGCGGATGTCATGAATATATTCAAGATAGAACAACAAGATAATTAATAACATAAAAGCCTGCTCCATCCGGACAGGCTTTTATGTTGCAATAAAAAAAGGGAAGGCATCAGCCCATTACCATCTGTTGCCTTTTCCGTTCAATTTCGGCCAACATATCACTCAAACGCTCAGTCTTACCTTTAATAATGGCCACACGGCCGGAGCGAATAAACTGTAAAACGCCGACCGTACTACTCAACTCTTCGAAAAGACTCTGCGTTTCTTCGTACTTACCTGTTTTTTCCAAGACAATACAGTTGGTATCCATTTCAAGTACACGCAAGTTATAACGTCGGATAAGGCTTTCTATACTGCCCAACGCAAGCACTTTTTCAGTAGATAACTTATACAAGGCTATTTCCTGCGAAACCAGTTCGTCATCAACATTGTAATAGGCTTTCAATATATCCACCCGCTTGTCAATCTGCTTGACGACTTTTTCTATCATATCCTGGGTTGTATCTACCGTAATGGTAAACTTATGTATGCCCGGCAAAGCAGACGGTGAAACGGATAAAGTCTCAATATTGATTTGCCGGCGCGTAAAGATAATGGTAATCTGGTTCAGCAACCCCGGCGTATTCTCCGAAAAAATAGTAATCGTGTACAACATAACTTATTCGGCTTGAATGGCTTCCATGATTTTGGCTTCCAGTTCTGCGGCAAGTTCCGGATTTTCACGCAGCACATTCTTGACTGCATCGCGTCCTTGTGCAAGTTTCGTATCGCCATAGCTGAACCATGAACCACTCTTCTTGATAATGCCGTATTCGACTCCCAAATCAACAATTTCGCCGGTACGGGAAATTCCTTCACCGTACATAATGTCAAATTCCGCTTTGCGGAACGGAGGAGCAACCTTGTTTTTCACTACCTTGACGCGCGTCTGGCTACCTATAATTTCATCACCGTCTTTCAATTGACCGGTACGGCGTATATCCAGACGGACAGAAGCATAGAATTTCAGCGCATTACCTCCGGTTGTCGTTTCTGGATTACCAAACATGACCCCAATTTTCTCACGCAACTGGTTAATGAAAATGCACGTAGTGTTTGTTTTGCTAATGGTAGCGGTCAGTTTGCGCAATGCCTGCGACATGAGCCGTGCTTGCAACCCGACTTTATTGTCGCCCATATCGCCTTCCAGTTCTGCTTTCGGCGTCAGTGCCGCCACGGAATCGACCACCACAATATCCACCGCCGACGAACGGATCAGCTGGTCGGCTATTTCGAGCGCCTGCTCGCCGCTGTCCGGTTGCGAAATGAGCAAATTGTCAATGTCCACGCCCAATTTTTCGGCATAGAAACGGTCAAAAGCATGTTCGGCATCAATAATCGCCGCTATTCCGCCCTGTTTCTGCGCCTCGGCTATGGCATGTATGGCCAGCGTGGTTTTACCGGACGATTCCGGCCCGAAAATCTCAATGACACGGCCACGCGGATAGCCGCCTACACCAAGTGCGATGTTCAGTCCTACTGAACCGGTCGGAATGACTTGGACCTCCTCCACACGATGGTCGCCCATTTTCATGATAGTACCTTTGCCATGATCCTTCTCTATCTTGTCCATTGCAAGTTGCAAGGCTTTGAGTTTTTCCAACGAGGGTTTCTTTACGTCTTGTTCTGCCATAAAAATTCTATGTTTTAAGATTATCTTGCTTGTTTAAAGTAATGATAGCGGACAAAAGTAACGAAAAAAAAGCAATCGGGACATAATTTGTTGAAAAGTCCCGCTTTTTCCCAAAATTATCTGTTTACAATGCTGCCTTGATCCGTGCAATCATGGAATCATAGCCCTCAGGAGTCAGATACGTTTTTTTCGGGTTCATTTCGAATGTTCCGCCAAATCCGTAGCTATTCTTGTATTTAGGCACGACATGCATGTGCAAATGGCTCAACGTATCGGCGTATGCGCCATAATTTATTTTGTCCGGCTGAAAAATTTTATCCAATGCCTTGCCCACACGGGCAACGTCGGCCATGAAAGCATTACGCTGCTCGTCAGTCAGTTCATGAAAATTCACGCCATGTCCGTTATAGACCACATTACAACGTCCCTTATAGGACTGTTCCTTGAACAAAAACAATTGCGACACACCCAAATCGCAAATTTTAATCATTAATTCATCCAATGCCGGCAAATGCTGGCAATACAGACATTCAGAAACTGGTGAAACCATATCTTATTGATTTTTTTTAGAATTAAAAGTTACATACTGCGCGGCACTCCTGCATTCTGCAAGTCATGCCAAAGGATTCCGGTGTTGTGCAAAATAACGGCACCACGGTTGCAAGCCACATTGTTCACATTTGGGTTTACGGGCCACACATACATAACGCCCATGCAAAATCAGCCAATGGTGAGCTTTCGGAATCAAATGTTCCGGTATATATTTAACCAACTCTTTTTCTGTTTGCAATGGATTCTTGCTGCCAGTAGTCAGCCCCAAACGCTCCGAAATGCGAAACACATGTGTATCAACTGCCATTGCAGGTCGATTATAAATCACAGAAGCTACTACATTGGCTGTTTTACGCCCCACCCCCGGCAAAGTTTGCAATTTCTCTACTGTGTCGGGCACCTCGCCATGGAAGTCTGACACAAGTTTCTGAGCCATGGCTACTAAATGTTTCGCTTTATTGTTTGGATATGAAATGCTACGGATATATTCAAACACTGTTTCCGGCTGGGCGGCTGCCAAAGCCTCCGGAGTAGGAAAATCGGCAAACAGCTTCGGCGTAGTCATATTGACTCGCTTGTCCGTACACTGTGCCGACAAGACAACCGCAATCAATAACTCAAAAGCATTATTATAATGCAATTCACTCTCAGCAACAGGCATATTTTCCTGGAACCAAGCTATAATATTCTCATATCTTTGTTTCTTGTTCATAATCCTTCCAAAAAAACAATGTGCAAATGTAGGTATTTTTTTGTACTTTTGCCGTTGAAAAAATATGAAATATCCGGATTCGTTATAAAATTCATTATCTGCATATGCCTTCCAAGCCTCCAAGCAAACCAAGCAAACCATCGGTTTCAAATACGAACAACAAAAAAAAGGCGGATGAACGCCCCCGCATTTCCTATTGGAAACAAATCAGTTCATTTTGCAATGATGAACGTTTCCGTTTCATATTGGGTTTGTTGCTTATCATTATGGTTTTGTACACCTTGTTGGCGTTCATTTCGTTTTTCTTCACCGGTGCCGCCGATGCCAGCATCTTGGAAAACCAATGGGGCGATCAAAGTGCCATGCGCAAAAACATAACCAATTGGACAGGCATTTTAGGTGCGATTTTAGCCAACGCTTTTTTGGACAAATGGTTTGGCGTATCGTCTTTCGTCATCTTGTATGCTGCCGCCATATTGGCTTTCCGCCTGATGGGCGTACATCGTTTTTCACTGTGGCGCACATTTTTCCAATCAGCTTTCTGGTTGATTTGGGGGTCTATTACCATTGGCTTCCTTTGCAAATCTTTTTATATAGATTCCTTTTTCCGTTGGGGAGGTGGACACGGTTTGGGCATAAGCGAATGGCTCGTTTCATATGTCCAAATATATGGCACGGTATTGATTTTGTCGGCATTACTGCTGATATTCCTCATTTTTTCATACAAAGGAACCATTCCCTTCCTTAAAAAAACGGGGCGGGCTATGTTGAATGCCCTAAAACGCAAGCCCAAACAGCCGGCAACCGACGAAGCCGGACAAGAAACGGATGAGACGGAAAAGAATGTCGCTGTCGGTACGGAAATAGTTCCCGAAGAATGGATAGAAGAACCGATAAACGATGCAACGGATGAAAAAGAGATAGAATTCCAGGTGCAGCCAACTGAAGAAGAAGAAGAGGAAAACGAAAACGAAGACCATAATGAGGCAGAAACCGATTTCGTGGTAGAAACAGGAAAAACCGACGAACAGGAAACAGAAACCGCGGAGGAAAATATCACATTGGAAGTCGATACGCCACAAGACACGGAAGAAGCCGATCCGTATTACAACCTGAAAAATTTAGGAAAATACGACCCGACCCTTGACTTGTCGCATTATGAGTTCCCTACGCTCGACTTGCTCAAAACCTATCCGAACGAGAACGCGCCCGTCATTGACATGAACGAGCAGAACGCCAACAAGAACCGCATCATTACAGCCCTGCGCAACTACGGCATCGAGATAGAGAGCATCAAAGCCACCATCGGCCCGACCATCACGCTGTACGAAATCGTACCGCGGGCAGGCGTGCGCATCTCAAAAATCCGTAACCTGGAAAGCGACATCATGATGAGCCTGGCGGCAACCGGCATACGTATCATAGCGCCGATTCCCGGCAAAGGGACCATCGGTATCGAAGTGCCGAACGAGAACCCGCAAATCGTGTCCATGCACTCGGTCATAGCGTCCAAGAAATTCCAGGAAGAAAGCAAATACCAACTGCCGGTAGCACTGGGACGCACCATCACCAACGAGGTGTTCATGTTCGACCTGGCCAAAACGCCGCACCTGCTCGTAGCCGGTGCTACCGGACAAGGAAAATCCGTCGGCCTGAATGCCATCATCACGTCCCTGCTCTACAAAAAGCACCCGTCGGAGTTGAAGCTCGTCTTAGTTGACCCGAAAATGGTGGAATTCAACATTTACGCCGCATTGGAGAAACACTACATGGCCAAAATGCCTGACGAAGACAATGTCATCATCACGGACTCCACCAAGGTAATCCAGACGCTCAACTCACTGGTAATCGAGATGGAGAACCGCTACAAATTGCTTATGGAGGCGCATTGCCGGAACATTGTGGAATACAACGAAAAGTTCATCAACCGGCAACTGAACCCCGAAAAAGGACACCGTTACCTGCCATATATAGTTATTGTCATCGATGAGTTCGGCGATTTCATTATGGTGGCTGGCAAGGAAGTGGAAATGCCCATTTCGCGTATCACGCAAAAAGCGCGCGCCGTAGGTATGCACATGATTCTGGCCACACAACGTCCTTCGTCCAACATCATTACCGGTATCATCAAGGCCAACGTACCGAGCCGAATCGCTTTCCGCGTGGATTCGAGCCTCAACTCGCGCATCATACTCGATGCGACCGGCGCGGAACAGCTTGTCGGCCGCGGCGACTTGCTCTATGCCGGCGGCAATGATGTCGTCCGCGTGCAGTGCGCTTTCGTCGATACGCCCGAAGTAGAGGAAATCGTCCACCACATCAGCACGCAACAGGCCTACCCGAGCGCATACGAACTGCCGGAATATGTGCCCGGTGAAAATGACGGTACACCCATGCCCGGCAGTGTCGATTTGAGCAAACGTGACCCGCTGTTCACCGATGTGGCACGTTTCGTCGTTGCGCAACAACAAGGCTCCACTTCCGTGATACAAAGGCATTTCCAAATTGGATACAACCGTGCAGGACGTATCACCGACCAACTGGAAGCCGCCGGAATCGTAAGCGGCAACAATGGCAGCAAGGGGCGTCAGGTATTGGTGCAGGACGATTTCACACTGACACAAATACTGGAAGGATTACTATAACAAACCAATACTGCCATGAACAGATTTCTGAAAACCATTTGCCTTTTATGGCTTTGCCTGCCGTGGATAGCCTTGCAAGCCCAGCAACCCGAAGAGCTTGTAAAACAACTGATCCGGAAGACGGAAACCGGCGCATTGAAAGCCGACTACACCATAGCCGTAACGGAAAAAGATGCCAACGCACCCATTATTTACCGCGGCAGCATCCTGATGAAAGGCGACAAATTCAATTTGCAGGCCGATGGACTGGAAATAGCCTATGACGGCAAAACGCAATGGGCATACGTGGAAGAAACGGAAGAAATCAACATTTCCGAACCGACACAGGAAGAAGTCGCGGAAATAAACCCGATTTTGCTGGCAAAAAACATGGCCGGTACATGCAAACTGCAATTTTCATCCACACAAAAGTCAAACGACAAAGACATCATCGACTTTTTCCCTGACGCGGCACAGACAGGCATAAAAAAACTGAGCCTGACGCTGCGTAAAACCGACATGGCGCCGCTGGCTATTACGATGAGAGGTGCCGACGGGATGCTAACGGAAATAACACTCAACGCGCAGCAATTCAATGCGCCGGCAAGCGACAAGGATTTCCAACTGAATCCAAGCGATTATCCGGACGCGCTTGTCAATGACTTACGATAAACGACAAGACTTAAAGCAATACGGCATACACACCGAAAAACAAACATAAAAAATTAATCATTATGGAAAAAACACGCTGTTTAATCATAGGTTCCGGCCCGGCCGGATTCACCGCCGCCATTTACGCATCGCGCGCCAATCTGCAACCCATCCTATATGAAGGAATGCAACCCGGTGGACAACTGACCACAACCACCGAAATAGAAAATTTCCCGGGCTACCCGAGCGGCATCGATGGCAACCAATTAATGGATGACCTGCGTAGCCAGGCCAAACGTTTTGGCGCGGACATCCGCTGGGGCGTTGTCACTTCGGTCGATTTTTCTGTTTCGCCCAAAAAAGTGGCCATTGACGAGACACAGACCATCGAGGCGGACACAGTCATTATAGCAACCGGTGCATCGGCCATGTATTTAGGCTTGCCCGATGAACAGAAATACGCCGGGCAGGGCGTTTCGGCATGTGCCACCTGCGATGGATTTTTCTACCGGAAAAAAGATGTCGCCGTTGTCGGCGGAGGCGACACCGCCTGCGAAGAAGCCATCTACCTGGCCGGACTTTGCAACAAAGTGTACATGATTGTACGTAAAAACTACCTGCGCGCATCCACCATCATGCAAAAACGGGTCATGGAAACACCGAACATCGAAATACTGTTCGAACACAACACAGTCGGCCTGACCGGCGAGAACGGCGTAGAAGGAGCCGACCTTATCAAACGCAAAGGCGAGCCCGATGAAGAGCGTGTCCATATTGCCATTGACGGTTTTTTCCTGGCTATCGGGCACAAACCGAATTCGGATATTTTCAAGCCCTATCTGGAAACAGACCAAACAGGCTACATAAAAACCATTCCCGGAACACCATGCACATCCATTCCGGGCGTTTTCGCGGCCGGCGATGTGGCCGACCCTGTTTACCGGCAGGCCATCACGGCAGCCGGAAGCGGTTGCAAAGCCGCCATCGAAGCCGAACGCTATTTAAGCCAGAACGGGCTGTAGGTCATACATTATACAATGTTCCGCTTACATGAAAAGACAATTCCGACATATTGCGGTTTACCTAATGTGCGGGCTGTTGTTCCATGCCGCCCATGCCGAGAATATTTATTTCTCAAAAATCGGCATTGAACAGGGTTTGTCACAATTGTCCGTCATGACCATCTATCAGGATGAACAAGGCGCCATGTGGTTCGGCACCCGCGAAGGAGTGAACCGTTATACCGGCGGCGGAATGGAGACCATGCAACCGCAATCGAACGATTCCAATTCGCTGAGCGGGAATATTGTAAAAAAAATATGTGGTGATGGCCAGGGAAAGGTTTTTATTCACACACAAAGCGGCGTAAACCAATATGAATTACGCCACGCGCGCCTGAGTATCATTGAATCCGACCCTGTGGACGCCATCTGCTACGGGAGCAGACTTTGGATTGCCGTTGGAAAAGATCTGTTCGTATATCAGGACGGAGAAAAAACGGCCTATGCACACATAAAGGAAATGGATTCGGAAATAACCGTCATTACCGAACTGTCCAACGGACGCCTCATTGCAGGTACGGTATCCGATGGTGTGTTTATCATAGACCAGAACCGCAAAATAAGATGCATTCTAAAGCCAGGAAGCCAGATTTCTGACATTTTTGAGGATTCAAAGAAAAATATCTGGATAGGCACATGGGAACACGGGCTGTTCCGTATAGGCCGCGATGGCAGCCAGAAACAATACCTGCCGGACAAGAAAAAGCCGGACAATTCCATATCATCGGCTTTCGTCAGAACCATATGCGAAGACAACAACGACAACCTGTGGATAGGAACCCGCAAAGGGCTGGATTGCCTGTATATCGAAAATGACAGATTCCTGCATTATGATGCCAACGAATCCAACTCACGGATGCTGACAAATGAATCGGTATGGTCGCTGTATAGAGACAAACAAGGAACTATCTGGGTCGGCACCTATTTCGGAGGAGTCAACTATTTCAATTCGGAATCCGAATTCTGCATCATGCATGACCTGCAAAAAGGAATATTCAGCAATCGTCCGTTCCCTGTCATTGCCGACATATTGGAAGATGAAAAACACAACCTTTTCCTCATAACGGAAGGCGAAGGACTGATCTATTACCGCCCACAGGAAAAGACATACGATGTCTACAAATCAGACCACAACAACCCGAACAGTCTGGTGAACGACAACATAAAAACAGCATGGCTCGACCGGCAGGACAAGAAACTATGGCTCGGCACCCATCTGGGAGGACTGTGCTGTCTGGATCTGAAAACCATGCGTTTCAGGCAATTCCGCCACATCAAACCCGAGTGGGACCAATCAAACATAATACGCTCCATCGTCCCATACACAGACAACAAACTGTTGATAGCCACCTACAACGGTCTGTTTCTGTTCGACCGGAACACGGAAAAATTCAGTTTGTTCTCGGAAGAATTGCATAAACAGGTAAGCTATCATGTCGATTTGAAAATCGACAGCGGAGGCTGTTTCTGGATTGCAAGTCGCGGAGTTTTCCGGTATGACCCGTCAACAGGACAGCTGGACCGCTTCTTTCATGACCCAAACGACAGCACCAGCCTGAGCAGCAACAACGCCAACAAAATATTGATTGACAGCAAAGGCCGCATATGGATTGCCACGAACGGAGGCGGCCTGAATCTGTATGCCGGTGAAAATCGGTTCATACACTACAACAGCCACACTTGTAACCTGCAGAACGACTACGTAAGCAACTGCATTGAATCACGATACGGCTACATAGTTATCAGCACGACCCACGGATTATCCATGCTGGACCCTGAAAACGGACAGCTCAGGAATTTCAACGCCTCCAACGGACTGCGACTCAATTCGCTCTATAACGGCGGAATGAGCCTGACCCAGAACGGCGAACTGTATATAGCAGGCATGAACGGGATGATTTCGTTTTATGAAGAAAATTTATATGCGACAAACCGCTCATGTAGAATATATTTATCTAACTTATGGGTAAATAACCAGAGGGTAATACCTGGCGACGACCATAAAATATTGCAACAGGCACTACCCTATACGCAAAAAATAAAACTGAACCATAAACAGCGCATGTTGCTCATTGAGTTTGCAACCGACAACTACATTTCCATAAACGAGCCGTCTTTCCGTTACCGCATGGAAGGACTTTCCGACATGTGGATCGATGTACCACAAGAAGCATACAAACTGAACTTTATCAACCTGCATCCGGGCAGATACAAACTGGCCGTCGAAGGTATTTCTCCGACAGATGGTTCCACTGTTGCCGCCACAAGCCTTGACATCCAAATCACATCACCTTGGTATGCAGCATGGTACGCCTATATAATTTATGTTATTGTTATCGCATTCCTATTATGGAGATATATTGTTTTCAACCGCTCAAAATACATATTGAAAGCTTCGTTAGAATATGAAAAGAAAGAACGCAAGCAACTGGAAGCTGTCAACCAATCGAAGTTGCGTTTCTTTACCAATATTTCACATGAATTCCGTACTCCGTTGACCCTGATAATCGGGCAGTTGGACATGCTTTTGCAGACGCAGAACATACGTCCGACCGCATACAACAGGCTGCTGAACATCAAACGCAACGCCAACACCATGCTCCACCTTATAAGCGAGCTACTCGAATTCAGGAAAAGTGAGCAAGGCTACCTGCAAATAAAGGCTGCACAACTTGATTTCGTCGCATTTATTTATGAAATATACCTTTCATTTTCAGAGTTTGCCACATACAGGAATATCAAACTCGACTTTGTTTGCAATGATGAAAAAATCATGCTGTGGTTCGACCCCGTGCAGATGCAAAAAGTTTTTTACAACCTGATTTCGAACGCATTCAAATACACACCCCAAGGCGGTATCATACGGATTATCGTAGAACAATTTGCCGATACCGTTTCCGTATCGGTTACCGACAGTGGTGTCGGCATATCCGCCGATGCACTCGACAAGATATTCGACAGATTCTACCAAGCCGAAAACGGATTGCACATGGACAAAACTGGCCCCGGAACGGGCATAGGGCTTGCCCTGACCAAAAACATTGTAGAAGCACATTCGGCCACCATCACCGTCAGCAGCCAGGAAGAAGCCGGCAGCACATTCACTGTTACGCTGAAAAAAGGCTCGGCGCATTTCACCGAAGCCCAAAAGACACATATACAAAGTGTGGAAACAAACTGCGCCCAACAGTTAAAAGACCTTGAACCAGAGTTCATATCAGAAATCATCAATACGCAAACAGCAGATGGAGAACCTGCCTATACCATGCTCATTGTGGAAGACAACAATGAGTTGCAGGCCATGCTGAAGAGTGTTTTTGAACCCATTTACAAAATCATAACCGCCTCGGACGGCGAAGAAGGCCTGCAAATGACCATCGAGCACCAGCCAGACATTGTCCTAAGCGATTTGATGATGCCAAAAATGTCCGGCAGCGAAATGTGCCAGAAAATCAAGAACAACATCAGCATTTGCCACATACCGGTCGTATTACTCACGGCACAAACAGCTATCGAATACAATATCGAAAGCCTCCGGTTAGGAGCAGACGATTATGTAACCAAGCCTTTTAATTTGAAAGTACTGATAACACGCTGCAACAACCTTGTAAACGGGCGGAAACTGCTGCAAGACAAATATACGCACCAAACAGAATTTCCAATACACCAGATTGCGACCAACAAACTGGATTTGGAATTTATGGAGAAAGCCTACAAACTCATTGAAGACAATTTGGATAATCCTGACTTTGACATTGCCAGTTTTTCCCGCGAGATGGCCATGGGACGCACCCGGTTGTTCCGGAAAATAAAGGGAATATGCGGACAGACGCCCAATGACTTCATACAAACCGTCCGGCTGAAAAAGGCCGCGTTCTACCTGAAAAACAATCCGGAATATAATATTGCCGACATCACATACATGACCGGATTCGGATCACCAAAATACTTTGCAAAATGTTTCAAAGAACAGTTTGGCGTGCCACCTACCGTTTACAGAAAAGAAGGAAGCATCAACGAAGAAGAGAATATCGCAGGAAAAGATAGTGATGAAAAAACAACATAAAGACCCTGCAAAAAAAAACGACAACCAATCTTCCCGAAGACTGCAAGATTCCATGTATCCTTGCAGTCTTTTTCATCTCCCGCCTGGTAAACAAGCACATAAACAACTATCCACCAACAAAATAAAAACCAACACGCAAAAACTCCCATTAAAAATACGGACTATTTTGTACCTTTTACGTCCTTTTTTAGGAATTTACAAATTCCGTTTCAGTCTAAATTTGTCATCGATAATCAAACAAAAAATCCATGACAGACAAAGACAAAATGTTCACACGCAAAAATCCGTACATTCTCTGTTTATCAAGTATAACCGGTTTGTTTTCTGCACTGGTTTTACCTGGATGTACTCCCAAACAAACAACGCATCCTAACGTATTGTATGTGTTCCCCGACCAATTCAGGAATCATGCTTTGGAATTTTGGGGTGAAGCTCCTTTTGATACAGTCGGAATTCTGAACGATCCCGTCCATACTCCGAACCTGAACCGTTTCGCCACAGAAGCCGTAACGCTTACATCCGCGCAAAGCAACTGCCCACTGAGCAGCCCCCACCGCGGTATAATGCTCACCGGCATGTATCCGGACGGGAGCGGCGTCACGCTCAACTGCAACGCGACACGCCCCATCAGCAGCCTGCGCCCTGATGTTACGACCATAAGCGACGTCCTCAGCCAAAACGGCTATGACTGTGCCTACATAGGTAAACTGCACGTCGATTTCCCGACGCCAAATGACCCGGAAAACCCCGGACATTATGTAGAAAGCCAAGTCCCGGCATGGGATGCCTACACACCACCCGAACGCCGGCACGGATTCAACTATTGGTATTCATACGGAACATTTGATGTGCATAAATCGCCGCACTATTGGGATACAGAAGGTAAACGCCACGAAATCAGAGAATGGTCGCCAGAACACGAAGCCGACAAAGCCATTGACTACCTGAAAAACCGGCGCGACCCCGGCAAACCGTTTTTCCTAATGGTGGCCATGAACCCGCCGCACAGCCCTTACCGCACACTGGACGATGTAATGGAACAGGACTACAACCTGTATAAGGACAAACCGCTCGACAGTTTGCTTGTGCGTCCCAATGTAAACCCGGAACTAACTGACAAACAAGCATGTGCACCCTACTATTTCGCCTCCGTAACCGGTGTGGACCGCGCATTCGGACGCATTCTGCAAGCCTTGGAAGAACTTGGACTGGACAAAAACACGATTGTCGTATTCACTTCCGACCACGGTGAAACCATGGCAAGCCATGTAACCGACCCCAAAAACTCACCTTATACGGAATCCATGAACGTACCTTTCATGATACGTTATCCGGGCAAACTGAAACCCCATATCAATGATGTGCTGCTATCCAGTCCCGACATTATGCCTACTATCCTGTCGTTGGCCGGCCTGAAAGGACAAATTCCCGCCACCGTGCAGGGGCAAGACCTGGCAGACTGCCTGCGCGGCACAGCCGATCCTGCCACACTGCCGACGGGTGTACTTTACCTGCGGAATCTGGACGGGAACAAAGACGAACAAGGACTCGTTACCGACTATTTTGCCGAAACACGCGGCATAAAGACAGAACGCTACACACTTGCACTGACACTGGATCGCAAAGGCAAGCTGAAAAGTACCCTGTTTTTCGATGAGCAGAATGACCCATTCCAGATGGATAACATAAACCCCGAAGAACAGCTGGAAGTTTTTGTGGATTTGTGCCGGCAAATGGCCGTTTTATTGAAGAAAGCCGATGACCCTTGGTATAGAAACCGTACACTAGACGGCATAATCCCCTACGAATAGGACAGTAGGAAAACAAGACAAACACAAAACGGGCAGATTAACGTATCAAGTACGATTTTAGACTTCTTTACGGACTATTTTATCCTATTCCGGAATCAAGATCAAGATATTTTTGCAACGAAATCTCATTTTTAAACTTAAAAACAAACGTATTATGATGAAAAACATTACTCTTTTAGCTGCTGCTTGCCTTTGCAGTATTTCAGCTTTTTCCACGCGCTATCTGGTGCAAACCGGTGCTGAAGCTGACGCAAAATGGACACGTGAACTTCAAGTAGGAGAAGTACTTATTGATTTGACTACACAAGGCAAAAAACTGAACGAAGTATATAAACAAGGCGAAAATGAATGGTGGTTGGCTGCCGGCGATTATGAAATTACAGCATCCATGAATTTCGTAAATGGAGTGAAAATTTATGGCGGCTTTGCCGGAACGGAAACAAGTTTGGCTGAACGCGCGCAGGCAGATAATGCACAACCATGGGAATTTGAAAACATAACAAGCATAACAGGAAACAACACATTTCCTATATTTACATGTACAGCAGCCCTCCCCATTGAAACAATCTTAGATGGTGTAACCGTTCAAAATGGAGTTCAAACCAGCGGCAATGGCGGTGGCATGACAATTCGTCCTAACGGCTATGTACGCAATTGCCGTTTCCTATACAACACAGCAAGTGGCCAAGGCGGTGCAATTCTTTTCAATGGAGGCGGCACAGTAGAAAATTCGTATTTTTTCAATAATAATGCAAAGTTGGGTGGCGCTTGCCATATCGCAAAAATATCAAGTATAACCGGCTGTCTTTTTGAAAACAATATTGCAGAACAAGGAGGAGCCATTCGCAGCCAGGCTACCGATGGTACTATTGCCAATTGTATTATCCGCAACAACACAGCGACAACCAATGGCTCCGGCATATACACACAAACAGCAACTACCAGTGCAACCAAGATCATTAACTGCTTGATTTATGGGAACAGAACCAAAGTTGCTATTTATATGTACGGTGCAGACATCATAAACTGCACTGTTGATGGAGGAGATGTAAACTCTGTATATGTTACAACAGCCGGAGGGAAAATCATCAACAGCGTATTTACATCAGACATTCAAAGCGATTTGGCTACCGGCGTTGAATTCACAAACAATGCGTATGCAGCTATTAAGGGAAATGACGGATGGACAAATTCCAACAACTTAGAAATCACCGATGGCAACTTCGGTTTCACGGATGCCGCCAATGGTGATTACACTTTGGCAAGCACTTCCCCGCTTATTGATGCAGGTATCGATGTTTCTGAAAGTTATACATTGGCAGCTACCGACCTTTTCGGCACCACTCGCCCGCAAGGAACCGCTTATGACCTCGGAGCCTACGAATGCCCATATTACACCATAAACGTAACAATCGAAGGAAGTGAATACGGTGCTATTTACGATGATCAAAACCACCAAATTCCATCCGGAACTTCGACAAACCTCAGAAAAGGTTCTACACTCAGCGGATACATCACAATTAATGAAGGTTGCAAAGTTGCTGAAGCATATTACACAAATGCAGCAGGTACTAAAAAAGATCTCAAAGACCAGGTAAGCATAGATGCAGGAACAGGAAATCTGATCTACGCATGGACCATAACTGAAGACATGGACATAAAAGTTGTCTTCCAAGAGAAAGGAACCAGTACCAACTTGCAAGAAGACAATATCAATCCATTCCGTTGCACAGTAAACAACGGTATGTTGCAAGTCAGTGGAATCCAGATTGGTGAAACCATAATCATATACAACATAGCTGGCAGCAAAGTTGCGGAACGTACTGTTTCAGAATCAACAATGTCCATTGCATTGCAACAAGGCATCTACATTGTGCGTGCAGCCGGCCAGACAAAAAAGATAATTCTCAACTAATCCATTAAAACCACCAACCGCCGGTACGTCGGAATTTTTCTGGCGTACCGGTAACATTTACTCAACTTAATCAAAAACAAATACACTTATGAAAAAACTGACAATTAGCATTTTAGCTTTAGTATGCTCAATAAGTTTATGGGCATTGCCAGAAAACGGAGTAGTTTACGTAACTCCAGAAGGTGCAGGAACCAAAGATGGTTCATCGTGGGAAAACGCCATGGATGACATCAATGAGGCGCTAACCGAAGCCGTACGCACTGGCGGCCAAAAAAAGGATGTGTGGATAGCAGGCGGAACGTATGAACTTTCCGGGCCGGTAAACCTGAAAGATTCCGTAAACATGTACGGTAGTTTCGCAGGTACGGAAACAAGCGTGGCTGAGCGCCCACAGGCAGAAGGTGTACAACCTTGGGAGTTTGAGAACCCGACCATTCTGCAAGCCGATGGCACAAACCGTGTTATCCAGGCACGCGGACACATGGCATTGGATATCGTCATCGACGGTTTCGTATTCACCAACGGTGGCGACAGTGACAACGGCGATAATGCGGTACTTCAAGGAAAAGCTGGTGCCGTTGTATGCCGCGGGGGAACCATCTGGCAAAACTGCATCATACGCGACAACAAAAGTGTTGTAGAAGGAAACGGAGCTGGTATAAACATGACCGGAGGCGTTGTACGCTATTGCCTCATTGAAAACAATGCCCAAAGCATAGGAGTCAACGGTGGAGGCGGCATTTTCTCCAATCCGGCAGCCGGTTATACATCAACCATTGAAAACTGCATTGTACGTGGCAACACAAGTACAGTGCGCGGTGCAGGTATCGGATTGCAAGGCGGGCAAATGACCTACATACGCAACTGTATGATTTACGGCAATTCTTCCGCAGATGATACCACGCTTAAACCCGGCGGAGGCATTTATGCACAGGGAACCACCAACAACGAAATTAGCAACTGTGTAATATACAACAACACAGGTACAAGTGCGGTTTATTATCAAAGCGGCAATTTCTACAACAACACCATTGCAGCCAACATAGGTGGCATGTATATAGGCGGGCTTACAGCCAATATCATCAACAACACTGTTTGGAATTGCACTACTCAAGACCAGACCACTCCGACCAGCATAACAGGCGCGGCTGGAGGAGCTTCCTGTCGCGTGTTATACAACTACACGCGCAATCCGGTTTCAGAAGAAAACGGCTGGACCATATCCGAAACAGAAGAGGTAACCAATTCCAACCTGCAATTCCCTGACAATGCGACCAATGACACTGTATGGAATTTGGAAACCGGCGAATTTACCGGCATCGGTCCATGCTTTGTAAATCCGAACACATTCTCCGTCGGAGCAGGAGAAGCGGCCGACTTGGAAGGAAATATTGAATATTGGACTGGTCTTGACTGGAGCCTGAAACCAACTTCACCGCTCATTGACAAAGGTATGGCACTCACAGATATTCTTGCTGAAGATATTGTTGGTTTGGAACGTCCGCAAGGAGAAGGTTGGGATATTGGTGCATACGAATACCCATATTTCACGGTAACCTTGGCTTCCATTGAAGGTGCGGAGTTCGGCACCATCTATGACATTAATTATAATGACATAGCTACCGCAACACCGTTATCATTTAAAAAAGGAGCTACATTGAACTGGCTCATTCAACCCAAAGAGGGTTATGAAGCCTATGTTACCTACACCAATGCGAGTGGCGAAGAAACGAATATCTCTGAAAGCATCGATGCCACAAACGAAGGTTTGTGCTCGTGGGTTGTAACCGAGGACATGGATATCACCGTTGTCTTCCGGGAAATCGGTAGCGGCCTGCACAGCTTGGTTGCCGACAACATTCAGTTGAGTGCACAAAACAACCTGCTGACCATAAAAGGCTTGAACCTCAACGATGCCATTTCCGTATATAGTGTAACCGGAGCTTTGGTACATCGTTCAACTGCTTCCCAGTCAGAAGTATCCATCCCGTTGAACAACGGCATTTATGTAGTCCGTATCAACAATGCAGTTCAGAAAACCATCATGAAATAATCCATATCGGATAAACTCAGGACATTCGGGCGGTTTCCGTCCGGATGTCTGCTTTTTAAAATTCCACAAAACCCGACATAAATATGAAGAACACTTGCATTAGACATTTATTACTTGTTTTATGTTTCTTGTGCATATCCATAACTACATGGGCCCAAACTACGGTAAGCGGTGTAGTTCTGGATGACACGGACATGACACTTATCGGCGTAAACGTCATGGAAAAAGGTACTACCAACGGTACAATTACCGACTTTGATGGTAAATTCACTTTGTCTGTCAAAAACACAAAAGCGGTTCTGGTATTTTCATATATCGGCTATCAGACTGTTGAGATGCAGGCGAGCACATCGCCCATGAAAATCGTCATGAAAGAAGACAGCAAGGCCCTTGACGAAGTTGTCGTTATCGGTTATCAGGACGTCCGTAAAAAAGACCTGACCGGTTCCGTATCCAAAGCCAACGTAGAAGATATATTGAAGGCCCCCGTTGCCAGTTTCGACCAGGCATTGGCCGGGCGTATCGCCGGTGTAAACGTATCGTCGGGTGAAGGAATGCCAGGTGGAACCATGAACATTGTTATCCGTGGTGCGAACTCCGTAACGCAAGACAACTCGCCCCTGTATATTGTGGATGGTTTTCCCGTAGAAGATCCAACAGTAGCTGCCTCTATCAACTCAAACGATATTGAGTCTATTGACGTTTTGAAAGATGCATCAGCAGCAGCCATTTACGGTTCCCGTGGCGCCAACGGCGTTATCATTATCACGACAAAAACCGGGACTGTCGGAAAACCGACAGTATCTTACGACGGTTCGGTCGGCGTGCAACGCATCACGCACACGATCCCGATGATGGATGCCTACGAGTTTGTACGGCTGCAATCGGAAATATATAAGTCTTATGAAATGAGCAGTTCCAGCGGCTATTTCCAGACTTATGAAGACAAGAAATGGACATTGGAAGATTATCGGAACATAGCCCAATACAACTGGCAAGACCTGATTTTCAGGGATGCTTTCCAGCAAAGCCATAATTTGTCAGTCGTAGGCGGAACGGAAGGTATCCGCTACAACGCTTCCATGTCCTATTACGACCAGGATGGTATCGTGCTCGGTTCCAATTACAACCGCTTGCAAGGCCGCCTGGGTACGACCCTGACTAAAAATAAACTGAAAATAAACCTCTCGACCAACTATTCACGCAGTGTCCAAAACGGATCCTCACCTTCACAATCCACATACAGCGGTATGAACAACCTGTTCTACAGCGTATGGGGATACCGACCTGTTACACAGCCGAATGTTCCTCTGGAAACCCTGCTTGAAAATGCATACGATGCCAGTGTAGACCAGACCAATGACTACCGTTTCAACCCATACATGTCATTGCTCAATGAATACAAGAAGAATACCATAGCTTATACACAGTACAACGGTTATCTGGAATACGAATTCATAAAAGGGCTGAAACTGAAAGTATCAGGAGGTTATACAGTGGACAACCGCCGCAACGAAACGTTCAACAATTCCAAGACACGTTACGGTTCGCCCATATCTACCGATAAAGTAAACGCGACCATGGCCAATTCGGAACGCCGTACCTGGTTGAACGAAAACGTGCTGACATATCAGACCCTTATCAAGAAAAACCATTCATTGAACGTATTGGCAGGTATGACCTTACAAGGTTCATCATACGGCTATTATAGTTTCAAAACCATTAATATCCCGAACGAGTCCTTAGGCATGGCCGGCATGAGTGAAGGCACGCCAAGTACGACAAGTTCGGAAGAAAGCGAATGGAGTATGCTTTCCTACTTGGCGCGTTTGAACTACAATTACAAATCACGTTACTATGTAACCGCATCATTCCGTGCCGATGGTTCATCCAAATTCCCCCAAAACAACCGGTTCGGTTATTTCCCATCAGCTTCATTGGCATGGAACTTTACAGAAGAGGATTTCTGGGCACCAGCTTCATCGGTCATGAACGAAGGCAAAATACGTTTAAGCTGGGGAGCCACTGGTAACAACCGTATTGACGAATATGCTTATTATTCCCAGATCAAACTGCTGCAAACCGCCCAAGGCAACTACACCAACATAACAGACCTGGCACACGGTAACTATCCGTTCAATAACGAAATATCAAGCACTGGTGCAGTTCCTTTGAACCTTGCAAACGAAGAAGTAAAATGGGAAACCACTACCCAAACCAACTTAGGTTTTGACCTGGCTTTCCTGAAAGACCGTATCGGTGTAACCATCGATTTGTATGACAAATATACGACCGATTTGTTATTGACAGCAGCAATTCCACCTTCCACAGGTTACCGGAGCGCAGTAAAAAACATCGGTTCTGTACGTAACCAAGGTATAGAGTTTACGTTGAACACGACAAACATAGAACGGCCGAATTTCCGCTGGACAACCAACTTCAACATCGCATTCAACAAGAACCGTGTGGTGGAATTGGCAGAAGGCCAGACTTCCCTGCAAACCAATGCTTATTTTGACCAAGGCTTTACATCGCCAAACTACATTGCCAAAGTCGGATATCCTATCGGCATGATGTACGGCTATGTGTATATGGGCACCTACAAATATGAAGATTTCGATATAGATGGTGGTGGAAACTATATACTGAAAGATGGAATAGCACCGCACGTAAACGACAAATCACCCCAACCGGGATATGCCCGTTATGCTGACCTGAATGGCGATGGCATTGTCAACTCGGAAGACCAGACTTTTATCGGCCGCGGCGACCCCATCCACACTGGCGGATTCACAAACAATTTTGAATTTTACGGTTTCGATGTCAGCATATTCTTCCAATGGTCATACGGGAATGACATTCTGAATGCCAACAAACTTATGTTTGAAAGCGGCTATCAGAAACGTAAAGACTTGAACAAATTCGCTTCCTACATAGACCGTTGGACACCGGAAAATCCGAACAGCGATATTCCAAGCGTGGCATCCTACGCATCGGATAACGTTTTCTCGACACGTATCATTGAAGATGGTTCATTCCTGCGCCTGAAAACCTTGTCAATAGGATATTCCTTCAACAAGGCAATTTGCACGCGATTGAGAATCAACAAGCTACGCATATATCTATCCGGCCAGAACCTTTATACGTTTACCAAATACACTGGCTATGACCCGGAAGTTTCCATCCGTAGCGGTGCATTGACACCCGGATTGGACTTCTCAGCTTATCCGCGTGCAGCATCTATCAATGCAGGTCTAAACATTACTTTCTAAACGTAAAAAACACAGATTATGAAACTGAAACACATCAAATATATTGCATTTGTTGCCTGCGCAATGTTATTGGGCACGGCATGTTCTGATTTCTTGGAAAAAGAACCGCGCCTTTCGACAACCGATACTTACTTCAAGTCGGAAAGCGAACTCAATACGTTCCTCACGGGTGTTTACAGCCCCATCATGCAGGAACATTTCTACGGTAACAACTATCCGCTCTATCTGGCAGGCGGCGATGACCTGACATTTTATCAACGTTCCAATCCGGCTGCCGCGACCATGCTTTGCGGGAATGCCAACAGCAGTGGCACGGAAATCCAGAAATTTTGGGCGATATTGTACGATGGAATCAACCGCGCCAACCTGTTGCTCGAAAACATCAATCGCAGTAGCGACGAAGTCGCCCGTTCTACACGCCAACGAATTGAGGCGGAAGCCTTGTTCCTGCGTGCATTCTACTATTTCCACCTCGTACAATGTTGGGGTGATGTACCCATGCGTTTGGAATCCGTAAAAAGCGCATACGGACTGGATATAGCACGGACAAACAAACAGATTGTCTATGACCAAATCATTTCCGACATGGAAACAGCTATCCCGAACTTATACAGCCTCGCCGATTTGGATTATACGGGACGTATCACACGGGAAGCCGCAAAAGGTATTCTGGCACGTGTCTATATGTTCCGTGCCGGTGCGCGTGACACGGATGGCAATTCCCTGGACTATTACAAAGCGGCGCTCAAATGGGCGAAAGAAGTAAAAGACAGTGCCAGTGTTGCCAATCTCGGATTGGTAAAACCATACAACCGCGTATTCCTTGACTTGTGCGAAGATTTATATAACAGTACCGGCGTAAAAGAAAGCCTGTGGGAGGCCGAAGAAGCCGGTAACCGGACCAGTGTTGAACAAGCTTCCGGACGCTTGGGAAATACGCTCGGTTTTGGAGGTCCTGACTTATCTGCATCAGAAGCCTTTATGAACCTAGGAGGAATCAAAAACCCTGGTTACAGCTACAAATTTGCATACGCATCTTTGAAGCTATACAAAATGTATGAGGCCGAAGGCGATACAGCACGTGGCGATTGGAATATCACACCCTTTGAATATATAACCAACAGCACAACCAAAGAAGTTACCGGCAGACGCTATTATTACGGGAAATTGCCGGAAGGTGCCGTTATCCAAGCCGGAGTCCTGGAAGAACAAACAGAAAGTACCAGCCGTTTGAACAAAACACGTTGTGCCGCTAAATACCGCCGTGAATACGAGAAAGTGTTGCCGAAACACAAGAACTATACCCCCATCAACTTCCCGATTCTGCGATATAGCGATATATTGCTTATGATTGCCGAGGCAGAAAATGAATTGAACGGAGGTCCTACTACACTGGCATACGAGTGTATCAATGCCGTACGTGAACGTGCCAATCTTGGAGAGATACCCGCAGGCCTGTCAAAAGACGATTTTTTAGCAAAACTGAAAAATGAACGAGCCATGGAATTTGCCTTTGAAGCCCTGCGCCGCTGGGATTTGATTCGCTGGGGCGAATTTTATCCGGTAATGAGGGATATGGCAGGAACCGTTTCAGAAGAAGGTTGGGGAAGCAACTATCAATATGCAGCTGACTATTATCGCGGCGTTTCAGAGGCCTACGTTTACTTCCCTATCCCAACATCGGAATTATCCGTCAATACAAAAATGACACAAAACCCTGGTTGGTAATGTTTATCGTTTAAAAACAAGAAAATTAAAAATATGAAAAAAGACATTGTAATACTGCTCAGTTGCGTACTGATGGCCAGTTGTAACCAAGATTTGAAACGGGCTTTGGAATTTTCCGTCGATGTGGACACTTCAAAATCCTACATATCTTACGATAGAACAGCATATACCTTACCCAAAAACAACACGATTACGTTCTTGTTTTCAGGAGATCCTGATTTTATCTCCATGAAATATGACTGTTTCGAAGCGACAACTTCCACATTGATTTTCAACACAAGCCTGCTGAACAAAAATGCTGATGCAGAAAACTCAATGGAAATATTGTTGGCATCTTCCATGCCGAATTTGTTGAAAACAACGTTACCTGCAAAAGAAGATTCTGCTGCAATCCGCAACCATAATTGGAATGATATTACGGCATTATGCAAGAATCTGCCATTAAATACACCAGGAGGTAACGGGACCGACACTGTGTCGTTGGAGACATACCGTGGCGGGAATGTCGTAATCGCATTCCGTTACAAACCCGAAAAAACCGGTATGCAACCCGGTTGGGATATCAGTAACTTGCGCATCGAAACGAATATAAAAACATCCGGGACAAAGGTCAGTGAATACGCCTCGGACACCATTTCATACACCCGTTTCGATATGTTTAACTTGGATAATCCATACGATGCTGCTGACGAAACGGCAAATCGCGTATGGCAAAAATCAGATGTGAAAAAATGGACAATCAATGTAACTCCAAACGGACGCGCACTTAACGAAGACTGGCTGATACTGGGGCCGATTTACATACAGACAGGTTCCACCAGCAGTTTCTATGACAAAGAAAACAGTGCATACGCCATTTCCATCAAAGACATAACGGAAACGGTTACATCGTACGATTACACATTTACAAAGGCCGGAGTATATGATGTAACTTTCTATGCCAGCAACAGCAATTATCTTGCAGGAGAGAGTACAGAAAGGAAACTGCAAATCATCGTTACAGAATAATTTTTAAAAAGCTATGAAATCTAAACTAATTTTTCTTTTATGCCTGCTTCCTTGGTGGGGATTTGCAGCGGATGTCGCATTCGATTTTGAGGCAGAAACGACCCCTGCCGCCTTGGAAGACAGTGGAAGCGGCACACTTCAATTAGTCGCCGCCCCCTACAAAGACGGCTCACACAGCCTGCAATGGAATTGGACACAAGCATCATCGGTTTTGCGTTTTGATGAGTCACGCACATTACAAGTATGGCGCGATGGCGTTATTTTCTGGGTTTACAACCAAACGCCATGCGAGAATCCGTTGCGCTGCGAATTCCGTGATACAGATGGGAACGTACAGTACTATTTTGATTTCAACCTGGATTTCAAAGGCTGGCGCATCTGCCGCATCGGCACAAAATACATGAAAGGCGACAAAAAAGTACGTACCAACCTGAAACTGTACCTGACATCACCAGAAGGAATCGCGGAAGGCACACTTTACATAGACCGTATGTCTTTCGTATCGGACGTAAACTACCAGAACGCACCCGATGCCCAACAACCAGAGAACACGGATCTGACAGAATATAACAACCATTGGGCATATCTGTGGGAATGGGAACAACTGGAGTACGACATACCGTTGCCAGAGGAACTAACCGATGAGAACAGGGCAAGCCTGGAAAAGGTCAAAGCTGGAATAGATGCACAATTGTCCAAAAACTCCCGAATCAACACGGCCAAGACTTATTTTGAAAATGCAGGTATAAAACAAGAAGGCGACTTCATTGTAGGCACACCTCTTGTCATGAACGACGATGTAACTGACGGAGATATGAATCTGTCAATGTTGGAGGTCATACTATATGGTTTGGCACAGGATGCTTATTTCAACAATTCAGAAGAATCAAAGGAAAAATTCCTGTTGGCGTGGGACTTTGCACACGACCAAGGGCTTGCATGGGGGAGCTCTATGGGTAGTAACCACCATTACGGTTATAATATCCGCGAAGTGTTTTTAGGTATGTACCTGATGCGCGATGTACTGAAAGAAACCGGCCGTTTGGATGAAGCCGTAGCTGCATTATCCTATTGGAGCGGCTTGCCCGAAACCCGAACTCCATTCAACAATACACGCGAAGGTTTAGTCGATTGCTGGAACACATTGCTAAACGGGCGTATCATAGCTGCCATCATGATGGGCAATGAACTTGAAAGCTACCGCGCCATGCAAGCCCTAACACGCTGGGTGGAAGGTTCACTATCCCCGACACCAGGAAATGTCGGCGGCATAAAACCAGATGGCTGTGTATTCCACCACGGCGGCCACTATCCGGCATACGCCATCGGCGGATTAGCCGCCTTGGGCGACTTTTTCGCATGTATCAACGGCACGGATTTCAATGTTTCCTCTGATGCACGCATGAGCCTTGCCAACGCCTTGTTTGCCATGAGCGAGTATTGCAATTACAAAGACTGGCCGAACGGCATCAGCGGACGCCACCCTCTGGATGGCAGCATAAGTGCAGATGTTGTGGAAACATTCGGACATTTGAGTTTGGCCGGCGGGCTTTATAATGCAGAAGAAGACATCGACTCCAGACTTGGCGCAGAATACCTGCGCTTAGGCGGCACTGCACTCAAAGACACATTAGGAAAAGCGGGCATTACCAAAGGAGAAACGCCACAAGGATTTTATGTGTTCAACCATGCATGCCTGGGCATACATCGCTATCAGGAAAGCATGGTCAGCATGAAAGGATACAATAGCGACGTTTGGGGTTCGGAAATATACACATCGGAGAATCGTTACGGACGCTACCAGAGCTATGGCGCAGTGGAAATATTCAATGGCGGAGGTACAGATGCATCCAACGTTTCGCGTTCCGGAAGTTGTTTCGTGGAAGCTGGTTGGGATTGGAACCGGATGCCAGGAACCACGACCATACATCTGCCATGGACGAGGTTGGTCTGCCCGCAAACCAGTACATTAATGGCCCGCTCCAACGAAGATTTTGCAGGAGCATCTTCCTTATTAGGCGAATATGGCATCTTTGGCATGAAGTTATGGGAAGAAAATGCCATTAACAACACCTTCTACACAAGAGATTTCAAAGCGCGCAAATCAGTATTCGCTTTCGGCAAACGAATTGTATGTTTAGGCAGTGACATTAATAATTCAGAGAGTACATACAAAACAGAAACCACCCTGTTCCAAAACCGGATTTCATCACCGACCAAAAAGATAACCGTAAACGGCGAATCTGTTACGGCCATGAACTACAGCAATGCACTACAATCAGCCGAACCGGTCGTAATAAGCGACATTATTGGCAATTATTACCGCCTTGCACCCAATATGGATTTACAGATTGTCGGCGGTTCACAAAGTTCTATACAAAATAATGGCAAAACCGCAAGTTCCGGTAATTTCATAACTGCATGGCTTAACCATGGTGCTGCACCACAAGATGCCGCATACGAATACATGATCATGCTGAAACCCACGGCAGATGAAATCGCAGCATGGACGGAGGATCCGCAATACGAGATATTGCAATGCAATAGCAACGCCCATATTGTCCATGATAAGGTAAGCGGCACGTATGGCTATGTGATTTACGAATCGTCGGAGTCTTTGCCGGGCTACCTGCTGGGCTGCACAGAAGAAACCTTGGTGTTGATGCGCCTGGTCTACGAAAACACCATGGCCATCAGTGTATGCGACCCATCCATAAACTTGCCGGAAAAAGTCAAAAACAGCGACCAGGCCATTAAACCCGGAGAACCTAAAACAAAGACATTGGTACTACCCGGCACAACATGGACAAGTGCGAATGACGGTTCAACCCCTGAACTCCGCCAGGAAAACGGCAACACGGTATTGGAAGTGACCTGCCTCCTCGGCGAACCGGTTGAATTCACATTAAGAAATCCGAGCGTCGATCTCACTGAGCACATGAATGATATTGCCCAGCTCAAATACTACCGGCTCGATGCAAACCAGATATGCATTGACGGAACAACAAATGCCGTATCCGTCTATACGGTAGATGGCCGGCTCATAATCACCCAGACCGGCAAAACCGGAAAACGCATACTCCAACTGCCCAAATCACAGGTATATCTGCTCAAGGCAGAGCTGCCGGACCAGAAAACAATCTATCAGTTAATCCTGTAGACATTTATCCACACATTAAAAAAAAATGGAAATATGAAAATCAGCAACTTGTACATGCCTTTATTGGCAATCATAATGCTTGCTTCATGCGGGCCAACGCAACAACAGGAAACACAGACATGTTGCGACCTACAAAAAACAATCGATTTTGCCGCCAAGCAAATTGGACGTCAGGTGCAAATTATTGAAGAATCGGGAAAAATATTGAACCCGCGTACCGTATATAACGGGAAAATTGAATATATCCCGAAAGATGACTGGACAAGTGGTTTCTTTCCTGGCACCATGTGGTACATGTATGACCTGACCCATGACAAAAAATGGATTGATTATGGTATAAAATATACCGAAGATTTGGATTCCATCAAACATTTGAAATGGCACCATGACGTAGGTTTCATGATTTATTGCAGCTATGGAAATGCTTACCGCGTAACTCAGGATCCTGCATACAAGGATGTCATTGTCGAAGCAGCCAAGTCGCTCTCCACCCGGTTCCGCCCGGTTCCAGGTGTTATCCAGTCATGGGATGAAGACCGTGGATGGCAAGGTACACGCGGTTGGATGTGCCCGGTTATCATTGACAACATGATGAACTTGGAACTCATGTTCGAAGCCACCAAGTTTTCCGGCGATTCCACATTCCGCAACATTGCCATAAGCCATGCCAACGCCACATTGGAGAATCATTTCCGTGATGATTACAGCACATACCACGTTATCGACTACGACAAGGTAAAAGGCGGTGTACGGCACAAACAGACAGCACAAGGTTATGCAGATGAATCCGCATGGGCACGCGGACAAGCATGGGCATTGTACGGTTTCACTGTATGCTATCGTGAAACCAAGGACCCACGATACCTGGCACAAACGGACAGTATATACCACTATCTGTTCACACACAAGAACATGCCAGAAGATTTGGTTCCTTATTGGGACTTCGATGCGCCTAACATCCCGTATGAGCCACGCGATGCTTCTGCAGCGGCCGTCATTGCATCCGCATTGTACGAACTGAGCACCTATGACAGACCGGAATACAAAAAGACAGCTGACAAAATCATAGCATCACTATGCAGTTGTCGTTACCTGGCCATTTTAGGCACAAACGGGAACTTCCTGCTGATGCACTCCGTCGGCAGCATCCCGCATGACAGCGAAATAGACGTACCGCTGAACTATGCCGACTATTATTTTCTGGAAGCATTGACACGCAAAATAAATCTGGAACAATCGTAACGGGAAACAGCCGTTTTCCGTACCTTTGTCAATATCATGAAAAACACCAAAAAATGGGCAAGAAAAAAATAATCCTATATTGTTTCTTGACGTTAGGATGGCTGGGGGGAGCTTCCGGGTTGCACGCCACAACCATGGAAGAATTTACCCACCCGGCCATTTTATCCTTTGAAAAGGGCATTGCACCGGCAAAAGCCGACAGCAATTCCACACTTTCCATCAGCACAAAACACTACAAACACCTGAAAAACAGCCTTGAATGGGAATGGAATGCCCCCAATGCACAATGGTTCATACACATGCCTGTTAAATACAGCAAAAAAAACACCTACGCAGACAACAACGCAATAGCAACTTTCGTATTCTGGATATATGCGGAAAAAGCCATTCCGAATGACAAAATCAGAGTGGAATTTCTGAAAAACGGGCAAACATGCTGTTTCTTCGACTACGGTACAGACTTTACCGGCTGGCGTGGCGCATGGATTGCATTCGACAGGGACATGGAAGGGAAACCGCAACCCGACATGGACGAAATCCGGATTACAGCACCCAAAACGCCACACGGCAAATTCTACTTTGACCACATTATTCCGGTCTCTTTCCAGGATGTCCGCCATCACACGGCCGATTTCCAGGCTCCCTATGTCAATCCGGAAACCAACAGCCACTGGCTGGTGCTGTTATCATCATGGCAAAACAATTTTGAAACGGAAATAGCAACCGGACTTTCCACCGACGAAAAAAACGGCATGCTCACCATTGAAAACAGGCTGGATGACCTATTGCTGGGAAACCGCAAGGCACAAAGCCTGAAACAACTGAAACAAAGCCTCGGGACATATCAGATCAAGCAAAACAACGATGGCAGTCTTAACGGATTACCCATCTTTTTTGAACGCTACGGTGAAACATATTCCTATCTGGGAGCAGCTCCCTACAACGTCATTTACAACAACGCGATGGGGCTTGTACAGGCCAATAAATTGTTGGACAACCTGGCTGTAGCCTACCACCGTGCCGACAACCCACAAGAACGGCAAGAGATTGCACAAATGTACGTACTCTTCATGCGGCACATGCTCGACCAGGGATTCCAGGCCGGAAGCGCAATGGGCACCCTACACCATCTGGGCTACAGCATGCGGAATTTTTACGTCGCATCATTCCTGATGCGCGATGTGCTGGCTGAAGCAGGACTGAAAAAACAAGTGCAGCAAGCCATGGAATGGTTCTCGGGAGCAGGTGAAGTAAAAAAGATGCCGCACGTTCCCGGAATGGACATAGATGCGTTCAACACAAGCCTCGTTCCACGGCTAAGCAGCATACTCATGCTGGACGACACACCGGAAAAAGCAGCTTATCTGCATTGCTTTGCACGCTGGATTGACAACGGCATGGCATTCTCAGATGGCACAGCAGGTTCGTTCAAAATAGATGGCACCATATTCCATCACAGGCATAATTATCCTGCCTATGCCATTGGTGGACTGGAAGGAGCTGTCAATGCGGTAACATTGTTGCACAAAACAGCATTTGCCTTACAGCAAACAAGCCACGAGCATCTGAAAAATGCCTTGCTGACCATGCGAACCTACTGCAACCTGCAAACATGGCCACTGTCACTCTCAGGAAGACATCCGGACGGCAAAGGACACTTGATTCCCGAACAGTTCGCACGCCTGGCCGCCTGCGGTTCACCTGATGGCACACAGGAAATAGACAGGGAGCTGGCTGCCGCCTACTTACGTTTGGTGCAGGACAAGCCCACCGGAACTGCGCGCAAATTCATTCAAGCCGGCATAGAACCGGAAACATCGCCCAACGGCAATTGGGCATACAACTATTCTTGCCTTGCCGTACACCGGCGCGGTACGTGGTCAGCTACAGCCATGGGACACAGCCGGTATTTATGGGCCACGGAATCCTATGTCGGAGCAAACCTTTACGGCCGTTACCTGAACCACGGGAATCTGCAGATTCTGTCAAAAGGAAACCCCGTTTCCAATTTCGGCTCAGGTTTCCGGCAGGAAGGCTGGGACTGGAACCACTTCCCCGGCACGACAGCCACTGAAATATCCATGCAGGATTTGAAAGCCGATATCAAAAACGTGGATGAAAATTCCGGCTATGAAGAAATGCTATTGTCCGATGAAACCTTTGCCGGAGCCGTCACCATTGGACAACAAAACGGAGCATTCGGCATGAAACTGCACGAACACGACAAATACAACGGTTCGCTCCGCGCACGGAAATCATATTTCTTTTTCGACAACCGCATTGTCGCGCTCGGAAGCGGAATAGTATCCACCCTACCGGAAAGTCCGGTACACACCACCCTGTTCCAGGTTTTTCTGGAACAACCGGAACAAAGCATCGACATAGCCAATGAAAAAATTACGGATTTTCCATTTGAAACCACACTCAGCAACACATTGACCCAGCTGTCGGACGGCATGGACAATTATTTTTTCATCCGCAACGGGCAAGTACATGTGCAGAAAACATTGCAGCATTCCATGCACGAAGAAACCGGCCAGCCAACGGCAAACAACTTTGCCTTGGCATATATCGACCACGGCAATGCACCGGAAAACGGGCAATACGAATACATGATTCTGATACAACCAGGACCAGAAGAGCTGGCAACAACCGCCGCGCAGATGATTTCACCCAAAAAAGCCCCATACACCGTGCTGCAACATAACACACATGCACATATTGTTCGCGACAATCAAACGCAGACCACCGGATACATCCTGTTCGAAGCCGGTGAAATCGGTGCAAAGACAACCATCAAGTCTGTTGATGCGCCTTGCATGGCCATGACTGCCAAAACTTCAGAAAAGGAGATGACACTCAGCGTATGCGACCCTGACCTGCATTTTTATGAAGGACCGGCTGACGAAATATATGATAAGCAAGGCAAACGCATTGAACGGAGCGTCTATTCACGCACATGGATTGACAATCCTTCCGGAATATCGCAAATCAAAATAACACTCCGCGGACAATGGACAACGGCCGAAGAATCGGAATTTTTCCAACTCATAAAATCGGACAAAAACTGCACAATATTTGCGGTTACCTGCCAACATGGTTTTTCACGTGAAATCAAATTACATAAAAAATAGCATCATGAAAAATATTGCAGAACATTTTGCCATCACGACCGAAATCGGTGAAATCAGACCGCTGAAAATAGGCCACATCAACGATTCTTTTATCATAGACAGCAAGAATCCGGAAGACACGTCATACTTCCTGCAAAAAATCAACCACAATATTTTCAAGGATGTTGCCGGGCTTCAACGCAATATCCAACTGGTAACCGACCATCTGCGCAAAAAACTGCGTGAACGTGGCGAAACTGATCTGGACAAGAAAGTATTGCGCCTGATTCCGACCAAAGACGGCCAGCTTTTCCACAAAGACGACAACGGGGAATATTGGCGCATCTACGTAAACCTGCGGAATACGCACAGCTACGACATCATTACCCCCGGACTGGCCGAAAAAGCCGGTGAAGCATTCGGCGATTTCCAATGTATGCTTTCCGACATCGATACAGACCAACTGATTGAGACCATACCCGATTTCCACAACATGGAATTCCGGCTACAACAGTTCAGGGAAGCGGTACAAGCCGACGTTGCGGGACGTGTAGCCGAAACACAATGGATGATTGACGAGATAGAAAAACGCGCCGAAGAAATGTGCACACCGCAACGCATGTGCCGCGAGGGACAATTGCCCAAACGTATCAACCATTGTGACACAAAAGTGAACAACATGCTCTTCGACGAGCAAGGCAACGTAACCTGCATTGTCGACTTGGACACGGTCATGCCAGGACTGGTTCTTTCCGATTTCGGAGACTTCATGCGCACGGCTGCCAACACAGGTGCCGAAGACGATCCGAATCTGGACAATGTGGAAGTCAACTTGGACATATTCCAAGCCTATACAAAAGGCTACTTGCGGAAAGCCACTTTCTTAAGCCCGATAGAACTGGAATGGTTGCCATTCGGTGCCAAACTGTTGAGCTACATGCAAACCGTACGCTTCCTGACCGACTATCTAAACGGTGACACCTACTACAAAATAGCATCGCCCAAGCACAATTGGCAACGCAGCAAAGCACAATTCAAATTGTTGCAAAGCCAGGAAGAACATTTCGAAGAAATGAAACAGATTGTACACACTTGTGCACAAAAACAAGCCTGACCGCCAACGGCAGCATGTCCTCAAAAAAAATCCCGGCCAAAACGGTCGGGATTTTCCATATCCGGCATAAATACAATAAAAGAAACTGCCCGACACATAGCCAGGCAGTTTCCTCATAAATTATGCTTAACTACTATTTTATTTTCTGATTTTCAGAGCATTCTTAATACCTTCGGCACGAACCAGATAAACACCGGACTGGAAAGAATCCATGTTGATGTTGCCATTGCCCTGTGCAACCTGTTTACCCAAAACATTGTAAACAACAATTTTCTTTGCCTGTGGATTCAAGATTTCACGACCATTATATGAAATACCGGCATCAGCTATCGTATTAGAAAGAGCAGTAGATTGCAAATTCTCAATATTCACACCAAATATATTGCAAGTATTGGATACTACCTTAATAACAATATCGCCTGCATAATATTCACCAGCAGGAATTTCCAACTCCGCTACATATCCCGGACGAATATTATCTATTTTTACTCCTGACTTTAAAACCTCATTTGATAAGTTCAAATACTCACATGATATTTCAACTCCACGATCGCTATCACCATTAGGTTGAAAATATACTTGTATTTTACCATCTGCCGTTGTTACAAAATCACCCAATTCTATACTTCCACCAGATGCAGAACGATACATTGTGCCAACAACCAAGGTATCCAGCACACCTGCCATTTCCGGCATGATAATACTCGTATTATAGTCTTCTTTTACATTCCATTTAACCTCAGCTTCCGTACCATCAGATTTTGCATATCCCTTAAATACAGAACCGTTAGAAGCCGTAGCCCATTCGGTAGATGTAATTTGAGAAACCGCAGTCAACGTTGCAGCCTCCGCTTGTATGTCCAAATAATTACAAACTTCTGCTACCGTTTTCACAATCTGTGCATTCATTGTCATTGCAGCAAAAATCGCTGCTCCAAAAAGTAATGTCTTTTTCATAATAAATTTGTTTTTAAAAATTGAGTAATTGGTTTGTTTAACTTCTGCGGCAAAGATAATGGATGGCAAAATGGCAGACGTGGATTTATCGCCGCAAAATGTGCACAAATTGACAATAAGTCCACATAAAAAATCGGAACCGCCGGGTTTCAAACCCAAACGATTCCGGCAAAACGGCAATCACAAAACATGCGTTTATTTCGGACGTATGAAAATCTGTATCGGCGTTCCGCTGAAATCCCACCAACCGCGTATCTTGTTTTCCAGGAAACGGCGGTACGGCTCTTTCACGTATTGGGGCAAATTGGCAAAAAACACGAATGTGGGTACTTGCGTACTTGGCAACTGCGTTACATATTTTATTTTGATATACTTGCCTTTGGTTGCAGGAGGTGGATAGCTCTGGATAAGCGGCAACAAACGTTCGTTCAACTGTGCGGTCGGAATTTTACGGAATTTATTTTCATAGACATGCACGGCCGTTTCCAATACTTTGAGAATCCGTTGCTTGGTCAATGCAGAAGCAAAAATAATCGGAAAATCCACAAAAGGTGCCAGACGCTCACGAATCGTCTGCTCAAAATGCTTGATATTGCGGATTTGCTTGTCCTCTACCAAGTCCCACTTATTCACACAGACAACCAGCCCTTTACGGTTTTTCTGAATCAGCGAAAAGATGTTCAGGTCCTGGCTTTCGATGCCGCGCGTGGCATCCAGCATCAAAATGCACACATCGGAGTTCTCTATCGAGCGAATGGAGCGCACAACTGAATAATATTCCAAATCTTCGCTCACCTTCGCTTTCTTTCGGATACCCGCTGTATCAACTAAATAAAAATCATGGCCGAACTTATTGTAACGCGTATAAATGGAATCGCGGGTTGTACCGGCGATATCGGTAACAATGGTACGCTCCTCGCCTATGAAAGCGTTGACAATGGACGACTTGCCTGCATTCGGGCGGCCAACTACGGCAAAGCGCGGCAATTCTTCTTCCGTTTCATCTTTCGTATCAGATTTAAAATAGGTCAGTATCTTATCCAGCAACTCACCCGTACCAAGCCCGTTCATGGCCGACAAAATGAAAGGTTCACCCAAACCCAATTTGTAAAATTCAGCCGATTGATATTGCAAATCGAAAGTATCTATTTTATTGGCAGTCAAAATAACAGGTTTAGAACATTGGCGCAATATCTGCGCAACTTCCATATCCAAATCGGTAATGCCGTTTTGCGCATCCAGCACAAACAACACGACATCCGCTTCCTCTATGGCCAACGCGACCTGCCGTTTGATTTCATCTTCAAACACATCGCCCGACTTGACCACCCAGCCGCCCGTATCGATAACTGAAAATTCGCGGCCGTTCCATTCGCTTTTGCCATACTGGCGGTCGCGCGTCGTGCCTGCCTGTTCGTTCACTATGGCCCTGCGTGTCCTGGTGAGCCGGTTAAACAAGGTTGATTTGCCCACATTCGGGCGTCCTACAATTGCGACAATATTTCCCATAAAGTTTCTTTTATAAATTTGGTTCAACATGCGTCCGGCAAGAACATGGTCCTCCGTCCGGACTTTCGGCCGCTACTTTCACAAGCAACGGCTGTGGGTAAAAATATTCGGCTGCAAAAGTACGGCATTTTCGGGAAAAAATAAAAAAGGCTCACACAAAACCGTCTTTTTGCGTATTTTTGCCATCGTTTTCGGATAAAAAACAATGAAACTTGTCGGAAAAATACTTGCCTGGATTTTTGGTCTGTTTTTCGGGATTACTTTGTTTCTGGTGATACTATACAAATATGTGCCCGTCCATGTAACGCCACTCATGCTTATCCGTTCGTGCGAGGCTATTGCCAAACATGAAAAACCGCATATTGAACGCACATGGGTTGCGTTGGAAGATATTTCGCCCGACATGGTGCGTGCCGTCATTGCCTCGGAAGACAATCTGTTCCTGAAACATCACGGCTTTTCATGGGAACAAATGAAAATAGCGCGCCGCGAGGCCCTGCAAGGCAAACGTGTGCGCGGTGCAAGCACCATAAGCCAGCAAACTGCCAAGAACGTATTTTTGCCGCATCACAAATCCTATGTCCGCAAAGCCGTAGAAGCCTACCTGACCGTGCTTATCGAGTGGATATGGGGCAAGGAACGCATCATGGAAGTCTATCTGAACGTCATTGAAACCGGCGATGGCATTTACGGCGTCGAAGCCGCCGCACAAACCTATTTCCACAAGCCGGCCAAACGGCTGAATGCCGCGGAATGTGCCCGCATTGCTGCCTGTCTGCCCAACCCGCGCCGTTACCATGTCGCAAATCCGACACCATACATATTGAAACGACAGCAACAGATACTCAATCTAATGCCCAAAATGGGACGTATCGACCTTCCTGCGTCAAGAAAAAACAAATGACATCATTATGAAAATTGAAAATTGGGGACTTATCGACTACCGGACAGCCTGGGAACGGCAGGAACAGCTGTTCCGGGAAACCATCAGCCGGAAAATGGCCGGATTGCCTACCGAAAACAGGCTGGTTTTCTGCGAACATCCGCATGTCTACACATTGGGCATGCACGGGAATCCGCAAAACATGCTGTTGTCGGCGGCAAACCTGCAAAAATCCGGCGCCACATTCGTACAGACCAACCGGGGCGGCGACATTACCTATCACGGGCCCGGCCAGATTGTCGGCTACCCGATTTTCGACCTGGCATCATTCGGCATCGGACTGAAGCAATACATTTGCAATGTAGAGGAAGCCATCATACAGACCCTGCTCACTTACGATATCCGGGCGGAACGCCTGCACGGCGCGACCGGCGTATGGCTTGACACCGGCAAACCAAATTGCCGGAAAATCGCCGCCATCGGCGTACGCAGCTCACACTTCGTAACCATGCACGGATTCGCACTGAACGTCAACACGGATTTACGGTATTTCTCCGCCATCAACCCATGCGGTTTCACCGACAAGGGAGTGACTTCCATGCAACTGGAAAAAGGCAAGCACATTGACATGGAAGAAGTACGCGCCAGGCTGGCAGTTGCTTTCACGAACATCTTTCAAAACAATTAAAATCATGCCCAAATCATCGTTCGCACCCATAGAAGACAGCGAAATCAGCATACTGATTTTAGGCTCCATTCCCGGCGACCGTTCCATTGCCATGCAGCAATATTACGCCCATCCGCAAAACCGGTTCTGGAAAATGCTGGCACGCATAACCGGCAAGCCCGAACCGACGGACTATGCAGAAAAAAAAGCTTTGCTGCTGCAATCGGGCATTGGTCTGTGGGACGTAGCCCGTACCGCCGACCGTGAAGGCAGCATGGACAGCGCCATCAGAAACGAGACGCCCAACGACATAGATGCGTTTCTGGATTGCCATCCACACATCAGCACCATTGTATTCAACGGCCGGAAAGCAGAAAACATGTTCCGCAAATTCTTCAACGAACGCCCCTGCATCACCTATTGCATCATGCCAAGCACCAGCCCGGCAAACGCGGCATATTCCCTTGATGAACTATGCCGGATATGGTCCGGAATTTTTCCGAAAACAGAAACAACCCTCCATAAATTGCCTGCAAGACAAGGCCACACAAAAACAAAATGCAATGAACTCATTGCCAAGGACAGACAAAAAAAATGACAATTTGCATTTTTTGTAAATTAAATCATTATTTTTCATGCAAGATATTGCCACATTGCAGAAAAAACCATATATTAGCAGTCGCTTTTCCAGAGCATTGATTTCATGAAACAACAATTGCAAATGCTAATGAAAACACACATCGCCTATGAGTTATTTAAATTTTGACAAAACACTTTTAATCAATCTGGAACGTTCCCTGCCAAAGGAAATGATTCGTACAAACCGTGCCGGAGCCTACAACAGCACCACACTGGTTGACTGCAACACAAGAAAATATCACGGACAGTTGGTGCTCCCCATTCCGGAACTGAGCGATGACAATTACGTATTGCTCTCATCGCTTGATGAAACCGTTATCCAACACGGCGCCGAGTTCAATCTGGGCATTCACAAATACAACGGGAACAATTACAGTCCGCAAGGACACAAATACATCCGTCAGTTCGACTGTGAAGTCGTGTCACGCACGATTTACCGCGTGGGTGGTGTCATTCTGTCCAAAGAGCGTATGCTCGTATCTTTTGAGCCGCGCGTGCTGATAAAATACACGCTGTTGGAAGCTCATTCACCCACGACACTCCGTTTCAAACCGTTTTTGGCATTCCGCAGCGTAAATGAACTGACCCATCAGAACAACAGGGCGGATACGGGCTATCAGACCGTAGCCAACGGCATTGCCATGAGAATGTATCCGGAATTCCCGCAACTGTTCATGCAATTTTCCAAGACAAACACCTATCACCACAATCCCGACTGGTATAAGGACATTGAATACTACAAGGAACAGGAACGCGGCTTCGAATATCAGGAAGACCTGCTGGTGCCCGGCTATTTTGAAATGCCGATGAAAAAAGGCGAGGAAATCATTTTCTCCGCAGGAATTTCCGAAGTGTCCACACGTTCGCTGAAATCCACATGGAACTATGAACTGACCCGCCGCATAGCACGTACGGACATGTTTGCCTGCCTGAAAAACTCAGCCGGACAGTTCTACAAACGTGAAGGCAGCAAATGCTACCTGCTTGCAGGCTATCCGTGGTTCAAAGCCGTGGCACGTGACGAATTCATAGCCGTACCGGACTGCACATTCGGCATCGGGCGCATGGAATACTGGAAACTCATCATGGATGACACCGCCGTGCCCGAAGTAAAAGCATTCCTAGAAGGCAAACCCGAAAAAATCAAGCTCAAAGGAATGGAGCAGCCCGATGTGTTGCTGTGGTTCATCTGGGCGATACAACGCTACGCGGCCCACACAAGCATTCAGGATGCCGCCACACAATATGGAGACCTGGTCACGGAAATCGTAACCTACATCCGCAACCAGCAACATCCGGAACTGTTCATGCACACAAACGGGCTGTTATTCGTCAACGGGACGGAAAAACCCGCCACATGGATGAATGCCGTAGAAAACGGACGTCCTATCACACCGCGCACAGGATATGTTGTAGAAATCAACGCCTTGTGGTACGATGTGCTGAAATTCGCTGCAGAACTGGCACGCTGCAAAGACAACAACCATCTGGCCGACTTGTTCGACTATCAGGCCGAAATCACACGGGAATCGTTCGTACAGACATTCTGGAACGGCACTTACCTCTACGACTACGTCATAGACAACTACAAAGACTGGGAAGTACGCCCCAATATGATTCTGGCCGTATCATTACCCTACTCTCCGCTTGACAGGAAACAGCAGAAAGCCATCGTGGACATCTGCACCAAAGAACTGCTGACCCCCAAAGGATTGCGCACCCTGAGTCCGAAAAGCGGCTCCTACCGCCCGGAATATATCGGCGGGCAACAAGAACGCGACCGGAACTACCACAACGGTCCGGTATGGACCTGTACATTCGGGGAATATACGGAAGCATACCTGAAAATATACAAGGCAAGCGGAACATCTTTTATCGAACGTCTGCTACTCGGTTTTGACGCTGAAATGATGGAACTATGCATAGGCACCCTCAACGAACTGTACGATGGCAATCCCCCGTTCAAGGGTCATGGAGGCATGTCGTTCGCACGGAGCGTGGCAGCAGTAATCAGCGCATATGAAACCTTGCAAAGATATAAAAAACAGTAACCATAATCTATAATTACTCTATATGAAAGCACTAATGTTCGGCTGGGAATTTCCGCCCCACATTCTGGGAGGATTGGGAACCGCAAGCTACGGACTCACGCGGGGAATGGCCCAGCAACCCGATATGGAAATTACGTTCGTAATTCCCAAACCATGGGGCGACGAAGACCAGTCGTTCCTGAAAATAATAGGCGCATGCAATGTCCCTATCGTATGGAAAGAGAATGACTGGAATTATGTGAACCAGCGTATTGGAAGCCAGATGAATCCCGATGAATACTTCTGGCTGCGCAACGGCATCAAATATGATTTCCGCCGCATCGGCACCAATGATCTGGGCTGCGTGGAATTTTCCGGACGTTATCCGGACAACCTGGTCGAGGAAATAGGCAACTATGAGGCCGTTGCCAGTGTATTGGCCCACCAGCTTGACTTTGACATCATACATTCACATGACTGGCTTACTTATCCGGCAGGAGTATTTGCCAAACAGATATCCGGCAAACCGCTGGTCATCCACGTACACGCAACCGATTTCGACCGCTCACGCGGCAACGTGAACCCGACAGTGTACAGCATTGAACGTCGGGGCATGGATATGGCCGACCATATTATTTGTGTCAGCAACCTGACCCGCAACACCGTCATTGAAAAATACGGACAGCATCCCGACAAGGTAAGCACCGTACACAATGCCGTGGAACCCCTGCCAGATGCAGATTCCTACAAGAAAACACCCCGCAAAGACAAGATTGTGACATTCCTGGGGCGTATCACAATGCAGAAAGGTCCGGAATATTTTGTCGAAGCAGCAGCACGCGTATTGCAGAAAACCAACGGAGTCCGCTTCGTCATGGCCGGCAGCGGCGACATGATGAATGCCATGATTGACTTGGTTGCCAAACGCGGTATTGCCGACAAATTCCACTTCACCGGCTTCCTGCGCGGACGCCAGGTACATGAAATGCTGGCAGAAAGCGATGTGTACATCATGCCGTCCGTATCCGAACCGTTCGGCATATCGCCGCTTGAAGCCATGCAGGTTGGCACACCAAGCATCATTTCGCACCAGTCCGGTTGCGCCGAAATCCTGACACATGCCATAAAAACAGACTATTGGGACATCGATGCCATGGCCGATGCAATTTATGCCATAGTCAAATATCCGGCCATGTACAAAAGCCTGCACGAACTCGGACGCAAAGAAGTCAACAACATCAAATGGTACGATGCCGGCCTGAAAGTACGGGCCATATATGACAAAGTAATCAAAGAAAGACAATAAACAGAACCAATTTCCAAAGACTTTTATACAAAACATGTTATGAAAAACATTTGCTTATATTTTACGCTTCATGCACCCTACCGGCTGAAACGCTATCGCTTTTTTGAAATAGGCCAGGATCACTATTATTATGATGATTTCCAGACCGAAGACAAAATAACGCATGTTGCCCAACAATCCTACCTGCCGGCCAACCGGACGATTCTGGACATGATACGCAGCAGCAACGGAAAATTCAAGTGTGCTTATGCCGTTTCCGGTATCATTCTGGAACAATTGGAGCAATACGCCCCTGAAGTAATCGACAGCTTTAAGGAACTGGCCCAAACCGGTTGCATTGAATTTCTGGCCGAGCCCTATGCACACTCGCTGGCCTCCATCTTCAATGCAAACGAGTGGGAAAACCAACTCAAGCTACACGCTGACAAAGTAGAATCCCTGTTTGGAATCCGCCCAACCACTCTGTGCAATTCCGACCTGATCTATTCCGATGACATTGGCGACAAAGCCTATAAAATGGGCTTCAAGGCCATGCTGGTTGAAGGTGCCAAACACATTATGGGCTGGAAGAGTTCCAACTACATCTACCGCTCAGCTCCCGCACCCAAACTGAAACTGCTGGTGCGCAACACCAAACTGAGTGATGACATTGCCTTCCGCTTTTCTGACTACACATGGCAAGACTTCCCGCTGGATGCCGGAAAATACATGAGCTGGATACATTCCACACCGGAAGAAGAACCCATTGTCAATATCGGTTTCGGCTATGATGCCTTGGGCATAAACAACAATGCACAAAGCGGCATATTTGATTTTATCAAGGCACTTCCCTATTTTGCCATGGAAAACGGCATCGGATTCATGTTGCCTACGGAAGCTGCAAAAAAAATAGCAGCCGTCGATGACTTTATCAGCTGTCCATATCCCATGTCATGGTCTGGCGAAGCCAAAGACCTGAGCGCATGGTGCGGAAACGACCTGCAACATGAAGCATTGAACAAATTGTACAGTGTTGCGGAAAGAGTACGCCTGTGCTCCGACAAATCCCTGAAACATGACTGGGAAATCCTGCAGGCATCCGATAATTTCCGCTACATGAGCCACTCCGATGCCTGGGGAACAAACTACGAATCTGCTTATGAAGCATTTATGAACTACATGAACGTGTTGGCCGATTTTCTGCAACGTGTAGAGGAGCAGTATCCGACCACTATCGAAAATGAAGAATTGAATGCTTTGCTGAAAACAATCAACAATCAGGAAAAGGAAATCGAAAAACTGGAAAAGGAACTGAAAGCTGCGCATTCGCGCAAATCAACAGCCAAATAAATCTCCTTTATCAATGAGGGCGGCTCTCACGGGTCGCCCTCATTTTTTTATATCTGCCGGTGATTTTCCAAAAGGAAAATTTACTTCCGGACACCTTCACGCATACCCATGAACGGCAGACAAGCCGTAAAAAAACACCTTGTCCTGCGATACCGGCTTGATACCCGCCATGACACTCAGAATCCATCTCACAATACCCTGAAACGCGATTTCAGACAAATGAACCATATGACATGACACACACAATCTGATACCGGTTTGCACACCGGACAAACCATCGCTCTTACAAATGCATAACAACCAGCACATTACAAAAATTCACCAAGTAGCTCCAATACTCTGGTAATTTCATACATTGGAATGGAAAGTGTTGAAACAGAGGCAGTTGACGGAATGGTTGTAGAGTTGCACTCAGCAACAGAAGCCTTGGATGAGGTGATGGTGGTTGCTTACGGTACGGCTAAAAAGTCTGCGTTTACCGGTTCAGCCACAGTCGTTAATTCAGAAGAAATAAGCAAGGTGCAGAGTTCCAACGTAGCCAATGCATTGGTTGGTAAAGTTGCTGGTGTACAATTGAATACAGCCTCTGGACAACCGGGTGCTACCACACCTTCTATTCGTGTTCGTGGTATTAGTTCAATTAATGCAGGAAATGACCCATTGATTATTTTGGATGGTGCACCGTATGATGGAGATTTGAACAATATCAGTTCGCAGGATATTGAAACCATGACGGTCTTGAAAGATGCCGCTTCCAATGCTTTGTATGGTGCCCGTGGTGCCAACGGTGTAATTATTATTACGACTAAGAAAGGTGATTCTGGTAAGACTACTGTAAATGTGGATGCCAAATGGGGTGTCAACTCCCGCTCTACACAGGATTACAATTTCATAACAGACCCTGCACGGTACTATGAAATGTATTACGGTGCTTTGAAAAGCTATTACATGAACTCGCAGGGAATGTCCGAGTCTGCTGCACATGCCAGTGCCAATGCAAACATGACTGGTAGCGGTGATTATGGTCTGGGATATAATGTATATAGCGTTCCTGCCGGGCAATACTTGATTGGCACGAATGGTCGGTTGAATCCGAACGCCACTTTGGGCAATGTGGTCAGCTACAACGGGCAGGATTATATGCTTATGCCTGACAACTGGTTGGACGAGGCTTACAAACAAGGCTTGCGCCAGGAATATAACGTAAGTTTTTCCGCTGGAACGAACAAATCTTCATACTATGCTTCCGTTAGCTACTTGAACAACGAAGGTATCACGGCTAAATCTGACTATGAACGTTTGACTGGACGTTTAAGGGCTGATTATCAGGTGAAAGAATGGTTGAAAACAGGAGCGAACATGTCCTATACGCATTTCAACGCGAACTCATTGGGCGAAGACGGTTCATCCAGTTCATCGGGCAATATTTTTGCTTATGCAACCCAAGTTGCTCCTATATATCCGTTGTACGTGCGTGATGGACAAGGCAATATCATGAAGGATGCCAACGGTTTAACCGTGTACGACTTTGGTAGCAAGGACAACGCAGGTTTAAGCCGTCCATTTTTAAGCGGAGGTAACCCGTATGCCTCTAACATTTTGGATACCAACTTCTCGGAAGGCAATGCAATGACAGCAACCGGATTTGCTGAAATCCGTTTCTTGAAAGACTTCAAATTCACGTGGACAAGCGGTATGGCAATGGCGGAAACACGCGGTACCAGCTTTACCAACCCGTATTACGGACAATATGCTTCCTCGAATGGTATTTCCAGCAAAGCCCATGCGCGTAATTTGTCGCAAAACCACCAGCAATTGCTGAATTACAAGAAAGCCTTCGGTTCCCACAACTTGGACGTAATGGTCGGCCATGAGTCATACCGTTCACAATACTACTATTTATATGCAAGTAAATCGAACGTGTTTGACCCGAACAATACGGAACTTGCCGGGGCAATAACAGAAAACGGTAGTGATTCATATACATCGGATTACAACACGGAAGGGTATTTCGGACGCTTGCAATATGATTTTGCAGAAAAATACTTCGTTTCCGGTTCTTACCGTCGTGATGCTTCTTCGCGTTTCCATCCCGACCACCGTTGGGGTGATTTCTGGTCTGCCGGTGCAGCATGGATTCTTTCCAAAGAAGGCTTTTTCAATGCCGAATGGGTTGATTTGCTGAAAATCAAGGCCTCGTATGGTTCGCAAGGTAACGACAATATCGGCAACTACCTGTATGTAAATACATATAGCATTGTGAATTCCGGTGGCGTTCCAGCAGCAATTCCGGCCACGATGGGAAATAAGGATATTACTTGGGAAACCAACGGTAACTTGAATGCAGGTATCGAGTTTGATTTCTTCAAAAACCGTTTGTCTGGAACAGTGGAATACTTCTATCGTAAGACAACTGACATGCTGTTCTCGTTCCCATTGCCTCCATCTTATGGCTATACTTCTTATTATGCCAATATCGGTGACATGTTGAACCAAGGTATCGAAGCGGAACTGAATGCTACCTTGCTCAAGTATAAGAACTTTACCTGGGATCTGAGTTTGAACTTGACCCATTATAAGAACAAAATCGCTTACTTGCCGGAAGAACGCAAGACCATGGAAGTGGATGGCGTGAAAGGTTTCAGCAGCGGTAGCCTCTATTACGGAGAAGGCATTCCTTTGTACACGTTCCGTCTGAAACAATACGCCGGTGTTTCGGAAGATGGCCAGGCCTTGTATTACAAGAATATCGTTGATAAAGCTGGTAACGTGACCGGAAAAGATGTTACGACCACATACGATGAAGCCGATTATTACTTGTGCGGTACGGCATTGCCTGATATCTATGGTGGATTCAGCACGAGTTTCGCGTTCTATGGTTTCGATTTGTCGGCTGACTTTACTTACCAGATTGGTGGTCAAGTATATGACAGCGATTATGCAGCGTTAATGGCTTCGCCGACAGCAGCTTCTAAGGGTTCCAATTTCCATGCAGATTTGTTGAATGCTTGGACGCCCGAAAATCCAAATTCCAATATACCGCGTTTCCAGTTTGGCGACCAATATACAACGGCTTCTTCTGATCGTTTCTTGACATCGGCATCCTATCTGAGCTTGCAGAATGTCAACTTTGGTTACACTTTGCCTGCCAAAGTAACCCGCAAGGCCAGCATTGAAAAACTGAGAATCTATCTGGCAGCCGATAACGTATGGGTTTGGTCAAAACGTCAGGGACTGGATCCGCGCCAGAGCATCTCCGGTTCTGCAACCAATTCGTATTATGCGCCTATTCGTACAATATCCGGCGGTATTTCTTTAACTTTCTAAAATTTACATGATTATAGATATGAAAACGAATTTAGTAAATTTATTCGCAGGAATCTGTTTCTCCGCGCTGTTGTTGGGTACAACAGGTTGTATTGAGGAAACTTTTCCGACAAGTGTTGCGACAGAAAACCAGCTGGCTTCTTCGAATATGGCCACAGAATCCATGCTGAATGCTATCCCTGCCAGCATGAATGTTTTAGGAGTAGTCAGCAGCGATTATCACTGGGACTGGGGATATGGTTCCATTATGCACGTTCGCGATATCATGACGGCAGATATGGCCGTTATCAGCTCCGGTTATGACTGGTACACCGACTGGGAAATAAACAGCTACCAAGGTGAATCATACGTATATGCACAGTTTATCTGGAACTATTATTGGCAATCCGTGCTGACAGCCAACAAGCTGATCGGAGCCATCAATTATGAAACCGCTTCCGAACTCCAGAAAGGTTATCTGGCAGCAGCTTATGCTTTCCGCGCTTTCTTCTATCTGGACATGGCCCAGATGTATGAATTCTTGCCGAACGACAAAACCACAGGCAGCAAAGTGGAAGGTTTGACGGTTCCTATTGTCCGCGAAGGCATCACGGAAGAGCAGTCGCGTAACAATCCGCGTGTCAGCCGTGAAAAAATGGCTGAGTTTATTTTGGCAGACTTGGATTCTGCTCAGAACAATATGAAGTATTATAAGGCGACGTCCAAAACCATGCCTCATCTGGATGTAGTGTATGGCTTGAAAGCCCGTTATTATATGTGGTTGGGCCAGTACGAAGAAGCCAAGGAATTTGCTCGCAAGGCCATTAATGAAACTAAAACAAAGCCAATGACGGAAAACCAATGCCTGAATACGACTTCTGGTTTCAACGATATCTCATGCTGGATGTGGGGTTCGCAAATGGTTTCAGAAGACAACTTGGTTAAAACCGGTATCTTAAACTGGGCATCCTGGATGTCGAACGAAACATCGTTTGGCTATTCATCACAAGAACCTTTTATAATGATTGGGGCAGAGTTGTATGATAGGCTTAATGATACGGATTTCCGTAAAAAAATGTGGGTTGCCCCGGAAGGTTCCATGTTGGCAGGACAGAGCTCTTTCCTGACATCTTCGCAATTCGGGGATTTCGGTGACCGTCTTACAGAATATGCATCTCTCAAGTTCCGTCCGGCTGAAGGCAACTGCGATGATTACACCGTAGGCGCCGCAACCGCTTATCCGTTGATGCGTGTTGAGGAAATGTACTTTATCGAAGCAGAGGCTGCCGCCCACCTGAATGACGGCGAGGCTGTCAATTTGCTGACAACGTTTATGAAGACATATCGCGATCCGGCCTATTCGTGCAATGCGACCGGAGATGAGTTGATTGATGAAATCGTTTTCCAAAAACGTATTGAACTTTGGGGCGAAGGCCTGACTTTCTTCGATGTAAAACGTCTGAATATGTCTGTAGAACGTGGTTATAAAGGTACAAACTTCCGTTCGGATGCCCGCTTTAACACGAAAGGACGTCCGGCATGGATGAATATCTGCATTGTTCAGAGTGAAAAGAACAACAACTCTGCACTTATTGGTTATGAAAACCCAGATCCGACTGGCCTTTATGAGGTATGGAACGAGGGTTCGAAATGACAATCTTTAGAAGAATAAAAACCAACTAATAGTAAGATGATTATGAAATCAGTAAATAAGATTTTGCTTGCATTGGGAGTTTTTGCATTGACATTTGCTTCCTGTGAAGACGTGGTTGAACAGCAAGGACCGGCACCAGCTGTTCCGGAAAATTGCTTGGGTATATCTTTCCCCTTAAGTGAAAAATACAATAAATCGGTCTATGAAATGGAACCAACGGCCACGCGGGAAATCACATTGGCCATGAGCCGTACCAAAGTAGCCACTGCTGTTGCAGTTCCTATCACGGTGGATGTCAATGACAGTAGCGTATTCGTTGTTCCTGACAGCGTACATTTTGCTGCCAATGACACTGTGGCTACTTTTAAAGTGACTTTTCCTGATGCAAAGGATGGTATTACGTATAACTTGAAACTGAGTGTATCAGGCGCTGATTATGTAAACCCATATATGACCAATCTGTATGTTGCAACTTCGGTTACATTGATAAAATGGGAAGATGCAAAAGCACCGGGTGTCATGATTGATGGTTTGGTTGCAAATTTCTTTAATACTCCGCCAGCTGCTTTCTATGTAAACTATAAAAAAGCAGAATTAGGTGATGGCATAATCAAGTACCGTTTCCTGAATCCATACACGACCTTGCCGGAGTATAAAGATCCAAGTGCTGCAGAGCCGGAGGCCATAGCAGATGCGGACGGTATTTTTGGTGGTTACCCGCATAATTATCCGGGGGATGTGGATAAATCCAAGGATTACAATATGGTTATAATTGTTCAGAATGACACAGCATCGATGGAACCATTTGCATTGGGTATGGATTGGGGATATGGCATGATTTCAGGTGGTTCTATATATGGATATCTATCTGATCCATCAATTACTATCGATAAATATCCATTAGGGACAGTCAAAGATGACATAATTACTTTCGGGGCAAATTCATTGTTTTCAAGTATGGCTAATTTTCAAAATGGTGGAGCTTTCCCATCTGCTGCTGTCACGACGATTTATTTGACTAAAGAAGCCTATTTGAAAGCAAGCGCTGTTATTGAAGATTACAATGAAGTGGACTATGAGCCTATCTCCGGTGCAATCAGTGAGTTCTCTTCCGAAATGCAGGAACAGAGTTGGAAGCAATCATTTGCCAAGGCTATCGATATAGATGCTGAGAATGAAAACAGCGAATACAAGAATCTGTATTATTTGTCTGACTTGTATGCAGATGGTTATGGTTTGGCATTCTATTATGATGAAACATCTGGCAGATTGACAATCCCGTCCAACCAGCCTGTCGGCTTGGAAATTTTCGGGCAGAAAATTTACATGTCAGTGAGCAGCAAGATAGCAACCGGTATGGCAAAAGCCCCGAACGGAGTGGAAACATACACTTTCGGCATATCTTTCCATTATGCGGATGGTACGGCCTTGGGTGATTTCAAGGAGGTGTTTTATTATTCTAAAGATGCTATTTCATTCAGCATGGATGATTTCTGCGGAGACTTTATCATGACAGGATATACGCTATTTGAAGGTGGAACCGATGCGGAAATGGAAGTAAAGATAGAAAAATACGGTGCCAACAATGATTCGTTAGTAATAACGGGAGTGGACTTTGCAGAAGAAATTTATGCAGCATTCGATGCTGAATATTCCATCATGTCGATAGCTCCCCAAACTTTGGCTGACTTTAACATGGGTGGTACCTTGTATGACATGGCTTTGTTGACTGTTGATAAGACTACGGGCCAACCGAGTGGAAGTGCACTTCTTGACTTTGGTGTCGGCGTTTCCGGTAACCTGTTCGTTGATGATTTGTCTGCTGCCGTAGGTTATGTTATTGAAAGCAAGGCCGCCGGAGGTTATGCCGATGGTTATTACAACATTGTCTTCACGCCGGTATCGACCAAAAAGGGAGTAGCCAAATCAGCTAAGTCCGTACGTGCCCATGGGCAGATTGTCATGGAAGAAGAAACGCGTGGAAACAAACTGTCCGTTCAAGACAGGAATATCTATAAGGAACGCAAACAACATGTCCTGCAGCCGGCCTCAATGAGGTTGTATTAAGAAGGACGATTGAATTGTTCCAATAAGACAAGGCAGCGTATCAGGGTTTCTGGTACGCTGTTTTGTTTGACAATGCAAGAAAAAGGTATATACTTTTTGTCCAAAAGGTATATACCTTTTAATCAAATCCTATATACGTTTTATTAAATCGTATATACATCTTGGGGAAGGGGTTGTGGATTGTTTCTTCTTGCTGTTGTCCGCTATTCATATGTGAATTGTCCGACAGCAAAAACATGTGCCAGTCCATACAGATATTTCTGCTTTTAAATGCCATTGGTTTATGGAACAGGCAGACTCCGTTACACAAAAAGCCTGCATGGAAGTTCCAATACAGGCTGTTTTGTGTTTATAAATGGTTCGGTTTTATTCCAACATATACCCTTTGGCGGTTTCTTGTTTAAGCAAGGCTTTAAGTTCGGCCACCTTTTCCGGATATTTGGAAGCAACATTGTTTTGTTCGCCTATGTCCTCGCTCAAGTGATACAACTGTTCTTCCGTGGAGTTGCCGGATTCGATTTGCGTGTATTCGTAATACGACGGATAATTGTTCGGGGTGATGTATTTCCATTCCCCGTCCGTAATCGACAATGAAGAGGCAGCTTCTATTACATATTCTCTTCCAATCGTGTCGGTTCCCAGAAATGCGGCAAGATGATCTTGGCTGTCTATGGCGGTATTTGGGGAAAGCTCTTCACCCACTAATGTTGCCATGGATGTAAACAAATCAATATGTGAAACCAATGCGCCTGAAACAGCAGGTTTTATTTGTGCCGGCCAGCTGACAATGAACGGGATACGTGTTCCGGCTTCAAAAATACTATATTTGCCTCCACGGAATCTGCCCCATGGTTTATGATCACCAACCAATTCAACAGCCTGATCCATATATCCGTCATCGAGTACTGGACCGTTGTCGCTGGTCAGAATAACCAATGTTTCTTCCAAGATGTCTTTCTCTTTCAAAGCTTGTATAATTTGGCCAACTGTCCAGTCAAATTGCATGATAGCATCACCACGATAACCCATGCCGCTTTTGTCGCGGAAACGTTCGTGCGGATAGCGTGGCACATGCACATCGTTGGTGCCCACGTACAGGAAGAATGGTTTGTCTGCCTGGCGGATGAATTGTACTGCCTTGGCCGCTATCGTGTCGGCTATATTTTCATCCTGCCACAAGGCTTTGCCTCCTCCTTTCATATAGCCAATACGGGATATTCCGTTCACAATTGCATCGCTGTGTCCTTGGTTGGGCGATGGGCGTAATTTGGTTAGCATTTCCGGATGCTCTCGTCCCAGCGGTTCGCCAGGGAAAGGCGTGCTATAGCTTACATATATTGGTGCGCTTGGGTCGTAATTTGCTACCGACTGGTTTTCCATCCATACGCATGGCACGCGGTCGCCTGTGGCTGCCATCAGATATGAATAGTCAAATCCTATTTCTCGTGGACCAGGAATTACTGTTCCGTTCCAATCCTGCGAACCGGTCGTGTCGCCTAATCCCAAATGCCATTTGCCAATGGCCCCAGTCATATAACCGGCTTGTTTGAACATGTCCGCAATTGTGGTTTGCTCAGGCCGGATAATCATCCCTGCGTCACCAGGTGCTATGCCGGTATCGTTGCGTCGCCAGCTATAATGTCCGGTGAATAAGGAATAACGAGATGGCGTACTAGTGGCTGCGACCGCATGTGCATCCGTGAAACGAATACCTGAAGCAGCAAGGCTATCCACGTGGGGAGTCTGGACACGTGTGGCGCCATAACAACCTAAATCACCATAACCTAAATCGTCGGCAACGATAAAAATGACGTTGGGTTTTTGAGGTAAAACCAAATCACTTTTCCCTTTTTGGCCGCTTGTACAAGAAACCAATACAAAACTGCCAATGCTACAGCTAATTAATAAATTGTTTTTCATGTGTATGTAAATTTAAAAATGAATGCCATACAAAAATAGATTAATTCCTTTGTACAACCAATATGTTGTACAAATATACCCTTGTTTTTGTACGTATTTATCCTATCCACTTTTGTGGAAAAAATCTGGGCATGACATACAGGTAGCTTGGCGACAATAAATTTTAGTTATTCCGTTTCGGGCTTTATTTGTACCTTTGCCAGAAAATTCACGCATGATTGTTTGTATCGCTGAAAAGCCATCCGTGGCAAAGGACATAGCGCATATTCTTGGAGCAGATAACCGTCGCGATGGGTATATGGAGGGAAACGGATACCAGGTTACTTGGACATTCGGGCATCTGTGTGGATTGCTTGAACCGCATGAATACACGGAACAGTGGAAAAACTGGACTTTGGGCAGTCTGCCCATGATTCCGGCACGTTTCAGCATAAAAGTAACGGAAGACGCGGGAATACAGAAGCAATTCAACATCATCAAAGGTTTGGTGGAGAAGGCCGACAAGGTTATCAATTGCGGGGATGCCGGTCAGGAAGGCGAATTAATCCAACGTTGGGTGCTACAAAAAGCGCAATGCAAATGCCCCGTGGAACGGCTTTGGATTTCATCACTGACGCCGGAAGCCATTAAGGAAGGATTTCAGAACCTGAAAGACCAAAGTGCTTACCGCAACCTATACGAAGCTGGTTTGATGCGTGCCATTGGCGATTGGCTGCTTGGTATGAATGCGACCCGCGTATACACATTGCGTTATGCTCGCGACCGACAGGTTTTGTCCATCGGGCGGGTGCAAACCCCAACCTTGGCATTGATTGTAAATCGGCACAAGGAAATCACGCATTTTGTCCCCAAACAGTCGTGGGAACTGAAAACCAAGTATCGCGACACATTGTTTTCGGCCATAGTGCGCAAAAGCGATGAGGAATTGGCCGAAGAGGCTGCCCAAGCTGATGACAACCGGAAGAAGAACGCCAATACGGAAACAAACAGGGGAATCGCGCCCATTACGGACGAAAATGTCGGGCAGGAATTGCTGGAAAAAATCAGGAACGAGCCTTTCCGCATCACAGATATTTCGGCCAAGAAAGGCACGGAGGCTCCACCACGTTTGTTCGATTTGACCTCCCTGCAAGTGGAATGTAACAAGAAATTCGGCTATTCGGCGGACATCACACTCCAGACGATACAATCGTTGTATGAAAAAAAGGTGGCAACCTATCCACGCGTGGATACGACTTTCCTGAGTGATGACATCTACCCGAAATGCCCGAATATCCTGCAAGGGCTGAAAGATTATGCGGTGTTTGCAGCACCGCTGTCGGGCAAGCCATTGCCGAAATCGAAAAAAGTTTTCGACAACTCCAAAGTGACAGACCACCATGCCATTATTCCGACCGGAGTACAACCACAAGGGCTGACCGATACGGAGAAAACTGTTTTCGACCTGATTGCCAGACGGTTTATCGCAGCTTTCTATCCGGATTGCAAGTTTACGACAACCACGGTTATCGGTGAATCGGCCGGAATCGAGTTCAAGGCGACCGGCAAACAGATACAAGATGCCGGTTGGCGTAGCTTGTATGGGCGCGAACCACAGGATGAGAACAAGGAAAATGAAGAAAGCAATTTGTTGCCGGCTTTCCAGAAAGGTGAAGCGGGCAATCATGAGCCGGTCTTGAACGAGAAATGGACTCAGCCGCCACGGCCTTATACGGAAGCTACCTTGCTGCGTGCCATGGAAACTGCCGGCAAGTTGGTGGAAGACGATGAGTTGCGCGATGCGCTCAAAGAAAATGGCATAGGCCGTCCATCAACCCGCGCGGCCATTATCGAAACGCTGTTCAAACGCAATTATATCCGCAAGGAACGCAAAAACCTGATTCCGACCGAGACAGGCATTGAATTGATCAATACCATCAATTCCGAGTTGCTGAAATCGGCAGAACTCACCGGACGCTGGGAAAAGAAATTGCGCGAAATAGACCGCGGGAACTATGCCGCTATCGATTTCCTGAACGAGTTGAAACAGATGGTGCGCGACCTGATACGCGACGTGAAAGCCGACAAGGCCGGTGCCGTCTGCCCGGTCTGCAAAAAGGGGAAAGTCATCCGTGGAAACACGGCATACGGCTGCAGCCGATGGAAAGAAGGATGTACATATAGGGAACCTTTTCAATAAACACAAGATATTATTATGCATACAATTGAACAAAAGCTGGCAGCCTTTGAGCGCATTTTAGGCATCATAGCAAGGCTACGCAAGGAATGCCCGTGGGACAGGAAGCAGACTTTCGAGAGCTTGCGCTGCAATACAATAGAAGAAACTTATGAATTAGCCGGAGCCATTATCAAGCAGGACAAGAACGAAATTTGTAAGGAATTGGGCGATGTGTTGCTGCATGTGCTGTTTTATGCGCAGATTGGCAGCGAAACGGATGATTTCGACATATACGATGTGTGCGAACAACTCAGCGAGAAACTGATTTTCCGCCACCCGCATGTTTACGGGCAAGCGGCCGCCGATACTTCGGAGCAGGTGAAATCCAACTGGGAAGATCTGAAACTGAAAGAGAAAGGCGGCAACAAGACTGTTTTGGGCGGTATCCCGGAGGCGTTGCCCGCGTTAATCAAGGCACACCGCATCCAGGACAAAGCCCGTTCGGCAGGTTTCGACTGGGACGAGCGCGAACAGGTCTGGGACAAGGTAAAGGAAGAAATCAGCGAATTTCAGGCGGAGGTCGGGCACAAGGATGCCGACAAAATGGAAGCCGAGTTCGGCGACGTGATGTTCAGCCTTATCAATGCAGCACGGCTTTACCATATCAATCCGGAGAATGCGCTGGAACGCACTAACCGCAAGTTCATCAAACGTTTTAACTATATAGAACAAAAATCCAAAGAGCAGGGACGATCGTTGCATGATATGACCCTGGACGAAATGGATGTTCTCTGGGAGGAAGCAAAAAAACAGAATTGATACTTATCGGATAGGAGTCTTTATTGATAGTTCGCTATGTGGATAATTAGAATCGGAATCAACCGTAAGCAACAGATTCACATCTTTGCCAGATTCTTTCGGAATATAGTTGAACTGCATACCAACATAGCAATATCCAGCCGGGACATAGAACAAGCCTTTTTCATAATCCGATGAAGCAGCTGTGAGTAACGAGTCCACGTCAGACGTGAGTTTATATTCGATATCAGCTTTTTCTTCTTCACGCACAATCGAGAAGCCGGTCAACAAGTTTGTATAACTGTAAAAGCTGACGGTAAATAAAACCGTATCGCCTACGGCAATCGTGTCCATCACATAACCATCTGAAGTTCCCATAACGGACAATGTATCTGTACCGGAAATCATGGAATGTACTTGTATCAGCGGCGTATGGTGCGATTCCGTATTTAAACTGCATGAAGTTGCCAAGAGCAACAGAAAACTGAAAATAATCCAAATAAACTTACGCATAAATAGCAGGTTTTTAGGTTTTTGAAATCGATCCGCAAAGATAATAAAAACGGGAGCATATAGCAAAGTAGAGCAAGTTTTTAACTTTTTCCGTACCTTTGCAAACAAAAATCTTTATGTTAGCACAAGCCATTGCACGGTTTATTTCTGTCAATAATTATCCGCAGCTTGCACCAAAGGCATTCTTTTTTGATATGGATGGTGTTTTGTTCGATTCCATGCCGCGCCATGCCAAAGCCTGGGTGGAAACCATGCGGCAAATCGGCATTGAGTTTTCAGAATATGATGCCTTCTTGAACGAAGGCCAGACCGGCCGGCGCATTATCGATATATTTATCAGAAAACATTTTGGCCGGCCATCCACCGTTGAGGAACAGGAAAAGTATTATCGTCTGAAATCCGATTTGTTCGATGCCGGCGGTGCTCCTGAGCCGATAGCCGGAGTTGCTGAGGTGTTGAACGCACTGAAAAATGCCGGAATGCAGATTTATGTCGTAACTGGTTCTGGACAAGCAAGCCTGTTAGGGAAACTGGAACATTCTTTTCCTGGTATTTTCCAGAAAGAAAAGATGGTAACGGCACACGATGTCCAGCATGGCAAGCCGGATCCGGAACCTTACTTGATGGCGTTGCAAAAGGCAGGTGTGCAACCCTGGGAAGGCGTTGTCATTGAAAATGCGCCGTTGGGGGTACAGTCAGGGCACGCGGCAAAACTGTTTACCATCGGGGTAAATACGGGCATATTGAGGCCGGAAGATTTACAGGATGCCGGTGCTGACATTGTTTTGAAAAACATGCACGAATTATTGGATGAACTCCAACACAACTCCATTGTGTAGAACCACATAAAAAAAAAGCAAGTCATGAAAATAGCCAAACATCTAACCGACCTGATCGGGCATACGCCGCTACTGGAACTGGCCGGCTATGCACATAAACATAAGTCAAACGCAACATTGATTGCCAAATTGGAATATTTCAACCCGGCATCGAGCATAAAGGACCGTGTGGCGTTCGCCATGATTGCCGATGCGGAAAATAAAGGTTTGCTCAAACCCGGTGGCGAAATCATTGAACCTACCAGCGGAAACACAGGTATCGGGTTGGCTTTTGTAGCCGCCTCCAAAGGCTACCGCCTGACGCTTACCATGCCCGAAAGCATGAGCTTGGAGCGGCGTAACCTGCTGAAAGCCTTGGGGGCGAATATCGTCCTGACACCGGCGGCGGAAGGCATGGGCGGTTCCATACGGAAAGCGGAAGAACTGAAACGCGAAAATCCAGCGGCCGTAATCCTCCAACAATTCGAGAACCCGGCCAACCCGCTTGCACATGAGCAAACGACAGCGCAGGAGATATGGGAAGACATGGATGGCAAAGTTGACATGGTCGTGGCTTGTGTCGGGACGGGCGGCACTGTCAGCGGTATCGGCCGCGGACTGAAAAAGCACAATCCGAATATCCGCATGGTAGCAGTTGAGCCAGCCACATCGGCTGTGTTGTCGGGAAAACCGGCCGGCAAACACGGAATCCAAGGCATTGGTGCCGGATTTGTCCCGAAAATCTACGATGCCACCGTTGTGGACGAGATTGTATGCGTGGCAGATACCGATGCCATGGAAACCAGCCGTGAACTGGCGCATACGGAAGGCCTGTTGGTCGGCATATCAGCCGGGGCTGCCGTATGGGCGGCAGCACAAATCGCCCGCCGCCCGGAAAATCAAGGGAAAAATATCGTCATAATTCTGCCTGACACTGGCGAACGATATTTGTCCACAGGGATTTATGATTAGGAAAGGAGGAATTGCTCTTGCTGTTTTTTATTCCATAAATTACATGGATGCTATATAATATGCTATTATTTAGACAGTTTGTTATTTGCAATATACTTTGATAATTTTACATTTTTGATTTTCTATCTCCATTGCTGTTGTTTCGAAAGTTATGGGTGCAGAACATTGTAATAGGGCTAATATATCATCTAATGATTCGTTGTGGAATGTAGCATGATATTTATAATCTAAAATGATAGGATCAATAACATCAAATGATACATTATATTTTCGTCCTATTTGTCTGAATACATCGGATAATTTGTTATTTCGGAAGACCAACATGCCATCTATCCATGCTGTCCATACCTGATTATTGCTTTTCTCAATAGAGGATAAATCAAGTGTTTTATTATAAACAAAGCGATGATTCGGTGTTAAATATGTAATTGATTTTTCTTGTTTTTGTATTTTTACATCACCTTCTATCAAAGATACTGCAATCAAGGAATCATTCGGGTATGCTTCGACGTTGAATTTTGTTCCGACAGCCATAACATCCAATAAATTCGTTTTCACAACAAAGGGGTTTTGGGGGTTAGCCTGAACTTGAAAATATGCTTCACCTTTTAATTCTAGCTTCCGGTTGTATTGGAAATTTTGCGGGTATTTCATATATGTGCCAGAGTTCAGCCATACGACCGAACTGTCTGGTAGTACAATTTTGGAGCGTGTCCCATGCGCGGCATATACCTCTTGATACATAATACTATGCGTATCTTTTGTTTGGACAGTCCATAAATATATAGTAGAAATTAATAATGGTACCAATAGTATAGCTGCTATTCGTTGAAAAACAACATATGCCCTGTGTAAAGTTACTCTATTATTAATTTGTTTATGGATTTTTTTATATGCAGCATCTACATCAATATTTTGCAATTCTTTTTGAGCGATAGAATTTCGCCAAATATTTTGATAAAGAGCAAATAAACGGCGATTTTCTTTATCTTCTTTCAGCCATGCCAATAATTGTTCTTTTTCTTTTATATTGGCTAAACCAGCCAGATATTTTGCTATTATTTCATTCATATCCATATTGAATTTGTAATTAGGCACAATGATACCGATAAAAAATCTTTTAGAAAGATTCTGAGAAAATCCAATGCTTTGCTCATCCTGCTCTCAACGGTTCTTTCCGATAATTCCAACATTTGTGCAATCTCCTTGTATTTTAGGCCCATTTCTCTGTGCATAATAAAAGGTGCCCGCAACGTTTCCGGCATTTTTTCTAATGCAAGGCAATAACTATTATATAGCTCTGAATGATGTATCACATGTTCTATCTCAGACATTTCTTCTATTTGAATATCGATTTCTGTTTTATGCGTAACTGTTATGTTTTGATGACGGAGATAATCCAAAGCCTTGTTGCGAACAGATGCGGTTAAGTAGAATTTCACTTTGTCATTTTGAAGTTGCAAACTACCTCTATCCTGCCATAGTTTCATAAATACGCTTTGTACAATATCCCGACATTCTTCCATATCATGTAGATAGTAATATGCATATATTATCAGATCTTGGTAATAATTGCAAAATATCTTATTGAACAGTTTTTCATCCATTAAATTTGTGAAATGCAAAAAAATCGAGTTGTATTATCAAAACTTTCCACTATGATATGTTTCTATGGTATTTAATCAAAACATTCGTTTTAAATTCAACTATGATGGCAAACAACCACAATTTAGGTTAGATGTTTAATCGGACAACAATGTGTAAAGCATGATAGATATTAATATTATTGATAATATGTCACGGTTGATAATTTATTCCATGCGCCACGTGTAAAATCTGGTATCTCAACAGGCATTCCATTGTGTAACAAAGACAATTGGGTCAAAGGAACTAATGAAGACCATTCTACAGCATCATATACATCTTGATCCAAAGGCAAACCATTGTTTAAGCAATATATCAAACGATAATCCATTATGAAATCCATACCACCATGCCCGCCAACTGATTTAGCTTGCTCACCCACTTCTGTAACGATGGGGTGCTCATATTCCTGCAATAATGAATCAAGCTGATTTTCCGATAAAAATTCATGTGCGTTTGGTTCTAAGGCAATACCTTCTATAGGATATTTTTGTACAAATCCTTTTGTTCCACTTAAAATGTGATGTCGGTCATACGGACGCGGTGACACTACATCGTGTTGTATCAGCATGGTTTTTCCTTTTTCTGTACGAATCAGTGTGGTGCTCATGTCTCCGTGTGCATAGTTTTGGAGTGCTTGAGAGGATTGTTCGCCATATTTTTCTTTGGCATATGCAGTAAGTCCAAACTGATCAGTTGCAACACATACCAAATAATTCATCTTATCTCCACGATGGATATTCATGGCATGTGCAATTGGGCCTAAACCGTGTGTAGGATACAAATTTCCTTTTTTGATACTGTTTTCTTTAAGCCGCCACATGTTCCAGTAATAAGTAGAATCAAATGACAGTTCCCTCAAATCATGGATATAAGCACCTTCTGCATGGACTAATTCACCTAATAGGCCTTTTTGAGCCATATTTAAAGTCGCCAATTCAAAGAAATCATAATTACAATTCTCCAACATCATGCAATGACGACGATTACGTTCTGCCGCTTCTACTATTTGCCAACATTCATCCAATGTTGTTGCTATTGGCACTTCTACAGCCACATGCTTCCCATTGTTTAAAGCTTCGACAGCAATTGGTGCATGTAAAACCCAATCAGTACAAACATAAACAAGATCAATATCTGGCATGGCACATATTTTTCTCCAATCATCTTTTTGGGTAAATTCCAATGCTGGCGATATGTTATGTTCTTTAAGTATATCTTGGGAACGTTGTACGTATGCAGGTTGCACATCGCATAAAACAGCAATTTTCGTTGTCGGAAGATAACAAAACCGGTCAACGGCCATGACTCCCCGATTCCCCAATCCTATAAAAGCAACCCTGACGGTGTCTATAGGTTCGCAACGTAATTCCAAAACATCCGTTTGTCCGTTGGGACGCGGAGGCGTTTTTATGGATATAATACCGTTATTATGTTCACAACTACATAGTGTAATCAAGGCACTGCACATTAAGGCATTAAATGCTTTTCTAACTTTACTCATAATATTGTTCATTTGAAATGTTTATTGTATATAGAATTGGTTATTTGTAATAAATTACAGGCAGGTTTGGTCTGATACTGTTTTTTTTGATTGCACCATGCTTGTTCCCATGCATAATAATCGATATTAGGCATGATCTTGTTGTTTAATTTACAGGACAAGGCATCCAAGTACATTTGCCACCTGCAAAAATAGAAATCTTTTAGCATTCCATTCCATTCACGGTGGGAATAATCTTTTAATCCGGCATCATCTGCCGTCGTTCTGTTGCCCCAAGTGGTAATTATTGTTTTGGCGTTCCATTCATATAACTGCCGCTCTTCTTTATTTGTTGCTTTATTCCTGGCTATTTGAAGCCAGTGCCCCAACATGAATTCTTTACGTGTTGACAGTAATTTGTCTTGGTCTAAAATAAGTTCTAAGAATTGTTTTTTATAATCCTCAAATTGTTCAATGTTCTGTTGCATGTATGCATCCATCATCGAATTATATATTTGAAGGCCTTTATTGGTTATGCATTGGCGGACAATATCAACTAAGTCGTATTCAAAATTATCGTTGCCCCTAAAATTATCTGCTACCTGCAACATTAATGCTGCAGCTTTCTGCAACTCAGCCGGATTGTAATATAAATCAACAACAGAACAGCATGAAACCTTACTGACAACCGAATCGGGTCTTGCACAAAAGATAGATTCACTTGTCCCTTCCTGAATGGTAGGACAATCATATACTGTTTGAGCAAGAATCTTCCAGGCTTGTCCACACTCAACACAAAACTTGCCGTAACGATAAAACGCATATAGATCTAACCATTCTTGGAGATTTACTGTTTTATACCATGGCAAATCATAAAACAATTCAAAGAACATTGGGTTGTTTTCGATGCCTTCCATCAGCATTCCAATTCCCTTCATTTGCCTCCCCTTTGGATGGTTGATCGCGTCATAGTAGCCATTAACTGTTGCATTAAGTTTGCCGAAGAGCCCGACATTGTTTCCGAAATTAAGAACATTGCAATATAGCCAATCATGTTTTCCGAATCCATCAGGGCGATACCACAACGAGTTTTGCTCTCCCCATTGTGGGCGGCTCTCACACCATAAGTCCAATACTTCGACATCATGCTGTTCAAGTCCGCTAATCATTTCCATTCTTGGGTTGTCTTGCCAAGCTTGTATTACCCATACGGCTTCTGGGTTACATTTTTTCAGTGCTTCCATAATTTTTTGTCCAGCCAGGTTCAAGTTGACTCCTGCAGAACTGCCACCTTCGTGAAACGGATCAATAGAATAATATTTGGCGATACCGTAATAGTTTGTCAATTCTTCGTAGTAGATGGATGATATACTGTCGAACGCATTGTCTGTTGGTAACAAAAATGCCGGACGCTGGAATCCACACCAGAGCCCCGGATCTGTCGTATTGACTCCGAGTTTTTCTCCGGCATTACTTGGGAGCATACCAGCGTACCCTGGCAGGACTGGATCTATATGAAAATCATGCATTCGTTGTATAATAGAATCCTTGAGTTGAGCTTGTTGTTGATGCCAATGGGACGTTAATGGGCCTCCCCAATTTTGCAAATTATTCATTGCCCACCAAGGTAAAAAGGCTGGACCACACAAAAAATCGTTGACCTCGTCAGTTGAATACCCCAAACGCTTTAAGATGGAATCCCAAACATTTTCCAATCCCGTCATAAGCAATACTTGGTTGATTCCGTGCAATATCATCCAGTCTAATTCTTGTTCCCAACGTTCCCAATCCCAGAATGGCATGGAATATCCATAAGTACAATAATTCAAATAATATCTTCTTGAGTGGTTTGCAGTACGATAAATTGGCAGGTTATTAGTTGGCAGTACTTCTGGCAATTTTACTTTAAGGCCATTATTCCAACTAGGCTGTACGCCTGCCACGTATTTTAAATACCAATTGATACCCATACCCATAGATGCGTAATCAGAAGCTGTTATTTTAATTTTTCCACAGTCTGATTCAATATGGAAAAAATTACTGCTTGTTGTGTCGTTTGACAATACGAGTTCCATTTTCGCAGACGCTCCTTTGTCTATGCGTTCCAACAAACCATATAGCGGATTAGTACTATATATAGGCGCACAAATCAAGCAAAATATTATGAGCAAATTATTTTTCATGTTCCAGATGTTTAAATATAATTGGAGTTATAAAATCGGCATACCGCATAAATCCCAAGTCTGTAAAATGGATGCCATCTACAGTGGAATCCCCATCATCACCCAAGCTTTTATCAGTACTATATAAATATATACAGGTATCTTGATTCATAATGTTTTGTGTGATTTCCCGTAATGCTAAACGTTTCTCCTGAGCTTCTTGAGCAATTTGTGGGTCGCTGAGTTCTATTGGTAAAGGAGGCTGATCCAATATGATAATAGGAATCTTTGGATTTTGAATCCGTAATCCGGCTATAAATGTTCGCAACTTTCCATATATCAAATCAGCGGTAACATTAGGCATAAAATCCAATATGTACATTGCTGCATGTTGGCTTCCAAGCCATAAAGCAATTCCTTCATCCAATCTGGCATTGCCACTAAATCCCATATTGATAAATTCTCTATCGAAACGGCGGGTCAATATGTTTGTCAATGACATTCCAGGCCTGGATGCACATGCTCCTTGTGTGATACTTGTACCATAATAAACAATTGGCAGTTCTTTCTTGGGAGATTCCAAGGCTGGTGGCAATATAGAAAAAACAGAATCGCATCCAAACCGAAGATATGAAATGCCGTCATATAATGGGAAAAACAGCATATATTCATAGTTCGTTTTTCCCATGGATGGTAGTGTTAATCGAGCATGTGAATTTTTGGAGGCTGGAAATGCGGCATTCACAAAACGCCATGTGTTAGAATCATGATAATATAAATCAAATCCCTGGATCCCAACACAAGTCATATGGGGCATTGTAAGTTCATTCCGAACTCCCCATTCCATGTAAAGAATTGGCGCATTCGTTTGAAAACGGATATGGAAGCCACTGGTGGCGGTCGCAAGATATTTTAAATCTTCCCTGATTGTATCTGATAATGCTAAAGGCAACCGGTCGAATATTTGTGCTTGTCTCTCATTTTGATTGACAAAGCAACCACCAATGTTATTCATATTTATATTTGTCCAGCAAATCTGTCCATTCAGCTGTGATAAACCAAGCGATAAAGCAACTATGGCATATGCCTTTCGTAAATGTAGCATACCAAAACAGAGTGTTTTTTATTTAACAACACATAAATTATTGTATATGATTGGATTGCCAATTTGTATGACATATATTCCAATAGGTAACCATTTTGCATATGTAGCAGATGCAATATTTCCCTGAGTTATGCAATTGCCATTTAGCGTATAGATACGTATTTCTTGTCCGCATGCACCATTAATATTTACTATATTGTCTTGGGTATATATAGTTATGAGGTTTTGTGTCTGGCTTGTGTTTCTTGTTGGTCGCTGGTCAATATTAAATGTACGCATTTCAGAAAATCTTGAACCCTTATATGATGCAGAGACTGTTTGTACAGCCCATTCATAGTTTCCTTGTTCCAAATCAGATAACTTATAGCTTGTATTATATTGGACATTTCCCATGTTGGACAAATATCTCAACCCATTATTTTCTTCTCCCGTTTCAGCAAAAGGATTAATATAGATTTTGCCAGTTGTCTTATTCTTTAAATATAGATTATAAGTGAAAGTTATACCTTGTTGTGTAGATTTGGGTGGATTCCATGACAAAGTAACGCTATTTCCAGTAACCTGTTCTGATAAGTTATCTGGACTTTCCGGATTCGACACATTGGTATTACCAGAATTATTATAGAAAATGCCGATTACATCGCGCATGGCATCAACATCCCACGTGTTTCCCGAAAAAATAATATCCAATTGATTGTCGTTGTTCATGTCAGCCATGGCAATATTACCACTAGCTAAACCTTGCAACCAAGTGCCTGTGTCAATAAATGACCCATCACCATTGTTCAGAAAAACAGTTATATTGCCTCCGCCGGAAACAATAATGTCCAGCATGCCATCGTTATTCCAGTCGCCCATGGCACAGCCATTTGGTGCGCTCCATGATTCATAATTAAAGGAATAGTCACTTTTTGTAAATGTGCCATCTCCATTATTATAATACAAGAAATAACCTGTTTCAGCAGGAACCGCTGCTCCGCCTATTAGCAAATCGGCAAATCCATCACCGTTTACATCTCCCCATGCTACGGATGTTCTGGACTCATATGCGGAAACTCCGGTATTTGTCATAGGGTTGAAAATGCCATTTTCATTAAGATATAGTGTTGTGGAAGCAACACCGTTTTGTGAGCCTGTTACAAGCAAATCCATGTCTCCATCATTGTCAACATCTACCAGTGTTGTATTTGATGTATAAATTGCGGATCCATCTGCCAAAGGCGACCAGCCATACACTCTCGGGCTTTCTAATGGGAATAACGATTTTCCTGTGCCCCCAACCATGTAATATCCCCATTGCCCGTTGTTCATGAAATCGCACCAGCCTACTGATACGGACGAATGGATATTATTGATGTGTTCATTGGTCGTTGTAATATCATATATGATACCGGATTGATAACTTCCTGCATAATTTAAATCCATGTCTCCATCACCATCTGTATCGGTTATGCTAAAAGTTGCATAAGCGCCTGCTAACATATTAGTATCCTGAATTTCTTGGTAATTTTTATTCCCCAGATTCATATATCTTGCTCCAAATAGGTTGCTATTGCTGTCCCATGGATTGCTCACAGAAAACAGAAAATCCATTCGTCCATCTCTATTAATGTCTACGGGTAAGATATTACCATTTTGCGTGTATGGGATTTGAGTATTTATTTTCTCGTATTGGGCTACTAAATTAGTAGATACAAAGCCCAATAGTAGCAATACAATTATATTTTTATTCATAATCCACTTTTTTATTTAGATAAATAGCCAAAAAGTTGTACAAGGTGAGTGACACCAACGAAATTTAATCTGTGATTATAATAGGATTTTTGCGGTTATCGTTTCTGACTCATTTGTTAGATTAACGATATATGTTCCATGAGATAACGGGAAACTGGTTTTTTGATATATGTGTTTTGAATATATTTCCAAACCACTTATAGAATAAATACGTACATTTACATTTTCTGATAACGGGTCTATTATGATTTCATGTTCCTGAACGATTATGGGATAACGGTTTTGTACAATAGGCAGAGCCGTTTCATTGGGAATAGTGAAAGTCTGGATTGTTGAAAATCTAGAACCAATGTATGATGCATCAACCGATTGTACGGCCCATTCGTATTCTCCCACCGGCAGATTCTGGAATGTTGCTTGTCTTGCAAGCCATCTATTCCCCATATCGGTTACGTATCTGTTCCCATCGTTAGTGCCTCCTACCTCGGCAAATGGATTGGAAACCCAATATCCGGTTGTTTTGTTTTTCAAGTAGAGCGAATACGACAAAGATGCAGCAAGTGTTTTGTCATCACTTCCAGCATTCCATGATAAATGTACAGAGTTATTTGTCACTTGGGCGGAAAGTTCTGTCGGTGGCTCCGGTGCTTCATTTTTTTCGGAACTTTCATTGAAGTAAACAGAACATACTTTTGCATTGCCTGTCTGTAGTCCGGCAGCAAAAACATCTAAACGGTTGTCATTATTAAAGTCCGCGACTTCTAGGGTTCCATTTGCAATTCCCGGCATAAATTCGCTTTCTGGTGCCAAGACCCATTCCTGGCCGTTGTTCCTATTTAGATATATATCCAATTTATTTACATTGCCGGAGGCTCCAGAAACCAAGATATCGGTTTTACCATCATTGTCCCAATCTCCCATGATTATTCCATCCCCTATGCTCCATGAGTAATATGGCATAAATGCGACATCTGACATTTCGACACCTCCCAAACCATCACTTAAATATATGAAAACTGTATTCATGGCCTCTGTTCCCAATGAACTTTCCCCATTGGCGATGATGTCTAAAAAACCATCGCTATTAAGATCTGCAAAATCAATAGAACCGCGAACTGCGGGAATCACTCCTAAGTCCACCTCTGTAAAAATATAATTGCCATCATTCCTTAATAGTTTGGCTCTCGGTCCGGCTATTTCTCCCACTTCATATGATGTAATGAATACGTCCAGATCTCCATCATTATCCCAATCAATAGCCATGGCTTCCGGCATACTATATATGTAATCTATGAATGGGACTTCCGTGTCTAATTCAAATATGCCATCACCTAAATTGTAGTAGAAACCATTGTATTTGCCAAAACAAAAATAGTCTACCAATCCATCATTATTGAAGTCCCCGGGAACCGAAACACGTTGTGTTGGTGTAAAAAAGTAACGATTTTCTGTTTTGATGTTATAAACAATGCCTTGTGATTCCATGGAAACTTCTTCTGCTCCATCGACAATACCACTGAAAACGACATCTGGTTCTCCATTTCCATCAAAATCTGCAAAACGGATAGATGCCATAGGTCCGGGAACAATGATATTGTCAGATTCCGCTGTAAAAGTTTTATTTCCATTATTGATGAAACGATATGTCACTTTTGTTGCAGGACTCTCCCATTGACTTCCTGCACTAAAAATAATATCCAATAGACCATCATCATTTAGATCTACGACTGCCGCATCTCCGTTCATGGGTAAGACAGAACTTTCATATGGAAGTTCTACAAGTTGGGCATTCAAATGAACAGCTGTAATAATAACAGCTAAGATGTACATTGCTTTTTTCATAATGTATGAGATTTAAAATTATGGAATTAATTTTTTATTATTTTTGTTTGATATGGTATCTTTTGGTCAGAAATTACATGTAATAAATAACAACCCGATGGTAAGCCTGCCAATGAACCTTTGTTATCAAATGTTTGATATACAAGTCTTCCCGCAACATCAATTAACTGCATACGTATCACGGTAAAAGGAGCTTCTACAAGGAATGTGTTTTCAACGGGATTGGGAATTATATATATGCCGTCATTGGAAAAAGATTGAAATAATCCGGACATATCGTTCTCTATTTCTATGCCCGTATGTAATTTGTTGTAACCAGTTGTGGCTTCCCATGTATTTATGTTGGCACAACGAATGGAATATTCCGGGATATTTCTCAATTTTGGTTGTGGGTCATATAAGTTCAAAAACAGGTCGTATTTCCCGGTAGGTATTGCAGTGTCAAGATAGATGTTTTCAAGGGAAAGCGTATGTTCTTCTCCTCCGAACCAGAAACGCGGGTCGTTGTTCTTATTGGTCAAATCAACAGGGATTGTATATGTCTCATTGGTTTCTTGGTTGCGCAAAACCAGTTCAACTCCCCGTTCATTATAGCATGCTGCATAGCCATCATTTGAAATAGTGATGGATACATTGAAAGGTATGTTTGCATTTATCTTGTCGGGTATTTCTGCCGAAATCATCCTGAAACGATATCCTAAATTTCGCGCAAACTCCTGATAACATCCTTCTTTCCTCCATTTTTCGACAGCAAAATTGTCAACATTCCAATTAAAATTTTCATTAATGGTAGACCATTTGTGTCTTTTAAAAAAGGAACGGATACGTTCACAGTCATCCCTTTCTTCGTTTCCTACATAACCATCTCCATCCAAATCTTCATTCCCGCTTCCACAGCCGTTTGTTACGCCAGGTTCACCTCCTTGGGGAAGAAACTTGTTCTCGCGCTCCAACCATTCTATAATTTCCACCGGATCTTGTCCGGGAACAGTGTATGAACCGCAATTACACTCACTGCATACCAAGCAATGTTCATCGGTTCCCCAGCGGGAACGTATGGATTGATTATAAGCTGTTTCTTCTGTAATATTGTCAATCGGTTTGTTTTCTTCTGCTGCAAGTGCACTGAGTCCGTTGAAATATTGAAATTTATATTGTGCGATTCTGAAATTGACCATTCTTTCCGGCGGAACGACATCAAATATTTTTTCAATTATTTTGATTGTACTCTCATTTAGGCGGTTATATCCGCGGGATACATCTATGTTCCCGAAAGCGGAACTATGTTGCTCTCCCCAACAGCCAATCAGCCCTGAGTATACATAGGCAATAACATCAACATTCTCTTGAAAAATAGGGCGTAATTGTTCCAAATGTTCCAAAATAATTTCTGCGGGGGCATCCGGCCCTCCTCCTACCCAATTATATGTGAAATGGGGTATCATTTTAAATCCGGCTTTCCTGACATTGGCAAAGTCTTCATTTAACCGTTGTAGAAATTCTTCTGACAACGGTTTATATCGGAATTCTGCTATGTGGTACCGGATTAGTACCAACGACATGCCTTTTGTTGTACGCAAGAATTTCAATTCATTTGGATTTACCGCTTTTGTCCATTGGACATCTGTGTATTTTTCTGGATCTTGCTCACAAAAAGACCATGTCATATTTGCAAAAGGAGGGTCTATTGAATAACAATAACCACGTTCCGGATTGGGAAAATTGGTATCGAAATCACCTTCGTAAATGATGGTTGATGCGCTTGCGTATATGCAGAAAACCAATAAAGAAATTGTTGTTATATGTCTCATAGTATAAAAGTGTATGTTTGTTGTTATTTATATGGATCATTTTGTAGGATGATGCCTTTACCTTCTAAAATAATCCAACTTGGGATAGGGTAATATTGGCGTCCTTCCGATGACATTCCTTCACGGTAGCCGTTTTTTTTCTGGATAACTTCATAATACTTTCCATGACGTATCAAATCCTGTCTCCGGCAACCTTCAAACCAAAGTTCGTGTCCACGTTCTGCCAGAATGAATTCATTAAACCCTTCCATTGTCGTTAAATCGTATGATAATGTGACAGGACGCAAAGTAGTGCCTTTGACAGTTGTTACGGTAAAGTTTGCGCTTTGTACTGCATCTTGCAAACCGGCACGTCTTCTGACCTGGTTCAACAGCTCAAAGGCTTCATCCGTGGGACCGCCATTTGCCCGGTTCAAGGCTTCGGCCAATAATAACAGCACATCGGCGTAACGATACACAATCCAATCAATCTGGTTGTCTGTTCCGGTAGAAGCTGGATCTTCTTCATATTTTATCGGTAGAACCCCCAATTTAAGGTCGGTAATGGTTCCTCTTAGCTTTTCATTGTAGGGCAATCCATCCTTTCCAGTGTATTCTGCTATTAAACGTGTTGTACGTTCATCTCCCCGTTCGAAAGTCCAATAAAATTCCCATGTCATTTTATAGCCACCCCATTTTTGTATTGCTTCGTTGTTCAATGGATAGGTTGGGGCAACAACATGAGGATACCATGCATTCGGGAACGCCGTACTATTAGGCACCGCATATATGATTTCATTGTCTTGCTCGGCAGCAAGGGTAAATAGGGCGGGATATCCTCCGGAACTGCGCGGATATAATCTATAACCATATTCTGGTTTCATTAATTCACGTGCAATCTCAATGGCTTTAGTCCATTCATGTTGCTTCATGTACAATTTAAGCAGAACCATCTGGCACAATCCTTTGGTTATTCGACCGTAGTCTGCTTTATCATACCGGTATGGTAGCTCAGGAATTGCTTCAGACATTCCGTCTTCTATAAATTTGACCATAAATTCCTCTGTAGGCCGTGGAATAATCAATTGGTCATCATTGGCCAATAATTGCTCAAGTGTTGCAATTGGAATAGGGCCATATAAATCAAATAATATATACGCTAACCATGCCCTGCATGCCTTTACCTCTGCAATGTATCTTGCTTTGCGGTCGGCATCCATGTTTACTTGTTCTATTCGGTACAGAGTCAGTGTTGCTGCACTTATGCGGCTGTAATACCAGAAGCATTGGGCTGTAATGGCAGCAACACCAACAGGTTCCGGCCACCAATTCTGATATAGGACTTGTCCCCAAAATGTATCTCCCCATGCACACTGTCCAATATCAGTTGACATTTCGGCCGGAATAAGCGCACCGTCCCAACCTGCACATGATAGAATACCGACATCAGATTTGAATGTATTGTACACTGCAGTTACTGCCGCTTTTACATCTTCTTCCGTCTTAGGAAAAGATTCTGCAGAAATTACATCATATAGCTCGGATTCCAATTGGCATGAATTAATAATCAATGCAATTATTATCAATACGATATTTCTATTATGCTTCATAATGCTTATTAGTTAGAAAGTTACATCTAATCCGACAGAAAAAGAACGTATGTTGGGATATGCTGCTGTATATGCATCTGTTTCAGGATCCAGTCCTGTATATTTGGTTATTACAAAAGGATTTTGCAAGTCAACATATATTCTTATTTTTTGAGCGGCTTTGCCGATCCACCTTTGTGGGAAAGAATAACCCAAAGTGATATTTTTACACCTCATGAAGGAAGCGTCTTGCAAAAGATAATCCCCGTATCCATAAGAAGAGCTAATATATGAAGGTTGCGTACTTGTCATATTGTCGTGCCTCCAAGAATCAAGTAGTGTAACTAATCCTCCTTGATGTTGATCCAATTGGTGATTTATTCCTATTTGCGTATTTGGATCTACCATTTTCCTGCCCAGGAAACCATAGAAATAGACGGAAAGATCAAATCCTTTGTAAGCAAGTGTGTTTGCAAATCCGACCATATAACCAGGATCCGCACAACCTAAATTCACAATATCCGCATCATCCAGAACTCCATCCGGTTCCCCTGAGTAGATAAATTTGCCATTTTCATCCACCAGCCTATTGCCATTCTCATCTTTTTTGAAACCATTAATGTCCAATAACTTTACTTGTCCTGGGACAGCTGCGGGCATATATTCCGGGATATTTCCAGGTTGGATTAAACCATCTGACAGATAAAAGAAATTGGTTCTAATGAAATCCGTCTCAGACTCATATATTTTAGGAATCCATGTTGGTGCACGTTCCAGCCAACGGTCACGATAACATGAGAAAGTTAGGGTTGATTGCCACATAAAAGACTGTTTCTTTATGTTTAGCGTGTTCAAGGTTAGCTCAACCCCACGACTTTGGGTCTTGCCGATATTGTCGGCGATGGTTGTAACTTCATTGTAGGTTGGTAGTGAACGATAACTTAATAAACCGTCTATGATTTTGTGAAAGTATTCGGCGGTGAGATTAATACGATTCTTGAAGAACGATAAATCGGCACCCAGGTTTAATTCTCGGGTGGTTTCCCAGCTCAAATTGGGATTTTCCAATTGGGAATTGTATACACCAGTATATATTTTATCGCCGAATTGGAAATTCTGTCCCGTACGGAATATTGCCATGGCATTATATCCTATATTTGCATTACCTGTTGTCCCATAACTGATACGGAGTTTCAGATTTGAGATATAGTCTTGTATGTCTTGCATGAATTGTTCCTCTGACATTCTCCATGCAAATGCTATTGATGGGAAATAGCCCCATTTTTTGTTTCGGGCAAATCGTGAGGATGCATCCGCTCTTAATGTTGTTGTCAACAAATATTTTTCTCTGAAAGTATAATGGAAACGTCCAAAAAAAGATGCCATTGATTCAACACTTCCAGAAGAAAAGACAGTCGGCTTCTGGGCCTCGCCTGCTGACAAATTATACCACAAGAAACTATCTAACAGAAAATCACTGTTGCCAGCACCATATCCATCAGATTGCAAACGTTGATATTCAGCTCCTAACATTAGCGTCAATTTGTGGCTGTTTGCGAAATTCAAATCATAAGTAGCTACGGCATTGGACAATAAATCGAATCGCTCATTGGTAGAAATGGATGCTTTCCCACCTTCTTTAGCTCCATATAATGTCGTTTTAGGCAAATATGTCGTTCGTTTTCCGATATTCCTGTCAACTCCTACGCTGCCTCTAATTGTTAAATTTTTAACAGGGTATAGTTCCAAATAGACAGTACCTAAAAAACGTTCCAAAATACTTTTATCTGAAATTTCCAGCATAGAAACCGGGTTTGGTAAATAGGCTTGTGTCTCACTTAATGAATACTCCCCCTGCGCATCCCTTATAGGCAGATAGCTTGGGAATACGAGAGCGGAACGGATAATGCCAGACAGTTCATTTGCATTTCCGCCTAATTGGGAATTCGTGTTGTTTACCCGACTAACAGTAGCGCTTAATCCTGTTTTTGCATATTTGCCCAACTTTTGGTCGATATTAACTCGCCCTGAAAAACGTTCAAATCCGGAATTTTTTATCACCCCATCTTGTACATAATAATTCAAAGAAGCGTAATATTGATTTTTTGTGCTACCACCACTCAGACTGACATTGTGTTGCGTTGTATATCCCGGCCGGGTTATTTCTTTAAACCAATTGGTATTTGCCGCCGGGTTATTTATCTGCTCCATGGTATAAACCGGAATAATTTCGGCATCAAGTTCAGCCGGCGTTTTTACTGTATTACCATAGGGATAATATTGATGATCCACCATGTATTTTTCTTTATTATACATGTTTATCGCACGCATCAAGTCGGAAGCATTTAGCGTGTTGTATGTATCTGAAATCTGTTGATATGAAACCCCTCCTTGGTAGTCCACTGTAATTCGCCCTTCTTTTCCCCTTTTCGTCGTAATTAAGATCACTCCATTAGCCGCTCTTGCTCCGTAAATGGCTGTTGCAGATGCATCTTTAAGAACTTCTACGGATTCTATGTCACTGGGATTAATGGAGTTCAAATCACTTTTGGAGCCGCCATCATATATGTTGCCACTGCCTGGCTCACTAAATGATGAAACGGGAAATCCATCTATAATGATTAAAGGTTGATTGCCGGCTCCTACGGAGGCTGCGCCACGAATTAAAAAACTCATTCCTCCGCCAGGTTGTGCAGAAGTCTGCATAACTTGTAAACCGGCAATCTTCCCAGATAGCATCTGCCCAATAGATACGTTGGCAACTTCTGGTAATTCAGTTGATTTTACGCTGGATACGGCACCAGTAAGATCCCTTTTGGCAATAGAGCCATAGCCAATTACTACAACTTCTTCCAACAATTCAGTATCTTCTGACATCGTTATCGTAATAAAATTGCGATTGTCAATTTGTATTTTTTGTGTTTTGTAGCCCATATAGGATATTTGTAAAGAACCATTGGCAGGAGCTTTGATAGAAAAATGGCCATTTACATCAGATATGGTACCTATGGGGCTATCTTCTAGCATAATTGATGCACCGATAATAGGTTCACCTTGTTCATCCAAAATTGTTCCACTAACAGAATCAACTTTTTTTTCTGTAATCGGGTACAACACTATTTGTTTATCCTTAATAGTATAACCAATTTCTGTATTCTCAAATAATTGTAATAAGATCGAATCAATAGGAGCGTTTGCAACATGAATACTTATTGTTTTTGAAACGTCAATTAAATCACGGTTAAATAGAAAACGGAAATTACTTTGTTGTTCTATAGCGTTAATAATTTGCTCATACGAAACGTCTCTCATGCTCAAAGTCAATTTTTGGGCAAATACGAAAGTTGTGCTGTATAAACAAACAAAAATCAAGAGAAAAACTTGTTTTTTCATGGTAAACGATTGTATTGAGACTCGTGGTTTATTTTGAATATAATACGGATATCTTAGAAGAGACCACAATAGCACACGATATATTTAAATAATATTAACATTTTTGGCTTGTAATTATACTTATCACATATCTGGTAAATAAAATCCCAGCAACTAATTATAGTCGAACCATAATTAGTTGCTGGGATTAATGATAGCAGAAACTTTTTTATGCCTCCCCGCCGCCGAAACTCATGGGGACGGGTGGAATCATGTTTGAACCGCTGTCCGGCGTACTTATTTTTCCGAATTGCTGTTCATATTTCACGATATTGTCCTGCAATGCAAACAACAGCCGTTTGGCATGTTCTGGGGTCAAGATAATCCGCGACTTGACATGTGCCTTGGGTGTTCCCGGCATAATGCGGACAAAATCAAGTACAAATTCCGATGTAGAATGTGAAATGATGGCCAGGTTGGAATAGATGCCTTCCGCCACTTCCGCCGATAGCTCTATGTTGAGCTGGTTACCTTTTTTCTGTTCCATAATGTATTAAAAATTAAGAGCTTGTTCCAAATCCCATTTTATGTCGTCCAAGTGTTCCAATCCGACAGACAAGCGCAACATGTCAGGATACACACCGGCATCGATTTGCGCCTGTTCGCTCATTTGGCGGTGGGTTGTGCTGGCTGGATGCGTTATCAACGTGCGCACATCGCCGATATTGGTTACGTGGCTTATCAATTTCAGGCTTTCCACCATTTTTACCGTATCGGCCAAACCGCCTTTGATACGGAATGTCAGCACGGCGCCAAAACCGTTACGCAGATATTTGCAGGCCAGCTTGTGGTACGGACTGCTTTCCAGACCGAGGTAATTGACCGACAAAATGCGTGGATTCTGTTGCAGCCAACGGGCGAGTTCCATGGCGTTGTCGCACATTTTCTGTACGCGTACTGAAAGTGTTTCAAGCCCTTGCAGCATCTGCCAAGCATTGAATGGGCTCATGGCCGGTCCAAAGTCGCGCAGGTTTTCAGCTATGCAACGCATCGCAAAGGCCTTTTTGCCAAACTTTTCCCAAAACACCAGACCGTGGTATCCTTCCGATGGCTCGGAATATTTGGGGAATTTCCCGTTTCCCCAATTGTAATTTCCGCCGTCGATGATGACACCGCCCATTACGCTGCCATGCCCGCCAATCCATTTGGTGGCACTTTCCACGATGATATTGGCACCATAGTCTATGGGGCGGCACAAATAGCCCCCGCAACCGAACGTGTTGTCCACAACAAGCGGAATGTCATATTTTTGTGCCAGGGCGGCTACTTTTTCAAAATCCGGAACATTGAAAAACGGGTTTCCTATATTTTCCGTATAGAGTACTTTTGTGTTTTCATCTATCAGTTTTTCCATGTCTTCGGCTGAGTCTGAGGCGGCTTTGCGCGCTTCTATGCCGAGTTCCCTGAACGAAACGAAAAACTGGTTGTACGTTCCGCCGTACAGATAAGGCGAGGTTACGATGTTGTCGCCGGTTTTCAGCAGATTCAGCATGGTTATCAACTGGGCGGAATGTCCGGAAGCCACTGCGACTGCTGCCACGCCTCCTTCCAGGGCTGCCATGCGTTGTTCAAAGACGCTGTTGGTCGGATTGTTCAGCCGGGTGTAGATGTATGGCGAATGTCCTTCTTCAAAATCCAGGTTGAACAGGTTCGCGCCGTGTTCCGCGCTGTCGAACGTATAGGCTGTTGTAGGGTAAATGGGTACTTGCCGCGAGTTGGTCGCATCCGGCGTGTAGCCGGCATGTATCTGCAGGGTTTCAAAATGTAATTTCATAGGTAGTTGTATAAATGGCTGTTGTTCCGCGTTGCCATGACAGCAAAGCGGATGCAAAGCTACGATTATTTTTCCGGAAAACAAAAGCAGGATGCCGTGGCCGACATCCTGCCTTTTTGTTTATGCCGGAAGTATTTTTACTCGGCACTGAACAGTTTTCCTTTGTTGATTTTGGTTACTTTGCCATATTTGGCGGAAATTGATTTCATGTCAATCAGTTTCGGGTCGCCCATAATGACGATGCACACCGGTTTGCCTTTTATGTAGTTGTTGTAGTATTGCTGGATACGTTCGTAGGTCAGAGTGTCCAGACTTTCTTTGTTGACGCGTGCGGGGTCATCTGTGTAACCCAAGCGTTGCCATGCTTCGAACACCTGGCTCTTGGCGCGGAAACTCGGTTTGTCGGTCAGCATGGATTGGCGCAAATAAGTCTGTATGTTTTCCAAACGTTCCGGATGATCCGGCATATTGGTCAGCAAGTCCATGAAGACATCGACAGCATCGGCCACTTTGTCGTGTTGCGTACCGATATAGCCCAGGAAGCAAGTCTTTTTGCCGGTCAGCGGCGGTCTGGACATGTAGCCGTATGCCGTGTAGGCCATAGAACGTTTTTCACGTATTTCATTCATTACCAATCCGCTGAATCCACCGGAGAAATATTGGTTGAACGCCATTCTGTCCACGTCGCTGGCAATTTCATAAGGAACACCATCTACATAGAAATAAATTTTGGCCTGTTGCATGTTGGAATTCGGCAAGAAGAACAACATGGGTTTTTCATAGACTTCTTTTGTCTTGTAGAGCGGCGATTCGCTGGCTTTGACACCTTCTTTCATAGGCAGGTTGCCTACCAAGATGTCTTTTACTTCGTTTACGGGCTTTTGTCCGACATAATGGATATCGACAGCATACTCGGTGGCGCGGATAATTTCGCCGGTCAATGTGCTGAGCGATGCGTCAATAATATCCATAATTGACATACGGTCAATGTAATTAGACTTATCCTTGTAGAGAACGTATTCCAGCAGTGCATCAGCTTGCGTCTCGTTATCTTTCTGCTCAACCATGCGTGAGCTGATTTCATAACCTTTCACGTTGTTTAACTGCTTGTCGTCCAATTTCGGCAACAATATTTGTTGGGTTATGAGTTTGCATATTTCTGTCAGATTCTCTTCCTTGCCGAGGATGCTGATGGTAAAGTAGTCGTCTGAAACCGAATAGCTGCAACTTGCACCGAGCTCGCCCAATTTGCGGCGGAACGTCTGTGCATCAACATCGGGCATGATGCCGGCCGTGTTCATCAGCTGGGTGGCATATTCCAGTTTCGGCATCTTTTCTGTACCGACACCATATTTCAGGGTCAAGGAGAAAATGTCGTTGGCTTTGTTCTTTGTATAGAACAGGTTCACACGGTCATAAAGTCCGATTTTGGTTACATCGTTGAAGTTGTTGTACACTTCTTGCACATGTCCCATCGGCAGTTCCTTCAGCATTTTCGAGTAGGCTGTTTCAACGCCTTTGGGCGGATCGAGCGGATCGATGGACGGTTTTTTCAGTTTGTTCTTCTTCGGTGTGCCTTCTTCTATGGACAAAGTCATGTGCGAAGCGGCAAAATATTGTTTGGCAACCTGTTGAATGTCTTCCTTGGTCATGGCCATAACCTTGTCTTTCCAACCCAGAATCTCGTCCACGTCAATATTGTAGGTGAACGCTTCCATCAGCAGATTCGATTTGGCATAGGAAGATTCCAGCATCAAATCAAAACTGCGTGCATATTCATCTTTTACAGACTGTATCAACCAATCTTCTATATTGCCGTTGCGCAATTTGTCCAATTCCTGGAAGATGATTTTTTCCGTGGCGCGGTCAGATTCATAAGTGCGCAGGTTGGCGTCGAAATAAGGCACGCAGAACACCAGAATGCGTCCTTGGTCACGGCGTGAATCCAATATGGCAGCGGCTCCCTGCACATCACCATCCATGGTCAGCTTGTCAAGCAAACCGGTGCTCATGCTATTGGACAGCAAGCTGACGCACATTTCGAGTGCCAATTCATCCGGATGACCTTTGGGTACGCCTTTGAATCCCCATACAATTTGCGGATAATAGCCCAATTTGGCAGTAAATTTCGGGTTGTTCGTGAAATCGGTTTCTTTCCATTGCTGACGTGCAGGAATGGATTTTTTCTCCAAGCGGCCGAAAGTTTTCTCAACCAAGGGCTTTGTTGTTTCCGTATCGAAATTGCCGACCAGCACCAATGCCATGTTTTCCGGCACATACCAAGTGTTATAAAATTCAATCAATTTACTCAAACGCGGGTTTTTCAGATGCTCGGCTGTGCCGATAATATCGCGTTCATACGGATGACCCGCATACAAATGCGAAAAAATGAAATTCCGGGTATGTTCCGAGTTTATGTCTTGATACAGGTTAAATTCTTCAAACACGTTTTCCAATTCAGCCTGGAAAGCACGGAAAACCGGATTGATAAAACGATCAGAGTTGATAGTCAGCCATTTTTCCATCTGGAAAGCCGGGAAATTATTGTAATAAATAGTCTGGTCATAATTTGTTCCAGCATTCAGTCCTTCTCCTCCCATTCCTTCAATCAAGTTGGAAAAATCGTCTGTAGCTCCATATTGGGCAGCCTGTTTGGAAACTTCGTTGATTTTTTTTGTCAGTTCCTCACGGACAACTGGATCGGTTGCGTCGGAAAAGTCATCGTACAATTTGATAATTTCCTCATACAAGGGTTTTTCCTTTTCCCAGTCCAAAGCACCAATTTCCTGTGTGCCTTTGAAAAGGACATGTTCCAGATAATGGGCCAAGCCGGTGTATTCCACAGGCTCATCAATGGAACCGGCACGCACAACCACGTATCCGCTCACATCGGCCTGGTTATGGTCCTCCCACATGTAAACAGTTAAACCGTTGTCAAGTTTAAATTGTGTCAAACCTTCTTTCTGCGCCGAGACGTTTACGCCTAACAGCGCAAGGGCCAACAGCCCTACATAGCGTTTCAATTTCATAATAAATAAATAGAGGTGTATAGTACTTATGAATTTTCGTTACAAACATATTCCAAAATATCGCCAGGCTGGCAGTCAAGTACGCCGCAAATGGCCTCCAACGTGCTGAAACGCATGGCTTTGGCTTTGCCTGTTTTCAGCACGGACAAATTGGCCGGCGTAATGCCTACCCGTTCGGACAGCTCGTTTAACGAGATCTTGCGACGGGCCATCATGACATCCAGATTAACGATAATCGGCATAATTATATGGTTAAATCTTGTTCTTCCTTCATATTCACGGCCAACCGGAGCAATTCATTCATCAATAAAATGATAATTGCCATGATTATGCCGTAAGCGTTGAAAATCTCCATAAAATTGATATGGTGGTTTTCGAAATGTACAAATCCGCACAAGGCATGCAATTGCCACCAGCGGACAACAGCAAACGATAATTCGAGTGCCAATAACAGCCAGCCTATCAGGCTAATGCGCCGTAGGTTCTGTTTCTCGAACAAACGTGTGCGCAAGACGGAATACAACACACGGATGATCTCAATTGCGATATACACGATGGCGACTAAAGCAACTAACGAAACGATTGTCATGGCCGTTTCCGAAGCAATGAAACTACGTACGGCTTTCGTGTCATGGTGTTTTGCCAAGAAACTTTCAGGAATGGCAATGTCCATTTTCCCGAAAGAAACCTGTGCCGGAACAGAATCCAGTTTAACATCTTCCCATGCCGTGAATATATCGCCCCTGTTGGGGCGGACGGGTATTTGCAATGCATCATGCGTATGCCTTTCCACCTGCGAAGTCCCGATAGACCAACCAAACATAAAGTCTTGAACAATAGCCGGCAACAGAGCAAAAGCAATGGCAGCAATCAACGCGACTGTGAATATCTTAAACCGTTTCATACCCATGTGTCTATCCTTTTTGTGGCAATGGAAATCTTATTCCACCGCAAAGGAACAAAAAATTATCCAAATACAAAAAAAAAATATCGTTTTTCGATATGTTTTTTTGATGAAGAAAAAGCGTATCCGAAATCCGGGTACGCTTTTTTACATACAAATTGCTATTTTAGATAATCGATTTTATTCAGCAGCCGCTTCATCATAGGTAACTTTGATGGTAGAACCATTTGAAGTTTCCAAGTCAGCTACGATTTTCAGATATTCTTTACCTTCAACTACAGAAGTCGTAACATCCAGAGTGCCACCCGTAACCCAATATACATCAGAATATATAGATTCTTTTGCAGAACCCATTAGAATATAACTGCCGATATATTCTTTACCATACAGAGAACCGAATGACCCTCCCCACGGACCTTCAGTCGTGGGTATAAAAATACCCTTTTCCAAGTTTTTGTATGGTGACGTTGCTCCTATATATTCATAAAAAGAATTCGGGAATGGCTCTACGGGGGCTTCCATTCCACCTTGGGTAACATAGTCCCATGGATAATCATTATATGCAATAACTACCGTGCCGGCATCTGTGGAGAGGGTCAGCACATTATCAGAAACCCCTTTTGATCCGGATACGTATTCGGTGTATTTAAAGGAAAACTCGCTGGCGTTCCATGCGGCATCTTTTAATATTTTGTCTTCCGCTGTCGGTTCAAACCAGTAGTCGGCCTTTTCCACGTTGACTTTTTCAGCCTTAACCGAATGACCCTGTATTTTGGTGCCCAAAACCGTAGTGAAATCAACATCAAAAGTATAGTTTCCGGCATCTTCTGATATTGTTACGCTGCCTTCTGTCAAAGTGAATGTTTGAGCCGTGCTGGATGTGGCTCCACCGTGTATAATAGTAACATATCCGCGGCTGATTTGCCATTGTGCTGTGTCTGACAAATAATAAGTACCAGCACTCAATATGCCACCTACATCAGTTGGTCCCAAGGGGGTCGTTGTTTCAAATTGAATAAAGTATCCATGTCCATAATAGGTCGGTTCCCATGTATCATTATAGCTGACGCTGACATCTTCCGATGCCAAGGTGATAGCAAATGTTTCAGAAATCAGGTTGTCTTGAACAAATTGTACACGGTTGACTGTGAGTGCTTCGCGCTCGGCAACAACTGCATCCAAGGCTGTTGTGTCTAACTCTGGTGATTGACATGCAAAGCCTGTAATGGCTAAGGTTGCCAACAAAACTATTTTGTTTATGATCTTGTTCATATCTCTTTGTTTTTTCGTTACAAATTAGAATTTTATATTAGCTACCGGCTTAATGTTGGTTATGGGTTTCCGGGCAGTGGATGAAGATACATTACGCAGCGATGAAACAAATTCGCTTTTTGTACTCATGCTGTAGTTTTGGGTCGCATCCATAATCTGCAACTTGCCTTTATAGGAAACGTTAATAGTGTCGCCGGTCAAGTTATTGGCAGCAACCTGTATGTTAATGTTTCCATCTGTGTCATCTTTTACCTTAACAGTACCTTTCGAGAGGTAAAGAACGGTATTGGAAGGAGCATAATATACGTATGAACCCATAATGCCATTGGCACCCTTGTAACCGGCTAATACATTTCCGGCTTCCATTGTATTGCCAATCGTGTATTCCCCCTCGAATGAAGCAGGACTTTCAGAAGGAGTTGCATACAGATCCAGAACTACTTGATTCCCAACGATAGAATCCCCAATAATAGAATCACATAACAGTAGATAGTAGTTGGAGAACAGGGGGCGACCATATTTGTCAGTATATCCTAAATTGCCGTACCAGGCTCCCATACCATCCGACAACTCTAAATTCAGTTCCAGTTTTCCATCGCCTTCTGCCGGGTCGATAATCAAATCCGGATTCGGGAAATTGGCCTCATCCCAAACAAAAGAATAAGGAACATAACCAGCATATTCACCATTATCAATACCAAGATACACCATGTTTATTTGATAAACATTACCATTGGAAGAAAAACTACAACCACCCTGTCCATTTGTGTAATAATATGCAATATATCCAAACAAGTTTTCTAAACCTATTGTTTGTTCACCTTCAGAAATTTCTTGTATAGTCCAATTTGTAGTATCCATATAGAATTGCAAGGAATATCCCGTAGGAATTGTATAATTTGAAGGTAATGAACTGCCAAAAGCTTCTAAAAAAACATCTTCAAAACCTTTATATGGATCGCGTAAGCAAAATAAATTGGTCTCTTTAGCTTGTTGGATTGCACAAGTTGTCGTTCCAAATCCAAAGAAACTATCTGTAAATGTAGCTGTTCCCCTGTTTATCCATTCATAATCCCTTAAAACAGATATGGTTACAGAAGCAGATCCATAAATGGAAATATTTTCCGGATCATTCATAGTCAAAATGAGTTCTGCATTCATGCCCAACTCCATTGTGGGAGCGGTAACGTGGATGGTATCCACCGTAACTCCTTTTTCAAAAACAATGGAGTCCGGCAAAACAAATACCCCGTATTCATCTTCGACCGTATATTTTACGGTTTCCTGCTTGTCTGCATTTACACGTCCGACCAACACGTCGAAAGCAACGGTTGAATCAGGCAGGAAAGTGTGTGACGTAACATTGGTTTCCAGAAAATATACGCCGCTGGTTTCCTTGGGCGCAATTTCGCGTTCAACAATTTCTTCGCATGAAGCGAAAGCCAAAGCCACCGCTCCAAAAGCGAGCAATATTCTATTTACTGGTTTCATATTGAAAATAAATTATAAAGTTCAACATATTAGGCCTTTGGCGCAGGAACAGCTTCGTTATTGTCTGATTCGCTGATACCATCGTTGGCTTCTATTTCAGACTGCGGTACGAGCCACAACAAAATCGGGTCTTCGGCGTTGATATTGAATTGCCATGCGGCAGGGAACGATGTGTTGCCATCTTCTACACGGGTAACCGGTTTTTTCAGGCGCATGATGTCGTAGTAAATAAATCCTTCACCCCATAACTCAATACGACGTTGGAAGTAAATTTCATCAATCAAATTACTTGTCGGTGCTGTATAAACGGGATTACGATATGTCTTTACGAAGTTTTCCAATTCATTTTTAGCTTCAGCCGTTTTATTCTGTTGTGCCAAAGCCTCGGCTTTGATAAGAATCATTTCCTCGGAGCGCATCAGGAACCAGTCTTGTGCGGGAACCAATTTTACCAAATCATTGTTGTCCGGACCGAACTTCACGTTGGTATAAGCACCGAATTCGCTGTCTTTTGATGCAGTTGCAAACCAGCTTGCATATTTTGCATCGGCTACGACAGGTGAAGATGAATTTTCGTCCAACCACCAACCTTTACGCACATCGGTGGAAGCAATTTTTTCAAACAACGGTTTGTTGATTTTCTTCCAGGCACCAACGCCGACATAACCATCCGTGTAGAAAGAACACAAATGTGACGGCATGTTCACGATACCGGTTGTGACAATGTCGTTTGTTTCTGTTATAATATTTGCCCACATGACAGTCTTGTCGTTGGCATCCCAGAATTTTGGTTCAGCCAAATCTTCGATGGTATAAGGTGTGGCACCCGAAATGACCAATGCACTGTCTGCATCGTTATAGGCTTGTGCATAGTTGCCAATCAGCATGTTGGCTCTTGCGCGCAACCCATAGGCCACAGCCTGGTCCACGTAACCCTTATCCTGGCGTTTGTAACCTTTCAGCAGGTTTACGGCTTCGTTCAGGTCATTCATGATCAGCTCATAAACGGCTTTGACCGTTGCGCGCGGATTGTTGGATGTCTGTTCCGCTGTCGTTTCTTCCGTGACAATCGGCACACAGGGTTTGTCTTCATGTCCGAGATAGGTGAATTGGTGCAATTGCGCCAACGCCAAATAATCGAATGCACGGATTGCCAATGCTTGTCCGCGGTATGCTTTCAAAGTGGCATCGGTGGCATCTTTTGCAACAGAAGCAATTACGTTATTGGCGGAATAAATCTGGGTATAGAACAAACTCCACATGAAATAGGTGGGACCTGATGTATATGTCCTGTCCGTGTAAGCCGAGTTCGGCGAGAACCAGTTGTAGCCGATATTGGCACAAGTCATGTCAGAACCGTTGCAATCCATATACATGCACGCAGCTGCATAACCGAAATCACTGTGGTAGTCCGAACCCAAAATAGCGAAAGCGCCAATCATGTTAGCATTCATGGCAGCTACATCGGCAGCTAATAATGCGGGGTTGTTTGCAATGGCCTGGTCTTTCTGCTCCTGGGTTATGACAGAACCTTCCGGCACTTTATTCAGCATGTCTTCGCAACCGGCCAGCGCCAATGCGCACAGAAAGACGGATAAATATTTCTTGATTGTTTTCATATTCTAATTGTTTTTATTCGGTTTGACATGTTAGAAAGTGATACTGATACCACCGGAAACGGAACGAATCGGTGTATAGACAGCCGCCTCGGCAGCTGAGTAACTTTGACGCGGGTCTAAACCTTTACGGGCAGACCACAACCATACGTTGTCAGCTACACCATAAATACGTACCTTTTCCAGTTTGATTTTCTTCAACCATTTGGTCGGCAACGAATAACCGATAGTAACGTTCTGTAACGACAAATAGTCTGAACTTGTCAAGAAGCGCGTTGACATTGCATTGGTATAAGTGTCGTTGGAATTTACTTTCGGAACGTCCGTATATGGATTCTTCGGCGTCCAGGCATTTAAGATATCCATGTGCCAGTTACGTCCGGCATCACTGCTATAACCGGAATGCATACTGGCTGAATAGAAGTTGTCGTAAATACGGCCACCCAACTGGTAAGCGAAATCAACCGACAAGTCCACACCATAAAATTCAAACGAAGTACCGAAACCACCATATATTTTAGGCAAAATATCACCTTGCTCATAGCGTGTCGCATTCGACCAGTTGTCGGTTGTTGTGCGGCCTGTTACATTGCCGTCCGCATCTGTTACATCGATATACCAAAGTGAGTTGCCGGTTACAGGATCTACGCCTGCATATTCACGCATGTAGAAGTTGTACATGGATTCGCCTTCACGGTACATGTAGCTGCCGCTGATCCATTGTCCGTTCAGGGATTCATCCAATTCCAGAATTTTGTTTTTGACGTGCGTGGCATTGGCATACATGTTCCAGGTGAATGATTTTGTGCGGATGATGTCGGCATGAAGGTCAATCTCCACACCGGCATTGCGCATGGACCCCACGTTCATAGGCAACGCATCGTAACCGTTTGAAGGTGAAACCGGCTTGAAGTACAGCATGTCTTCCGTACGGCGCGAGAAACCTTCAACTGTTCCGCTCAGACGCTCATCGAAAAGCGAGAAATCCACACCGAAGTTCATGTTGTAGGATGTTTCCCATGTTATGTCACGGTTTCCTTTATAGGACAAGGCCGTTGCAAATTCACCGTTGTTTTCAGAAATGGTATATTGGTCTATGTACGGATATAAGTTATTCAGGTTGTCATTACCTTGCGCACCGTAACTTGCTTTCAACTTTAACAAGTTAATCCAGTCCGCACCTTCCATAAAGCCTTCTTGGTTGATGTCCCAAGCTGCGCCGGCTGACCAGAAATTACCCCAGCGGTTCTCCGGGGCAAAACATGAAGAAGCATCGCGGCGATAGGAAGCCGAGATATAATACTTTGAATCGTAATCATACTTTACCTGGGCCAGAATACCCATTGTGGCATACGAGCTGCTTGCGGAAGTCGTAGAAGGTTGTACAATGGTATTGCCCAATTCAGGCACATTGTCCTGGAATACTTTCTGCTGGAAACCAGACAATGAAGATGACACGTAATCATATGCCTCAAAACCGGCCAGGACATCAATGTTGTGGACACCGAACTTGTTCACGTAGGTTACCAGATATTGCTGGTTCTTGCTGAAAAAGCGGCCGTTCTGAACGGACACATATCCTCCTGAACTTGCAAACTGCCCGTAGTATGGATTCATCAACATGTTATATCGGCTATTTGCAGATGTGATACCTATGTTTGCATTCAACTTCAGACCCTTGTAGATTTCAGCTACGGCATACCATTTCCCGACGAAGTAGTCGCTCACATACTGCTCAATGTTCTGCTCCAACATGCCGGCCGGGTTGGACTGGCTCATGAACGGACGTTTTGCATTGGCTATTGTTCCATCACCGTAATCGTAGATGGTATAACCGCGTGCATCCTGCATTTTATTGCCATTGGCATCCCTGATATACAATGGATAAATCGGGGCGATGGAAGAAGTCAGGAAGAACAGGTTGCCGGAAGAGTTTGTCGTTGTTTGGTCGCTCGGTGAGCGGCTGGTTGAGTTTACATAAGTCATGTTTGTGCCTATTTTCAGCCATTTCTTTGCCTGATAGTCGGCATTGACACGTGCTGAAAGACGTGAAAAATCAGAATTCTCAATGATACCTGTGTCATCCAGTTTGCTGATGGATGCGTAATAGGTCAGGTCGTTGTTGGAACCGCTTACGTTAACATTGTATTCCTGGCGCAGATTGTTTGATTTGAACAGCTCGTCATACCAGTTGTCGGCCAGGTAATAATTTTTGCCATCGCTGTATCCTGGAACGGCATTCGGGTTCAGCTTGAAGTTCCTGCCGACCAGACGCTGCCCGTCCGGCAATGTATAAACCTGATAGCCAAGACCTCCGTTGGCGGCATCCAACAGATATGCGTTGGCGTATTCGTGGGCATAATCACTGCCCTTGCTTGCCTGGCTGTTGTACAAGGCCCGGTAAAATGTTTCATAATACATGCCGGGGTCAGTCATTACGTTGTATGCAGGAACCGCACGCGTGTTGTTTCCCCATTTGGCATCAATATTGACGGTTGCGCCTTTGCTTTTACCGCGCTTGGTCGTGATGATGATTACACCGTTTGCACCACGTGCACCATACAAGGCATTGGAGGCGGCATCTTTCAAGACAGTTACTGATTCTATATCGGCATTGTTGATAGCTGAAATATCACTGTCGTAGGGGACACCGTCCACAACATATAACGGGGAATTGCTGGCATACATGGAACCGATACCGCGAATTCGGATTGTGCTGCCGGTTCCGGGCTGTCCGTTGCTTGAGAGTCCTTGCACACCGGCTACCTTACCGGCCAGATTATTGGTTACGTTGGAAGATTGGTTTTTGCTGATTTCTTCTCCTTTAACTACAGCTGCAGAACCTGTGAAAGATTTCTTGGTCGTCGTACCGAAGGCAACAACCATGACTTCGTCCAGTTCGGACGTGTTGTCGGCCATTTCCACAACCATGCCATCTATGGCTTCTGCCTCAACTGTTTTCATTCCGATAAAGGAAATTACCAGAGTATTGGAGCTACTTGGTACATTTAAAGTAAAGTTACCATCCACATCTGAAATGGTTCCTTGCGAAGTAGTGCCTTTTACAACAATACTGGCACCGATGATAGGCTCTCCGTTTTCCGCAGAAACGACCTTACCCGAAACTGCCTTTGACTGAGCGCTTACCAGACTAATGCCCGCCACAAACAAGCAGGCAAATAAGAATGTTAGTCTTCTCATACAATTTAACATTTTTGTTTAACAATTATTTATTTGCGGTTTTACGTTCTGTGAACCATGATAAATCAGCCGGCAAAGTTACGATAATTTTTTGAAAAGGCAACCAATCTTGTTCTACAAAGGAGCATTTTGTAGCGTTTTGCTAAAAAAAAACGAGATTATCATGTTTTATGTCATATTTATAAGCTAATATGAGCAAAACAGTAACAGTTTGTAAACCAACCAAATAAACAACCATGAAAGAAATGGTTGAAACACCTTGATAAATCATCGTATTTATATGATCGACAGTTGATTTTTAACATTCTGAGGCGGGATATAAACCATAACGGGGAACGTATTTATTAAATAAGTAATAAATTTCATATTCAATTATTCATTTATCAAGCGTATGGCTAAAATTTCCTACAAATTAGTGTTTAACAGAAAGAAAAATTTGAACAAAGAACACAAGGCGTTAATCCAAATAGAAATATATGAAGCAGGAAAAAGAAAATATATTTCCACACACATATATTTATATGAGCATCAATGGGATTATAAAAAGCGTATGATCCGCAAGCACCCTAATGCAGATGCTTTGAACTTTTATTTGTATGAAAAAATAACTTGTCTGGAAGCGGCTGAACTCAGTTTATGGAGGCAAAACAATGATATCAGCATCAGCAACATATTAAGTCTGGCAGAACGAAAAATTTTTGAACCGCAATCTTTTATCGGGTTTGCTGCAGATCACATCAAATATTCCAACATAAAGGAAAGTACAAAGAAAAACCGTTTAAGCACAATCAAACTATTACAACTGTTTTCTCCCCATATCTCATTTGGAGGTATTAACGAGAACTGGTTACATGCCTTTGAAAACTATCTGCTGCAGGTACGGGGATTACAATGCAATACCGTGGCCAAACATCTAAACCATATTAAAATTTTTATCAATGCTGCCGAGAAAAAAAACATCTGGCATTACGAACGTTCACCATTTTCCTGCTTTCAAATACGGAGAAAGCCTGTCGCACGTGCTTTTCTGTCTGTAAAGGAATTGGAACTGTTAGAAACATGGAGCAACAAACATCATAACACCAAATCATGCCAGTTTATAGATGCTTTCCTATTCTGCTGTTACTCCGGGTTACGTTTTTCTGACTTTTGCACACTGACATCCAATAATTTTGAACAGGAATGCGACACGCAATGGTTGATTTTGCACACACAAAAGACATCTACAGAGGTACGGCTACCCTTGCATGCGTTGTTTCATGGAAAATGTCTGAGATTATTAGACAAATACAAAGGGCAACTCAATAAGTTCTTCCGCCTTGGTGACAATTCAAACACAAACAAACTGCTACAACGGACATGCCAACAGATTGGCATACATAAACATGTGTCTTTCCACACGGCACGGCATACATTCGCCACCCTTTTGTTGCAACAGGGTGTCAATATATCAACAGTACAAAAACTGCTGGGGCACAGGCATATACAAACAACACAAATATACGGAGCCGTAACAGACCGGACAATTATTGAAGATTTAATGTCTGCGCGCTAAGAAATGGTGTAGTAAAGATGTAATATAAAATGCCATGTTATATCATTTTATAATTCTTGTCAGAATTCCAATGTTTAAAACCTATATAGAAATACAAATACCACGTCACTTTCCGCTTGATATTCCATAAAATGATTTTAAGGCACGATTTTTCTATATTGAATCCACAATAGCATAAAATATCGGTGTATCATATACTTTCACACCCGCACAAACAACAAACGCCACAGCATTCTCCTACATGGAGTTTGCCATGGCATTGTCTTGCTAAAACAGTTTTATTCCGAAACTTGAAAGCCAAATCAGCCTGAAAAGCACTTTCCTTTTAGGATTTTCCCGGCTGTCAGGCATCAATTTCTCCTAAAAAGCATTTTCTCCGCCTTGGAGGATTTGTCTTTATAAACAGTAACTTTTATTACGAACATGCCATCAAGGGGTTCCTTTATTTTCCTGCCATCAACAGTATAAAAATCGATTCGCTCTATTTCCTTTTGCATATCAACGACAACAGGAGTTTCTATTCCTGTGGACAGAGGCACCTCATAGTTAACTTCTACTGATTTAATAAACTCAAAGAGAAGATTATCATTGACCGTGATATTACCATCAGTTGTGTATTCAGCCACCCAAATGGCCATAGGGTCAAATATGATCTTACCTTCTATGAGGTCGATGGTGGCATAAACCATACCATAGTCGCTGGTACCCGAGTAGGATACTCCGGTTGGCATGTTGGTTTCTTCATTATATTCACAACCGGTAAGAATACGGTAAGTACCATCGTTTGTATAACCAGTGAGCGCATAACTAAATTTCGCCTTGCCGGCAGCTTGGTCAATAGTTCCGCTCATACGTAAGCCATAACCATATTGGTCAACTTGTAAGATATTATAGACGTCAATGATATTACCTGAAATGGTGACATAAGATCGGCGCGATTCAACATATTCAATTTGGCCATCTTGGCTACCAACAGCCCCAACATACGAAACATTGTTAGAGGTAGCATTGCAGCGGACTATCTGCGAACCGTTCGAGAAAGTAGTGGCCTGCATCTCTTCACCGTATATGGCAACGAGCATGAGATCGGTATTGCACTCCCAAGTATTGTTGCCGACGTACTTGTATTCAATGGGACGCATGATAACCTCTTCATTCTCTGCGTCCCAAGGATAAAGATAGGTCATATAAGTTTCCATGTTATAGATCGGGATACCTGCAGGAATACTTATTTTCCCGTTCGTTTCGTCATACTTCGCCTTAAAGCTAAGGCAACCAGTCATATAGAAGCCGCTGACTGTTATTGAATCTTCCCCGGCCGGCGAAACGGTGAAAGGTTTTATCGAAGCAAGGCCTTTCTCTCCCTCATACTCTTGTGTATTCAAAACGAGGAAATCGCCTGTCATTTGTTCCTGAGTAGGGATTACATCCGATTCTTGCGCATACAACGCAGCCGTTACAGCAAATGCTGAAATCAATAATATTTTTTTTGTCATATTGATAAGTTTAATTTATGATTATTTTTTTTGTAGTCGATTCTGTCGCATTACCAGACAACTGCAGCAAATACACGCCATTGTTTGCGCCTTGGAGGGAGATAACAATTTCTTCGCCAGGACAGGCTTTGCTTACAGTTTGCCGTGCGGCACACATACCTTGAACATTATAAACCGTTATCAAAACATTTGTGTCTGCATGTCCGAACAATATCTTGATCTGAGACCCATCTACGGCTACTACATGACTATTACCGGCATCCGCATGTTGTCCAATCCCATTCTCATACCCAAGACATTCTTTTATACCAGCGTATGCATCAATTTTCCCATTTCCCCAAATATTCGATGGTTCTGGCAATTCACCCGTAAAGGAATCTTGACGAGCTGTCTTTTGCAAAATTTCCTTTGCTTCTTCTGGAGTCATTTCCGGGTTGGCTTGCAACCAAGTAGCCATCACACCTGCCACAAAGGGCGAAGCCATCGAGGTTCCCTGCATAAAACCGAACTCGTATTTCTTGTCATTCCACGTGACGGTGCTATACTTGATTTTATTACCTGTATAATAGCTCGACAACGAGGAAACGATATAGCTTCCTGGTGCCACGATATCAGGTTTCACCCGGCCATCAGCCGTAAAACCATGGCTCGAAAACGAAGCAATCTCGTCCTGCGTCTCACCCGAATATTGGGGGATTCCCATCTGTGTGTAATGGTCGCGCGTAACATAGGCGCCCACCGAGATGATGCGTTTGCCGGTTCCGCCAATCTCGCCCATGGAGGATTGGTCATTGCCATCGATAAACCCAGGACGGTTGAAACTACTAAACGAAGAATATACGCCATCGGTCCACATATGCACTGTTCCCTCGCTTGACGAAATGAGATAGAATCCCCTATCAAAACCCTCGTTCAAGGAATAAAAGCTCGGAGCCAACATGAGGTGGGTCTTTCCGTTTAAGGGATTTATTTCACCATTGACCGACAAATCACCCCACACACTATCGATATTGACATTGAAATTATACGTCTTGTTTTCACACTGGGTTACATTGAATCGCGCAGATTCGTAAACTTTCTTTATCTTGTTTGCCTTGACACTATACACAAAAGGAACAAAAGTTACGTCCATGCCGGCATCACACCAAACCTCGGCGATCCCGACTTGATAGCCCCGATAGGTAAAATCAAAGAAAGTTGCCAACGTGTCAGGTTCTCCTCCGCCCGCAAATGATTTGCTTGCGTGATACTTCTTTCCACCATCGTTACCAACCGAGCCCACGAGAAGGCGTCCAGGCCCTTGCAAGGCGTCGGCCATCACATCAAAAGTCGACGAGCCATCGCGGGGTCCCAAATAACTGCCCAAACTCAAATTCACCACACACGGCTTTTCTACTGAATCGGCATAATCGAAAATATATTTTACACCATCAAGCACAGCTGTATTATCGCCATTGTACATTTCAGTCGTATTGAGAGCCACCAACACAATCTCAGCATCAGGAGCGACCCCATATACACCTTTATCATCGGTATTGTCTGCTCCTGCCGCAATGCCTACCACGTGAGTAGCATGTGTAGATTCGGAGGTGTCATAGCCCTTAGCTAGAATAGTTTCGGGAGTAGTGTATTCACAACCATAGCCAAAACTTTCGGGCGCAGTACCTGAAGCATTCTGATCCCAAAACCGCTTGATACGCAACTCACTCTTATCGCGAGTATAAAAATTGGGGTGTCCCAAGTCGAAACCATTGTCGACTACCCCCACAATTACACCTTTGCCGGTGTATCCTTCCGGGAGCGATGTCCCGGCTTGCATATCGTCGGCACGAGTGTCTTTGCGAGCTTCATCAAGTTTCGGAGTAATCGGAGTTCCCATCTCAATATATTTCACCCCATCAAGAGCGGCCACTTCGTCAAGCTCTTCAAGCGGAATATAGGCCGTGAGCATGGAACCAACAACCGTCCTTACCTCTACCCCATAGGGTGCCAATATGTCTGGGCCATATCCCTCGTCCAAATGGACAAAAGCCGATATGACCTGCTGGCCACGAGCGTTGGCTTGTTTCAAACGAGTGAAACTTCCACGAAGGCTGTCAGCCATCTGCCCGTTCTTAATCTGTTTGACATAATGCCGCGTATATGGGGACAACACTGATTGTCCCCATACGGATACCGACATTACAACGAACCCTATCAATATAAACAGTTGTTTCATTTCTATCTCCTATCTACTTAGCGGACAATAATTTTCTGAGCTGAACCATTGCTCCTGACCAAATAGATTCCAGGGTAAAGAGAACGCTCGAAAACGGCATCGGAAGATGAATCGATCAAAACACCATTACTGTTATATATGAAGACAATCTGCCCGTCGGGATTCTTGATGTTCATGCTGTTCTTCCCAGTCGTGATTACGAGATTGTTGCCATCGTCCTCCACCGTCTCGATACCAGTTTGCAAATCAAGGCGGATATCAAATACACGAAGATACTCACAGAATTTACTGGAAGTCACATGGAAAGCATAATAATATACTCCATCTTCTTCAACCTTGATAGGTACACTATACTCGGTTACCGGATTTTCGTCATCTACACCGGGCACTTCGGGAATATCAAGCAACTGCAGAGTCTGCTCCTCGGGCGTGCGGCCTTTACCGAAAGTAACCTCCATCGACTCCGGATAGTCAGTCATCGATGAATAAGCCTTGAAACTCAAGGTATATTCAACGCCTTCTTTATAATTGATAGGAGGTGCAATCAGCCAGTCATCAGCAGCCTGGGTCTGGTTGTATATGTAAATGGCACTTCTGATATTGGTATCGAAATTCCAGCAGTAACCGTCGCCGTTCGAGTCAATCAACGTATAGTTGTTAAACATATCGTTCGGTCCGGTAAACATACCTCCGTAAGGGGGATCAAGGGGTGAACCGAGTACAAGATCGTTGGAATAACCAAAACCGCCAACTTCACCATTGTAGGTAGCAACCACACAATATATGTAATAAAGCATGTCGCTGGGATGAGTTTCAACAAAAATGCACTCTTTAAGATCTTCGGCCACCACTTCATTGGTTCCCTGATAGTATCCTGTATATTTTATCACTCTGTACCGGATATTGTCTTTGTCGATAATGGCACCATTTACCCCTATAGTAGGAGCATCCCAAGTAAGTGTAGTAGTAAGGCCATCATAAGAAAGTTCAATGTTCGTGGGAGCAGCAGGCAGGTCATAGCCGGCATAGAAAGTGCGCTGAACCGTAGGACCGTCGCCAGCCTCGTTCGACAGGGTAATCAATACTATATGATTGTCATTCGGCAATGAGAGTTCCTCACTTTGGAACAACGACCCAGCCGGGGCCGTAGTATCAACAAGAACCTTATCGCCCTCAACAACCAGCACTTTCAAATCAGGATTTGCAAAAGGATTGCCATAATAATCATTTTCGGGCAACCTGAACTGGAGATAACCGCTTGCCGAACCTTCTTCTGGCGTTACAAACTCAAAATCAGTTATTATGCCCGGCACTCCCGTGTTCGGTTCTTTCAACCAGGCACCGCTCACTTGATAAGAACGGCTCAAGTAGGCTACCAATGTAGCTTCCCCACTTATCAGATTAATCTCAGCTATCGGCGTGTAATTACCATCCAGCACCATGCTACTGCTCTCAAATATCCAGTAAGCCTTGCCTGTAGCCCGGTTCATGAACATAGCCTGCTCCGTATTGCTATTTGCAAGATAATCATCCGGTCCTAATAGATTTTTGCCTGTTATAGGTTTCAATTTGGCAGCCCTTCCATCGGTCTTACGTATCCTGTACAAGTATAAACCAGAATCGCTCCTGTCAATAACAACACTATACAACATTCCATTATTGTCAGAGACCAGTGTCCTGAATTTCAAAGAACTGTCAAAATCATCACCAATCCTGGTCATGTCGCCTGTTTCCGGGTCAATTTCAACCAAATGGGATGAACTGTAATCTACAACGATACCATAAATCTTGTTATTGGTAATATCGTAAGCCAACGAAGTTGTAGTGCTTTGACAGTTGTCCGGCAACTCTTTCTCGTACAAAACTTCATAGGTCTCGGCATTAAGAATCGTCCATACCGGTTTTTCTTCAGGCAGACGAGCCTCAACGCTGTAAATATTACAATAAATTTTACCGTTATGATAAACTCCACCCCCGGCAATATACCGGCTGAACAAGACTCCGTTATCATCGGGTTTGAACTGTTCACCAAAGCCAAACTTATATAACCCAGGCGTCATGTCATCGAGCTGGTTTATTGGAGAATACGTTACCAAACCATACATTTCGACGCCTTCCATCGCTATCCGTTGAAAATAGGTTGTTTCTGTTTCTTGCGACACCGTATAGCCAACCAACCCGAATAACAATGCTGCCTGCAATACAAAATTCAATATTATTTTTTTCATAGTGTTTATATGCAAATAAGGCACTGCCCCAAAAACGGCAGTGCCTTACATTTTTTATATTTATTTCTTGATTACTTTCAGAGACATTACATTCCCTGCAGTTGTAATTGCTTTTACAACATATACTCCGCTGTTCAGACCGGCCAAGGATACATGAGTTCCGGTATTGCCAGCAGCCAACACCTGTTGTCCCTGCATGTTGAATATCCGTACCGATTCAATTTCAGCAGGCAAGTATAACAACGATGTTGTGTGGGCATAATACATGCCAGCTGTATTGACATCAGCAATTCCCGTTGTCCCTTCTACTTCTGTTATCTTGAAATCATCTACCGCAATGATACCGGCATTGGCAGCATCTGCAGCAAATATGAGATAGAAGCAATAATCCATAGTTATCGACGGAGTATAGCGTGCCGAGAACTGTGTCCACGCTGTAACAGGCACACCAACATCCTGAAGCAATTCCTCATAACCAGTTGCTTGATCTTGTACATAAGCCAAGTACAAACCGGCCGTCGTCACATTTGCTCCATTCCCCGGCATATACAACCAATAGGATATTTCATACGTACTGCCTTTTTCCAATGTGAAATAAGGAGTGTAAAGAGTTTCGATCCTACTATTCAACGTAAATTCATTGGCCACGGCAGCATAGCTTCCTGAATGGGCAGCCACGGTATTGTCAGGCATAGTCCTTACGCTGAACGGTTCTGCACTTGAGGTGCTACAACCCCATTTGTTAGGAAATTTCGTCCTTTCATTAATATTAAGTCTGTCCTCAAAATCCTCTTCATACGGAAGTGCAACCGGCTCATCCGACGTCATAAGGCGCATGACTTTCAAGCTCTTGATCTTGACCTCAGAACCATCGGTATTCTCTACGTGAACCCCCACGTAATTGCTTTCCTGGCTCGGGTTAAAGGTCGTGCCTACTTCCAATTCCGAGGAGCTGCTAAGTATCAAATTCTCAAATTTATAAACGGTTTCAGTCTGAGCTGCAACTGTAGCACCATTACCTCTGGTAAAGGTTACATTCACTGCCTTATCCGAACTTGTCATAAGTTCGCAAAGTATGTAATATGACTTGCCCGGGTTCAGAGTCAGTTCCGGAGATATCAACCATTCATCTTTACCAGTCGTCACAACGGCATCAGTTTCATTCTTCCATGTCGTGTTATCATTGTCGTTATCAATGATTGTCCAACCCTCTGTTCCTGCGGCAAAATCCGTTATGGATATATGCTCTTTCAAATAACCATCGGTAAAGCTGCTTATCGTAACAACGCAGGTTGTCGCATTCGGGCATACTTTGTCTCCGATACTTGGAATACATTTGAATATTTTCTGGCCGCTATATTCACTTTCATTGTATGAATATTGGAACGATGAAGCCAAATTACCCGTACCAGAAACCGTTTTTTCAGTCGTGCCAATCAATGTATTACCATCGTAAATACTGGTTACAATAACGGAACCTTCCGGTATTGCATTTCCATCCACATCTACAAGCGGCTGACTCCAATTAAGCAGAATACCCGTCGGAGTCATTGTTCCTCCTCTAAGACCCTCTATGGCGGCCGGAGTCACTGCATCAGGTTGGGTTTTCTCTATTTCTTCAACTTTAAAATTGTCAATTCCTATTTCACCGGCAAGGTTATCATTGGTAACCTTAATAACAAAAACATATTCCCCTTCTATATTATTTAACTCAACTTTTTGTTCAACCCAACTTACCATGCCTGTCTCTTGATTCGTTTCAAGCAAAGCATCGCCTACAATAGATACCGTATTTTGTGCAGTAGCCTTATACATGGAAACCGTATTAAGGCTTCGTCCCGATGTTGCCTGTACCGTATTATGCAACATGAAACTTACCTGATATGATTTGCCGGTCTCAAACAAGAATTTAGGAGTATATATAACTTCTTCCCTGCCGGCAGGAGCATCTACCTTGGAAAACAAAGCATTGTCCCATGAAGGTGCTCGATGATAAACAGCCGCAGCAGAGCTAACATCAAGCACATTGAAGCCATATTCATCGCTGCTTCTACTGATTTTCCACCCCTCCGGAGTCATCGTATTTGCATCGAAATTCTGTGTATAAGGTATTTCCATCACAGGAACCTCTGCACCACTCGTAGAGATATAACAAAGCATCACATTTTTCAATGTCATTCCATTCAGAGCCTGCCCTGCTTGGAAACCTATATAATAAATTCCTCCTTCTTCCACACTGAATTGCGGTGTAGTGGTCTGAACCGAACCGTTATAACAAATATTTTCCAGAGACAAAAGTTCTTTGGTCATAGCCGTATTAGTATTGTTATCTCCAAACCATACTTTCAAGTTTCCCGGGTAGTTCTGGCTTGTCGAAACCTCAAACCGAACCACATATCTTTTAGCCGGGTCCAGCACTACACCAGGAGTTATAGCCCAATCGTTATGTTCTTCCTGGTTATTGGTAGGCAAAGACAAGTGAGGCCCCCATGCAACATAGCCCCAAGTCGCACCACCATTTACATTCTCAATCGTCCAATCTCCAAAATCCGTCTCGGTAGCCAACGGAAACTCTTGCTCAAGTGCCAACTCGCCTTGAACGTCATCCAAGTCTATTTTTATTTCCTGTGGCAATGATTCAACTCCATCTATTGTTGCCGTAACACGGTAAGCTACAACTCCGCCAAAAGCAACCGGATTATATGTATATGAATCATCTGCTCCCGCTTCCCTGCCTTCCAAGGTTGCTATGTTTACACCATCGGCATATATCTTTATATTCAAGCCCGATGTTATGGGAGCATTGGAAGTATCGAACGCAGGGTTGCGCCATTTCAAGGTAACGCTTTTTGCGTTATAATCGGAAGCACCTTCCAGATTCTCAACCGGATTCGGTGTAGCTTTCTCTGTCACAAGGAGTTTTATCCAATCCAACGAGATGGCACCATTCAATGCAGGAGATATCACATGGAAACCGATATAGACTTGTCCTGTGGCCGTAGCCGGCAAACGCACTGCTTTTTCAATCGTTCCGCTTTCCAAGTCGATAGTTTCCGTCGTCAAATAATTGGACATACCTTGCACTGTCGGAGCCGTACCCCATTTTATTTCTATTTGATCGGCATCAAAAGCCCCTGCCTGAGTCAACGAATAACGGACCAAGTAATTTTTTCCAGCATCAAGTGTCAAAGTCGGAGTAATCAGCCAATCATTTGCATCATTGGCTACAGACGTGCCGTTATAAGTCGGGCCATTATATCCGTCTATTATTCCCCATTTTTGACCATCTGCGTTCGCATCAATTATGGTCCAACCCTGCAACGGATTCGCTCCCGAAAAGTCCCAGGAATCCTCCTCTGTTTCATCCGGGGTTTCCGGCACATATTCTTCTATGGCAAATGAATAGAGTTGCAAATAGTTTCCGCCAGCAGCTGAAGTATTATGGAACGAGAAATAATAATTTCCATCGGTAGCCGGAGTAAAGAAGTTCTCCTCTATGTTTTCGCCATTATTACCCAGCGTCAATTGCTTGATTGCAGTCATTTGCGTCTTGTCTGTACCTTGAGCCAAGGTTACAATATCATATCCTGCGGGAGTGCCTCCAACGGTAACATTGGTAGTTATCTTGTAAGTTGTTCCGCCTTTAAGGGTTATTTGCGGCGAGAAATAATCGTCATCGTGCTGTCCCATACCCAGCATGGGGCCAAAACCCTGCGATGGGGTCCAAGTGTCATCATCACCGTTGTTGTCAACTGCCGTCCAATCTGCATAATCAGTCTTCAAATCAACACTGTATGGCACTGTCTTGACAACCTCTTCCGGTTCTTCAACAAGCTCAGTGCCTTCATACAATTTAAATTCAAACAAATAAATCGTATTGTTATACTGCGGACTTGTGCTATGAAAAGCAAATTTATAATTTCCGGTAGAAGGAGCCCCAAATGATACTTTCTGTGCTGCCGGATATTCAGAACTGTCATCCAAAGTAAGCTGACGGAATGTCGCATACGTAGTCACATCGTTTGAAGACAATCCTCCTTTAAATGTCAATACACTTCCATTTCCGTTCGTAGCATTGAATACATAAATTTCCGCCGTATAGGTCTTCCCTTGCTCAAGGGCAAACTCCGGCGATACGTAATAATCATCACAGGCAGAATTATAATCTTGTCCTAATGATACACAACTTACATATTGTCCCTGAATATAAGCACCAAAATTACCAGTCTTATATTCCCATGTAGTTCCAGTAGTTGCACTCTTGTCAACCGCGGTCCAACCCGCCTGGCTTTCGCCGAAATTAATGACATACGGCAACGTTGTTTGCGCACTGCCTGGCATTATCCCAAGATAAAGGACAAACGCCAACAAAAAAAGTACTGATTTCTTCATCGTTTTTATTTTTTAAAGTTGTTGTGTATTATGAAATTAATATCATACATCGCCATGTGCCTATTTAAGGCTATACTACATGAAAGTCAAACGCTTCTATATTTATATTTTTATAGAAACCACGGCAAAGATACAACATTATTATGGAAAAAATAATATTAAAACGACTAAAATTAAAAATATGCCGACAAAAAATGACATTTTGCCAAAGCAAATACCCTTTACACGCCCTTCCCTGCGTTATAGACAATCTAATTTTTAACACGCCTCAAACACCATCCAATCCCCGAAAACAATCCGGCAGGCAAAAAAAATCCTCCGGAAGTTAATGTTATTCATCAACCACCGGAGGGGAAACTTCCATAAAAAATTTATTATTTCTGGCTTTCAAGGAAAGCGTTCATTTGTTCATCATACACTTTCTTGAACTGGGCTTTGTCAAACTTGGCTTGCAAAACCGCTTCACTCTCGAACGCTTTGGTCAACTGGTCTGCCAAATATTGTTTGTTCACCTGCAGGCAAACGTGATAACGGTAGTTGCCGTTTTCCAGTTTATACAACTTTTCGCCAACCAATTCCGCCCCAGCCAATGTCTGGTCTATAATAGAATAGGCCTGTTCTTCATACATGTTCACAACATCAATGTTGTCCGTCACTGCTGTATTTTTCCCATAGTTGTCTATCACCGCACGGACTTGCACACGAATCGTAGCAGCCAACTCCTGGCGTGCATTCTGCAAAGCCACTTTCTTTGCCATTGACATGTCAGGACTTACGCCTTGTTGTACCACACGCCAATTTTCTGCATCCGACTGGTATTGAGGCCCGCTCAGCGGTATGGCAATCTCCACTTCACCTTTTTCAGGTTTTGCCAAAGCCTGCTTCGATTTACAACCATTCATTCCGCACAAACAAATTGCTACACTGAACAATAAAAATAAACGTTTCATAATCATCTCTTTTTTTTAGTTAGTTAATAACGATTGATTCTATAAGGAAGCCTTATACTAATAGTTTGCACTTCCCCGTTTTTCTGGTTTTCAATTTTCATATATCCATCCGTCAATGCTTTTTTGGCATTTTGTTTATAATCGACTTGGGAAGCTGTCAATCTTATATGATGCAGGCCTTTGCCCAAATCTGCCATATCATTACATGTAGGAAATTCTACTTGGGGAAATTCCGAAGTTGATATAACCAAAGATTTGATAGAAAATTTAGTATCATACTTGGCACGCAAATCAAAACTTACCATCACGGAATCCGCTACCATTCCCTGCTCCTGCCCATAAACCGTAAATACCACTTGGCCTTGCGGCAACACATCCAGCAGACTTGCTGCCATGTCAAAATTGAATTTGTGCCGGTTCGTATATCCTCCGAAATTAAACACCAAATCGACCGTATTTTCATCCTCTGGCAAACAACCATCATAATTATAAATCACTACATAAGTTGTGTCCGATTGGGGGACAACGGAAATATCACTTGCATATTCACTTCGTGCCAAAGGCAAACGGCTCGCGGACAACTTCCGGCCATTGTACATTAAAGCATAAGAATACTTTCCCAATTCATTGGACAATGGCACGACCGCTATGTTTTTATATATCTGCCGCAAACTTTTCTGCAACGATTCAGCTTCCGCCTTACGGGTTTCATCAAAGAAATAAGTTATCAACGGTTCTATGTCAGACAAATAACGCGCGATGTCATCCACATTTGTCAGATTGTCCGCCTGCATTTTGATGCCGGTCAAAGCTTTGTACTTTTCAGCATCATATTGCTGGAATTCCGCAATCAGCCGGTTGCGTTCCATACGCGAGAACGGGTATTTCAGAAACACGATATAAGAATACTTTTTCTGCTTGCTGTCATAACGTTTTTCCCAATAGGATTCCTCCACATTGGCAATAGTTATACCGGAAACGAACGGAAGGCGTGCTGCAATGGTTTTCAAATCGGATCTGAAACCTTCTGTAAGGACAAATTCTCCATTGGTACCGGTTTGTTCTGAAAACGAGGTCGTCGTTGCCGTTATGTTGGCTGCTATCGCATTGACAATCTCGTTCTTAATATTCTCCATGCAAATCTGCTGCGCCATATCCAAAGTCGCACTTTCTGCCGAAAATATCAAATAACCTGGCATTGCCTGCCCTACCCATTCCGGAGCATGTTTCGCACTACGCTCCACAACCTTATATTGTGCCGCATCCGCGAAAACACAAAAGCAACAGCACAACAAAAAACAATAAAATCGGAATACTGGTTTCATAACTGCATAAGACGGTTTCATTTTATATCAATTATCGCCCTATCAAACGCAACAGCCACAAGGAATCCTCATCAGAATCTGCCACAACATTATGCTCTTTTTCCTGATCTGCATATTTATAGGATGCTTCCAACTGCATTTTCCTTAACATCACTTCATCCGCACGGGCCTTTTCCGCCAATTCCAGTTGCTGCTGATACAACTGCCATTCCATCTCGTACTGCCGTGCTTCCTCGGCTGATATGACCGAACGAATCGAATCAATCATTTGTCCGGCCTCCTGGAAATGGTTGCTCAAAGGATCTACGGCAACCAGCAAATCCAAGGCATCCTCATAATTTTTCACGGCCAACTTACCTTGGGCTTCCCTGAGGATTCCTGCACATTGAGTATCCAGTGATTTCAGATAAAACTCCGACATCAGTTCCGCTACAAGCGGATATTCAGGAACGACTTCCGGAATCGTGGACAAAACCGCCAATGCCTCATCTGTATTGCCCATATCGGCCAACGACTGGGCCTTGGCAAGTAAGGCAGGCAGCTTTTCCGTGTAATATTCCACGATCTTTTCCCGGGCACTGGTCATAAACGAACGGATTTCCGACTTACGCGGATTCAATTGTTTGAGCGCCTGCGTATATGCACTGTTCTCCGTTTTATCTATTCCGCCTATTTGTACGGATTTTTCCGCGACTATGACTTTTTCCAAGCGGTTAATTACATACAAAGAAACTTCCAATGTCAAATTGATTTGAGGCGGAACCGTCGGCACAGCAGTTTTTTCCAGAACCATAACGTTCGCCGTCAAGATAAAGTCATCCGACTCTGAACCAAAACCGTTTGTTGTTGCTATCTGTAACAGTTTCTGCTGCAACATCGGGCGCAAACTTTCAGGAATATCAACTTCCGCCGGTAACAAAGGTGTGATGGCAATGTTCCTCTCTTGCGAAAAAAGCATCAAAGGAAAACAAAAGCACAAAAACCATAATTTAAAATGTTTGTCCATAACTTCTCCGTTTTTATTTTTCTCCAATCACCAACTGTGCAAAGCCCAAACCACGTGTCATCAATTTGGCTTCCACCGCGTATTGGTTGCGCAAATACTTCTGCAATTCACGCAGCCACGTCCGCGCATCCAAAGCACGATCTTGCTCATTGAAGAGCGGAATCATTACTTGTTCGAACATCATGAAGTTTTCCGACATGTCCACCAAATTGTAACGTCCGCCGACGGCATGGTCAGCAATCCAGTTCTCGACAATCTCGGTCAATTCCATCCCGTCAAATTCCGTTTCCAGACCATAATCCAAGGTATCCCATGCACGTATCATTATTGTCACTTCACGGCCACTTTCAAAAAGGCGGTCGAAATGTGCCTGCAACTGCGAATTGAAATTATCCAAATGTAGCAGGACAGCTTCTTCCAACAGCACCGGCAATTCCGTGCTGAACGTTGGCGCGCTCGTACCTGATGCGCCTGCTATTTGCATGTCCGTATAGGCATCCAAGCCTTGCAAATTAAATGTCAGCGAACGCTTCGGCCCGGTCTGGTTCAAGGTCCAGGTCAACTGCATCCAAATGTCCGCCTTCGCAGTGCGTTTCAATCGGTCGATAGGCGACTCCGCAATTGAACTCCCATCGCGGCTTGTCAGCAACGCGCCTTCCGTTTCCGTAAATTCCAACGATTTGAGCGATGATTCCAAATTTTTCAACGGGAAACCGCGTTCAGCCATCAGTTCATTGATTTTGCTAATTACCAAAAGCAAGTCTGCATTTTCCTGCAAGGCTTTCTTGTAATCAGGATAGCTGACGACATCACCATTTACTTCCATGGTCTGCATATACCCATTCTGGTTACACCATAAATCACTCGGTACAACCATGATAATCGGTTTCTTGGCTTGGGACATTACGGCAGTCCATGCACAGACACAAAAAATAAAAGCAATTACTTTCTTCATGATATTCATCTTTAATTAGAAACCTGCATTCAACGCCCGGATAATGCCCGCGCTTTCCAACTCTTTGCGCAAAGCATCTTTCAAAACCACCACGACTATCCCAACTTTATATTCCTTCCCGACTTTGACCAAATCGCCAGGCCCGGGAGTTCCATTGTTAACCAACGAAACAAAACGCATATAGCGCCCGCCATCCTTGAAAAAGTCCTCAAAATAAGCCGCATTCTCCATTTCCGTTTCATAATCCGTTACCAAAGGTTTTTGTCCCGGCAACCGGGTTCCATCGGTCGATGCGGCATAACCCTTGAAAATTATGCCATGAACTGCATTCTTCTGGGCTTGCGCAACCGCTTTGTCCATCTTTTTTGCATAAGTCCATACTTTCACCATGCACGATCCCTGTTTGGCCTGTCCTACAACCGGCTCTATTTCGTAACGCCACTGGAAGGTTTCCTTGTCTTGCTTGTCTTTCCTGGCAAACGCATCCGGCAAGAACAAGAGCAACGCTCCTAACAAAAGCACTAATTTAGATTTCATAATCATCCGTTTTTTATTAATCCACATTTATTCCTCTGCATTCTGAGTTCCCTCCTCATTGGCCGCTTTTTTGTCAAAATCTCCCTCGACAAGCAACATGCCCGGCATCAGATTTTTCGTACCCGTCAGCAAAGTAGCGGTCAATTGTTCTCCGCTTTCGCCAGATGCTTTCACATCTTCTTCGGAAACCATGTAGCGGTTGTCCCAAATCTGGCCTTTAACCGGTTTCAACGTACCTACTTTCTTGTAGATTGTACGCCCATCTTCATTTTGCTGTTTTTCAACCACCTGGAATTTGCTTTTCGGCGTAATTCCTTCTTTGGTTCCGATGTAAGCACGATATCCGATAAATTTGCCTTTCTCATTGGTCGCCACCTCTGAAATAGGTGTCTTCACCTGAAAAACAGGATATGTTTTCTGAAGATTCACGATATTCTTGTCCAATGTACGCGTGCAAGTAACCAACATTTGCTCGCTTTGGCTTTTTTGCGAATACATGGTTCCCTTGTCCGTATATTGTTCATATTTACCGATATATTTCATTTTAAATGTCGTCGTATCGGCCCAGAATGCTTCTACTTTGCTGCTGTCGTTTGTCGTGTAATAATTTTCATAAAATATGGCAGCCGCTTCCTCATTCCAATCCAGTTGGAACAAATAGGAATTGATGCGCACGACAAAACCGCTGATGTTCAACATGTCCGTAATATCACCCAACAGGCCGGATGCGGAATTGACCAAGCCTCCTGCAGAAGAAACCAATCCGCCCAGAGATGCGCCTAATCCGCCAAACATGCCCAAGACCTCACCGGCTGCATCACCCACTGCCTGCGCAGTCGCGCCTACGGCGCGAGAAGTTTCCGCAACAATTGCCGCACGTTCCTGATGATCCACGTATGAAATGTCATTAATCAGGACAAATGTTTTATTCAGCAATTCTTCACCGGCATCAGCCAACATGGATTTGCCCCGGACTGTCTGCAATGCCTGTTGTACATCCAGAATGGAAGCATCATAATACCCGCGTTCTTCAATCAGTTTCATGTCAAACCCAGCTTCAGTACCATTGAACCAATTGTTCACCAAAAAGTTCGCAAAATGCGAATTGGCCATATAGGCTTCCAGTTGTGCCGACAAATCCGCTTTGCGGTCAGCATTAGGTGTTCCATTCAAAAATGTCAAACCAAGGTCGTTATTATCATATTTGTCAGGGAACGGCATGCTTTTTACAGCTTCCTGGATTTCCGTACTAAATGAATCTGCTGGATGGACAATCGTAAGCATTGTTATCGAACTACGGCGATATTTCTCATCCATGCTGTTTGCCTTGGCCGAAAATACAAGTCCGCAAAAACCACCGACCAAAAGTATTAAAAATAAATTTCGTTTCATATTATTGTAAATTAAAAAAATGTACTAAACTAAAATTATGTCTATAATTACATATAAATGTATTGTTATTCCATATTAGAAAGGGACGAAAAACGCCAAAACCACAAAAAAAATATACAAACCCTTTTCCGTTAACAAAGATATAAAATTAAATCCGACTTGTATTCAGATATCTATTTCAAATTCTTTTTATTTTTTCAAAAAGTGAAACCCACATGCAAATCAATTGCTCCTATAAATTGTTGCCCAACTGTTATATCATATTGGGTCAGATCTGCCACATAAGGGCGCGTCATCCCCCTATAACCAAGGCTGAAATACAAGTCCATATCTGCATTTATCTGATAGTTCATGCCTACCATGGGGTTCAACATAAACCGGCATGTATTGTATGCAAGCCTTTTATTCAAATATTTAACGTTATCATCTATTGGAGTTGATAAAACCCCTCCGACAGAAAGACCAGCAAAAGGCATCCAACGTTTTTGTGTGAAATAAACCCGCCCATGTGCATAGAGTGGAATACTTACAAGTGGCATATCCAATAAACTTTTATGGTATTGCAAATTATACGGCGCAAGTCCCCATGGAGCACCCCCCACATCAGTCACATCAAGATACAATCCCGTTCCCAATCCGGCGTAGAACATGCGGTTAAAACGCCAGCCGCCAATATAATTAATATCGATGCCACCCTCAGCATTAAAGAACTGGGTATATGATAATTCTATTGACTGTTCGTAACCTTCTAACAAGGCCGTTTTGGTAACAACCAATGATGAACTGGAAACGATCTGTCCCGCCGCATAAACAACAGCCGCAAGGACAAAACAAACTATAAATACGATTCTTTTCATAACCCATTTATTTTGAAAGGACTACATCCATACGTGCCTGGCTCGTCGGTGTGGTCAATATGTCCGTATTATTCCTGCTCATCACATTCAAACCATGCTGAACCAACGTTATGTCTTCCGCTGTCGCATTCCGGAAATTGGTATATTTGGCAGGATAGCCGGAAATCGTAATTTCCAAGTGCCCTTCGCTGTTGGTTATCACATCCACGGTAGCGCCAATAATGGCATCCGCCCCATGTGCACGCGCCGCACGGCTCAAAGCCACTTTCTTGAAATTCTCCACAAACTTGACAACATCCGGCGTTACAGTATATGCCGCAAAAGACTCCTTCTCCGTGTAAACGATACGGTCACCTATAACAGACAGATCTGCTATCAAAGGAGCTATCATCACACTATGAAGGGGCTCCAGGTTTCTGGCGGAAGATTCCTTATAATCCGTCGTACGCGTTTGTGCATTAATCGACAAACCGCAAATTGCCAACAAGGCAAATAAAAACATAACCTTTTTCATAATTCTCTATTATTTAAGTTCAACATGTAAACACATAGATGCCAATCCAGACAATATTCATAGCCATATTTTTGAGAATAGATCACAGGACATCCTTTAAAAACCGGAAAACATAGTCCCGTTTTTAAAACAAAAAAACTTCTCAAACGAAACACAAGCCCGCAAAATCACCAACCAAGAATACCCAAACAACAACCGTTTCATATTTTCACTAATGAAAACACATATAAATTCAGATATTTCTACATCTTGCTTGTTTATGCAGCCCTAACAGCACAAACAAGCAAGATGGAAATCTTACAAATTATTCAGTTCATTATATGTCCTGTTCACGGCATTTTGCAGGTATAATTCTTTGCACATCACGACCCAATACATAATACCCAAAGTCAACCAACCCAACAAGAACAAAGTTAAAAGATAAGTGGACACCTGTAATCCATCCGGTTTGCCATTTTTCCTGAGATAAGTATTACAACGATTAATCCACATACACTTCCACACAATGGCATAGATGCCTAATGTGACAATGGATAACAAAAAATATACGATCAAGCCAGATGTTTTTTTCCCATCAGCTTGGCAAGCAATGTTAGTTTCCTTTGCATAAGCATAAATCAAATACCATTGATAAATTCCAAGTGTAACAATTGTCAACAGCAATGTCAACCAGAATCCACGATTTGTCGTCAATTTATTCATGTTTTTATAAATAAAAATCAAAACCCGCTCTTACGACTTCGCGAGTGTCTTGTCCTGTTTATTTAACAGTTCAGCTCTGCTTACAATATCATCAAAAAATGCGGATAGCCCTATAGCTGATTACAAAGCATAACCATCTACAGCCTACGCCTCCAATTTTTTACTAAACGTAGGAAAAGGATTTTCCAATCCCATTCCTTTTCTTTTGTCCACACGCCCCCGTAACAATCACAAGAGCATAAAAAACAACTTTTCTTTTGAAATAAAAAAACCGGCAAGCACAAAGCAGAAGAGAACATATCTATTTCACTGTTGTATTTGCCGGAATTACCCAATCCATTTTTCTATGTTTTAGTTCCACGTAATGGGCATATTTTCGAATATCAAATGACGTACAGGCTGCCCATCCAACAAGTCAAATTCCACAGTTACTTGATCAAACCGTTCCAGGCTGGTTGGTACCCCTGTAAGTGTTTTAAATTGTTCGTTATAATGCACGGTCACCTTAACGCCCTCTGGTGTACTTTGTTTACCAATATAGCCAATAACACCATTGGTATATGTTTCTCCTCCACCATAAGCAGTAATGGTTCCAAAATAAATTTGAGAAATTGAACTACTCAAACTTGTTACGCCAAATCCCATAGAAACTTCACCCGTAGCCGAATTTCCTGAACAATAATAAGTACCAAATTCTACTAAATCCGGGCAAGGATTCGTGTAAGTACATTCTTTAGAGTCAAGATCCGATTCACAACTGCAAAAAACGACTGCCAATACAAGGCCAAAAAGAGACATGATTTTTTTCATCATACAAATAATTTAATTGATTAATAAATGAATAAGTAAATTGAGTTAATTCGTATTATATTAATTCCTGCTATATTGTTATCGTTTACCAACTGATCCATACCCAGATTCCATACAAAACCCCTATCAATACAATTCCGTTATCGCAAATAATTTGGCATCTTGTTTGCCCTATTCCAAAAAAAAGCACTCCAGAACAAGTGATATAAGATTTGTTTCTAAAACTTCACATATAATTCTGCCCTTAATAAAATTAATTCCTATTTCAATTTCATTTACTTCACTTTTTCGCCGCAAAGATATAAAATAATTTCAATATATGCAATCATAAATTGATTTATATTTCATTTTATTGAAAAACAGACCATCACATATTGAAGAAAAAACATTATATTAATAGTATGAAACATAGAAAAGACCTAGGCCCGCACCCCGTGATAGAGAACCTGCGCAAAATAATGATGGACAAGAAAATAACCCAATACAGAATGGCAGAATACGCAGGAATCGAACCTTCCCAGTTCAGTAAAATAATGAACGGGAGTATCCAGATTAGTTTGTGGCAAATTTCAAATATTGCAACAAATTTAAATATGGATATTATTGACATATTTACTTATCCCGACAAATACAGCAAGCAAAATGCGACACTTCCGAACAATGATGATCTGAGAACGACATTGACCATAGAACTTAAAGCTGAAATGAAAAGGAAAGTCCTAAATGCACTTTTTAATAAAGACGATTTGGAAATTCTCAACAAATAGTCTATAATTTGCGACATACAAAACCTTGATAAATCCAGCAAAAGTTATACATCTTACTCCTCCCGTTCCAACCCCATTCGCTGTCTTTTTTTTACCATTCCTGTTTTTTTCATATCTTTGCGCGAATTTGTCTTTACACATTGCACATTGTCAAACAATCTGCGCAAAAGGCAGCAAAATGATTTATAGAAATGAAAATAAGTGACAACACGGCGGTACTGTTAATGCATTGCCCCGACCAGCCCGGCATATTGGCCACTGTTACGGAATTCATAAACCAGCACAAGGGGAATATCATTTACCTTGACCAGTACGTGAACCGGGAAGAAAAAATATTTTTCATGCGTGTGGAATGGCAACTGGATGCATTCCAAATACCCAAGGAGAAAATTGCGGAATACTTCCAGACTTTGATTGCCATCCGGTACAATATGACCTTCAGGCTCTATTTTGCGGATACAAAACCTCGCATGGCCATTTTCGTGTCCAAAATGCCACATTGCCTGTACGATTTGTTAGCACGCTATGCCGCCGGTGAATGGCGCGTGGAAATCCCCCTGATCATCAGCAACCATCCTGACATGGAAAGCGTGGCCAGACGTTTCGACATACCATATTACTATTTCCCCATTACCAAAGAAAACAAAGAAGAACAGGAGGCGCGGGAACTGGAACTGCTGGCAAAGCACGATATCACTTTTTGTGTTTTGGCACGCTATATGCAAGTATTGTCTGACAATTTTATAAACCATTATCCGAATCATATTATCAATATACACCATTCATTTCTGCCGGCATTTGCTGGAGCAAAGCCATACCATGCCGCACATGAGCGTGGCGTAAAACTTATCGGTGCGACAAGCCATTACGTTACAGCAGAACTGGATGCAGGGCCAATTATTGTACAGGATGTCACACGCATAACACACAAAGATACCGTCGATGACCTCATCAAAAAAGGCAGAGACTTGGAAAAGATAGTTTTGTCACAAGCAGTAGAAAAGCATATCGACCGGAAAGTGCTGGCATATTGCAACAGAACAATTGTTTTCCAATAAGACAAATAACCTAAACACTCACTATTTTATTACGAGACAAACGACATGGAAGTTACGAGAATCTTTGATATTGTCGACAATTATGCCGACCAATATCCACAGCAGGACGCTGTCCTCGCATGCAAGCAAAATGGACAATGGCGTAAAATAGGTGTACAAGAATATGTCGAAACTATAAATAACATCAGTTATGGACTGTTGGAACTTGGCATAAACCAAGGAGACAAAATCGGTATTGTCAGCGGAAACAGGCCGGAATGGAACATGATAGATTTTGCAATCATGCAGATAGGCGCCATTTCCATCCCCATCTACCCGACGATCAGCCAAAGCGACTACCATCACATACTGAACCATGCCGAGATGAAAGTCATTTTCGTGGAAGGCAAGGAGCTACGAACAAAGTTAGAGCCCATATTCCCTGAAGTAAAACAACTACAACACGTCATCACATTCGTCAAACACGAAGACACAAGCTACCGCTACTATGATCAAATCGTCAAATTGGGCAAAATGCATCCACACCCAGAAAAACTGAAAGCAATAAAAGATTCCATTCAACCAGGCGATTTGGCTACTATCCTGTACACATCAGGAACAACGGGCACGCCCAAAGGCGTCATGCTTTCGCACAATAATATCGTGCAGAATTTCAAGAATGTAGCCATGACACCGGCCAAATGGAGCAACAAAGCACTCAGTTTTCTGCCATTATGCCACGCATACGAGCGTATGCTGGTATATATGTACCAGTATTTAGGCATGTCGGTCTATTATGCAGAAAGTCTGGCCACTATCGCAGACAACATCAAGGAAATACACCCCACCATGATGACCTGCGTGCCGCGCCTGCTCGAAAAAATATATGACAAACTGTATTTGGCAGGCAAAAAACTACCCTATTTCAAGCGCGTACTTTATTATTGGGCTTTCAACCTGGCCACCAAGTACCAATTGCACGACATGGGCTGGTTCTACAACGCCCAATACAAAATAGCGGACAAGTTGGTTTATTCGCAGTGGCGGGCTGCCATTGGCGGCAATTTCGACATTGTCGTTTCTGGCGGATCGGCCATACAACCGCACATTGCATCGTTCTTTTCGGCCATACACATGCCAGTGTTCGAAGGCTACGGGTTGACGGAATCGTCGCCGGTAATAGCGGTCAGCAACCGCAACAAAAACGGCCGGAAGTTCGGAACTGTCGGCCAAGCATTGCCGGGGACTGAATTGAAAATAGGCGAAAACAACGAAATCCTATGCCGCGGACACAATGTCATGCTCGGTTACTACAAAGACCCGGAACTGACCGCCCAAGTCATAGACAAGGACGGCTGGTTGCACACAGGGGACACAGGAGTCCTATCGCCGGAAGGCCTGCTGACAGTCACCGGAAGGTTGAAATCCTTTTTCAAAACCTCGTTCGGGAAGTACATCAACCCGCAAGCCATTGAATCCAAATGCTGCGAGTCGCCGTTCATAGAAAACATGATTGTGCTCGGGGAAAACAAAAAATTCGCCGCAGCGTTGATTTCCCCCGATTTCGTTTTCCTGAAATCCTGGTGCAAAAAGCACAAACTTGCCCTTGAAAGCAATGAAGAAATGGTAAACAATCCGGTTGTTATCAAACGCTTCCACACGGAAATTAAAAAATACAACCAACATTTCGGCGACTGGGAACAAATCAAACGATTTGAAATCGTACCCGAAGAGTGGACTCAACCAAACGGATTCCTTTCACCTACGCTGAAAATCAAACGCAAAGTTATAGAAGCATTTTATGCTGAAAAAATAGAAAAACTGTTCTCCTGATTTGAAGCGCTATTTCATATATTTGGCATACAAAGGAACCGCTTATAAGGGTTGGCAAACGCAACCCAACGGAACCACGGTACAGGAAGTGCTTGAAAAAGCACTTTCCACCGTACTGCGGACAACAATCTGCATTGTCGGTGCCGGACGGACTGACGCCGGCGTACATGCCAGCCAGATGGTTGCGCATTTCGACGCTGAACCGGATTTCGAGCCGACCGCACTCGCAAAAAAATTGAACAGTTTTTTGCCGCAGGACATTGCCATTCAGCGCATTGTCGAGGTGGCAGCAGACGCACATGCCCGTTTTGATGCCATTGGCAGAGTGTATGAATACCGGATGACACTCAACAAGAACCCGTTCATGACCGAAACAACCGCATATATTCCAGGGCCGTTTGATTTTGACAAAATGAATGCAGCAGCCCTAAGACTGCTGCATTATACAGATTTTACAAGTTTCAGCAAACTACACACAGATGTCAAAACCAACAATTGCGCCATCCGTAGCGCACATTGGACGCAACGCGACGGGCTCTGGATTTTCACCATCGAAGCCGACCGTTTCCTGCGGAATATGGTCCGTGCCATCGTCGGGACGCTGTTAGATGTGGGTCGGGGAAAAATATCCGTAGATGATTTCTGCCACATTATAGAAGCCAAAAACAGATGCAAGGCCGGCACATCGGCTCCTGCATCCGGGCTATTCCTGACCGAAGTCAAATATCCACAAAAAATTTTTATGACCGACTGAATTACAGATAATTTTTCAATTGACCATAAAATTCCGTTATGGTTTCTATCCCTGTACGGAACATAAACAGCGGAAAATTCTCATTGGGCGAATGAATGGCGTCCGACTCCAATCCGAATCCCATAAGAATGGATTTTACGCCCAACACTTTCTCAAACACAGCCACGACACCAATGCTACCGCCACGACGCACCGGCAACGGACGTTTACCGAAAACCTTGGTATAGGCGGCCTCCGCGGCCTTGTAAGCAGGCAGGTCAATCGGACAAACATAACTTTCCGCACCATGCAAATAAGTCAATTTGACTTGTACATAATCCGGCGCAATCTGTTTCACATATTCCTCCATCAATTTCCCTATTACCTGACTGCGTTGATGCGGCACCAGACGAGTTGACAATTTGGCAAAGGCTTTTGCTGGCAATACCGTTTTTGTTCCTTCGCCGGTGTAACCGCCCCAAATACCGCATACATCAAACGTCGGACGTATGCCCGTGCGTTCAATCGTGCTGTAACCGGCCTCGCCATGTGTATTCCGAATACCTAAATCGGTTTTATATTGTTCCTCATCAAAAGGGATTTGGGAAATCAACGTTTTTTCTTCATCCGACACGTTTTCCACATCATCATAAAAGTGTAGAATCATAATCCGGCCTGAATCATCCTGCATCCGGGCAATCAACTTGCACAATTCATTAATCGGGTTGGCAACCGCGCCGCCAAAAATGCCTGAGTGCAAATCACGACATGCCGACGTCACTTCCAACTGCCAATACGCCAGGCCGCGCAAGCCGGTTGTAATGCTCGGTGTATCGGCAGACAGCATACTCGTGTCCGAAACAAGAACATAATCGCAGGCAAGCAAATCACGGTGTTCCACGCAAAATTGTTCCAAACTCGGCGAACTGATTTCTTCCTCGCCTTCCAATAAAAATTTCACATTGCATGGCAAAGAACCCGATTCACACAAATACCTGAAAGCAACATAGTGCATAAATGATTGGCCTTTATCATCATCCGCACCACGCCCCCAAATATGCCCATCTTTTATAACCGGCTCAAAAGGCTCTGTTTTCCACAATTCAAACGGCTCTGGCGGCATGACATCATAATGTCCGTAAACCATCACTGTTGGCAAATTAGGATTCACTTTCTTCCACGCAAAAACGACCGGATTTCCTGCCGTCGGCAAGATTTGCACCTCATCTGCTCCTGCCTTTTGTAGCAATGTTTCCCAACATGCAGCACAACGCAACATATCTTCATGATGCCCCGCATCCGAACTAACACTCGGAATCCGCAACAACGAAAACAAATCTTCCAAAATCTCTTGTTCGTGTAATTTTAAATACTCCTGAATCATATTGTTTTATTGATTGATAATTTAGGTTTTCAAAGTAACACAAATAAAATGAAGCAAGCAAACTAAAAAATGATTTTCCATAAAAAACAAAGCAACTTTTGCATAGACTAAAATAAAACACTACCTTTGCAGCCCCTTGTTTTGTGGGAAGATTAAAAACTATTGCATTTTTTAACTTATACAACAAGACCATTCACATGTTACGGAAGAACCATTTCCTTTACTTGATACTGTTAAGTTTGTTAGCAGGTGCTTGTACTACCCAAAAAAAATTAGCTTATTTCAAAAGTGTAACACCTGAGAGTGCTGAACAAATCAACGACCAATTCCAAACTGTCCATGAAGCAAGGATAGTTGCCGGCGACATGTTAATTATTACAGTTACTGGATTGGACCCAACAGCGGTCGCACCATTCAATATGCCGGTTATTTCATATTCTAACCCCGGTAGTGATCAGATATACTCTACGCCTTCACTGCAGTCATATTTGGTTGACGTGGATGGGAATATAGATTTCCCCGTTATTGGAACATTCAAAATTGCAGGATACACAAAGTCAGAAGCAGTTGCTGCTTTAAAAAAAGAATTGGAACCTTTTCTGAAAGATGCAATTGTTACCATTAAATTTTTGAACTATAAAGTAACCGTCATTGGTGAAGTTGCGCGTCCCGGACAATACACTATCAACAATGAACGAGTAACCGTTCTAGATGCTCTTGGATTAGCCGGCGACATGACACCATATGGTAAACGAAACAATGTTCTTATAACACGTGAAAACAACGGGAAATTGGAATTTGCACGCTTAAACCTTAACTCGGAAGACGTATTCACATCGCCATATTATTACCTGCAACAAAATGACATTGTCTATGTAGAGCCCAACCAAGTCAGGGCAATGGCTTCACAAAACATAAGTTTATACTTATCTGCAATCACGACACTCGGTTCATTGGCCACGGTAATTGTTTCCGTAATCAATTTGAACAAATAATCAAGAATCACCTTACATTAAAAATCTGACATCCTACAATGAGCGACAATAATAACAGCCAAAACAAAGGACAATCCAATAATGATGTGATTGATTTAAGAGAGATTTTTTTCAAATATCTGCACAAGTGGTATTGGTTTGTACTGTCTATTGCATGTTGTATAGCATTAGCGGTCTTATACATTATGCGCCAAAATCCACAGTATGCTGTCAATGCTACGCTTCTATTACGCTCCAATAACAACAATCCAACTAACATGTTTGGCAGTTCACAATTAGGGATGTTGGAATCATTCGGAGTATTTAGTGGAAATAAACTTGCCGAAGAGGAATTATATATCATAAATTCCACAAGTACTATGCGTCAAGTTATCCAAACGTTAGGAATACAAACTGAATTTTACAAAAAGGACGGTTTGACATATAAAGAACAATATCCGAAACCAAACTTGCAAATAGACTATCCACTTCAATTTACAGATACACTCCGGAAAATATCAAAAATACAGCTCCATAAACGTACTAAAGATTACAAAATCAAAGTTGAATATGGCGACGCAAAAAAAACATATTATATAGAAAACATCAGCAAGCCTTTTCCTACTATTATCGGTAACATTTCCATAACAGAATTAAATAAGATGGAAGTTGGTGACAAGATGAACATCATAACATATCCGATGTTACCACTTATAACAAGTTACCAACAAAAGCTATCTGCAAAACAAGTAAAAAAAGAATCGAATGTCATTCAGATAGCTACTGTTTCTGCTACACCTCGAAAAGCGATAGACATGATCACGAAGATGATTGAAATCTATAACATGGATGCCGTCATCGACAAAAACATAATTGCCAGCAATACAGGTTTATTCATAGAAGAACGGCTAAAACTTATTACTGAAGAATTAGCCAATGTGGAACAAGATGTCGAAAAATACAAAAAAGAAAACCAGTTAACAGACATATCTGCTGAAGCACAACTATTTTTGGAAACAGTAAGCGATTATCAAAAACAACTGGCAAAGGTAGAAACCCAACTAAATTTGATTGAGTACATAAGAAACTATGTAGACAATGAAAAAAACCGCTACAACCTAATTCCTGCAAATTTAGGTGTAGAAGATGCTTCGTTAGTCCAGTTAATCCAGACATACAATGAGGCATTGTTAGAGCGAATGAAACTACTACGGACAACTAACACCCAGAACCCTGTCATCACACAGCTGGAAACACAGTTGCAAATCATGCGGGACAACATTATCACAAGTGTAAACAGTCTGAAAGATGGGTTGACCATATCAAAAAACGACATATTAGGCAAAGACCAACAATTTGCCATGCGTATAAAATCCGTGCCCACCCAAGAAAGGGAATACGTAGAAATAAAACGCCAGCAACAAATAAAAGAAACACTTTATCTATTCCTTTATCAAAAGCGTGAAGAAAATGCATTGGCTTTAGCAAGCACAGTACAACCGGCAAAAATCATTGATAAACCCGACATGCAACCCGACCCGGTGGCTCCACGCAAAATGGTCATACTATTTCTGGCCGTTATTTTGGGCGGGTGTATTCCTATCGGAATGACAATAGTCTATGAATTTTTCCACAACACGATTTCTGACTACAAAGAATACTCCAAATTGGTTAAAGCACCCGTAATCGGACAAATATGCGAAAACAAAGGTGGAGAAAAAATTGTTGTAACAGAAGGGAAAACAACACCAATTGTTGAATTATTCCGCCTACTGCGTACAAACCTCAACTTCATTTTAGCCGGCAAAAAGCAACCTGTTGTTGTAATTACATCAACCATCAGCAAAGAAGGCAAATCTTTCATAGCCATAAACCTTGCTTCATCCTTGGCTCTAATGAAAAAGAAAGTTGTACTGGTCGGCTTGGACATCCGTAGCCCGATGCTCAGTGATTACATGCATTTAAGCAACAAAGGATATTTAACACCCTATTTAGCAGATCCAAGTTATGACTTACAAGATATCATAATGCCTTCTAAAATACATGATTTCCTGGATGTCATACCAGCCGGACCAGTTCCACCAAATCCAGGAGAATTGATTATGAGCGAACGCTTAGATGAGCTGATTGCAGCATTGAAAGAGAAATACGATTATATATTGATTGATTCCGCACCCGTTGGTATGGTATCTGACACATTCTTGTTGAACCGTTTTGCAGATGCGACCATTTACATTTCGCGTGTAAACTATACACCAAAAACAACAGCCGATTTCATCAATGACATTTATGAAAACAAACGTCTCAACAACATAGCTTGTGTATTAAATGGCGTAGAAGAAAAGCCTAAAATGGGGTATGGATATGGATACGGTTACGGATACGGCAAACAAAAATAATTTTTACAAAACCATTTAATCCAATATAAAAATGCACCTGCTAAAAATAAACTGGCAGATGCATTTTTAATATCTGGTAGCCTACACAAAAAACAATTTTCATACTTTTTCCATATTATTAGTTGCACAAGTAACATAAAACATATACCTTTGCGGCGATTTCAATGTGGAAAGATTTGGACTGCTTGCAACCACAGAAAAAAATGCTAAAACTGTAATCTCTGTTAGTGTCTGCACACACAAAGTCCTGTTTTCCCCATTACTTTTTGTTTTATTTTATTGTTGAACAGCCATTCAAACGGCTAAAATTAAAAAGAAAATGGGATATTTATTTACATCCGAATCCGTTTCGGAAGGGCATCCTGACAAGGTTGCCGACCAGATTTCAGATGCTATTCTGGACAATTTCCTGGCACAAGACCGTGACTCAAAAGTTGCCTGCGAAACATTAGTTACAACCGGGCAAGTCGTTATTGCCGGAGAAGTAAAATCAAGCGCATACGTTGATGTGCAAACCGTCGCCCGGCAAGTCATCAACCGTATCGGTTACACCAAAGGCGAATATATGTTCGATGGCAATTCATGCGGCATATTTTCCGCCCTGCATGAGCAATCACAAGACATAAACCGCGGTGTGGAACGTGAAGACCCGATGAACCAAGGTGCCGGCGACCAAGGCATGATGTTCGGTTATGCCTGTGACGAAACCGACAACTTAATGCCGATTTCATTAGACTTGTCACATGCTTTGTTGATTGAATTGGCAGCCATACGGCGCGAAGGCAAAGAAATGACATATTTGCGTCCGGATGCCAAAAGCCAGGTAACAATCGCATACAACGACAAAAACGAACCAGAACGCGTACACACCATTGTTGTGTCAACTCAACACAACGAATTCATCTTACCGAATTCAAACCGTACGCAAGCAGAAGCCGATGAAGAAATGTTACGTGTCATATACAACGATGTCAAAAACATTTTGATTCCCCGCGTACTGAAGAAAGATGCACAATATGCAAAATTGTTCAAGGATGACTATATTTTATACGTAAATCCGACAGGCAAGTTCGTTATCGGAGGGCCACACGGAGATACCGGTCTCACCGGACGCAAAATAATCGTAGATACATACGGTGGCAAAGGCGCACACGGTGGAGGAGCTTTCTCCGGCAAAGACCCATCCAAAGTGGACCGTTCGGCAGCATACGCGGCGCGCCACATCGCTAAAAATTTAGTTGCTGCCGGTGTTGCCAAGGAAGTGCTGGTACAAGTCTCATACGCCATAGGTGTTGCCAAGCCCATGAACTTGTATGTAAACACTTACGGCACTGCAAAAGTGCCCATGAGTGACCAAGAAATCGCTGCAAAAGTGGAAAACATATTCGACATGCGCCCAAAAGCGATAGAAGAACGGCTGAAACTGCGTAATCCCATATACGAAGAAACGGCATCATACGGCCATGTAGGACGTATTCCTGCCATTGTCACAAAAAAGTTCAAAGATGGGAACGGGCAAGACATTCAGCGTGAAGTGGAATTGTTCACATGGGAAAAAACAGACAAAGTGAATGAGATAAAAATAGCTTTTGGTTTGTAAAAACCGACACATCCGAACATTGCCGGCAAGGGTCACACGACCTTTGCCGGTTTTTATGTTTGAGGACAAGCCATATTATCTCAACAAGATGTATGAAAAAATGGAAAAACGAATAAAATCTAACATGCGGAGTAAAAAAAATAGCTAACTTTGCAAAGTGATGGATAAATTACTTTTTCAAAGTTTCGGTAGTGGAAGCAGCGGCAATTGTTATTTTGTTGGGACGGCTGCACGAGGGATTCTAATCGATGCCGGTATCGGCGTCCGCACCATACGGAAACACTTGCGCAACTTGGGACTTGATTTTCATAACATCTGGGGGATATTTATCACACATGACCATGCCGACCACATACGTGCCGTCGGTGCATTGGGCGAGCGGTATCATATCCCGGTTTATACCACACCAGAAATTCATATTGGCATAAACAAAAATTATGGCGTAACTGAGAAACTAAAAACCTGCCAACGCTATCTGGAAAAAAACGTGCCGTTCCAATTGGCGGAGTTCCGCATCACACCATTCCCTTTGTCGCATGATTCGACCGATTGCGTCGGTTATTGCGTTAAGTACAACGACAAGACCATCACATTCGCGACTGATTTAGGGACAACGAACGAGCACCTGGCACATTTCGTACAACAAAGCGACTATCTTGTTTTTGAAGCCAATTATGACGTTGAAATGCTGTTACACGGGCCATATCCCAATTACTTGAAAACCCGCATAATGTCCGAAACGGGCCATTTAAGCAATGATGATTGCGGACTTTTCATAGCACGGAATTACCATGACAAACTAAAAAATATTTTCCTTTGCCATTTAAGCAAGGAAAACAACACGCCCCAACTGGCATTCGAAACCGTAAATAATTATCTGGAACAAGCCGGTGTCAAAGTCGGCACAGATGTGGAACTATGCCCTCTGAGCCGTATGACGCCTTCCGAGCTTTATGAATTTTAAAATTTTCCACGTATGAAATTAGTCATCATCCCCACTTACAACGAAAAGGAAAATATCGAAAACATTATCCGTGCCGTATTCAACCTGCCGGGCGATTTCCACATTTTGGTCATCGACGATGGTTCGCCCGATGGCACCGCGGATATTGTCAAGCAATTGCAGGACACGTTCCCTGCAAGGCTTCACCTGATTGAACGGACAGGCAAATTAGGATTGGGCACCGCCTATATAGCCGGATTCAAATGGGGAATCGCCCAAGGCTATGACTATATATTTGAAATGGATGCAGATTTCTCGCACAATCCGGCAGATTTGCCAAAACTATACGATGCCTGTGCATCAAATGGCGCTGACGTTGCCATCGGTTCACGCTATGTCAGTGGCGTCAATGTGGTAAACTGGCCGATGGGGCGAGTGCTCATGTCCTATTTTGCCAGCAAATACGTGCAATGTGTGCTCGGCATCAAGATAGCCGACACCACGGCCGGATTCGTATGTTACCGCCGGCAAGTGCTGGAAACCATCGAATTGGACAAAATCCGGTTCAAAGGCTATGCCTTCCAAATAGAAATGAAATTCACCGCCACCAAATGCGGCTTCAACGTGCAGGAAGTACCGATTATTTTCATTAACCGTGAGCTGGGCACATCCAAAATGAGCGGCGGCATCTTCAATGAAGCCGTGTGGGGCGTTATCCGCCTGAAAATCCAAAGTTGGTTTCGCAAATATCCGCAAAAGCCATGTTAATCTACAATGCCACCATCATAAATGAGAACCGACGCTTTGTCGGAAGCATAGTAATCAAAGACGAACATATCAGTCACATATACGAGGGTGCGGCACCTACTGAACTGATAACAGCGCATAAGGACAACATTAATGCGCAAGGGCTTTGGCTGATACCGGGTGTCATTGACGACCAAGTGCATTTCCGCGAACCGGGATTAACGCACAAAGCGGACATTTACACGGAAAGCCGTGCTGCCGTGGCTGGTGGCGTAACATCATTTATGGATATGCCCAACACGAAACCGCAGACAACAACACAAACGTTATTGGAAGAAAAATATGCGCTCGGGGCAGAAAATTCCATTGCCAATTACAGTTTCTACATAGGGGCTACCAACGAAAACCTGGCTGAGTTGAAAAAGACGGATCCTCATACTGTATGCGGAGTCAAGGTTTTTATGGGTTCCTCAACAGGAAACATGCTGGTGGACGACACGCGCACATTGGAACGTATCTTCGCTGAAGTACCGCTCTTGATTGCAACCCACAATGAAGACGAAGCCACCATACAAGCTAACAAGGCACGTTGCATCGCCCAATGGGGCGAAAATCTGCCCATAAAATGCCATCCCATCATCCGCGATGCAGAAGCATGCTACAAATCGTCTGCAAAGGCCGTAGAGCTGGCGCACAAACACAACGCACGGTTGCACATTCTGCATCTTTCCACAGCAAAAGAGCTCGGATTGTTCGACACGAAACCATTGGCGGACAAAAAAATAACCGCCGAAGTATGCGTACATCATTTGTGGTTTTCTGATCAAGACTATGCAAAATATGGCAACCGGATCAAATGGAATCCGGCCATCAAACGCATGGAAGACCGCGATGCATTACGCCAAGCCATCAATGAGGGAAAAATCGATGTCGTCGCGACAGACCATGCGCCGCATCTTCGGGCAGAAAAAGAAGGCTCATGCCTGCAAGCCGCGTCAGGAGGCCCCATGGTGCAACATTCGTTGGTTGCCATGCTGGAATTGGCGGCGCAAGGCTGTTTCACTCCGGAAAAAGTGGTGGAAAAAATGTGCCACGCACCAGCAGATCTGTTCCGCATCCATAACAGAGGCTACATACGCGAAGGCTACTATGCCGATCTTGTGCTTGTAAATCCTGACTCACCATGGCAAGTGGACTACGGCAACCTATTAAGCAAATGCGGCTGGTCGCCTATGGAAGGCATAACTTTCAAGCACAAGGTGTCGAAAACATTTGTAAACGGACATCTCGTTTATGACGACGGCCATATTCTGGAAGGAAGCAAAGGACAACGGCTGTTGTTTGACCGGTAATTGCGACTTGTCGGAACGCAGGTTCTTTTTCTTACAATTTTACAAGAAAAACGTTTTTATTTTTACATTCCAATTGTATTATCGCGCAAATTACATTACCTTTGCGGCCACAAAATCTTCAGAGGTCAAACCGGCGGAGTTTATCAATCGCCCGAATCGTAGTCGATGCGGCAAACGAAAGGCGGTTATATTTATAAAAGCAACCAACCTTTCTCACCCGTTTGAGGAAGGTTTTTTCATTACAGCTTTACGTTGCACATTCTCCCCATATTAGCGTGTAACGGGTTCAGCCAGAACAGCGGGAGCTTACGAATTATGGAATTACGCAGTAAAATCAGTACATCAGGCCGGCGCATGGCCGGCGCTCGTGCACTTTGGGCAGCCAACGGTATGAAAGCTGGCCAATTAGGTAAACCGATTATCGCCATTGTCAATTCATTCACGCAATTTGTACCCGGACATGTGCACCTGCACGACATAGGGCAACACGTCAAAGCAGAAATCGAAAAAGCTGGCTGTTTCGCAGCCGAATTTGACACGATAGCAATCGACGACGGCATCGCCATGGGGCATGACGGGATGCTCTATTCACTGCCCAGCAGGGACTTGATAGCTGACAGCGTGGAATATATGGTCAATGCCCACAAGGCGGATGCCATGATTTGCATCAGCAACTGTGACAAAATCACACCGGGAATGCTAATGGCAACCATGCGCCTGAATATCCCGACCATTTTCGTTTCCGGCGGCCCGATGGAAGCAGGAGAACTGAACGGCACGCACTTGGACCTGATAGATGCCATGGTACAAAGTGCCGATGAAAGCCTTTCTGATGAACATGTGGCCAAAGTGGAACACGCCGCCTGCCCCACTTGCGGCTCATGTTCAGGCATGTTCACGGCAAACAGCATGAACTGCCTGAACGAAGCCATCGGGCTTGCATTGCCAGGAAATGGCACCATTGTGGCCACACATGCTAACCGCAAACAATTGTTTACTGACGCTGCAAGGCTGATTGTAGAAAACACATACAAATATTACTACGACAACGACACAAGCGTACTGCCTCGCAGCATTGCTACCCGTGACGCTTTCCTGAACGCCATGCGCTTGGACATTGCCATGGGAGGTTCTACCAATACCGTGTTGCATCTGCTGGCTATCGCACACGAAGCCGGCGTGGATTTCAGCATGGACGACATCGACATGCTGTCCCGGCAAACACCTTGCCTCTGCAAAGTGGCTCCAAACACACAAAAATACCACATCCAGGATGTGAACCGGGCCGGTGGAATACTTAATATCATGGGCGAGTTGAGAAACCTGCTGAATCTGAATGTAAAACGGGCGGATGGGCTGACATTAGGCGAAGCCATTGACAAATACAACATAAAAACAGCACAGCCAAATCCTGAAGCCATACGCATTTACTGCAGTGCACCCGGCGGAAAATTCAACCTTGTATTAGGTTCCCAAAGCTCCACTTATGCCGAACTCGACACAGACCGCACAAACGGCTGCATCCGGGACATGGAACATGCATATACACGCGATGGCGGACTCGGCATTCTGAAAGGGAACATTGCCCAAGACGGCTGCGTCATCAAAACGGCCGGCGTGGATGAAAGCCTGTGGAAATTCAGCGGGCCAGCCAAAGTATTCACTTCCCAGGAAGCCGCTTGTGAAGGAATCCTGGGCGGCAAGGTAGAGGCCGGCGATGTCGTTGTCATTACACACGAAGGCCCCAAGGGCGGCCCCGGAATGCAGGAAATGCTTTACCCGACCTCATATATCAAATCGCGCCACTTGGGCAAACTGTGCGCGTTGATAACCGACGGACGCTTTTCCGGCGGCACATCGGGATTGAGCATCGGCCACATATCGCCGGAAGCGGCTGCCGGCGGAAATATCGGCCTGGTCCGCGACGGCGATATCATAGACATAGACATCCCGCAACGGAGCATCAACGTGCGTTTGTCGGATGAAGAACTCGTACAACGCCGGCAGCAGGAAATGGCACGCGGCAACCAAGCCTTCAAGCCCGACCGTGCCCGCAACGTATCAAAAGCCTTGCGGGCATACGCCGCACTTGTCAGCTCGGCCGACAAAGGCGCCATTCGCATGGTAGAATAATCATAAAAAACAACCAAACTAATATATGAAAAATAAAGATTCTTTTTTGCAAATAGGAATTGCCATTGTTGGCTTATTGCTTTTTGTACCTGGACTTGGAGCCGTGCATCTGTTTGACTGGGATGAAATCAATTTTGCAGAATCGGCACGCGAAATGATTGTAAGCGGGAATTACCTAGATGTACAAATCAATTTCAAATCATTTTGGGAAAAGCCACCCTTGTTCATATGGATGCAAGTGCTTTCTATGAAGATTTTCGGCATTAACGAATTTGCCGCACGTTTCCCAAATGCCATTTGCGGTGTATGCACATTACTGTTGTTGTTCAACATCGGCCGCAGGCTGAAAGGAAGCAATTTCGGCATGTTGTGGGTATTACTCTATGCTGGATCCGTATTACCATTTTTTTACTTCAAATCGGGCATCATAGATCCATGGTTCAATCTATTCATTTTTAGTGGAGTATATTACTTCGTACGTTATTCCGACATCAATGATATAGGTAATAAAACCCTGCAAGCAGCACTCTCCGGTTTCTTTCTTGGATTGGCCGTATTGACCAAAGGACCGGTCGGATTTCTGGTTTTCCTACTCACTTTTGCAGTCTATCTGGTGTGGATTCGCTTCAGGATGCCGTTCCGCTGGAAAGATGTAGCTGTATTCATTGTCATGCTATGTTTGATGGGAGGCTTATGGTTTATCCTGCAATTACTGAACGGGAACTATTCAGTAATACATGATTTCATTGTCTATCAAATCCGTTTATTCCAAACGCAAGATGCTGGCCATGGCGGTTTCCCGCTCTATCATTTTGTGATATTATTTTTCGGTGTTTTCCCCGCAGCTATCATAGCCTTACCTGCGTTTCACAGAAAAGTATTGGCCAATGAGCAATCAGCTAGCACAGCACATTTTTTCCGTTGGATGATGATGTTATTTTGGGTTGTACTGATTCTCTTTTCTATTGTACGGACAAAAATCATCCATTATTCATCAGCTTGCTATTTCCCGCTCACTTTTATGGCAACATACATTGCATGGAATTACGTACAAGGGACACACAAACTACCCAAATACATAAGCATTTTGTTGGTTTGCCTATCTGTAATTTACAGTGTGGCTGTACTTGCTGTCACACAATTCGACAAATTCAAAACCGCCCTTATTCCATACGTAGCCGATGAGTTTGCCATCGGCAATATGCAAGCAACTGCCACATGGTACGGTTTTGAAGCATTTACAGGATTGCTGCTCATAGCCGGTGTAATCATATATATATACCTGACAGGTAAGCGGAACGACTTGTTCCCAGTTGCTTGCATGTCAGCCGGCACTATATTATTCATGTTCATAGCTGTACGTTTCATTGCTCCACAAGTAGAACAATACAGCCAGGCTGCCGCCATAGAATTTTACGAAACAAAGAAAGGTGAAGACTGTTACATCTACACGCCTTATTTCAAGAGTTATGCACATTATTTCTATTCCGACAGACAACCAGAAAACAATTTGGCTGACGGCAAAATACTGCTTCAGGGACAAATAGACAAGCCATGCTATATTGCGATGAAAGATACAGAGCGCAACCGAGCCCAACTCCTGAACGATGCGCCAGATGCAGAGTTATTGTATCGAAAAAACGGCTTTGCTTTTTATCGGCGGATGCCACAACCATGTATGGAAAGTAAAACAAACAATTAAAATCTCTTTCTGGAATACAAAAGAAACAGCCTCGTATTTTATTACGAGGCTGTTTTTGTCATATTATCAATGTTTCAATATGATTTTCGAGAAAACAATATATATTTTTTTGCGACAAAATTCCACAGTGTAACCAACACGGTTGAAAAAAGATTGGCTACAATATCACTACTAATACCAACATAATCAGAGAAAAACCACATAAACAAGTTCATCAACGCCATGCCGACCAGACCTATCACGGCAAAAGCGGCAAATTCCAACCAAGTTTTACGAATCCGACGCTCGTTAAATATCCAAGAAATACTAAGCAAATAAGTGATCAGCAACCCGACGGCAAAACCAATAGTCGTAGCTACATACTTGTCACTTTCCATTCCATAACGGAAAAGCAGGAACAGAGCCTTATCAGCAACAAAAGCCAATCCACCAGAAAAAAAATAGCGGAACAACTGAATTAAGGTACTATCAGTCGGCTTTTTAAAAAGTTTGTCCAGAAAATCATGCATTAGTTCAGAGCTTTTTCAAACAATTTCGATTTCATAAGCCCCCATTTGCATAGCCGATATAGCACAGACACACGTAAAACACCAAGCCCATATATCGCACTGCGCTTCATATTAATAGAAGACGCATCATCAAAATATTTAGTCGGACATGTAACTTCCCCGATTTCATAACCTGCATAAAAAATCTGCGCCAACATTTCATTGTCAAAAATAAAATCATCTGAATTTACCCCATAATTGATGTTACGCAACACATCGGCAGAAAAAGCACGATAACCTGTATGATATTCCGACAATTTCTGATGTAACAAAATATTCTGGAAAAAAGTCAGCAAACGATTCGCTATATACTTTACCAGTGGCATTCCACCTTTAAGTGCACCCTTACCTAAAATACGAGAAGCACACACTACCGGATAAACATCATTGGCAATAATATAAGAAATGGAATGAATCAGTTTGGGCGTATATTGATAATCAGGATGTAACATAATCACTATATCAGCACCTATAGCCAAAGCACGGTCATAACACGTTTTCTGATTGCCGCCATATCCGCGGTTTTTTTCATGTACAAGTATTTCTTTGATACCTAAACGTTTGGCCTCATCGATGGTATGATCCTTACTACAATCATCTGTCAAAATCACTTCATCCACAATATCCATGGGAATTTCTGAGTAGGTTTGCTCCAATGTTTTTTCGGCATTATAAGCCGGCATAACCACCACTATTTTACGTCCATTTATCATTGGTTTACAATTTCAAAAAGTGCGCAAAGATATTCCTTTTTATTGGGATGTCAAAATCAAGCAAAAACTCCCAGATACCCCCAAAAACAACATAAAACGGCAAAAGAACAAAATATAAAATATGAAAGGACTGAAAAATAAAAAAGTTGAGGACAACCTATCAACCGAGCTTGCCCTCAACTTTCACTTTTTGATATTATGAAACAAAAACTACTTCTTCATTTCTGCAACAATTTCCATTGTATCCGAAGCAATCATATATTCTTCATCAGTCGGAATAACGCAAACACGAACCGCTGAGTTTTTCGTAGAGATTTCCGCCTCTTCACCACGTGTAGCAGCATTTAACTCTTCGTTTATTTCCAACCCAAGATATGTCAGTCCTTTGCACACATGCGAGCGAACATACGCATCATTCTCACCTATTCCACCCGTGAACACAATAACATCTACGCCATTCATAGCTGCCACATAGGAGCCGATATATTTGCGGACGTGATAGATGTACATGTTGCGAGCTAAATCGGCGCGTTTATTACCGGCCGCAATGGCCGCCGTTATGTCTCTCATATCACTTGAAACACCCGAAACACCAGCCAAACCGCTCTTTTTGTTCACAATGACCGAGAATTCAGCCGCACTCAAATGTTCCTTTTCCATCAGGTAAGTCACAACGCCCAAATCCAAGTCGCCCACACGGGTTCCCATTACAAGCCCTTCCACCGGTGTCATTCCCATGGATGTGTCTATCGACTTACCGTATTCCACTGCAGCAATGGAACCGCCGTTCCCGATATGGGCGGTAATTACCTTACTGGAAGCCGCATCTATACCAAGGAAATCGCACACACGTTTGGAAACGTAACGATGGCTGGTGCCATGGAAGCCGTAACGACGTATACCATATTTGGTATACATCTCATATGGTAACGCATACATGTATGCATAGTCTGGCATGGTCTGATGGAATGCCGTGTCGAACACCGCTATCTGAGGAACAGATGGCAAAATTTTTTGAATAGCATAAATGCCTTTCAGGTTGGCCGGATTATGCAACGGGGCCAACTCATTACATTCAATCACTTTATCGATTACTTCCTGCGTAATCAATACCGATTTATTGAATTTTTCACCCCCATGCACGACACGATGTCCTACCGCATCGATTTCAACCAACGATTTGATACAGCCATAACGGGCATCCGTCAGCGTATCCAGAATAAACTCGATACCTGCCGTATGCTCGGCGATTTCACGTTCAAGTGTAACCTTTTCACCATTGGGCAATGTGATTTTCAAGAACGAATCTTTCAAACCGATTTTTTCAATGCCACCTTGTGCTATCACTTGCTTGGTGTCCATCTCGAACAATTTGTATTTGATAGACGAACTGCCACAATTTAAAACGAGAATTTTCATATCACCGATTTTTATAGGTTATTTAATAGCCTGGTTAGCTGTTACGGCAACCATTTTCACGATATCATCAACACAGCATCCACGGCTCAAATCATTAACAGGAGCTGCAATACCTTGCAGAATAGGGCCAATTGCTTGTGCGTCCGAGAAACGTTCAACCAATTTGTAACCGATATTTCCTGCCTGCAAATCAGGGAATACCAACACATTGGCATGTCCAGCCACTTTGCTGCCCGGTGCTTTACTTTCGCCAATGGAAGGAATCAAGGACGCATCGGCCTGCAACTCACCGTCCAGCATCAAGTCTGGAGCCATTTCTTTGGCAAGGCGCGTGGCCTCAGCTACCTTATCAACCAGCTCATGTTTGGCACTGCCCTTTGTTGAGAAACTCAGCATAGCGATACGAGGTTCTATTCCAGCTACGGTACGCGCAGTTTCAGCAGTGCATACAGCAATTTGCGCCAATTCAGGAGCAGTAGGACAGGGATTGACCGCACAATCAGCAAAGACAAGCAATCCATTCTCACCCAAATGCTTGGCCGGAGTGAACATCAACAACGCACCCGAAACAATGCTGACGCCGGGTTTTGTCTTGATTATCTGGAAAGCCGGACGAAGCGTATTGCCCGTAGTGTTACGTGCACCGGCCAATTCGCCATCTGCATCACCGTTTTTAATCATCAAGCAGCCCAAATACAATGGATTTTTCGCCATTTTTTCAGCTTCTTCCTGGGTCATGCCCTTATTTTTACGCAGTTCATACAACAAATTGGCATATACCGGCATTTTCGGATCTGTTTCAGGATTCACAATCATAGCTTCCGAAATATGCGTATACCCCTTTTCCTCAGCCATTTTGTTGATTACGGCAGGATCACCAATCAAAATCAGCTTGGCCAATTTCTCTTTTAAAACGATATTCGCTGCTTCCAATGTACGAGGTTCATCGCCTTCGGGAAGAACAATGCGCTGCAAATTTGACTTTGCACGCTCCATAATTTGTTGTAAAACATCCATAATATAGCAATTTTAATTTCTAAATCTGGCTGCAAAAGTACTACTATTTCAACAAAATTGCAATGTAGAGATGGCAAAAATAATACTAAAGCAATAATTTTTCTTATCAATAAGTGAAAATAATCTGTTTTTTTTCTATTTTTGTGGGCAGTTTCTAAATGTTTTGATAATTACAACCAAAAAATGAAAAAACGTACATTCTTATTGGGACTGGTAGTTTGCACGACTATGGCTGTATTCGCACAAGAAAACCAGGCAAAACAGAACGACAATTTAGGTATACATCCATGGAAATCGCCGGAATATGCCGGCAAGCAAGGTTCATGGTCGATTTCTGTTGAGGCCGGTACCACCATGTTCAGTGGAGACATCTACCAATCATTCAAAAATTTGTTCCCGATTGGCCATTGGCGTCCGACTTTGGGAATCGGTGTTGAATATTCGATAAACCCAGTTTGGGGTGCAGCACTCCACTACAACTACGCACCTTACTACACAAAATACAGTTTAGACCCACAAACCGAACTGTCGGGCGTCATGAATTCCATTGAATTATTGGCGACCATTGACTTGATGGACTTATGGTTTCCCAAGCGTCCCAAAAATATTTTTTCATTCTATTTACTCGCCGGTGGCGGTATAGGATTTTTCAATTGTGAACTAACCAATCCGAACGGGCTTCAAAGCGGTGGATTAACATCGTACGAAGGAAAAGAATTCGGCACAAGCGCAGGAGCCAAAAGGACATCCAACAAAGACATTACCGGCATAATCCCATTAGGATTTGCCATAGAATTCAATATTAGCCGGATGTTCGCCATCGGAGCCAAAGGCATGTATCACTTGCACACACAAGACAATCTGGATTCGTGGGTTTTCTCCGAACCGATAAGAGGTGGCACCACAAATGACATCATGGAATACATGACAGTGAATTTCCGTTGGAAGATTCCTTCACGCAAAGCCGACCACAAACGCAACTGGCGTGATCCGGAGCCTATGTTCACCCCCTATGACAACATGAATTACAACCAACGGAACAGCCAACCCGACACGGTGGTCGTGGTTTACAAACCGCAACCGGACACAATTTACATTGCCGCACCACAACAGCAACCGGAAAAGGTAACAGGAAAACAAGCTGCTGCCATGCCAACTGCCGCACTGGCATCAAGCGCTTATTTCGACAACAACAAAAACAAGCTGACCGATGATGCCTTGATTGCTATCCATAGCATTGCCATGCAAATGCAGGCCGACACAACCTTGTACTTGGAAATCCGTGGCTACTGCGACAATACAGGCAGCAAGACATACAATGAAAAATTGAGCAGACAGCGTGCTGAAATCGTTAAAAACGAACTTGTAACAATTTGGAAAATAGCACCAGAACGGATCATTGCAAACGGATATGGCATAATAGCAGAACCGCCGAAAACCTATAAGCCGAATCGCAGGGTTGATTTCCGTTTCATCAGCGCAGGAGAAGCTGAAAAACTAAAAAACGAACAAGCGGATAGAAGCAATGTTTCATTCAATGAACCGCGTACATATACTCAATTTATCGCGACGGAAAAAATCAAACAAGATGAAGCCTTGAGCAGCTTGGCTGAAAGATTCTATGGACAACCGCTTTTCTGGGTTTACATCTATGAAGCGAACCAAGAAACGATACAAAACCCGGACAATATTACCACCGACATGGAAATCAAGATTCCGGTACTGCCACAAGAATTAGCGGACAGTTCCAATCCGGCATGTATCGAATACGCCAAACAATTACGGGAACGCTATACGCAACAGCAATAAGATCAAATGATTTAATCATGCAAGCAACAAAAAAATTGTTTTTTATCATCGGAAGACTGCCTATCAAAGTAAGGCAGTCTTTCTTTTTATCTGCAAGTCTCCCAAAATAGTTGCTATACATATATTCAAACCATACATAAAAACCACTTTATCCGATCTAGCCAAATGATTTGTTCGCTTTTGTTTTGATTTCAGAATTATTTCTTGTACTTTTGCATGTTCATTTTGAATAATGATTTTTTTCTGTATTTAAAACCAAATAATTATGCAACCTACTCACATTGAACATTTAGGAATTGCCGTTGCAAAATTGGACGACGTTATTCCTTTTTACGAGAAATTGTTAGGTCAGAAATGCTACGCCATTGAAGAAGTAGCCGACCAGAAAGTAAAAACCGCATTTTTCAAAATCGGGCAGACCAAAATCGAATTGTTGGAACCGACGGCCGAAGACAGCCCCATAGCCAAATTCTTGGAAAAGAACCCGCGCGGCGGCGTACATCATGTAGCATATGAAGTAGAAAATGCTGCTGAAGCCTTGAAAGATGCAGAAGCAATGGGAATTCAACTCATCGACAAAACACCGCGCAAAGGCGCCGAAGGCCTCAACATTGGCTTCCTGCATCCGAAATCAACCTGCGGCGTACTGATTGAACTCTGCGAAAATCCAAACAAATAAATAACTTCGACCGGCACATCCCCTGAACAGGATTCTACATTACGGATGTTCCGCGATTATTGCTAACTTAAAACATTTACAAAGTGGAAAATGTACAAAAAGTTGCCGAACTAATTGAAAAACGTGTCATTGCCAAAAAAGGCGGTGGAGAAAAACGTATAGATTCGCAACATGCAAAAGGAAAATACACTGCCCGTGAACGCATCCAAATGTTGTTGGATGAAGGCAGTTTTGAAGAATTAGACATGTTTGTAACACACCGTTGCACGAACTTTGGATTGGAAAAAGAGAAATATCTCGGCGACGGCGTAGTAACCGGACACGGTACCATCAACGGCCGTGTAGTTTTTGTTTTTGCACAGGACTTTACCGTATTCGGTGGTTCCTTGTCGGAAACCATGGCGCAAAAAATCTGCAAAGTCATGGACATGGCCATGAAAATGGGTGCCCCTGTCATTGGTATCAATGACTCGGGCGGCGCACGTATCCAGGAAGGCTCGAACTCGTTGGCCGGTTATGCCGAGATTTTTGAACGCAACATTCTCGCCTCCGGTGTCATTCCACAAATATCGGCCATATTTGGCCCATGCGCAGGCGGTGCGGTTTACTCCCCTGCCCTGACTGACTTTATCCTGATGACCGAACAAAACAGCTACATGTTCGTAACCGGCCCAAAAGTGGTAAAATCAGTAACCCACGAAGACATTTCGACAGAAGACCTCGGCGGAGCAAAAATGCATTCCAGCAAATCCGGTGTGGCACAATTCAGCGTTGAAGATGAACAGGCCGGCATTTCCCTGATACGCGACCTGATTTCCTATTTGCCGCAGAACAACATGGAAGAAGCACCGGTCATTGAATGCAACGACCCGATTGACCGTATGGAAGACTCGTTGAACGAAATCGTTCCTGATAACCCAAACAAACCATACGACATGAAGCAAATCATCAACGGCATTGTGGACAACGGTGAATTCTTGGAAGTGCACGCCAACTATGCACGTAACATCATTGTTGGTTTCGCCCGCTTCAACGGCGTTTCGACTGGTATCATAGCCAACCAACCGAGCATTCTGGCTGGAGTTTTGGATTGCGATGCTTCCCGTAAGGCCGCCCGTTTCGTACGCTTCTGCGACGCCTTCAATATTCCCATTCTGACGTTGGTTGATGTTCCCGGATTCCTGCCAGGTTCCGGCCAGGAATACGCAGGCATTATCGTCCACGGTGCGAAACTGATGTTCGCATACGGCGAAGCCACTGTCCCTAAAGTTACCGTAACCATACGCAAATCGTACGGCGGTTCGCATATCGTTATGAGCTGCAAACAGTTGCGCGGCGACTTCAACTATGCATGGCCGACTGCTGAAATTGCCGTAATGGGTGCCAGCGGAGCTATCGAAGTCTTGGAAGGACGTGCCTTAAAAGGCATTGAAGATCCAGAAGAAAAAGCCAAGTTCATTGAAGAGAAAGAAGACGAATATAAAAAGAAATTCGCCAATCCGTACCAAGCCGCTTCCATGGGCTACATCGATGATGTCATTGAACCGCGTAACACACGTTTCCGCGTAATCCGTGCATTCCAGGCTTTGCAGACCAAACGTGTTACAAACCCGTTGAAAAAACATTCGAACATTCCATTGTAATAACCGACACGACTGCCGGCAGTAAACCTGCCGGCAGGACGTTTTTCAAATAAAATTATTATGATATTAGCAATAAACTGGACGAATGCCTTGATTGTAACCCTGATTGGATTCCTGTTGGTGGTTGTTGTGCTTTGCTTGTTAGTAGGCATTATCAACCTATTCGGAAAAATAATGGGGCAAAAAGTAAAAATTCCGAAATCCATTCTGGAACCCATAGGATTAAGCAACGAGGAACACAAAGAATTTGATGAGGTGCACCTGACTGCCGGCGAAAGCGCAGCCATTGCTATGGCACTGCATCTGTATTATTCGGAGATACACGACGAAGAAAGCAACGTTATCACCATTAAGACGATAGAACGCCGCTATTCCCCGTGGAGCTCGAAGATATACGGCATAAACAATTTAGTACGATAAAGCAAACGAATCACAATTTCTAATTTCACAAGACATGAAAAAGTTTAAATTTACGATTGACGGAAGCAAGTATGAAGTCAGCGTGAACGAAGTAGAACCCAACATAGCAGAAATTGAGGTAAACGGTACGCCCTTCACCGTGAAAATCGACCGTGAGGAACGCAAGCCCGTTTCACCGCTCAAAAAGACGGCAGGAAAGGTTGCACCCGTAGCCACGCCGGCCAAGGTGGTTGCCTCAAGCATTATCAAATCGCAACTGCCCGGCAGCATCATAGAAATCAAGGTGGCAGTCGGACAGCGCGTCACACGGGGCGACATCATCATGACCATCGAGTCCATGAAGATGGAGAACAACATCATTGCCGAAAACGACGGCGTTGTAAAACGCATCATGGTAACGCCGGGACAAAATGTAATGCAAGGCGACAGCCTGATTGAGATGGAAGGCACACAGGAAAACGCTGCAGCCGCAAAACCCATTGTGGAAGAAGCCAAGCCCGTTGCATCGAAGCCCGCACCCGCGGTAGCCAAACCCGGAAGCATCAAGGCTCCCCTGCCCGGAAGCATCGTGAAAATAGTAGCAAAAGAAGGTCAAGCCGTAAAACGCGGCGAACTGCTGTTCACCATGGAATCCATGAAAATGGAAAACAACATACTGGCCGAAAAAGACTGCACCGTACGCAAAATACACGTCAAGGAAGGCCAAAATGTAATGCAGGATGATTTGTTAGTTGATATTGAATAAGCACTATGGAAAGGATGAAAAACATACTGCTCTCAATCGCTTTCATTGCCTGCATGGCCATACCGGCCACAGCGCAAGACACCATTGGAACGGAAGACACCGTGCCGGCCGCCAACATAGAAATGGCCGCCGACACCGCCGCACCGGTTGAAACAGTTGCAACAACTGAAACGGTCAATGCAGACGAAGCCACGCAAGAGGAAACGCTCAGCATTGGCAGAAGCCTGGTTGATTTTGTAAAGGACACCGGATTTGCACGCCTCGGCGAGCAATGGAAGGTACTCATCATGATCGTTATCTCGTTCGTGCTGTTCTACCTGGCCATCGCCAAACAGTACGAACCCCTGTTGCTGTTGCCCATCGCATTCGGCATGCTGCTCACCAACCTGCCCGGCGCCGGACTTTACACGCCGGAACTCTTTGCCGGAGGGCATGTGCACTGGGCTGAATTTGCCAAGGGCGCCGGACTGCTCGACTACCTCTATCTGGGTGTCAAGCTCGGCATTTACCCGTGTGTCATCTTTATCGGTGTGGGCGCCATGACCGACTTCGGGCCGCTGTTGGCCAACCCCAAGAGCCTGTTGCTCGGCGCGGCCGCACAGTTCGGTATCTTCGGTACTTATTTGGCCGCGAACGCCCTCGGATACTTGCCGCACGAGGCTGCTTCCATTGCCATTATCGGCGGAGCCGATGGCCCGACAGCCATTTACCTGACTTCCATACTGGCACCAGAAATGCTTGGTCCTATTGCTGTAGCAGCCTATTCGTATATGGCACTCGTGCCTGTTATCCAGCCGCCCATCATGCGTGCGCTGACCACCAAGGCCGAACGCGGCATCAAGATGAGCCAGCTGCGCATGGTATCCAAAAAGGAAAAAATCGTATTCCCGATTCTGGTTACCGCCCTCGTGTCATTGCTGCTGCCATCGGCTGCACCGCTTATCGGCTGTCTGATGCTGGGTAACTTGATGCGTGAATGCGGCGTAGTGGAACGTCTTAGTAAAACCGTGCAGAATGAATTGATGAACATAACCACCATTTTCCTCGGCCTTTCGGTTGGAGCCACTGCCACGGCTGATGCCTTCCTGAATCTAAAAACCCTGGGTATTCTTGCCATCGGTATTTTTGCATTCGGACTTGGTTCAGCTTCAGGCGTTTTACTGGCAAAATTCATGAACTTGTTCAGCAAAAACAAGATAAACCCGCTTATCGGTTCGGCTGGCGTATCCGCCGTTCCTATGGCGGCGCGCGTGTCGCAGACGCTCGGACAAGAAGAAGACCCGGGTAACTTCCTGCTCATGCACGCCATGGGACCGAACGTTGCCGGCGTTATCGGTTCGGCCGTCGCTGCCGGTATCTTATTGTCCATGCTCGGATAAATACAAGAAATCCGTTGAACAAAAGGAGAACCTCCTTTACAAGGAAAGTTCTCCTTTTTTCAACCTTGACCAACAACTGTTTTTTGCAAATCAACCTACCCTTGAAACACTTGAAAAAGATCATCTGCCTCCTGTTTTTATGCATAGTGCCATATACGGCATCCTACATGCCGGCGCAAACCGTACACGACAATACGGTATTGCCGGAAAGAATCTACATTCAGGTACGCTTCGACCTGCATGACACGTAAGGCGGCCTGTACAATTCAAATTACGGCCACGGAGTCAGCCTGCTGGAATACCAGTATGACGGCGGAAGCGGCGAGCTCATCAAGGGCGTAGGCTACAACTACCCGAAAGGCTACTGGTTCCCTTACGGCTTCATAGTCAAGTACGGCGGCGGGCAGGGCGCATCCAACGAGCGCATTGCAAAATACGACTCCGGCATAGACTATTACGTCGGGCACGAGAACCTCTGAACGACGCCGCGCACCAGCGGGCAGACAACGACGACCGTATATTTCGTCTTCGCGTTCCAGACCGGCGCGCTCTACGACCGGAACAACATGAACCTGACCATCCCGTGGGATGAATACAACCCCGCGCGGCACACCGACAAGGCCTTGTTCCACATTGAAGTGAACGACAAGAGCTGGAGCGTAACCTTTGACGGCTTCAAGGCCAGGAAGCCGACCGACAACCCCGCCAAAATAGCCGGCAACAGCCATAGCGGCGGCATAGCCGGATACAACGCAGGCACCATAACAAGCTGTTACAGCACGGGCGCCATAGACGGAAACGAGCACACAGGCGGCATCACCGGCCGGAACGCCGGAACGCTGGAACGCTGCTACTACCTGGCAGGCACTGCCGCAGGCGGCAACGACGGCTACGACATGGCCGCACAAGCCGAAGCATACACCCCGGAACAGCTCGCCTCCGGCGAAATAACCTGGCAACTGCAACATGCCATGGCATCCCCCGCATGGGGACAAACCATCGGGACAGACAGCTACCCCCTGTGGCAGGACGCAGGCAACAAGGTGTATCGCCTCCATTTGCAGGACGGCGAAACGGCCGACAACCGATACGGGAACAACGGCACCGTAACGCTCTATGCCGTATGGACGGCGAAAAAATGTATCGTAACGCTCAACGTGGCCGACGGGTGCCAGCACATGGGCAGCGTGCTGGGTAATGGCATATACGACTACGGCACGGAAGCCGACATCAAGGCGGCCGCCAACGATGGCTACATGTTCGTGCAGTGGAGCGACGGCGACACCAACGCCAGGCGCACCATCAGCGTAACCGAGGACATTGCGCTTACGGCCACCTTCGCTTTGGAGAACACGACCGCCTTGGGCACGACCGCCAACCACCTGTTCCGCATAAGCAGCACGGACGGCATGTTGCACATTCTGGGCACGGAAGCCCCGGCCGTTGTCTATGACATACGCGGCAGCATAGTCTATTGCGGCACGGCACGCGACATCCAACTGCCTGCCGGCATATACATAGTCCGCGTGGCCGACCAAGTGCAGAAAGCAGTGGTGAAATAACGCACAGGCAACCTTTTTCATAACAGTCCCTCGCCGCAAGGAACATTTCCCTGCGGCGAGGGATGTTTTTTGTGCGGGAGGCGCAGGCGAGGCATTGTAGAGACGTTGTGCACAACGTCTCCAACGGCAGCAATCCGCGGCAATGGCCGCAGGAACAGCACAAACGGCGCAAGCGCGCCGTCACCCCGCACTTGATGCGGACAATTGGTGCAAGGTGAGCGCAACCGTGCTCGCACGAATTGCCGAACCGCCGCCCAATTGGCGCGTAAGCGAACCCTGGGGGGTGTTGGCGAGGGATGAACACCGGCGAGGCGATTAGCGGCAGCACAATACCCCGCATAAGGCCACCCAGGATTCCCGCTCGGAGGCGGGAATGACACAGTAATAATACAAGCGACAGCGTAAAAGAACGCACCGGCGGCGCAATGCCCCTTGTTCTCTGCGCGTTCCTTCTCCGCCGTCATGCCGGCCGCCGAGCCGGCATCCTGGGAGGCGGTGGCGGGGGCAATGGCGGCAGCGGCCGCGGAAACGAACGCACAAGGCCGCCCCTATGGATCCCGCATCAAGTGCGGGATGACACCGTGAAAAAAACAGGCGACAGTGCAAAAGAATGCACCGGCGATGCCCTACCCTTTGCCCCGCGCGTTCCCCCTCTGCGCCGTCATGCCGGCCGCCAAACCGGCACACAGCGACTTTCCTGTCCACCCCACAAAAATATTCCCCTGCAAAAACCTTGAGTTTCTAAAAAATATCCTTATATTTGCAGCGAATGTAAAACAAGCATGAAGATTAACGACACATACCGCCCCTGCCAGAAACCGCAAAACGGCTTCCGCACGTTATGTGTAGTTAATTTTACCCCCCCCCCCGTTAACATTTGATTATCAATTAATTACAGACAAAAACATAAAACTGCCGGCGTTTGTCGGCGGCCTTGCCGGCATCCCGTTAGAACTGTCAAATCCACTTGACGGCTCCAACCACTACCGGGTGAAGCCGTCGGCAAACGCCGATAGCGTCAACCACCACCCGGAGAAGCCGTCGGCAAACGCCGAAAGCACCAACCACTGCCCGGAGAAGCCGTCGGCAAACGCCGAAAGCGCCAACCACCACCCGGAGAAGCCGTCGGCAAACGCCGAAAGCGCCAACCACCACCTGGTGAAGCCGTCGGCAAACGCCGAAAGCACCAACCACCACCCGGAGAAGCCGTCGGCAAACGCCGAAAGCGCCAACCACCACCCGGAGAAGCCGTCGGCAAACGCCGAAAGTACCAACCACTGCTTGGAGAAGCCGTCGGCAAACGCCGAAGGCATTATTATATTAACCACGTTAAAACAACAAATTTATGGGAACAATCGCTATCAAAACTTTTCCGAAGCGCGCAAAACTGCGCAACAACGAGTTTATGACCTACTGCACCGAAGTGCGGAATTTTATCGAGGAGGCCGGCGCGGGTGCCGGCGCACTGGATTGTGAAAAACGTTTCACGCCCTACGTGGCAGCCCTGGAGGCCTACGGCGACGCCATTGTGGTGGTGACGGCATCCGAGCTGACGGCCAAGCTGGCCGAAGCCGACCGCGAGCGCGACAACCTGCTCGTGGGCACCATGGAGACCATACGCAACGGTGAGCGACACTATGACCCCGACCGGCGCACGGCGGCGGCTGCGCTCATGCCCATCGTGAACGCGTACACCGGCATACAGGAACGCCCCATCGACGACGAAACGGGATTGGTGACCAACTTCATCCAGGACCTGCGCGAGGACAAATACACCGCCTACCTGGCCGCCCTCGGATTAGACGAGTGGCTCAAGGCACTGGAAACGGCCAACAACCAATGCGCCACGCTGACCGTGCAACGCTCCAACGGGATAACCGAAACGGGCGCGTCCAAGGCCGCACGCAACGCCCTGAACACGGCCTACGCCGAGCTGCTCAACGCACTGGCCGTGGTCAACGACGACAACGCGCCCTATGCCGAAGTGTTCGGCAAGATTAACAACCGCATCAAGCACTACGAGGACGTGTTGGCCAACCGCGCAGGCGTGGCAGCCGCAGGCAATGCCGGTGCGGACACGGCCGACGACGGCGCATTGTAAAGACCTTGCGTGCGCAGCGTCTCCGATAACGAAAAAGGAAAGGACGCCCCGCAACCGAAAGGATAAACACGCATGACGAGCGGGAACGTCCTGCCAACAGGACAAAAAAACAAACGGCGGCAATGCCGCAAAAACAACAAAATAATAACAACTTAAAATTACAACATTATGAAAAAAAATGTATTTACTTTTGCCCTTGCCCTGTTAGCCACCATAAGCGCATGGGCGCAGACCACATTCACCGTCGATAACCTGAAATACACGGTTACGGACGATACCGCAAACACGGTGGAACTGACCGGCTATGAAACCGAACCGACAGGCACGCTGGACATTCCCGCCACCGTAAATTACAACAGCACAAGTTACAGCGTGACAAACATTGGAAGCTCGGCGTTCCGATACTGCTGGTCACTCACGCAAGTGACCATATCCGACGGCGTAACAAGCATTGGAGAAAGGGCGTTCTTAAGTTGCTCCGCACTCACGCAAGTGACCATACCCAACAGCGTGACAAGCATTGGAGAAAGGGCGTTCTACTACTGCTCCGCACTCACGCAAGTAACCATACCGGGTAGCGTGACAAGCATTGGATACGGGGCGTTTGAAGACTGCTACGCACTCACGCAAGTAACCATACCCGACGGCGTGACAAGTATTGGATACTATGCGTTCGAAGGCACGGCCTTGTATAACAACGCCGACAACTGGACAAACAACGTGTTGTATATAGACAACTGCCTGATAAAAGCCAAAAAAGAATTAAGCGGCAGTTATGAAATAGCAACAGGCACAAGGGTTATTGCAGACGGGGCGTTCCACTGGTGCTCCGCACTCACGCAAGTGACCATACCGGGCAGCGTGACAAGCATTGGAAATGATGCGTTCTCTTCCTGCTCCGCACTCAAGCAAGTAACCATACCGGGCAGCGTGACAAGCATTGGAAGCTCGGCGTTCTCCTACTGCTCCGCACTCACGCAAGTGATCATACCCGAGAGCGTAACAAGCATTGGAAGCTCGGCGTTCTCCTACTGTTCCGCACTCATGCAAGTGATCATACCCGAGGTTCTCCTACTGTTCCGCACTCATGCAAGTGATCATACCCGAGAGCGTAACAAGCATTGGAAGCTCGGCGTTCTCCTACTGTTCCGCACTCATGCAAGTAACCTGGAATGCCATTAATTGTGCGGATTTTTCTTACAGTAATAGTCCTTTTGATAACAGTCCCAATATCACCACTTTCACATTCGGCGACCAAGTGGAACATATCCCCGCCTATTTATGCTACGGCATGGACAAACTCACGCAAGTAACCATACCCGAAAGCGTGACAAGCATTGGAAACTATGCGTTCCAGCACTGCTCCGCACTCACGCAAGTAACCATAGGCAACAGCGTGACAAACATTGGAGAAGGGGCGTTCTACGACTGCTCCGCACTTACGCAAGTGACCATAGGCAATGGCGTAACAAGCATTGGAGACTTGGCGTTCTACAACTGCTCCGCACTCACGCAAGTGACTATCCCCAACAGCGTGACAAGCATTGGACACTATGCGTTCTACGGCTGCTCCGCACTTGCGGAAATGACCGTACTGGCCACCGTGCCGCCTACGGTAGGAGGGGATGCATTTTATAACGTCAGCCGCTCCATACCCGTGTATGTGCCCGCAGAAGCGTTGGAAGACTACCAGGCGGCAGCAGTCTGGAAAGAATTTAACCTGCAAGCCATGCCGGCTAACGCCCTGCAAACACCGTCCATGCCGGAGAGCATACGGGTGTATGGCGGCCTGTTGCATAACCCGCAGCAGCTGCCCGTAAGCCTCTATGACATGCAGGGGCGCATGGTGTACAGCGGCACCGCCGCCACCGTAAGCCAGCCCGCGGGCGTGTATGTGGTGCGTTGCGCAGGCGCAAGCAGCAAGGTGCTGTTCTAAACAGCCGCAAGCCAAAGGCTCTTATCCCGCCGGAAACGTTTCCGGCGGTTTTTTGTGTAGCAACCCTTTGTCCCCGCGTTTTCCTCTCTGCCGGTCACCCCGTGCTCCGACACTGGGTCTTGGGAGGCGTTGGGAGGCGTTGGCGGGGATGGACAATAGCGAGGCGGCAGTGCAACGCAATACTCCGCATAAGGCCGCCCAGGATTCCGGCTCGGAGGCCGGAATGACGGGAGGAGGTGCTTGCACGGAATGCCGAACCGCCGCCCAATTGGCGCGCAAGCGAATGACAAGGTGGAGGTGCGGGGCGCAATGCAAAAAGGCGCAACGCCCTTTCCCGCCCTTTCTTTCCTCCCGCGTCCCCTCTGCGCCGTCATGCCGGCCACCGAGCCGGCATCCTGCGAGGCGATAGCGAGGATGGACACCGGTATGGCGATTAGGGTAGCCCAATACCCCGCATAAGGCCGCCCAGGATTCCCGCTCGGAGGCCGGAATGACGGGAGGAGGTGCTTGCACGGAATGCCGAACCGCCGCCCAATTGGCGCGTAAGCGAACCAGAAGCGAGGCGCAGGCGGGGGCATTGTAGAGACGTTGCGTGCAGCGTCTCCGGCGATAGCGCAATGCAATACCACGCATGATGCCGCCCAGGATTCCGGCTCGGAGGCCGGAATGACACCGTGGAGTGCTTGCACAGGTTGCCGAACCGCAGCCCAATTGGCGCACAAGCGAATGACAAGGTGGAGGTGCAGGGCGACATTGCAAAAGGACACGGCGGCACGGCAGCACAAACAAGCATGCGTTTTTGTTTTCCGAATCCGCTTAAAAACATTACCTTTGCAAACGATAAATTCGTAACACCCTAACCGAATCATTGCAACATGCTATCCTTTTTCAAAAACCCCGAAAACAGCATTCTCGCTGTCCTTTCCGATGCCGCGCTCGATGCGGCTGATGTTCACAAACTGTGCTGGCTGTTCGGCAACGCCGATAAGTTGGAAGTTCCCGCGCTCAGCGGCTATTTTGTCGGCCCGCGCCGCGAAATGATTACGCCGTGGAGCACGAACGCCGTGGAAATAACCCAGAACATGGGCATACAGGGCATCAAGCGCATTGAGGAGTTCGTGCCGACCGGCAACCCGCAGGCGGAGATAGACCCGATGCTCCAACGCATCTACAACGGGCTGGACCAGGACACGTTCACCATAACCAAGCAGCCGGAACCGATTGTGTATATCGACGACATAGCGGCCTACAACGAACAGGAAGGCCTGGCGCTCAGCGCGGATGAAATCGCCTACCTGGAAGATGTCAGCCGGCGTTACGGCCGCAAGCTCACCGACAGCGAAGTGTTTGGCTTCTCACAGGTCAATTCGGAGCACTGCCGCCACAAAATCTTCAACGGCATATTCATCATCGACGGCGAGGAAAAGGAACTGTCGCTTTTCAAGCTAATCAAACGCACGTCGGAACTGAACCCGAACGACCTCGTATCGGCCTACAAGGACAATGTGGCTTTCAACGAAGGCCCCGAGATAGAACAGTTCGCGCCCAAGAGCGGCGACAAACCCGACTTTTTCGAGACCAAACGCATCCAGTCGGTCATCTCGCTGAAAGCGGAAACGCATAACTTCCCGACGACCGTGGAGCCGTTCAACGGCGCGGCCACGGGCACCGGCGGCGAAATCCGCGACCGTCTGGGCGGCGGCAAAGCATCCCTGCCCATAGCCGGGACGGCGGTTTACATGACCGGCTACCCGCGCAACAAAACGCCCGAGCAAGCCGCGTGGGAAAACGCCATCCCCGCCCGTAAATGGCTCTACCAGACGCCGGAGCAAATCCTAATCAAGGCATCGAACGGCGCGTCCGACTTTGGCAACAAGTTCGGCCAACCGCTCATTTGCGGCTCGCTGCTCACCTTCGAGCACGCCGAGAACGGCAAGACATTCGCCTACGACAAGGTCATCATGCTGGCCGGCGGCGTGGGCTTCGCCAAAAAGAGCGACGCGCTCAAAGGTACGCCTGAACCCGGCGAGGAAGTGGTTATCCTCGGCGGCGACAACTACCGCATCGGCATGGGCGGCGGCGCCGTGTCGAGCGTGGACACCGGCCAGTACAGCAGCGGCATCGAACTGAACGCCGTGCAGCGCGCCAACCCCGAAATGCAGAAGCGCGCCGCCAACGTGATACGCACCTTGGCCGAATCGGACGACAACCCGATAGTCTCCATACACGACCACGGCGCAGGCGGGCACCTGAACTGCCTGTCGGAGCTGGTTGAGAGCACCGGCGGCCGCATCGACGTGGACGCGCTTCCTGTCGGCGACCCGACATTGTCCGCCAAGGAAATCGTCGGCAACGAAAGCCAGGAACGCATGGGGCTGCTCGTCGGGAAAGAAGCTGTTGAAAGAATCCGCCGCATTGCCGACCGCGAACGCTCACCCATGTACGTGGTGGGCGAAACGACCAACGACATGCGGTTCACCTTCGAGAAACACGACGGCACCAAACCCATAGACATGGCGCTGGAAGACTTCTTCGGCAAAGCGCCCAAAACCTATATGCGCGACGAGACCCGCGAGGAACACTATACCGACGTGCAGACCGACCCCGCACGGTTGCAAAGCTATGTGGAACAGGTGCTGCAACTGGAAGCCGTCGCCTGCAAGGACTGGCTGACCAACAAAGTGGACCGCAGTGTTACGGGCAAGATAGCCCGCCAGCAATGCCAGGGCGAGTTGCAACTGCCGCTCAGCGATTGCGGCGCCGTCGCCCTCGACTACCGCGGCCAAAGCGGCATTGCCACCTCCATAGGGCACGCGCCGCAAGCCGCCATGATAGACCCCGCAGCGGGTTCCGTGCTGGCCATAGCCGAAAGCCTGACCAACTTGGTGTTCGCGCCATTGGCGAAACGCCTCGACAGCGTGTCGCTCTCAGCCAACTGGATGTGGCCCTGCAAAAACGCCGGCGAGGATGCACGGCTCTACAAGGCCGTGGAAGCCTGCAGCGATTTCGCCTGCTCGTTAGGCATCAACATCCCGACCGGCAAGGACAGCCTCTCCATGACACAACAGTACGGCAAGGACAAGGTATTCGCGCCGGGAACGGTCATCATTTCCGCCGCCGGCGAAGTTTCGGACATACGCAAAATCGTGTCGCCCGTGCTCCGCAACGACACCGACGCGCCGGTCTATTACATTGACTTTTCGTTCGATGCCCACCAGTTGGGCGGCAGCGCGCTGGCACAGGTGCTCGGCAAGGTCGGTGCTACCTGCCCCACCGTCAAGGACAGCGAATATTTCGCCGATGCGTTCAATGCCGTGCAGGAACTGGTTGAGAAAGGCTACGTGCTGGCCGGGCACGACATTTCGGCCGGAGGCCTGATAACCGCCCTGCTGGAAATGTGCTTCGCCAACACGAAAGGCGGCCTGCAGGTAAGTCTGGACGAGATTGCCGAGGACGATATTGTCAAAATCCTGTTTGCCGAAAACCCGGGCGTGCTGCTCCAGGTGAAGAACGCCAAGGAAACGGAAAAGCTGCTGCATGATGCCGGCATCGGCTTCTGCCGGATTGCTGTTCCAAGTGCCGCACGCAAGCTGGAAATCAGGAAACAAGGACAGAAATACGACTTTGACATCGACGCGCTGCGCGATTTGTGGTACCACACGTCCTACCTGCTCGACCGCAAACAAAGCGGCGAGGAATGCGCTGCCGAACGGTTCGCCAACTACAAGCAGCAGCCTCTGCAATTCAAGTTCGACAGCCGTTTCAGCGGCAAGTTGTCGCAATACGGCCTGTCGCCCGACCGCAAACCGAGCGGCATACGTGCGGCCATTATCCGCGAAAAAGGCACGAACGGCGAGCGCGAAATGGCCTACTCGCTCTACCTGGCCGGCTTCGACGTGAAGGACGTGCACATGACCGACCTGGCCACCGGCCGCGAAACCCTGGACGACATCAACCTGATTGTGTTCTGCGGCGGCTTCTCCAACTCCGACGTATTGGGTTCGGCCAAGGGATGGGCAGGCGCATTCCTCTACAACGAGAAAGCCAAAGAGAGCCTGCAACGCTTCTACGTCCGCGAAGACACGCTGAGCCTGGGCGTCTGCAACGGCTGCCAGCTTATGGTGGAACTCGGATTGCTCACTCCCGAACACGACCGCAAGCCGCGGATGCTGCACAACAATTCGCACAAGTTCGAATCCATTTTCCTGGGTCTGGACATCCCGGAAAACAATTCCGTCATGTTCGGCTCACTGGCCGGCAGCAGGCTCGGCATCTGGGTTGCGCACGGCGAGGGCAAATTCAGCCTGCCATTAGATGAGAAAGCGTATCACATCGCCGCCAAATATGCCTATTCCGGCTATCCGGCCAACCCGAACGGCTCCGACTACGACGTGGCAGCCATCTGCTCCGCCGACGGACGCCACCTGGCCATTATGCCGCACCTGGAACGCGCCATTTTCCCGTGGCAATGGGGTTACTACCCGAACGACCGCAAAAACAGCGACCAAATCACACCGTGGATAGAAGCCTTCGTCAATGCCCGCAAATGGGTGGAAGGGAAAAAGTAAAGAAAGAAAGATGTAGAAATTGAAACGCCTGTATGAAATTGTGCATACAGGCGTTTCTGCTTTTTCCAACGCAGTCAACCGAAAGAACTAAGCAAGACTGTTCTATACCCTATCGGGTGTATTACAGTTGAAAAATATGAATTTTATACCCGAAAAGGTACAAAACAAATAATTTTTCCTATATTTGCACCCCAAAGGGTATAAAATCATGGAACAAACGACATTATCCAAATATGTAAAAGCCATGCGGAAACAATATAACCTCACGCAGGTTGACTTGTCTGAAAAATCGGGAGTCGGTTTGCGCTTTATCCGTGAACTGGAACAAGGCAAACAAACGCTTCGCCTGGACAAGGTGAACCAAATACTGAATCTTTTCGGCAGCGAAGCCGGTGTCGTGCCGATAAACAAAAAAGTTGAAGCATGAAACAGGCGGTTGTGTTTTTACGGGGCATCAAAGCCGGTTTGCTTACGGAAGACGAAAACGGCTATACTTTCCAGTATGATACGGAATTTCTGGCATCGAACAAGGCCGAAGCCATCAGCCTGACATTGCCGCTGGCCGAAAAGCCTTTCCATAATACAGTCCTTTTCCCTTTTTTTGATGGCCTGATACCGGAAGGATGGCTGTTGGACATCGCCGAAAAAAATTGGAAAATAGATGCGCACGACCGTATGGCCTTGCTTCTGGCTTGCTGTAAGGACTGTATCGGTGCAGTAGGTGTAAAACCTGTCAAAGAAGAATGACTATGGCAAAATGTCTATACTGTTACAAGGAACTTACAGCAGGCGAACAGGATTTTCACAAAACCTGCTGTAAAAAGATATTCGGGACGCCGGCCGTTCCTGAACTGCCCTACACACGCAAGAACCTAACAGACTTGGCAAAACAGGTGATACGCAGCCAAACCACACTGACCGGCGTCCAGGCAAAACTTTCGTTAGACATACACAAAAGCAGAAAAAACGAGACAGGACGCTTTACAATTGTCGGTTTATGGGGGCGTTATATCCTGAAACCACAGACAGACCGTTTCGACAATTTGCCGGAAGTGGAAGATTTGACCATGCATCTGGCAGAACTGGCCAAAATAAAGGTTGTGCCCCATAGCCTTATCCGCTTTGCCGATGGCGAACTTTGCTACATCACCCGCCGCATTGACCGCACGGACAAAGGAGAAAAACTGGCTATGGAAGACATGTGCCAACTTACAGAACATCTTACCGAACACAAATACAAAGGCTCATACGAACAAATCGCCAAAACAATCGGGAGATATTCGGCCACCCCAAAACTGGATTTGGTAAACTACTGGGAAGAGGTATTGTTCTCATGGATTACAGGCAATGCCGACATGCACCTGAAAAATTTCTCCCTGTATAAACAGCAAGGAATATACACCCTTACACCAGCCTACGATTTACTATCTACCGCTTTGGTCATGCCGGAAGATACGGAAGAACTGGCACTAACGCTCAATGGCAAGAAACGCAAAATCAAAAAGTCCGATTTCGCCTTGTCCATGCAGGCATCGGGGCTGAAAGACAAAATCATAGACAATATTTTCAACAAATTCCTGAAAACCAGGAACAAATGGCTGGATTTCATTGGCCTGTCTTTCCTGCCGGATGAGTTGAAAGACAGATACAAGGAAATTATCACGGAAAAATTGCAATCGCTTACTTAAAAATCCTTTCAACGCAACCGGTAGGATGAGCGCAAATGCTCAAATTCAGCAGTATGCTGCAACAACGTGCGGTAATCGGCCACAATATCGTATTCATCTGTGACTGGCTGCATGGCTGGCGGCACGACGGCTTCCCAATTGTCCAATCCAAACCCGAAGAAGCGGCTCAAAGCCTGCACGCTCATGGTGGTTGCATTCTGTTTGCCGCGCACGGTGTAACCCGCTATGTGCGGCGTGCCAAGCAAAACCCTGTCCAGCATTTGGCGGCTGATATGCGGCTCATGCTCCCAGCAGTCCAGCACGATGCGGCAGGTGGCAGGCGCATACGCCAAAAAGGCCTCTTCATCCACAACACCTCCGCGCGCGGCATTTATCAGCAGCGCATCGGGCTTGATTTTTTGCAGGAAAGCGGCATCGCACAAATGGTAAGTGGCAAATTCGCCAGACAAGGCCAACGGCGTATGGAACGTTATGACATCGGATTCCCGCGCGACCTGTTCCAAGGACACGAAACCGCCCTCCGGCTCCGCCAGTTGGCGCGGCGGGTCATTGCGCAACACACGCATTCCTTTCCTTTCGGCCATGGCCGCCACTAACCGCCCCACGTGCCCGACACCCACAACGCCCAGCGTTTTTCCCGCCACGCAGGCACCGTCGATGCGCTCCACATATTCCAGCACGGCCTGCACATATTGGCGGACGCCATCGGCATTACATCCGGCCGCATTGACCCATGCAATGCCCTGCCGGGCACAATAGGCCGTATCGATATGGTCGTATCCGATGGTTGCCGTCGCAATGAAACGGACAGCAGAGCCATCGAGCAGGGCGGCATTGCAGCGGACGCGCGTCCGAATGAGCAATGCATCCGCATCGCGCACAAGCGCAGGCGTGAACGCCGCCGGTTCGGCATAAACGACCTCGGCATACGGCTCCAACACCCCGCGGACAAATGGAATAAAACTATCTACGACAATTTTCATAAAATAACGGAAAAACAGCTACGAGCCGGCATTTCCGGCTGCAAAAGTACGGATTATTTCCTAATTTTGCGCCAACAATCCGACTGATTCATGGAAGGCTACATAGATTTCGATTCGTATCATTTGTACACCAAGCATGTGCAATGCCGTCCGGACGCGCCGACATTGGTTTTCCTGCACGATGCGTGGGGTTGCATTGACATGTGGGGCGATTTCCCGCAACGTCTTTCCGACAGCCTGCCGGCCAATTATATGATTTACGACCGCGCCGGACACGGAAAGTCGGGACGCGTGGACTACGAGCGGCGGCCAACCACGTTTTTTGACGACGAGGCGGCTGTATTAGTCAGACTAATGGACGAACTGGACATCGGCAAAGCCATCCTGTACGGCCACAGCGACGGCGGCACCATCGCCCTGACGGCGGCGGCTCTCTATCCGGAACGTATCAGCGGGCTGATTCTGCAAAGCGCGCACACCTGCACCGAGCCGGAAGGGCTGAAACTGGTAGCCGACATAACGGAAGCGAGCAAACATACGCACTTGTGCCAAAGCCTGGCCAGATTCCACGGGGAAAATATGCCCAACGTATTCAATTACTGGAGCCGCATGTGGGCCGACAAGCGTTTCCAGAAATGGGACATCGTTAGACATATCCAAAAAGTAACCTGCCCTATTATCGCATTCCGCGGCGAAAACGACCGCTTCGACACCGTGAAGCAAAACACCACGATAGCGGAACACACAGGTGGGAAAATCATCATGACGCTGATTCCAAACGCAGCGCATAACTCACACAAAGAAAACCCGGAAGCCACCCTGCAATTTATTTTGGCAAATAAAACGCTGCTTCTGGACAACGAACGCAAATAAATGCGTACATTTGCATTCCAAAAAACCGGCACGACAGCATGATTGACCCGTTAACCGTTTCCCGCATCATGGACGCCGCCCGCATCGAAGAGGTAGTTTCCGATTATGTTACGCTCCGCCGCCGGGGCGTGAACCTGATCGGCCTGTGCCCGTTCCACGATGAAAAAACCGGCTCGTTCACCGTATCACCCGCCAAGGGCATATTCAAATGCTTCGGCTGCGGCAAAGGCGGAAACGCCGTGCACTTCATCATGGAATACGAACAGGTGTCCTACTATGAAGCCCTGAAACTGCTGGCGAAAAAATACAACATCGAAGTGCAGGAACGCGAGCTGACCGACGAGGAAAAAAATGCCCAGAATGACAGGGAAAGCATGTTCATGCTCAACGACTTTGCACGCAAGTTTTTCACGGAACAACTGTACAAGACGGAAGAAGGGCAGAACATTGGCATGGCCTATTTCCGTGAACGCGGCTTCCGCGACGACATGATACGCAAGTTCCAGCTCGGTTACTGCCCCGAACGCCGCGATGCCTTCAACAAAGCCGCCTTAGGTGCAGGTTACAAAACAACGTACATAGAAAAGACCGGACTTGCCTACGCGAACGACCACGGCCAAATGACCGACCGTTTCCACGGACGTGTGATTTTCCCAGTGCATACCCTGTCCGGCAAAGTGGTCGCGTTCGGCGGGCGCATCCTGAAAAAAGACAACAAAATTGCCAAATACGTCAACTCGCCCGAGTCGGAAATCTACCACAAAAGCAACGAACTGTACGGGATTTTCTTTGCCAAACAAGCCATTGTCAAACAAGACTGCTGCTATTTGGTGGAGGGCTACACGGATGTCATTTCCATGCACCAGGCTGGCATCGAGAACGTCGTCGCATCGTCCGGCACATCATTGACGACAGGCCAAATCAGGTTGCTGCACCGCTTCACGGAAAACATAACCATCCTGTACGACGGCGACAACGCCGGCATCAAAGCATCCTTGCGGGGCATAGACATGCTGTTGGAAGAAGGGCTGAACATCAAGGTCCTGTTGCTGCCCGACGGCGAAGACCCCGATTCGTTCGCGCGCAAAAACAACGCCGCCGACTTCATCGCCTACATACAGCAACATCAAGTGGACTTCATCCGCTTCAAGACGAACCTGCTGTTGCAAGACGCCGGCAACGACCCCATCAAACGCTCGCAGCTGATCCAGGACATCGTGCGCAGCATCTCCGTCATTCCGAGCAACATTGTCCGGCAAGTGTACATCAAGGATTGCAGCAACCTGCTGGACATCGACGAGAAAACACTGATACACGCCATCAACAACCTGAAAATAGAGAAAAAAGAGAAGGATTTCCAGAAACAGAAAAGCGAAGAAGCCCGACAGGCAACGGCTGCCAACGAAACAGACAAATCCAATGAAAAACCGGCGGAAACGATTCCGGATGCCTTGCAGGCAACGACGCTGACCACGGCAAGCAAATTCGAAAGCATAGAGCGCGAAATCATACAAACCCTTGTACGTCACGGCGAAAAAGAACTGTACGTGCAGCCGGAAACCGGCGAACCGGTCTCGGTCGGAGAATATATCATTCACGAGTTGGAAATGGATGGCATTGTATTCAACAACCCGCTGTACATGCAAATCATTGATGAATTCAAGGCACATTGCCATGACGAGGGTTTTGTGGCCGAAAAATTCTATAAATTCCACATAAACGACAAAATAAGCCAACTGGCCATCGACTTGATTGCCGAAAAATACACTTTGAGCAAAATTCACTACAAAACAGGCAAAAAGCCAACAGAAATCGACCAACTGCACGAGTCTGTTCCCCGCTTGATTTATGATCTTAAAATACAGCTTATCCAAGAAAAGCAAAAACAATTGACACTATTGCTGAAACAAGCTGGACAAGATAGAGAAATCATTGCGCACTTAATGCAACTGAAAAAAATTGAGTTCCAACTCTCCAAAGCAGCTGGGCGTCTTTAATATTCCCGCTTGTGACGCCAGACAACATCCGCCTCCATTTACGCAAACACTTTCCACGACATGTTAATACTCCCAAAAAAAACGAGGCTGAACAGATTTTTAACACTATCTTTGCACGTCTAACAAAAAAACAAATATGAAAACACGCTTTTTCTACCTCGCAATCATACTGTTTTCCTGCGCATGCAACTTATCCGCAGACAATTTGCTATACGATATAATCGGCGGAAATTATGGTGCCCGGGAACTTCCGGAAACGGCTTCCTGCACCGACGGTGAACATTACCTGCAATTGCAACAAAACAAATACATCGTCAAATACGCATACCGCACAGGGCAGCCCGTCGATACGCTTTTCAATGCGGAAAACACCCAATTGCACAAATTGGAAGCCATAGAGGGTTTCGTGGCCGACCCGGCCGAAAAACGGTTGCTGGTTTACAATGACAAACAGCAAATCTACCGCCATTCGTTCCGGGCCAACTATTACCTGTTCGACATACAGCGCAACGAGCTGAAAGCCCTGTCGGATACCATGCCCGTACAGGAACCGTTGTTTTCGCCGAACGGGCGATATATCGCTTTCGGGCGCGACAACAACTTGTATATCCACAAAGTGGACTACGGGACGGAAGTGGCCGTCACGACCGACGGGAAAGCCGGCTGCATCATCAACGGGACAACCGACTGGCTCTACGAAGAAGAATTTGCCGTAACACGGCTGTACTGTTGGTCGCCCGACAGCAAACAACTGGCTTTCGTGCGCTTCGACGAAACGGAAGTGCCGGTTTTCACGTTCCAGAGTTTCCTGAAAGACGATTTCCAATCGCCCCTGCTCTATCCGAAAAACAACCGGCTCAAATATCCGAAGGCAGGCGAACCGAACGCGAAAGTTTCCGCACGAGTGTATGACGTATATTACAAGTCCGTCAAGACCATGCAAATCAATCCCGACGGCGAGGATATTTACATTCCGCGCATCCGCTGGACGCAAAATCCCGAACAACTGGCCGTATTCACCCTGGACCGGAACCAGACGGAAATGCAAATGTGGCTGGCAAACCCGAAATCAACGGTATGCAAACTGAATTACAGCGAAGAATCCGACGTGTATATCGATTTCAGGCAAATCGATGAATTCCAGTTCCTTTCGGACAACCGTTTTATTGCCGTAAACGAAACAGACGGTTTCCGCCACGCCTATATGTACAGCGCAAACGGGCTGAAAGAGAAACAACTCACCAAAGGAAATTTTGACGTAACGCGTGTGTACGGCTATGACGAAGCCGGCAACAAACTGTATTACCAAAGCGCGGCCGTGTCACCGTTACAACGGAACATTTACGTCACAGACACGAAAAAAAACAAAACGACCTGCTTGGCATCAGAAGCTGGAACGCACAAAGCCGAATTCTCCAACGGATTCCACTACTTCATAGACCACTTTTCCTCGATGCAGACAGCAGACCGTTACGATGTGAAAGATATGACGGGCAAAACCCTGTGCACTTTGCTCGACAATTCAAACGTGCAGGAAGCGTTCTCGAAACTCAACCTGCCAGAAAAACAGTTCTTCACTTTCCATACCTCGGACAACGTGGAACTGAACGGCTGGATGCTGAAACCGGTCAATTTCGATGCCAGTAAAAAATATCCGGTATTACAAGTCCAGTACAGCGGTCCCAACTCGCAAATGGTACTCGACCGCTGGGACATTGATTGGGAATATTATCTGGCCACACAAGGTTATATTATCGTCTGTGTGGATGGACGCGGAACCGGCGCACGCGGACGGGATTTCCGAACTGCATCCTACATGCAATTAGGAGAGATAGAAGCACATGACCAAATCGAAGCTGCAAAATATTTAAGCACGTTGCCTTTCGTGGACAAAGAGCGCATAGGAATATGGGGTTGGAGCTACGGCGGATTCATGACTTTGGTGTGCATGAGCCAAGATGAGCAAACATTCAAGGCGGGTATTGCCGTCGCACCAGTTACCGACTACAAACTTTATGACTCGGCCTATACAGAACGTTACATGCGCCGACCGCAGGAAAATTTCCGCGGATATGAACAGATTTCACTTCCCGCCAAAGCAGACAAATTAAAAGGTAACCTGCTGATTGTGCATGGTACCGGCGATGACAACGTACACGCGCAGAACACCATGCTTTACATACACAGTTTGATTGAAGCCGACAAGCAATTCGAGATGCAAATTTACCCAGATGACAACCATTTCCTGCAAAAAGGTAATTCATACAGGCATCTTTATACACGGATGGTAAATTTCTTAGAAAAGAACCTTTGAATAAAAAAAAAATTGTACTTTTACAGCCGCTAAAAAATAATCTTATTATTTACACTAATCTCATATTTTTAATTCTAAAGAAATAATTCATGGAAACGAAAAAACAAAACGGGAACGTCGTCGCAATTATCACGATGTTCTTTCTCTTCGCAATGATTTCGTTTGTAACGAATCTTGCAGCACCTTTCGGAACAATCTGGAAAAATCAGTACGCAGGTTCCAATATCCTCGGTATGATGGGAAATATGATGAACTTCCTTGCATACCTGTTTATGGGCATTCCGGCTGGAAACATGCTGGTTAAAATCGGATACAAGAAGACCGCACTTATTGCCATGGCATTGGGATTCCTCGGGCTACTGACACAATACTTGTCCAGTCTATTCGGAGCAGAAACGTTGGTTTGCTCGCTCGGCGGATTTAACATCCAGCTCAACTTCATCATTTACCTGCTCGGCGCATTCATTTGCGGTTTTTGCGTATGTATGCTCAACACTGTCGTAAACCCGATGCTCAACCTGCTGGGCGGTGGCGGCAACAAAGGCAACCAGTTGATTCAAACCGGCGGTGCACTGAACTCGCTCTCCGGCACGTTGACCCCACTGTTCGTCGGCGCACTTATCGGCACGGTAACCAAAGAAACATCCATGACAGACGTTAGTCCGTTGCTGTTTATCGCTATGGGTGTATTTGTAGTAGCATTTATCATACTTTCATTCATTGCCATTCCTGAACCACATTTGCAGAAGAAAGGCGAAACCAAGGAAAAACATCCTCACAGCCCTTGGAGTTTCCGCCACACGGTTCTGGGCGTTATCGGTATCTTTGTATATGTAGGTATCGAAATCGGTATCCCAGGTACCCTGAACTTCTATCTGGCCGATGCCAGCGAAAAAGGAGCAGGCATTTTGATAAACGGAGCTGCCATCGGCGGAGCCATTGCTGCCATTTACTGGTTACTCATGCTGGTCGGCCGTTCTGCCAGTAGTGCTATAAGTGGCAAAGTATCTACACGCACACAATTGATTACTGTTACTGCCACAGCTATCATATTCATTGCAATTGCCATTTTCATTCCGAAAACGGTAGGTATTAATGTTCCAAAAATTGTTTATGACCCAATTGAAAAAACAACAGAAACATTAACCGAAGCTGGTATGCCGGAAGAACAGATTGCTATGTTTATAGCCAATCCTTCCGAAGAACAATTGATTCCCTATGCAGCAAAATTAGCAGAAAACGACATGCAACCGACTGATGTACTTGGTTCACTGAAAACCCCGAAAGTACCACTCAGTGCATTGTTCTTGGTTCTTTGCGGATTATGTACATCTGTTATGTGGGGCGGCATTTTCAACTTGGCCGTGGAAGGTTTGGGCAAATATACGGCACAAGCATCCGGCATTTTCATGATGATGGTTGTCGGTGGTGGAATACTACCGTTAATACAAAATGCCATTGCTGACAGTATGGGTTACATGGCTAGTTATTGGCTTATCATAGCATGCCTAGCTTACCTGCTTTATTATGCTGTCATTGGCTGCAAAAATGTAAATACAGACATTCCTGTAGAATAATAACTATCAATAATAACACGCAGATGCCCGCTAATACGGCATCTAATAAAACAACACACAAACATGGATAAACCTTATGTAATCGGTATCGACATGGGAGGCACCAATACGGTGTTCGGCATCGTGGATGCACGCGGAAATGTCGTTGCCAAAAGTGCCATCAAGACAGGAGCACATCCGGATGATATCAATCTGTACATCGAAGACATTGCGACCGGACTAAACAAATTAATTGAAGAAGTAGGCGGTAAAGACCGAATCAAAGGCATCGGCGTCGGTGCACCAAACGGTAATTATTACACCGGTAATATTGAATTTGCGCCGAACCTACCGTGGAAGGGTATTATTCCATTTGCAAAACTACTAAGCGATAAAATGAATATTCCGACCGCATTGACCAATGATGCAAACGCTGCTGCCGTAGGCGAAATGACATACGGAGCCGCACGCGGCATGAAGAATTTCATCATGATAACATTAGGAACAGGCGTTGGTAGCGGAATTGTTATCAACGGCGATGTGGTTTACGGACACGATGGCTTTGCCGGTGAGTTGGGACACACTATTTCCGTACGCCAGAACGGACGCATATGCGGTTGCGGCCGGACGGGCTGCCTGGAAGCATACGCATCGGCGACAGGTGTCGCACGCACGGCACGCGAAATTCTGGAATCATCTGACAAACAGAGCTTGTTGCGCAACCTTCCGCCCGAATCAATCACATCTAAAGATGTATATGATGCCGCTGTCCAAGGAGACGAGGTTGCCAAAGAAATTTTTGAATTCACCGGCCGATTGTTAGGTGAAAAGTTTGCTGACTTTATCGCATTTAGCGCACCGGAAGCAATTATCATGTTCGGCGGACTAACTAAAGCCGGCGACTTGTTAATGGAACCTGTAAAGCGCCACATGGAAGAAAACGTACTTGCCATTTGGAAAAGCAAAGTTAAGGTATTGTTCTCTGAGCTGAAAGAAGCTGATGCAGCCGTATTGGGTGCAAGCGCATTGGCTTGGGAACTGTAAACAAAAAGCAGAAGAAACAAGGCGGCTCTGTTTTTTCAGGCCGCCTTGTTTTTTATAAAAGCGATGCAAAAGCACATCAATGTGCCGTAAACCAGCTATCCCCTATTCCACATTCCACTTTCAACGGAACCTTCAATTGCATGGCATGCTCCATTTCCTCCACAACTATTTTACGCACATCTTCCAACTCATTTTGCGGAACTGTAAACGTCAACTCATCATGCACTTGCATGGTCATTCGCGCCTTGTAACCGTTTTCATGCAAACGGCGGGAAATATTTATCATGGCTATTTTTATAATGTCCGCAGCCGTTCCCTGTATGGGCGCATTGACTGCATTGCGTTCGGCATAACCGCGCACAGTACGGTTCTGTGAATTAATGTCGGGCAAATAGCGTTTGCGGTGCAACAAAGTTTCCGCATAGCCAGTCTCCTGCGCTTTCTGGATAGCATTCTGAATGAAATCCTTTATTTGCGGATAAGTATCGAAATAGTTGTCTATCAAATTTTTAGCGTCTGTTCGCGAAATATTCAAACGCTCTGCCAAACCGAATGCCGAAATGCCGTAAATTATACCAAAATTAGCCGTTTTGGCTTCCCTGCGCATGTCCGGCGTGACATCCGCCAAATCAATCTTATGAATCCGGGCAGCCGTAGCAGCGTGAATGTCATTTCCGTTCCGGAAAGCCTCCACCATGTGCTCATCGCCACTCAAATGCGCCATTAAACGTAACTCTATCTGTGAATAGTCTGCGCTCATGAAAACATGGCCGGGTTCCGGCACGAATGCCTTTCTGATTTCCCTGCCAAGCTCAGTGCGCACCGGGATATTCTGCAAATTCGGATTGCTTGAACTCAATCGTCCGGTTGCCGTAATAGTCTGGTTGAAAGAAGTATGCAATTTTCCTGTTTTCGGATTAATCAGCAGCGGCAAAGCATCTATATAGGTGTTAAGCAATTTCTTGATCATCCGATACTCCAGAATTTTCTCAACAACCGGATGCTTATGCCTCAATTGTTCCAAAACCTCCTCGGAAGTGGAATATTGCCCGCTCTTGGTACGTTTAGCCTTGTCGTCCAGATGCAGTACATCAAAAAGTACGTCACCGACCTGCCGCGGGGAAGAAATATTAAAAGTAACTCCAGCCAGCATTTGTACCTCAGCCTCAACCTGTTCCAGCTCGCGTGTCAAAACAGAGGACGATTGCTTCAAGGCTTTCAAGTCAATACGCACACCTGTGTATTCCATATCGGCAAGCACTTGCATCAGCGGCATTTCCACATCATGGAACAAAGAAGCCAGGTTCTGCGACTCAATGAACATTTGCAAAATCGACTTCAAACGGAAAGTAACATCTGCATCCTCGCATGAATATTCGCACACACGCTGCACATCGACATCGCGCAAAGACAGCATATCTTTCCCTTTTCCAACAAGTTCCTGATAGGAAATAGGTTTGTACTTCAAATAAATCGAAGCCATATAGTCCATGCCATGGCGCAGTTCTGGCTGCAAGAGATAATGCGCTATCATAGTATCGAACATGGGACCGCGCACTTCAAAACCGTATTGTTTCAGCACAAGCAAATCATATTTCATGTTTTGCCCGATTTTCTCGATTTCGGCATTCTCGAAAAAAGGACGGAAATGTTCCAAAGTGCGCGCCGCCTCCTCCTGTTGCGCTGACAAGGGAACATAATAAGCCTCGTAACCGCGCCAACAGAATGATATTCCCACAATTTCCGCCCTCATTGCTTCCTGGCTGGTCGTTTCCGTATCAAAGCAGACAGCCGTCTGCTGCAACAATTCAGCGGCCAACTGCCGGATACCTTCCTCATCTGCAACCAAGCGATAATCGTGCGGAATATCCCTAAGCATTAAAAAATTCCTGTCGTCCGGCTCTACCTGCGAAAATATATAGGTTTCTATGGAAGTGGAGGGTTCCTTTTTAACATCCTCGAACAAAGATAGTTGGGAACTATCTGCCGAAGTTTTTTTAGTTTCCTTGGCTGGAGATTCCGCAACCGCATCCGCGCCCCCTTGCTGCAACTTGACCAACAAGGTCCTGAATTCCAAATCACGATACAAGTCAGCCAAGGCTTTCTTGTCCGGTTCTTCCAGCAAAAGTTTGTCAGGCTCAAACTGAATCGGGACATCCGTGCGGATTGTAACCAGATAGCGTGAAAAACGGATGTTCTCCTTGTTCATCTCTATCTTTGTCCGCAATGCGCCGGTCAGTTTTTCCGTATTTTCCAACAGATTGTCGATATTGCCAAAGTCGGCCAGCAGCTTCACTGCCGTTTTCTCGCCGACCCCCGGGCAGCCAGGAATATTATCCGACTTGTCGCCCATCAAGCCGAGCAAATCGATTATCTGGGAAACATCCTGCACGGAATATTTTTCGCAGACTGCCTGCGGCCCCATTTGCTCAAAACCTCCGCTGTGGCGTGGGCGGTACATGAAAATATTTTCCGAAACCAACTGCCCGTAATCTTTGTCAGGAGTAAGCATCAGCACTGTGAATCCTTCCTTTTCCGCCTCTTTTGACAAAGTGCCTATCACATCATCCGCCTCGAATCCGGGGACTTCCAGCACCGGAATCCGATACGCCTCCAACAACTGCTTGATAACCGGTACCGATTTCCGGATATCTTCCGGTGTGATTTCACGCTGCTGCTTATACGGTTCGTAGGCTTCGTGCCGGAATGTCTTGCCCTTCGGGTCGAATGCGACACCCACATGCGTAGGCTGCTCGCGCCGGATAGCATCTTCCATGATATTGATAAAGCCGAAAATGGCCGACGTGTTCATTCCTTTGGAGTTGATACGCGGATTTTTGATAAAAGCATAATACGCCCTGTAAATCATGGCGTACGCATCGATAAGCATTAATTTCTTCATAAAAACAGTTTTGGTTGGGCAAAGATAACATTTGTTTTCGGGCAAACATTTTCCTTTTGCAAAAAAACTTGTATTTTTGCCAGATATGTAGCAACATGGATTTCTACATGCCATTTCAAACCATATTGAACCAACGTTTATGAAACAAACTTTCTTATTATTTGCAATTATGTTTACGGCTTGCCACACGACTGAAAAAAACAATTCCATCAGTTCTATTTCCAACAAGGATGTACAAACCGCCATTGGACGCATCATGCAAGCCCAACCAGCTGCCGACACTGAATTAGTCAGCAAGGGCGTGGAGCAAACCGCACAATTCTGGGAAGCGGAAGACGGAACTCCGGCGGAATTTATTGATTTCTGCACGGAGAACTATGTGGCCGACCTGGCCGGAAGGGAAATACTGTTCCGCAAGATACAAACCGACCTGGAAATACTTATGGGCAATTACAACAAAATGAGCGTTGCCTTGAAAATGCCGATCCACGTAACCGGCAGCGACATAACACCTATTGACGAAGCGTTCGGCGCATACGAGCCATCCGCACACTTCGCGGAAGACATGTTCGCCAACAAAATAGCATTTATCGTCAAACTGAACTTCCCGTTTTACAATTTGCAGGAAAAGAACGAGCACGGCAAAACCTGGAACCGCCAAGAATGGGCTTACGCACGTCTGGGTGACGTGTTCATATCGCGCGTACCGGCCGAAATCACACAGGAAATAGCCTCCGTGCTTACGGATGCCGACAATTACATTTCAAACTACAACATCGTCATGGACAAACTGCGCACCGAAAACGGTGAACAATTGTTTCCTGATGGCATGAAACTGATTGCGCACTGGGGACTGCGCGACGAATTGAAATCGGATTATGCTGACAAGACCAGAGGTACGGAAAAACAGGAAATGATTTACTGTGTCATGAAACACATTGTAAACCAAACAATTCCAGAACAAGTCATCAACAACGGCAGTTATGAATGGCAACCGGTTTCCAACCGGATTTTCAAAAACGGGCAAGAAGAAAAGATACGGCAGGAACCAGGCACACGCTACCAAAAACTGCTGAACCAATTCCATGCGCAACGCAAGGCCGACAAGTACAATCCGGCCTACAATACCTATATCCTGCGTGCCTTCGACCAGCAAATGGAAGTTTCATATGATGAAATTGAACAGCTGTTTACCCAACTGCTGTCGTCGCCGCAGGTGGCAGAAACCGCCGCAATGATCCGCGAACGGCTCGGACGCGAACTCCGCCCGTATGACATTTGGTACGATGGTTTCAAGACCCGCAGCAACATTCCCGAAGAGCAATTGTCCGTGCAGACCCGCAAACTGTATCCCGACACGGAAGCCTTTGCCGCCGCCCTGCCCGGCATCCTGCAAAAAATGGGATTCAGCAAGGAAAAAGCAGCGTTCATTTGCAACCACGTGGCCGTGGATGCGTCACGGGGCGCCGGACACGCTTGGGGCGCGCTCATGCGCGACGACAAGGCAAGGTTGCGCACGCGCGTCAATGCCGACGGCATGGATTACAAAGGCTATAACATAGCCGTGCATGAATTCGGGCACAACGTGGAACAAACAATCTCACTGCACGATGTGGACAATTACATCATGTGCGGCATTCCGAACACGGGATTTACCGAGGCACTGGCATTCGTTTTCCAAAAACGCGACCTTGAACTGCTCGGATACAACGACAATGACCCTGAGAAAAGCAAAATGACCAACTTGGACATTTTCTGGGGATGCTACGAAATAATGGGCGTCTCATTGGTTGACATGCGTACATGGAAATGGCTCTATGAAAACCCGCAAGCCACGGTTACCGATTTGAAACAGGCTGTCATCCGGAATGCACAGGAAATCTGGAACATATACTACGCACCCATATTAGGCGAAAAGGATTCGCCAATCCTGGCCATTTATTCGCACATGATAGACTACCCGCTCTATCTGCCGAATTACCCATATGGGCACTTGATCGAGTTTCAACTGGAAAAACAGTTTGCCGGCAAAAACATCGGTGAGGAAATCCAGCGCATCTATCCGGCAGGACGACTGACACCCGATTACTGGATGTTGCAAGCCACAGGACAGACCGTTTCCGTTGAGCCGATGCTGGAAGCTGTCAGCCGCAAATAACGGATAAACTACCCGACAGATTTCCCAAATCCGTCTTTTATCCCTATCTTTGCCAACAGTTAAGACAGATCACCCGCCATGCACTCGACATTACTCGGAAAGAATTTGCAGGAATTGCAGGGAATTGCGCAGGAAGTCGGCCTGCCGGCCTATACGGGCAAACAAATGGCCGAATGGATTTACAAAAAACGCGTAACCGACATAGCCGGAATGACCAACATTTCGCAAAAAGGACGTGCCGCATTGGCAGAAAAATACGTCATCGGACGACACGCGCCAGTGAAAGAAGCTTGTTCGGCCGACGGCACGAAAAAATATCTTTTTGCCGCCGGCGACGGCCAGTTCGTCGAAGCCGTTTATATTCCCGACAACGACCGGCACACGCTATGCGTTTCCACACAGGCAGGTTGCCGCATGGGCTGCCGTTTCTGCATGACCGGCCGTCTGGGCTTCCACGGACAATTGACGACCGCCGAAATACTGAACCAGATTTTTTCCATTCCGGAAGCCTCGCTGCTGACTAACCTGGTTTACATGGGCATGGGCGAGCCGTGCGACAACATCAGCGCAGTGATGTGCTCACTCTACGCGCTGACAGCCGATTGGGGATGCGCGTTCAGCCCGCGGCGCATCACGGTTTCAAGCGTCGGGTTGCCACCAGCACTGAAAGTTTTTCTGGAACAATCGGACTGTCATCTGGCCATCAGCCTGCACAATCCGTTCCCGCACGAACGGGCTGGACTTATGCCCATAGAAAAAAAATATCCACTGGCCGAAACGTTGAAACTGCTCCGCAAGTATGATTTCAGGCACCAAAGGCGCGTATCGTTCGAATATATCCTGTTTGATGGAAAAAACGACACCATGCGCCATGCCGTGGAACTCATGAAACTCCTCCGTAACATTCCATGCCGCGTCAACCTGATCAAGTTCCATTCTGACGGGAACAGCGAACTGCAAGGCAGCAACCTTGAGCGCATGGAGTTTTTCAGGGATTATCTGACTGGGAACGGTATCATGACCACCATCCGCCGTTCACGCGGCGAAGACATTCTGGCCGCATGCGGTATGCTGGTTGCCAAGCAGGAACAAAAATAAATGCTAACCCACAACAAACCCTACTTGCCTTGAAACGCAGATTTTACATATTCGCATTGATGGCCACATGTACCACCACACAAATGTTGGCCCTACCGTTCACCAAAGCCCAACTGGCTGACACGCTCACATTGTACGCGAACAAGTATGCAAACGTGCTGAACGTTACCGTAAAACGCATGGGATACATCGACAACGTTTTCCGTATTGAAGCCAACGAAAACCTGGCTTACATTCCTTTCCGGCCGGAAAATACGGCAGAATTGAAAATGGTCGTGCAAAAAATGCTGGAAGACGAAGAAGCGCAAGTCGAAATCATAACCGATGGCAAGACCATCGACGAATTAATTCCCGATGCCTACCTGCCGGCAAACAAGCGCAAAGGGAGCTACCGTTTGCCCACAACGACACCACTCGTACGCAATCTGTCATTGCCTGTCAAAATCAACAACGGGCTGCAAGGCAAGCACATAGCTCTATGGGGAAGCCACGGTTACCATTTCGACCAGAACCTGAACCGTTGGGAATGGCAACGGGCACGCCTGTTGCAAACCGTGGAAGACCTCTACACAAGCTCATACACGATGCCTTTTTTAGTACCGATGCTCGAAAATGCGGGAGCTATCGTCCTGCAACCCCGCGAACGGGACACGCAACTGCACGAAGAAATCGTGGACAATGAAAATTTCGACAACCAAAACCGCTGTGTCGTTTACAACCGGCAATACAATTGGGATATAAGCCGCTCAGGAGGATTCCAAGCCAGCAAGCCATTCTATACGGAAGGTGAAAATCCATTCAAGGCCGGTTCATATTGTTACAGCAAGACAACCGCACCAACCGATGAACCATCGTACATAGAATGGATTCCCGATTTGCCGGCCGACGGCGATTATGCCGTTTATGTTTCCTACAAAACCATGCCGCGCAGCATCACCGATGCGCATTATACGGTGTACCATGCCGGCGGGCAAACGGAATTTTCAGTGAACCAACGAATGGGCGGCGGCACGTGGGTTTACCTCGGCACGTTCCACTTCCGCCAAGGCGACCCGAACAAAGTCGTGCTGACCAACGTGAGCAAACATGACAACGGCATTGTCAGTGCCGATGCCGTGAAATTCGGAGGCGGCATGGGCAATATCGCCCGCAGGGCGCAAACCGACAGCGTGGGCGAATATTCCGTCAGCGGCTACCCGCGCTACATGGAAGGCGCACGTTATTACCTGCAATGGGCAGGCATCCCTGATTCCGTATATAATTACACGGCAGGCATGAACGACTATACCGATGATTTCAGTTGCCGCGGACGCTGGGCCAATTACCTTGCCGGAGGCTCGGCGGCAAACCCGCAAAAGCCAGGCCTCAACATACCATTGCAATTGGTCCTGGCTTTCCATTCCGATGCCGGTACAACACTGACCGATTCCATCATCGGCACACTGACCATATTCACATCACGCAACAACGACAAACAACCCACATTCCCGACAGGGATAACGCGGTATAACAGCCGCGACCTCGCCGACATGGTGCAAACACAGATTGTCGAGGACATACGAGCGACCATGGCGCCGGAATGGAGCAGGCGTGCCATCTTCAACAAATCGTACAGCGAAACACGCAATCCGGAAATGCCGAGCATGATCCTGGAACTGCTCTCGCACCAGAATTTTGCAGACATGCGGTACGGACACGATCCATTGTTCAAATTCACCGTATGCAGAGCCGTTTACAAAGCCATTTTGCGCTATGTACATTTGCAATATAACACCAACTATATCATACAACCACTGCCCGTACATGCATTTGCCATCAGCCCGGCGGGCAAGGACAGCATAAAACTGAGCTGGCGGCCGACCAATGACAAGCTGGAACCAACCGCCAAAGCCACCCATTACATTCTGTACACAAAAAAAGACGATGGCGGGTTCGACAACGGCATACGGGTCAATGCGGCTGAATTTATCATGCCGATAGAACCTGCGACGCATTATTCATTCCGGGTCGCAGCAGCCAACAACGGCGGCCTGTCCCTCCCCTCGGAAACACTATCCGCCTACATGGCACCAGAAAGCAAGGGCACTGCGCTTATCATCAACGGATTCGACCGCCTGTGCGCCCCCGAAAGTTTTGCCTTCGATTCGACATACGCCGGTTTTATCCCGAACAGCTACGCCATCCCATACGGATACGACGTAAGTTACACCGGACAACAATATGAATTCCGGAAATTCGTCCCGTGGTCGGACGATGACGCCCCTGGTTTCGGGGCTAGTTACGCCACATACGAGCAGACGCTCGTGGCCGGGAACACATTCGACTACCCGCTCATACACGGCAAAGCCATTGCCGCCCATGGCTATTCGTATGTATCCGCATCGGCCGCCACCATTGACAGCACGCAGCTTGACAGCACCTATTGCTTCATCGATCTGATTTTAGGCAAGCAAAAACAGACACGGCAAGGAACCGACATGCCGACCGTCCGTTACAAGACCTTTCCAGAGAGATTGCAACAAGCCATTGCAGCCTACACACGAAAAGGAGGGCATGTTTTGGCCAGCGGCGCATATATCGGAACAGACTTGTGGGAAGACAGCCTGAGCACAGCCATTGACCGAAGTTTTGCACAAAACATCCTGCACTACAAGCATCGCAGCAACCATGCGTCACAAAGCGGGAAAGCCAGAACCGTAGCCAACCCGACGAAAGTGCTGAAGAACAACCAAACCTATCAATATTATACCCTGCCGAATCCTAAACGCTATCCGGTAGAATCACCCGACGGGATAGAGCCTGCCGGCGAAAATAGCTGGACTTTCATGCGCTACACGGACAACAACCTGAGCGCAGCCATTGCTCACGACGGCCCATACAAAACCTGTATTTTCGGCTTTCCCATAGAAACCATCAAAGACGCTGAAGCAATAAACCAACTGGTCGGGCAGGTCATTGCTTTCTTTGAACAGGAATATGTAGCACCGCCACCAGCGGAAGAAAGCAACACATTTAAGAAAGGGGAATAAAAAATATTACTTCAGCACACGCCGGTCAAAACGACTTTGGCAAATAGATTAAAATTCCATCAATTGCATTCAATGATTTTTATAATTTCATAATTTGCAATATTCCACAAAATTAGCAGCATTGAACGGAACAAAATGCAACTAATCCACAAAAATGTAATACGATTTTGATTACAAATTATGCCAAGTCGCCCCTGCAACTCGAGAGGAAAAATCCGTATCTTTGCACATCCCATACGGACATGCAGACACGTAAAATCATACACATCGACATGGATGCGTTTTATGCTTCCATCGAGTTGCGCGACCACCCGGAATGGCGCGGGCGTCCGATTGCCGTAGGACATCAAGGGCCGCGCGGCGTTGTGGCGACAGCCAGCTATGAAGCACGACGATACGGTGTCCATTCGGCCATGCCCAGCACACGCGCAGCACGCTTGTGCCCCGGGCTGCTTTTCGTGCCTTCACGCATGGATGTGTACAAAGACGTTTCCAGGCAAATACAAGCCATCTTCCATGACTACACGGATTTGGTTGAACCACTATCGCTTGACGAGGCTTTCCTCGATGTCTCGCACTTGCCATCGGCAACGCTATTGGCGCGCGAAATCAAACAACGCATCTTCGAACAAACGGCATTGACAGCCTCAGCAGGTATTTCCATCAACAAAATGCTGGCAAAAATCGCTTCCGACTACCGGAAACCGGACGGATTGTTTGTCATACCTCCCAAAGCAATAGATGCGTTCATCGCGGCCTTGCCCATCGAGAAGTTTTTCGGCATCGGCAAAGTAACAGCCTTGAAAATGCACGAATTAGGCATTCAAAATGGCGCAGACTTACGCCTATGGGATGAACCAGAACTTGTCAAACATTTCGGCAAAGCCGGACACAACTATTACGAATATGCGCGAGGCATTGACACAAGGGAGGTTACACCCGACCGGAAACGGAAATCGCTTGGCGCCGAAACGACCTTTGCCGAAGACATAGGCGACAAGCAACAACTTGCAAACGAATTGCACGCTGTTTGCATGGACGTATGGCGGCGCATGGACAAGCACAATTTCCGTGGCAAAACCGTTACGCTTAAACTCAAATACAATGATTTCAAACAGATTACCCGTTCCAAAACCCTGCCCTGCATCATAGATGAGCCGGAACAACTACAACAAATCTCTCGGGAATTGTTGGATGGCGCTGAAACCGGGACAAGAAAAATCCGCCTGTTAGGCGTAAGCGTCGGAAACGTCCCCGAAACGGCAGATGCCATGCAACTGCAAATCGATTTCGGCGACATGTAAAGCCGCCAAATGCTCACTACACCCCACCCGGACGCATGAAACCGGTTTTTAAGCAGTTTTTAACCACAATTTGCCACCCCTATTCAAGATAAATGCGTACATTTGTCCGTCAAACAGGTTATAAAAACAATTTTAAAATTATACGACATGCAGAATTTAGAACCCAAAGAAGTTTTCGGCATTTTTGCCGAAATAACCCAAGTACCACGCCCATCCAAAAAAGAAGGGAAAATCATTGCCTTTTTGCAAGATTTTGCAAAAAAGCATCACTTGGAACATGCAACAGACCAAGCCGGTAACATCATCATCCGCAAACCGGCCACGGTCGGTTATGAAGCAAAACCAGGCATCATTCTGCAAGCCCACATGGACATGGTGTGCGAAAAGAATGCCGACATCCAACATGATTTTGACAATGACCCCATAGAAACATACGTTGATGGCGACTGGCTGAAAGCCCGCGGCACGACACTCGGTGCCGACAACGGCATCGGCATGGCCATGGCACTCGCGACACTGTGCTCCGACCAAATCAAGCATCCTGCCTTGGAATGCCTGTTCACCGTCGATGAAGAAACCGGCCTGACCGGTGCTTTTGCCTTGGACAACCACCTGCTGAAAGGCAAATCGCTCATAAACCTCGACTCCGAAGATGACGGCCAGATTTTTATCGGCTGCGCCGGCGGCATCGACACTGTCGCCACTTTCCCCATTGCATGGGAAAAAGCCCCCGCCGATTATTTTGCCGCCAAAGTCAGCATAAAAGGCCTGCTCGGCGGACATTCCGGCGATGACATTGAAAAAGGAAGAGGCAATGCCAACAAAATACTGAACCGCTTTTTGTATCGGCTAAACGAACAAACCGATTTGCGCATTTCCCATATTGATGGCGGCAACCTGCGCAATGCCATAGCCCGCGAGGCCTATGCCATCATCTGCGTACCGCATGACTACAAAGAGCCGCTACGCATCGAACTGAACCATTTCATTGCCGACATAGAGCAGGAAATCGGGAAAACGGAAACGGGCTTCCGCATGGAATTGGAAAGCGAAAGCCTGCCGGGACAGGTTCTGGCCAAGGAATTATCAGTCAGGCTGATACAAGCCGTCTATGCCTGCCCGCATGGGGTCATGGCCATGAGCCGCGACATGCCGGGCTTGGTCGAAAGCAGCACAAACCTGGCTTCCATCAAAATGGACGGGCAAGAAATCATCATAACGACCAGCCAACGCAGCTCCATCGAATCGGCCAAACACGATGTAAGGCAAATGGTAGCGTGCACGTTCAAACTGGCAGGCGCAACCGTGACGCACGGCGATGGTTATCCTGGCTGGAAGCCAAATGTGGATTCCGCTTTGTTACGCACTGCACAGCAATCGTTTAGCCACTTATTCGGCGAAACAGCCAAAGTGCGCGCCATACACGCAGGACTTGAATGCGGGCTTTTCTTAGAAAAATATCCCCATCTGGACATGATTTCCATCGGGCCGGACATGCGCGGCGTACATTCTCCAAGCGAACAATTAAGCATAAAATCCACCCAACGATGCTGGATGTGGCTACAAAATATCTTAGAAAATCTCTAAATTCATAACGGTTGCCCATGATTTTCGACGAATTGTCAAGGTCACAAAAAATCCGTTGTAAAAAAACGGATTTTTTTGTACCTTTGCACCCGCAAAAATAACAGACAACTTTAAACTACATTATACTTATAATATGAAAATTAAAGTCAATCAAGTAAACCAAGTAAATTGGAAAGAAATCAATGTAAAAACCAATTTGCCGGAGAAATTAAAAAAATTAGAAGAACTTGCCCAGAACCTTTGGTGGGTGTGGAATTCTGACGCGAAAAATATTTTCCGTCATATAGACGAAGAAGCATGGAAAAAGGCTGCATCCAATCCAATTGTCCTGCTCAATATTTTAAGTTACGACAAACTTGTCGAACTCAGCAATGATAAAAAATTCATGGCAACACTCAACAAGGTTTATGATGAGTTTTGCGCATACATGAACGAACCCAAAGATACATCTAAACCAAGCATTGCCTATTTTTCGATGGAATATGGCCTGACTGAGGTACTGAAAATATATTCAGGAGGTCTTGGAGTATTGGCTGGCGACTATCTGAAAGAAGCCAGTGACTGCAATGTAGACATGACCGCTATCGGTTTCCTGTATCGCTACGGCTATTTTACGCAAACCCTTTCCATGGAAGGGCAGCAAATTGCTAATTACGAAGCCCAGAACTTTGCCAACCTGCCTATCAAACAGGTAAAAGACTCGCAAGACCATCCGGTAGTAGTAGAAGTGCCTTATCCGGGACGTACCGTTTATGCGTACATTTGGCAAGTTTCAGTTGGACGGATCAACCTATATTTGCTTGATACAGACAATGAGCTGAACAGCGAATTTGACCGCTCCATTACGCACCAGCTATATGGAGGCGACTGGGAAAACCGCCTAAAACAGGAAATCATGCTCGGCATAGGTGGTATGCTGACCTTGAAAAAACTAGGTATCAAAAAACAAGTTTACCACTGCAATGAAGGACATGCAGCGTTGATTAACGTGCAACGTTTGGTTGACCACATGACAGAATACCATTTGACATTCAACCAAGCATTGGAATTGGTACGTGCAAGTTCACTCTACACCGTCCACACACCTGTACCTGCTGGACACGACAGTTTCGACGAAGGGTTGTTCGGTAAATACATGGGCGAATATCCTGCCAAATTAGGCATTTCGTGGGGCGAATTTATCGACATGGGGCGCGAGCATCCGGGTTCCGACGAAAAATTCAGCATGAGCGTCTTTGCCTGCAACACCTGCCAGGAAGTAAATGGCGTCAGCTGGCTACACGGCAAAGTTTCACAGAAAATGTTCAGTCCGATATGGCAAGGTTATTTCCCCGAAGAATTACATGTCAGCTATGTTACCAACGGTGTACATCTGCCAACATGGACCGCTTCCGAATGGAAGGCTTTATATGAGAAAAACTTTACACCGGGCTTTTATAAAGACCAATCCAACATGCAAATCTGGAAAGCCATACAAGATGTTCCAGATGATGAAATTTGGGAAGTTCGCACAACAGTTAAAAACAAGTTAATCAAATACATACGCGAACAATTCGCTGAAACATGGCTGAAAAACCAAGGTGATCCTTCGCGCATTGTTTCCATCTTGGAGAGCATCAATCCAGATGCGCTGATTATCGGTTTCGGACGCCGTTTTGCCACCTACAAACGCGCACACTTGTTGTTCACCGACTTGGAACGCTTAGAAAAAATCGTCAACAACCCATCGCGTCCGGTCCAGTTCCTCTTCACAGGAAAAGCACACCCTGCCGATGGAGGTGGACAAGGACTGATCAAACGCATCGTTGAAATATCACGTATGCCTCAATTCTTGGGCAAAATCATTTTCTTGGAAAATTACGACATGCGTTTGGCCAAACGTTTGATTTCCGGTGTCGATATCTGGTTGAATACGCCAACACGTCCGCTAGAAGCATCCGGGACATCCGGCGAGAAAGCCCAGATGAACGGTGTTTTGAACTTCTCCGTATTGGATGGATGGTGGTTAGAAGGCTACGTGAAAGGTGCCGGTTGGGCCTTGACTGAAAAGCGTACCTACGAAAACCAAGCTCAGCAAGACCAATTGGATGCGGCAACCATATACAGAATGCTGGAAAATGAGATTATCCCCATGTACTATGCTAAAAACAGCAAGGGATATTCTCCTGAATGGATACAGACCATCAAAAATTCCATATCGCAAATCACACCACGGTTCACGACCAAGCGCATGATGGATGATTATTTTGAACGGTTCTACAACAAAATGGCCAAACGTTCTGCCTATTTGCAGGCCAATCATTGCGCAAAAGCCAAAGAAATCGTAGCTTGGAAAGAAGATGTGGCTGCCAATTGGGATAATATCGAAGTGTTAAAAGTATCCACATCGGACCAGCTGACGCACAACCCGCTGGTTGGCGAAAACTACAACCTGAGCGTAGAAATCGATGTCAAAGACATGAAAACACATGGCATAGGCATTGAATTGGTTACCGTAAAATCGGAACAAAACAACCAAGACCGCTTATACGATGTAGCAGAAATGAGTTTGATTAAGAGCGAAGGTTCCAAACTTACGTTTGCACTGAATTACCAGTTGGATTATGCAGGCCCGTTCAAATATGCGTTCCGTATGTTCCCGAAAAACGACGAACTGCCGCATAGACAAGATTTCTGCTATGTAAGATGGATTTAAAATGAACATCAGCCTGTTGCAATATCCTATCGCATGGACTGACAAGCAAGCTAATTTCCTGTTTTTTGAGAAAAAGTTAGCTGCCCTTGCCGGAAAAACCGATGTAGCGATATTGCCGGAAATGTTTTCTACCGGATTTTGCATAGACCGCCCGGAACTGGCGGAGAACATGCAGCAAGAAACGGTGCAGACTTTACGGAAATGGGCTTATAATACAGGAATAGCCATTATCGGCAGCTTTTTGGCTACTGATAATGGTTTTCTTCATAACAGGGCGTTCCTGGTTGAGCCGGACGGACAAATCCACCATGCGGATAAACGCCATTTGTTTTCCATGGGAAAGGAAAACGAATTGTTCACACCCGGCACAAAACGCTTGACCGTAAAATACAAGAATGTTTCTTTCTGCATCTTGGTCTGCTACGACCTGCGTTTCCCCGTATGGAGCCGGAACATGACAGGCAACGACTACGACGTGCTTGTCTATGTCGCCAACTTCCCAGAAAAGCGCATATCCGATTGGGATGCCTTATTGCCCGCGCGGGCTGTGGAAAACCAATGTTATGTCTGCGCCGTCAATTGCACAGGCATCGATGGACTTGGTATCCCGTATAACGGACATTCCATCGTGTTGGACTACAAGGGCAGAATACAAACAACTTTTGTCGACAACGAGGCCGGAACAAAAACTGCCACTTTGGATGTAGAACATCTGCATCAGGCACGGGCAAAATTCCCAATATGGCGTGACGCCGACAAATTTGAAATTTTATAAAACTTTTCAAAGCGAAACCACATGAAATCATACACTAATGTCAAAGATTTAGGCAACTTGCAAGCCGCCGTAAAAGAAGCCTTGGAAATCAAAAAGAACCGCTATGCCTACAAATACATCGGAGAGAACAAGACCTTGCTCATGGTATTTTTCAATTCCAGCTTACGCACGCGGTTGAGTACGCAAAAAGCCGGCATGAACTTGGGCATGAATACCATCGTGCTGGATATAAACCAAGGTGCATGGAAACTGGAAACTGAACGCGGCGTCATCATGGACGGTGACAAGCCGGAACACATTCTAGAAGCGATCCCTGTCATGGGATGCTATTGCGACATTATCGGAGTCCGTTCGTTCGCACGTTTCGAAGACAAGCAGTTCGACTACCAAGAAACTATCCTGAACCAATTCATACAATATTCCGGTAAACCCGTATTCAGTATGGAAGCTGCCACAGGGCATCCATTGCAGGCATTTGCCGACCTGATTACCATAGAAGAGTACAAAAAGAAAGCCCGCCCGAAAGTCGTACTCACTTGGGCACCGCACCCGCGGGCACTTCCGCAAGCCGTTCCCAATTCTTTTGCCGATTTCATGAACGAGGCCGATGTCGATTTCGTAATCACGCATCCAGAAGGTTACGAATTGGATGAACGTTTCGTCCGCAACGCGACTGTGGAATATGACCAAATGAAAGCTTTTGAAGGAGCCGATTTCATTTATGCAAAAAACTGGGCAGCTTATAAAGACCCAAACTACGGAAAAATCCTGAGTACCGACCGCAGTTGGACAGTCAGCGAAAAACACATGGCCGTAACCAACAATGCCTATTTCATGCACTGCCTGCCCGTAAGGCGCAACATGATCGTTACGGACGATGTCATAGAAAGTCCACAGTCCATTGTGATTCCAGAAGCTGCTAATCGAGAAATTTCGGCGCAGACAGTTATCAAACGGCTACTTCAGGACGATAAATAGACCGTTTTTGTTTCCTAAAAAAGGATAAATAGACAATATGTTAAGAGTTGCAACATCTATTTCTTGTACTTTTGCAGCTGGATATTAAAAATTTAAGATTCATGAATCTCAACAAAATAATGCGAATGATATACTTGGCGTGTGTCATAATCATATTGCCAGCTTGTCTGAAAGATAAAGAAAATGACACGACACCTTCAGACGATCCAACATTGGCAGCATTAACATTCGCAGCAAACGATAGCATTCCACATTTGGATGAAGCCGTTTTCACCATTGTAAACGACAGTAATCTGGTATATAACCCGGACTCGCTGCCCTATCAAACTCGCATAGACAGCGTATTCCCCACATTCACTTTCAATGCACCCTCAGGTGGAGCCATCTTATATTGCGGAGATGACACCATCGTGTTGACAGGAAACGATACGGTTGACTTTTCCATACAACCAGTACGTTTGCTAAATTATGCCGCCAATGGAATCGACACCATGTGGTACAGCATTTATGTCAATGTGCACCAAGTAGATCCAGACTTATATGTCTGGGAACAACGGAATCCGAGAATCTACACACATGCCGGCAGCAACCAGAAAGCCATTTGGTTCAACGACGCGCTCTATTTGTTCGTCAGCAGCGGCATCAACAACTATCTGTACACATCTGCCGATGGCTCGACATGGCAACAAACAGCAGACAAATTCAACGGGCTTCCCACATACAATAATTTCAAGCAATTGGTTCCATACGACAACAAATTGTATATGGCAACAGAAACAACCATATACCGGTCTGAAAACGGGATTGATTGGACAAGCATAGACATGTCGGCTAATCCATTCATTTTCACGAGCCTGCTTATGGATTTTGACGGAAAACTATGGAGCATCATCCAAGAAAAGCAAAGCAAAGAATATTATTTTGCACACACCACCGACGGCACGACATGGGAACAAGGAACAGCAACCCCGGCAGGCTTCCCTATCAGCGACTTTGCATGTGTTACATTCACATCACGGACAAAAACACCCAAAGCATTGGTTATAGGCGGATATTCGGCTGACAATATGCCTCTAAACAAACGTTGGACAACAGAAAACGGAGATTATTGGATAAATTTAAGCATAGAACAGCCCTCGTTCGGCTCCTTGGCTGGCGCTTCACTCATCAACTACGATAACAAATTAATGTTGTTCGGAGGCACCGATCAGGATGGCAAATTGATGACATCATATATATTGGAAACTACCGACGAAGGATTGAACTGGGTTGCCCCCGACTCAACGGCCAACTCCATGCCGGAAGATTTTGCATTGCGGACCAACCAATCCGTTGTCGTGAATGAAGCCGACAAACGCATTTATATCATTGGCGGACAATCACAATACCAAGTATTTACCGACGCTTGGTCCGGCAAAGTAAACCACGCTTACTGGGAGTAGGCTTACATACCCGAATCAACATACAACAATGTTCCAAATTCACAGGAATTTGGAACATTGTTTTTTCTTGCAATATAACCACACACAACCATCTATTCCAGCACGCCAATAAAATCCGATATAATACCCAATAACAATATCGGAACAGCGTGGCAACATACAGAACCCAAACGGCAAAAACCATCAGCCAGAAAAGAGCAAAAAAAAAGACAGCCGAGCGCATAAAACAAAGGAGAGAACATCTTCCGATATTCTCTCCTTGCGGTATGGACGGGACTCGAACCCGCGACCCCATGCGTGACAGGCATGTATTCTAACCAGCTGAACTACCACACCATTTTTTTCAGTCCTCCTGAAAACCACTGCAAAGATATGACTTATTTTTATATCTTGCAAGAGGAAAACGCAAATTTATTTGCCGCGTTTTCCGTAACGGCTCATGAACTTATCTACACGACCGGCAGTATCTACCAATTTCGATTTGCCCGTATAGAAAGGATGGGACGAACTGGAAATTTCCAATTTAACCAATGGATAAGTAACACCATCGATTTCTACCGTATCTTTTGTGTTCACGGTTGAACGGGAAATGAATTGTTCGCCGTTCGACATATCCTTGAATACTACAGGACGATAATTTTCAGGATGAATTCCACTTTTCATATTGTCGATTCTTTAATTGTTTACCTTAACTTTTGGAAGCGCAAAGATATGAAATTTGTTTGATTCCAGAAAATAAAATCACTTTTTTTGCAAAAAATATTTCAACTTCCTGCAATGCACTTATCTTCAAGCATTTAAACAACTCCTAAAAACAGGAATATCATGCCGAGAATCACGCCACCCAGGCAAAGTGCCTTCAATTGGACGTTTTTCTCGTGCATATAGAGTGCCCCATAGACAAACGGGACGATTACGCCGCCCCTGCGGACAGTGGAAAGTACGGAAATCAGCGAATCCGGCAAAGACAACGCATAAAAGTATAAAAAATCGGACACAATCAGAAACACGGAAATCAGTACAATGACGTTCCGCCACACAAACGGCGTGTGCTTTTTGCGGTGCGGATACCACACAACCATCAGAATAATGGCCATCAATACAATTTGGTAGAAAATGTAATAAACCTGCACCGCCATGCGGTCCAGCGTGCGCATCAGGTATTTGTCGTACAAGCCGCTGCACGCACCCAGCAAAGTGGCCAGCAGCAGGCACCAAATCCATTTGTTGTGCGTAAAGGAAACACCTTCCCGGTTGCCGACCACCGAAAACATGAATATGGACAACAAAGCCACGGCTATGCCCGCCCACTGAAAACCGGACAATTGCTCCTGGAAAATGGTCACGGCGCCCAGCAGCGTCCACATCGGGCGCGTCGCATTGACCGGCGAGACAATGGTGATAGGCAGGTTCTTCATGGAAAAATAGGCGCACAACCACGAGGCAAGCACCAAAAACGACTTGAAGAATATCAACACATGGGTATGGAAATCGACTGCCGGGACATAAAACATAGTGCCGGACAAGGCTTCCGGCCAGAAACGCGACACCAACAGGAACGGCAACAGCAAAATTCCCGAGCACAAAATCGAGAAAAACAAGACGGGGATGACCGCATTGCCCTGCAACGATTTCTTCTTGCAAATATCATAAAAGCCCAACGACAGGGCTGAAAAAATTCCAAGTATAAACCACATAGTTCACCTCCGCATTCTACAACACTTCTTTCGTGCTTGGCAAACGGAAATTATAGATGTCCCGCTTTTTCGCCATCTTGATGGCCTTGGCAAAAGCCTTGAAAATGCCTTCTATCTTGTGATGCTCGTTCTGCCCTTCCACCTTTATGTTCAGGTTCATGTGCGCCGCATCGCTCAAACTCTTGAAGAAGTGCATGACCATTTCCGTGGGCATGTCGCCAACGCGCTCCCGCTTGAAATCCGCATCCATGACCAGCCAGGCGCGGCCGCCGAAATCAAGCGCGACACTGCACAGGCAATCATCCATGGGCAAGTAAAAGCCGTAACGCTCAATGCCGCGTTTGTCGCCAAGGGCTTTTTCGAGCGCTTCACCCAGCACAATGCCCGTGTCTTCGATGGTGTGATGCTCGTCCACCTGCAAATCGCCGGCAGCCTTCACCGTCAGGTCGCAGCCGGAATGGCGGCCTATCTGCTCCAGCATGTGGTCGAAAAAGTGGAGGCCGGTGGAAATATCGCACGTGCCGGTGCCATCCAAATCGAGCGACACGAAAATGTCCGTCTCCTTGGTCTTGCGGTGCACGGCTGCCTTGCGCTCGCCGGCAAACAGCAGTTCGGATATGTCATCCCACGAGGCGGCCACACGGAACGTGTCCGGCAGGCAGACCTCCGCCACCTTTTGCTTCCAACCTTGCAACGCCGCCTGACGTTCCGCCTCCGGCATGTCCGGCAGGCAAGAAGCGACAAAAATAGCCTTCGTGCCGAGGTTGCACGCCAGCTGCATGTCCGTCAGGCGGTCGCCGATAACGTAGCTGTTCGCCAGGTCATAATCGCCACCCATATATTTGCCCAACAACCCGGTACCCGGCTTGCGGGTCGGCAGGTTGTCTTCCGGAAATGATTTGTCAATCAAAACATCGTCAAATTCGACACCTTCCGTGCGGAAAATATCCAACATTTTGGACTGCACCGCATCGAAATGCGCCTGCGGATAGGCTTCCGTGCCCAAACCGTCCTGGTTGGAAACGATGACCAGCTCGAAATCCAGATGCCGGCGGATGAAATGCAGGTTGCGCAGCACGCCCGGCAAAAACTCCAGCTGCTCAAGCGTATCAACCTGGAAGGTTACCGGCGGCTCCACTATCAGCGTCCCGTCGCGGTCTATAAACAATGCTCTTTTTTTCATTTTCCTCTATTTGCTTGCGCGAGTTGCTCCATGACAACCCACAATTTATCGTTTTGCGGTACCGGCGCTTCTATGTAAACCCCTTGCCGCGATACCGGATGCACGAAACGTATGCTCCGCGCGTGCAACGAAATGCCGCCATCGGGGTTGCTACGCTCGTAGCCGTATTTCAAGTCGCCGCGGATGGGGCAGCCGATATGCGCCAACTGGCACCGGATTTGGTGATGCCGGCCGGTTTCCAGATTGATTTCCAGCAAGGCGTAACGCTCCGAAACCGCAATCGTCCTGTAATCCAGCACGGCCTTTTTCGCCCCCGGCCGGTCGGGGTTGCAAACATAGCTCTTGTTCTGCTGCTCGTTCCTGAACAGGTAATCTTCCAGGCGTCCTTCGGCCGGATGTGGCTGCCGTTTCACAATGGCCCAATAGGTCTTTTGTATCTCGCCGTGCATCCGGAACATGTCATTCAGGCGCGCCAGCGCCTTGCTGGTACGTGCAAACAGCACAACCCCGCTCGTCGGGCGGTCGAGGCGGTGCGTCACACCCAAAAAGACTGCGCCCGGCTTGGCGTACTTTTCCTTGATGTAAGCCTTGACCGTCTCGGACAGGGGCGTGTCGCCGGTTTTGTCGCCCTGCACGATTTCCGAACAGGTCTTGTTCACGGCTATGATATGGTTATCTTCGTACAGTACTGTCATGTCTTATCAGGAACGTTGCCGGATCACTTCATACATCAGAATGCCCGCCGATACCGACACGTTCAGCGAGGCGATAGTCCCGAACATGGGAATCTGGACCTGCGCATGGCACAGCCGGAGGTTTTCCGGCGCAATGCCGGTATCTTCCGCACCCATGACCAACGCCAGCGGGCCGGTCAGCTCGCACTGCGTGTACGGCTGCTCGGCTTTTTCGGTGGCGGCCACTATTTTCAGGCCGGAATCGGCCAGGAACTGCAAACTGTTGGCCAGGTTCTCCGTCCGGCAGACGGGAATGGAGTGCAAGGCCCCCGCCGATGTCTTGACCGCATCGGCATTCACGGCCGCGCCGCCCCGCGCCGGGATAACCAAGGCATCGACACCGGCACACTCGCACGTGCGCGCAATGGCGCCGAAGTTACGCACATCCGTAACACCGTCAAGCACGACCACAAAAGGCACGCGCCCGGCCTCATACAGCGCGGGAACAATATCCTCGATGCGCTGGAACGTTATCGGGGCGATAAACGCTATCGCACCTTGGTGGTTCTTGTCCGTGAAACGGTTCAGTTTTTCCTGCGGCACACGCTGCACGGGCACCGTCGTACCCTGCAACTTGGCATACAGCTGCCGCGCAAGGTCGCTGCCCATGTCGCGGCGGAGCAGAATCTTGTCTATCTCGCGCCCCGCGTCAATGGCTTCCATAATGGCGCGGATGCCGAAAATCATGTCCTTTTCGGGCAGGCGGCGGGTCTGCGCGGTATAATCCTTTTTCGCCGCCGGCTTTTTATGCCATTCCGAAGGCAACATTTCGTTTCGTCTTTTAAATCCTTCCATAATATATTTATTGTACATTTCCGTTTTCAAGCGCGGCCGCCATGCGTTCCAGCGCCTCGCACAACCTTGCCCGCGGGCAAGCCACATTGAGCCGCAAATGCCGTTCGCCGCCCGCACCGAAAGTCGTGCCCTGGTTCAGTCCGACTTTGGCCTCATGCACCATTTTATGCTGCAAGGCCTCCGAATCCAGGCCGCAGGCCGAAAAATCCAGCCACACCAGGAACGATGCTTGCGGCACCATAGGCCGCACGGCCGGCATACGTTCGCGGCAGAACGCCACCACGAAATCCACATTGCCCTGCACGTAGTCCAGCATCTGGCGGCGCCATTCGTCGCCCCGGACGGTATAAGCCGCCAAAGTGGCCACGACAGCGAAGATATTGGGTGTATTCAGCTCCGAGCTGTCCAGATAGGCGGCAAAACGCTGCCGCAGCTCCGGATCCGGAATGACGTAGAACGAACTGACAAGCCCGGGTATGTTGAACGTCTTGCTGGGCGCCATATAGGTCAGGCTGTTGCGTGCGGCCGCTTCCGACAGCGTCGCAAACGGGATATGCCGGTTGCCCGGCAATGCCATGTCGGCATGTATCTCGTCGGAAAGCACGAGCACGCCCCGCCGGCTGCAAATATCCGCCAGGCGGCGCAAAGTGTCCGCATCCCATGTGCGCCCGCCCGGGTTGTGCGGGTTGCACAAGATAAACAGCCGCGTTTTCGGCGTTATCCTGGCTTCCAGGTCATCGAAATCCATCTCGAATCGGCCATCCGCCTCGCGCAAAGGGTTGCACACCACGCGGCGGCCGTTCTTTTCCGGCACGTGCAGGAAAGGCGGATAGACAGGCGGCTGCACGATAACCTCGTCGCCGGGCTGCGTGAACGCATTGACCGCATGGGCCAACCCCGGCACGATACCGGCCAGGAATCCCATCCACTCCGGGCGTATGTCCCAGCCGTGCCGGTCGCGCACCCAGCGCACCACGCAATCATAATAAGCCGGAGGCGTAACCGTGTATCCCAGCACGGGATGCTCCAGCCGGTGGCGGATGGCATCCAGAATAAAATCCGGCGTGCGGAAATCCATGTCGGCCACCCAGAGCGGCTGCACATCGGCCGTCCCGAACACCGCCTCGCGCTGTTCCAATTTATAGGCACCCGTGCCGCGGCGGTCTATCTGTTCATCAAAATCGTATTTCATCGCGTTGATTTCTCCGGCTGCAAAGGTAATCATTTCCAAGGATACGGCAACGCACAATTAAGGGGCGACGCCCTGCCCCTTTCTCCCTGCGCGTCCCTACTCCGCCGGTCATGCCGGCCGCCGAGCCGGCACAATTGGTGCAAGGTGAGCGCAACCGTGCTTGCACGGGTTGCCGAACCGCCGCCCAATTGGCGTACAAGCGAATGACACCGTAGGGGTGTGGGCGACAGGCAAAAAAGCACAAACGGCGCGTTTGCGCCGTCACCCCGTGCTCCGACACGGGGCC